>NZ_JAFCLS010000179.1 GCF_018131075.1 Bradyrhizobium sp. JYMT SZCCT0428 | reverse complement strand
TACATCTCTGATGACATACCCAGCGTTCAAGTCGTGCAGGACTGGAACGCTTCAACCGACACGGTCCAGATGAGCGGCACAGGCTTCACATCCTTTGCCGATGTGCTTTCCCACTCGTATCAGAACGGCGCTTATTTCGTCGTGCAGGTCGATGCGGACACTGCGGTCTGGCTGAACGGTGCCACCGCTGGAACGTTGACGGCTTCTGACTTCTCTATCGTCAGTTAACGGGCAAGCAATACCCGCTGGGGATTGCCCCCGGCGGCTCTCTGTTAACTACACTTTAACGGTGTGGGAGAAGCTTCAAAATCGTTTACCAACGCTTTACGGATTGGCCCCAAGTTTAACGATCAGAACACGGGTGCCACCGATGGCGACGATTGCAAAGGCAGACGCGGAAGCGCGCAAGACGCCCCGCAACCGAGTTCTCGAAACCGGTTTGATCAGGTTCGAACAACTATCCGTGCCTTGCGTCCTTCGCAACTTCTCAGAAGCCGGCGCGGCCTTAGACGTCGGCCCGTACAGCCTGATCCCCGACCATTTCACTTTGATCGTCGTCCGGAAAAAGAAATCCTACCCATGCAGCGTCATTTGGCGAAAGGGAACGCGCCTCGGCGTGTCGTTCTCCACGACTGAGCCGAACGATGATGCGCTCGACGAGTAGACGATGGTCGGCCGCCGAGGATGCCGCGCTGCGCACCCTCATGGATAACGGGAAAGAGGCGCCTCAGATCGCCTCAGTACTTCAACGAACACCGCAGGCAATCTACGCTCGGCTACAGCGTCTTTATCGCAGACGTGGGGTATCGCGCGCTCGGAGGAGCGAAATGCGTGACGGCCTCAGTACGAAACGCACGTTTCACGCATCCTAAGACCGGCCAGCCGAAACGATGGATGTTAAGCTAACAAATCAACCTTACCGCGCGATCAGTAAGGAGACGGTCTGACGTCCACGCTATCGGATTATTCCAATCTTCGATCATTGATGGAATCATGGCAGACGATAA
>NZ_JAFCLS010000178.1 GCF_018131075.1 Bradyrhizobium sp. JYMT SZCCT0428 | reverse complement strand
GGTGCCGAGCTGGACGATCAGGTTGTTCGAGAGATCTTCGGATTCGGCCTCACCCCGCTTTTCGCGCCACAGCCGGAATAGGGCGGCCTCGTCGTCGCCCATAATGATCCGGGCATCGGAGCCGCCGATGAAGGCGCGGCGATCCAGCGATGAATGGGAGTTGGCAAAGGCGCCTGACATTGCGAGTCTCCTACTGATTCTACTAATAGGATCAATCGATACTGAAAGTATCATTTATGTCGGCCTCAAAGTCAATACTAAAAGTATCAATTCGGCAAATTAAGGCTGCACGGGCACTGTTGGACTGGTCGCAGGAGCAGCTAGCTGCAGCTGCGGCCGTGTCTATTCCGACGATTAAGCGGTTAGAAGCTAATGATGGTCCGTTGGGAGGGCGCGGTCAGACTGCCGAAAAAATCTTGAGTTCACTCGCCGCGGCCGGCATCGAATTCATCGAAGAAAACGACGGTGGACCCGGAGTGCGCTTAGCCGGAACGCAAAAGCGTCAGACCCGCAAGAAGTAAATGCTTTTCAGCTCCGACGGACTCGTAATCGGCGCGTCTCCAAATCTCGCAGAACGAACCCAATTTTCTTTGGCAAATTCAGTCGGTTGACCTTGCGCATTTCGCACACGCTTGCTGGTCGCCCATTGTTGCCTGGTTTGTAGGTCGACACGAGCGCACAGCCCAGCAATCTCCTGCTAGGCGCCTAACGATACGTCGGCTGCTCCGCTTATCGCGGCCTTACGCTCGATGTTTCAGAGGGGTGCCTTTATAACGAACTGCCTCGTGGCCTTCCTGAGTTGCATTAATAGCTGGGCTGAAGGCCACTGCTTTGCGACCACGGTCCCGGTCCTAGCCAAAGGCAAGACCGACACCGGCCGGATCCGGGAATGTGCGCGACGACAAGCCTTTTGTCGGGCAAGCCCCGCCGGGGGGCGGTGTTCCATTACTCACGCGATCGTGCCGGCCGCAACGCAGGTCCGATCCTGGAAGCCGCTTGCTGGGTCCATGCCCGGCGGCCGTTCTTCGTGATGGCGGATCTGGCCGAGAATGCGCGTCGCAAGGCTCAGGGCAAGAAGC
>NZ_JAFCLS010000177.1 GCF_018131075.1 Bradyrhizobium sp. JYMT SZCCT0428 | reverse complement strand
GCCGCGGGCCTGCGGGCCAATCAGCTTTAGATTCACGCATTCAGAACGCTCGAAAGGTTGTCCGACATGCTTGATAAGGCGAGCCCAATTTGGGGTTCGGAGGCTTTTTTGGCAGGCGACCGGTCAGACGGCGATGGGCGGCGGTTCCGGCGCAGATGTCGCAGGCCGCCTCATGGGCGCTGACGAAGAAGGCACCCTAGCCCGGCTCAAGGCAGCCAGAAAAGCCATTGTTGATCCTCCTATCGCGGCAGCATCGTCAAGACGACCGGTGACGGAATGCTGGTTGAGTTTGCCAGGGGCGTGATGCGGAAGCTCTGACCCGGTGGCCTCGTCTGCTTGAGGTCGATCCCGCGTTTCCGTTATCAGGTTAGATCGCTCGGGGTGGGCAATCAAACTCGCCTCTGCTGATCGACGGCCTTCGGAAAGCGGGGTTGCTCGAATGAACCAGATGCGTAGCGCACCCCCACGTTCGACTGCCGGACACATCCTGCTAGGAAGCATTGAAGTTCCCACAATACGATTGCCTTGTGACGGCTCTTGCTGAGATCTGAACCAATTACGGGTTGGTGTATTAGCTCTCCAATTTGGAGGCTGGTATGTCGAATTTTGTTGCCGTCGTAGTGGAAGATGATCTGTTCCAGCGCGAGGCCATAGCCGATCTATTGAGAGACAATGGGCTTGAAGTTGTGGAGTGCAGCACGGCTGAAGCGGCTGAAATCGTCGTTGTGACCTCAGGCACGGAGCTTCTCGCTCTAGTCACTGACGTCAGCCTTCCGGGAGACATGTCCGGAGTTCAGCTTGCGGAACACTCCAAGCGCAAGTTTCCGCATTTGAACGTCGTAATTGTTTCAGGGACGGGACCACCTTACGTTCCTACGAACACCACATTTCTAATGAAACCGTACCGCCAGAACGAATTGATCGACGCTGTACTCGGATCCTAAAAACGCTTTGCTACAGAACGGGATCTAACTGTACGTCCTGATGGCCTTAAAAACTTACGGTCACACTATTCGCAAAACACGAGGCGATAGATAAGACGCGGTCGTCGGATGCATACGTAAAAAATGGAAAAAGCGCCGATGCAGACGC
>NZ_JAFCLS010000176.1 GCF_018131075.1 Bradyrhizobium sp. JYMT SZCCT0428 | reverse complement strand
GTGCCACATCCGGACTCATGCACCGCACCAAATGCGAATTTCATTCGATCACCTCGTCGGCGCGGGCGAGCAGTGTTGGCGGGATGGTGAGGCCGAGCGTTTTTGCAGTTTTGAGATTGACGATCAGCTCGAACTTGGTTGGCTGTTGAACGGGCAGATCAGCCGGTTTGGCGCCCCTCAGAATTCTGTCAACGTAGTCCGCCGATTTGCGAAACATATCCGAGAAATTTGGCCCGTAACTAATGAGGCCGCCTGCGGCCACAAAACCCGTCTCCATATAAATGGCCGGCAACCGAGATTGCCCAATGAGTTGCACTAGCTTTGCACGGTGTGCATTGAACATTGGATCGGGCAATACGATGATCGACTCTGCACCGCTCCGAGCGAGCACACTAATTGCGAGCTCGAATTCGCCCGAATCGCTCGCGAGTTGGACGAAGACGGACAAACCTAGATTTTGCGCGGCCATCTCGGTGGCGCGGATGGCGACCTCCTCGCTTCGATTTGTTGGATTATGTAGGATGGCGACCTTCGCAAGCCTAGGGGTAAGTTCCCGCAGCAATTCCAGGCGTTTTCCCGCAAGCTCCGGAGACAAACCGGCGACGCCGGTGAGATTGCCACCCGGCTTTGCAAGGCTTGATACCCATCCCTCGAAAATCGGATCGCCGAACGATACGAAAACGATCGGTATAGTAGTGGTGGCCTCCCTGACGGCGGGGAGAGCTGGACGCGTTGGGACATAAATCGCGTCCGGCTTTAGACGAACCAAGTCTTTCACCAAGGCTGGTAGCCGGTTTGGGTCGTTGTCGGCGAAACGGTATTCGATCGAGATATTGCGAGCCGGCGTCCAGCCCAGATCGCTCAGTCTTTGAAGGAACGCCTGATGCCAAGTCGCTTGAAAGATCGTTTCGCGATCCGAGATGGAAACTACTCCGACTACTGGCATTGGAGGCTGCTGCGCTCGCGCTGCGACCGGCCACGCCGCCGCACCGCCAAAAAGTGTGATGAACTCGCGTCGTCGCATTTGACCCCACCGAGAACATGCCTTGTGCAATGGCTAAGACTAGCACTTCGCGAACGAACGGCGAGTAAGAACTGGCAC
>NZ_JAFCLS010000175.1 GCF_018131075.1 Bradyrhizobium sp. JYMT SZCCT0428 | reverse complement strand
ACTGACCCAGTTGGGCGGCCTTTTGCGCCAGTCAAGGGAATGTTGTTTCCCTACGAAAACTCATCCCTTTGGTTGCGCCTCTCCTCCTTTGTCCGCCCTATGGCAGCCTTGAGATCGTGCAATTCGATGAACGTATCGGCCTGCCGACGCAATTCGTCAGCGACCATCGGAGGTTTCGTTCGCATGCTTGATACTACTGTAACGCGAGGACCGACGCGCTGGATTGCTTCTACAAGGCGACGAAAATCGCCGTCCCCGGAAAACAACACTATGTGGTCGACATACTTCGCAATCTCGAGCGCATTGACTGCGAGTTCAACTCCAATATTGCGCTTGTATTTCCGCCGGCCCTGAACATCATCGAACTCTTTAACCGGTGTCGTACGCACTGTGAAACCGTTATATTCGAGCCAGTCGATGAGGGGCCGGGTCGTTTCAAATTCTTCAGCGATGATCGTGTAGTAAAAAGCACGCACTAGCACGCCGCGCGCCCCGAACTCGGCAAGAAGCCTCCTGAAATCAATGCTGAAGTCCAAGGCTTTCGTCGCGTAGTGAAGGTTCAGGCCGTCGACAAAGAGCGCAACTTTTTCGGACATCGCCCCAACTCCCTTGATGCCGATAGGACTGCGGCGCATTACGGTCAAACTAAGATTGCCGGCAGGGCAGCGAGTTTTGTCCACTGGCTACAGCGTCGGCGCTTGTGTCGCTTGGGGTGCATCTGCGGTCGCGCGGACAATTCCTTTATCACTGGGCTCAGCGAACCGTTGAGTGCAATTCATATCCGGGCCATTACGGTCAGCCCGATGGAGTACCTCTAGCCCTGAGCTTCCGGTTGAACCTAAGTCCAACTTCGATTCACCGCGACTACATCGAACCGATAGACGCCTAAACTTTGTAGCCGCGTGTTGATCGTATCTGCCTCGGTCACCGGGCTGTAGCCTCCTCAACCGTCGGGCCGCTCAGAAACATGACTAAGGCCACACGGGCGTTACACCGTATGGCCTTTAGCCGGGACTGTCCCGCTCCTCGCAAGGATTCCGTCACCGGCTAGACAACAGCGAAACAAGCGGAAGCGTTCCCGAACCGCGCGGCAGTGCTTTCAGTACAAA
>NZ_JAFCLS010000174.1 GCF_018131075.1 Bradyrhizobium sp. JYMT SZCCT0428 | reverse complement strand
TTTGTACTGAAAGCACTGCCGCGCGGTTCGGGAACGCTTCCGCTTGTTTCGCTGTTGTCTAGCCGGTGACGGAATCCATGCGAGGAGCGGGACAGTCCCGGCTAAAGGCCATACGGATAACGCCCGTGTGGCCTTAGTCATGTTTCTGAGCGACCCGACGGTTGAGGAGACTACGGCCGGGTGACCGAGGCAGATACGAGCAACACGCGGCTACAAAGCTTAGGCGTCTATCGGTTCGATGTAGTCGCGGTGAATCGAAGTTGGACTTAGGTTTAACCGGAAGCTCAGGGAGGGCTGGAGGTACTCCATCGGGCTGACCGTAGTGGCCCGGATATCAATTGCACTCAGCGGTTCGCTGAGCCCAGTGATAAAGGAATTGTCCGCGCGACCGCAGATGCACCCCAAGCGACACACGCGCCGACGCCGTAGCCAGTGGACAAAACTCGCTACCCTGCCGGTAATCTTAGTTTGACCGTAATGCGCCGCAGTTCTATCGGCATCAAGGGAGTTGGGGCGATGTCCGAAAAAGTGGCGCTCTTTGTCGACGGCCTGAACCTTCATTACACGGCGAAAGCCTTGGACTTCAGCATTGATTTTAGGAGGCTTCTTGCCGAGTTCGGGGCGCGCGGCGTGCTAGTGCGTGCTTATTACTACACGATCATCGCTGAAGAATTTGAAACGACCCGGCCCCTCATCGATTGGCTCGAATATAACGGTTTCACAGTGCGTACGACATCGGTTAAAGAGTTCGACGATGTTCAGGGCCGGCGGAAATACAAGCGCAATATTGGAGTTGAACTCGCAGTCAATGCGCTCGAGATTGCGAAGTATGTCGACCACATAGTGTTGTTTTCCGGGGACGGGGATTTTCGTCGCCTTGTAGAAGCAATCCAGCGCATCGGTCCTCGCGTCACGCTAGTATCAAGCATGCGAACGAAACCTCCGATGGTCGCTGACGAATTGCGTAGGCAGGCCGATACGTTCATCGAATTGCACGAGCTCAAGGCTGCCATAGGGCGGACAAAGGAGGAGAGACGCAACCAAAGGGATGAGTTTTCGTAGGGAAACAACATTCCCTTGACTGGCGCAAAAGGCCGCCCAACTGGGTCAGT
>NZ_JAFCLS010000173.1 GCF_018131075.1 Bradyrhizobium sp. JYMT SZCCT0428 | reverse complement strand
CCCGAGGTCAGCGAAGCGAGGCCAAGGCCCGCTGCGTTGAAGGTCACGCCCTTGATGTTCAGGGTGGACTTGCCGGTTTCGTTGAAGGTCAGCTTGAGATCGTCACCGTTCAGCAGGTTGATGCCGTTGAACGAGGCATCCTGAGAAGTCGTCGTGACCTGGGTGATGATGTCATTGTATTGCTTTACCAGGCTCGCGCGAATGGTCTGCGAAGCCGCGTCGGCAACCGGCGCACTGCCGGCGGCCCCAAAGGTCACGGTGCCACCGCCGGTGTTGGTGAACGTAACCGCACCGATCGTGGACGACGCCGTATCATTGGTGGTGCTGATGACGAGCTGGTTGGTGCTGTCGAGGCTGGCCGACAGATTGCTGGTCGCCAGCGCCGCATTCAAGTCAGCGAGCGACGTGGTGGCAGTGAAGGTGAAGTTGACTGCCGCATGGCCAGCGGTAGCCGCGATTTGCAGCTGGTCGGTGGCGTCGAGGACGGTGCCGTCAACGAGGTCGTCCGCGGTGCCGGCGAGCGCAGTCGAGCTCACTGTCGACTTGGTCGTATAACCGGCGGGAGCCTGCAGCACCTGGTTGGCGATCGACTTCGCGGTATCGACCAGCTTCTGCAGCGAGGTGATGCCGGTGTTGGCGGCCTGCAGAACCTGCACGCCGTTGCCAATGCTGTCGAGCAGGTTGTTGATGTCGCTGGCGCGGTTGTTGAGGCCCTGCGCGGTGAAGAAGTTGGTGGGGTTATCGAGCGCCGAATTGACCTTGTTGCCAGTCGCAAGGCGATTCTGGGTGGTCGACAGCAGGTCGGCGGTGGACTGGAGCGAGAGCAGGTTCTGGCGAACCGAAGCCGAGAGAACGATGGACATGTTTCAGACCTTTCTGGTGTGAAATGGGAGGACGGTCGTTGTCCCAATCTTTTTCGATCGGGGTTACTCAAGGGGTTTGTCAGTGGTCCGAAGCGGCGGGGTTTCCCCCGCCGCTCAAGATGTCGTCGAAATCAGCGCAGGAGCTGGAGCACGCTCTGCTGCGACTGGTTGGCGAGCGCCAGCGCGGACACCGCGATCGACTGGCGGGTCGACAGCGCCTGGCTGTTGGCCGCTTCCTCGTTGGTATCGGC
>NZ_JAFCLS010000172.1 GCF_018131075.1 Bradyrhizobium sp. JYMT SZCCT0428 | reverse complement strand
TGCCCGCACGATCTGCATCGCGGCGTTGTCGACATAGAGATGGGTCAGCTCGACATCGGAAAACTCCGCTTCATGCAGCGCGGTGACCTCCTCGCGCCACAGCGCACTAGTACCCACTTTTCTTGGAACGTGAGTCGTGATTCAAGGTCGGGATGATACCCGAAGCAAGAGAAGTCCACCTTTCGAGGAAAGATCGCAAGGTGCTTGAGGCGTGCTGTCGCTCACCGGTGACGTTGCAGCGCGATTTGAAGCGGGCGCGGATAGTTCTGTTGGCGGCGGATGGGCGCAGCACCCGGTCGATCGCCAAGGAAGTTGGGGTCCAGCCGCGGATTGTCAGCCTTTGGCGGCATCGCTATGCCGACCATGGCCTTGAAGGGCTGCAAGACAAGCCGCGGCCTGGCAAGCAGCCGATCTATACGAAGACGACCGACAAGCGGATTCTGAAGCTGCTGGATAAGCCGCCACCGCAAGGGTTTGCGCGCTGGACCGGCCCCCTGCTGGCCGAGGCGCTGGGCGATGTCGATGTCCAATATGTCTGGCGGTTCCTGCGCAGCCACAAGATTGACCTGGTGGCTCGCAAGTCCTGGTGCGAGAGCAACGACCCGAACTTTACGGCCAAAGCCGCCGATGTTGTCGGCCTCTATGTCGCGCCGCCGGCGAAGGCCATTGTGCTGTGCGTGGACGAGAAGCCCTCGATCCAGGCTTTGGAGCGAGCGCAGGGTTATCTGAAGTTGCCCAATGGCCGCGCCTTGACCGGCCAAAGCCACGATTACAAGCGGCATGGCACCACAACATTGTTTGCGGCGCTCGAAGTCGCCACCGGAAAGATCATCGCGACCCATTCAAAACGCCGGCGCCGCGTCGAGTTTCTCGATTTCATGAACAGCGTCACCGCGGCTTTTCCGAACCGCAAGCTTCACGTCATCCTCGACAACCTCAACACCCATAAAAAGAACGAGGACTGGCTCAAGGCCCACCCCAACGTGCAATTTCATTTCACGCCGACAAGTGCGTCATGGCTCAATCAGGTCGAAGTATGGTTTTCCATCTTGCAGGGGCAGTCGCTCAGCGGCACCTCCTTCACGAGCCTCAAGCAGCTTCAGGAACACATCGATGCCTACGTCAACGCATACAACGACAGAGCCGA
>NZ_JAFCLS010000171.1 GCF_018131075.1 Bradyrhizobium sp. JYMT SZCCT0428 | reverse complement strand
AGCCTGGTCGATATGCTCCGCGCTCGCATGTTCGCGATCTGCTGCGGCTACGAGGACGCCGACGACCTCGATCATCTGCGGTCCGATCCGGCATTCAAGCTGGCCTGCGGACGGCTGCCGGACACGGGCCGGGATTTGTGTTCCCAGCCGACGCTGTCGCGGCTGGAGAATGCTCCGCGCCTGCGCGACGTGATCCGACTGACCTACATTTTGGTCGACGCATGGATGGATAGCTACCCGCGCGAGCCGGCATCCGTCACGCTCGACATCGATGATACCTGCGACGTCGTCCACGGCCATCAGCAGCTCTCGCTGTTCAACGCTCATTATGACGAACGCTGCTTTCTGCCGATCCACGTCTACGACACGGAGAAGAGCCGGCCCGTGGCCGTCGTGCTGCGGCCCGGCAAGACGCCGGGCGGCGTCGAGGTGCGTGCCCATCTGCGCCGCCTGGTACGGCATATCCGGACGCGATGGCACAACACGCAAATTACGTTCCGTGGCGACGGGCACTATGCCCGGCCGGAGGCCATGGCGTGGTGCGAGACCAACGGCATCGACTACATCTTCGGTCTGTCCGGCACCAAGCCTCTCGCCAGAAAAGTCGACGAGGTCGCCGACGACATCCGCACCCGACGCGCCATCGAGAACCTGCCGGTTCTGCGTGGCTATACCGAGACGCGCCACAAGGCAAAGTCCTGGGATCGCGAACGGCGCACTGTCGCCCGTATTGAGGCGACGATGCTCGGCCTCGACATCCGCTTCGTCGTCACCAGCCTCGATGTCGGCTCGGCCGAGTGGATCTACGACAGCCTGTATTGCGCGCGCGGCCAAGCCGAGAATCTGATCAAGCTGCATAAGACGCAGCTCGCCTCCGATCGCACCAGCTGCCGTTCGGCGCTCGCCAACCAGGTCCGTCTCGTGCTCCATACGGCCGCTTATTGGCTGATGCTGACCGTGCGCGACGCCATTCCCAAAGCCCGGGAATTGGCCGCTGCCGAGTTCGCGACGCTGCGTCTTCGGCTCTTGAAAATCGCCGCCCGTGTCGTCGAGACCACGAGCCGCATTCGCCTTGCGTTTGCCGCGGCATGTCCCGAAGCCGACCTGATCCGCGGCTTGCCCGGCGCGCTGCTCCCGCTCGGTCCGTAACCGACCGGGCCTGCG
>NZ_JAFCLS010000170.1 GCF_018131075.1 Bradyrhizobium sp. JYMT SZCCT0428 | reverse complement strand
AGCGTCGCGTTCCCAATAAGTACGTTGTCGAGATTATTTCCCGATCCGACGGTGGCCGAGCCTATCAAAATTAAATTTTCGACGTTCGGAGTGAGGGCGTAATTGACGCTGCTGTACACTGTATCGATACCCTCACCGGGCAATTCGGTGACCACGTCACCAGGGTTGTCGACTATGTAAGCGTCATTTCCCGTGCCACCGACCATCGTGTCGGCGCCGGCCCCACCATCAAGCAAATCATTGCCACCGGAGCCATCGAGACTATCGTTGCCATCGCCGCCGTACAGCGCGTCATCGCCAGTGCCTCCGGTGACTGTGTCGGCGCCATCTCCGCCGGCTATCAGGTCGTTGAGAACACCACCAGCAATGGTATCATCTCCGCCATTTCCAAGGATGAGATTGTTGCCGGGCAAGCCAACCAGCAAATCCGCAAGGATGGTACCATCTAACAAATTTGCATCGACCTGAAGTAAGGTCAGACTTGCATCGTCGTTGACCTGAAATAATTGTCCGCCGACAATGACCACGTTGTGCAGGAGCCCGTTTGCGCCAGTAATAGCGAATGGAAACTGCAAGATTGACGTGTCAATCGTTCCGTCCGTTGGCAAATTGATCACGGCAGGAAGTTCGATATTAATTGGAAGCCCCAAAATCGACATCGCGCGCGCTCCCTTGTGGGTTGATCGTGCTCATCAATTCCCCGGCCCGAACAAGGGTCCATTCGGACTTCGCAATGTGCTTAGCGGCTGTCGAACGCGCCAATTCCAGTATGACTAAAATTGTCTTCCACCTGATTTCCCGTCGTGAACCTTCTATGTGAAAGTTTTCGGGTCAGGTGAAACAGAACTGTTGCCTGGAAGATTTGTGAATGAACGTGTTCGATGATGCTTATTCAGCGGCAGTTCCTCAAAAAGGATCGCCATATGGGTCGGTTTTTCTTTGACCTGCAGGGCCAGCACAGCGCGAGTGATCCGAGCGGCTTGCCATTCGATAACGAACTAGACGCCTTCCGCGCCGCTCAAAGGTTCGCGGCAGAGATAGCGAGCACCCGGCCATCCTTACGCGGCAATACGTGGGTTGCCGTCCTGCCTCGCAAGAGGGACAGCGAAGCCTTTTGCATCAGCGTGTAATACTTGCCGCTGCCGCTCGTTTGACCGTTCCTTTACCATCG
>NZ_JAFCLS010000017.1 GCF_018131075.1 Bradyrhizobium sp. JYMT SZCCT0428 | reverse complement strand
ACGCCGTGCCCTTTGGCCTCTTTCGCGTCCTCTGGAACCAGCTTCTTGAGCTCGCCCTTGGCGGCCTCGTGATCGACGAAGGCGGCCCGGGTTCGGCAAAACACCCCTGCGAATTCCGCCCAGGAGTTGGAGGCACTCATGTCGACGATCCTGACCGCTTCGATTCGCGGCTTAGGCGGCTCGACACCAAACAGGTGAGGGGTCTCGCCGGTCTGGACGCAGTGCCAGAATTTTTTCTCCGCCGTGAGCAGCAGGTGCTGGTAGAGCGGATCGGCCGGAATGGTCATCTCGACCCATTTGCCGCCTCCGGTGATGATAGATAGCACCGCCGTCCTCGAAGCGGTGACCCACATATTGTGTTGCAGCTGCGCCATGTGCTTCTCGGCTGCCACTTCCTCCGAGAACGACCACGGCAGCATGAACTTGGCCTCGAACACCGCGCCGGTCGCCTCGACCCTGCCGTCCAGGGTGGCGGCCATCCACCTCTTGATCGGATGAAACACTTGCCGCTGCACCTGGGTGATGAATTGGCCGGTATTGCGTTCGTACCAGCGCCGGTTGAGGTCCTCGGTCGTGGTGCCGAGTTGAACGATCAGGTTATTTGAAAAATCCTCGGGCTCGAGCTCGCCGCGCTTTTCCCGCCACAGGCGGAGCAGGGCGGCCTCATCGTCGCCCATGATGATCCGGGCGTCGCTGCCACCGATAAAGGAGCGTCTTTGGTCATTTTGCAGCTTCAACATCCAAGTTCTCCCTAAAAATAATATTATAAACGATAATATTTATCGTTTACAGAGTCAATAATTTTCATTGGATTTGTAAAAAAACATCGAGTCGCGGATGATCAGGGAATGATTACATCCGCCCAATGCAGAGCAGCCCGAGGCCTACTTAGCTGGAGCCAACAGAACTTAGCTGATCGCGCCGGCGTCGGCATCATGACCATTCACCAATTCGAAAAGGAGGGGAGCCGGCCGCGTCGAGCTACCCTCGAAGTCGTAAGACGCGCCCTTGAGAATGCTGGCGTCCAGTTCATCGACGAGAACGGGGGCGGCCCCGGCGTTCGTCTACGAAAAGCAAATCGTGCTAAGCCATGACCGCTTATGCGCGAGCGGAGAAGGTTCAGAAGAAGGCCTCTGGCATAAGAGGAGTTCGATGCGTGATCTCGACGTTCTCCTGAACTCACTCGTGAGCACGATCGCAAAACCCTTGTTGCTATTCTGATCACCGAAGCTGCGTAGCGGTTGGTCAACGCTGCTCGACAGCGTACTGGCTCGCAGCGCGCGCCAGGCGGACGCACGAAAGCGAACAGCGCGCTGCGCGTGTCGACCGGATCTTGTCCTTTTTCCAGCACGGCGATCGCACTGGACATTCCGAGCACGACGTTGAACTCTGCGAATCAGTTTATGAAAAGCTACACTCTTAGGGCCCAAGGCTGGATGGTTGGGGACCACCTAGCGCGGAACGCAAAAAAATTTGCAGACCGGGCTACGGTATTGGTGAAGTTGAACCGCGCAATCTCCGCGACCGCAAATACTACGACGCCCTGTCGTAGCTCGCTCGCCTGATTTGCAGAACAAACCCAATTTCTCTCTGCAGAATCAATCCCACGCGTTTTTTGGACCGAGCTTAATGTGGTCGCACCGAATTCGCGGCCTTGCCGATGAAGCCCGCAAGCCCACGTTAGATCGCCAGCCCTGACGGCGGCATACGTTAGAGGGTCGTTAATTTTTGTTGTAAATGTTGCCACTGTGGAGCTTGGCGAATGTCGCCGGCTCCATTTCCCAGAGGGGTACATCGGGAACCTTGTCAGACCATGTTGTCTGCAGCTCGTTTTCTTTGGGAAAAACGGCATGAAGCATAACTCAAAGTCCAGATCCGCATCACGAAAGCAGCCGCCGGAAAATCCGTTCGATCGCATCTTCAAGACGGCTCTCTTGCGCTCGGAATCGAAACGCGGCTTCGAAGTGTTCCGCAACGAGATTTACGTCGAGCTAGGTCCTCAAACCCCAATTCAACACTTGGTCGCGCGGCAGATCGTAAACGCGCTTTGGCAGGTTGAGCGCCACCAGAACTTGGAGTCCGGAATCTTAAACAATGCCAGCTTGCCCGCATTGCAGAACCTTATTGAGCCGACATCCTTTTTTCACGGTATCGACACCAATGGTCTTGCATCGAAATACTTCAGCGATCCGGAGGCAAATCGGGAAATTCAAAAGCGTTTGGCTCAGCTCGGGATGAAAGAAAGTGATGTCGATGCCGAAGCATTCCGAATTCGCGCACCGGACCTGCAGGCAAATGACAGGCTCCGGGCATCCGCGCAAAGTCGCGCAATAAAGTTACTGCGAACCTTCAACGAACTCCGTCCTCGCTCCCAAGTCCCGCACAGTGAGGCAATGGATCATGTGCAGACCGACGGAATGGACAAGAGCCGAAACTGCGACGGGATCTCGGCCGATGAAAAAGAGCAGGACGCGTGACCAGTGCCCGCCAAATTGAGGCGAACAGGTGCAATGCAGCTCGGAGCACTGGGCCGCGCTCGCGCTCGGGTAAGAAACGGTCGAGCACGAATGCGTTCCGGCATGGCTTGTCTGTTGATCTACCTGCAATTCGCGGGGAAGAATTCGAGCTGGTCGTTGGCCTGCTCGCGGATTATCAAGTTGACGAAAGGGCCCGCAAGGACGCTCAAAACCTCGCTCGGGCCACTGTTGAGCTCGAGCGAGTCACGCAATACAAGTTATCACTCATCGAGCGCGTCGCGTTGGTTGGTCGGTTGAATCGTTCCTATTGGCTAAACCAACTGGACTCCATTATTTTCAGCACCCGCGAGATGCGGCAAATCGACCGGGCGTTGAAAGGCGGCAGAATGCCGCGTCTGCGCCGGATCAAGCCGCTCCCTTCTCTGCCGCCCGACGAACCGGAGCGTTTGTCCGAGGCGTTTCGTCGAGCCGTACCAGAGCTTTTAGCAGTCGAACGCTATGAAAGAACATCTGTGGCCCGGTTTATTCGGGCCTTGCACGCGATGGTTCGCTGGGAGCGTCTATGACAAATCCGATTGCAGCGCTTGTCGTGTGGGAAATTGGCCGTTGAATGTCCGCCAGCCTTGGCGTACATCCGCGGGCCGCAGGCCGCCCAGCCTCTTCCAGGTGGGGCTGAAGGCGAAAGCAAAGTGAAAAGTTGGAAATGGCCCAGCAAGCAGAAAATTCAAATCTGGGTTAGCCGCGATCGGCCTGGCGATCATTCTGAAGCTGCGGAATAGCCAATGGCCAGCGAGCGACAGGTCACCGCCAACCGTATAAATGCCCGCAAGAGCACCGGACCAAAAACTCGTGCCGGCCGGCAGCGCATACGGACCAACGCTTATCGCCACGGCCGCTGTATTCAATCGCGAATCGCGGGCGGAGATTGAAATACTCGCTCGCCAACTGGCCGGGGAAACCACGAATCCAATCATCCTTCAACATGCTCGGGATGCCGCGCATGCTGTTTTCGTTTTGGCGAGAATAAAGGTTTTGCGGATTGCTTGGGTCCAGCGCACCTATGAGCTCGGAACCGTGGAGTTTCCACCTGCATCCGTCATCCGGAAAAGTTTCTTCGCTTTCCTTGATGGAAAAGCCGGGCTGACACCATTTCCGTTCCAGACCATGCCGTCAGAAGGGCCTGAACGCCTCTCCGAGGCCATACGTAGGGCTCTGTCCCAACTTACCAAGCTTGACCGCTACGAAGCGCGAGCCGTTGCTCGACGCAACCGCGCTTTTCGCGCGCTCGTTAGCTTGCAGGGTAACAAACGAAATTAGGAGGTACCAATCGGCAGAACAGAATGAACGGGCCAGGATCCTCACCATATCAAAACATTTTTCGCTTCACCAAATTATGGCAGAGCTTTCGGTCCTTTAAGTACCAAGCTGCCACCTCCTCCCGAACGCCTTGCGGAGCCATCCGCAGGGCGGTGCTCGAAACAGCGAAATTTGGAAGGTACGAGGCGAGTTATCGCGCGCCGTGATCAGGCAATAGGCGCCATCGCTTGTCAAACGGTCAAGAGATCATGAGCATGAATTTGGCAGAACGAACCCAAAGTTTCGCAGTCAAGGGACGATGGGGCTGAAACCATCGCCGGCACCGTGCCCGAGCTTACGGATCTGCACCAACAATGGCGGCTGCGCTATACGCAGGCGGACGGCCGCCCCGGCCAACGCTGCGTTCTTCTGCCACGGCAAAGAAATAGCGGAGACGCCGAAGGTCATTTTTGCCATACCAAAATCGTATGGCTTGGTTGTGCGATGGTATTGGACCTGAAGTCAATGCGGGTGTCATCTTAGCGTCAACTCGATCCTGGGATTTTAGCGCGATGAGCGACGAACTTTGCCTGCTGCCCGCCACCGAACTCCGCGCGCGAATTGCCCGCAAGGACGCCTCACCGGTTGAGATCATGCGTGCCGTGCTTGCGCGCGCCGAGCGAATGCAGCCCGGGTTGAACTGCTTCATCACGCTCTGCGGCGATGAGGCGATGGCCGAGGCAAGCAAGGCCGAGCGTGCGGTCATGGCCGGGGAGCCGCTTGGTCTTCTTCACGGCATTCCGTTCACCGTGAAGGATCTGGTCAATACCCGGGGGGTGCGAACGACTTTCGGAGCGGTCCCCTACAAGGATAACGTTCCTGACCATGATGCGGTTGCCGTGGCGCGAATGCGGGCAGCGGGTGCCATCCTCGTAGGCAAGACCACGACGCCGGAGTTCGGCACCAAGTGCCTCACGGATTCGCCGTTGTTCGGCCGCACGCGCAATGCCTGGAGCGGCGCGCGCTCGAGCGGCGGCTCAAGTGGGGGAGCGGCGGTTGCCGTTGCCAGCGGCATCGCGCCTCTGGCGATCGCGACGGATGGCGGCGGCTCGACGCGGATTCCGGCGGCCTGCAACGGCGTTGTCGGGCTGAAGCAAAGCAACGGCGTCATTCCCCACAGCCAGGTGCAGGACGCGTTCGGCAACCAGACCTATGTCACCCCGATGACGCGCACCGTCGCGGACACCGCCCTGATGATGCAGGCAATGTCGGGAGAGGACGCTTCCGATCCGTGGTCGATGGGATTCCCGCAATGGAATTTTGTCGAGGGATCGGCTCCAAACGGCGATTTGCGCGGGCGCAAGGTTGCATTCTGCCTTGCGCCTTCAGGCCGGCCGGTTGCGGCCGATGTCGCAGCCGCATTCAAGGCGGCGCTTGTCAGGCTGGAAGCCCTTGGGGCCGAGGTCGAGGAGATGTCCGCCGACGGATTTGAGGTGGAGCCGATCTGGCGGGCCATCAATCACACCGCTTGGCGCGCACGATTCGAGAAGCTCGCGGCCGATCATGGCGATGTGCTGAGCGAGACCTTCATGAAGCAACTGGCGCTGGCCACGAAGGTAAGCGGTGTTGACTATCAGCAGGCGATGTTTGACCGTACGGCTCTGTTCCGGCGGATTCAGAGTTTGTTGCAGAGGGTCGATATTCTCGCGATGCCAACCATCACCCGCACCGCGCTTCCGATCGATCAGGACCTGTTCGGCACGATAGAGATCGACGGGCGGGTGTTGAGCGACGTCCGGCCAAGCTGGTTTCCCTGGACAATGCCGTTCAACATGACCGGCCATCCGGCGGTCAGTCTGCCCTGTGGCTTTGATGCGGACGGCCTGCCGATCGGCATTCAACTCGTCGGCAAGTTCCGTGGAGACATCGAACTGCTGCGCGTCAGCGCGTTGTTCGAGGGCTCGCAAGATCTTCTTGGCCGGTGGCCGGGGCTGGACGGCTAAACGAAAATGCGGCCGCCATCACACCTGATCACCGGCAAGGGACTGGCCGCCAACGAGGGAATCGAGACTTGAGCGTCTTCCTTTTCCGCCGCTTTCTGACGCTGCTGGCGACGCTGGTTGGCGCGTCGCTCATCATCTTTTTCGTTCTGGATGCCTTGCCCGGCAACGCCGCGCAGATGCTGATGGGAGCGGATGCCTCGCCTGACGCCGTCCGGGCGCTGACGGTCAAGCTCGGGCTGGATCAGCCGCTGTACTATCGGTACTTGCATTGGATCAAGGGGATGCTGACCGGCGATCTGGGCAACAGCTATGCCTATGGCACCCCTGTCGCCGGCCTGATTGCGGAGCGCCTCACGCTAACCATTCCGTTGGCGGTCTTGTCCATGTCCATGACGGTCGTGCTGGCCCTTTCTGCCGGAATCTATACGGCGGCAAATCACAACAAGCTCGGCGATGTGGGCGTGATGTCGCTGACGCAGTTCGGCATCGCGCTTCCCAATTTCTGGTTCGCGATCCTGCTGATCCTGCTGTTCTCGGTGAAGCTGCAATGGCTTTCGGCCGGCGGATTTGCCGGCTGGGACGAAGGCATCATTGCCGGGATCAAGTCGCTGCTGCTGCCCGCGATCTCGCTATCGGTGGTGCAGGCGGCGATCCTCGCAAGGGTCACGCGTTCGGCGGTGCTTGAGGTGCTGCGTGAGGATTTCGTGCGCACCGCACGCGCCAAGGGTTTGAGCAAGCGCGCCGTCTTGTGGCAGCACGTGCTGCGCAATGCGATGATCCCGGTGATGACGATCATGGGCCTTCAGTTCGCCAACCTGCTGGCGGGGACGATCGTGATCGAGAACGTGTTCTATCTGCCGGGTCTCGGCCGGCTGATCTTCCAGTCGATCGCCAATCGCGACCTGATCGTGGTGCGCAACTGCGTGATGCTGCTGGCTGCTGTGGTCGTCATCGTCAACTTTGTGGTTGATGTGCTCTATGCCTTCATCGATCCGCGCATCAAGGTACACAGCCTATGAGCACCCCGCTGAGCGCCTCGGTCGAAGTTGGGGCCACCACCGCGCGTCCGCGGCTTGCGAGCGGCTTCTGGCGGCGCGCGCTGCGCCACCGCAGCTTTGTCACGGGCGGCACGCTCACCCTGATGGTTCTCTGTGCTGCTTTGCTGTCGCTGGTTTGGACGCCGTGGTCGGCCTATGAAATCGACGTGGCCTCCAAGCTGCGACCACCGTCGGCCGCGCATTGGCTCGGCACCGACGTGCTCGGCCGCGATATCGTCTCGCTGCTGCTGGTAGGCGCCCGTTCCACCATCATGGTTGGCATCATCGCCGTCGGGATCGGTCTCACTTTCGGGGTCTGTCTTGGACTGATCGCCGCCGCGCGCAAGAGCTGGACCGAAGAAATCATCATGCGGATGAGCGACTTCACCTTCGCGTTTCCTGCGGTGCTCTCGGCCATCATGCTGGCGGCGGTGTTCGGCCCGGGCATGGTGACCTCGATCGTCGCCATCGGCATCTTCCAGATTCCGACCCTCGTCCGGTTGACCCGCGGATCGGCCAATGCGATCTGGGCGCGGGAGTTCGTGCTGGCCGCGCGCGCCTGCGGCAAAGGCGGCTTTCGCATCACGATCGAGCACGTACTGCCCAACGTGCTGCCGATCCTGATCGTGCAGGCGACGATCCAGTTCGCACTCGCAATCCTGGCCGAAGCGGCGCTGTCCTATCTCGGGCTCGGCACGCAGCCGCCGCAACCGTCCTGGGGCCGCATGCTGAACGATGCGCAGACGCTGCTGTTCCAGTCGCCGATGCTGGCAGTCTATCCGGGCGCTGCGATCGCCATCGCTGTGCTCGGCCTTAATCTGTTCGGAGACGGGTTGCGCGATCTGCTCGATCCCCGGCTGGCGCGGGAGCGTTGAACATGACCGGGTCCGCCAACGCGCCTTTGATCGAAGTCAGCAACCTCGGCGTGCGGCTCAACACCAGCCGCGGCCCCGCGCAGGCCGTTCGCGGCGTCAGTTTCTCGCTGAGGCGCGGCGAGACCCTGGGTCTCGTCGGCGAATCCGGATGCGGCAAATCCGTCACCGCGCTGGCGCTGATGGGCCTCTTGCCTGACAGCGCCGTCATCAGTGGCAGCATCCGCCTCGACGGCAGCGAATTGGTGGGCCTGCCGGATGCGAATTACTGCAAGCTGCGCGGTAATCGCATCAGCATGATCTTCCAGGAGCCGATGACCGCGCTCAATCCGATGCACACGATTGGCCGTCAGGTGGCCGAACCATTGCGGCGCCACACCAATTGTTCGGCGGCAGAGGCGCGCAAGCAGGCCATCGCCTTGCTGGATCGTGTCGGGTTGCCCGATGCGGCGAAACGCGTCGATGCCTATCCGCACCAGTTCTCCGGAGGGCAGCGGCAGCGCGTTACCATTGCCATGGCACTGGCCTGCCAGCCCGACGTGCTGGTCGCCGATGAGCCGACCACGGCCCTCGACGTCACCATCCAGGGACAGATTCTCGACCTGATCGCGGACATCGTTGCCGAACGCGGCATGTCGATGATTCTGATCTCGCACGATCTCGGCGTCATTGCCGAGAATGTGCAGCGTATGATGGTGATGTATGGCGGCACCGTCGTCGAAAGCGGCGCGACGGATGCGGTGTTCACGCGCATGGGACATCCCTATACGCAGGGTCTGTTTCGCGCTCGCCCGCGCCTTGGTGCGCGCAAGGGCACAAGGCTGAAGACCATCGCCGGCACCGTGCCCGAGCTTGCCGATCTGCCTTCCGGTTGCACTTTCGCCGACCGCTGCGCAATCGTCGAGGATCGTTGCCGCGTGGCGCCGCCGGCCGCGGTGGACGTCGGCGCCGGCCACGGCGTGCGCTGTCTCAGGACGGATGTTTCGATGGCCGAAGCGGTTGGAGTTTTGGGTGCATGACCATGCTGGACCAGGTGTCATCGTCCGCCGAACTGCCGCTGCTCGATGTGAAGGACCTGGCGCAGCGCTACACCTTGCCGCGCGAAAGCGTGTTCAAGCCGGCCGGACAAGTGCATGCGCTCAACGGCGTCACCGCAAAGGTGACGGCGGGCCGAAGCCTCGGTGTGGTCGGCGAGTCCGGATCGGGCAAGTCGACCTTCGCGAGGCTGGTGATGGCGCTGGAGCGGCCGTCGTCGGGTTCGGTATCGCTCATGGGCCGCGACCTGAACCGGCTGCCGGCCGACGAGCTACGCCGCGCCCGGCGTGATTTTCAGATGGTGTTTCAGGATCCGTACGGCTCGCTGGACCCGCGACAGACCATTGCACGCATCGTCGCGGAGCCCTTGACCGCGCTCGGACGCATGGATCGCGGCACGCTGCGTCAGCGCGTTGCCGACGTGCTGCGGCAGGTCGGACTGCGCGAGGCCGACATGGACAAGTTCCCGCACGAATTCTCCGGTGGCCAGCGTCAGCGCATCGCGATCGCACGCGCGCTGATCACCCAGCCAAAACTGATCGTCGCCGACGAGCCGGTCAGCGCACTCGACGTCTCCGTGCAGGCGCAGGTGCTCAATCTCCTGCAAGACCTGCAGGATCAGTTCGGGTTGAGCTACGTCCTGATCAGCCACGATCTGGCGGTGGTGGATTATCTCTGCGACGAGATCGCGGTGATGTATCTCGGGCGGATCGTTGAGCAGGGTAGCCCTGAGGATCTGTTCGCGCATTGCGCCCATCCCTACACGCGGGCGTTGCTCGAGGCGGTGCCGCGCGCCCGGGCCGGCGGTGTGCGCCGGCGCCGCGGTGCGCAGGTGATCGCCTCGCATTCGGTGGGCGCAACGGGATGTCCCTACGCGTCACGCTGTGCGCTCGCCGACCAGCACTGTCGCGAGGTCGCGCCTGCGCTGCGCAAGGTGGGCCCGGCGCAATCAGCCGCGTGCCACCGCGCCGAGACGGTGATGGCATTGCCTCCGGTAGCGTCGGAGGAGGGTTAGCCTTTTATGCGCGACTGGCTTAATCTGGTCGCGCGATATGTCAGGGGAGCAAGCGATGTTGAGGAAGTTAGCCATTTTTGCAGTTGTGGCCGCGTTCGCCGCCGCGCCGCTGCCGAGCCTGGCGCAGGGCAAGAAGGACAGCGTCGTCATGGGCATGACGCTGGAGCCGCCGGGGCTCGATCCCACCAACGCAGCCGCTGCGGCGATTGCCGAGGTCACGCTCTATAACCTCTATGAGACGTTGACCAAGATCAACGAGGACGGTTCGGTATCGCCCTTGCTGGCCGAGAGCTGGAAGGCGTCGGAAGACCTGAAAACCTATACGTTCAAGCTCCGCAAGGGCGTCAAATTCCACAACGGCGAGCCGTTCGATTCCGCAGCGGTAAAGTTTTCCTACGATCGCAACGCGGCGCCGACCAGCACCAACAAGGACAAGAGCCTGTACCAGGCGTTTGAGTCGGTCACCGCGCCCGACGCGGAGACGATCGTGGTCGTACTGAAATATTCCGAACCGAACCTACCGTTCCTGATCGGTCAGGCGGGCGGCTCGATCGTCGAGCCGAAGAGCGCGCCGACCAATGCGACGCAGCCGGTCGGCACCGGACCCTATACGCTCGGCGCCTGGGCCAAGGGATCGTCGATCACCCTGAACAAATGGCCGGATTATCGCAACGCCGCCGCGATCAAGCTTTCCAAGGTGACCATCCGCTTCATCGGCGATCCCGCCGCGCAGGTCGCGGCGCTGCTGTCGGGCGACATCGACGTGTTTCCGCGCGGCGCGGTGGCGCGCAGCGTGGCGCAGTTCAAGGGTGATCCGCGCTTCAATGTCCTGATTGGCGGCTCCAGAGCCAAGACCATCGTCGGCATCAACGAACGGAAGAAACCGCTCGACGATGTACGGGTCCGCCGCGCCATTCTCGCGGCCATCGATCGCAAGGCGATGATTGACGGCGCCGTCGATGGCTTTGGCACGCCGATCGGCAGCTTTTATACGCCGGGATCGCTCGGCTATGTCGACACGACAGGCATTAATCCATACGACCCGGAAAAGGCCAAGAAGCTGCTGGCAGAAGCGGGCGTTAAAACCCCGCTGGAGCTCAGCCTCAAGCTGCCGCCGCCATCATATGCGCGTAACGGCGGGGAAATCCTCGCCGCCCAGCTCGCCAAGGTCGGCATAACAGCCAAAATCGAGAACGTCGAATGGGCGCAGTGGCTGTCACAGGTGTTTGCCGGCAACGGCCCGCACAATTTCGATCTCACCATCGTCTCGCATGTCGAGCCGTTCGATCTCGTGAAGATAACCGAGCCTGACTACTATCTCGGCTATAACAACGAGGCCTTCAACGCGCTGTACCAGCAGATCAAGGCGACACCGGCCGAGGCCGAACGCGCCAAATTGCTCGGCGACGCGCAGCGCATGCTGGCGACCGATGCGGTTGCCGGCTTCCTGTTCCAGCCGCAATGGATCACCATTGCGAGCAAGAAGCTGAAGGGTGTGTGGAAGGAAGTCCCGCAATTCGAGAACGACTTCTCCGCCTGGTCCTGGGAATAGCCGCCTCGCGAGGGGCGGTTAGCGGACCTGTCGGAAGCTGTTGCGGCGACCATTGCGGCTGATCGCGTGAGATCATGGGGCGGCCGCTGAAATCGCGTGCGGACGTCCGCCTCTCACCTCGATCGCGGCAACGCCGATGATCGCGCCGACGCGGCGGGCGAGCCTTTCGACGGCCTGGCGGTCACGGACGTCAATGGAAGCCTGGATCTTGTATTCGCCGGCTTCCTGACGAGCATCGACGGCCGCCAAATGAAGGTCGGCCACGCGCACCTGGTCGAGAAGGCGGCCGAGCGCGGCATGTAGATCGCTTGCGTGCAGCTCCAGAATGAACACGGCGTCCCCATTCAAATTTGGAGAAGTTGTATCCGTATTTCGTGAGAAGAGGCTTCCTTTTGCCTGGCAAATTGGCAAACAAGCGGTATAAATATCCTCGGAAACTAACAAATACCCAGAATAGAGTTCTCGGTTATGAAGGCGACGCGGCGGAAGGACTCTCTGCGCCTTGACGAGACCGACCGGCGCATCCTGCGGGCGATGCAAGCCGATGCACGGCTCACGACGGCGGAGCTGGCCGACAAGGTCGGGCTGTCCACGACGCCATGCTGGAACAGACTCAAGCGGCTGGAGAAGCAGGGTTACATCGACGGTTACGTCGCGCTCCTCAATCAGGAGAAGCTCGGTCTGCCGGAAACAGTGATCATCGAAATCACGCTCGACCGTCACGATGAGGAGGTGCTGGAGCGGTTCGGAGAATTGCTCGCTGGCTTGCCCGAAGTGATCGAGGCCTATCTCACCACCGGAGATTATGACTATCTGGTCAAGGTCGCCGTCGAGAGTACGGCCGGCTACGAACGCTTCCTGCGAGAAAAGCTCTATCGCATTCCGGGTATCCGCCACAGCCGATCGTCATTCGCGCTGCGGTGCCTCAAGAAGCTGACCTCGATTCAGGTCTGATCCTCAGGTGTGCGGCTTGCGATCGCCTTCGCCCCAGACATGCCGCGAACGTTCGAGGTGGCGGCGCATCACCGCGACAGCGGCGGCCTCATCCTGCTTTGACAGCGCGTCGAGCAACTGGAAATGCTCGCTGGCCGACTGCGCGATATGCTCCCGGGTCGATCCATTCTTGAAGCCGTGAAGCCGAACGCGATCACGTAGCGTCTCGACCAGGTCGGCGAGGGGCTTGTTACCGAGTGTGGCGACGAGGCCAATGTGGAATTGGCGATCGGTCTCCAGGAACTCAATGAGATTGCCGTCATCGGCGGCGCGTTTCGTGGCTTCGGCAAGATCGCGCAGTTGCTCGGTCTGCGCGGGCGTGAGGCGGGCCCGCGCGATCTCGGCGACAACAGGCACTTCCAGCAGCACGCGGATCGCGAAGATATCGTTGAGTTCGCCAGGCGACAGCGAGACCACGCGGAACCCGCGATTTCGCACGGGCTCAAGCAGGCCTTCGCGCGCGAGATCGAGCAGAGCTTCGCGTACGGGCGTCGCCGAGACGCCGAGATCGATCGCGAGACGCGGGACGGAATAGAGCTGATCGGGTTGCATCTGTCCCGTGATGATCAGTCCGCGGATCACCTGCCTCGCTTGCTCCCGCAGGCTGGGCCCGGACACCAGGTTCGATGCACCGATTTGTCGAAGATCCATGGCTGTCACTACCCGAAACGCGCGGATGAGTAAATGTAACGTGTGACATATTACAGTTGACCACCATCATGTGCTATGTGATATATTACTGTAAAACAGCACAGATAGGGAGGTTTGCCGTGGTGGAACGCATTTTGATGATCGTGTCCGACACTGTCCGCTGGGATATGCTCGGCTACAATGGGGGCCACGTCCGAACTCCCAATCTCGATCGGCTCGCCGCGCGCTCGATGGTCTTCGATCGCTATTATGCGTCGAGCTTCCCGACAGTGCCTGCGCGCTACGACTATCTCACCGGCAAGCCTGCCTTTGCCGGCGTCGGCTGGGGTGCGCTGCCGCGCGCGGATCGCTCGATTGCAACCTCGTTGACCGAAGCGGGTTACACGACGCTCGGCGTGGTGGACACGCCGTTCTACCAGGTCAACGGCTATTCATATGATCGCGGCTTCAACTTCTTCTACGACATGAAATCCCAGCTCCTGGGAACGCCGCATTACAGCTCCTACACCGCGCCCAACAAGACCAAGCGCCAGGGCGAAGGCAAGCTCCCGCAATGGCCGATCACCGGCAAGGTGAAGCCCGATCCCCGCACCGGCGAAATGGATTGCCCGGCACCGATCACCATGGTGCAGGCAGCCAAGTGCCTGGAGGAAATCTACCAGGATAAGTTCTTTGCGCTGGTCGACACCTGGGATCCGCATGAGCCATGGGACCCGCCGGCCTATTACGTCAGACACTATCTTCCCGACTATGCCGGCGAGCGCGTGCACCCGCCCTATGGCGACTGCAAGAAGCACGGCATGACGGATCGCGACATCGCGGTGGCGCGCGCGCTCTATAGCGGCGAGCTCGAACTGGTCGATCGCTGGATCGGGCATCTGCTCGACCAACTCGTCTATCTCGGCATCGAGGACTCCACCGCCATTATCTTCGTCTCGGACCACGGCTTCCTGCTGGGAGAACACGGGCTGATGGGCAAGATGGTCCGCAGGGCGCCCGGCGAAGCGACATGGATGCGTTCGCCGCTCTACGAGGAGATCGCCAAGGTGCCGCTGTTGATCCACGTGCCGGGCGCAAAGCCGGGACGAACCAGCAAGCTGACCTGCGCGCTCGATCTGGCTCCCACGATCTGCGACATGGTCGGCCTGCCGCGCCAGGCGGAGATGCAGGGGCTCCGCTGCTTCCCGCCGTCCGCGGTCAGCCCTTCGAAGGGCGTGATCACGTGCTGACGGCTCTGCCGCTCGCCAATCCCGGCGAGACCGTCGAAGTGGTCGACGACCTGATGCGGACGGTGGTCGAATGGCAACCTGTCACCATCACCACGAAAGACTGGTCGCTGCTTTACGCCACTCCGAGCGAGCCGGTCGAACTCTATGATCTGCGCTCCGATCAGAAGCAAACGACCAACGTGGCGCCAAAGCACTCTGCCGTCATCCGTGCCTTGCTGGAGATGTACGCAGAGGACCTGCGCCGCGCTGGAGTCGCCAGCAAGTACAGCGATCCGCGTCTCGCCGCCTTGCTTGAACGCGCATGACGGTTCGCGACATCACTCGGAGGGGCTCGACGCCCAAGCTGCCGAGGCGGCATCGTCGAGATCGCTGAGGTGCCGCGGAAGACGTCGCTGAAAGCGTCCATCAAACAGCGCAAAGAATGGGACAGCGAATTGCTGTCCCATCCTCTTTCGTCCGCATCAAGCGAACCATCAACCTGCAAGAATACGGTGATGATGACGGCCATACCCTCGGCTGGCTAATCAGTCGACCCTCACCATCAGGGTGCGGCCGTTGACGTAGCCGATGGCATAGGTGTGGCCGTTCATCGTTCTATAGTGAAACTTGCGGTGACCGCCGACGACGGCATTGGGTTCGTTGTCGCCGAGTTGGCTGTGGGTGTTGTTGGGCCGGGTGGTCATGACTTCTCCATCTGGTCGAGAGGACGCGGCTATCGCTTCTCTCGGGTCGATTTTGAAGAATAGAGAACCACGCTTTGCCGCGCTGTTCCGTACGGAACAGCTCAAAGCAGCGAAATTCGAGTACTATATTTTTATCTAACATATTGAAAATGAAGAATTATATTGGAGAAATATAGTGCTGGCAGGTTGGCAATTACGAGCTTCGCGGCTATTTCGCTTCGCTGCGCCCGCATGCAGGTGGCAGAGCTTCAGAGTTGGAGAGGTCGTCGCTGCAATTTGTCGCAGCGATGGATCAAGGCAGCATCTAAATGCGCGACGCGGGCCTTGGAATATGATCCGTGACCACGTGTCATCCATTTGGTTTACAATTGGCCGTCGCGTTGACCGGCAGCTGAGTTCTGCCCGCATCCCGGAGACGTTTGCTTCCGGTTGCCTGCACTTGGTAGCTCCGCTAGCATCAATTTCCCTAATACAGCGGGTTGTACGATGCGCTTCATGATTCCGGGATCGCGGCGCTATTGCGGGCATCCGCTCGATCGACGAGAGGCCTTGGGCTTCGTCGGCACGCTGCTTGCGTCAGCAGCCCTCAGTTCGCCAGTACGCGCCGCCGATCCTGCCGGCCGCGTTGAAGAGATCAAGGGCGAAGCGTTTGTCGATACGAGCAGCCAGCAGCGGCCTTTGCAGAAAGCATCCTCACTTTTTGTCGGTGATCGCGTCGGGACGGGGCCATCCTCCCGGCTGACGATGTTGATGGGCGAGGACACGACGATCAAGCTCGGCGAAAAGGCGCAACTGGTCATTGACCAGTTTCTTTCGACGACCGGGGGCGAAATCTCGCTGCAGTCTGGTCCGATGCTTTTTGACCGGCCGAGCGGGAGCCGGCCCGTCGCAATGAAGATCAGGAGTTCCTACGGACTCATTGCCGTCCGCGGCACGAAATTCTTTGCCGGGCCGAGCAACGGCGTTTTTGGCGTGTTTGTCGATCACGGCACGGTCACCGTTTCCGGAGGCGGGAGCGAGGTCGTGCTACAGGCAGGAGAGGGGACAAACCTGGCTACTCCGGGTTCGAAACCCTCCGCGGCCTCCAAGTGGGGCACCGAGCGGATTCGCGGCGCTTTGGACAGCGTTAGTTAGCTTCTGATCAATTTCGCGCGGCATGCCGGAAAACTTCACGACGGAGATCCTGAGGACGCGGAGAGATTTTCCGGTCTGACGTCAATCATTGCAAACCGAGGCCTTTCATTCAGGCGGCAAATGTCCAGCAAAGATACTCTCGTTTCTCTTCTGTCGAAAACCGAACTCTTCAAGGGTCTGGCTGTCGAGGATATCGAGGCCTGCATTCCGTCCTTTCGCGAGGCCAAATTCAAAAAGGGACAGGCGCTGTTTACCCGCGGCGAGCGCGCGACAGGCCTTTACCTCGTCGCGGAAGGGCGTGTGCGACTGGCGATCGCCACCGAGGATGGTCGCGAATTGAGCTTTCGGCATGCGACAGCGGGCGAATTGCTCGGTGAAATTGCGGCGCTTGATGGCGGCACAAGGAGCGCCGATGCCACCGCCCTTACGGCGGTGACGACCTACCGGCTCGACAAGGAGGATTTTCGCAAGCTTTGGACCGCGCGGCCGGTGCTGTCCGAGCGGCTGATTTCGTTTCTCTGCAGCCGGCTGCGGGACACCAGCGGACAACTTGAATCGATCGCGCTGCATCCGATGCATGTCCGGCTGGCGCGCTTCTTCCTGGTCGCGATTGGCGACCGCAAGCCCGTGCCGGGAAAGCGGCTGCCGCTCGATCTCGGCATGTCACAGGGCGAACTCGCCCTGCTGCTCGGCGCCAGTCGTCCCAAGATCAACGAGGCACTGGGCAAGCTGGAGGAAGTCGGCGCCATTGGCCGCACGCTGGACCGAATCTTCTGCGATCCGCTCAAGCTCGCCGAAGTTGACGGGTCTCATGCTTAGCCAGCTGGGCAAGACTCATTCAGGCCTGATTGCCGGACTTCTAGCGCTCGCGCTGTTCCTCGCCGCCATATTGTTGATGCCGAGGGAATGGCGGAACGTATCTCGTGAACGGGCATTCGACGTGGTGCTTGCGGCTGACCGGCAGATCCGCCGATCGAAGCCGCATGAGACGGCTAGCGGCGTTCCGGTCGTCGTTGTCGACATCGACCGGCGTACGCTCGACGATTTGGGGCCGTGGCCGTGGCCGCGGGAGACGATGGCGCGCCTCGTCGAGGCGGTGGCCAGCGGCAAGCCGGCCGTCGTTGGAATCGATGTCCTCTTTACGCAGGTGGATACCCGCTCGCCAGCCGCGTTGGCACGACAGCTCGGCTCTCTCACCGGCAATCAGGACATCAGCGCGCTCGCCGGCGGTCTTCTCGACGGTGACAAGCATCTCGCCGCGGCGATGAAGAGCGTTCCGGTGGCGCTCGGATTCGTTCTCGATGCCGACAAGGCCGACGCCGTTCCAGGGGTACCGGTTCTCGCACGCCGCCCGGTCGTGCTGGATGGTCTCTGGCGCATGACCGGCGGCCTCGGGCCGGTGTCGCCGCTGGTCGACGCGGCGAAAGGGCTTGGCGCGCTTTCGTTGCCCGGAGACCCAGATGGCAGGATCAGGCGCGTGCCGCTCCTCGTCGGCGCCGGCGAAGCGATGCGGCCGGGCCTGGCGCTGGAAGCGATCCGGCTGTTTGAGCGCTCTCCGGCCTATTCCGTCGATGCCAATCCGCAGCGGATCATCGTCGGCGATCTCCAGGTGCCGCTGCCCGCCGACGGCCTGTTGCGATTGGCCGGCGCCGATATCCGCAAACGGGAGGCACGCACGATCTCGGCTGCTGACGTCGTCAACAATAACGCCATGCAACGCACGCGGCTTGCCGGAGCTATCGTACTAATCGGCGGGTCGGCGCCAGAGCTTGGCGGATTGCGCGAAACGGCAACTGATCCGCTTGTCCCGTCGGTCGAGATTCAGGCCGATGCCATCCAGCAGATTTACGCTGGCCGGGCGCCACAAGCGGTCCCGCTGGGCTTTGCTTTGACCCTGATGATGGGATTGATAGCCGTGGTCGCGGCGTCCGCTTTGTCGCCGGTGTTGGGTGCCTTTGTCGGCCTGACCGCTTTGGCGGCTCTCTGGTCGGGGGCGATCCTCGCGTCTCTGGTCGGGGATCGGCTGATCGATCCCATGATGCCGTCAATTGGAGGCCTGTTCGTCTTCATGACATCCTCCGTCAGCTCTTACGCGCTGGTGGCCCGTCGTGAAGCACGCATCCGGAGCCGCTTCGAGCAGCACCTGGCGCCTGCGGTTGTGAAGCGGATCGCCGAAAATCCGGGCCTCCTCAAGTTGAGCGGTGAGAAGCGCGAGATCACCGCGCTGTGGACCGACATCGAGGACTTTACCGCGATGACGCATCGCGCGGGACCCGAACAGCTTGTCGCCGTGCTGGACGAATATATTGAAGGGATGGCGGCCATCGTGATGAAGCATGGCGGGATGGTCGACAAGATCGTCGGCGACTCCGTCCACGCGTTCTTCAACGCGCCGCTCGATCTCAAGGATCATCCGCAGCGCTCGCTCGACTGCGCCGAGGAGATCCGGATATGGGCGAAGGAATTCCAGTCACGGAACGAACCGTCTCACATCGGCTTTGGCCGCACGCGTATCGGTATCGAAACCGGTGAAGCCATTGTCGGCGATATCGGGATCAGGTCAAAGCTCGACTACACGGCCCACGGCGATTCCATCAATTCGGCGGCGCGCCTGGAGGCGCTCAACAAGCGCTATGGATCGACCATCTGCGTCGGCCCATTCGCGGCCGCGCGCTGCACGACGACCCTGTTCAGGCCGCTCGGTGTCGCGTCACTGCGCGGCCTTGATGTGCCCGTCGAGGTTTTTGAACCCTGGCCGCCGGAGGCCTCGGCGGATTGGCGCGAACGATACATTGCGGCGTATCGGTTGATCGAAGGCGATAAGACTGGCGCGGCGCAATTGTTTGAGGACCTGGCCGCGGAGTGTCCCGGCGACCCCGTTCCGCGCCTGCTGGCCGCGGAGTTGCGGGCCGTGCTGTCGGCGTAGACCGGCGGCGCTCACAGCCTGGTCGGCGCACCACTTCCTAGAATGGCGGCAATCGCGGAATTGCCCTCCGCTTCGAGCGCTGTGATGCGCTCCCGCGCCCAGAGATAGGCTGAGTCGAAAATCTCGGTGTGGCGTTCGAATTCGGTTACGCCGACTCCGGCCGGAATCGGTGGCCGCATGACGTGATCGAGCGGTGCGGCCGGGATCGTATCATAGCGCTGATGGGCGACGAGACTCCGCCACAGCACGTTGATCGCGTTGGGCGCCGCCGGAAGCAGCTTCTTGCGGAACGGCACCAGCATCGCGGCAGCCAGTTCCAGCCGGCCGGGCAACGCCGCGTAGTCGACATCAAACCTCTCGACCTCGGGTTCGCCGAAATGCACGACCAGATTGGGGCCGCTCTTGAGTTGATGCATCGGATCCAGTGGGACGTTATCGATCAGGCATCCGTCGACCAGCATCGCACCATCCCTGGTGTAGAACGGCGGCAACAGCCCGGGTATCGCGCTCGATGCGCGCACCGCCTGCCAGAGCAACCCTGACTGGATCAGTTCAAGGCAGTGCGTCGAAAGGTTGGTTGCGACCGCCGCGAAAGGCCGCCAGCAATCCTCGATCTTGCACTCCGCCCCGTATTGTTCGGCGAGCGCGCGATCGAACGCCTTGTGATCCAGCAGCGCGTATCGTGGCCAGGTCGGGCGGCGGAAGCTGCGGCTCTTCACAAAGATCTCGTGGGCGCCGCGTTCGAGACGATCAGCCTCGAAGTTTTTGGCGAAGCCGGCGGCCATGGCGGAGCCGACGCTGGTTCCCACAAAGATGTCGAACATCACGCCGCGTTCGCGAAACGCCTTGTAGATGCCGGCATGCGCGGATCCGAAGCTTCCGCCCCCAGCGGCCACGAATCCAATCGCACGCCCGGACAGAAAGCGGATCAGGCTGTCGATGTCGTGCTGATCCTCGAGAGCGACGTGGTGGTGCATGAAGCAGGGTAGGCGCGCGAGCCACGCCGTGGTGCCGCTGACTTCGCCGCTGCGCCGGTCATGGATGCGCACGATCCGGCGGGCCGACACCGGATGCACCTGGCAGGCGAAGGTTTCGATGTCGGTCAGGCCTTCCGCGGGCGCATCTCCGCGACATGCCAGCACCACCATGTCCGCCTGCCGGATCGCCTTCCGCGTCCAGGCCGGGACCTCACCGCTGCCGAGATAGATCACGAGCGGCGAAACCTGTTCGAGCTTGTTGAGCCAGTCGGTGACTTCGGTGGCATCCAGTGCCAGGCCGGGAAACATCGAGCTGACGCGGGCCGGATCGACGATCTGGGCGTTGGTCCCGACGAGGGTCTCGCGCATACGTCGATAAAAGTCGGCTGGAATCGGCTCAAAGCCACCATCGATCAGCGCCACCGTGCGCGCCATCGGCGAGGTGCGCGTCGTTGGAATCTGCTCCGTTCGCTTTGCAAACCGAAGCGCGAGCGCTGCAAGCAGCGCCTCGGCAATCGCCGGCGAATTCTCCGCGAGGCTTTGGTAGGCGGCGCGCGTCAGCACGAGCACGCTGGTGTCGCGGATGGCGATCACATTGGCAGTACGGGCAAGGTTGGCGAAGAACCCGATCTCACCGACCAGTTCTCCGGCGCGCAGCTCGGCAATCGGGAGGGAGTCGCCAGTTCGGCGTACCGCGAGGGCGCCGTGCAACACGATATAGAGTGAGTCGGCAGGGTCCCCCTGCGCCACCAGCACTTCGCCGCGGACGAGGTCTTGCCGGACCATGGCATCAAAGGTCTTGAATCGCTGCTCCGGCGTGAGCGCCTTGAACAACGCGAGGTCCTCCGACAGCCTCCCCCACGCAAATACCGGACCTGGCTTACTCATCGGCGCCTTCCACTGCGAGGCTGTGATGCTATCGCCAGCAGGGCTCGACGGCGAGCGATATCAGGTTCGGCGTTGCTTATTGCGCTATTTCGTAACGGTCGACGCCTGACTGTGGCCGGACAGGCGGGTAGAGGATGTTCGTTGCTGCGCAGCAAAACGCGATGCGGCACTGCAACGACCGTCCAGAACAAAAGAGACCGCCTGTCGAGGCGGTCTCTTCCGGTCTGTCAACGCCTTCAGCCTTTAGAAGGGGAAGATGTTGCGGATGAGGTTACGGAGCCAGCCGAGGCCGTCGCCACCACCGGTGCCGTTGCCGCCGCCGCCGCCGGTGCCGCCACCGGTGCCGCTGCCGTGTCCGCCGGCAGGTTTGCCGCCGCTAACGATGGAAAGCTCTTTGTCATTGAGAAGTTCGTCGTTCATGGTCGTCTCCTGTTCTGTAGCGAAGGGATGATCCGCTTCGTCTATGGTCAGGAGATTAAGACCCGTGCGCGGCCTCGCGCAGTGACTGGCATCACGCTGCGAAACGACGTTTGCGCCGGGTGATTCATATCACTAAAGCAATTGGCGCTTGGCAAAGGAAGCAAACATTCCCGGCGTGTTGCTGAGCTCGTCATAGCTTCCGGTCTGCACCACCTTGCCATCGACCAGTACGATGATGCGATCCGCCTGGCGGACCGTGGAGAGCCGGTGCGCAATGACGATCCGCGTCACATTGAGGTTGCCGAGCGAGTTGCTGACGATCGCCTGCGACTGGTTGTCGAGCGCACTGGTCGCCTCGTCAAACAGCAGGACGCGCGGCCGGCGCGCGACGGCGCGGGCGATCATGATGCGCTGCCGCTGCCCGCCGGACAGCGTATTGACGCCTTCGGCGACCACGGTGTTCATGCCCATCGGCATCGCCTTGATGTCGTCCTCCAGGCCGGCGAGCCGCGCCGCCTCCCAGGCCTGGTCGAGCGGCAGCTGGACGCCACCGCAGATATTGTCGTAGAGGCTGCCGGTTGCCAGCTTGCCGTTCTGCAGCACGACGCCGAGCTGACGGCGCACCGCGCTGATGTCGAGCGTGTCGATGGCCTTTCCGTCGAGGAATACCGTGCCGGACTCCGGCTTCTCGAACCCCAGCAGCAGCCGGAACAGCGAGGACTTGCCGCTGCCTGACGGACCGACGATGGCGACGTATTCGCCTTGCGCGATTCGGAGCGAGACATTCTCGAGCACCGGCGGGCCACCTTGCGTATAGCGGAAGGTCACGCGCGACAGCTCGATCGTTCCGGACAGTTCGCCGGGGGATTTCCGTTCGTCCGACAGTTCGGCTGCCCCCGAAATCAGGGGCCGAAGGCGGGTGATGCGGGGGATCGCGATCAGGGATTCGCTGATGCCCGATGCCCAGGCGCCGATCGAGGCCATCGACTGCCCGAACGCGGAAAAGAAGGCCAGGAAGCCGCCGACGTCCAGTAGCAACTTGCTGTTCAGATATGTCGCCGCCGCGAAGATGATGAGGGTGGCGATCAGCGGATACGCCGTCTCGAAAACGCCGAGGGCATTGGAGGCCTTCTGCGACGAAATGAAATTGCGCTTCTGCCCGGCGAATTGCTTCGACCATACGGCGAGCGCGCGCGCGGTCGCGTCGGCGACGCGCAGCTTTCCGATGCCGGAGATCAGTTGCAGCACGAAGCCGTCGATCTTGCCCTGCTGGGTAAAATACTTGTTTTCGTAATAGAGGCGCAACGCGCTGGTGGCGACGATCAGCAGCGCCCGGATCAGCGTCAGCAATAGCGCGATCAATCCCAGCTTGACATCGTAGTAGAGCATCAGGGCGATGCTGAACCAGGCGAACACGCCCATCAGCATGCTGCGCAGCGCACGCCCGGTGAAGACCCGGCGCGCCGCGTCGATGCCCATCGAGCGGTCGACGAAATCGCCGACGGTGTATTCACGAAACAGCGATGTCGGCAGCCTGAGTACCCGATCGATCACCGCGGCCTGCAACCGCCAATCCATCAGGCCTTCGACCTTCAGCATCGCGAGCCCCTCCATGGTCTGGATACTGGCGATGGCGAGGGCCGTGACGGCGAGGGCGAGCGCACAGAACGTGAGCTGATCGAGTTCGCTGCGGGGGATCACCGAATTGATCAGGACGTTGGTGATCAGCGGCGTCACCAGCGACAACAACCCGATCGCGATGATCGAAATCGCGATGCGAAGGAAGCTGCCGGTGGAGTGCCGGAACGAGAAGGTCAGCAAGTCCCGGAACCGAAGCGGGCGGGCCGGAAGCGCCGGATAGAACGATACCGCCTCCGGCGCCAGTTCCATGGCGACCGATCGGTCGACCGGCCGCCGCGTTCCCGTTGTTGTGTCGAGCATCACATACCGGCGGTTTCCGCGGCGAATGAGCGCGACCGGATTTCGCGCCTCGCCGTGCCATGCGACCAGCGGCCCGGCGTCCTCGGTCCACCACTCGCCCCGCAACAGCGTCCGGCGCACGCGCAAGCGTGCCGCGCGGGCGATCTCGACGGCACCGTTAAACCCGGCCTGGGCAAGGACGGAGCGGGGCGGGACGGAGAACGGCATCTTGATCGCTTCGACGACGATCCGGCAGGCGTTGAACAAGGGATCCGCCGAGTCGGTCGCCATCTCGGTGTGGGTGGAGCGCTGTACGACGACGTCGGAAAGGCGTTCAAAGGATTCCGCGGTCTGCGTTGTGATCAATTCGGTGCGAAGCACGAGACGCCGTGCCTCCCGCTCGACGTCGCGGGCCAGATATTCCCTGATGCAGCCTGCCACGCTGAGGTGAAATTGGTCGATCGCGCGCCACAATTGGTCGGCGTCCGGCATCGTTTCACTACCGAGCGCGCCGCAGCCCGATTGACCCGCCTCGATCCACATGCCTGACGTCAGCGGCAGCGGCGGGCCTCCTGCGGCAATCGATGGTTCAAGCCCCATTGGCTTCGCCGTCCCGGCTTGCAGAGAGACCCAGACCATGCTGCGCGCCGGGCCGCGGCGCCGTTCACCCGGTGGGATCTCGGCCGCGCCATCGCTCGCGACTTCGAGCATGTCCCAGCTCGGGTTGGGTCCGGCGACCAGCCGCGCAAGCCGCCTGATCCAGGTGGTGACCAGGTCTGGGGACTGAACGTCCATGCGCGGCACAAGCAGGGCTTCGGTGCCGGGGCTTCCGACCGCGAGCACTTGAATTTGCGGATCTGACCGGTTGAAGCCTTCCTGCAGGTCGAGAATGATCTCCCCACTCTCGGCCCGAAACAGGTGATGCCGGGCGCCGTCGGTACTGCCTTCAACAAGCCGGACTGCGAATACATCGACATGCCCCGCGGTGATCTGGAGCGCGTAGCCGCGGTGATCGAGCAGCTTTGGATGCCGTCCATCGAATGCGAGGTGACCCGCCGGATGGGCGGCCCCTTCCTGATTGGCCATCGCCTGGGCCTGCTGGAGAAGAGATTCACTCATTCCTGCGCCACCAGTCTTGCGTACGTGCCCTGAAGGCCCATCAGTTGTTCGTGGGTGCCCCGCTCAACGATCTTGCCCTGCTGCAGCACAATGATCTCGTCGCAGTCCCGGATCGTGCTGAGGCGGTGCGCAATGATGATGCAGGTGCAGCCGCGCCGCCGCAGATTGTCATCGATGATCTTTTCGGTGATCGGATCGAGCGCGCCGGTGGCCTCATCGAGCACCAGGATGGAGGGGTTGGAAACCAGCGCCCGGGCGATCTCGATCCGCTGACGCTGGCCGCCGCTGAAATTGGTGCCGCCCTCGTTGATATAGCAGTCGTAGTTCCCCGTTCGCGTCGCGATGTCTTCGTGGATCACGGCATCCTTCAATGCCTGCGAAAGGTCGGCCTCGGTGATGGTCGAGTCCCACAGCGTGAGGTTTTCGCGTGCCGTCCCCTCGAACAGGAAGATGTCCTGGTCGACATAGGTAATCGAATTCGCAAATACCTGCGGCGGGATCTCCGGCAGATTCCATCCGTCGACGCGAACCTCGCCCGCCCAGGGTTTGTAGAGGCCGCACATCAGCTTTCCGAGGGTCGATTTTCCACTGCCGGAAGCGCCGACAAGGGCCACCCGCGAACCCGGATGGATATCGATCGAGATGTCGTCCAGCAGCGGCGGCTCCAGGATCGAGTAGCCGAATTTGATATTGCTGAGTTCGACCCGGCCGGTCAGTTTTGGCGGAAAGCGCTCCGGCGCGATCGTTGGCTTGTCCGACTTTCCGAGCGGATAATTGTAGACGTCTTCCAGGCGCTCCAGCCCGCCCTTGATGGTCTGCACGTTGCCGAAATAATTGACGAGCTCGGTCACCGGTTCGGAGAAGCTTGCCATCAGGGACTGGAAGGCCACGAGGCCTCCGAGGGTCAGCGATCCCTCGATGACGCGCAGGCCGCCAACACCGAGAATCGCGGCCACGGTCAGTCCCGTGAACAGCGTCGGCAGCATATCAAGATAGATCGAGGAGGCGCCGAGTTCCTGCTCGGCGTTCAAGGCCTTGGCCTGGATGCCGGCCCATTGGCCGAACGCCTCGTCCTCCAGACCGCTGGCCTTGAGGGTTTCGATGCTGCGCACCGCGCTGACGGTGGAGCCGACGAGCTTGCCTTGCTCCAGCGCGAGACTGCGGCTGAGATCCTCGCGACGTCCTCCGATGAACTTCAACGCCAGCACATTCGCCAGCGTCATGCTCACGCCAATGATGGCCAGCGGGAGATCGTAGATGGCCATCGCCGCGGCAAAGAAGATGATCGACGTCAGATTGAGAGCATTCGATGCGACGCCGCTCGAGAGCAGGCGGCCGATCTGCTCGTTCGCGCCCACGCGGTTGGAGATGTCGCCGGCGTGACGCTGCGTGAAGAACTCGACCGGCAGCGCCATGACATGCCAGAGAAAGCGGCTGACCATCACGACCGAAAGCTTGGTCTGCAACCGCAGCAGCAGCGATTGGCGCACCAGCGTCAGCAGCGCGCGGATGATCGCGGTCAAGGCCATGCCGATCAAGAGCGGAATGAACCAGCTGCTGGTGCGCTGGATCAGGATGTTGTCGATGAATATCTTCGAAAAGCCGGCTGCGACGATGGCGGGCACCACCAGCGCGAGGCTTACGAGCACCAGCAGGCCGACCGGGGTCTTCGAGGAGCGCAATTCGCGCAGCAGCAATCGCAAGCCTTGCGGCTTGCTGCCCGACCGCTGGAATTCAGCCGTCGGCTCCATGGTGAGCGCAACGCCGGTGAAGGCGAGATCGAGCTCGGCCATGTCGGTACGCCGGCGTCCGGTCGCGGGATCATTGATGTAAACGTCGTTGCCGTCGATCCCTTCGAGCACCACGAAATGATTGAAATTCCAATGGATGATGCACGGCATCGGCAGTTCGTGCAGCGTCGCCGGCTCCTTGCGAAAACCCTTGGCATCGAAGCCAAAGGTGCGCGCCGCCCGGACGATGTTGCTTGCCTTGCTGCCGTCGCGCGAGACGCCGCACGAAACGCGAAGCTGCTCCAGAGGAATCCACGCGCCATGGTGGGCGAGCACCATCGCCAGCGCCGCCGCGCCGCACTCGACGGCTTCCATCTGAAGAATGGTCGGCGTCTTCTTGACGTTCCTGCGCCAAAACAGCCTTCGGAACCGGTGCCAGAGGGAAGGCGGCCGGAACTGGGGCGGAAGCGGTTGCTGCGGCGGGGCGCTATCCATCAATTCCGGTCAACCGCCTGATGAGGGGCACCACCAGATCGAGCGGGCGTTGCCGCCGTGTGGTGATTTCCGCGCGCGTCAGCGTTCCGCTGGAGAGGCGGATCGGCGGCCCCTGTCCAACCGCCCAGCGGTATCCGCTGACGGTTTCGGGGTCCTGCTCCAGGCTGACCGTTGCGGCGTAGGCGGCTCCTTCCTTTGAAAACCGGGTAACCAGATTGTCGTTGTGGAGGACGGCTGCCATGCCCTGCGGCGTCATCGGGAAGTCCGAGATCGTCACCACGGTGCCGACCATGGTCCCGAATTCCTCGCGCTTTACCGTGCTTGGCTCGATGCGGACCGGCATCCCGAGCTTGACGTTCTTGCCGCGCTCGGCGGGAATATAGATCAGGGCTTCCAGCTTCTGGCCTTCGCTTTCGATCGCGACGACGGGTGCGCCGACCGCAAGCACGGCGCCCGCCGAGACCTTGATTTCGAGCACGCGACCATCGACCGGGCTGATGATCTGGGTGTTCTGGGTCAGCAGTCCCGCCGCGGATTCCATCTGCCGTCGGGCGTCGTTGAGGGCAAATTCGGATGTCTGGCTCTCACGTTCGCGCTGCGTTTCCAGATCGGTCTGTGTCGTCCGGATCTTCAGGATTTCATTGAACGTGTCTTCTTTTCGCTGCTGGGCGTCGTTGAGATCCCGGCGACGCTCCTCAAGCGTGCGCCGCGTCGTCAATCCCTTCGCCATCAGATCCTCGAGGGTTTTGACATCGTTCGACAGATAGTCGATGCGCTGCGTGGTCGCCTTGATGACCTGGTTGAACGCGGCTTCGAGCTTCGCAAAGTTCTGTGCCTTTGACGCGAGCTCGCGCTTGGTTTTGTCGATCAGGTCAGCGTGCTGGCGTTCCTTCTCGCGGAAAACTTCGACGGCAGCCTGGTGGCGTTGCTGGATGTCGGTCTGAACGATCTCTGCGATCGGTTGCCCCTGGGTGACGCGGTCACCGACCATGACGCTGATGGTTGCCAACCGGCCGGAGGCGGCTGAAGACGCCTCGACGACGCGGCCGCCACCGCTGATCAGAATGCCCTGGCCTTCAGCACGGGTAGGGACGCGGCCGACAATGCCCCATGTGACGGCTGCGATAAGGGCGATGCAAATGGCAAATACCAGCATCCAGTCGAACGGTCTGGTAATGCGGACGAGATGATCAAGCTGCTCGGGCGAGGCGGCACGCTGCAGCGCTACGGCGCGAAATGTCCGCTGCGAGAGATCGGTCATTTTCCCGGGTCCATAACCAAACCGGGGACGGCCTCCCCAGCCGCGAGCAGTCGCTGATTTTTCTCATCACGCACAGCTCTATTCCTCTCGGGCCGGATAATACACAAAAGCCGATGCAGAACAACCAAACGGGCCTGTCCACCCGCGCCGGAACGCGCATTCGTCGTGCAAAAATGACGCAGGCCAGCTTCGCTCTGCCCTAGCAGCGCATGCAATCGCGAACTATGCTTGGCGATCAGGTCCGAGGCTGATCCAATGGGCGTAACCGCCGTCTGGAAAATGATTGGTAGAGTGGTGGGGGGCGGCAAGAAACCCGCTTGCGCGCCCAATGGGCGATCCATAACCCGCCTGCGTCGCGAATGGGTGCGGCCGCTCGCCCTCGGCGTCACGATGCTCGTGCTGGCGCCGAACGTGTCCAGCAGCGGCGTCCTCAGCGAAAGCGATTTCAAAAAGGTCGAAGCCATAAAGCCGCTATTCCAGAACTTGATGGGTGATCTCGTTCAGACCGCCAAGCGACCCGATATTTCCACTGGCGACGCCGATTGCATCACGTCGACAATGCGGGAGCTGCTTCAGATCTCCGAGGAACTTTCGAGTTACGAATATCTCATCACGATCGAGAAGGAGATCACCGACTTCGGCGAAAACAGCCCGGTGAAGGGCGTCGTCAAATTCGCGATCGAAAAGACGAATACGATTCTTGCCGAGGAACGAAAACGATTGGTTCAATTGTCGGACCGCTGTTCGCGCTTCCCGCTGGCCTTCGGTAAAACGCAGCAGGCACTGCAGTTCATCGATACGACAACCAATCTCCTCAATTCCATTCAGGTACGCCTGTGAGTGAGTGGCGTTCATTGCCTGTCCCCTTATTCTGTGATTGCCAGAATAGGTTTGCGCGTTAGCTTCACCGTGACGGACGTCACAAAGCGCCGACACGACTTAAGGCGCTGCGCTCCTACCGCGTGAGAAGTCCGCGCTTTGCCGCCAGCGAGCAGAACCCGCAGCCGCCGGGAGCGGGCGTGGTTCGGCGGATTCCACATCAGCTCGATCCATCACGTGCATCGCCATGCCGTTCACGCGCGCAACGCTGGCAACGCCGGTGCTGAATCCCTGGCCGGTGCCCGCCGTCGGGCCGCATGGAGCTTCGATTTGGCTGGCGCCGCCGTCGGGGCTCTGGCGCCAGCCGTCGCAACGGCAAGACCACCGCGCCCGCAACAATAACACCGATCCAGCGAGACCGGTTCATCCGCCGGCCATGCCGACAGCAGGCCCGGGAATGGCAGGGGGTCAGCGACACCGTGGACTTGCATCGGCGGTTATGTCGGCCCGCCCGGCGGTGTTGCGGACTTGGCCGCCCGTGCGGGCCAAAGCCCAAAATACCGCGCTCCGCGGGCTAGCCCCGGTTGAACCGCGGGCATTTCACCTCGAAGATTCTCTTTGCATATCTTTGTATACATAGTTATACGTAGCGGAAAGCCCCGATCTGGCTTGCTGGGAGGTCGCGATTTCCAACACTGCTGAGGACGACACGCTTGTGATCTTTCCGGGCCCCGCGTCATCGCGGGCCGCCGGCGGGCTCGCCGAGCATGCCTATCGGGCCATCCGCAATGCGATCCAGGAAGGCCAACTCGAAGCCGGCCAACGTGTTCTCGAACTGGAGTTGTGCGCCTGGCTCAAGGTCAGCCGCACACCCATTCGCGAGGCGATGCGCCGCCTGCAATCCGACGGCATGCTGGTTCATGCGCCGGGCGGCGGGCTGTCGGTCGCGCAACACGATTTGCGCGCGGTGGCCGAACTCTACGATGTGCGTGAGCGGCTTGAAGGTACTGCCGCGGCACTGGCTGCACGCTTTGCCGACGCGACCGAAATCCACATGCTGCAGGCGATGCTGGATTCGCATCGTCAATTGCCTGATGACCCGAAACTACACGCCCGGGAAAACACGCTCTTCCACGAGCAAATCTACCGCGCCGCTCACAATCGGTTCCTGATCAAGAGTCTGCAGGACCTGCATGACTCTGTCGTATTGCTGGGCCGCACCACCTTCGCGGCACCTGGCCGCATCGCGGAAGCACTGGGAGAGCACCAGGCGATCGTTGCCGCCATCGCGCGGCGCGACGAGGCTGCCGCCGAAGAACTGGCCCGCCGTCACGTCCGCCGCGGCTACGAACTGCGCCTCAGCGCGATGGCCGAGGCCGCCCGCGCCGGATCGCAACATCGGATCGATAGCCGGAAAGAAATGCCCAACAAAGAATAATGCCGAACAAGACGCGAAGGCGCACGGCAATCGCCGCCTTGCTGCGATCCACACCAGGTCAATCCCACAGGAGTTGAGTAATGAGCAAGTATGACGTCATCGTCGTTGGTGCGGGCAACGCCGCTCTGGCTGCCGCGGTGTCCGCCAAGGAGAATGGTGCCGAGCGCGTCGTTGTGATCGAGAAGGCGCCGCGGGAAATGCGCGGCGGCAACACGCATTGGAGCGGTGGCGTGCTGCGCTTTGCCTTCGACGATCCCCGGGAAATCGGCGAACTGCTCCCCGACGTCGAGGATGAATACGAGAATTTCTATGACGGCGTATCGCCGTACTCGAAGGAGGATTTTCACGGCGACCTGATGCGCGTCACCAGCGGGCGCACCGATCCGGTGCTGTCGAAGCTGCTCGTCCACAACTCGTTCGACACCGTGAAATGGATGAAGAAGGTCGGCGGCATCAAGATGGAGCCGGCGATCACGCTTTCCGCGGTCAAGAAGGACAACGTCATGGTGTGGGCGCGCGGCCTGGTCGTGCGCGCCGAACACGAAGGCGTCGGCCTGTCGCGGAGCTGGTTCTCGACCGCCGAGCGGCTCGGCATCGAAATTCGCTATGGAACTGCGGCGACCGAGCTACTGGTGGGCGACGATGGCAGGATCAACGGCGTCAAGGTGCGTGACGACGACGGCGTCTCGGTCCTCAATGCCAGGTCGGTGATCCTCGGATGCGGCGGATTCGAAGCCAACGTACAGATGCGCACCCAGCACATTGGTCCGCTCGTCGGTGCGGCGAAAGTGCGGGGCACGCCGCACAACCAGGGCGATGGTTTGCGGATGGCGATGAACATCGGCGCGATGCCGTGGGGGCAATGGAGTGGCTGCCACGCCACGCCGATCAGCGCGGATTGGGGCGAGTTTGCACCACGCGAACTCACCGATCGCAGCAACCGGCTGAGCTATGTCTATGGCGTCATGCTAAACCGCAAGGGCCGGCGCTTCGTCGACGAAGGCGAAGACGGTGCGCTCTTTACCTACGCCAAGTTCGGCCGGGCGATCCTCGCCGAACCCGGCGCCAAAGCCTGGCAGATCTTTGACTCCAGGGTCGTCCACCTTCTCGAGCCGCGCTACCAGACCAGCAAGCCGATCACCGCCAACACGCTGGAAGATCTCATTGAAAAACTCGACTTCGACGACAGGGATCAGGCACTGAAGACGCTCGACGAATACAATGCCTGCGCTCGCGAGATGGACGACGGCTTCGACCCGACCAAGAAGGACGGCCTGTCCAGCAAGGGGCTGGCGCTCGAGAAAACCAACTGGGCGCTTCGGATCGCAAAACCGCCGTTCTACGCCTACAGTGCCACCGGCGGCATCACCTTCACCTTCGGCGGATTGAAGGTGAATGAGACGGCGCAGGTGATCGGCACCGACTGGCGGCCGATCAAGGGCCTGTTCTGCTGCGGCGAAATGGTCGGCGGCCTGTTCTACGACAATTATCCGGCGGGCACCGGCCTCGTATCCGGCGCGACGTTCGGGCGGATTGCAGGGCGCAGCGCGGCAGCGGCGGACTGAAGCCGTCACGGGAGAGCCGACATGAGTGAGTCGTCTGTTGCATCGTCGAAGGCAAGTTCGGCTGAGGACGCTTCGTCCGGAACAACGCTGCTCCAGCATCTGGCCCAACGGGTATTGGCCTTCGAGAAGCGTCAGCTCACGAAGGCAGCGGTCGCTTCGGCAAGAGCCTGCATCCTCGATGCGATCGGCGTGACGCTTGCCGGCTATCCGGAACCCTGCACGCAGATTCTTCTCAAGACTCCGGGCGTCGCGACGGCGCCCGGGCCCGCGCTGATATTCGGCTCAGCCCGGCGCACCAGCGCGCTCGATGCGGCGCTGATCAACGGTACGGCGTCGCACGCGCTCGATTTCGACGATTTCAGCGGCATCATGGGCGGCCATCATTCGGTGCCGCTGGTATCGACGCTGTTTGCGCTGGCAGAGGAGCGCGGCGGAACCGGCGAAGACCTCATCGTCGCCTACGTGATCGGCGTCGAGGTCGAGATCAGGCTGGCGCGGGCCGTCAATTTTCATCACTACGACAAGGGCTGGCATCCGACGGCGACGCTCGGCATTTTTGGCGCCGCGGCGGCCGCATGCCACCTCATGAAGCTCGATCACGCCAGGACGACGATGGCGCTGTGCATTGCGGCCTCGCTGGCAAGCGGCCTCAAGGCCAATTTCGGCACCATGACCAAGCCGCTCCACATCGGTCAGTGCTGCCGCAACGGCCTGCTTGCGGCCTTGCTGGCCGAGGGCGGATTTGACGCCGCTGCCGACGTGTTCGAGCATCAACAAGGCTTCCTCAACGTCTTCAACGGGCCCGGCACGTTCGACCCCGATAAGCTCTTTGAGAACTGGGGCGCGCCGTGGGAGATCGAGGCGAAATCGATCGCGCTCAAGCAATTCCCTTGTTGCGGCAGCACGCATCCCGCCATTGCCATGGCGCTCCAGCTGCGGCGCGAGGACAAGGTCAAAGCCGCGGACATCAGCCGCATCGAAGTGCTGCCGCATGGCCGGCGCCTGCGCCATACCGACAATCCGCATCCGCAGACGTCGCTGCAAGCCAAGTTCAGCGTCCAGTATGTCGTCGCACGGGCGCTGCGCTATGGCGTGCTTCGGCTGAAGGATTTCGAGGGCGACGCGCATTTCGATCCCGAGATCACACGGCTTCTGGATCTCACGACCGCAAGCCCGCACCCTGATATGGCCGACGATGGCGACGAACAATGGGGCACGGAAGTCATCGTGACGCTCAAGGACGGCACCCGCCTGTCGCGGCGCGTCGACAATCTGGTCGGTCGCGGCGGTGACAATCCGATGACTAGCAGCGAATTGTGGGACAAGTTCAACGACTGCGCCGCCCGCAGCCTTCCACGCGAGAATATCGCGCCGCTGTTCGAGCGGCTTGAAACCTTCGAAAAAGTCACCGAGATCGCGCAGGTCACGCGGCTGCTGGAAGTCAGTGAACTGCACAAGGCGCCGGCGAAGAAGGTCGTCTTCGCGCCGCGAGGTGCTCATGAGGCTCAGGAGACGACCTGGGTGCCCTGAGCGAGGCTTGCAACGACCTGACGATATCAGGCCGGCTTGGCCCAGTTCTGGTACATCTTCAGCAGCGCCACGATATCCTGGCCGCGAAAGCCCTCGGCCAGTGCAAGGGCATAAAGTTCGCGCGTTGCGGAAGCCGACGGCGTCGGCATCCGGGTCATTCGCCCGAGTTCGACCGCAAGTGCGAGGTCCTTCTCGCCCAACTCCATCTTGAATCCCGGCGAGAAATCTCCCTTGATCGCGTTCGGAAAGCGCTTGGTGAAGTGATGCGAGCGCCCGCCGCTGACCGACAGAACGTCATAAAGCTTGTCCGGTTCGACGCCTGCGGCCACGCCGAGCGCAAAGGCTTCCGCCGCGACCAGGACATTGCCCATCGACATCATGTTGTTGACGATCTTGACGACTTTCGCGGTTCCGACCGGGCCGGTGTACTTCCATTCGTTGCCGAGCAGCTTGAGGATCGGTTCGGCCCGGGTCACATCGGCTCGCTCGCCGCCGGCGATCAGGATCAGCTTGCCGGCGCGCGCCTCGTTCGGGCTGCCGCTGACCGGACAATCGACCACGGCGATTCCTTTGGCGGCCGCTGCTTCGGCGGCCTGCCGCATCGTTTGCGGATCGATGGTGCTCAGTTCGATGCAAAGGGTGCCCTTGGCCGCATGGGCGACGATGCCGTCGGCGCCGAGCCATGCTTCCGTCACCGCTTTCGGATCGGGCAGGCTGGTCAGCACGATTCCGCGGCCCGAGAGGGCCTCCGCAATGCTCGATGCCATCCGAAAGCCGTCCTTCGTGAGGCGCGCGCGCTGATCGGCGTTGACGTCATAGCCGACGACGTCGAGGTTGGACTCCCTCAGTCGTCCCGCCATCCCCGATCCCATCTGTCCCATTCCGATGACCGCGACCTTCTCAGACATGTCGTTCTCCCGATTCTTTTGTTGCGAGGTCGTGCCGAGCTATCGCTGAAGCAGACTCATCGCTCGACTCTATACAGAGGCGCCGGTGCCAAGGCGACGGCGCAGCCCCGCAGGCGGTGCAACGGCGTGCACCAAAGCCGCATGATGAAAACTGTAGACAGTTTGGGGCGAGGGCGGTAGCGTCCGTGCAATTCGGCCGGCCACCGCCGCGATGCTAGCGGCCCCGGCCTGCATCGGTTCAACAGATCATCAACGGGAGCGAGACTTGAGACAGCCTGTGCAGTTTGCCGCGATGTGTGAGCGTCCATGAAGATCGCCCAGGGAAAATTTGTCGTGACCGGCGGCGCCAGCCTGATCGGATCGCATGTCGCGGAACAATTGCTGAGTCAGGGGGCGCGGGAAGTCGTACTGCTCGACAACTACGCGCTGGGCAGTCCCGATACGGTCCGGTCGCTATTGGGAGACCCAAGAGTAAAGCTCGTGCGTGGCGATATCCTGCGCATCAACGAACTCTATGACGCCTTCGAAGGCTGCGACGGCGTGTTCGCGATCGCCGGCTTTCTGACGCTGCCGCTCAGCCAGAATCCGAGCCTTGGGCTTGCCGTCAATGTCGAGGGGCAAGTCAACATCTTCGAGGCGTGCCGCTATCGCAACGTCAAGAAGGTGGTGTTTTCGTCCTCGATCGCCGTGTACGGCGATCCGGCACCGGGCCTGATCGACGAGTCAGCCCCGGCGCAGCTCGGCACCTTCCAGCCCGCGACGGCGCTGTACGCGTGCACCAAGCTGATCGGCGAAAATCTCTGCCGTCTCTACAGCGCCAAGCACGGCATCCAGGGGGTCGCGTTGCGATACGCAACGGTTTACGGCGAACGCCAGCACTATCGCGGCGTCAACGCGCTCTACATCATGGAAAACTACGACCGCATCATGCGCGGCGAGCCGCCGGTGATACCCGACGACGGCAGCGAGGTGCACGACTATGTTCATGTCGCCGACGTCGCCCGCGCCAACGTGATGGCGATGGCGTCCGACGTGACCGCTGAAAGCTTCACGGTTGCATCGGGTGTCGCGACCGATCTCAACCGGGTGGTGGCGTTGTTGCTGAAGTTCACCGGCAGCGATCTCAAGCCCGTCTACAAATCGGCTACTTCGAGCGTGCGATCGAGCGTCACCAAGCAGCTCGATTTCAGCATCGCCAAAGCCGAGAGGATGCTGGGCTGGAAGCCTGAGGTTTCCATCGAGGAAGGCATCCGCCGGCTGCTGGAATGGCGCAAGGCGCAGGACATGCCAGCAAGCTGAGGGGAGCGCATGTCGGAATACGAGATTCTCGCGGTTCGTTACGCCCATAATGCCGACCGGCGCACATCCGAAAATTTCCTCGGCAGCGATGCGCATGACGGGCCGATGCCGATGGATTTCTTCGTCTGGGTGCTGAAGGGCGACGGCCAGACCATCATCGTCGATACCGGCTTCGATGCTGACATGGCCAGGCGCCGCGCGCGCAAGATAACGCGCCCGGTTGCGGAAGGTCTGAAAACTGCCGGCGTCGATCTTGCCGGCGTCAAGGACGTCGTCCTGACCCATATGCACTACGACCACGCCGGGAATCACGAGATCTTTCCGAACGCGCGCTATCACATCCAGGATCGCGAAATGGAGTACTGCACTGGCCGGTGCATGTGCCATTCCAGTCTGCGGCACCCGTTTGAGGCTGACGACGTCACCGCGATGGTGCGCAAACTTTTCCAGGGCCGCGTCAGGTTCCACAATGGCGCGAGCGAGATCGCCGACGGTGTCACCGTGCATCTGGTCGGCGGTCATTCGCGCGGTTTGCAGTTCGTGCGCGTCCGGACGCGTCGCGGATGGGTGGTGCTCGCCTCGGACGCTTCGCACTATTATGCGAATTTCGAACAGTACCGGCCGTTTCCGGTCGTGGTCGACGTCAGCGAGACGCTCGAAGGCTATGAGGCGATGCGTCGGCAGGCGTCGTCGCTGGCGCACATCGTGCCCGGCCATGACCCGCTCGTGCTACAACGCTATCCGGCGCAGCCGGGCGGGCCCGCAGACATCATCCGCCTGGACGCCGAGCCGCTGAAATAAGGACAGGGATCGGCCATGGCAAATGCTCGACTTCGTGCGGTGTTCATGCGGGGCGGCACTTCCAAGGCGGTGATGTTCCGAAGGGACGATCTGCCGACCAACCCGAAGGATTGGGACCCGATTTTCCTTGAAGTGATGGGTTCGCCCGACCCCAATGGCCGGCAACTCGACGGCATGGGCGGCGGCATCTCGTCGCTGTCGAAGATCTGCATCATCGGCCCGCCGAGCCGCTCCGACGCCGACGTCGACTACACCTTTGCGCAGATCGGCGTGCGCGACACTTTTGTCGACTATGGCGCCAATTGCGGCAACATGTCCTCGGCGGTCGGGCCGTTCGCGCTCGACGAGGGACTCGTGACGGCGCCCGCGAACGGCGAAGCCACCGTCCGTATCCACAACACCAATACCTCGAAGATCATCGTTGCACGCTTTCCGGTCGAGGATGGTTCGCTGGCGGCCACCGGCGACATCGAGATCGATGGCATCGCCGGGAAGGCGGCGCCGATCCGGCTGGAATTCCTCGAGCCGGGCGGGGCGCGGACCGGCAAGCTGCTGCCGACCGGAAACGCGGTTGACGATCTCGACATCGGCGGCGGGGAAAGCGTGAAGGCCTCCTGCGTCGATGCCGCTAACCCCTGCGTCTTCGTTGCGGCCAGCTCGGTCAGCAAGTCAGGCGATGAACTGCCCGACGTGCTCGACAATGATTCTGTCTTTCTGCAGCGGATGGAAGCGATCCGCTGCGCGGCATCGGTTAAAATGGGGATTGCGCCGGATCTCGATCAGGCGCGGCGGATGACCGGTATTCCCAAGGTCGCGATGGTAACGGGCCCGAGATCCGGACGAACGCTGTCGGGGCGCGAACTCGCGGCTGAAGATGCCGACATCTGGGTGCGGATGATCTCGGTCGGGCTGCCGCATCGCGCTACACCCATTACCGGAGCGATTTGCCTTGCGGTGGCGTCGCGCATTCCCGGAAGCATTCCGGCCGAACTCTGCAAGGCGAACGGTCCCATTCGTATCGCGCATCCATCGGGCGTCACGCTGGTCGACGCCGGCGTTTCGCCTGCCGGCTCCGGTGCGGTGAAGGCGGACTATGGCGCGGTCTATCGCAGTGCCCGCCGCCTGTTCGAAGGCAATGTGGTTTATCGAACGGCCATCGCTTAGTTGTATACAGTTGCGGGAACGCAGGTTTCCACGATTGATTGTCGTTCACGAAGGGACATACTAGAGCGTTTTCCAGCGAAGTGGACACCGGTTCGCGTCAAGAAAACACGTCAAAACAAGAATCTAGAGCTCCGTTCCGATTCCATCGGAACGGAAAAGGCTCTACTAAGTACAAGGGCTTGGCCGATGAGCGAACCGGCAGGTGTCTGTGCGGGCTCCCACGGGAGCGGTATCGAAAGGCTTTCATGAACGGCATCTTGAGCAACAAGGTCTCTGCCCAGTCGCTGGTGGATGCGCTCGCCGAGCGGATCGAGGCGGCGATCATGAGCGGGGACCTGCAGCCGGGCAGCAAGATCAGCGAGCAGGCGCTGGCCGCGTCGCTCGGTGTCAGCCGCGGTCCATTGCGCGAAGCCATCCGCCGGCTCGAAGGCCGAAAGCTGCTGCAGCGGACACCCAACATCGGCGTCCGCGTCGCAAGCCTGTCGCCGAGCGATCTCTATGAAGTGCTGCAGGTTCGCGAGGCGCTGGAAGGAATGGCCTGCGGGCTCGCCGCCCAGCATATGACGGACGACGAACTGGAGGCGCTTTCCGAGCTGCTGGACCAGCACCAGCAGCAGAAAAGCGTCCAGGAAGGCACCGGCTATTATCAGGAGTCGAAGGACTTCGATTTTCACTTTCGCATCGTCAAGGGCAGCCGCAATGCGCGGCTGGTCCAGATGCTTTGCGAGGACCTCTATTATCTGCTTCGCGTCTACCGCTACAAATCGAGTACAAAACCGGGGCGCGCCAAACAGGCGCTACGTGAGCACAAGGACATCGTCGCGGCGCTCATGCGGCGGGATCCCGTGGAAGCCGAACGCAAGATGCGGCTGCATATCAGCAACGCGCGCCAGTATGTCGAGGAGCAGATGAAGGAAACGGCCGCCCGGCAAGAAGTCGCGCCGCCCGTTCGGAAGCCGAAGGCGGGTGCGGCGTGGACAGGCAGAAGCAAGGCGGCGGTTCAGTCGCGCAGATAGCCTTGCGGTGAAGGACCAGCCGCCGCTTTCATCGGCCGGTTTGCTTTTGCGGCATTCCCTGCGGCGTGATCGATGTGATGATCGATGAATCGAGGGCCTCGTATTCGTGATAGCCGATGGTCGCGTATAGTTCGGCCCGCGTTTGCATGCGATCGATCAGGCGGTGGGTGCCGCCGTCTTTGCGGATGCCGTCATACAGTTCGGCCTGCGCCTTTGCGGCCACGCGAAGCGCGCTGACCGGCCAGATCACCATCTTGTAGCCGAGCGCCTCGAACTCGGACGCCGTCATGAACGGCGTTCGTCCAAACTCGGTCATATTGGCCAGCAGCGGCACCTTGATGGTTTCGGCAAATTTGCGGAACGCTTCCGGGTCATGCAGCGCTTCGGGGAAGATCGCGTCCGCGCCGGCTTCGACATACAGCCGTGCCCGGTTGATGGCGCTGTCGAGCCCTTCATCCGCGGCCGCATCGGTGCGGGCCACGATGTAGAGATGCCGCCGCGCCTTGGCGGCGGCGGCGATTTTGGCCGCCATATCCTCGGGCGCGATCAGCTTCTTGTCGTTGAGATGGCCGCACTTCTTCGGCAGGATCTGATCCTCGATCTGGACGGCCGCAGCGCCCGCGTCTTCGAACGCCCGCACCATGTTCATCACGTTCAGCGCTTCGCCAAAGCCGGTATCGCCATCCACCAGCACGGGAAGTTGCGACGCGCGGGAAACCTGCCGGACGAAGAAGCAGACGTCGTCGATCGTGAGAATGCCGAGGTCCGGAAGCCCCATCGATGCGGACATCGCCGCTCCCGACAGATACAGCGCTTCAAACTGCGCGGCCTTCGCCTGCAACGCGGCGAGGCCGCAATGGGCCCCGGGAATCTGCAGGATCCCGGGACGCAGCAGTAATTTCCGGAAGCGCTCGCCGGCGGCCAGCGTCGGCATGTCATTGGCGACCAGATATGTCATTTGGCTCCCGCCTGTTCTGTTTCGTTCCTGATCATATCCGTCATGCCTGCTTGCGTCGTGGCCCGAACGGGGCGGCAGGAATGTTTCCTGCATGAACCTTAAACTGTCAACAGTTGACTTTAGTCAATTCCCTAAGATAGGTTCCGCCATCCCGTCGCCCGATAGGGCCACGGACGAAAGCAACAGAAAAATCGAGAGGGGTTGGCAGCAAGCTGCTCCCCGACATCAGGGAGGTAGCCATGCGTGGATTTTTGAAGGTCGCGCTTCTTTCGGCGGCTTGCGCTGTTTCCTCATATTCGGCGTCAGCGCAGACATTGAAGCTCGGCGTTCTGGCGACGCTTTCCGGCGCCGGAACCGCGTGGGGGATGGCGATGCAGGGCGCGGCCGAACTCGCCGCCGAAGACGTCAACAGCAAGGGCGGACTGGAAGTCGCCGGCAAGAAGTACAAGGTCGAGATCGTCGCCTATGACGACCACTACAAGGCGGCGGACGCCCTGACCGCGTTCAACCGCATGGTCTACGACGACACCATCAAGTTCGTGGTTGGTCCGCTCGGGTCGGCGCCGGCGCTGGCCCTTCTTCCCGTCAGCACGGAAAACAAGGTCATCACCATGACCATGGCCTTCACCCCGAAGGCGCTGTCGGCGGATTACAAATACAGCTTCCGGCCGGTGATCCCGTCGGACGTGTTCTCCGATCCGCAAATCAAGTGGGTGGTGCAGAAGTTGGGTGCCAAGAAGATCGGCGGCTTGTTCCCGAACGACGAATCCGGTCAGCAGGTCGGAGCCGCCAACGAAGCTGCCTATGAGGCGGTCGGTGCCAAATTCGTTGCCAAGGAATTCTTCGAGCGCGAGCGCGTCGATTTTGTGCCGCTGCTGACGCGCGTGCTGGCGAAGGGCATCGATGCCTTTGAACTCAACGGCAACGCGCCGCAGACCGCAGGATTGCTGGTCAAGCAGCTTCGTGAACTTGGCTTCAAGGGGCCGATCATCCGGACCGGCGGTGACGCCACCGCTGACATCCTGAAGGTTGCCGGCAAGGATGCCACCGAGAACGTCTACGTCCATCAGCCGATCAATACGGATTCCCCGGCGATCCAGGAATACACCAAGCGCTTCGAGACAAAGTACAAGACGCCGCTGAATGCCTTCAGCCCGTTCTTCTACGCCAACGTGCAGATGGTGTTCGCTGCGATGCAGAAGTCGGGAACGGTGACGGATAGCGACAAGGTACGCGAAGCGTTGCTTGGCCTGAAGGATTTCGAAACCTTGCTCGGCAAGGTGAACTGGATCGGCGAAGCGCAGTGGAAATCGAACCAGCAGCTCGACGCACCATTCTACGTGGCGCAGCTCAAGGGCGGCGCGGCGCAGGTCGTGGCCAAGTGCACGCCCAAGGTCTGTGAATGAGCGTTGCAGGCATCTCCTGGAAAATAGACGCCGTCTGACGCGAGGGAACGGGCTTGGATTATTCGATACTTCTTGCGCAGGCTGTGCTGAACGGTCTCGTCATCGGTGTGATGTACATGCTGATGGCGGTCGGTTTCACGCTGGTGTTCGGGATCATGCGCGTGGTCAATTTCGCGCATGGCGAATTCTATATGCTCGGCGCCTTCACCGGATTCTTCACCTACGTCTATTGGGAGATACCGTTCATCGTCTGCCTTTTGATCGCGGCGCTGACGATCGGCATTCTCGGCATGCTGGTCGAACGCACGTTGATCCAGCCGTTTCGTTCGGATGAGATGTCGGGAATGATCGCGACGCTCGCGATCTCGGTGATCATTCAGAACGGCGCCGTGCTGCTGTGGGGACCTCAGCCGCGGGCGATGCCCGATATCGTGACGGGCACGCTGGCGATCGGTCCGTTCAGTTTTCCGTGGTCGCGGCTCGTCGTCATCGCGGCAGCCGCGCTGATCTTTACCGCGTTCTGGCTTTTCATGCAGCGAACCCGGCTGGGGCGGGCGATGCGGGCGGTCGCTCAGGATACCGAGACCGCACTGATCCAGGGCATCCGCGTCAACTACATCTATCCGCTGGCCTTCGGCATGAGCGTCGCGCTCGCGGCGCTGGCCGGGGCGCTGATGGGGCCGGTGTTCTCGGTCTCGCCCTTTGTCGGCCTCACGCCGATGCTCAAGGCTTTCGTGGTGGTCATTCTCGGCGGTCTCGGCTCGGTCCCGGGCGCCGTGGTCGGCGGCCTTCTGCTCGGCATGATCGAGAGCTTCACCGCCACGATCTTCGGGTCGCTGATGTCCGACATTCTGCAGCTTCTGCTGGTCATTCTGATCTTGCTTGTTCGGCCCGCCGGCCTTTTGGGACAAAGGGAGGCCTGACTTGGAGGGATCATCCATCGCCACGATGGGCCGCGACGAACCGCGCCTCGCGCCGCGCCGTCGTCTGCTGCCCGCTGCCGTGCTGGTCATTGTGCTCGCGGCAGCTCTCATCCTGCCGCAGCTGACGAGCAACCAGTTCTACATCCATCTGGCGAACCTGATGCTGCTCAATTCGATCTTCGCGGTCAGCCTGGGCCTGATTGCGTCGGTCGGGCAGATATCGCTCGGACACGCGGCGTTCGTGGCCGCCGGCGCCTACGTCTCGGCGCTTGCCGCGCTGAGCTTCAAGCTTCCACCCATCCTCGGCATCGTCTTGGCCGGGCTGGTGACCGGACTGGCGGCGGTGCTGCTCGGCAAGATATTGCTTCGGCTGCGCGGCGTCTATTTCGTGCTGGTGACGTTTCTGGCCGGGCAGGTCTTCACGCTGATCGTGCTGAACTGGGAAAGTGTCACCCATGGTGCCAACGGGCTGCTCGGCATTCCCGCGATATCGATTTTCGGTCTTCCGCTCTCGACCCGCCTGCGCTTCTACTATTTTGCGCTCGCCGCCTTCATTATCGTCGTGACCTTCGTCTGGGCGCTGATGCGCTCGCAGTACGGCCGGGCGTTCCGTTCCATCGCGGAGAACGTCCGCCTCGCCGAATCGAGTGGCATCGACGTGAGCCACTACCAGATCGTGGCCTTTGCGCTGGGCAGCGGCATCGCAGGGGCAGCCGGTGCGGCGATGGTCCACTACATCCGCTTTCTGTCGCCGGATAGTTTCACGTTCAACGACTCGATCGCCTACATCACCATGCTCGTCGTCGGCGGGCGTCACACGATGATCGGCGGCGTCCTTGGCGCGCTGTTCCTGACGCCCCTGCCGGAGCTGTTCCGCGGCTTCGTCGGCGCGCAGCACATCATCTACGGCGTGATACTGCTCAGCGTATTGCTGTTCATCCCGAACGGTCTGGTCTCGATCGGACGATCCTTCTTCAGCAAGGGCTCGGAGCCGGAGACGCCGAAATGAGCGCTGCATTACTGGAAGTGGATGCGATCAGCCGGCGGTTCGGCGGCCTGAATGCGCTGAAGGACGTTTCGTTCTCGATCAAGACAGGCGAGATCGTCGGGTTGATCGGCCCCAACGGCGCCGGAAAGACCACCTGCTTTAATGTCGTCAGCGGGGTCATGTCACCGTCATCAGGCGCCATTCGCTTCGAGCAGCGCAGCATTGTCGGCAAGAAGCCGAGCGCGATCGTCAGCGAGGGACTGGTGCGGACGTTCCAGGCCACGACGATTTTCCCGGATGCCACGGTCATCGAGAATGTCATGCGTGGTGCGTTCGCGACCACGCCGGTTTCGATGCTGGGTTCGATTTTCAACACCCGCGCCGCACGCACGGCGCTGTCGGCGACCCGAAGCCGGTGCGAGCTTTTGCTCGAACGCCTGTCGCTGCTGCAGTTCCGCCAGCGCCGTGCTGGCGAACTGTCCTATGGCGGTCAGCGCCGGCTCGGTGTTGCCATCGCGCTTGCCGCGCGTCCCAAGCTGCTGATGCTCGATGAACCGGTGGCGGGATTGAACCCGGAAGAAGCCGCGGATTTCGGCCGGTTGATCAAGGAGCTGCACAAGACGGAGAATATCTCGGTGCTGCTGGTCGAGCACCACATGCGGCTGGTGATGGGGTTATGCGACCGGCTTGTCGTGCTGGATCACGGCGAGAAGATCGCCGAGGGAGTTCCTGCGGAAATCCGGGCCAATCGCAGCGTGATACAGGCCTATCTCGGCGCCGAGGAAGCAGCATGAGCAAAGCGCTTCAGGTACGTGACATTCACGTCGAATACGGCCACCGGGTCGCCATATCAGGCATCAGCCTCGACGTGGCGCCGGCCCAGATCGTGTCGCTGGTCGGCAGCAATGGCGCCGGCAAGACCAGCACGCTACGGGCGATCATGGGGTTGCGGTCGCCGAGCCAGGGCGAGATCAACTTCGGCGACGTGCGGATCGACAGGATGTCGCCGCCCGACATCGTCTCGCAGGGCATCGCGTTGTCGCCGGAGGGGCGGCGGGTGTTTCCGCGGATGACCGTTCATGACAATCTGCTCGTGGGTGGCTACCTGCAACCGCAGGGCAGCAGCCTGCACGCATCCGTCGAGCGGATGTTCGGCTTCTTCCCAAAACTCAGGCAGCGTCGCGACCAGATGGCAGGCCTGCTTTCCGGCGGGGAGCAGCAGATGCTGGCGATTGCCCGGGCGCTGATGGCGGCGCCGAAAGTGCTGTTGCTCGACGAGCCGTCACTTGGGCTCGCGCCCATCATGGTGCAGGAGATCGGCCGCCTGATCGAAACCATCAACCGGGAGCAGGGCCTGTCGATCGTGCTGGTCGAGCAGAATGCCAATCTGGCGCTCCGGCTCTGCCACTACGCTTATGTGCTGGAGAATGGGCGGATCGCGTTGAGCGGTCCCGGCGCTGAGCTTGCCAAGAGCGATTACGTTCAACGCGCTTATCTCGGCGTTTAAGGCGACCGGTTCGGTAGTCGTATGGGGTGTGGACCCATTGGTGCACAGCCAAATCCGGATTGACGCGGCGTTGATGAAGGCCGACCTCCGGGATGACCGCTAACCGAACATGCTGCCGACATGCCGAATCGACACGATTGACCCAATGGATGTGAACCAGAACGCCAAACTCCGACACATATCCCAGGACATCAAGGTTCGCCCAGGGAAATGGCATGAGGCCGACGGATTGGAGATTCTGGAGCGCGCTTTTTGCCGCCACGATATTCCTGGGTTATTCAGCCGCATTCCTGGGTTATTCAGCCGCCGCTGACCAGTGTGATTCTGCGCAGGACCCCGAGGCTGCGATCGCTGACTGTACCCGGGGCATCAAGTCGGGGAAATCGAAAGGGCGCGATCTGGCGGCTTACTACAACAATCGCGCTGTCGCTTATCGCGCCAGGGGTGACAACGACCGCGCCATCGCCGACCTGAATGAGGCGATCCGGCTCGATTCGAAATTGGCCATGGCCTTCAACAATCGAGGTGCCGCTTATAACGAGCAGGGCGACAACGACCGCGCTAGCGCCGACTTGAATGAGGCGATCCGGCTCGATCCAAAGTTCGTCATGGCCTTCAACAATCGGGGTAACGCCTACAACGCCAAGGGCGATAACGACCGGGCCATCGTCGACTACAATGAGGCGATCCGGCTCGAACCCAAACACGCAAGGCCTTCCTCGGTCGAGGTATCGCCTTCAGCGCCAAGGGCGACAACGACCGCGCCATCGTCGACTTCGATGAGGCGATCCGGCTCGATCCCAAATCCGACGCGGCTTTCGATAAGCGAGGTGGCGTTTATCTCGAGCAGGGCGACCTCGACCGCGCGATCGCCGACTTCAGTGAGGCGATCCGGATCGATCGCGAAGATGCCAGCGTCTTTAACAGTCGAGGTAGCGCTTATCGCGCCAGGGGCGACCGTGACCGCGCCGTCGCCGACTACAACGCGGCGATCCGGCTCGATCCAAAGTCAGTCAAGGCTTTCGTCGGCCGAGGTGTTACCTATCACGCCAAGGGCGACCTCGACCGCGCTATCGCCGACTACAATGAGGCGATCCGGCTCAATCCGAAATCCCCGCTGGCCTACTTTGCGCGCGGGCGATCATATCTGTTTGCCGGCTCGGTCGAAAAGGCGCTGGCCGATCTTGACCAGGCAAGTGCGCATGCACCGGACAATGCCTATCTGGCCCTGTGGGTCGAGATCGCCAGTCAGCGAAACAATCTCCCGAGCCGCCTGGCGCAAACCAGTTCCCGGATCGACATGAACGTCTGGCCGGCACCTGTCATCAGATTGTTCATGGGCGAGATAACGCCCGCTGCTGCACTTGCTGCCGTAGACCATCGTGACGCCAGCAGGAAGAGGGGTCAGGTCTGTGAGGCGAATTTTTACGGTGGGGAGCTCTCACTGACGAAGGGGTTGAAAGATGAAGCAACGCGCCTTTTCCGCCTGGCGGCAAGCGATTGCCCGCGCAGTTTCCACGAGTGGGAGGCCGCCAATGCCGAACTGAAGGCGCTCGGCGTAGTTCCATGAGCGAGGGTCCGGGCCCTAGTTCACCGTTGCGCCTGATGACTGGATGATCTTCGTCCATTTCGCGGTTTCCTCCGCGAGGAATTGTCCGAAAGCTGCTCCTGAGACAGCGCCGGGCTCGGCGCCGAGTTCGGTGAAGCGCTTCTGCACGTCGGGCATCGTCAGGATCGCGTCGACCTCGCTTTCCAGTTTTGCAAGCACCGGCGCGGGCGTTTTCGCCGGCGCCACCAGCCCGAACCAGGCGGAGGCTTCGAAACCGGGCACGCCGGATTCTGCGACCGTGGGCACATCGGGAAGGGCGCTCGCGCGTTTGGCACCGGCCACGGCAATCGCCTTGATGGTCTTGGCCTGAACCTGCGGCAGCACCGCGGGGATGTTGTCGAACATCATTGGGATGTGCCCCGCGATGAGATCGTTCATGGCGGGTGCTGCGCCGCGATAGGAGAGGTGAACGATACTGATGCCGGTCATGCTCTTCAGCAATTCACCCGCAAGATGATTGGTGGAGCCGTTGCCCGACGATCCGAAGTTGATGGTACCCGGCTTTGCCTTGGCGAGCGCTACGAGTTCGCCGACGTTCCTGGCTTCGACCGACGGATGAACCATAAGCACGATCGGCACCGAGGCGACCAGCGCCACCGGAGCGAACGCCTTTGCCGGATCGTAAGGCAGAGTCTTGTAAAGCGCCGCGTTGATGGTGAGCGGTGGCGGCGCCGTAAGCAGCAGCGTGTGACCGTCCGGCTCCGAAGTCGCGACCGCATCCGCGCCGATATTTCCGCCGGCACCGGCGCGATTTTCGATCAGGAATGTCTGGCCGGTCCGCTCGCCAAGTTTTTGCGCCACGATGCGGGCGATGATGTCGTTGGAGCCGCCGGCCGGAAACGGCACGACGATCTTGACGGGGCGGGATGGATAATCCTGTGCCGTGGCGGTGCCACCGAACAGGAAGGCGCTGAAGGCGACAAGAATAGCGCGACGACGAAATGGCCCCATGCTGCGTTTCCTCATCCCTGCATCAGTCTTGCTTTCGCAAGATCTTATTGGTCGCTGATGGAGGAGAATTGCAGGATCAGGATGAATGTCAACCATGCGTTGTCCCGCACCCTATTGCCAGCAGCCTTCGAACTAGCCGAAGGCACGGTTCGGACATTCCAGATTGTATTCGCGATGGCGCGGGACGACGATACAACCTCGATTCACAATGCAACTGGCTGATGAACATGGCTCCGTATTGGCTCGTTCGGCTGAATGACGTTCTGATGTGGCTCAATCCGGTCTTGGGCCTTATCGCCGTGATCCTGGCATTGCTGACCATCGCGGCTGCGGCCGAGCGCTTTCCCCGGAATGCGGTGAGCTCGGTTGCTTACAATTACCCGGCCAGAGCGCGGCGGCCTGTCAATGTCCTCGCATCGGCCGAGTGTGCTCGTCCGGTTTTACCGCCCGAACTGCGGGACTTGCGACTTTACGATTAATCCACCCCGATCGCGCGGGCACCGCTCCCCTGCGGGGAATTGTTCCGATTGCGATGCCTCCCAGGATCAGGAGCATCGCGACCACCAGGTCGGCTGTGACCACTTCGCCAAGAATGATCGCTGAACTTGCGACCCCGACGACGGGTGTCGCGAGCAGCCCGAGCGATGTGACGGCGGCGGGCAGGCTGCGATTGACTGTCGCCATCGCCCAATAGGCCAATGCCGTTCCGATGATCCCGCTGAAGAGAAACAGCCCAGCCAGCTGCGCATTCCATTCCAGATGCGGAATACCGTCCTTTAGAAACGCCAGCACGGAGACCACCAGCGTTGCGAGCAGCGTTTGCCAGAACCCGAGCTGGAAGGGCGTGGAAATCCAGCGGTGCGCGCGCACGTAGACGATGCTGACCGCCCAGCACAGGGCAGCCAGCAGGATGCAGCCGCTGCCGGCCAGCGTGTTGGCGTCGGCCCAATTGTAGGCGAATGGATTGAACATGAGGGCGAGGCCGGCGAGGCCGACGGCCATTCCCAGTGAACGCGATGGCGTCATTCTCTCGCCGAGGAACAGCCAGGCGGCAGGCATCACCCAAAGCGGGGTCGTGTAGCCAAGGACGATTGAACGGCCGACCGCGGCGAATTGCAGCCCGAATGCGACCAGCGCTGAAAATGCCACCATGTGAAATATCGAATTGACGAAGATCACAGGCAGATCGCCGCGACGTGGCACGATCATCTCGCCCCGCGCGAACAGAAGCATGGCGAGGGCCACCGTGGCGATGGCGGAGCGAATCGCCGTGATCCACAGCGGCGAAGCGCTCTGCACGAGGATCTTGGTAATCGTCCAGTTCAGGCCCCAGGCGATCACGATCACCGCGAACAGCAGGAATGCGCCGCGGCGCGACAGATGGGTCTGCATGATGATCCCTGTTGGCGGACTGGGCTGCACAAACCATAACCTTGACTGGCACGATTGATAGGTCCATTTTCGAGAAAATCATGGATCCAGTTTTGTCCAGCCTGCTCTCCGGAACGATCGATCTGAAGTTCGTCCCGCAGGATGGCGGGAGCCTGACACGCCAGATCTACGATCGCCTGCGCACCGCAATCCTGTCGGGCGCCTTGCCGCGCGGATACCGGCTGCCGTCCAGCCGGGTGCTGGCGGAAGATTTCGGCGTCTCGCGAAACACGGTCTCAACTGTCATCGATCAGCTGGCGGTGGAAGGTTACATCGTCGTCGCACGCGGACGCCGGCCGGTGGTCGCGGCGGTCGAGAAAATGCAGCTGGTCTCCGCTGATCAATCTCCGGATCATGAGCGCTCCGGCTTCATGCGGGTATCCCGTTGGGCGAGGCAGGTCAGCCGGTCGGACTGGCACTTCACGAACGAAGGAGGGAGTCCGCGGCCATTTGCTCCGGGGCTCGCCGATGCCCGCGAGTTTCCACACGAGGTGTGGGCGCGCTGTCTGCGCCGTGCGGCCCGCAGCAGGCACGCGGCGGGAATCAGGGCCAACCATCCCGCTCTTCGCGCGGCGTTGCTCAGTCATCTCGTGGAGCATCGCGGCGTCAAGGCCGACGCGCGCAGGCTGGTCATTACGTCGTCGGCCCAGGCGGCCATCGAATTGATCGCGCGGGTCCTGCTCAATGAGGGCGATCTGGCGTGGATCGAAAGCCCGGGATATGGCGGCGCGCGCGTGGCGCTCGAGGCGACCGGTGCGCGGGTCAAGGGAATGACGCTGGATCGGAGCGGGTTGCGCCTGGCGGGACGGACTGATCGTCCGCGGCTGATTTTCTGCACACCCTCGCATTAATACCCGACGGGCAGGCTGATGCCGATCAAGCGGCGGCAGGAACTGCTGGCATTCGCCGCGGAGGCGGGCGCGGCTGTTATCGAGGACGACTATGACAGCGAGTTTCATTTCGACGGCCGGCCGGTGGTCGCGTTGCAGGGCATCGATACGGCCGGCAACGTCTTCTATGTCGGGACCTTCTCGAAACCGATGTTGCCGGATATCCGCGTGGGCTACGCGATCGTGCCCGACGGCCTCGTTGCGACATTCGAGAGGATGCAGCGGCATACCGGCCAGATGGTGATGGGGGCGATGCAGCTCGCGCTGGCGGAGTTTATCGGCGACGGCGATTTCGCCGCCCATATTCGCCGGATGACCCGCATCTATCGCGGCCGCCGTGACCACCTGACGCATGCGCTGACTTCAGCGGCCGGAGACAGGCTCGCGATCACGCCGCCGGCCGGCGGCATGCAACTTCTCGCCCGGCTGGAACCGGGATCGGATGACTGCCGTCTCGTGGCCGATCTGGCGAGGATTGGAGTCACGGCGCGGCCGCTTTCCCGTCACTTTACCGGAAAGACCGCCGAGCACGGGCTGTTTCTTGGATTCGCCGCCTGGAATGAAAGCGAAATCGATGCCGGTGCTGAACTTATCGGCAAGACGATCGCAAGGAATCTCCGCGGGCGATGATTCAGGCCGCAGGCCGGAAATGCCCGGGTGAATGTTTGGTATCGCGCCGGATCAGGCGGCGAAGGGTGGACGGCTCCGCATAGCCCACCTGCCGGGAAATTTGATCGACCGGCAGGCGCGTGGTCTCAAGCAGGTATCTTGCGGTCTCAAGCCGGATGCGTTGAACGAACTGAATAGGCGAGACGCCGCAGGTCGCGGCGATGCGCCGGGCAAATGTGCGCGGCGCGAGCGCGACGGCCTCGGCGAGTTCTTCGATCGCAAAATCGCGCGCGATGTTTTCCCGCACCCATTTTTCCGCCCTGGCGATTTTCGGGTCCTGGCTCGCCAGATAATTGATCGCCATGAACGGCACCTGGGAGCGCCGTTCATCCAGCAGCAGATAGTTGGCGCAGGCGCTGGCCAGCTTCGGTCCGGCGAACTTGCCGACAATGGCAAGCATCAAATCCATCTGCGCCATCGCCGCGCCGCCGGTCGCAATTGGCCAATCGGCGACGACAATCCGGTCGCTGGTCAGTTCGACCGTCGGATAGCGCTCGCGGAACAGCGGGCCAAGCCACCATGTCGTGGTCGCCCGCCGGCCGTCCAGCAATCCGGTTTCCGCGAGCAGGAAAGTACTTGCGCACGCCGCGGCGAGCGCGGCGCCGGCTTCGAACGATTGAATCAGCATGTCGCAAGCACGCCGGCAGGCCGGGCTCTTCAGTTTCGCGTCGAGTTCGTCTGCTGACGCAACTCCGAGGCCAAGACCCGGGACAATGACGAGGTCGGCGCCACGCAGCCTTTCCTGTTTTCGGCGCCGGCCCAGACGCACCGTCGTGACATCGAACGCCAAAGCGCGTTTGGCCGTCTTGCTGATCTGGTTGGCCGTCGCCATCACGTCATGGGTGATGGCGGCGCCGGAAGCCAGGCAGCCCTCGATTTCAACGACCGTCACCCTGGTCATGTCCAAAAATCCCCGATCAATGTCATTTTTGACACTAGGCAATCCGGCGCGGAATCGCAATGATCGGCATGAAGGCGGACGCGCGTCGTCAAATCCGGCGGCGCCGATCGTTGCGCGCGCAGGGAGTGACGCCAGATGCCAAAGCGATCCATGAAGCACGACGACCCGCTCGAGGATTTCGAGCGCCGCGAGATTACGCTCGAAGGCATCACCAAGGCGGTGCATGTCGCAGGCCGGGGGCCGGCGGTCATCGTGATGACCGAGATGCCCGGCATCAGCCCTTACGTCGCGCGTTTTGCCCGCTGGGTGCGCGACGCCGGGTTCACGGTCTACATGCCTTCGCTGTTCGGCCGCGATGGCGCTGTTCCCAACGTGGAAGAGGGCACCGCCGTGTTTCAACGCGCCTGCGTGAGCGCCGAGTTCCGTGCGTTGGCCGCCAATCAATCAAGCCCGGTGACGCAGTGGCTGCGGTCGCTGGCGAGATTCGCGCACGGGGAGTGCGGCGGTCCCGGCGTCGGCGCCATCGGGATGTGTTTTACCGGAAATTTTGCGCTGACGATGATGCTGGAGCCGTCGATGCTGGCGCCGGTCCTTTCCCAGCCGTCACTGCCGCTGAACGATCCGGCCGGCATCGAAATCGCGCCGGACGAAGTCAAGGCCGTCCGCGAACGGCTCGACCGGGAAGATCTGACCGTGCTGGCCTATCGCTTCGAGGGGGACAAATTCTGCATGGCGCAGCGCTTTGCGGCCTATCAGGAGGCGCTCGGCGACCGTTTCATCGGGCGGGTGCTTTCCGACAACGCGGCGAGCACCGATGTTCCCGAGTTCTTCGAGCGCTACGTCACGACGCCGCACAGTGTCGTGACCGCCCACCTGATCGACGAAGCCGGTCAGCCGACCATCGCTGCCCGCGACGAGATTTTGGGGTTTTTCAAGCAACGTCTGGCGCCCTGACGCGCCAGCGTCGCACAACTGCCACGAGATCAAGGGAGGAGCAATCGACAGCGCTCCGGAAAGTCTCGACCAGCCCGTCAATTTGCATCAACCTGACGCGTCTGCGTAATGTCACGCATTTAAAGTCGGCAGGGTGCAATTGCAGCTCGCCATCAGGCATTGTGAGAATTCTCCATGAGCGCTGAAATCAAACCCTATCGCATCTCGGTCGGCGACGATGTGCTGGACGATCTGAAGTCGCGGTTGCGGAACACGCGCTGGCCGGAGGCCGAACTGGTCGACGACTGGAGCCAGGGCGCGCCGTTGAAATGGATCAAGGATATCTGCCGGTACTGGGCCGACGAATATGACTGGCGCGCCCGCGAGGCACGCCTCAATCGCTTTACGCAGTTTACGACCGAAATCGACGGCCTCGATATTCACTTCCTGCATGTCCGCTCGCCGCATCCGCAGGCGATGCCGCTGATCATCACCCATGGCTGGCCGGGCTCCGTGGTCGAGTTTCACAATGTGATCGAGCCGCTCACCAACCCGACCGCATACGGCGGCAACGCCGCCGACGCGTTTCACGTCGTTTGTCCGTCGCTGCCCGGCTTCGGCTTTTCGGCCAAACCCGCCACGACAGGTTGGGGCGTGGATCGCATTGCCTCCGCCTGGGCGGTGCTGATGGACCGTCTTGGCTATGCGCGTTATGGCGCGCAAGGCGGTGACTGGGGCTCGGCGGTGACGACCGCGCTGGGCGCGCAGGACGGCGAACATTGTGCCGGAATTCACATCACGCTGGCGATGTCGGCGCCTCCCAACGTGGACGGACAGCCGACGCCGGAGGAGGCGCGGGCGCTGCAGGGCATCAAATACTATGCCGACTGGGATTCCGGCTATTCCAAGCAGCAATCGACCCGGCCGCAAACCCTGGGCTATGGGTTGACGGATTCGCCGAGCGGCCAGGCGGCGTGGATTCTCGAGAAATTCTGGGCCTGGACCGATTGCGACGGGCACCCCGAGAACATTCTCGGCCGCGACGAATTGCTCGACAATGTCATGCTGTATTGGGTGACGGCGACCGCGGCCTCATCGGCGCGTCTCTATTGGGAGAGTTTTGGGCCGAAACGCCGGACGCCCCACAAGGTCACGATCCCGTGCGGGGTTGCCGTGTTTCCCAAGGAGATCGTCACGCCGGTACGGCGGTGGATGGACGGAAGCTACACCGATATCCGGCACTGGCGCGAACTGCCGAAGGGCGGTCACTTCGCAGCCTTCGAGCAGCCGGAGCTGTTTGTCGGGGAGGTGCGAGACTTCTTCAGGACCTTGCGTCAGCCTGTGGCGCGTTGATCTGATCGTTCAGAGATACCAGGCGAGGACGGCCTTGAGCTGGGCATTCTCGATCACCGGCAGTACGACGATCTGATTCATCCCCGCCGCGCGCGCCGCCTGCGCCGCAACTGACTCATCGACCTTCAGATGCTCGTTGATCGCCGGCATGCCCGTCGCCCAGGCGCCACCGATGCTGCCTTCGCCTTTGCCGATGCTCTTTGACGCGTAAATCGATTCAAGCTCGATATTCTTGCTGCAATCGCCGGAATGAAAGACCAGTGCCGATCGCGATGAATTCGGTACCCAGATTTCAAAACGCTTGGCGATCGGGGTGGCCTGCGCGGACAGGAACGTCATCACCCAGGTTTTTTCAGGTGACGTGGTGTAGGGAATGCCGACACCGCAATTGATGCCGATTTCGGAGGCTTCTTCCCAACGCAGGAAGCGCTTGGAATTGTGCAGGTCCTTGATAATCAGCGGCATGCCGGCTTTCCAGGTCCGTCCGGGCAGGCCAAAGCCCCGTGGAAACTTGGTGTGCCGTGAATTGAACTCGAACATGTCGGCGGTGCCGTAATAGCCGTCGACAAGCCCCATTTCGTGGCTGACGTCGGCATCATTGTGCCAGAGTTCGATGGCGCCGACGTGCTTCTCGTCGTCGCCGCAGAACAGCACCATGACGGCCATCAGGAATTCACCGGCGAACACCGGCAGCGCCACGCCACAGGTCAGTCCGGCTTCGATCGCCTCGTCGGTGCGCTTGAAGTAGGAGTTGGCAAATTTGGTGAGAATGACCGGATGGCCGGAGGCCCAGGCTTTGCCGGGCAACCCTTCATCAAAGGCAAACAGCGCATTTTCGCTGACGGCCTTGAACTCCGAATACTCCTCGCTGCAAAGACTGCCGCCGAACTCCAGACGCGTGCGGGTCCGGTCGGGCACCCACAGTTCAACCACTCGAATGAACGTCTTCATCGGGACGCACCTATCGCCTCATCGGCGACCAGCATCCGCGATTTAGCGATGATATGTGCGATCAAATTACAGGCAAGCGCCGCCCAAACTTCGTGCGAAGTGCGTCAACGGGCAGGACGGAACCTCAATTCCGGTAGGACGGATCGATGCGATCGAGTTTACGCAGATAAGCGGGCCAGGCGAGGTCGCCATTTCGGGCCGGCCGGTCAACCCGCGGCCGCATCTTGTCGTAGGTCGCTTCGAGAATGCTTTGCGACGGATAAATCAATTTGGTGTTGCAGGACAATGCCATGATCTGCACCTGGCAGGCACGTTCCAGGCGCCACAGCACGTTGAACGCCGATGGCACAGTTCTGCCGACGACGAGCAGCCCGTGGTTTCGCAGGATCATGGCTTCGTGGTCGCCAAGGTCCCTGACCAGGCGGGCACGCTCGTCGACGTCGTCGGCGATGCCTTCAAAATCGTGGTAAGCGACATGCAGGAACCGCATCGAGGTCTGCGCCAGCGGAAGCAGCCCGCATTCCATCGCCGAGACCGCCATGCCGGCCGGCGTGTGTGTATGCGCCACGCAATCCATGTCGTGCTTGGCCATGTGAATGGCGCTGTGAATGACGAAGCCGGCGAGATTGACATTGTATTCGGTCGCGTTGAGCAGCGTGTTGCCGTCAACGTCGACCTTGATCAGGCACGACGCATCGATCTCTTCGTAGAGCATCCCGTAAGGATTGATCAGGAACTGATCTGTCGTTCCGGGTACCCGGCAGGAGATATGATTGGCGATCATCTCGGTCATGCCGTACAGCGCCGTGAGGCGGTAGCAGGCCGCCAGATCGACCCGCGCCTGCCATTCTTCCGCGCTTACCTGTTCGCGGACCGATTTCACGACCTTGATGGCGGGCGAGCTGACGGGGGGATTCATGGCGTTTCTCCGCTAAGCAGAATTTATGGGGTCGGGCAGGGCCCGATCATTTGGCACGGAGGATAGCTGCAGAATTCGCTGCGCCGCAAGGCAAGCCATGCCGGTTTATTGCAGGGCTGACGGGCGAAATCCGAATGCACCGGGTTGGCGCAAATCCGCTTCGATGCCAGTATCAGGGCAAGCGCGGCCGGCGTTTCAGATTTGGGACGATCGAGGGAGTACCATGACTGAAGGCCGCTATCGGCTGATTGGATCGACCGCGTCGCCTTACGCCATCAAGCTGCGCGCACTGATGCGCTATCGCCGAATTCCCTTTGACTGGGTCATCATGACCAGGGCGCTGCGCAAGGCGACCGAGCATCTGCGGCCTAACCTGATCCCGGTGCTGCAGTATCCTGACGGCACGTTTCGTGGTGAGACCACGACATTGGCGTACGACCTGGAGCGGCGTCATCAGGTACGGTCCGTCATCCCCAACGACAAGGCGGTCGCATTCGTGTCCGACTTGCTGGAAGATCTCGCCGACGAATGGGCGGTCAAGCCGTTGTTTCTGTATCGATGGTGGGATCCGGAGGATCAGGCGTATGTCTCGCGCTGGGCCGGCGAGGAGTGGTCGGTATCGGAGGCTGCGACCGGCAGCCCTGAGGAGATCGAGCAATTCCGACAGCGGCAGATTTCCCGCATGGTCATTCTCGGTGCGACCGCCGAGAACAAGCCGCTGCTCGAGGAGAGCTATTTGCGGATGCTGGCGGCCTTTGAGCCGCATGTCGGCATGACCAACTATCTGTTCGGCAGCCGGCCTTCGCTTGCCGATTTCGCCTGGTTTGGCCAGCTCAGCGAAATGGCGACCGATCCGACGCCGATGCGGATCATGCGCGAGAAGGCGCCCTTTACCGATCATTGGGTACGGCGGCTGGATGATGCTTCGGGCGTCGAGGGTGATTGGTATCCGCGCGAGCAGGCACTCAGCGGTATGGCCGAGGCGCTGTTGAGAGTTGCAGGCGAACTCTATCTGCCATTCCTAGTGGCCAACGCGGAAGCCTCTGCCAAAGGTCTCGATCGGCTGGAAATCAATGTCTGGGGCCTGCCTTACGCGCTGACGCCGTTCAAATATCAGGTGAAGTGCCTGCAACAGCTTCGCGACAAATTCGCAGCCTTGGATGCGGACGATCGTGCCGCGCTGCGACCGGTGCTGGAGCGCACAGGATGCTGGCCGCATTTGATGGCTGGCTAACAAGTGACAACGTTTCTCCCGTCATCCTGAGGTGCGCGCACTTGCGCGCCTCGAAGGACGACGGCCCGTCTGTGGCCGATTCATCCTTCGAGGCTCGCTGCGCTCGCGCCTCAGGATGACGGAACCTCGAGCCTAGTCCTTGGGAAAATCCTTGCGCATCGCGATCTCGGCGGCATCGCCGGGCGACAGGACATTGCCGTCGAATGCCGGCTGGCGTTCGGTGACGATGTCGTAGAGCGAGATCTGCTTGATGGGCTTCGCCATCAATTGCCGGATGCAGTCCGCCAATGTTCCGTTGTAAACGAGATACGGCGTCTTGCTGGTGACCCGCTCATTCCTGAGCGAGGGCCACTTTTTCAGGTCGGCAGGCGCGTCATAGGCAATCGGGAGGCTTTCTCTGAACATGCCCCGGTTCCGGCGTTTCAACCACCAGACAGGTTAGCCAAACCTGGTAAACAGATTGAAAACACAGGCGGTGGGTCACTTCCGGTGCCGGCTGCCCAGCGCGGCCGCGATCGAGTCAGGGTCCTTGATGCGCTGGATCAACAGGTCGATGCGGTCGCCGCCCCAGAACAGTTCGCCGTTGAAGATCATGGTCGGCACGCCGAACACGCCGAGATCCTCTGCCTCGTCGATGATGCGGTCATGTTCGGCCCGAGCCGGACCGTGGACATAGGTTTTGAATTCCTCGGCCGAACCGCCAATCGATGCAATCACGCCGGCAATATCCGACAGTTCGTCGATCTCGAGATCATGGCTCCAGAAGCGCCGGAACACCGTGTCGTGGTAGGAACGAAACACGCCATGACGCTGCGCGAACAGCATGCCGGCGCTGGCATAGAAGGCATCATAGATGCGCCGCGGGCCCTTCATGGTGAGGCCCTGCGCGTTGGCATAGCGCCGCGCGTCCATATAGGCGTAACGCACCTTGCGCCAGAAATGCGGTGTACGCTCTTCCACGGTGCCCATGAACTCGGCGACGCGTAGCGTATAGGGCAGCCATTCCAGCTCGACGCCGTATTCGTCCTCGAGTTCGAACAGCCGCTTGTTCGCGACGAACGCGTAGGGGCTCTTGTAGTCGGTGTAGATGCGCACGCGTGGCCTTGTCATCGCCATTCCCTGTCCCGATGGGCAATTGTTTCCGATCCGAACGGTGGAGGCAATCGGCGGATGCCGCGTTGATCGTTGGAAGAGCTAAACGAATGGATTGAGCCAAACGAATGGGCCCCGGTGCATTCAAGCAGCGCGGGGCCCTACATCTTCGTTATAGGCGAAGGATTATCTGGTAGACACCAGTGCATCTTCAAAATCGAAAAGCGCTTGGCCTTTGCGCTCCGATCTTGCGCATATGTTTGAATTTTTAGGCGGCGCAACGGGGCTAGCAGCTGCTGTTCACCCAATTTGCGTCGAGACCTTGCGGTTGAGCAAGGTCACTGGCTTAGCCGGTGGCGTCATGCTCCTCTCCAAGAGTGGGCCCGACGGACTTGCGTCCGCATCCGCTGCTTGCAGGTCGATCACATGATCGGTCGCTATTCCCGCGAAGGAGGGAGCCGAAGGCTCCGCTACGCCGACAGGTGCAGCGTCACAAATGCTGCGGCAGATATTGTCAGGTGTCAAGTTTATGCTGAGAAAAATCGCACTTGGGTTCCCGTGCATACGCCCGCCGGATGGAAGAGGGTTCCGCTCTTTAGCGTCATTTTAAAGCGATGAACTCATGCTTTGGTCTGGCGATACCGGGTGAAATCAGGATCGTGAGTCATCGTCCAGTAATCGACGAACCGCCATGGCATCGCCGAGAACACCCGGCCCTGGCTGTTGCGGTAGTAAGTCGTCATGCCCGGATGAGACCAGATCAACTGCTCATGCTCGGCGTCGACTTTTTCGATGTACTGATCGTGCGCGTCCGGACGAACATCGATCGCAGCGATGTCGCGTTCGATCATCTCGACCAGGCAGGCGCTGATGTAGCGGCTCTGGCACTCCGACTGAAAGATCACGCTGCCGCCATGCGCGGGCCCGGAGTTCGGGCCGAGCATGACAAAGAAGTTCGGAAAGTCAGGCACGGTGAGCCCGAGATAGGCGGTCGGGTTATCGTTGGCCCAGGCCTGCCTGAGGTCCTTGCCGTCACGGCCCGTGATGTTGAGGCGCGCTGCCATCTCGGTGACCTTGAAGCCGGTCGAGATCACGATGATGTCGGCCGGCCGCGATTTGCCGTCCGACGCGACAATGCCGTCTCTTGTGAAATGGTTGATGCCGTCGGTGACCAGTTCGACATTCGGTTTTGTCAGCGTCTTGAACCAGTTGTTGTCGAGCAGGATGCGCTTGCCGTAGGGCGGATAGGTCGGCACGCATTTCTCGATCAGGTCGGGACGGTCCTTGAGTTCGGACAGGATAAAATCCGTCAACTCCTCGCGATGGCGGTCGTTGCCCTTGTTTACCGCGCGCTCGGGATGCGGCCAGTTCGGATCCTTGCGCAGGAACGGCAGCAGGCCGTCGCCGTAGCGCCAGAACATGTTGAAGCGGTACCACTGCACATAGAAGGGCAGGTGGGCGAGCAGCCATTGCGCACCGTCGCTGATCGGGTCGGAATAGCCCGCGACCGGTCGCGCCCATTGCGCGGTCCGTTGATAGACGGTCAGCGATGCCACCTGGCCCGCGATCGACGGCACCAGCTGCATTGCGGTAGCGCCGGTGCCGATGACGGCGACATGCTTGCCGTCGAGCTTGATGTCATCAGACCACAATGCGGAATGGAGAGTCTGGCCCTTGAAATTTTCTTCGCCCTTGAAATGCGCGGGCGAGGGGTCGTTGAGCTGGCCGATCGCGCTCACGAGCGTGGTCGACTCAAAGGTCTCTTCGCCATCCGCCGTTTTCAGTATCGAAATCCAGCGCCGCTTGCTCTCGTCCCAGCGCGCAGACGTCAGTTCGGTGTTGAGGCGGAGGTGCTTTCGAATGTCGTATTCGAGCGCGACCTTCTTGAGATAGTCGAGCAGTTCCTGGCGCTGGGCGAAGTAGCGCGTCCATGGATTACGGGCGCCGAACGAGAAGGAGTAAGAGTGGTTCGGCGTATCGACGCCGCAACCGGGGTAACGATTGACATACCAGGTGCCGCCGAGTTCCGCGTTCTTCTCGACGATGGTGTAGGGAATGCCGAGGCGGCCCAGCGCGACGCCAAGCGCGATCGCGCAGACGCCGGCGCCGACAATCAGCACATGCTGCTGCGCCAGTTTGTCGTCGGCCGGATGTTTGGTCCAGCGCGCCTCGCGGGGGATAAAGCCCATTTCCTCGCGCATCAGCGGCGCATATTCCGGCGTGACGTTTTCGCCGAGCGTCGCGCGCATCATCTTCAGCATCAATTCGTCGCCGGGGTCCGATATCACGGGCTTGGGCTCGCCATTGGCGAACAGCTTCACGACGGCCGCGCGGATTTCGTCCTGCACTTCGGGGGGCAAGCCGGCCTCGGGATCGGGGATCAGGCGAACGTCGCGCCTCGGCTTGTAGGGCGGCTCCAGCCAGCGTTCGTCGCCGGTCATGTGGACCAGCACCATCAGCAGCACGCGGATATCGCCTTCGGCGATGGCCGATGCGAGATCGAGCTTCTTGCGGGGCATTTCGATGTTCATGCTCGTATCCTTGTTACGTGCCAGGCGCTTCGCGCAGGCCGCCATAGGCGGCCCAGGTGGTGCCGGCGATATATCCGGCGTCGACCGGCAGGTTGATGCCGGTGACACCGCTGCTCATCGGTGACAGCAACCACGCAATCGCCTGCGCGACCTCGATCGGCTCGACCAGCCGGTTCATTGCCGTCGGGCTTTCGAGCAGGCGCTTGTTGAGCGCGCCGGAGGCGATGCCGGCTTCGAGCGCCGCGGTGCGGGTGAAGCCGGGAGAGACCGCATTGACGCGCACGCCGGTACGCCCCCATTCGGCGGCAAGCGTTTGTGTGATCTGGATGACGCCGGCTTTCGCGGCCGTATAGGCGTGGATCGGACCTGAGGTCATGCCGGCGACCGAGGCGACGTTGACGATGGCGCCATGCCGGCGCTCGGCCATTTTGACGCCGACGCTGCGGGCGACCAAGAATGTCCCGCGCAGGTCGATATTGACCTCGCGGTCCCACTGATCCATCCGCACCCGCTCGATCGGATGCATCTTTCCGAACACGCCGGCGGCATTGACGAGGCCGCTGATCGGCCCGTGGGCTGTCTCGATATCGGCGATGCCGCTGACGACGGCGCTCTCGCTGGCGACATCGAATGGGGCAGGCCACAGGATCGTCCTGGTGCCGGCCAGTGGTTCCGGGACGATGTCGACGATCACAACACGCTGGCCCTGTTCGGCCAGAAGCGTGGCGGTTGCAGCACCAATGCCGCGGCTGCCGCCGGTGACGAGAACGATACCCTCAGCGCTCATTGTCGTTGCCTTTGCCGGCTGAATTGAAAAGCCCGCGCGTCATCAGCTTATGGTAGGCGGAGATGACATGGTCGGGCACGGCCGTGACTGCACCGTTCGAGTACGAATACCGCCGGCTCAGATAGCCGCGGGCACCCATCAGTATTTGGACGATGGCCTCGAATTCCTCGTCGCTATAGCTGTCAACCGTGCCGGCAAGGCGCGCGCGCTTCAGGATACGGACATAGGCCGTCGAGATGTTCTCGAAATGCTTCTGGTAGCCGATCGGCGCAAAGAACTCGGCCTCGTTGAGGATGCGCAGGAACTCCGGCACCTCGCGGATGAAGTCGAAAAAGGCGCTGAAGCGTTCGACTTCCTGCTGCGCGGTCTGTGCCGTGCCGGTGCGCGCACGGATGAAGCGCACCATGTCGATGCCGATTTTCGGCAGCAATTGATCCAGCAGTTCCTGGCGGTTTTCGAAATGATTGTAGAACGTGCCCTGCGCGACGCCGGCTTCCTCGGTGATGCGGGCGACCGAGGCTTCGGCATAGCCGTATTTGCCGACGATCTTGGTCGCGGCGTCGAATATCTTGCGCTTGGTCCAGGCGTTGCGCTCGACGCGGTTGAGTTTGGTGACCTTGCCGGAATTGGCTCGCGTTGCCTGCGTCATGAAGCCTCCAGTTCGGCGCGCAGCACGCGCTTGAGCACCTTGCCCGACGGATTGCGCGGCAGGCTTTCGCGGATGATCAATTGCTTCGGGACCTTGAAGCCGGCGAGCCGCGCGCGGCAATGATCGGCCAAAGCAGGCAGCTCCAGCGCGGCGCCTTCTCCCAGCACCACGATCGCAACAGGCTTCTCGCCCCAGCGTGCGTCCGGCATGCCGATGACGGCGCATTCGCGCACCTGCGGCAATTCATAGATCACGCGTTCAACTTCGGAAGAGGCGATATTCTCGCCGCCTGAAATGATCATGTCCTTCTTGCGGTCGGTGAGATAGAGGAAGCCGTCTTCATCGAGGTAGCCGACGTCGTCGCTGCGGAACCAATCGCCGAAGAAAGCGGCTGCGGTTTTCTCGGGATCGTTCCAATAGCCTTGGGTGACCTTCGGCCCGCGCAGGCAGATTTCGCCGTTTTCGCCGGCGGCAAGGCGGTTGCCGGCGTCGTCGCGGATTTCGATCTCGACATGGGCGATGGCGCGGCCGGTCGATCCAATCTTTTCGATCTCACGGCCGGGCTCCATAAAAGTGTCGCCGCCGCAGGTTTCCGTCAGGCCATAGGCGTCGATGTAGCGGGCGTTCGCAAAATATTCGGAGAAGCTGCGGATGCGCGCTTCCGGTGTCTTTTCGCCGCCGCCGATCGCCCATCGCAGGCTGGAGACGTCAAAGCTGTCGCGGGTCGGGCAGGTCAGGATCGCCGTGGTCATCACGGGCGCAAACCACGCCGCGCTCAGTTTCTCGGCTTCGATCGCCGCCAGCGCCTGCTCGGGTTCGAAGTTGCGGTGGATCGACAGCATGCCGCCGTGCCAGAGCACGGCTATGCCAGGCAGATCGAGCGCGCCGACATGGTAGAGCGGGCCGACCACCAGCAACCGCGTCTCCGCGTTCAGTCCGAGCACCAGCGTCTGGTCGGCCGACTTCCAGAAGATGTTCTCATAGGTGAGCATCACGCCCTTGGGCCGGTCCGTGGTGCCCGACGTGTACATCAGCCGGATCAGGTCGCGCGGTTGTCTTGGATGTATCGGGGCGGGGACGATGTCAGGCGCGAGCCGCGAGAGGGCGGATTGCGCGACCTCATCGAGTAGCACCACGGGAACGTTACCTGCTGCGATGCCGGCCAGCTCTTCGTCCGCGATCAGAATGCGCGCGCCGGAATTGCCAACGATGTAGCCGACCTCGTCGGCCGACAGCCGATAGTTGATCGGCAGAAACACCGCGCCGATGTGGCTGGCTGCAAATACCAGTTCGAGAAACGCGGTGCTGTTCTTCATCAGCACCGCGACGACATCGCCGGCGCCGATGCCGCGCGAGGCGAGCCAGCCGCCCACATGGCCGATGCGGCGGTGGAAGTCGGCGTAGCAGATCTCCTCGCCGCGGTATTTCAGCGCACAGCGGTCCGGGGTCCGCCTGGCGTGAAACGCGATGAAGCTCGAAAGGTTGATCATTTCTCGGCTCAAAAGGCCGGATTCCGGCCTGATCTCCCGTTAGATGAATTATGACTCGTAATTCATATTTGGCTTGACGTCACCCCCTTTGCTCTGAAATCTTGTGAGTACGGGGGCAGCACGATCCCCGGCTGGGATTTGGGCAGGAAACTGGGAACGCAAACCCGACAGGGAGGGAATAATGACGAGAACCCGCAAACCGGGCATCAGCCGCCGTTCAACGCTGGCGCTGATGGGCGCCGGTGCCGTGACTTTCGCGACACCGTGGGTGGCGCGGGCGCAGGCCAAGACCATCAAGGTCGGCATGCCCACCATTCTCTCCGGCCGCGTGGCGCAACTCGGAACGTCATCGCGCAACGGCGTGATGCTGGAAGTCGAGAAGGTCAACGCCGCCGGCGGTCTCGCCGGCCGGCAGATCGAGATGGTGATCCGCGATTCCAAGGGGCAGCCGCAGGAAGCCGCCCGCGTGGCGCGCGAACTGGTCAACACCGATGGCTGCGAACTCCTGATCGATGCCGAGGCCTCATCCGGAGCCTTCGCCGTGCACGAAGTCGCACGCGATCTCGGCGTGCTCTGCATTCACACCAATTCGGAAACCTCGGCGCTGACCGCCGATCCCAAGCAGCACATTCCCAACGCGTTCCGCACCGCGCGCCAGGGCGTGCATGACTCGATCGTCGGCGGCAGCTACGCGGCTGCGATCTCCAAGGCCAAGGGCCTGAAGAAATGGGCTACCTGCGCACCGGATTACGCCTATGGCCGCGACACCACCGGGGAGTTCACGCTGTATCTGAAGCGCTTTGCGCCTGATGTCGAGATCATCAGCGAGTCCTGGCCAAAGCTGTTCCAGCCTGATTACACCGAGGTTGTCACCAAGATCCTGCAGGCCAAACCACAAGCGCTGTATTCCTGCCTGTGGGGCGGCGATCTGACCTCCTACATCGATCAGGCCAACATCTATGCGCTGTTCACCCAGATGGAGGTGTTTGCGGTCAACATGGCCGACTACACCGCACTGACCGTGGTGAAGAACCTGCCCAAGGGCATTCATTCCGGCAACCGCTACATCAAGACCTATCCTGCGACCGCGGAGAACGCGGCCTGGGGCGATGCCTACAAGGCGAAATACAACGAGTACCCGACCAACTGGTCGTGGGAGAACGCAACCGCGATCATGTTGCTCGCCGAGGCCTCGAAGAAGGCGAATTCCGCTGACGGCAAGAAGATTGCGGAGGCATTGCGCGGCCTCAAGATCAAATCGCCGTTCGGCGCCGACGGCACCGTGACGATGCGGGCCGAGGACCAGACCCTGATCGGCTATGCGATCGGGTGGGGCACGACGATCCCGCAAGAGCCCTACGTGCCGGAAGTCAAGCCGGGTGACTGGAAGACGATTCTCGAACTCGAAGCCGAGTGGAAGAAGAGCAAGGGTTACACCTGATCGATCCGCGAAAAACGGAGGCAGCATGGGCTGCCTCCGCTCACGGCCCCATGGTTTTCGCGCGCCGATCGTCCGGCATGCCGTAACGGATATTTCCCTTGGATCTCGATACACTCACCGGCTGTCTCGCCAGCTCCGCCTGTCTGGTGACGCAAACCACCAGCGGCTTCATCATCGGCATGTTGCTGTTTCTCGTCGCCGTCGGGCTGACGCTGATTTTCGGCGTGCTCAAGGTGGTGAATTTCAGCCACGGCGCTTTCTATATGTTCGGCGCCTATTTCGCGATGACGGCATATCAGCTCACCGGCAGCTTTGCGCTGGCGATGCTATGCGGTGCGGCCGGCACCGCGCTGCTGGGCTTGATCTTCGAGCGCGTCTTCATGAGCCGGGTCTATGGCCGCGACGTGCTGATGCAGGTCCTGGTCTGCTACGCCTTCGTGCTGATATTTGACGATGTCGTGCGGATGATCTGGGGCCCGGAATTCAAGTCGATGGGGATGCCGGCGGCGTTCCAGATTCCGCCGCTGTTCATCGCCGGCGGCGTGGTGCCGCCGTACTATCTGCTGCTGATTGCCGTCGCGCTGGTGGCCGCGATCGTTCTCGGCCTTGGTCTTGCTCGCACCCGGATCGGCAAGGTGATCCGCGCCGCGGCGCATAATCCGGGCATGGTGTCCGCGCTCGGCATCAACACCGGCCTGATCTATGGCGGCGTGTTCGCGCTCGGCGGCATGCTGGCGGGGCTCGCCGGCGCACTCGCCGCACCCGTGCGTTCGCTGACGCCGGGGATGGGATTTTCGGTGCTGATCGAATCCTTCATCGTCACGGTGATCGGCGGCATGGGCTCGATCCTGGGCGCACTGATCGGCGCGCTCCTGATCGGCATGATCCGCTCGTTCGGTTCGCTCGGCTTTCCCCTGTTTACGGAAGGCCTGATGTATCTGTTCATGGTGATCGTGCTGGTTTCCCGCCCGACCGGCCTGTTCGGCAAGGAGGTCGCGTGACCGAATTGCAGGCCGAACAGGCGAGCAAGGTGCTCGACAACTCCGTTACCCAGGCCAAGCCGCGCCCCAACCGGGATGCCCTGATTGCGCTTGCGGTCTTTGTCGTGCTCGCCCTGCTGCCGATGCTCACCAGCAGTAAATTCCTGCTCGACTTCGTGATCCGCTGCGCGGCCTATGGGCTGTTCGCGACGTCGCTCAATCTTCTGGTCGGCTACACCGGCCTGACGTCCTTTGGCCATGGCATGTTCTTTGGCCTCGGCGCCTACGGCTTCGGGCTGATGATGCAGAAGACCGGTGTCGCCGTTCCGGTGGCTTTCGTGGCAACGCTGGCGATCACGTTTGTCGTCGCGCTCGTCATCGGGGCCATTTGCGTGCGGCTGAAGGAAATCTATTTTGCCTTCGTGACACTGGCGTTCCAGATGCTGATCCATTCGACCATCCTGTCCTGGGTGTCGCTGACCGGCGGCGATCAAGGATTGCGCGGCGGCATTCCCCGGCCGCCATTTTTGGGCATTGATCTATCCAACCATCTGCATTTGTACATTGTCAGCTGCGCGCTGCTGGTGATCGGCCTGTTCCTGATGCACCAGATCGCGCAGTCGCCGTTCGGCTACACGCTGCGCATGATCCGCGACAACGCCACGCGGGCGAGTTTTATCGGCATCGACGTCTGGCGCGCCAAACTGACGATCTTCGTGCTCGCGGCGCTGTTCGCCTCGACCGGCGGCATCATCATGGCGCTGTTCGTCTCGGGCGCCTATCCGGAATTCGCCTATTGGACGATTTCGGGCGAGGGCATCTTCATCAACATGCTCGGCGGCGTGACCACCTTCCTGGGACCGATGGTAGGCACCGCGCTGTTCCTGATCCTCAACGATACCGTCACCCGTGTGACCGAGTATCACGGCATCGTTCTCGGCATCGTGATCCTGTTCTTCGCCATCGGCCTGCGCAAAGGCCTGATGGATTTCGTGATCGAATGGTACGTGCAGCGCCGCGAGCGTTCCGGGGAGCGCGCATCATGAGCCCGGCGGCGAAAGCGCGGATCAGCGTGGTAACGGGCGGTGCCAGCGGGATTGGCGCGGCTTGCGCGCGGGAGCTCTCCGCAGGCGGCGATCTTGTGATGGTCGTGGATCGCGATTTGGCCAAAGCAAGGGATGTCGCCGCGGAACTTGGCGGCAAGGCCTACGTCGCCGATGTCGGGGACGAGACCAGCGTCGAGGCCTGCGCGGAAGCGATTGAGCGCGAATGCGGGCCGGTCGATGTGCTCGTCAACAGTGCCGGGATCATCCAGGTGCCGGTGCGGCCGCACGATTTGCCCATGTCGGCCTGGGACGACGTCGTTCGTGTCGACCAGCGCGGCACCTATGTCGCCTGCCTCGCCTTTGCCCGGCGCATGATCGCGCGCCAACGCGGCAGCATCGTCAACATCGCCTCGATCGCCGGCATGCGCTCGATGCCGTTACATGCCTACGCCCCGGCCAAGGCGGCCGTGATTGCGATCACCGAATGCCTCGCCGCGGAGTGGGGCCCCTCCGGCGTGCGGGTGAATGCCGTTTCTCCGGGCTATACGCTGACGCCGGCGCTGAAGAACGCGATTGATAAAGGCGAGCGGGATGTCTCCGCGCTAACAGCCAATGCCGCGCTGCGCCGTCTGGTCGATCCTTCGGAAATCGGTCGCGTTGTCGCCTTTCTTGCCTCCGATGCCGCGTCCGCGATCACGGGCGCCAATCTGCCGGTCGATTGCGGCTGGTTGGCCGGTACATCATGGAGCACCTATGGCGGACTTCGGGAGGCGAATGGCTAGCCATGCTGGAAATTCGCGCACTCTCGAAATCTTTCGGCGGCGTCAAGGCGACCGACAACGTGACGCTCGATTTCCCTGATGGCTCGTTGACCGCTGTCATCGGCCCCAATGGTGCCGGCAAGAGCACATTCTTCAACCTGATCACCGGTGCGCTGAAGCCGGATTCCGGCCAGATCCTGCTCAATGGCGTTGATCTGGCCGGGCGCTCGCCGCCCGAGATCGTGCGCCATGGCATCGGACGCGCGTTCCAGGTCGCAAGTATTTTTCCCTCGCTCACGGTGCAGGAGACGATGCTGACCGCCGTCGGCGCCGATCAGCGCCGCGCCGGTGTCATGCATCGACGGTTTCCGCTGGCTGAAACCCGCGACCGCGCCGAACACGCGATGGAATTGCTGGGGCTTGCCAGCAAGCGCAGCCGCACCGCGGCGACGCTGTCGCATGGCGACCAGAAGCTGCTTGATATCGCGCTGGCGCTGGTGCTCGATCCCAAGGTCCTGCTGCTCGACGAGCCCACCGCCGGCATGGGCACCGAGGAGCGCTGGCGCATGATCGACAAGGTCAGGGAGCTCTGGGAGAAACAGAAGATCACGGTCGTCTTCATCGAGCACGACATGGATATCGTGTTCAAGATCGCGCCCGAGATCGTGGTGTTGTGCTACGGCAGAATCCTTGCCACCGGCAAGCCCGATGCGGTCCGCCGCAACGAGGCCGTCATCGAGGCCTATCTCGGCACCGAACATCACGCGGAGGCCGCGATATGAGCGCGCAGCCGGTGGTGCAGGTCGAGGACCTCGACGTTTTCTATGGCAGCAGCCAGATCCTGTTCGGCGTCGGTCTGTCGGTGCGGCAGGGCGAGACCATGGCGCTGCTCGGCCGCAACGGCGCCGGCAAGTCGACCACGATGAAGGCCATCATGGGCCTGGCGCCGGCGCGCCGCGGCAAGGTCACCCTGCGGGGCAGGACCGTATCCGGGTTGAAGCCGCATCACATCGCCCGCGCCGGCCTCGGCTTCGTACCGGAAGACCGCCAGATTTTCCCCGAGCATACGGTGGAAGACAATCTGGAGATCGGCGCCAAGAAGGGCCCCGATGGCCAGGACGAATGGTCGATCCGGCGCATCTACGACGTATTTCCGCTGCTGGAGCCCTTGCGGCACCGGATCGCGGGACGTCTCTCGGGCGGCGAGCAGCAGATGCTGGCAATCGCACGCACCCTGATGGGCAATCCGGCGCTGCTGCTGTTGGACGAGCCGAGCGAGGGGCTGGCGCCGATCATCGTGCAAAGGATCGGCGAATTGCTGCGACAACTTCGCGGCACCGGCGCCACGGTGTTGATCGCCGAGCAGAACATGCATTTTTGCCTTGGCCTTGCGAGCCACGCGACGGTTATCGACAAGGGCCAGATCGTCTACACATCCGGTATCGAAGAGCTGAAAGCCAACGAAAACATTCGTCAGCGCTATCTGGCGCTGTAGCGATGTTTGTCATTCCGGGGCGATGCGAAGCATCGAACCCGGAATCTCGAGATTCCGGGTCTGGTCCTTCGGACCATCCCGGAATGACGGCTGAGGGTTGTCAGCGCTTTACAGGCAGGGAGAAAAGATGACCGGAAAGCTATCGCCGACGCATGAGGCGCCGTACCGGGGTCTGCGGGTGCTCGATTTCGGGCAGGGCATCGCCTCGCCGTATTGCGCGATGTTGCTCGGCGTCTATGGCGCTGACGTGATCAAGGTCGAGCCGCCGGAGGGGGACTGGTCGCGTTTCCTGGGTACGACCTATGGAAACCACACGACGCTGTCGGCGGTCTATAACCGCGGTAAGCGCAGCCTCTGCCTCGACATGAAGCACAAGGACGCGATCGCAATCGCCCGGCAACTGGCGAAAGACTGCGACGTCCTGATCGAAGGCTTTCGTCCCGGTGTCGCCGCCCGGCTTGGAATTGGCTACGAGGAACTCTCGCGCGACAATCCCGGCCTGATCTATCTCTCGGTGAGCGCATTCGGGCAGAGCGGACCTTACTCAAAGCGGCCCGGCTCGGATTCCGTTGCGCAAGCGTTTTCCGGCCTGGTGTCGATCAATGTCGGCAACGACAAGACCCCGCACCGGGTGGGCACCACAGTCTCTGACGTCGTAACCGGCGTCTACGCCTTCCAGGCGATATCAACCACGCTGTTCGCGCGCGCGACCACCGGCACCGGCCGCTGGATCGACGTCAATCTCTGCCAATCGACGGCGGCGCTGCTCGGCCACAAGGTCGCCGAGCATATTCTGGAGGGCGGTGCGCCGCGGGCGCTTAACGTGCCGGCGGGGTCCTATCAGACCAGCGATGGCTGGATGATGGTGACGCTGGTGAACGAGCCGCAATACAAGCGCCTGTGTGCCGCCATCGAGCGCGACGATCTCGCCGGCGATCCGCGCTTTGCGGACTTCGCCAGCCGGGCCGACGCGGCCGACACGCTGATCTCGCAGCTGCGCGAGGTTTTCCTGGCGCGACCGACTGACGTCTGGCTGTCGCGGCTGCATGCGGCCGATATCATTGCCGAACGCATCCTCAATCCCGGGGAGTGGCTGCGCAATCCTCACGTCGAAGCGACCAACGCGTCGGTGTGCCAGGATACCCCCTGCGTCGGCCCGGTCTACACGCCGCGCACGCCGGGTATTGCCAGCCTTTCCGAAGACGCACTTTGCCCCGCGCCGGATATCGGACAGGATAGCGTAGCGATCCTGACCGAGGCCGGGCTCGATCGCGGCACCATCGATGATTTGATCGCGGCCGGCGCGGTGCGTCAGGCCAGACAATAAGGAAGCGGCATCATGAGCGCTGAACTCGTTCGCTACTCCGTCTCGGACAAGATCGCGGAGATCATGCTGGACCGGCCGCCAGTCAACGCGCTGAGCATGCCGCTGATCGATGCGTTGCTGGCGGCGCTGCAGAAAGCAAAGGACGATCCGTCGGTATCATCAGTCATCATCGGCAGCCTGCACAAGGTGTTCTGTGCCGGGCTCGATCTCGACATCGTCAGGGGTAAGCCCGGGATCGAAACCAAGAAATTCCTCGAGCGGCTGTATTTCGCGCTGAACGATACCCAGTATCGCATGGGCAAGCCGACCATTGCCGCGGTCGACGGCGCGGTGCGGGCCGGTGGCATGACGATTGCGATCTCCTGCGACATGATCATCGCCGGCGAGGCCTCGACCTTCGGCTATCCGGAGATCGATGTCGGACTGATCCCGGCGATCCACTTCGTGCAGCTGCCCCGGCTGGTCGGGAAACACCAGGCGTTCGGGCCGCTGTTTCTAGGCGAGCCCTTTGATGCCGCGACCGCATTCCGCATGGGCCTGCTCAGCGAAGTCGTGCCGAAGGGAACCGCGCTCGACCGCGCCCGCGATATTGCGCGGAAGCTCGCCGCCAAGTCGCCGATCGTGATGAAGATCGGCCGCGATGCCTTCATGCGCGCGGTCGATGCCGATTTCCGCCGTTCGGTGGAGAACACGGCCGAGAGCTTTGCGCTGGTGGCGACGACGGAAGATTGTCAGGAAGGCTTGAACGCGTTCGTCGAAAAGCGGACACCAAACTACAAGGGGCGCTGATGGCCGGACTATATTTCGAGGAGTTCGAGGTCGGCCGGGAATTTCATCATGAGTTCAGCCGGACCGTCACCGAGATGGACAATACGATGTTCAGCCTGCTGACGATGAATCCGCAGCCGCTGCATATCGATGCGCATTTCTCCGAGAATACCGAATTCGGCCAACGGCTGTTCAACAGCCTCTATACGCTCGGCATCATGATCGGCATGAGCGTCTACGATACGACGCTGGGCACGACGGTCGGTAATCTGGGCATGACCGACGTCAAATTCCCAAAACCGGTGTTTCACGGCGATACGCTGAAATCCCATACGAAGATCATCTCCAAGCGCGCCAGCAAGTCGCGGCCGACGCAGGGGATCGTCGAGTTCGAGCACACCATGACCAATCAGCGCGGCGAAGTAGTCGCGAGTTGCCGCCGCACCGGGCTGATGCATTGCAAACCAAAGGCGTGATTTGATGCGATCCTTCCTGTTCGTTCCCGGCGACAGCCTGCGCAAGTTCGAAAATGCCAAGAAGACCGCGGCCGATGCGTTGATCCTCGATCTCGAGGATTCGATCGCGCCGGACGAGAAGGCCGGGGCGCGGCGCACCGTGCGCGAAATGCTCGCTGCGCGGAACCCGAGCCAGAAGATCTATATCCGCGTCAACGCGCTCGATACCGGCATGACGCTGGGCGACCTCGCCGCCGTGATCCCGGGCCGGCCCGACGGTGTCGTGCTGCCGAAATGCGCCGGCGCTGCCGACGTGAATAAACTATCCCTCTATCTCGATGCGTTCGAAGCCGCATCTGACATCGAACACGGAACCACCCGTATCGTGACGGTGGCGACGGAGACGGCGCGCGCGGTGCTCAAGCTGCTCGATTTCGAGAACATGAGCCCGCGGCTGTGGGGCATGATGTGGGGCGCGGAAGATCTTGCGGCGTCGCTCGGCGCCTCGCGCAACCGGACCGCCGGCCGATATCATGGGCCGTTCTTGCTGGCACGCGACCTCTGCCTGATCAGCGCCGCGGCTGCCGGCGTCGTCGCGATCGACACCATCGCTACCGACATCAACGATCTCGAAGGCTTACGGGAAGAATCGATCGCCGCGCGTCAGGATGGATTTCTGGCCAAGGCGGTGATCCATCCCAAGCATGTCGATGTCGTCAACGCCGCCTTCCTGCCGGCGGACGAAGAGATCGCCTGGTCGGAGCAGATCGTCAAAGCCTTCAACGACAATCCGGCCTCCGGCGTCGTCAAGATCGACGGCAAGATGATCGACAAGCCGCATCTGCGCGCCGCCGAAAAGATTCTCGCGCTGCGAGCCAAGTAGGGTGGGCAAAGGCGCTCTTGCGCCGTGCCCACCATCCACTTCGATGGCTTGAATGGTGGGCACGCTACGCTTGCCCACCCTACGAACTGCGGGCTCGGTAGAGCGATCCGTAGCCCGGATGAGCGCAGCGATATCCGGGTAGCTTTGCGAAGAGTCCCGGATGTCGCTACGCACGTGCCTCGTCATTCCGGGTTCTTGCTTCGCAAGCCCCGGAATGACGGTGAGAGATGCGACAAATTGGCCCGTCGGGCAAAGTTTCGCTTTTCCGGAAGGGCAAATCAGAGGCACATATATCGCCATCCCGTCCTACTCAGAAGGGCGTCGGCCGTCGTCACGGACGTTGGGCGGGTTGCGGTGGACGCTTGGCTCACGTCTGACGACGGCGTGGATTGAGCGTACGGCAAAACCGTGTGGTCCTGGCACCCGTTGCAGGTGTCAAGCTGTCGGGTAGGCGAGAGCTGAACGGCAGCGACGGAGTCAACCAAGAACTCGTCTCCGGGAGATCACGGCATAAGCCGTAAAGCCACTGCGCAGGGAAGGCCGGGTGTTCACCGCTGCCCTGTATGCTCGTGTGCACTTTGTTTTGTGCAATCCGCACACGAGACCGCGGGTGCAGCGCGCACCCGGTCTTCCCTGCGCCCTCTGTATTTAGGGCGGGAAGTCTCTGGCAAAGCTCGGGCGCAATGCGTCGCGAGAATGCGAAACTGCGTTTGGATGACGGTGTAACAACAAACACCGCCGTCGTCCCGGCTCAAGGCCGGGACGACGAGCAGAGAGCATGAGCGCTATGGTGGACCGCCTCTACCCGAAGTGCATGGCCCCAGACCCGCGGCGTGAATTGACTTTGCGTCTTGACCGGCGGCAAATGCGCCCAACTAACAAACCCTGAGGAAAACACCATGGTTGACGCGCTGATCATCGACGCCTGCAGGACGCCGCGTGGCATTGGCAAGGCTGGCAAGGGCGCGCTCGCGGGCATTCATCCCCAGCAACTCGGCGCCACGGTATTACGGGCGCTGGCCGATCGCACCGGGATCAATACCGCTGACGTCGACGACATCATCTGGGGCACGAGTTCCCAACGCGGAGCGCAGAGCGGCGATCTCGGCCGGATGTCGGCGCTGGATGCCGGCTATGACGTGCGCGCCAGCGGCGTCACGCTGGACCGGTTCTGTGGTTCCGGCATCACCTGCGTCAACATGGCGGCCAACGCCATCATGGCCGGCTCCGAAGATCTCGTGATCGCCGGCGGTACCGAGATGATGTCGATGGAGGGCCGCCGCGGCGAGGGGCCGTTCATGATGGACAATGGCAATCTTCGTCTGCGCGCCCGGCACCCGCAATCGCATCAGGGCGTCTGCGCCGATGCGGTGGCGACGCTGGAGGGTATTTCGCGTCAGGACGTCGATGGACTCGGTCTGGAGAGCCAGAAGCGCGCGGCCGCCGCCATCAAGGGCGGTCATTTCGACAAGAGCCTCGTGCCGGTTCATCGCGAGGACGGCAGCCTTGCGCTGGACCGCGAGGAATATCCGCGCCCGCAGACCACGCTGGAAGGCCTTGCCGGGTTGAAGCCCGCCTTTACCGCGGTCGCGGACTATCCGCTCGACGACAAGGGGACGACCTACCGCACTCTCATCCTCGACAAGTACCCCGATCTCGACATCAACTTCATGCACCACGCCGGCAATTCCTCCGGCGTCGTCGACGGCTCGGCGGCCGTTTTGCTGGCTTCGCCGAATTATGCCAAGGCGCATGGCCTGAAGCCCCGGGCACGCGTGGTTGCGATGGCGAACATGGGAGACTCCCCGACCCTGATGTTGAATGCGCCGGTTCCGGCGGCCCGCAAGGTGTTGGCCAGGGCAGGCCTCACGCTCGATGATATCGACCTGTTCGAAATCAATGAAGCCTTCGCCGTCGTCGCCGAAAAATTCATCCGCGACCTCAAGCTCGACCGCGACAAGGTCAACGTCAATGGCGGCTCGATCGCGCTCGGTCACCCCATCGGCGCGACCGGCTCGATCCTGATCGGTACCGTTCTCGACGAACTCGAGCGGCGCGACCTCAGGCGTGGCCTGGTGACGATGTGCGCCGCCGGTGGCATGGCGCCGGCGATCATCATCGAGCGAGTCTAAAGCGTTTTCGAGCGAAGTGGATACCGGTTCGCGTGAAGAAAACGCGTCAATAATAAACTAAGCGGCCGGAAACTGAAGCTCGAACGCGGCGCCCTTATCTGATGGCAAAAGCCGGATCGAGCCACCATGACTTGCCATCACGGCCCGGACGATCGCGAGCCCCATGCCGGTGCCGCCGGTGTCGCGGCGGGTGGTGAAGAACGCGTCGAATATCTTCTCCCGGTTGGGTTCCGATATCGGGTCTCCGTCGTTGCTCACGGTCATCTTGACCGTGGCGCCTTCATCGACCGCTGCCAGCCTCACATTCCCAGCGTTGTGACGAATGGCGTTGTCGGTCAGATGCGAAAGGACGATGAGCGCCTTCTCATTGGACATGCCGATCGAACGTTCGAGACAGCCGGTGGCGTCGATCGCGCGGGTGGGAAAGCGGCTCTTCAGTCCACTGATGACCTGGCTTAATTCGGTGTGTTCATTCTGCGGCGTGGTCTCGGCGCGCGCCAGTTCGCGCAGCCGCTGTGTCATGGCTTCCAGGCGCTCGGTGTCACCCAGAATATTCGATACGAAACTCTTCTGCTCCATCCGCGTGAGATTGTCGGTCTTGCTCTGCAGCGAATCCAGCAGGAGTTCTGCAGCGCCCTTGATCGACGTCAGCGGCGACTTCAACTCGTGGGTGAGATGCGACGAGAAGGTCGCGATGTAATCCGATCGGCGCGACAATTGCTCGGCCATGTCGAGGAAGCTGTGCGACAGCTGGGAAAACTCGCGGGTGCCGTAATGCGCCAGCGGCTGAAAGGCGTCGCGGTCGCCGCGGCTGATACGGGCGGCGCGATCGACCAGTTCGCGCATCGGCCGGGTGATGGTGCGGGAAAATACCAGGCCAATGATGACAGTGGCGAAGATGACGGCGAAGCCGGCAAGAATGAACTTGCCGCGCTCCTGATAGAGATGGTCGAAGATGTTGCTCGGCGTCCTCGATAAGTAGACGACGCCGGCAACGCGGTTGTTGACGACCACGGGCATGGCCGAAAACACGTGAACGCCGACGCCGCGGCTGATCGAGTAGATCGGCGGCGGGGGCTTGTCGGGGACCCTGATCCGCAACGCGGCGCGATACTGCCCCTGCAGCGCCGTCGCCACCTCCTCGATATGCGCCAGCGATTGGCCGACCTCGTTGCGGCCGGCGATCACGACGCCGCGGGGATCGAGAATCCGGAAACCCGCGAGCGTGACCTTCTGCGTTTCCAGGATGATCGGCATCAGCCGCGCGCCGATCTCGACATAGGCCTGAGATGCGGGAGCACTGGCTGGAAGTGCGTCGGGCCGCCGCCGCAGCAGGTCGGCGCCGGCGGCAAGGTCGAGCGCTGGCCGGATTGGCGTCATCTTGTCGTCCGAAACAGGACGCGCTTCGGGCGGGAGTTCAGCGCCAAGGACAACCCCGGCATTGAGGCGGGCCTCCACGTCCCGCGCATAAACCGCAGCTAATACCCGGCTTTGGGCAATCAACTCGGCCTGCGTCTGGTGAATGAGCTGGTTGTCATAGAGCCGAAAGAAGAACAGCCCGACCAGAGGCAATGCAGCCACGGCGGCCAACGCGGCAAAAATGATCATTCCGACCGACGGCCGCCATTTCTCGCCGGCCCGTGATGTCATGCGTGCGGCTCGCATCGGCCGAGTTTGAAGCCAACGCCGTGGATGGTCTCGATGACATTGTCGCAATTCACCGCGGCAAGCTTGGCGCGGATATTGCGAATATGGCTGTCGATGGTGCGGTCCGACACCTGGATGTTGAGCTGATAGGCGGCGTTCATGATCTGCTCGCGGCTGAAGACCACCGACGGCCTGGTCAGAAAAGCCCTGAGGATTCCGAATTCGATGGCGGTCAGGCGAAGCGGTGTACCGGCGAACGCCGCAACATGCTGTTCCGGATCAACCAGCAGCCCGCCCTGGGAAAGCGCCGCCGTCGCCTTGGTGTCCGACCCACGCTGCGAGGTGCGGCGCAGGATGACATTCACCCGCGCGACGAGCTCGCGCGGGCTGAAAGGCTTGGTGACGTAATCGTCGCCGCCGATCTCGAGGCCCAGCACACGGTCGATCTCTTCGTCGCGTGCCGAAAGAAACAGGATCGGAACGTCCGATAATTTTCGGATATCCCGGCAGACGTCCAATCCATCGAATTCCGGCATGCCGATATCGAGAATCAAGAGGTCCGGCCTGTCGGCGGCGAAGCGGGTCAAGGCCTCCTTGCCGTCCCGCGCCTCGAACACGGTCATCCCGGCCTTCCGGAGCGCGACCCGGATGACCTCGCGAATATGCAAGTCGTCATCGACGATGAGGATACGGTGTGTCAAACGTCTCTCCGGTGCTGGATCATGGCTAGCTTACGGTCGAACTCTTCTGGGCATCAAGGGTGCGCTGCAGCCGCCAGCTCCGAAATCCCCAGGTGCGCCAGGAAGCCAAGTCATTGCGATGCTGTTCTACGAGGCTATTGCGGCGGGAAACAAAGATAGGGTCGAAAAAGATACGGTCGAGGCTGCGGAGTGCAATCGCCTTGTCGATGGCCGGCAAGGCCTGGGGCCCGAGCTGGATCAGATAGTTGATGTCGACCGTAACACCCTTGCCTGAAACCTCGCGGCTATGGTCGACATTGTAGTTCGCGATGATGGCAGGGAAATTGATCAGTGAACAGATATAGAGCGTTGAGGTCAAAGTAATGAGGTTCGCGCGGATCAGCCAATCGTTCGAACGATTGAGCCTGATGCGGGCAACGATGAGCAACAGTCCGAACGCGACAAGCAGCATCCAGATGAAGGCCGCGACGCGCCACCAGGTCAGCAGGTAGATCTGCACATAGAGATCGAGCCGCAGGATGGATGACGCAACCAGCAGGACGTTCTGCGCGACCCAGAGATAGACGAGCGGCCGGATCACCTTCGACTGTTCGGCCGGGCCGCCGGGTCTCATTGCGACGAGCACGAATCCGGAAGCCAGCAACGCCGTGAGGATCAGGGGATAGGCGCCCCGATGCGCATAGGCCGCATGGCTGATATCGGCCGGCAGCGTCGCATTGCCCCAGAGAAAGAACACGTCCAGGGCGGTTTGAACCGCGAACAGCAAATTGAACAGGATCAGCGAACGCAGGATGGTCGCCGCACCGAGGAAGTCGACGTCATGAACGGGCTTCTCCTGCTCCTCGATTGCTGCCACGGCCAAATCGGCGGGCACCTCGGGCTTGCGGCGCCACCGGACGTGGATAAAGGGCCAAACCAGCGACAAAGCGGCCGCCCAAAACAGCACCCGTCCCAGGCTGACATAGGAGGTGGCGCTGCCGGGGTTCAGCAGGCTGATCCATTTCTCAAGCAGCGGGTTGGCCGATACGAACAGAATCGCGAAGATGCCGCTCAGAACCACCGGAATGAACCACACGGTGAAACCTGCCGTCAGCGCCGGGAGATTGAACGCGCTGATGGCGTCCCGGAGCAATCTGAACGGACCGACCAGATAAAGGTCGCAGAGCGCGGCGGCTTGTTCGGCAACACCGGTGAGATTGCTATCCGTCGTTAGCGAGAGGCCAACGCCGAGCGCCAGGACAATGAAGAAGAGTGAGACCGCATTGAATTCCTCGATGGCCGGGATGAGGGCGGCGAGCACAAGGAGGCCCGCAAGCAGAACCTTCGCCTTGTTCAGCCTGGTGAAATTGGCAAGCAGCGCGCCGCCGGTTAGTGCAATGGCGAAGATAACAGCGGACATTCCGGTTCGCTGGCCGTAGAACAGCCAGTCGGCCAATGCCGCGAGGGCCACGGCAATGGCCGGCTTGATTGGGAAAGTGTTTTCGCGAACAGAGCCCTGGGGTGCCGGCGTGGAGAATTCAGCCATCATTGCGCTGCCTGTCTGGAGGGAAAAATTGCAGACCGGCGCCGTCGAGGGAGGTTCACAGAGCCACCAATTATCATTGGCTAGACGTGGGGGAATGGGCATTTGAAGGTCGTCGCCGGTTTGCAAGACGAGCTATGGGCGGCCGTTGTGCAAATGCCGGGAAGGCTGTCTGCAAGACTTCAGGATTCGTCTGCAGTTTCTGTGCAGCCCCGCTTAAGTGCTCGCGCGGCAATAACAAGTTTGATACGGCGATGATCTCGCCTGTAACAAACGCACACAGCATCGTCCTTCATGCAAATCATCAAACGTATCGGCGTCGGCCTGGTCTGGTTCGCGGGGCTGGCTTTCATTTTCGTCGCGGCGAACAAGAACGATCCTTATCTGATTGCGTTGCGTGGTACGGGTAACATCGTTCTTGTCGCGGTGAGCGTTGGCGTTCTCGCCTGCCTGCTTCGTGGCGGTCACTGGCGCAGGCGAGGGATCGCGGGAAAACTACTGGTCCTGCTGTGGTGCCTGCCGTCGCTGTCAATGCTGTGCGCGCAAGCTTCTTTCGAGTTGCGCAAACGAAACGTTCTGCAGACCGACGTCGCGCAGGCGCGTAGCCTCGGGCAGCATTTCATGGTGGGGTATTCATCATTCCCTGAGGTGGCTGCCTTGGCCGAAAAAGGCCTGATCGCCGGCATCTACATCACCAAGCACAATGTACGAAGAGCACCGGAGACGCTGAAATCCGAAATCTCGGCGCTTCAGGAAAAACGACGTGCCGCCGGCCTGCCGCCATTGATTGTCGCCGCCGACCAGGAAGGCGGCATCGTCTCGCATCTGTCGCCGCCCTTGACCAAATTGCCGGCGCTCTCGACGCTGGCGAGCCTTCCGCCGGATGTTCGCAAGGAGAAAGCGGAGGCCTTCGGGCGAACGCACGGAAAGGAACTGGCGGCGCTTGGCGTCAACCTCAATCTGGCGCCGGTGCTGGATTTGCGACCCGACGCGAAGCGTAACCGGTTCGATTTCAACACGCTGATCGGCCACCGCGCCATTTCCGATGATCCGGCCATCGTGGCCGACATCGCCAGGTCCTATGTCCATGGGCTTGAGGCCTTCGGCGTCGGTGCGACCGTCAAGCACTTTCCGGGACTGGGGCGGGTTCGTGCCGATACCCATCACTTCAGTGCTGGTCTCGACACGCCTCTGGCGGAACTCGAAGCGTCCGACTGGCGGCCGTTTCGGGATGTGCTGGCAGGCTCCAGGGCGCAGTTAATGATCGGGCATGTGACGCTGACCGCTGTTGATCCCGACCGCGCGGCGTCGCATTCCCGGCTTGTGGTTGACGGCATCGTTCGCAAGAAGTGGAATTATCAGGGCGTCATCATGACTGACGATCTGGTGATGGGCGCGATCTATCAGAACAATGTCTGCACAGCGGTGGTGGAAGCACTCAATGCCGGCGTTGATCTGCTGCTGGTCGCCTTCGACGGTACGCAGTTCTATCGGATCTTTGCGTGCGCCAAGGAGGCGTCTTCTCAGGGGAAACTCGATCCGGTAACGCTGCGCGACAGCGAGGCACGGCTGAAGCGGGCATTTCCGCCGGATTGAGAGAGACGCTGTTCGCGGTCTCGGTGCTGGAAGGTCTGGCGTTTGCCATGTAGCATTATCTTACGACGCGCCGGTCGTCGCCGCAGGTACCATCGTGGCGGGCCGGAAAAGACGTCCTCGGGGTGGTGCAATGCAGTTCGGAATCTTCGATCAAAACGATCACGGGCCCTATCCGCTCAGCGAACAATATGAAAACCGGCTGCAATTGATCGAGTTCTACGATCAAGCCGGATTCCGTACCTACCATATGAGCGAGCACCATTCGACGCCACTCAATCTGACGCCATCGCCAAGCGTGTTCCTTGCAGCGGCGGCGCAGCGCACCAAGCGTCTGCGCCTCGGTGCGCTGGTCTACGTATTGCCGGCGCACCATCCGCTGCGGTTGGCCGAAGAAATCTGCATGCTGGATCATCTGAGCCGGGGCCGGATCGAGGTCGGGATCGGCCGAGGCGCGTCGCCGCATGAGCTGCATTATTTTGGCGTCGATCCGGACCAGGCACAGGCAATGTATGTCGAGGCCTACACCGTCATCATGCAGGCGCTGACGCGGGCCGAGGTGAATTTTCAAGGCAAGCACTATCAGTTCGCGAACGTGCCGATCGACTTGAAGCCGGCCCAGCTTCCGCACCCGCCGCTATGGTACGCGGTCCCGGTGCCCGAGGGCGCGGTCTGGCCGGCGCAGAACGGGATCAACATCGTGTGCGGCGGGCCGTTGCCGCGGGTACGCGAAATTACCGACCGCTTTCGCGCCGAATGGGCTGCGGCGGGCAATTCGCCGGATCAGCTGCCGCTGCTCGGGATCAACCGATTTGTGGTGGCGGCCGACAGCGACCGGGAGGCGATGGCGCTCGGTCGCCGTGCCTGGCCGGACTTCTACAGCAGCTTCATGAAGCTCTGGAAGAAGCACGGTACGTAGCCGCGTTTCGCCCGGCTGCCCGGGGATTTCGATACGATGGTACAAAACGGCGGTGCGATTGCGGGATCACAGGGCACGATCCGGGAGCAGGTCAGAAGGATGACCGAGGAGGCGGGCGCCAACTACTTCATCAGCCAGTTTTCGTTCGGCAACCTCAGCCAACAGGAGGTGTTGCACTCCGCTGGCATCTTCGCGCGCGAGATGCTGCCCGTGGCGCGGGAGCGCGTGGCGCAGACCGCCGGGGAACACCAAGGATGATCATTCGCGTTATCGCATCGAGCCGATCCGTCGAAATCGATGACCCCGGAAATTTCAAGGCATTCTCGGTCCGCATCGAAGGGGCAATGGATTCCACCGTACAGGCAAAACTGCTCGGCAGCGTGGCCGTGCGCAGCGATCGCAAGCATGCCTGGATTTCGGAGCAGGTCTTGCGCGATTGGCCTTCGCTCAGATGCGAGGCGTGGTGGCAGGATGGCCTGTCGAACATGATCGCAGCGGTGCAGAAATTCGGCTGGATCGACCAGATCAACCATTCGATCCGCGCCCACATCGAATACGCGCCGTAGCGGTTTGGCGCACTGCAGCCTCGCTCAGTAACGAGTGCTGAGCGCAGGTTTGTAGTCCTGCCGCCTGGACCACGACGCGTAATAGGCAACGCCCGCCATGATCGCGATTCCGGCGATGCTGACCAGGAAATGCATCGCGAGCGAATTCGGTCCCGTGATCAGGAAGAAATGCCCTGCAAAGGAAAGGAAGACACCGGCGCAGAAGACAGGCAACCATTCTTCCCCGCACTTCACGATCGGCCGCAGGGCTGGCTGTTGAAATCCATGCCAGTCTCTCGGGACCGCGAACGAGAAGAGGAAGGCAAGAGTGAGGAAATGAAGTACCCTGTAAGGGGCCAGATTTTCCCTTTCATTTGGAAGGAAGAAATTGAGCACGGCGTCAGGAACGATTCCAGCCAACTGCGGCAGGTTTCCGGCCGCGGTCACGATCAACGCGAACAGGAGATAGAGCAAAGCCGTCATGCGCAGGATCGAAAGATCCTGCAGCGAACGAATCGTCCGCATTTGCTTCGCGCTGCCCAAGGCGAACCAGGCGCCGAGCACGAACAGCAACTGCCAGGAGAACGGATTGAAGTACCAGTGCCCGTCCGGAAATGAGGATAGATTCCAGTCGAATTTGCGAGCGGCGACGTAAAGGACGATCGACCCGGCTGCCGTCAGGTTCGGCCGGCGCAATATTCCGAACAATACGACCGGAAAGAACGCCATCAGGACGATGAAGAGCTGCAGCACATCGAGGTTGAGCGGCTTGGCCTGGAGCAGCAGGCCGTAAATCAATGTCCGGATCGTGTGGCCGAGGATTCCGGCGACATTGAATTCGTGGATGATCTCGGGCGCCGCCGATTTCCTGGCGACGTATCCGATCAAGTCGATATAGATCACGAACAGGACGACATAGGCGGCGTATAGCTGCCATACGCGCCTGAAAATGCGGGTAGCGGTGACCAGGAAACCGCGCTCCAGCATCATTTTTCCATAGAGGATCGCGGCGGTATAGCCGCCGACAAACACGAACAGGTCGGTTGCGCCGCTGAATCCGAAATTCCGCAGGGTCAACATGCTGACCGCGTTATGCGGAATGTGATCCAGAAATAAAAACCAGGCAGCGATACCTAGCAGCAGACTGAGCCGGGGATCGCCGTCGCGTGCGGCAATTTCGGCCTTCATTGACGGAAACATGGAGTGTAAGAACTTTGCAAGCCGGAGAAAATCGAATCGCTTATTTAGCGCAATTGTCTGCGCTGTCCGAGTAGCCTTTGCGTGAAGAATATTTAAGGAAGCCGGCGGCGATCAAAGCCCGTTAATGATCACATTATTTTGACGACGGAATAAAGGTCGCGCGAGTTCAGACGGTTTCATGTTTCCGCAGGTCGCGTCGGTGGTCGAATTGGTCGGCCTGCAGATCGACGCTTGCCGTGCCAATGTCGGGAAGCGCGGCTTCGTTCAGAATGTCGGCGGTTATGTCCTCGACGGAGGAATCGACGATTTCATGGATAAAACTGATGTTCCTGTATTCACCCGACGCAATCCGCGAGATGACCTCGCGCCGGGTGATTTCAGGATCGACAATGGCCTCGCGGCCACGCCGGCCGTAATCGATCATCACGACGAAATACTGCATATTTGGCAATCTGTCAGTCCCCCTGGAACGGATGACCCCAGTATTGCTGAAAACCAGAAAAAGTCAAGCGAAAATTCGGTAAAACAGCAATCAAGGCAGAGCAAGGCCTGCTCCCGACGGCTGGTCGGCCGAATCACTTGATGGCTTTACCTGCCGAATCGCTTCCCTTTCTCCGGCATCCCGTTCGCTATTTTGCCTTGCCGGCCTTGCGTGTCTTCGCAGCTGCCTTATTGCGCAGGCGTTCGATCTGACCCCGCGGCAGGGTGACGCAGATCTCGCCGATCCATTCGAGTTTCACGCCCGTGATCGGCTTGGCGTTGAAGCTCTTGAGATTGACCAGAGGTGAGGACTTTCCTCGCTCGATCGTCTTCAAATAGCGCTCGCCGGTCTTCAGGCGCACAACGGCCTCTTCGCCGTAGAAGCTCGACAGCGGATGGCGCTGCTCGCGGAAAACCACGATAACGTCGCCATTTTCGTACTTTGGCAGCATGGAATCGCCCGCAACTTCAAAGGCGATGGTCTCTTCGGCCATCGGGAAGGGCAGTTCGACCTCACCGAGGCCTTCCGGCGGCACCTGTTCATGCTCCGGCTCGATCGTTGCGCCGGCGCCGACCCGGCCCATGATCGGCACCGAATTCAGCCCGAGATATTCCGTGATCGGCCCGATCTCGGACGCCTTGATCAGGCGTATCCCGGACAGGATTTCCGAGACTGCGCCCGCACGGACCCCCATGGCCTCCGCCAGGCCCCCCTTGCTCTTGCCCGTCCTCTCAAGTGCCCGTTCGATCATTTTGACGTCCAGCATGTGCTCATCCTTTCCCGAATTTCGGAAACACTAGCAGTTAGGATTACCAGAAATCAAGCTTGACTTTTTGTTCGGAATATCGGAAATAGATGGAGGTCGCCGGGCGGCGTTGAAAGAAACAGGAAATTCGGTAATGGAACCAACAGACTGGGCGCCCGAGCACTCGGGCGCGCTGCGGGAGCTTTTTGCCCTCCATTTGTCCTTTGCCAGGATCGCGGCAGCTATCAACAGGAAATTCAACACAGCTTACTCGCGCAATGCCGTGCTGAGCCGTGCCAGGCGGATGGGGCTCGCCTGGAACGATCGGGCCGGATCGTCTACATGCGTGCAGCCGCGGTTAGACCGGCCGGGTAAAATACACCTGGGGGAGTCGAGATTGCCCAGGGTTCCATGGCCGATGCCCCCGTATAGAGGGACGAAGCCGGTCGAGCTGCGTTGTGTCGAGATCGATCCGCGGCACCTTTCGCTGATCGAACTGGAGCGCGGCGATTGCCGCTACCCTTACGGCGGGGACGAAGAGGGCGAAGCCATCACCTTCTGCGGTCATCGACGCCGGCCTGGCTCGAGCTACTGCACACCGCACTTTCATCTGAGTCGCGGCCCCGGCACGCCATCGGAACGCACGGCGTGCACCGTCTTGCTCAGGCTGGTCGAGACGGCATGAACCGCAACGCCGGGTTCTTCCGGGCGCAATCCAAACCCCATCGTTCTTGAAAGGAGATCATCCGACATGCCGAGAGCCAAACGGAACAAGCCGTATAACCCTGCAAAGGCACACGACCGGAAATCCCGGGATTTGCCACGGGTCGCGACCGTCGAGGTCGACAATCCCCTGGCGCTGGAGCCGGGCGAGAAGATCGTTACCCTGCGTTCGATTCGCAACGATCCGCTTGCCCGCCTGCATTCGCATCGCCAGATCGATGAGGCGCAGTACCAGGGCGGGCGGGCCTTCCAGAGCGATTGGGAGAGAGCCGAACGCGGCCCGCGCGCCGTCGATCCGACCAGGGAGTACGTTGATGGCGGGCAGATGCGGGAGCCGATCACGGAGGGGCAGCGCAAGGCCGTGCTGCGGCTAAATCGCGCCGAGCGCGAGCTGGGGGCCGATGGTTCGGCGCTGGTGCATGACGTCCTGGTTCATGGCTTGACCATGGAGCAGGTTGGACAGAGGCGGGGATTACGCACGCAGCGCTGGAAGGACTATTTCGCACGCCGGTTCTGCGAATGCCTCGACCGGCTGGCGCTGATCTATGGGTTCGCGACAGCCAATCCCGCAAAAACGCCCCCGCGATGAAGCATTATTCCAGCCCTGCGCGGCGGAACCCCTCCAGATAATGCTCCCGATCGTCGTCGAGCTTCCAGGGCAGCTGCGTCGCGATCCAGGCCAGCGATATGTTGGGCTGGGTTCGCCGCAACTCCTTGAGCGCAGCTTTGGCGACCTCGATCTTTCCGGCCATGCCGGCGGCCACCGTCAGCACGCGGTAGGCGCCGCTGAGATCGCCGCGCTGGCGGGTCGCTTCGCGGGCGAGCGAGATCGCTTCACTATAATTCCTGCCGACGAACTGGGCATAGGCAGCGACGCCGTAATAGATCGCGGACGAGGGATCGCGCGGGCTCTGGCGGATGGCGCGCTGCGCGGCCGCATAGGAGTCCTGCCATCGCCCGCTATAGGACAGCGCCAGCGCGTAATATCCTTGCGCCAGCGAGAAGTTCGGGTTGAGCTGTAACGCCAGCTCGAATTCGGCCAGCGCGTGGTCGAGGCGACGGGTGGAGAAATAGACACTGGCGAGCGCGGTATGCGCCCACGCATCCTCGCTGTCGGCTGCAATGGCCGCAAGCGCGGCGCGCTCGGCGATGGGGGCTACGGTCGTAATGTCCGCCCAGCCCAGATGCACGCCGAACATGTGGTTGGTGGCGATCAGGGCCAGCGCCTGGCCGTAGTTCGGATCGATCGCAATCGCCTGTTCCAGGAGCGTCTGAGCGGCGGCGCTGTCCGTCCGCGTCACGCGCCAATGATGCGACAGCGCCCGCATAACAAGGTCCCACGCGTCCACGCTGTTCGGAGGTTTGCGCCGGCTGCGAAAGTTTTCGGCGGCATAGATCTGCGGCTCGATCGCCGCGACGATGGCATCGGTGATCTCGTCCTGCACGGCGAACACGTCGACCAGATCGCGGTCGTAATGCTCTGCCCAGAGGTGGCTGCCGGTCGCGGTGTCGTTGAGTTGCGCGGTGATGCGCACGCGATCACCGCTCTTGCGCACGCTGCCTTCGAGGACGTAGCGCACCCCCAGTTCGGCGGCGACCTGCTTCAGATGCACCGCCTTGCCCTTGTAGGAAAACGACGAGTTGCGGGCGATGACGAAGAACCAGCGCAATTTCGACAACGCGGTGATGATGTCTTCGCTGATCCCGTCAGAGAAGTATTCCTGTTCCTGGTCGCCGCTCATGTTGTCGAACGGCAATACGGCAATCGCCGGTCGATCCGGTAACGGCAATGGCCGGGGGGGCGGTTCGGCAGCTGCTTTCGCTGGCGCGGGGGGCGGATGAACGCCATTCACATGCTCGTTCACGTCTCCAACGAAACGCAGACCCTTTCGCGGAATTGTCCGGATCAGCCGTTGCTCCTTGCCGCAGTCGCCGATGGCGTTTCGGGCGGCGTTGATGCGGCTGTCGAGCGTTGAGTCCGACACGGTCCGACCGCCCCAAACCAGCGCGATGAGATCGTTCCGGCTGACGACGTGATCGCGATGCTTCAGCAGATGAACCAGCAAGTCGAATACTTGCGGCTGCATCGCAACCAGTTCGCCGTGGCGGCGCAACTCGCGAAGATTGGTGTCCAGAGCGTACTTGTCGAAGTCGAATCTCACGTGCGTTGTCGCATCCTTTCTCAACAAACAATCAAGTCCATCTCATGGAGAGGTCAAGCGTCCCGCAAAGTCTTGTCGGCGCGTTTCAGTCATCCTGCAAAAACCGAAGTCACGATCCCATTGCTCCCCACGGAGTTGGTTTCATGTCCGAAGCCCGAGCCATTGGCTCAGTCATGCCGACAAATCGAATGCTCAAATTCACTGCATTTCTGTTCGGCGCTGTGGCCTATTTCACATTTCTCTTCACGATTTTGTATGCGATCGGGTTCGTATCGGACCTGGTCGTGCCGAAGGCCATCGATACCGGCGCGAATTCGCCCGTTCTTGAAGCAATCGCCATCAATCTCGCGTTGCTGTCGCTGTTTGCCATTCAACACAGCGTGATGGCGCGCAAGGGCTTCAAACGATGGTGGACGCAGTTTATCCCGGAACCGTTCGAACGCAGCACCTATATGCTGTTTGCCAGCCTGATGTTGCTTTTGCTGTTCTGGCAATGGCGGCCGATTCCGACCGTCGTCTGGCAGATCGAAGAGCCCGAAATGGCCGCGACGATCGCCATATTATCGTTTATCGGCTGGGTGGTGGTATTTACCAGCACATTCCTGGTCAATCATTTCGAATTGTTCGGACTGCATCAGGTCACCAAACACCTGACCGGTCGGGAGATGCCGCCACCGACTTTCCCGACGCCGCTGCTCTACAATTTCGCGCGGCATCCGATTTATCTCGGCTTCATCATCGCGTTTTGGGCGGCGCCGACCATGAGCGTCGGACATCTGTTGTTCGCGGCGGTGACCACGGCCTACATCCTCATCGGGAAATTTCTCGATGAGCGACCTCGTCGACATGTTTGATGACGACTATCTTCATTACAAGCAGCGGTATCGATGCTGTGCCAGTGGCGCAGATAGATCTGATTGGACCCTTCAATTATCTGTAAGGAGACAGAGGCTATGAAGCATACGGGAAATTGTTTCTGTGGTGCGGTCGAAGTGCAGGTGACGGGTTCGCCGGAGGGCATGGGGTACTGCCATTGCGGCTCGTGCCGGTCGTGGTCCGGCGGGCCGGTGAACGCCTTTACGCTGTGGAAGCCGGAAGCGGTGGAGATCACATCGGGCAAGCAACACGTCGCGACATTCGAGAAGACACCGATGAGCCAACGCAAATACTGCGCGAAGTGCGGCGGGCATCTGATGACGAACCATCCTACGCTGGGGCTCGTTGACGTCTTCGCGGCGACGCTCCCGACGCTCCGCTTCACGCCGGGCGTGCACATCAATTATGCCGAGACCGTGCTGCCGATGCGTGATGGCTTGCCCAAACTGAAGGACTTTCCCGCCGAGTTGGGTGGTTCCGGTCAAGCCGTTCCCGAATGAGGGAATGAGCTTTCCATACCGGGAACGACGTGGCGAACCGGGTTCGCCGTGCAATCGCCTTGTGAAGCGTCGCCGCCGCTCGATCCCTGGGTGGGACCCGGATCGGGCGGCGTTCGTTTTTGGGAGAGAGCTATGTGAGAGGCAGGTCCCGCCCTGCAAATTCGGGGTTTGGCGTTAGCCATGGGCTTCCGGTAAAAGGCCTTGAAACACCTTTCGCGGCGCCGGCTATCTGTTCCGCCAGGCAAAATAACACGAGGAAATGCCCGACATGACCGCCAGACCGCAATTGCCGGAGCGCACGCCGCGCGCCAAGGGCGAACCGACCGCCCTCGATGGTCTGCTGGTCGTCGATTTCACCCGTGTTGTCGCAGGGCCCGCCTGTACGCAAACGCTGGCCGACTTTGGCGCCGAGGTGATAAAGATCGAAAATCCGGATGGCGGCGACGATACGCGTCATTATGAACATGCGGAAATCGGCGGCGAGAGTGCGGCCTTCCTCAGTCTCAACCGCAACAAGCGCGGCATTGCGCTGGATTTCACCAACCCGGCGGCGCTGGAGGTCGCGCGCGAATTGATCGCGAAAGCGGACGTCGTGGTGGAAAATTTCTCTGGCGGCGTGATGAGGAAATTCGGCCTCGACTATGAGTCGGTCGTTCCGACCAATCCGCGACTGATCTATTGCTCGATCTCGGCCTATGGCCGCAAGGGAGAGCTTGCCTTGCGCCCCGGGTTCGACCCGATCACACAGGCCGAAAGCGGCTTCATGTCGCTGAACGGCTTTCCGGATGCTCAGCCGGTACGAACCGGCCCGCCGATCGTGGACATGGCGACGGGAATGTCGGCGTGCAACGCGATTTTGCTGGCTCTGATCGCGCGCGACCGGCTCGGCCGCGGCCAGCAGGTTGAGGTGGCGTTGATCGACACCGCGGTAGCGATGACCGGCTTTTATGGCATGGCCTATCTGATTAGCGGCGAGAACCCTGGTCGTTTCGGTAATTCACCGAACGGCTCACCGACGGTCGGCGTGTATCAGGCCGCCGACGGGCCGCTCTATATGGCCTGTGCCAACGACCGGCTGTACCGCCGCCTTGTGACCGAAGTGCTGGAACGGCCCGACCTCGTGACCGACCCCGAGTTCGCCCATCGGAAAGACCGAACGGCCAACAAGGAAAAGCTGCGCGCCATCATTGCCGGCGTCTTTGCCAGCGACCGGCTCGAGAACTGGATGGCGAAGATGAAAAAGGCGAACATACCGGTCGGCTATCTGCGCACCGTCGAGGAGGGCTTCAACGCGCCGGAAGTGCGCGATCGCGATCGCCTCAGCCACATCCCGCATCCGACCGCCGGTTCAGTGCCCAACATCGAAACGCCGCTCAATATGAGCCTCACGCCGGCGATCGATCCTGTCGCTGCGCCGCTGCTCGGCGAGCACACCAGGGAAGTGCTGCGCAAGACGCTGGGATACGATGACCGCCGTATCGCTGATTTGGCCGAGGCGGGGGCTTTCGGAAAGACTGGCAATACCGGCTGATCGGCTGTCTTTCGTTTCCAATCGTGCCATCGGCGCCGGGCCTGATCCATTCGGACCAGTCCCGGCACGGTACATTTTTCCGCCGACCCCCTCGACGCACCGAATCGGGCCGTTTCGGCCGTTCAGTTCGGCTTGCTGCGAAGGTTGTTTTTTGGCATAGTTACAACCTGCTCAGGCTCCGCGCGATCGATTTCCAGGCGAGCCATGCGAAGTATCAGGGTCGCCGTCGTCAGGCCGAGCCGTTCGGCTTCTTGCGCAGCAGTATCTACTTTCTGGGCCAAGCCCTCACGCTTACCTGGATATGCCATTCCTGTTCCTCTTCTAAGGTGCGAGACCCACTTATGTTGCAGAGCTGCAGAACAAACTCGGAGCTCCATCGAGCGAAACGATCGAAAGCCTGCGACTGTTGAAGGCTTTCGTGAAACTTCCGTCCGCTCAGCGTTCCGAAATCATCGAGCTGGTCGAACGCCTGACTACGGACCATTCGGCTAACGATCCCTCATTGTATTGACCCCCATTGCACGCGCGCCTTGCTTCAATTGTTCGCCTGATTGGCGGGCGGACGGGTCGCGATCGCGTAGACTGCGCCGCCCTCGAGCGCTTCGGATTGGTGCAGCGTGCCGGCGGGCAGGTGGATGGTATCGCCGGCGCCGACGATGCGCTCGCCGCCGTCCCACATGAAATTCAGCCGGCCGCTAATGATCACGAGGATTTCATCTACCGGATGGGTGTGAAATCGATGCACCTTGCCCGCGGCGTCGTGCTGCAATTCGATGCTGCCTTGCTCGGGGAGCAGGTCCAGGATGACGGGATCGATGGCGAACTCGGTTTTCTGACTTGCAATGATTTGGGTCATGCCGCTTGCTCCTTGTCTTCGATTTGAGACGGTTTGCTCTGCGCGAGCTTGGCGAAGGGACAGCCTCCTCCGGATTCGTTATCGTCATGCAGGAAGTATTGCCGGTACTCGCGCCCGTCGGCGGCACCGTAACGGCCGAGATGCGGTGAGGGGCTTGCATTGTCGTAGGGGATGAGCCGCTTGCGTACTTCGGCGAACGCGGCGTTGGTGGCCTTTTCGCTACCAAGGATCTTCTCGAACACCCATCGTGGCTGGAAGGTGAGCATGAAGGCGCTCGACCGGCGGCTTTGCCGCATCACGTGTGCCGGCGTCGTGCACACCACGAAAATTGGCTCTCCGGCGAATGAGAACTCCCACATCGGATGATCGATCTGTTCGGGGATCTCTGCCGGCCATGGACTCTTGTCGAGCCGGGCCAACTGGTCGAGCGTCAGCCACATCTTGCGGTAATAGGCGTCAAGCGTCTGCACCGGGCGAGGTCGGGTGAACACGATCAACGAAGTGTTGGGACCGTAGGATCTGGACTCGGAGACGTATTGTGCGAGTTGGACCCCTAGAATCTCGACGTCGTAGGGATCGAGGAACAGATAGCGCAACTGGTCCTGCCGATGGCCGGTCACACCGAAAACACAGGGAAAAGGCCTCGCTTCGCTGCTCATCTGGGCTTCGAATTCGGAGAACATGACGCTTTGCCAACTGCTCACCGCATACTTCGAAGCGACTTCCTCTTTTCTCAAAAACAAACGCTCCATAACGCCCCCTCTACGTTCAATACGTCTAGCGAACTATCAATTTGGTCCTCATCAATAACGGCCCGGCGATACCCGGCAGCGACATGAGCAGCAGAATTCCGATAAGCATGCTGTAACCGGCGTCGCCGATCGCGGCAGCGCCGTGCACGCCGCCGCTGGCGGCAAGCGGACTGGCGGCAATCATGGCGAACCCGATAACGGGCTGTGCCGCGCCGGCGAAAATTCCCGCGGCCGTCGTGTTCACGGACGCGCCGACGCCGATCAGGTCGGAGGTGTATAGTTTTTTTGTGCATTTCAGCACCAGGGGCACCGTCCCGCCGGCGACAAGTCCGAGCGCCGTAAACACGAAGGTCACGTAGATCAGGCCGAACGCCTGTGCTATCGGCGGCAGCAGCATTGCAATCAGCACCATCCGCAGCACGCAGATGCGGATCAGCGCGGTGTCGAGCGCGGCTGCTGCGCGGTCAGCCATGTGACCGAGAAAGATCGAGCCGACTGCGTTACCGATCATGAAGGCGAGCAGGGGAGTGGCGGCCGCCGTCGGCGAGATATTGAAGAAATGCGCTACCATCGGAATCCCCCAGACGCCCGACAGTGTGGTCACGACGGCGAAGTGGGAGGCAAAAGTCATGGCGCAGCCCCAGTTGGCGAGCCGGGTCAGAGATTGTCCGGCGGCCACAACGACGCTCTTCAGCGTCTTGTTGCTGCGCGACACCGGATCAGGCTTCAGCACGACCTTGGCGAAGGCAAGGTTGGCCAATCCGACGGCGGCGATGAACAGGAAACACGCGCGCCAGCCGAAGCCGGTTACCGCGGCCGCGAGCGGCGTCGTCGCGATGACCCCGCCGACGTAGCCGGATACTTGCGAGATGCCCGACATCACGCCGAACCGCTCGTCGCTGAAGCTCTGCGCCACGAGCTTCAACAGCGCCGTGAATACCAGCGCGTCGCCGCAAGCGATGACGAGGCGCGCCGCAAAAACGTCGAGCATATTCGGCGCCAGCGCAAATGCAGCACTCCCGAGCGAGGATGCCACCATACTGAACAGCACCACGCGCTTGACGCCGTAACGGTCGACCAGAAGGCCCGCCGGAATCTGCATCAGCGTGTAGCCCCAGAAGTAGCTGGAGGCGAGCATCGCGACGCCGGCGGCGTCGGTGCTGAAGTCGTGCATGAGGTTCAGGCTGACCGATTGCGGCGACACGCGCTGCAGGAACGCGATGGCGTAGGCGATGGCCACCGCTGCCCAGGCCAGATAGGCGCGATCGGTGAACCGCGAGACCGGTGCGATCATGGCCTGTTGTCCGGGCATCGACATCATACCCTCGCGTATCCGACCGAGAACAGCGCGTCGGCCGTATCGGGAATTACACGGGACATCGCGGCGTCGACCAGCGACGCCGCGCCATGATAGTCCTGCCGGTGGTGCTTAATGTGGCCGTAGGCACCCCGCATGATCATGCCGGGTAGTTCCAGCAGTTTGCCGGGGTACAGCGAGGAGCACATCTCAATGCAGGCCGCTTGCAATGCGGGATCCTGCGTGTCCCCAAGCAGCGAGGGGGCAACCTTCTCGCAGATCTTGGCGTTGGCGGCCCATACGATGGGATTTCGCGTCCGCCATCCATAGAGCACGCTGTCACCCTTCTCGGCGGCACCTGAGCGCCTCAGAACTTCCGAGGTGAAAAACCCGTAGAGCCCGCGGCCCTGATGGGCGGGGAGCACTTCGGTTCCACTGCGATAGATGGCAAGTCCACTGGAGATCCTCAGCACGCGATAGACTGAAAACGCGGCCAGACCTGAGCTGCTAAAAACCAGAATGAGGCTGAACTTGCTGTCGAACGGGGAGGCGTCCGCCGTCCAATGCGGCTCGCTGGCTTTCCAGTTGACGGCGATGATGCCGTTCATCGCGTCCATCAGCGGTTGGCGGTCGGAGGCTGCAACGCTTGATGCATCCGGAAAGCTGTAGACTGCGTAGTCTGTCCAGGGCGATTTGATCGCCTGATACCGGGTGCCCAGATTTCGCGTCATCGCCGAACTCCAGTTACGCCCCTGAGCTATACAGGCGAGCCTCGAATGGCTTAAAGGACAATATGCCCTCGAAATCTGCCAAACCCCGACGCTCCGGGCCGCGTGAAACGCCATCGACGCGGCGTATCGCGATCGTCGCCTTTCCGGGCGTGACCCTGCTGGATATCTCCGGTCCGGCGCAGGTGTTCGCGGAGTTGGCGGCGATCGAGTTGCCTGGTCCGGGCTATTCCTTGTCCTATCTGTCAACCTCGGGCGGGTTGGTGCCGACAGACGTCGGGATGATGGTGGATACCGCTGCGATCGATAGCGTCCGGCCGCATCAGGTCGATACGCTGGTGATCCCGGGCGGGCCCGGTATTTGGGATATCCGCGAAGACGCCCGGCTGATGCATTGGATTTCGCAGACGCTGCCCAAGGCACGCCGGGTGGCATCGGTGTGTCTCGGGGCTTTCGCGCTGGCCTGGACCGGCGCGCTGGACGGAAAGCGCGCCGCGACCCATTGGCGCTATTGCCCGAGGCTGCAGGACAGCTTCCCCAGCATCCGCGTCGAGCCGAACGCGATCTTCGTCAAGGACGGGCGGGTCTGGTCATCGGCTGGCGTCAGCGCCGGCATCGATCTGGCGCTCGCGATGATCGAGGAGGACTTCGGCCACACCACCGCGCTCGACGTTGCGCGAAGGCTGGTGGTGTTTCTCAAGCGGCCCGGCGGCCAGAGCCAATTCTCGACCGTGCTCGCGGCGCAAGCCTCCGACGTCGAAGGGCGGTTCAGCGCGTTGCACGCCTGGATCATCGAGAATATCGCCAGCGATCTCAAGGTCGAAACCCTCGCTGCGAAGGCCGGGATGACGCCTCGGACTTTTGCTCGCACCTATGCCAGCCGCACCGGAATGACGCCGGCGAGCGGTGTCGAAGCGCTGCGGGTGGAAACCGCACGTCTGTTGCTGGAAAGCAGGCAGGTCGGCGGCGTGATCGAGGTCGCCAAACGCGCCGGGTTCGGCGATGACGAACGCATGCGCCGCGCGTTCCTGCGGCACCTCGGCGTATCGCCCACCGAATACAGGAACCGTTTTTCGGGCGGTTGAGCGGCGCCGCCGGGCCCCTGCGGCCACGAAGTTCCCCTGTGTTAGTCCCCAAAATGCGCCAAGCTCTGACGTTTTTGGCCACAATCCAAATCGACCGTGGCGACATGAAAACGCTGGCGATCATTTCGATTCTTGCGCTGCTCACGGTTTCCGGGGCGTACCGACCAGCTTTTCACGGGCGATCAGCAGACGACGCGAGGGGCGGATTGAACGCGCCTCACAAGCACCTTGGGGACGACGACGAGCATGCTCTCAATTGATCAATTCTTGCGATTCATCAGCGTACCGGCCGTGATGGCGGCATTCCTGATTGCCTCCCAGGTCTCGGGCGCGGGAATTTTCCATTGCAAGCCGATGTACCTCGCCAGCGAATAGCAGCCCTTCGTTCCGGCACCGGATTAACCCGTTCAAAGCGGTAGCTTTTCCCATTTGTCTGCGGCTAATGTGCCGCCAAAATGGGAGAGAAACAGCATGAATGATGGGACCCCCATCCGGCCGGCGAGGAATGTCGAACTCGGCGCCAGCGGCGAAGAATTCCAGAATCTCCACGAATTCGTGCGCAAGGCGCGGGCCCGGCTGAACCAGAACGCTTGGGACTATATCGTCGGGGCCTCGGAGACCGAGACGACCATGCGCCGCAATCGCATGGCCCTCGACGAGATCGCATTCCGGCCGCGGGTCCTGCGGAATGTCGCCCGGGTCGACGCGTCGACCAACGTCTTCGGCCGTAAGTTGCGCCTGCCGGTGATGATCGCGCCCGTCGGTGCGCTGGAGATTTTCGATCCCGATTCAGGTGCTGCGGTTGCGCGAGGAGCCGGCCAGTTCGGCGCTGCCCATATGCTCAGTTCGGTCTCCGAGCCCGGGCTTGAGGCTACGGCAAAAGCAGCGCCCGATGCGCTGTGCATCTTTCAGCTTTACGTTCGCGGCGACGATGCCTTTGTCGAAGATACCGTCAGCCGCACGATCGAAAGCGGCTATGCCGCGTTTTGCCTGACTGTCGACACCGCCCATTACAGCAGGCGCGAACGTGATATCGCCAAGCGCTATGTCCGCGAAAGCCGCATTCGCGCCACCGGCGGCGACTTCCAGAAGGGGCTGGAATGGCGGACCGTGAAGCTGATCAAGGACAAGTATAAAATTCCGCTGGTGCTCAAGGGCATCGCGACCGCGGAAGATGCGGCCATTGCGCTCGATCATGGGGTGGACTGGATCTATGTGTCGAACCACGGCGGACGCCAACTCGACCACGGCCGCGGCTCGATGCATGTGCTGCCCGAAATCGTAGACGCCGTTGCCGGCCGCGCCAAGATCATGGTCGACGGCTCGTTCTGCCGCGGCACCGACATTGTCAAGGCGATCGCCTCGGGTGCCGATCTCGTCGGCATCGGCCGTCTGCAATGCTGGGCGCTCGCCGCCGCGGGCGAGGCCGGCATCACCCGGATGCTGGAATTGCTGGAGGATGAAGTGATCCGGTGCCTCGGGTTGCTCGGCGTCACCAGTCTTGCGGAACTCGACAAATCCTATCTACAAGCGGCGATGCCGACCAACCTGCCGAGCGTGTTCAGTGCATTCCCGCTGCTGGATATTGAACCTTACCGGTACTGAGCACACGGCGTTACCTCTCGTCAGGTCTTGAACGCCACTTTCAAAGAGGTCGGCGCTGGTTGTCGGCTTGAGCTGAGTCGGTGCGCGCAAGAAGCTGCCGCGATGCAGACAAAATCTGATCGAAATCTGCCAATAGTCGAAGGGAATGGTGGACGATCCTTTCTCTGAACTCAGCCTCGAAAAGGCTATTGGCCTTCGTTGGACGCTGCGGGACATTCAGGCCCGCCGGCTGAAATTGTCGCCTGTCAGCGACGAGGATCTGCACGTGCTGACCGAACTCGGTCTGATTGAGATACGAGACGAGGGGCCGGTGCTGACGGAGGCAGGGGCAGCCGTGCTGTGACCCGATTTAGCGGGCCTTCAAAAAGCTCTCGCCTGAGTCGCATGGGGTGCATCGATAGGTCAGCACGTCGTAGCTCTGATCGCGTGGTTCGATCGTGGCCAGCCTCATTTGCGCGCCGCATTTGATGCAGGGCATTTCTATGCTGGTTTGAAAGCGCGTGCAGGTTGGCGTTGGCCGGAATGTTTGCAGCATTTGTTCCCCATGTTCCCGAGAGCGACGCAACGCCACAAACCGTCGAACTCGAGCCCCCGAATCACTATGCCACACTGTTGACATGATTGGAATCGGGTACGCTAGCCCGTATCGCTACGGCCCCGAAAGGAAATAATTCCTTTTCCGAAGCGGCTGGATTGACATCCCAGGAAGTGCGGCGCCGTCCAATACGGCGCAGACGCCTCCCTGAACTATGCTAACCTCCCGGAGACGACATTGGAGAGGCGATCATGATTGAACCGAAACTCGAAGTTCCGGCCGAGCTGCGCGATCTGGCCGAAAAAACCATCGATCAGGCAGAAAAGGCGTTCGGCATGTTCTTCGATGCCGCCGGCAAGTCGATGACGTCGATGCCGGGGCCAGGGACGGAGATTTCGAAGCAGGCGCTATCGTTCACCGAGCAGAACATGAAGGCAGCATTCGAGCACGCCCGAAAGCTGGTTCATGCGACCGACCTCCAGGAAGCGATGCGGATTCAGTCCGAATTCCTGCGAAGCCAGTTCACCAATGCCGGCGAGCATATGAGACAGATCAGCGGTGGTGTCATGTCGGCCGCCAAGGACGCGACCAAAGGCAAGTTCTGAACGGCAGCCGCTAACGCCGGCGCGCTATTGCGACTCCGAACAGGAACGCAACGAACAGACTCGCGAGGGGCGCTTCCCTGGTAATTGCGCTGACGGTGGATAGCGGCTTGCCGGGTTGCCGTGCCGTTGCGATCACCTCGGCTAGACGATCGACCGCGGACTGAAGCGCTGCAGACACATCCGTGATCGTGCGCGATACCTCGGTCGCGGTGTCGATCGCGCGTTCGGCCATGCTGGGCTGTAGCGGTGGAGGTGTCTCAATGCTCACTGTCGACACTCACTTTGTACTTTGAGATCTGTTCAGCATGCTGGAAATGCGCGAGTAGGCGATTTGTTCCGCCACGGTTCCGCGACAGGGCGGTATGAAGGCGGAACAATCGTCGGCCCCGGGATTTGATTCCGACAGCAATCAATCCGGGTTTCTAAAATGACGAACAATCATTCGAAGGAAAGCCATGCGACACGCCGCGGCGGAGCACCCTTGGCGGTCGCGATTGCAGTCGCGTGCGTTGGCGCGTTCAGCATGTTGATCGCTGATTACGGCCCGAGGAATAAGCCCAAGGTGCAAACGGCTGCCGAGGCTCATTACAGCACCACGGGCGACGCCGCCCGGGCGGCTGGCGCGAAGGTGATGCCGACCGATCCGAAACCGCAACTAGAACCCGATGCGCCGGGGCCGAAGCCCGTGCAGCCGGCAAACCCCATGCGGTCCGGGGACAACTAGTCGGCAGGTTGGTCCTCGCCGTGCGAAACCCTGAGGGCCGCGTCAATTCTCATGTGAACACGACGCTCGGCCATATGAATTAGCCGCGTCCTAGTCTTGCCGGTCACGGTCTGCCCGCCGATCTGAAATCGCCATTGCCAGACATCCGGTTCGCTGGTGGCCGTGACGCTGTATTCCACGCCCTTGTAAATCACGATCTGCCCCGTGCTGGGTCAATATCGTGAGGGACAATTCTTTGCCGCTGCAATCAATCCGGGAGATTACGGAAAATGGCCCGTGATCTGCATGCTTCCTATGCAGATCGCGCGATGGTCGCGTCCGTTCAGTCCGCATCCAACAACCATGCGCCCGTCTGCACCGTCAATTTTCGTTTGTTGGCAAGGCCAGCTTGCAAGAAGCCGCGAGGGCTGATGCGGCGATCCTGATTTCGCGTTTGACACGTCGGGCAAATCAGGGGCAGAAAATCATCATCGCGAAATCAGGCTTGTGACCGGTTCGTCAGCGTACGCTGACGAACGCGCCCCATACGGCAGCAAGCCCCGCTCCCACCAGGACGAGAAGCGGGTTGGCACAAAACGAACTGCCGTATTGGCACATCGTGACGCCGAGTGAGCCGATCTCGTTATGGCTTGCCGCATAGAACAGGCCCGACAGGATCGCGAGCACGGTAGCGACGAAATACACAACGGCCTCCTTGCGATCTGATTGAGCGTTGGTTGGTGCCCTGCGCCCAATGTTTCCATTTGAATGTCGATGCACCGCACCAATTTTTTTGCGCTTGACGCGTCGGGCAAATCAGCGGCACTTCTTCATCATCGCCGATATCGTAAAGCTCGCGCCGGTAAATCGGCCGCGGGCTTTTTCATTTGCAGCGATGCTATCCGCGGGGAAGTTTCAAATTATCCAACCTGTTGCATCGCATTTTCGGTAATTTGTTGACGGTCCGAAAAACATTTGACACGTCGGGCAAATCACCGGCAGATCTACATCATCGCGAAAATCGTGCAGAGCCCGGGCGGAGAAATCCGCAGCGGGCTTTTTCTATTGAAATTTTCCAATCGGACGGCGGCCGCTTGTCACGACGCCCCAACTCACAACGCCCGTCGCCTGAGGCGTCGCAGGCGCGCCGTCGTCCGAACCATTGAGATCATTATTAGCCGGCGCGCGCGAACGTGCCGGCGTGCGGCGTGACCAAGGTCATGGCCGCAAGCGGCCCCTGTAGCAGGGATACGGTTCGCGCCCGAAATGATCGCACCCCAGCGATCATGCCGCGCATTTTTCTCAGAGAGAGGCCGATGACCGCGTATCTGATCTCGCTCGCGCTGATCGGCCTGATTGCGATCGCGATATGGGAGGAGCCTTCATGAGCGCCTGTCTCGTTAATTTCGTTCCGCGTTCCAGAAACGATCGGGGAGAAGCGGGATTCTCCAGGCACGAGGGGTTAGATCGGTCGTGTCGAGCACCCGGTCTGCACAAAATATCCTGAAATCATCAACGTGAATTAATGAGAAATCGCACGAAAGAGCCAGGATCACCCATAGTCTGTCTAAGTAGTTTCTAATTGGTCGTGCGGCTGGGGCGTGGGAGCCTGATGACGAAAGAGTTTCGTACGCTTAAGAGGCGAACGTTGTGATGCGGCCGAACAGGACTTTCAGGGTCCGGGCGGCAACGATCCTGTTGCTGTGCGTCGTGCAAGCACCGATTGCGCGTGCCGATCCGGCCTCCTGCATCGAAAAAGTATCCTCCTATGTCGCGGAGCTGGACCAACTGCTTGCAAAGGAAAGAAACTGGATCACGCCGTTTGACGACCTCAATAATCGATAATTTCCGTTTCTGGATTGCGACACTGACGCCTTGCTGGAGGTTGTTTGGGAGGCGCGCTTCCGACGGTCGATAACCTACAAGCCTCGAGCGAAGGAATACCTGGTTCTGTTCTCAAGCAACGACGTAAGAGTCGGATTTTCATATCGCGCTTTGGAGAAGAAATCGAACCCGCCATTTGCCGTCTGGGTAAACAAGTAAGGGATTCATCGAGTGCCTGAAAGAATTCTTCTCACCTGCACAAAACGTGACGGTTGTTTGAGGGAAATCATGATGACGAAGGGAGCGGGTTGGGCCGCAATTGCGTTCGTGCTTTGCGCGATGCAGGTATCGATGACACGCGCTGATCCCGCCACCTGCATCGATAAGGTATCTTCGTATGTCGCGGAGGTCGACCAACTTCTTGCAACGCAAAAGAATTGGATCACTCCGTTTGATGATCTTAACAAGCGGTACGTGGAGTTTCAGGATTGCGATGCGGATGCCCTGTTGGAGGTAGTTTGGCGGTCGCGTTTTTTTCAACGGATAACCTACAATCCACGAGCGAAGGAATATGTCATTCGGCTTTCAAGCAAGGACGTCGAGGTTGGGTTTGCATACGATGCCAGAGAGAAACGGTCGAACACTCTTTTCGCCGTCTGGGCAAATAAGTAAGGAATTCACGAGTGACTGAAAGAATTTTCCTCACCTACACGAACGCGACCGCGATACCCTATCAGGGGTCGGTTCTCGGGCATCATATCGTGCTGAACTATGCTGATTCCGATGGAAAACACCTGCCGACGTCGGCTTTTCAACCGTGCGGCCGAGGAAATTGAAATATCAAAAGATGGAATCTATGTTGATGGGGTTGCGCGCAGCATAGCGATCGACTCAGGGTGCACCCATGAGATGCCACCACAAGTGTCAAACAAGAGCATTGCGCACGTTTGTATCGTTTGTCGCACTTGCTTTCTCGATCGCGACTTCAGCCGCGCTGCCGATCGATCTGCCTCCGCAGCCCGGTAGAGTTACTACGATCGCTGCCGGACGATCGCCGGCAAGCGAACAAAGCTGGCTGACCTATCACGTCGACATGCCCAAGGGAGTGTCGTTCCGCGAACAGCACGTGCATCAGGAAATCCTCGCCGTTCTGTTGAAGGATAACGCCAGCCAACTTCCCAATGTCAGTCCATGCGAATTGAAGGTTCGATTTCTCGATGGATTCGGGGATTTTGCAGTCGGGGCAGGGCACCCAAATCCAGCGCGCCGCCTTGCATGTCTTCGCGGCGCGATCGGCTATCTGTTGCGGCAACCGATCGGTGAGTTCGATTTCGGCGCGACAAAGAAGGACAGCGCCTATTGGACAAGAATGGGATACTCCGCGCAAACGTACGTGGAACCTGTGGCTCTTCTGGCGATTTACCAGAAGTATTCTCCGCTCCACCAAATCCATTCGGTCGGGAAGGAGGACTTGTCCAATGCTTCATTTGAGGAGTTCGATGCCTGGTTGCGTCGCAGTCGCGAGCAGAAGCTGATTAGCTTTGCCGGTGAACGCACGTTGCTTGATTCTCTCGATCTGCCCGTGCCCGACCCGATGCTCCTGGTGCCGGTCCCTTCCTTGAAATCTCCGCGCATTCCCGCCGGCGTACTGTTTTTCGAAAAGGAAAAGCCCGAGGTCCCCGCGCTCATCATGCTGAGCATTGATGCCAATGATCCGGACCCGGTCGATCGGGAGATAGCGGATCGCCTCGGCTGCACCGTGAACCGGCCGGCGCGCCCCGGCATTGCCAACCCCGGCCATGCGATCTCCTTTGTGAATTGTTACAAATCCAATTGGTTTGGAGACGGTTGGTTGAGTTTTGGCATCGGCAAGTCGGATGGCGCTAACTACCCGGATTATTGCCGGCAGGTACGAGAACTGACCAGCGATCCGCTCTTCGCCGCCGCGGTACGCGGCAGCGCGGAAGGATCGAAGGGCTTCTATGTCGTCCTTCCGCCGAAGTGCGAAACGGGCGAGTAATATTTGTCAGCGGCAGCTTGCGTCGGTCGCACCGAAAGCACCATTAGTGAAAGGAATCCATCATGGCTAGCGAGCCGTTTGAGGTCACGGACGACAAGGGAAACACAGTAACGGGAACTGTCGATGTATTTCGAGACGCCAATGGTCCTTACTTTGATCCCAAAAGCGAATACTACATGAATCCTCGATACGCGGATGCGCATTTCGATTATTTCAACACGAGAGAGGCCTGCACGATCGATCGGGACGTACTCAGCAGGGCGATGCAGGACGCCTTTGCGAAGGCCCTGACAAGGTTTGGAATCGAGAATCCAGGCCGTGCTAAAATTGCGGAGGATGTCGGCGCCTCGATCAACGCAACCAGGCAACAGTGCATTCGAAACGCAGACAAGTATGTCTCAAACGAAACATTCTCGTCCTCAAACTGGGAGACGGGCGAGACCTTCGGTGACCTGACTGCGAAAGCGTATGCAGAGGTGCCCGCTCCAAACGGGGGCATCCAGACCGTTGTCGTCCGTGAAAACAGTTGGCCTGCAGCTGACGTTGCTGCGCTCAAGAACTACGGTAGCGCCAACGCCCCCATCTTGAGCAGGCGCGTCATAACGCGCGATGGCGGCAGCAATACTGAAAACCGGGGCTCTCCTTCTGAAGGCATCGCCCCCGAGAATCCGACGCCGCAAGCACCACCCCCGCGAGTCGGTGGACTTGCGGGAATTTCCAGCAACACCAACCTGATGCGATACCTAGGCCGGAGAGATGGCGGCCACACCGCCAGCACCCGTATTCGACACCGGCCCCCCGGCCGCGCAGTTCGTTCTTCCCGATCAACTGAACTCCTCCGCCCTTCCCATAGACTGGGCCGCCGCTCTGGCGGGCCTCGGTCCGCCGAATCCGATGCAAGCAGCGCCTCCGCCGGAAGCGGAACGAACGCCAGGAATCTCCAGCACCGGGCCGGTCCGATATTTGAGCCGGAGGATTGCCGACCAACCGCAAGCATCCGTATTTGACACAAGCGCGCCGACAGTGCCGTTCATTCCTTTCAATGAGGTGTTTTCTCCCGTTCGCGGAAATGCCTCCGCTAGCGGAAGTGATGCCTCTTTGCCTGCAGGCGGTGCCGGCGGCTCGTCTATGCCAGGCCCCCAGGGATCGAGCGCTTCCACTCTCTTGGAATACATTCGACATCTGAACCAGCTGGACGCCACTAAACCGCAACCTTCCACGGCCGACCCGGACGCATCGCTCGCTCCCTCGGACAGTTCAATTCCGATGGGCGGTCTTGCGGGCCGGATCGCGGCACTTGCGGGCTTCGATCCCGACAATCCGGGTGCGCCGCCGCCCGGCGGGCTGCTCAAGCTCTTGCTCGCCGCCCAGCAGCGATAATCTCAAAGACCAAAATTCTGCTGGCTCGAGAATTATTGTCAGGCGAGGCCTGTCGCATCGGCGCTCCTGATCTTCTGCAATTGATTGACGGCCTGAAAAAGAATTTGACACGTCGGGCAAATCACCGGCAGATCTACATCATCGCGAAAATCGTGCAGAGCCCGGGCGGAGAAATCCGCCGCGGGCTTTTTTGTTGAAATTCTCCAATCGGACGGCGGCCGCTTGTCACGACGCCCCAACTCCCAACGCCCGTCGCCTGAGGCATCGCAGGCGCGCCGTCGTCCGAACCTTCATTAGCCGGCACGCGCGAACGTGCCGGCGTGCGGCGTGGCCAAGGTCACGGCCGCAAGCGGCCCCTGCAGCAGGGATACGGTTCGCGCCCGAAATGATCGCACCCCGGCGATCATGCCGCGCATTTATTTCCTTAAGAGAAGCCGATGACCGCATATCTGATATCGCTCGCGCTCATCGGCCTGATTGCAATCGCGGTATGGGAGGATCCCTCATGAGTGCCGAAATCATCCAGTTCATCCCGCGCCCCAGGCATGATCATGAACAGACCGATTTCCCGACGATTGCGTTCCGCTCCGCGGTACACGAGCCTGCGGCGGACCTGACCGACCTTACGCCGTGCGAATACGTCGCGGCGGATCATGACGAGACACGGTGAGGAAACCCTTGGCAGACATCCGCTCACTGGCACGGAGCCAGACCAAGACGGCCATCAACGTCCTCGTCAAAATCATGCAAAGCAAGGATGCGACGCCTGCGGCGCGCGTCTCGGCGGCCAACGCCGTCCTCGATCGCGGCTGGGGCAAAGCCGCGCAACCATCGGAGAGCGGCAATGAAGTCCCGGGCGGGCCTCCCCAACGCATCGAACGGCACATCGTCAATCCTGAAAATCCCGACAGCGAAAGTATTTGAACCGTTGCTTCGGCCCAGCAGGTACCGGGGAGCTTTCGGCGGCAGAGGCTCCGGAAAGTCGCATTTTTTCGGAGAGCTGCTGGTCGAGACCTGTCAGGCCGAACGCGGCACGCTCGCGGTCTGCATTCGCGAGGCGCAACGGACACTGGCGCAGTCGAGCAAGCGGTTGGTCGAGAGCAAAATCGCCGCGCTCGGCGTCGGCAGTGGCTTCAAGCTGTACAGCGACAAGATCGAAACGCCCGGAGACGGAATTATCATCTTTCGGGGCATGCAGAGTTATACATTCAAAGCCGTGATCACTGTGATAGTCACCGGATTTGTCGGGGCGGTCTGGCTCGGTATCAAGGCGACGCTTGGCAAGTGATCGCGGAGATGCGCCATGACCGGACTATCTCAGGCGTTTGTTGTGTAGCCACGGTCATCGATGTGGATTACCGACGGTTTGCTGAATGCGATCCGTCGAGAGCTGAAAGTTCAGCATCAGGTGGGGCCAATGTACCGGATTCGTGAGGTTGACGGGCACGACGATGAGATAGCCGATACGCTCCTGGAACTTCATCGGCTGACATTCCTGGATTGTGCCCCTATACCAAAGTTCGATCATGGGCATTGGTGGCTCGCTCGTGACGAGACGGAGCCAGTTGGCTTTGCGGGAGTTGTCCCTTCAACCCACGTGTCCAATGCCGGCTATTTCTGCCGGGTTGGCGTGCTGAGAAAGCACTGGGGACGCCGGTTGCAACTTCGTTTGATGGCGCCGTGGAGGGGCGTGCGCGGCTCAACGGATGGTGCTCGGTCATTTCCGACACGACTGACAATCTGTCGTCTGCCAATAATTTCATTCGCGCCGGCTACCGGCTGTTTCAGCCGCCGGTCCCATGGGCTTGGCCGAATACGCTTTATTGGCGCAAGCTCATTGGATAGCCAGCGTCCAGCATTCTTTCGAAGTACTCCTCGCCCGGTGGCCTGACGGCCGCCGGGCTCTTTTTCATTTTTAGCACGGTGCACAGGTTGCAGCAGCCCAATTTGGCGGAAGGGCCATGTTCCGCGCGCCTTGATCATTGGCGGTGAGGCGGTAGACTGGCCAGGCTCCAACCGCTTCAATTTCGCAACGGCGGGTTGAGCAAGGAAACGCCAATGCCAGGGGACGGCCGCAAGCCAGATGCAAGTTCGCTCGCGGGACCGGGAACGGGCAGCTATGCCGCTATCGTCGCGCGCGCCAGAGCGTTGATCCCGAAGCTGCGGGAGCGTGCCGCCAGGACCGAAGAACTGCGGCGCCTGCCACCGGAGACCGAGCGAGATTTACATGATGCCGGCCTGTTCCGGATCGTGCAGCCCAAACGCGTCGGCGGCGCCGAACTCGATTATGTTGCGCTGGTCGATTGCGCCGATGCGCTGGGGCAGGCGGATGCTTCCGTAGCGTGGAATTTTGCCAACCTTGCAAGCCATCACTGGATGCTGGGGATGTTTGACCGCCAAGCGCAGGACGCCGTCTGGAACAAGGGCGCCGATGCGTTGATCGCCTCGTCATTCATCTTTCCAGCCGGCCGGGCCAGAAAAGTCGATGGCGGATATGTGCTCAATGGCCACTGGCCGTTTTCCTCAGGCGTCGAATCCTGCGATTGGAACATGCTCGCCAGCGTGGTTTCATCCGACGATGACGCCGACGGCATCGAATATCGGATATTCCTGCTCAACAAGAGCGACTACAAGATCAACGACACCTGGAACGCGACCGGTCTGTGCGGGACCGGATCGAACGATGTCAGGGTCACGGACGCCTTTGTCGCGGAACAGATGACGGTCGCCGTGAGCGATCTCACTGGCGGGCCGACCCCGGGGAGTGCCGTCAACCCAAACGCCCTTTATGCGCTGCCGGTGTTCTCGCTGTTCCCCTATGTATTGTCAGGTGTCGGTCTGGGGAATGCACAGGCCTGCTTGAATGATTATGTCGAATTCGCACGTCATCGTGCCTCGACCTATAATCGTGCCAAGCTTAGCGATATGCAGACGACCCAGATCAAGATCGCGGAAGCCTCCGCCAAGATCGACGCGGCACGGCTGGTCATGCGCACGAATTGCATCGACGCGATGGCGGACGCTCGACGTAGTCACGTTCCGGACATAGCAGACAAGACGCGGTTGCGGCGTGACGGCGCGTTTTCTGTCAACCTCTGCACTGACGCTGTGTCGCTGCTGTTTGCTGCAAGCGGCGCGCGCAGTCTGTTTACGTCAGGTGCGTTGCAGCGACAGTTTCGCGATGCCCACGCGGTGAATTCGCACCTCGCGTTTAATTTCGATGCGGCGGGAACCAATTATGGACGGGTAGCGCTTGGCCTGCCGTCCGAAAACCTGACGCTCTGAGGCGAGGTGGATGTCCGACGCACCCAAACATCCGGCCGATCCCGCTAACGAGTTCGCCAGCGACAACTCGGCGATCGATCCCCGGGATTTTCGTAATGCGCTTGGTACGTTCGCTACCGGCGTCACTATTGTTACAGCGATGGCGGCTGACGGAAAGCCATATGGCGTGACCTGCAACTCCTTTGCCTCAGTCTCGCTGAATCCGCCGCTGGTCTTGTGGAGCCTCGGCATGTTCTCGCAGGGCTTGACCATCTTCCAGAACGCCAGCCATTTCGCAGTCAATGTTCTCGGTGCTTCTCAGCAGGCACTGGCCTCCCAATTCGCAAAATCCTCCGGCGACAAATTCGCCGGCGTGAGCTGGACGCCGGGGCTCGGCAACGCACCGGTGCTTGCTGACAGTGTCGCAAATTTTCAGTGTCGTGCCGCCAATCGGTACTACGGCGGTGACCACATCATCTTCCTGGGAGCCGTCGAGGCTTATACTTATAATGGGCAGGAGCCACTGTTGTTTGCTCGCGGCGGATTCGGCCGATTCCTTGGCGGCGATGACGGCAAATCCTGATGAACAGGAAAGATAAGCCCAAACGTGCTGGTACCAAGCAAAGGCGCCTCTTGCCCGACGATCGTCGCCGGGAAATTGTTGCGAAGGCGACCGAATTTTTCTCGGAAGAAGGGTTTGGCGGTGGAACGCGGGCACTGGCGCGACGGCTTGGGGTAACGCAGCCGCTGCTCTATCGTTACTTTCCAAGCAAGGACGACTTGATCAAGGAGGTCTATCGCACGGTCTATCTCGATCCGCTCGAAACCGGCTGGGAGAAGCTGCTGACCGACCGCTCGCGGCCGCTGCGCGACCGGCTGCTGGAATTCTATCGCGCCTATACCGACGCGATCTTCACCCGGAAATGGCTTCGCATCTATCTCTATTCGGGCTTGAAAGGTCTCGACATCAATCGCTGGTATGTCGGCATGGTCAAGGACAAGATCCTGACCCGGATCATCCGGGAGTGCCGTCATGAAGCGGGGCTTATCGTGCAAAACAAGCCGAGTGCGACCGAACTCGAACTGGCCTGGGTCTTTCACGGCGGAATCTTCTACTACGGCGTCCGCAAATACATCTACGAATCGCCGGTGCTCGAAGACAAGGATCGCATCATCAGCGATGCGCTGGATGTCTTTCTGGCCGGCTCCGAGCGGGTCAATGAAACCTCGCCTGACGTCCGCCGCGCACCGATCAAGGTGGTGGGATAAGCCAGCCGTTATTTTTCGGCTGTTTCCGCGCGATACCAGTCGCCGATCTCGCTTGCGGTCATCAGTGCCACGCCGTCATGGCCGATGACGTAGTCCAGCAGCGCCTCCAGATATTTGATGCGATGAGGAACCCCCGTAATATAGGGGTGGATCGAGATCGCCATGATCCGCGCGTTCGATTCGCCTTCGAGATAGAGCCGGTCGAACTGATCCATGCCACGCTTCAGGAATTGCTCGGAAGGCAGATGTTGCAGCGCATGGACGACGATGTCGTTGGTTTCGACCGAATAGGGAATGGTCGTGATGGTGCCGTGGGGCGTGGCGATATCCTGCGGCAAATCGTCGATGACCCAATCCGCGAGATATTCGATGCCGTTGAGACGCAGCAGATCGAGCGTTTCCTCGGTCTCGGTGAGGCCCGGGCTCTCCCACGATCGCGGTGCTTTGCCGGTGAAATTTGCAATTGTTTCGACGGAACGTTTGATCGCATCGGCTTGATTGTCGAGCTTGTGCATCGGCCCCTGCAGGAATCCGTGGCCCATAAACTCGAAGCCAGCCTCGAGCGCGGCGGACGCAACGCGCGGATAGGAACTGCAGACGTTGGCATTCAGGGCCAGCGTTACCGGCATCTTGCGGTCGGTCAGCGCCTTGAACTGCCGCCAGAAGCCGGCCCGCATGCCGTATTCGTGCCAGGACCAGTTCGGTACATCAGGCAGCAGCGGTTGGCCCATCGGCGGGCTCAGCACCGTCCGCGGCATCGCGTTCTCGATCCGCCATTCCTCGACGTTGAGGATCACCCACACCGCGAGCTTCTTGCCGCCGGGAAGCGTCAACTTTGGCCGGTCGATCTGGGCCTGATAGGGGATGCGGTCACTCAGAGCCACGGCAGATTCCTTGAATGAATTGATCTATCCGAACGCCTTGCCGGACATGTCTGCGTTAACGCGCGGCATGACTTTTTCCGCCATCAGGATCATCGACTGGCGTCCAAGCTCACGATCCTTCCAGTCCTTGCCGGCATAGAGCAGCGTACCAAAAGGCCCGGTCTCCTCCTGAAAAGCCAGCAGTTGGTCGGCTACGCTATCGGGTGTGCCGTGAATGATGAGCTCATCGCAGATCGACTCGAGTGTCACTTCGTCGTCGGGCTGATCGCGGCGCGTTTTGAACAGTTCGATACGGCCGCCGCGCTTTAACTTGGTGAATAGCGAGCGATAATAATAGACATATGGACCGTTCGGATCGGTGGCATAGGTTTTTGCCGTTGCAGCATCCTTGGCCACAAATACGCTTTTGGCGACCCGCCAGTTCGCCGTCTCTGCTGGGCGGCCAACGCGTTCGCAGCCTTCAACGTATTTCGGCCAATGGCTTTTGACCCAAGCCGGCATCAGGAAGTTCGCCGAAATCGGATCCCAGCCACGAGCGGCGGCTTCGGTCACACCTTTCGAGAACGGCGCCACTGCCGTCACCACGATCGGTGGATGCGGCCGTTGTAGCGGGCGCGCGATAAACCCCTGACCAATGTCCTCGATCAGGGTCTTCTGTACCGATACATTCCAGTACTTGCCCTGGAGGTTATACGGTGGCTCGCTTGCCCAGATCTCAAGGACCTGATTGATAGCCTCCAGGAACATCGCGTTGCGATCCGCGTCGAGATTGCCGAAAACTTCAGCGTCGGACAGCAACCCACCGGGGCTGATACCGAAGATCAGGCGGCCGTCGAGCATGTGATCGAGCATCGCGATCGATGCTGCAAGCGCCGCCGGATGAGTGTTCGGCATGTTGATGGTGCCGGTTCCAAGCTTGATTTGCTTGGTCGCCGCGGCGAGCCAGGCGATGAAAGCAATGCAGGAGGTGATGTTCTCGGCTTTGTCGGTGACGTGTTCGCCGACATAGGCCTCGCTGTACCCGAGTTCGTCGGCCAGCAGGAAGGCTTCGCGATCCTCTTTGAGAGACAGCCGCCAATCCTTGCCGACAGGATGGATGGGCATCGTGAAGAACCCGAGCTTCATGGTCTGATCCCCCAAGGGCAGGCTTCTTGTTTGGTAGGAAACGTGCGTCGGTCGCAACATGATAACAAGTCCCAAAGTCGCAGGCACCGAAATAATCACTCGATAAACAAACTTGACCTTTAGAAATTGTCGCCGTCTAATCCAAAGAAAAATGCCGATATCCGGCCGGGGAGGTTGCGTCGAATGAAAGCCTCGGCTTTCGCTTACGCCCGCGCTACCAGCGTCGTGAATGCGCTGGAGTTGCTGGCTGTTTATGGCGACAAGGCCAAGGTGTTATCCGGCGGCCAAAGCCTGATGCCGGCAATGAATCTGCGCCTGATCTCCCCCGAATTCATTGTCGATATCGGTGAATTGGCTGAGCTTCGCGGGATAGTTGTGAAAGGCGATGTCTTAACCGTTCGTGCGCTGACGCGTCACGTGGACGTCCTGAGATCTCCCGAAATCGCGACCCATGCTCCTCTGTTGAAGGACGCGACATCCCATGTCGCGCATCCGGCGATCCGCAACCGCGGCACGCTCGGCGGCAGCCTTGCGCACGCGGATCCGGCTTCCGAATTGCCGGCTTGCATGGTGGCGCTGGGCGCAACCGTCATTGTTTGCGGGCCACGCGGCGAGCGACGAATCCCTGCTCAAGAATTCTTCACCGGCATTTACGAAACGGCACTTTCGCCACAGGAACTGTTGGTTGCCGTCGAACTGCCTGTCGCGCGGAAAGATTCCACGCACTTCTTCCATGAATTTGCCCGCCGTCACGGCGACTATGCCATTGTCGGCTTGGCGGCGCAGTCGACCATCGTAGGCGGACAGTTCACTGATCTCCGCCTCGGTTTCTTTGCCGTGGGCGATCGGCCTTTGCTGGCCGGGGCTGCCGGGAAACTTGTTAACGTTGCCGTCACGCCGGAAGTCCTGGCCAAAGCCTCCGCGATACTGGGCGAAGAGCTGGATCCCCAAGGGGATCAGCAGGCTACTCCGGCCATGCGGCGGCACCTCGCGAAAGTATTACTTCAGCGTTGCGTGTCCAGGCTGCTTTGCCGTCCCGATTTGCAGTCGGGGGAACCCGCGCGATGACCCCTGTGCCTATCTTCCTCGAAGTCAATGGCGAGCGTATCGACGCCCATGTGCTGCCGCGGCTGAACCTGGCCGACTTCCTGCGTGAGCATCTGAAGTTGACCGGCACGCATGTCGGGTGTGAGCACGGGGTTTGCGGCGCCTGCACGGTACGCTTCAATGGCGAGATCGTGCGCTCCTGCCTGATACTGGCGGTACAGGCGCAAGAAGGGTCGGTCGAAACGATCGAGGGGTTATCCGACAGCGGTGAAATCGCGGATCTGCAGGCTGCGTTCCGCGACCGCAACGCTCTGCAGTGCGGCTTCTGCACACCGGGAATGCTGATGGCGGCGCAGGACCTGCTGAAGCAGACTCCAAAGCCGGATCGGGAAGAGATTCGTGCGCACCTTTCCGGTAACTATTGCCGTTGCACCGGCTATCAAGCGATTATCGATGCGATTGAGACGACGGCGCGGTTGCGCGCGGAACGCGCGCCATGACGCGTACACCTGAGGATCGTGCCGCGTTTTCGGTGCTCGATCGGCCGAACTCCTATATCGGCAAGACCGTGCCGCGGCCAAACCTCGACCGCCTGATGCAGGGACGCGGGTTATATGTCAGCGACATCGAACTGCCGCGCATGGCGCATGTCGTGTTCCTGCGGTCGCCGCACGCGCATGCAAAAATCACTGGTATCGATGCGGCAGCGGCAAAGCGCATGCCGGGTATAATTGCCGTCGTCACCGGCCAGGAAATTGCTGCGGTCATCACGCCGTGGGTTGGGGTGCTTTCGCACTTGAAGGGGCTCAAATCTGCGCCGCAAAGCGCGATCGCGGTTGATCGGGTGTGCTGGCAGGGCGAAGCCGTCGCGGCAATCATCGCAACTAGCCGCGCCGCTGCCGAGGACGCGGCAGAACATATCTCCGTCGCCTATGAAGAGCTCGACGCTGTGACGGACATGCAAACCGCGCTCGATCCCACAACGTCCGTGATCCATCCCGCACTCGGCGACAATCTGGCCTTCGAGCGTAATCATGATGCAGGCACCGTCGACGCGGTCCTTGCTGCCTCTGACGAGGTGGTGGAAGCAGAATTCATTTTTGGGCGGCACACCGGCGTGACGCTGGAGCCGCGTTCGGTAGTTGCCGATTGGAACGCAGCCGAGGCGCGGCTGACGATCTATCAGGGCACGCAGGCCCCGCATATGGTGCAGAATATTGCGGCGCTGCATCTCGGTCTTCAGGAGTCCCAGGTCCGCGTGGTCTGCAAGGACGTCGGAGGCTCCTTCGGTATCAAGGTCCACATCTACGCCGACGAAATGGCGACTTACGCACTGTCGAAACTGCTGCGGCGACCGGTCAAATTCGTCGCCGACCGGGTCGAGAGTTTTAACACCGATATCCATGCGCGCGACCATCGCTGCAAGGGAAAGATCGGCGTCAAATGTGATGGCACCATTACGGCGTTCGAGATCGACGATCTCACGGGTATCGGGCCGTATTCAATGTATCCGCGAACCAGCGCCATCGAGGCCAATCAGGTCGTCAACCTGGTCGGTGGGCCCTATGTGACCAAGAACTACCGCGCCCGGGCCCGCGTCGTGTTCCAGAACAAGAACGTCATGTGTCAGTATCGCGCGGTCGGGCATCCGATCGCCTGTTCGGTAACTGAGGGTCTGGTCGATCTGGCGGCGATGAAGATCGGCATGGATCCCGTCGAAATTCGCCGCCGCAATCTGATTGCCGACGACGCTTACCCCTGTGCTTCGCCTTCGGGTTTGCGTTTCGAGCAATTGTCGCATCATGCCGCGTTGGCGAAACTTATCAAGATGATGGATTATGACGCGCTGCGCGCGGAACAGGCAATGTTGCGGGCCAGAAACATTCATTGCGGCATCGGCATAGCCAGCTTTATCGAAGTCACCAATCCCAGCGCAGCATTCTATGGCGTCGGCGGCGCCAAGATATCGTCGCAGGATGGCGTGGCGGTGCGGCTCGATGCCCAGGGAGCCGTGGTCTGCCAAACCAGCATCACCGAGCAGGGGCAGGGATCGGAATCGCTCACCGCCCAGATCGTCGGCAGCGTGCTCGGTGTCTCGATGGACCGTGTGCGCGTCATTCTGGGTGACACCGACAATACGCCCTATGGCGGCGGAACATGGGCTTCGCGCGGCGCCGGCATCGGTGGCGAGGCGGCACTGCAGGCCACCAAGGAGCTGCGCAAGAACATCCTCGATGTCGCCGCCGCCATCCTGCAATCGTCACCCGGCGATCTCGACATCGTCAGCAATAGCGTTGTGAACGTTAGTGATGGCGCGCCGCGCATCGAATTGAGTGAATTGGCGAGGATTGTTTATTTCCGCCCCGATACGCTGCCACCGGGCATTCAGGCGGAGCTGATGGCGACACGGCATTTTGTCCCGCGCGAATATCCCTTCGCCTTTACCAACGGTGTTCAGGCCTCATGGCTGGAGGTCGATACCGACACCGGCTTCGTCAAATTGTTGAAGCACTGGGTGGTCGAGGACTGCGGCACGATCATCAATCCGCAATTGGTCGACGAGCAGATCAGGGGTGGGGTGGTGCAGGGCCTCGGCGCCGCGCTGTTCGAGAAATGCATTTATGACGAACGGGGCCAGCTCACCAACGCCAATCTGGCCGATTATCTGGTGCCGATGTCCGGCGAGATGCCGGACATCGATGTCGGCCATGTGGTCTCGCCAACGCTGGAATCGGAACTAGGCGCGAAAGGCGCCGGCGAAGCCGGAACGGCGGGAGCGGCGGCCGCGGTAACCAATGCAGTGAATGACGCGCTCAGGCCTTTTGGGACGATCATTACGGAAATTCCGCTGACGCCCCAAATTATCCTGACCGCACTGGGTCGCATCTGACGACGACGAGCTAAACCAGTGTTCACTCGGCTGCTGCGCTTGCGATCGATCTCGCTTTGGGATTGGTAACGACCACCTTGATGGCATCGTCAACACGCTCACGGGCGTATCTTAGCGCTGTTGGCAGATCGCCAAGTGGAAACGTATGCGTATGGATTTTCGTCGCATCGAAGCGCTTTTCTGCCATCAGCGCCATGGCGCGGCGGGTCGCGCTGCGGCCCTCGCCGCGAATGCCGTAGGCATAGATGTTGTTCTTTACGAGATGCGCGAGATCTATCGTGACGGGATCATGTGGGAACGCGGCAAGGCAAAGTTTTCCACCGCGATTGGTCATGTGAATGGCTTGATTGATCGTCGATTCGCTTCCTGCGCACTCGACGACGTAGTCGGCGCCAATGCCGCCGGTAAGTTGCCTGACGACCTGGACCGGATCCTCGTCGTTGATATTGACGACGCGGTCTGCGCCGAGCTCTTTGCCGATCGCGAGCCGTCTGTTGCGCGTTCCGGTCAGGATCACCGGGCTGGCGCCGAGCGCCTTGGCAACGGCCACCGCGAGCAACCCGATCGGCCCCGGACCGATCACAACGACGCTCTCGCCGGCCACCAACCCTCCCAGTTCGGTCAGGCCGTACATAGAGGTGCCGGCAGTGACGACCAGCGTTGCCTCCGCATCGCTCATGGTGTCGGGCACCCGCGCCAGCGTATTGATGTGGTTGACGGCATATTCCGCAAAACCGCCATCGGTAGTGAATCCGTTGGCGCGATGGCCCTTCTCGGGCTTGCCGTAATTCAGGCATGAGGTGTACATGCCTTGCCGGCAGCGCTTGCACTGGCCACAACCCGCGTGGATCTCCACGCTAACGCGCTCCCCAATTTCGAACTCATCGACGTCAGGCCCGAGAGCTGCGACGGTACCCATATATTCGTGGCCCGGCGTAAAATCCTTATTGAAGGGCAGGCCGCCCTGAATGCTCGCCGGCGAGCCTGTATGAATGATTTCAAGGTCGGTCGCGCAGATCGCAACTGCATCGATCCGGACCAAAACCTCCGCGCGTGCGGGAATGGGCACCGGCTTCTCGCACAACGAGAGATGGTCCGGGTCGCCCAGTACCCACGCTTTCATGCGATCAGGGATGAGCAGTTTGGACGAAGTTCTGACGCCGGCCGGCTGATACATGCAGCGGATCCTCTCACGCGCGAGCCTAGCGGAAATCGCAGTTGGGCGAAATTGCCGGATGCTGGAAGCGACGCGGCACCGTTTGCTGCATAGCAAAATGGTTTGTCGCAAATCCTTCATACGCGGCCTGTACTTGGTCCCCGGTTGGTGCTGAAATCCTTTCACTGCCTCGCAAAATTGGAGTTTTCCATGAAGACCGTCCGCTTTGTTCTTGCCTTGCTGGCGCTATCGCTAGTCGCGCCCGGGCAATCCGCAAAAGCGGCCGACGTCATCTGCTACAATTGTCCCCCGGAATGGGCGGATTGGGCCTCGATGCTCAAGGCGATCAAGGCGGACCTCAATTACGATATTCCTCACGACAACAAGAATTCCGGTCAGGCGTTGGCCCAGATACTGGCCGAGAAGAGCAACCCTGTCGGCGATATCGGCTATTTCGGCGTCACCTTCGGCATGAAGGCCAAGGCGCAGGATGCCCTCGAACCTTATAAGCCCGTCAACTGGGATCAGGTCCCAGCCGGCCTGAAGGATGCTGATGGCTTCTGGACGACGATTCATTCGGGCACGCTTGGCCTGTTCGTGAACAAGGATGCGCTCGGTGGCAAGCCGGTGCCGGCCTGCTGGAAGGACCTCCTGAAGTCCGACTATAAGGGTATGGTCGGCTATCTCGATCCGTCTTCGGCCGCAGTCGGGTATGTCGGTGCAGTCGCGATCAACTTGGCGCTCGGCGGCTCGGCGGCCAATTTTGATCCCGCAATCAGCTTCTTCAAGGACCTGAAGAAGAATGACCCGATCGTCCCCAAGCAGACTTCCTATGCCCGTGTGGTTTCGGGCGAGATGCCGATCCTGCTGGATTACGATTTCAATGCCTATCGCGCGAAATACTCGGAGAAAGGCAATTTCGAGTTTGTGATCCCTTGCGAAGGTTCTGTGGTGTTTCCTTACGTCGTTGGCCTCGTCAAGAACGCGGCGCACAAGGACAAGGCGAAAAAGGTTCTCGACTATCTTCTGTCCGACAAGGGGCAGGCGATTTGGACCAACGCCTATCTGCGTCCCGCGCGGCCGATCGAACTGCCTGAGGCCGTGAAGAAGAAGTTCCTGCCCGACAGCGACTACGCGCGCGCGAAAAATGTCGACTGGGGTCAGATGGAAAACATGCAAAAAGGCTTCGTCGACCGCTATCTCGCCGAGGTTCGCTGAGGCAATATGGCGTCCGGTTAGAGCGTTTTCGAGCGAAGTGGGTACCGGTTCGCGTGAAGAAAACGCGTCGATAAAGTAGAGCTTCGGTTCTGATTCGTCAGAACTGAAGCTCCGGGGCGCCTTCTGCGGATGTCGCATAGATCCTTTGTCTGGTTGTGCCTGTTGCCGCTTGCGGTGGTGACGGCGGCGTTTTTCCTGCTTCCGATGGCGCGGCTGGTCGTGACCGGGGCGGAAGGTCCGCAAGGCGTCGCGGGCTATCTGGCGATCCTGACCGAGCCGCGTTACCGCGCGACCTTGATCAATACGGTGGCGCTGGCAGCCGCGACCACCATTGTGACGCTGATCGTGGCGACGATTGCAGGAATGTTCCTGCAGCGACATCGCTTTCCCGGCCGCGCCGTACTGATTGCGATGCTGACCTTTCCGCTGGCGTTTCCCGGCGTGGTTATCGGCTTCCTGATCATCCTGCTCGCCGGGCGGCAGGGGCTGATCGGTGATGTTTCCAACCGCATGCTTGGCGAGAAGCTGGTCTTCGCCTATTCGATCTACGGGCTGTTCCTCGGCTACCTCTATTTCTCGATCCCGCGCGTCATTCTCACCATCATGGCCGCGGTGCAGAAGCTCGACGTCGGACTTGAGGAGGCCGCCCGTTCGCTGGGCGCGAGTCCATGGGCGGTGCAGCGCGATGTCGTGTTGCCGGCGTTGGCGCCGGCCTTCGTCGCTTCCGGTGCGATTGCCTTTGCGACGGCGATGGGGGCGTTTGGTACGGCGTTTACACTGGCGACCAACATCGATGTGTTGCCGATGCTGATCTATACCGAGTTCACGCTGGCTGCGAATTTTTCGACCTCGGCCGCGCTGTCGGTCGGGCTCGGCATCATTACCTGGTTCATTCTGGCGCTCGCCCGCTCCTTCAGCGGCAGCGCAGTTGCGGCGGCTGGATGAGCCATGCGTGACCGTCTAATCTTCACCGGCCAGCTAATTTTTACGTTGATCGTGGCCGCATTCCTGGTGGTGCCCGCAATCCTGTCGATTTCCGCGGGCGTTACCGTGAACTATTTTCGCGGTATCCAGTCCGGCGTAACCCTGCAATGGGTTGTCCAGGTCTGGCAGCTCTATGCCGGCACTATCCTGCTTTCATTCGTGATCGCCTTTGCAACCCTCGCAGTGACGCTGGCCATAGGTGTTCCCGCAGCCTACGCCTTGTACGTTCGGGGAGGGAGGCTGTCGCGCATCGTCGAGGAGATCATCACGCTGCCGCTGGCGATACCAGGTCTGGCAATCGCCCTGGCATTGCTGCTTACCTACCAGGGCTTCAGCGATTTCCGCCGTTCCTGGCTCTTCATCCTGGTGGGGCATGTCATTTTCACCATGCCCTTTATGGTGCGATCGGTGATGGCGGTATTTGCAACGGTCGATATCAAGACGCTCGACGAAGGTGCGGCGTCGCTCGGCGCATCACCATGGCGGCGTTTCCGCGACGTGATCGTGCCGAATGCCGTGCCGGGGATACTTGCCGGCAGCCTGATGGTGGTGACGCTTTCGCTTGGCGAATTCAACCTGACCTGGATGCTTCATACGCCCCTGACCAAGACGCTGCCCATCGGGCTTGCGGACAGCTACGCCTCGATGCGGCTCGAGGTGGCGTCGGCCTATACGTTGATATTCTTCGTAATGATCATCCCGCTGCTGGTGGCCATGCAATTTTTTGCCGAGAAGGAACAGAAGAGATGAACGCGTCAGCCGGACATGGCGCCTCGATGCGTATTGAGGCCTGCGGCAAGACGTTTATCGATGGAACGCGCGCGCTGGAGCCCGCGACGCTCGATATCGCCCGCGGCGAGACGCTGGTGTTGCTAGGTCCGTCCGGCTGCGGCAAGACCACGATGCTCCGCATCATCGCGGGCCTCGAATTGCCTGATCCCGGCGGCAAGGTATTGTTCGACGGCAAGGATATGACATCGGTGCCGATCGAACGGCGCAACGTTGGCATGGTGTTCCAGTCCTACGCGCTGTTTCCCAACATGAGCGTAGCTGACAATATCGGCTACGGCCTGAAAATCCGCGGTGTACCCGCCAAGGAGCGTGCGGCGCGTGTCGCCGAACTGGTCGCGCTGACCAATATTGCCGGGCTGGAGAATCGCCGCATCGACCAGCTTTCGGGAGGACAGCGCCAACGCGTGGCACTGGCGCGTGCAGTTGCAATCCGGCCGGGTATCCTGCTGCTTGATGAACCCTTGACGGCGCTCGATGCGGCGCTGCGCGACCGGCTACGCGGCGAACTCAACCGCCTGCTGCGCGCGCTTGGCATCACCACGATCTACGTGACGCATGACCAGGCCGAAGCGATGGAACTCGGCGATCGTGTTGTTGTCATGCAGAAGGGAACGATTGCCCAGATCGGTACGCCGCGCCAGATCTACTTCACGCCGCAAAGTCGCTTCGTGGCGGAATTCATAGGTGCCGCTAATATTATCGAATCCCCGATCGAGAACGGTTATCTCGTTTTACCGGGTGGGCGTCAGGCGATCGGGAACGACGCAAATTTTCCGACCGCGGTCGCCATGATTCGTCCCGAAACGATCCGCGTAGTGGAGACGGGGAGTGCTCCGCTTTCCGGCGTCATCGACAGCGTCAGTTTTATCGGCGACCGGCAACGTCTGGTTGTCAGCGGCGCATCGAGCAAGCTGATTACCGTCGATGCTCCCAACACGGTTCAAGCCAAGGCCGGCGAGCGGGTAGGGCTGTTGATTTCGCCGGAAGCCGTTCGTTTGCTGCCATCCGAAAGTTGAGAGCGCCAATGTCGCCAAAACCGGTTCGTATCGCTCAAATTTCCGATCTGCATATCAAGCCGCCGGGCTCGCTCGCCTATGGCCGCGTCGATACCGCCAGGGCCCTTGAACGTTGCGTAGTAGCGTTGAACGAATTTCAGCCGGCACCTGATTTTGTGGTCATATCGGGGGATCTCGCGGATACGCCGACCGCTGAGGAATATCAGTATCTCGCGCGGCTGTTGACACCCCTGAAGCTCCCGTTTGCCGGCATTCCCGGCAATCACGATTCGCGCGAACTGATGCGCGCTGCGTTTCCTTCCGCCCGGTATGCCTTGGCGTCAGGGCCGCTCAATCAGAAGATTGAGGTCGGAGGGCTGGATCTGCTGCTGCTGGACTCAAGCGTACACCAGAAGCCGCATGGCGAACTCGAAGAGCCCACGCTGCGCTGGCTTGACGCGACACTGGCTGTCTCGCCCGATCGGCCGGCGCTGCTGTTCCTGCATCACCCGCCGTTCAAGGCCGGAATCTGGCACATGGATCGCCAGAATCTCCTCAACGCCAGCGAACTCGCCCCCATCGTTCGGCGTCATCCGCGCGTGCAACTCATCGCTACCGGTCATGTCCATCGTGCGGCACTGACGATGTTCGCGGGCGTGCCGACCACGATCTGCCCGGCGCCGAACCATGCGGTCGATCTTGACCTTGCTGAACTCCGCGAGCCCTCGTTCAAGGTGGAGCCGCCGGCCTTCCACCTCCACACTTGGTTTCCGGGCGAGGACTTCGGCAGCATCGTCACCCATCAGGTGCCGATTGGGACGTTTGATGGCCCTCACCCATTTTTCGGGCCGAATGGAAAATTGCTGTAGCAGGCTCCTCGGCCCATTTCCGGCAGCGTTTTCGAAAACTGTCACTCCGACCTCGATACCCTCCTCGCTGCCCGGCCAGCCTTCTTCCCTGCCGGTTTATCCATCATTTCGTTGTTGACACACATTGCCAAGCTGGTTGTGGAGGAGCAATCATTCTCCGGAACGGAGTGGACTCACACCCCATGCTGACCGCCTGCGGAGAATCATGAAATGCGCCTGCTCCATTCATTGATTCCGGCGCTCGCGCTGCTCCTGAGCTCCGATGCAATCGCACAGACATCCTATCCGGACCGGCCTATCAAGATGATTGTGCCGCTGGCTGCAGCGAGTGCAGTCGATGTTGCGGCGCGGATCGTCACGCAAAAGATGGCCGACAACATGGGCCAGCAATTCGTGATCCTGAACCAGCCTGGCGCCTCAGGGATGATCGGAGCCGAGCAGGTCGCGCGGGCTGAACCGGACGGCTACACGATCGGGGGCTTCAACGACAGCATCATGACCATGGTACCTAACCTGCAGTCCAAGATGCGCTGGGACATATTGAAGGATTTCGAACCGGTATCGCTGGTTGCAACCGTGGAGTGGGGGCTGGTCGCCAGCAATCGGGCCAGCTTCAAGAGCGCGGCGGATCTGATCTCAGCCGCGAAAGCAGCGCCTGGCAAGATCGATTATGGCTCGGGTGGCCCGGGCAGCCCGCAGCATTTGGCCATGGCGATGTTCGCATCCGCGGCCGGCATATCGCTGACCCACGTGCCCTATAAGGGCGCAACGCAAGCTGCAACCGATGTCGCCGCAGGCCAGATTCCAGTCGGCTTCCAGGGGCTCGGTACAGTTGCTGCCCTGGTGCGCGGTGGCCAACTCAAACTGATCGGAGTGACTACCGAGAAAAGATTGGCGCAATTCCCCGACGTGCCGACCGTCTCTGAATCCGGCTTGCCCGGATTCTTCTTCAACTCATGGTTTGCGATTCTTGCTCCTGCCAGCACGCCGAAGGCGATCATCGCTCGGTTGAACGCCGAGGCCCTGAAGGCGGTCGGTGATCCCGAAGTACGCCGTAAGCTGGAGGAACTGGGATTTGCGGTGCGCGGCAGTTCGTCGGAAGAATTGCGTGTCATGACGCGTGATCAGCTTGCCAAATACGCGCGCGTGATCAAGGAAATGGGTATCGCGAACGAATAAGCCGGAGCGAAGCGGTCGGAGCGGCGTTGCGCCGCCGAGGTCTGTTACAGGCCCGAAATTGGTGCCTCAACGGCGTCCGGCTATTTCCGCGTGACGGGATAGCTGGATGTCCGTACCATCCGATGGCGGGTTCCAGGGTTATCGGAGCGTTAATGCCCGGGCTGCCTTTGCGTTTCGGCCGCTAAATCGACGCAGTAGGATGCTTTCCGGTTGAAATGCCAACCGGCGTTGATTACGGAAGAGCTACATCCCGAACAGTTTCTGGAGTTTGACTGGCGTGCCTCAACAAAGGACGGGTGAAGCTCAGGGATTTTCAAGCAGCAAACTGTCGGTTTTGCGCAAGCATCCCTATTTTGCCGACCTTGAGCCCGAAGCCTTCGACCAACTCTGCCGTTACGCCAAACACATCACGCTGAAGCGGGGAGCGACGATCTTCGCCAAGGGCGATCCCGGCAACAGCCTGTTCGCGGTGATCTCCGGCACGGTGAAGATCAGTATTTCGTCGCCCGATGGCCGCAATGCAATCCTGAATCTGATCGGGGCGGGCGAGATTTTTGGCGAAATCGCGCTGCTTGACGGATCTGCCCGCTCCGCAGACGCGACCGCGAACACCGCCTGCGAGCTCTTCACGATCGACCGTCGCGAATTCATACCCTTCGTACGCAGCCAGCCCGGCCTTGCGATGAAGTTCATTGAATTGTTGTGTACGCGGATCCGCTGGACCAGCGATCAGGTCGAACAGGTCATCCTTCAGAACCTGCCGGGCAGACTGGCCAGCGCGCTGCTCCGCTTGACCGAGAAACACAAGCTTGAACCGCAGGGCCGAACCATTGCGATTACCCAGCAGGAAATCAGCGAGATGGTCGGTATGACGCGAGAAAGCATCAATAAGCAGTTGCGGGCCTGGGCGGCGCGCGACTGGGTACGGCTAGAGCACGGTGCGATCGTTGTACTGAAGGCCGAGCCGCTGCAGGATTTGGCCGAAGCCGGATCTGGTGACGAAGACGAATAGCGGCGTGCGGCCGGCTAATTCTCCGGCGCGTTTCGCGAGATTATTCTCACAGGTCGAACACGGCCACAGCGCGGATCGGGGAGGCGGTGCCCCCGCGCCACTTCATCGGCAGGCCGATGAAGGTGAACCGGCCTTTACCGAGCAGCGCTTCCAGATTGCACAAGCTCTCGATGTGGGTGATGTCGAGGTCGAGACAGGCCTTGTGAACGAGCGCGTTCACGTCGCCTTCGGGGCCTGGCCGCATCGAGTCGATGCCGAAATGCACGATGCCTTGCTTGGCCAGCCATTCAGTTGCGGCGACATTCACGCCGGGATTATCGTTCGAATATTCCTTGCGCGGGAACGTGCGTTCGTGGTGACCGGTGCAGAGCAGTACGGTGCCGCCTTTCGGGACCGGCAGGTCGGCCTTCTTCACCGCCACTTCGAGATCGGAGGGCGTAATCTCGGCGCGCGGCAGAATGTGGCGCAGGTCGAGGCAGATACCCGGCACAATGCATTTCTCCAGAGGATACTGGTCGATCGATATGCCGCTCTTGCCGAAATGCCGGGGCGCATCGATGTGGGTGCCGGCGTGATCGACCATTGAGATGAACATCGATGCAAGTCCGTGCACGTTACCGGACTCGGCAAGGGATTCTTCGTGGGTCTTCCAGACGCCGTGGATGACAGGTGGATGGCCTGGATAGCTCGGGGTGCGGTGATAGAGCTCTCGGCTCAGGTCGATGATTTTCACGGTGGAGTCCTTCGAGGGAGGTTTCCGTAACGAGTCACCTTATGAACCCTGCGCGCTCGCGTTGTTCTTGTTGCCCTGCGCCGATCAACAAGTCGATCAGCTCCTGCGCTCGGGGCGCGTGGGCAGCCTTGGTGGCGATGCCAGCTGCGTACATGGTTGCCAGTTCGCAGCCGGGTGGCAGGGCGCCGGACAGTATGACGCCCTGGGTGCTGATGATTTCAGTCGATTGCGTGCAGCCGATTGGACGTCGTGCATCGGAGGCCGCCATTTCGCGCATGGCGGTGGCGCCATTCGGAAAAATCTTGAGCCGCGCGGCGACTTCATCGGTGATGCCGAGTTGCGCCAGAACCTTCGCGACGTGAATGCCGGCGGTCGAGGCGACCATGTCCGGCACGTAGATCGCATCCGATGCAAGCAGGCATTCGCGTAAGCCGACGGTATCCTTGACCGTAACCTGGGGATCGCCGGCGCGAACGGCGAGGGCGGTCTCTACCAAGCCGACATTCGCGATCGACGAGGCGACCACCAGCTTCTCCCCAGCAAGCTTGGCCACGATCGCTGCGGTCAAAATGACGATGTCGGCCGGCATTCCGCTGCGCAATTTGTCGGCCATGGCGCCAACCGCGCCAAACTCTCCCGCGATATCGAAACCGGTCTGCGTCTTGAATTTCGGAGCCAGGCTCGCCACCAGCCCCTGTGCTGCGCCGCCGCTCAGGATGTTCAGGCTGCTCATAAAGTCGATCCCATGGCGGCGATGATACTTTCGCGTGTAATTGGAAGATGGCGCACGCGCACGCCGAGCGCGTCGAACACGGCGTTGGCAATGGCCGCCGAGACCGGGCCATGGGCAGCTTCGCCGGCACCGACCGGGTCCATCTCCGGGCGCTGGATCAGTTCGACTTCGACCTCCGGCACCTCGCTGAAGCGAAGGATCGGATATTCCGTCCAATTGGTGCTGGTGATGCGTTGCCGGTCGAATCTGACGCGTTCCTTCAACACCCAACTCGTGGCCTGGATCGCGCCGCCTTCGATCTGGTTGATGACGCCATCAGGATTGATGGCTTCGCCGACATCGACCGCCAGAGTGAGCTTCCGGACGCGGATATCCTCGGCGCTTTCGATCTCGGCGACCGCAGCACAATAGGCACCGGTGTTCTTGTAGCGGGCAAAGGCGATGCCGTAGCCAATGCCGGGCTGCTTCTCCGGCTTCCACCGGGCGCGCTCTGCAGCAGCGCGAATCACGTCCTTTGCCCGCTCGTCCGTCAAGTGACGCAGCCGGAATGCGACCGGGTCTTCGTCGCGCTCCGTGGCGATCTCATCGAGGAAGGATTCGATTGCGAATACATTGCCCTGCGCGCCAAGCGTCCGCAGCGCGGAGGTGCGGATCGGCATCGTCGTCAGGCGATGGCTTTCGATCTGCCAGGATGGGAAGTCATAGAGCGGTACGGCATTGCGATCGCCGCCACCGCCATTGGCCTGCGGTGGATTGGTCGAGATCATCCGCGGAAACGGGTCTTCCAGCTCGAATCCCGCCAGCAATGCAGGTTGCACCGCGCGCCCGGGCCGCGCCACATGGCCGTTGCTCCAGATGGAATGGCGCCAGTCGATGATTTCACCCTCTGCGTCGAGATCGGCCTCAATCTCGATCGCCATGGCCGCTCCAAACGGCGCATCCGACATCTCGGCTTCGCGCGACCATTGCACCCGCACCGGCCGGCCGCCGGTGGCTTTGGCGAGCAATACCGCGTCGAGCGCAACGTCGTCGGCCGCATTGTGTCCATAGCAGCCGGCGCCCTCCATATGCTCGACTATGATATTCTCGGCCGGCAATTTGAGAACCAGCGCCAGATCGGTGCGCAGGAGATAGACGCCCTGGCTGTGGGTCCAGACGTGGACGCGGTCGCCGTTCCACTGCGCCATGGCGCAGGAGGGCGCGATCGAGGCGTGGGCGATGTAGGGGCGGGTATACTGCCGTTGAAGGGTCCGCTTCTTGGCACCGGGCGACGATGCTATTCGCTTGTCGATGATCGTTGTTTCCGAGGGGGCGGCCTTCAGGAATGCAGCTAAATCGCTCTCATCGGGGAGGGGCTCGCCGTCGGCCCACACCGCCCCCTTGCGTAGGGCTTGCAGCGCTGCCTCCGCGCCATGCTCGGTTTCGCAGACGACGCCCGCGAAACTGCCATCGCGCACGACAGCGACGAAGCCGGACATCGCGCGGACATTGCCGTCTTTCAGCCCGGTGAGCTTCGCGCGCGATTTCTCTGGCCGCAAGATGCGGCCGTGCAGCATTTCCGGCAATGCCCAATCGTGAATGAAGCGCGTCCGCGCGAATACCTTGTCGGGGATGTCGATGCGCTGCACCGAGTTTCCGGCGAGCACGCGGCGTGTGGCCGGTTTCGGTTTCACATCGGGCGCCGCGTCGCGATCGAGCGAGACTTCTTCCGCAAGCTCCCAATAGCTCGTCGTGACATTGCCCGGTCCTGAAATGGTGCCGTCCTCGACACCGAGCGAAGCGATGTCCACACCCAGCCGTTCCGATGCCAGTTGAAGAAAGATCTGGCGTACTTCGGCGCAGGCATGCCGCATCGCGCGTCCCGATTGTTGCACGGAGAGGCTGCCCGAAGTCACGCCCTCGTTGGGGCTGACAGCGGTCGACGCGCGGACCATCTGCACGCGGGAAATATCGATGTCGAGTTCGTCGGCGGCGATCTGGGCCAGGGCCGTTACAATACCTTGCCCGATCTCCACCTTGCCCGGCGAGACCGTCACCTGTCCCTGCGGCAAAAATTTCAACCAGGATGACAGTTTCGGGTTTGCCGCGAGATTTACCGGCAATTTGGGCGAGGATGGGCTGGGCGCTGGCTGGTTCATTCCGCCGCCATCTCGTCGGCTGCGCGCAGCACCGCCCGCACCATGCGGTTATGTGAGCCGCAACGGCAAAGGTTACCGTCGAGCGCTTCTTTCACCTCTCGGCTGCCGGCCATGGGATTTCGTTTCAGCAGCGCGGCCGCGCTCATGAGAATTCCGGCGACGCAATAACCGCATTGCAGCGCTTGCTCGGCGATGAAGGCGCGTTGCAATGGATGCGGTCGCTCAGGGGTCCCCAAGCCCTCGATGGTCGTAATGTCCTTGTCCGCCACCGACCACAGCGGCGTATCGCAGGCCGCCACGGCGCGATCGCCGATCATGACGTTGCAGGCGCCGCATTCACCGGCGCCGCAGCCGAAATGCGGCCCGGTCATGCCGATCTGCCCGCGCAAAATATCCAGCAGCGACCGATCGGAATCGGCGTGGACGTCAATCTCGACGCCATTGAGACGAAATCGCACGCTTGGCATCGGGCGCAGACCCTGGCTGGCGGTTCTTATTGCGGCTTGTCGAATTTCTTGACGACCTCCGCCCATTTCACAATATCGCCGCGCAGGAATTTGTCGAACTCTTCCGGGGTCATCGACATGGGAACCGCGCCCTGCTGGGTCCACAGCTTGACGATATCCGGCCGTTTCACCGCGGTGTTCACGGCGGCATTGATCTTGTCGATGACCGGCTTTGGCGTTCCCGCCGGCGCCATCAATCCCAGCCAGATGGTCGCCTCATAGCCGGCAACGCCGGCCTCGATCGCCGTCGGCACGTTGGGCAGCACGGTGGAGCGCGTCTTGCCGGTGGTCGCCAGCGCGCGTACTTGATTCTCCGCGACATTGGGCGCCATCGTCGGAACCGCGTCGATCATCATCTGCACCTGGCCGCCAATGACGCCGCTACGCGCCTCGCCACTGTTGCGGTAGGGGACATGCACGAGATCGACGCCGGCCATGGTTTTGAACAGCTCGCCGGCCATGTGATACGGCGTGCCTTGGCCGGACGACGCATAATTCAGCTTGCCGGGCTGGGATTTGGCCAGCGCAATGAATTCCTGCAGCGTCTTCGCCTGGACCGTAGGGTGTATCACGACCACGAGGTCGGAATAGTTGACCGGTGCGATTGGCGCGAGATCACGCATCAGTTCATACTTGCGCTGCGGTACCAGCGATTCATTGGCGGTTTGGGTGTTCGACATCATCAGCAGCGTGTAGCCGTCGGGTGGCGACTTGGCGGCCTCCTGCGTACCGATGACGCCGCCGGCGCCGGTGCGATTTTCGATGACGAAGGGTTGGCCGAAGCTTTCCTGCAGGATGCTGCCGATCTGGCGGGCGGTGACGTCGGCAGGGCCACCGGCGCCGAACGGGACGATCACCCGAACTGGCCTTGAGGGATAGTCCTGCGCCAGGCCTGTTGTCCCAAGAACGGCCTGTGCCGCGACAAGCGTTGCCGCCAGCGCAAGCGCCCATCTCAAGCGCATCATTTCAACCTCCCGAACCCGACCTTGTTCTGCTTGGCCTGTTGCCGGCCCAATCTGGCTTCAGCGGAAGTCTAGCGATCCGCGCGGTGATCGCCAGTACCTTCAGATGCGACATTCGTCGCGCTGCTGGCTTGTTGACCCACCCAGCCCCTTTCCAGCAACGCCCTCGTCCTATTTGACGTATTGCATCAATCAGGCCGCAACCATCTGCATCATCGACGCGAGGCTGGCCGTGGCCAACGCAAACAGAATCATTGAAAGTGGGAAACTGATTGCTGATCCAGGACACCCCGTCGCGAGGAATGTGACATGAAGTTCTTCTCCTGCATGGCTGTTGCTACCCTTCTGTTCGCCAGCAGTAGCGCCGTCACCAATGCCCAGACCCTTCCGGCCTATATGGCGCCGATCTCGGGTACATCAGCTGCAACCGCTTCGGATATCGCGACCAGGGATATGCTGGCGCTCAACACCGGCATGTTCGAGCTTTATGGCAATGCAGCAAAGATCTTCCAGAAGAACATCCTGGACAAGCATCCGGTGATTCTCGCCCTGTTCTCGGGCGCCGGCGGTCGGATGATCCTGTACCGGCCGGGGATGCCGCCAATGGATGCGCCGCAGGTGCCGATCGTCTATCAACTGCTGAAATCGGTCGGCCACAGCACGATGGCCCTGGCCCAGGTCGTCGGCCCCTATGTCGACAATCCCAATGACAAATCCTGGCGCGGGGCGATGCTGGCCTATCGCAGCCGCATGCAATCGGCGCTCGATGGTCTCGATGCTACGCCGATGGAACCCGGTTGGCGCGACAATAATCGGACCATCCTGCAGAACAACCTCGCGTTCATGGACGAGTGCGTCGCCAAGGGCGTCGTGCCGTTCGCCGCGCTCGAAGCCTTCGGCAAGAAGCAGGCGCCATATCTGGCGAAGAACGTGGCTTGGGCGGCGCAGACACAAGTCGGGCACTGGATGACGGTGTTGGCGGACTGGAAAAAGCAACTTGGCGCCGACTGGGACAAGACCTATGCCGCGAGCAACACGATCTATGTGGCGCGCCAGAACAACGTGTTGTTCAGCATCCTGGCGCAATTCTTCGGTCCTGACGCGATCAACAGCCGCTTGCTGCTGATCGAGACGGTTTCGTTCACGACGACACCAGCGGATATGTTGGAATCGTTGACCCGCATCATTGCGGATCGCTCGGTCGGCTCGCTGTTCTTTGGCAACTATCATCTGATGGACTACGAGCTGATGGGGGGTGACGCGCGTGTCGCGATCGTTGCGGAAACCGGCAAGCGCGGCATGACGCCGTTCCTGCCGCCTGTCGTTCCGTTCGGCTCGAAGCAATGGCCGACATTGGTGACAACAGGGCCGGGCCCCGCGTCGATCGCCGATCTGAAGTAGTTCCGATAGTGTTGACCGACAGGTAGGAACATGCGGCCTTCGCGGCGCGAATTTGTGAAATGGGTGTCGGCGAGCGGCATCGCCCTCAGCCTGTCGCGGCGGGGGTCGGCGGAAGCGGCCGGGTTGCCCCCACGTGCCTCTCTCCCGGGACGCGAGAGTTGGAACCCCGCGGCCAACGGTGCTGGCCGTATTGACGGTGTCGCCAAGGTTACCGGCGCGAAACTCTACGCGTCTGATTTCCGCGCGTCCGACCTGCCGGGCTGGCCGCAAACGACCTCGCACGCGATTCTGGTTCGCGCGCCAGATGCCACGCATGTCTATGTCGGAATGGATCTCGCGCGGCTGAGCGGTGCGCTCAAGCCGTCGGTGGTCGTGACCGCTGATGACCTCGACAAGATCGGCACGCGCGTTCCAGCATTCTACACCGGCGACCTGTTCTGTCCGGTCGGCAAGACGCCGATCTACATGGGGCAGCCGGTCGCGCTGTTGATCTTCGAGACGTTCGACGCCTTCGACCGGGCGCGGCTGGCGTTGCGAGACGGGACCTTCGTCAAGTTCGGCGAAGAGACCGGCCCGGTCGCGATACCAAGCTACGGTGCCTATCGCTTCACGCGGGTGGCCGGCGCAACGCCCGATGCGCCCGATGTCTATTCACCGATCCAGGCGGGCTGGGTCAGCCCGGGACGCTCCCAGATATCGCCACTCCCGGTGTGGTCGCCGCTCGCAAAGGACACGCCGGCGCCTTACTCCAAGGCCGCGGTCTATGGCGAACAAATTCGAAGCGAGCTCGCAGCGAAAAATTCCAATCTGCTGATGCTGGATCGCGAGTTCGAAACCCAATCCGTCGATCCGATGTTTCTCGAGCCGGAAGCCGGCATCGCCTGGTACAACAACAAAAGCGAAAGCCTGGAACTGGTCCTTGGTGTGCAGTCTCCCTATGAGGCGGCTGAATCGATTGAGCATATGCTCGGCAAGGCGAGCGCTCCATTCAAGCCGGCACGCATCAATGCCCAGTTCACCTATGTCGGCGGCGGGTTCGGCGGCCGCGACCACACCCCGTTCGTCCTCTATGTGGCGCTGGCGGCGATGTTCTTTCCCGGCCGTCCGGTCCGGCTGGCGCATGACCGCCATCAGCAGTTTCAGGCCGGCATTAAACGCCATGCCTTCAAGATGCGATCCCGGATCGGGGTTGACCGCACCACCGGCAAGATCACGGCCTTCGCCGCCGACCATGTGCTCGATGGCGGGGGCCTTGCCAACTTTTCTGTCAACGTGGCAACCGTTGCCGCGACTGCGGCGATCGGCATCTATGACATTCCCAAAGTCGATGTGACCACCGTTGTGGTGCATTCCCGCGGCGTCACGGCCGGGTCGATGCGCGGTTACGGCACGCTGCAGAGTATGACCGCGCTGGAAGTGCTGATCGACGAAGTCGCAGCTGCCTTGCCGCTCGATCCGATTGAATTCCGACGCCGCAACGCGCTCAAGCCCGACGGCCGGACCATGTGCGGCAATCGCTACAGCGTCTCGGTCCGCACCACGGAAATGCTCGACAAGCTCGAGAAGCATCCGATCTGGCAGCAGCGCGCGCAGCAGAAAGCGGCTGCGCGGCCTGGCACCCTCGTTGGCACCGGGCTCGCCTGCGTGACCAAGGACTACGGCGCCGGCGCCGATTGTTCGCTGGGGCGTGTCGAACTCTCGCCCGAAGGCCGGATTACGATCTATTGCGACCATGTCGAGATGGGAAATGGTATCGGCACCGCGCTGGCCAACCGGGTCGCGATCCATCTCGGCATCGTCGCCGACGAAGTTTCGGTGGCACGCGTCGATAGCTATGATGTCCTCGGGCTGGTCACGTCGGGCGATCCCTACACGATGGATCAGAAGACGCAGGATCGGGCAGAGAAAGACCCGCGCTGGGTGCCCGCGATCAGTACGGCGACCAGCGCCTCGGTCGGCGCGCATGTGGGAACCCATTCGGCGGCCGAGGCGGCGCGGGTCATCTTCCGGTATGGCCTGTGGCCGGCGGCGCTTGAGTTGTGGAACATCGCTCCGAGCGACCCGCGCGCAAAGGATTGGGCGAAGGCGCAATGGAAAGACGGACAGCTTGTTATGTCCGGTCTTGCGGCGCTGCCTTTGCCGGCACTGGCCGCGAAGGCGCATGCACGCAATCTGGTGACCGGCGCCATGGCGCACAGCTTCTCCCGCTGGGAGTGGTCGCGTGCGCGGTTTCCGTTCAACGGCGAACAATATCGCGCCGAGATCGATGCGCTGGCGGTGCGGAAGGGTAACGGCAAGTTCGCCCGGATCGATCGGGTCAGCGTCAGATTCCCGCCGGCCGTCAACAACCAGAGCGGCAACACCTACACCTCGATGTGTGGAACGCTGGTCCACGTCGAGATCGAGCGCGCGACCGGTGTGCTGCGTATCGCCAAGGCCTACAACGTATTTGAATGCGGCCGCGCATTGGTGCCCGAAGTGGTGCTGGGCCAGGCGCAAGGCGGCTTTGCGATGGGCGTCGGCTATGCCCTGCTGGAGAACCTGCCGCCCTACGAGGGCGGTCCCGGCAACGGCCAGTGGAATCTCGGGCAGTATCTTGTGGCGCGCGGATCGGATTTGCCGCTGCATGACCTCGAAACCGAGATGTTGCCGCCGCTGACGCCGGACGAGCCGCCGAAGGGCATGGCGGAAGTCGTGATGGTTCCGGTCGTGCCGGCGATCCTGAACGCCATCTTCGACGCCACCGGCCGCCGCTTCCAGTCCCTGCCGGTGACCACCAGCCTGCTCAAGGGAGTGCTCGCGTGACCAAATTGAGCATCACGATCAATGGCCGCGCGCACGGACCGACGGATGTTCGCGACGATCTTTCGATGAACGATTTCCTGCGCGAGTATCTCGGCATGACCGGCACCAAGTTCGGCTGCGGTGCCGCGCAGTGCCTGAGCTGCGCCGTCATCATCGACAACCCCGATGGGACAAGCTTCACCAGTCCGACCTGCGTCGTCTCTGCGGTGAGTTTCGACGGCAAGTTCATCCGCACGGTCGAGGGACATGCCAAGAACGGTGAGCTTACGACGCTGCAGAAGGCGTTTATCGAGCACTTCGCATTCCAGTGCGGCTATTGCACCGCTGGTTTCCTGAACGAGGGCCAGGTGTTGCTGGAGCGTCTGGCGAAGGCGCCTGTGGCACGCGCGGAACTCGAAAAAACCATCGCCGAAGCGCTCGACGGACACATCTGCCGCTGCACCGGCTATGTCAAATATCATGAGGCTGTACGTGACGTGATCCTCGCGGATTCCAAGCGCTATCTCGTGGCGAAGCAATGACCGGGCGCAAGGACCAGGCGACATGAAATCGAAACTGCGGTTTCAGCTTCTCGTCTCGATCGCTACCGTGGCGACGAGCATGCTTGCGGGCTACGCGGTTTCCGAAACTGCACCCCGGAACCTTGCTAGTCCTGAGAGCTTTGCATCAATTTCTGATACGGACGCGCGTTCGGCGGCGATGTTCACCGAACTCGGCAAGGTGCTGACCCATCCGCGCTGCACCAATTGCCATCCGGCCACCGACCGTCCGCGGCAAGGCGATGAGAGCCGGCTGCATCAGCCACCAGTCGCCCGCGGTGCCGACGGCCACGGTCTTCCGGCGATGCGCTGCTCGATCTGCCATCAGAATGCGAACTTCGAACCCGGTCGCATGCCGGGCCATCCGGAATGGCATCTCGCGCCGCGCGAGATGGCATGGGAGGGCAAGACGGTTGCCGAAATTTGCACGCAGCTCAAGGATCCCGCGCGCAACGGCGGTCGCAAGCCCGAGGAGCTGATCCATCACATCGGCGAAGATACGCTGGTCGGCTGGGCCTGGGCCCCGGGCGTTGGCCGCAGCCCCGCGCCCGGTACGCAAAAGCAGGCCGGCGCGCTGGTCGAGGCCTGGGTGAAGACCGGCGCGGCCTGTCCCGCGCAGTAATATCTGCGCAGTGACGTCGCGGCGATGGTCTATCTCGGCGTCTAATGCATGGCTTGGCTGCCGTTTTCGCCGGTGTGCCCGCCGATAAAGCTACTCGGCGACGGCGAATTTTGATGTTACCTATCGGCGCATGAACCAGCATGCCAAGGTCGACATCCGCCACTGCACCTGCCCACATGATTGCCCATCGGCCTGCGCGCTCGATATCGAGGTGATCGACGGCCGCAGTATCGGCCGGGTGCGTGGTTCCAAGCAGCAGACCTACACCGCCGGCGTCGTCTGCGCCAAGGTCGCCCGCTATGCCGAGCGCATTCATCATCCCGACCGGTTGTTGCATCCGATGCGCCGCACCGGACCCAAGGGCTCCGGTCAGTTCGCGCGGATCTCGTGGGATGACGCACTGGATGAAATCACCGCGCGTTTCGATCAGGCCGAGAAGGAGTTCGGTGCACAATCGGTCTGGCCGTATTATTATGCCGGCACCATGGGCCTGGTGATGCGCGACGGCATCAACCGTCTTGCCAATGTGAAGAAATACTCCCGTTTCTACTCGACGATTTGCGCCAACGTCGCCCGTATCGGATTTGCCATAGGCACCGGCAAGATCGCCGGCGTCGATCCGCGAGAGATGGGCGTGTCCGACCTTGTCGTGATCTGGGGCACCAACCCCGTGAACACCCAGGTCAACGTGATGACGCATGCGATGCGTGCCCGCAAGGAGCGCGGCGCCAAGATCGCGGCGATCGATGTTTACAACAACGACACCATGAAGCAGGCCGATATCAATATCCTGCTTAAGCCCGGCACTGACGGCGCGTTCGCCTGCGGCGTCATGCACGTGTTGTTCCGCGAAGGTTACGCCGATCGCGAATATATGGATCGCTACACCGATTGCCCGAATGAACTGGAAGCACACCTTGCGAGCCGTACGCCGGAGTGGGCCTCGGCGATCTCGGGCGTGCCGGTCGAGGAGATCGAGGCGTTTGCCCGGCTGGTCGGTCAGACCAAGCGTTCGTTCTTTCGTCTCGGCTATGGCTTCACGCGGAGCCGTAATGGTGCGGCGCAGATGCATGCAGCGCTGTGTATTCCGGCGGTAACCGGCGCTTGGCAACATGAGGGCGGTGGTGCGTTCTTCAACAATTTTGCGATCTGGAAGTTCGACGAATCCATCATCGAGGGCCACGACGCGCTCGACCGCAACACCCGCTGGCTCGACCAGTCGCAAATCGGTCGCATCCTGACCGGAGATGCGGAAGCTCTGAAGGGCGGGCCGCCGGTCAAGGCGATGCTGATCCAGAACACCAATCCGATGACGGTCGCGCCGGAGCAGGCGCTGGTGCACAAGGGGTTTGCGCGCGAAGACTTGTTCATGGTGGTGCATGAGCAGTTCATGACCGAGACGGCTGTCATGGCCGACATCGTGCTGCCGGCGACCATGTTCATGGAGCACGACGATCTTTATTACGGTGGCGGCCATCAGCATATTTCGGTCGGCGCCAAGCTGATCGATCCGCCCGGCGAGTGCCGTTCGAACCACGAGGTTTTGCAGGGCCTCGGCCGCCGGCTTAACGCTGTGCATCCCGGCTTTACGATGTCGCCGCGCGAATTGATCGACGCGACGCTGCAGAAGAGCGGTCATGGCGATATCGCGGACCTGGAGGCGGATCTTTGGCGCGACCTCCAGCCGGATTTCCGCACCTCGCATTACCTCGACGGTTTTGCGCATGCGGACAAGAAGTTTCACTTCAAGGCTGACTGGGCGAACCCGCCCTTCGGCAACGCCTTGGGCCCCTGGGCACAGATGCCGTCGCTGCCGGACCACTGGACCATTATCGAGGAAGCGGATGAGGCCCATCCGTTCCGTCTCGCCACCAGTCCCGCGCGCAGCTTCCTCAACACCAGCTTCAACGAAACGCCATCGTCGATCGCGCGCGAGGGCAAGCCCTCGGTGATGATGCATCCCGATGATGCCGCGGAGCTCGGGCTCGCCGATGGGGATGTCGTCACACTCGGCAACGTGAGAGGCGAGACGAATTTGACGTTAAAGCTGTTCGACGGGCTGAGACGCGGCGTACTGATCGCGGAATCCATTCAGCCGAACAAGGCCCATATCGGTGGTCGCGGTATCAACATGCTGACCGGAGCCGAGGCGGTTGCCCCCGTGGGCGGTGCGGCGTTCCATGACAACAAGGTTTGGGTGAAGAAGGCCACGCCCTCGGCTTAAATCCTGCTTGCAGTCCGGCGTCATCCTGCCGCAAATGTTCGCCAATCCATGGCAAACAGGGCGAGCGGAACAATGACCGACAACAGCAGCGTTATACGCGAGAAGCGCGGACAGGCGTTCTGGATTACCATCAACCGGCCGGACAAGCGCAACGCCATCAATGCCGACGTCGTCGCCGGTATCGCCAAGGGGTATCGCGACGCCCATGACGACAAGGAAGTGCGCGTCATCGTCCTGACGGGGGCGGGTGACAAGGCGTTTTGCGCCGGCGCCGACCTGCAGAACAGCGGCGCCGCTTTTGCGATGGATTTTTCCAGGCCGAATGTCGACTACGCCGATTTGTTGCGATTGTCGCAGAACGCCACCAAGCCCGCGATCGCGCGGGTAGGGGGCGTTTGCATGGCCGGCGGCATGGGCCTGCTGTGCATGACGGATATGGCGGTGGCTGCCGACCACGTGATCTTCGGGCTGCCCGAAGTGAAGGTCGGCGTGTTTCCGATGCAGGTGATGAGTCTGTTGCAATCGATGGCGCCGCCGCGCCTTGTCAATGAGTGGGCGCTGACGGGCGAACCGTTCGATGCGAAGGCGGCTCAGGCCGCCGGGCTGCTGAATTACGTGGTGCCGCCAGCCGAGCTCGACGCTAAGGTCGATTGGCTGATCAGCCGAATCGTCGACAAATCGCCGACCGCGATCCGGCGCGGCAAATATGCCATGCGCGCCATCGCTTCGATGTCGTTCGACGAAAGCATCGCCTACACCGAAAGCCAGATTGCCTTGCTGGCCATGACAGAAGACGCCAAGGAAGGCCTCAAGGCCTTCAGTGAAAAGCGCAAGCCCTTCTGGACGGGCAAATAGTTCGGTTGTGGCCTCCTACGTGAGCCTTGGGGGCCATAAAGTAAATCAATGACTTTCGATGCTAGGTGTCATTTCGAGAAAGAGTCAGGATCGCTTTTGATCGCTCCTGATGGCGCTTCTTGGAGGCCGAGATCAACTGTTGCGCGCACGCTTGGCATAGGTTGGAAGTTGGCTTGTAGATCAATGATGGGCCGCGGCGCGTAATCGGCATCCGTGAGGTCGCTGTCGGCACCTTCTGTGAAGTGCTAGCAAAGACGTAGCGGCGCCCGGACAGTAGGCCGTCAAGCGGCCATACCTCTCGATAGTCGAGTTGGCCCGCAGCGCCAACTCCGAAGCTTTCTTGCGACTGAACAATCCAAACACTGACTTGCTATTTCCTTCGCACCGACCCCGCAAATCCTGGTGGAAGAGCAGTTCGAACGGCCCCAACAATTAGTTGACCAATTGCGCCCTTCTGGATGCCTTTGCGCCTCGTCGGCCTTACTCACCAACGTTGATGCCATCACAGCCCAGGACCTCCTGCTGATGTGATCGTGCAGTCAGAAGACGCGGAGGCTCAAACAAATTCCATGATGCCTCATGAGCGAATGGTGTTGGTGATCGTGAATGAGCGGGATCTCTAGGATCCGTCAATACGGTGAATTCGACAACCCAAGCCCTTGGAGTCAGTCGGTACGATGTAGACCATCAGTCTGTGGCTGCCAGACCGCACCTAGGCTATTTACAAAGAACAGTGGTTGCGCCTTTTGATTTAAGAACGCAGCCGCAGTCAATTCGCCGCCGAAGCAAGCACCTGTGTCCAGGTTCAATCGATGTGAACGAAGATCTGGCAGCCTCGATTTGGTTGGAGTATGTCCGTGCACGACAAAGATGCCGTAATCTGCTTTGAATGACAGAAATGGCCCGCGGATCCAAAGTAGATCGTCCTCAGATTGGTCGGCGATGGGTGGCTGTAGCCAGCAGATGGGAGCATTTGGTGGCAAGACCACGCGAGCGAGCTTGTTTTGCACGACGGGTTGAAGCTGGAATTAAACCGGCTTGCTCGCGATGGCCGGCTCCATTGCGCGGAATCCGAAATCCGCACGTCGGGACGGCCGCGCGACCGCTTAATAGACATGATGGGGTTTTTCCAACCATTACCCCTGCTTGGAGGCTAACTCTTTGACGTTCACGTCGTGGCAATTTGCGGTGTTCGTGTCTGGGGTATTTGCCCTTTATTACTGGCCATTCGTTCGCCCGTATCAGGTCTACATCCTGGTAGTTGCAAGCCTGTTCTTCTACGGATTCGGGCAACCGGAATTGCTAGCGCTGCTCGCGATAGCGGTCTTCGGAACTTACTTCTTTCTCTTGAAGGCCATGGTTCGACGTAAGTTGTGGCTGCCGGCCGGCATTGCATTCAACCTCGCGTTATTAGCCTTTTTCAAATACAAATTGCTGTTTGTCGATCCCTCCTCACCGGCGCTCTCGGATGTTGGCGCGATTGACCTCTTGCTGAACCTCCCGCTGCCAATAGGCATTTCGTTCTTCGTTTTCCACAACATCAGCTTGCTGGTGGACATGACGAAACGCACCGGCCCTGCCCCCTCCCAATGGGATGTGTTTCTTTACATTATATTCTTCCCGCAGCTCGTCTCCGGGCCTATCACGCGGGCGGAAAACTTTCTGCCGCAAATCCAACCGAAATTTCTCAACGAAGTACCGTTCGTCGAGGCGGCGAGATGGATTGTCACCGGCTACTTCTTCAAACTATTTGTCGCGAACAACCTCAACACGCTCACGACCAACATGGATTTTCCTCTATACCATGCGCTTCGAAGCAGCGACCGTTGGCTCTGCTTGTTCCTTTATAGCTATCAAATCTATGCCGACTTTTTCGGATATTCTGCAATCGCGATCGGGCTTGGGCTGCTGTTCGGCTACCGTCTGCCAATCAATTTCAACTTGCCCTATATCTCGCAGTCATTTGCTGAGTTTTGGACGCGCTGGCACATTTCGCTGTCAACCTGGCTCCGCACCTATCTCTACATCCCGTTAGGCGGCAACCGCCATGGTCAAGGGCGGACATACCTCAATCTAATGATCGTGATGGGCCTGGGCGGTCTTTGGCACGGCGCCGGATTGAGCTACCTGGCATGGGGGCTAATGCACGGCCTCTTTCTGGTGATTGAGCGTCCGTTCCTGCCCTTGATAGAAAAACTTGCAGCAATTGCCGCTCTGCGTCGCGTGATCGTTGTGGCTCGCATGCTTGTTGTTTTTTTATGCGTCTCCTTCTTATGGGTTTTCTTCAAGCTCCCGAATTTCGAGCATGCGATGGATTATATTTCTGGTATGTTCGTTGATCAGTCCGTGCCCAACCCTGCGCGCATTTACCGAAGTCTGGCGCTGATCTATGCGCTGCCAGTCCTCATACAGCATTTTATTACCTCGGAGAGGCTCGTTGTGCTACGGGGTAACCTGGATCCCTATGTGTATGGCGCGATGGCAGCTCTGATGCTAATCGAAGCCGGTCCCGACACAGCGTTCATATATTTCCAGTTCTAGGTTGGACATGGACCGTACTACCTCGATGAGCTGGTTTGTGAAGGCGAGCGCTGCATGTGCCGCAGTATTGGCCATGTGCTGGATAGCTCCTCGGCTCTTCCATGACTTCCCGGACTTTCCCGCGACCACGACGGATGAAATACAGTCCAAGATTGCCGATCGTTATCTCAACAGCCCAGTTGCTCCGATCGCGTTAACGGGCAGTTCGTTCACCGTGCGATTGCACGAAGAATTTTTTCATAAACTTTACGTTCGAAATCTGGCGCTGCCTGGTGGATCTCCGTTGACCGGGGCAGCAATGATTGCGGCGGCGACCGCTGTTCGGCCGCGGCTCATAGCTATCGAGACCAATACTCTTTCTCGCGGTATCGACCAGGCAATGGTTGAGAGGGTCCGCACGAGCAATGCGGAGCCTGCGCGCGCACCCATGAATTTAAGGCCCCTTCGCACATTAGCCGCGTTGTACCAGCAAAAGCTCGACGATTGGCGGCGCTTTGACAGAGATGACAAATCTGCGCTTCTTCAGCAAGCGGCTCTAGAAGAGGCAATTCTACGAAAGCCGCCAGCCCCCGAATACAACCCACTTGAGCTCGCTGCTATCTTGGCAGAATGGAACAATCCGGATCACGATCAGATCATCCGTCGACATGTAGCCGAATTGAAGCACATCGTGGGCACGCTCGAGATGCAAGGCGTTTCGGTGTTCTTTTACGAACTTCCTCTGGGCCCCGCATTCGCGCGGTCCCGTTATATGACAACGGGCCGGTCAGCGATGGCAGAGGCCTTTGGGCACGACCACGGCAAATGGTTATCATTGGACTATCCATCCAACGAGATCCGATGGACCGATGGAGCACATCTTGACGACCGATCGGCTATCATCATGGCGCGCTCTTTAGAGAGAGCGATCGAGCGGAAAATGGGTAGCGAGGTGGTAAAGCGGACATCCTCAGACCTTGCCCGCTAAGGTTGGAGTCACCGTTTCGAGGCCTAACCACGAATTCACTCGCTCTGTCTAGAGCCGAGAGGAAGTTTCATAAAATTCGATGAACGATTGCTTGGGGCCTAGGTCGGATAATTTGCTCAATTGCCACGTTGTTCGCGACTGAAATTACGATGCGCATGCGGGCGATAAATTCACGGCCCTTAATAGATCGCCAAAAGGACCGGGCCGGCTGCACGGCTTTACCGGTTCAGATGGTTTGGATCGATCCTCGGCCTGATTGCGTTTGCGATCGACGTTCTGCTCTTCTTTTTGGATTCGGTCTTGGGAATCTTTGCCCGAAAATGAGAGAGCATTGGGATCGCGCCAGTGTCGGCTTATGATTTTGGTTTCCATCGGCGGGGTGGGCGGAGTGACGACCGGTGCGGGCGGCTCGATTGACTGCGAGATAGGTTGCGGTGGGGTCTCCGGACGCACGTAGTTGACCTCAAGCCGATCGGCCTTGCTAAGCGTATCTGGAGCGCGGTCAATACCAACCGTGAGTTGGTCTGCCGGGAGCTCTGCAACTGGGCCAGCAGGCGTTCTAGCCGCCTTGCCGGCGGCCAGGGCGCTGACAAGCGCTAGACATAAAACCGTAAGCCAGACCGTCCTAATCATCTTCTGCCCTAGACCGGTATCAGCAGTGCAGCCTCAGCACCGATTTGGGCGGTTAAGGGGCAGGATAAACTCGACAATGAGGGGGGCACACAAATCGCCGGCTTAACCGGCACAGGTGGCGCAGAGTTCCATAAAAATGGATTTGCGAATGCGCATCGACCGGTTAGTAGCGTGGGCTGGGCTCGGTGCGGCTCCGAAGGTTTAGCCCTATCTGAGAGATAGGGCTAAACCGGCTTAACACGGCTTGGCGAACGTAGACTTCAGCTCGCAACCCTTTTTCTGGGTCAGGTCGGCCAATTTAGCCCCATGCATCAGAAAGCGAAACGGACGCACGGGCTTTAGAAGATCTGAAAGCTCTAGCCCTGGCGCTTGCCGGCCTGAAAGTACGGTGATTGCGGGCGACAACAGTGTGAGCCGGAGAATGCGGCTCAGATAAGAGTCGTTGACCTTCTCGGCTTTCGCCAGTTCCGCCGAGGAGGCGTACTTGCCGCTTTCGATCATTCGCCAAAGGCGCGACCGCGAATGCCCTAAAAGTCAAATGGCGCGGGCTATTCGATACCGAACCGCCCCCTATAACCGGCGGTTCTTGGAGAGCCCGGCTAGCCTACCGGATTCAGGAGTTGGCTATGGCGGCCTGAAAAAGGAGACCGTTGAGCGGCTTCGGGTGCTGGGAAAGCAATGATGGCAAGCCAGGCCTTCAAGATGCGACGGGGCCCCTTGGCTTGAGCGGTCGTCCAAGCTTTGGCCGCGGTGGGCGCTCTTTAGGTCTGACTGGCATCACTGTTAAACGAACGCCCAGCCCCTCGAACAAAGCCATGACACGTCCGAGTTGAGGGTCGATCTCACCCCCAAATGTTTTGTACAAGTTGTCTCGGCGAAGGCCCGTCTCGCGCGCCATTGCCTTTACGTTTTGGGCTCTCATCACCCGGTTCAGAGCAATTAGAACTTCACGCAGGTCATTTTTGCGAAATATATCATCTAGATAGGCGGCGATCGCTCCTGGGTTGTCACGGTAGAGTTTCGGGTCAAATTCGTCGTCCGACATCATGTCCTCAGCGCACTTTGCCATTCAGTGTGGCATCTCGGTGACAGCTGTCAAAGCTGAATTGCGTATACTCCTTACATCGAATTTCTGGAATCGGTGCGACGCACCCCGCGCGACAAGGTAGGGAAATAGAGAGATGAAGAAAATTGTGCTCGCTCTGGCTGCGTTAGCGGCAATCACCGGATCGGCCTCGGCTGCTGACCTTGGGGCCCGTCCGTATACCAAGGCTCCGCCCCCCGTGGCTCCTGTCTATAACTGGACCGGATTTTACATTTTCGGCGGTGGCGGTGGCGGCATCTGGTCTGCAAACGGCGGCGTGGATGTCACCGGGGGCCCCTGCATCGTTTGCACCAACACCCGCACTGGCGGCGACGGCTGGTTCGGCACGGTGGGTGCCGGTTACGACTGGCAGAGCGCGGCTTGGGTGTTCGGTATTTTCGGCGACGGCACCTTCGGTAGCCTGAAGGGCAACATCGGTGATTCGAGCTTCACCGCTCCTGGCAGCCTCATTCCGGGCATCGTCGGCACCACGAAAATGGAGACCGCTTGGGCAGCTGGCGCACGCGTCGGTTACCTTGTCGCTCCGAACGTCCTCTCCTATGTGAATGGTGGTTATACGGGCACGTACTGGACGGGCAGCACGCTGCTGGGTTCAAACACCGGTACTGCGTCTGGTCTGCACACTGACCGCTTTAACACTCAGGGCTGGTTTGTGGGCGGTGGCGTCGAGAACAACCTGAACATCTTCGGAATCAATGCTCCGGGCTGGTTCATGAAGACCGAATATCGCGCGGCCTATCTTGATCGCAAAAACCTCCAAGAGCGGGTCGATGGCACCAATCTCCCGACCGGCTTCGACATCACCTTCAAGCCTTTCGTTCAAACGATCAGCACTTCGCTGGTCTATCGCTTCAACTGGGGTGCTGCGACCGGAACGCGGTACTGATCTCCCGATTGATCAACTCAAAAGCCCCGGCATCGCCCGGGGCTTTTTTTGTTGGGCGGGGCTGACGGCGCAACTTAAAGAAAAAGCCCCGCAGGTTAGGGCGGGGCAAAGTCGTTGAAGTACCTGGCGGATGATCCGCGTGAGGATTCAGCGCAGGCTAACAGGCCCAATCCGGCTCGGGCCACCCATATCGCGCAAGCCTCACCCTACTCTCAAATTTTCCGCCGATTCCTTGCCTCAAAAACGCGCCGCCCATGCATGTTACCTAGGTACAAAAGCGGCCCAGAAGCTTCATAAAGCATACCGGCGATCGACAGGGGCGGAAGGATCGGGACAAGAGGCCTAGTGCGAGAGCTGTCCCGAAGATCGTTGTTTGAAAGAATTCGTCTCTACGTTTCTTCGGCGCCAAATTTGTTTGCGGGGGCTTCGTCGACGAATGTCGACATCGGCGGACGCAGTCATAGGCGGGCGATCTTGCCTAAGTCTCCTTCAACTGGCTCTGGCGGTGCTGAGCGCTTCGAGCCGCCGTTCGATCGCCTTCAACCGCTCCAGAAGCTACAGCCTGAATTCATATCCATTCGGTCGGTGTCCGATCAGTTGCGTTCTTGCCTCGGATTATCCTGCATTAGCCTTCAGTCCCGCAGCTTCGATACCCGCGACGGCGCAGATCTCATCGTTGTCCGAGGTGTCGCCGCTGACACCGACGGCGCCAAGCAGAACACCACCATCCTGGATCAGCACCCCGCCGGGCACCGGAACGAGACGGCCTAGCGCCAGCGTGTTTATTGCGCTGACGAAATAGGCCTGCTCCTGCGCCCGCTGAAACAGCGCGCGCGAGCCCATGCCCAGCGCCAGTGCGCCATAGGCCTTGCCGTGGGCGATTTCGGCCCGCATCAGGCTGGTGCCGTCCTGCGCCGCCGTGACTTTGACGCAACCGCGGGCGTCGAGAATGGTGATGACCAGTGGCTTCAGCTTTTTCTCGACGCCTTTGGCAAGGGCGGCATCGAGAATCTTGCGGGCGACGTTGAGGGTGAGTTCAGCCATGGGTCGGTTCCTTTGCATGGGAGGAGAGAGGTGAATTCGGCTTTGCACGGTCGAGGCTCATCGCCAGAACGCGCGCGACGTGCAAGGCAGATCGCCCGCTGCCATCCTTGATCTGATGCCGGCACGAGGTGCCATCGGCAACGATCAGCGTGGCCTGGTCGGCGCCGCGGACGGCCGGCAGCAGTGAGAGCTCGGCCATTTCCAGCGAGGCGCGGTAGGTGTCGGCACCATAGCCGAAGGCGCCGGCCATGCCGCAGCAGCTGGACTCGATGATCTCCACGTTCAGGTCGGGCACGAGGCGAAGCGCCTTTTCGACCGGCTTGAACGCACCAAATGATTTCTGATGGCAGTGGCCGTGAACCAGCGCCTTGGCAGGCATCGAAGCAAGCGGCAGCCGCAAACGGCCGGCCTCTGCCTCGCGAACCAGGAATTCCTCGAACAGCATTGCATGCGCGCCGATGCTCCTGGCGGCGCAATCGGAGCGCAGGGAAAGCAGCTCGTCGCGCAGCGTCAGGAGACAACTGGGCTCCAGTCCGATGATCGGTGCGCCGCGCGCGGCGAACGGCGCATAGGCTGCGACCAGTCGGTCCAATTCGGCTCGCGCCTGGTCGACCATGCCCGCCGAAAGGAACGTGCGCCCGCAGCACACAGGCCGCGCGCGATCGGTCGGTTTGGGAATGTGGACGCGGTATCCGCCTTCGATCAGCACGCGCAGCGCGGCATCGAGATTTTCCCGTTCATAGGTACGGTTGAACGTATCGGCGAACAGCACGACTTCGCGGCCACTCTCCGGCCCGAAGGTCTCCGCATCGGTCCGGAACACATCGCGCCGGAATGCGGGCAGGGCGCGTTGCGCGCTGATACCGGCGAATTTTTCAAACAGCTTGCGGAGCAACGGACTACCGTTGCGGCAGTTGGCGAGCGGGCCGAACCGCGACGCCAGGCCGGCATAGCGGGGCAGGTACCCGACGAGCCGGTCGCGCAGCGATAGCCCATGCGTTGCCACACGTGCCGCCAGCACCTCGATCTTCATCTTGGCCATGTCCACGCCGGTCGGGCATTCGTGGCGGCAGGCCTTGCAGGAGACGCAGAGTTTGAGCGTGTCCATCATCTCGTCGGAAGCCAGCGCGTTGGGTCCAAGCTGACCGGAGATCGCCAGCCGCAGCGTATTGGCGCGGCCGCGGGTGACGTCCTTCTCGTTGCGGGTCGCACGGTAAGACGGACACATCACGCCGCCTTCGAGCTTCCGGCAGGCGCCGTTGTTGTTGCACATCTCGACGGCGCCCTGGAAGCCGGCGCCGGCGCCGGGATAGGCCGACCAATCGAGCGCTGTTTTCAGCTCGCCGATGCGATAATCCGGCGGATAGCGAAACAGCGAACGGTCGTCCATTTTGGGCGGATCGACGATCTTGCCGGGATTGAGGACATTACCCGGGTCGAAGCGCTGCTTGACCTCCCTGAAATCGGCAATGATGCGCGAACCGAACATCGTTTCATGGAATTCGGAGCGGACCAGGCCGTCACCGTGCTCGCCGGAATGCGAACCCTTGTACTCGCGTACCATCTCGAAGGTCTCTTCGGCGATGGCGCGCATCGCCTTGACGTCCTTCTCGAGCTTCAGATTGAGCACGGGACGCACGTGCAGGCAGCCTTCGGAGGCATGCGCATACATGGTGCCGCGGGTGCCATGTTTGGCAAAAATGCCGTTGAGGCGTTCGGTGTAATCGGCGAGATGCAGCAGCGGCACCGCGCAGTCCTCGACGAAGGAGACCGGCTTGCCCGCCTGCTTCATCGACATCATGACATTGAGGCCGGCGGCGCGGAAATCAGCGATGCCGGTTTGCAGCGCGGGTTCTGATATTTCGACGACGCCACCCCATTTGCGCTGCGGCTTGTCCCAACCGAAGCCGAGATCAGCCATCAGTTCGCCGAGCTGTTTCAAGCGGCGCTGGTTTTCAGCCTGGTCTTCCTCGGCGAATTCCACGATCAGCACCGCATCGGGGTTGCCGCGTACGGCGGTGCTGATGATCGGCTGGAACATCGCGATCTCGCGCCCCAGCTCGATCATGGTGCGATCAACCAGTTCGACCGCAATCGGGCGGAGTTTCACCAGATGCTGGGCCGCATCCATCGCCTCATAGAAGCTGCCGAAATGACAGACGCCCAGCACCTTGTTGCGGATAACAGGCCATAGCTTGAGCTCGACCTGCGTGGTGAAGGCCAGCGTGCCTTCGGAGCCGACCAGGAGGTGCGCCATGTTGTTCGCCGCGTGGCGCGGTACCAGCGCATCAAGATTGTAGCCGCCGACGCGGCGCTGCACGTGCGGAAACCTTTCGGCGATCTCGGCTGCCTCGCGTTTGCCGAGATCGAGCATGTCGCGGAACAGCGCAAGCCCGCTATCGGGTGAATTCACGCGCGCGAGATCGCGCGGCACTTCGCCGAAATGCAGCAGCGTGCCGTCGGCCAGGGCCGCATCCATCGATCGCGTATTGTCGCGCATGGTGCCGTAGCGCAGAGATCGTCCGCCGCAAGAATTATTGCCGGCCATGCCGCCGATGGTGGCGCGCGACGCCGTCGAGACGTCGACCGGAAACCACAGCCCGTGCTTCTTGAGCTGGCGGTTGAGGTCGTCGAGCACGATGCCGGGTTCGACCACGCAAATGCGGTTCTCGACATCGAGCGAGAGCACGCGGTTCAGGTGTTTGGAAAAATCGACGACGATCCCCTCATTGACGGTCTGGCCGCATTGCGAGGTGCCGCCGCCGCGGGGGGTGACGATTCGGCCAGCGTCCCCTGCGATGGCAAGCGTCCGCAAGGCCTCGTCCATGGTCCGGGGGACCACCACGCCTAGGGGCATCATCTGGTAGAACGAGGCGTCAGTCGCGTAGCGACCGCGGTTGAACGCGTCGAAGAAGACGTCGCCGGTAATCTCGCGAGCAAGACGCACGGCGAGGGCTCTGTTTTCAGCCGAATCTGGTGACTTTTCGGCCCCTGTTGCCGCCATTGCCTTGGTCTCGTGAGTGATCCTCAGTGTCTTGCCTGCCGGGGTCCGCCTTGGCAAGGCAAAGCCCTGCTTCTTGTGCATTGACGGGCCCCGCCGGGCGGGGGACAAGCCCGCCGAATAGTGATATTCGAGCGGCTCGTGAAACCAAGACTTCTGAAGACAAGACGGGAGGGACGCCCCATGACTGTGCACTCTGGACGGCATTTTCTGCAGATTCCAGGACCGACCAACGTGCCGGACCGGGTGCTGCGCGCCATGGACATGCCAACCATGGATCACCGGGGTCCCGAATTCGCCGAGATCGGCCACGCGGTGCTGGCGGCCATGCAGCGGGTGTTCCGCACCAAACAGCCAGTGATCATCTACCCGTCGTCGGGCACCGGTGCCTGGGAAGCGGCGATCGTCAATACGCTGCAGCCCGGCGACAAGGTCCTGATGGCCGAGACCGGCCAGTTCGCCGTGCTGTGGCGCGGCATCGCCGACAAATTCAAGCTCGACGTCGATTTCCTGCCCGGCGACTGGCGCCACGGCGCTGATCTGGAGCAGATCGAGGCCCGGCTGACGGCCGACCGCCAGCACAAGATTAAGGCGGTCATGGTCGTGCACAACGAGACCTCGACCGCTTGCGTCACCTATCCGCTCGAAGTCCGCAAGATTCTCGACCGCGTCAAGCATCCGGCGCTGCTCATGGTCGACACGATTTCCGGCCTCGGCTCCCTCGAATATGAGCACGACGCCTGGGGCATCGACGTGTCGGTCGCGGGATCGCAAAAAGGACTGATGCTGCCGCCGGGTCTCGGTTTCAACGCCATATCCGAAAAGGCGCTCGCGGCCGCGAAGGCCAATCCGGCCATGCGTTCCTATTGGGACTGGCAGGAAGTGATCGCGATCAACAAGGCGGGCACCTGGCCCTACACGCCGGCAACCAATCTGCTGTTCGGGCTTCGCGAAGCGGTCAAGATGCTCGAAGAAGAGGGGCTGGAGAACGTCTTCGCCCGCCACAAGCGCCACAGTGCCGCGACGCGCGCGGCCATCAAGGATTGGGGCCTGGAAACGCAGTGCCAGGAACAGGGCGCACACTCGCCGGCGCTGACCGGCGTGGTGATGCCGGAAGGCCATGACGCCGACAATTTCCGCAAAGTGGTGCTGGAAAACTTCGACATGTCGCTCGGCACCGGCCTCAACAAGATCAAGGGCAAGGTGTTCCGGATCGGCCATATCGGTCACTTCAACGATCTGATGCTGATGGGTACGCTGTCGGGCGTTGAAATGGGTCTCGATCTGGCCAAGGTGCCGCATCGTGGCGGGGGTGTGCTGGCGGCGATGGAAGTGCTCAAGGGGCGCGACGTCGTTTCCATGCCAAAGGTCGCCGTGGCCTGAACCGGTCTCGACCCAACAACGAAATGAACAGAAAGAACTGCGATGAACGCATCGGCAGCTGCAACTGAAGACCTGCTCTATTCCGTCGAGGACGGTATCGCCCGGCTGACGTTCAACCGGCCGCAAGCCCGGAACGCACTGACCTTTGCGATGTACGAGCAGATGGCGGCGATCTGCGAGAGCGTCAACCAGGACCGCTCGATCAAGGCGATGATCCTGACCGGCACGGGCGACAAGGCGTTCGCGTCGGGTACCGACATCTCGCAGTTCCGTGCCTTCAAGACCGCGGAAGACGCGCTCGAATATGAGGAGCGGATCGATCGCGTGCTGGGCACACTGGAGAAGGTCCGCGTGCCGACGATTGCGGCCATCGCCGGTGCCTGCACCGGTGGCGGCGCCGGGATTGCCGCCTGCTGCGATATCCGGATCGGCACCGAGACCACGCGCATCGGTTTTCCCATCGCGCGCACGCTGGGCAATTGTCTGTCGATGTCCAATATCAGCCGCGTCGTCGCCCTGGTCGGGCCGGCGCGGACCAAGGACCTGATTTTTACCGCGCGGCTGATCGAGGCCCCGGAGGCGCTGTCGCTCGGTCTGCTCAACGAGGTGGTGCCTGACGTTCCGACGCTGCAGCGCCGCGCCGATCAAACCGCCAAGCTCGTTGCTGGTCATGCGCCGATCACGATGGAAACCGCTAAGGAAGCGGTGCTCCGTATACGCCGCACGCTGTCGCGCGAGGAGGGCCGGGATCTGATCCTGCGCGCCTACATGAGCGAGGATTTTCGCGAAGGAATGGATGCCTTCCTCAACAAGCGTACGCCGAACTGGAAGGGCAAATAGGGTTCGGCCCTAGCTTCAATCACGATTGGATTTCCGTATCGTCGCTAACCTGGTTTGGTCGGCTCAAGCGAAAGTCATAGGCAGTGTGGGCTGGTTCGACTTGAACTGGAGCGGTTAAATCCGCACAATGATACCGTGTATGCTTGCGTTTCTTCAATTAAAACAAAGACATAGGGAAGAAGCACGTGGGACAGATTCTTAAAGCCACGGCCGCCTTGGCGGCCATGATCGTCAGCGTACCGGCGTTCGCTGCCTGGGAGCCGACCAAACCGGTTGAAATCGTGGTCGCAGCAGGTGCCGGCGGCGCTTCCGACCAGATGGCTCGCATGATGCAGGCGGCGATCCAGAAGAATAATTTGATGAAGCAGCCGATCGTGGTCTCGCTCAAGGGCGGAGCGTCCGGTGCCGAAGCGTTGATGTACATGAAGTCCAGCGACGGCGACCCCAACAAGGTGCTGATCGCCTATTCGCTGATTTACATGCTGCCATTGTCGGCGAAGATTCCCTTCAATTGGCGCGATCTCACGCCGGTGTCGGTGGTCGCGCTCGATCAGTTCGTGCTGTGGGACAATGCCGCCGGACCGAAGACCGTGAAGGAATTCGTTGCCGCCGCCAAGGCTGCGGGTTCGCCGTTCAAGATGGGCGGCACCGGCTCCAAGCGCGAGGATCACGTGCTCACTGTGTTCATGGAGCAAAGGACCGGTGCGAAGTTCTCCTATCTGCCCTACAAATCCGGTGGCGAAGCCGCGACGCAGCTGGTCGGCAACCATACCGAATCCAACGTCAACAACCCGTCCGAAAATCTCGAGGTCTGGCGGGCCGGCCAGGTCCGCGCGCTGTGCGTGTTCGACAAGGAGCGGATCGCCTACAAGACCAAGGTCACCGAGACGCAATCCTGGAACGACATCCCGACATGCAAGGAAGAAGGGCTCGACGTGCAGTATCTGATGCTGCGTGCGATGTTCCTTCCGGGCAAGGTCACGCCCGATCAACAGGCGTTCTATGTCGACCTGTTCCAGAAGGTGACGCAGACCGCCGAGTACAAGGAATACATGGAAAAGCAGGCGCTGAAGCCGATCTTCCTGACCGGCAAGGACATGGTGAAGTTCCTCGAGGAGGATGACAAGCTCAACACCTCGCTGATGAACGAAGCCGGTTTCGTGGCGAAGTAAGCCAGTCGTAGCGCGTTATTTCCCGGCAGGACCGTATCCAGCGATCCTGCCGAGAACGTTCTTGATCTCTGCTTTGGGCAGCAGCCGCGGTGTGCCGATCTGAAGGCAGCCGTGATATTGCCGCGCCAGCGCTTCGACCTCCACCGCAAGCCACATTGCCTTCGACAGCGAAGGTCCGACGGCGATCATGCCGTGATGCTCCAGCAGGCAGGCCAGGCGGTCCTCGAGTGCCCGCACGGCGTGTTCCGACAGCTCCTGCGTGCCGAACGTCGCATAGGGCGCGCAGCGGATGGTGTCGCCGCCGGCAACCGCGATCATGTAATGGATCGGCGGGATTTCCAGACCCATGATCGCGAGGATCGTCGAATAGGGTGGATGCGCGTGCACCACCGCGTTGACCTCGGGCCGTGCCTTCAGAATGTCGAGATGAAACCGCCACTCGCTCGACGGTCGCGGCGCCGCGTCGAACGAACCGTCCAGACCCATGAACACGATCTGCTCCGGCTGCATCGTTTCATAGGGCACGCTGGTCGGTGTGATCAGCAGGCCGGCGTCATGCCGCAGGCTGATATTCCCGGACGTGCCTTGATTAATGCCCAGCGCATTCATGCTGCGGCAGGCGTCGATGATTGACTGGCGCTTCTTCCGCTCGCTGGTGGCCGACATCCACTTTCTCCTGATCGCTGCGGCGTCGCGCCGTCAAATCGCAAGCCCTGTCAGAGGGCCTTTGCAGTAGGCGAACAATGGTTGATTATTGCGTCGCAGTATAGTCGAACATCCAAGCGTGCTGGGAACAAGCCGGAGCGGTCGCTCCGGGAAACATTCTGGGAGCAATCATGACGAATGCCGTACTCGGCATTATCGGCGGATCCGGCATTTACGATCTGCCGGGGTTGGAAAATGTCCGCGACGAGGCAATCGAAAGCCCCTGGGGCGAGGCTTCTGCGCCTGTCAGGCATGGTGTCATCGCCGGGCTGCCGATCGTATTTCTGCCCCGGCACGGCAAAGGGCACGTTCTGTCGCCCTCGGACATCAACTACCGCGCCAATATCGACGTCCTGAAACGGGCAGGAGTTACCGACCTGATTTCGCTCTCGGCCTGTGGTTCGTTTCGGGAAGATCTGCTACCCGGCACATTCGTGCTCGTCGATCAATTCGTGGACCGCACCCACAAGCGCGAAAGTTCCTTCTTCGGCAGAGGCTGCGTTGCCCATGTCTCGATGGCTCATCCGGTGTCACCGCGTCTATTGGTGCATTTGGCGGAGGCCGCCAGGGCCGAGGGCATCGCGGCCGTGCAAGGCGGCACCTATGTCTGTATGGAGGGCCCTCAGTTCTCCAGCCTTGCCGAGAGCCTGACCTACAAGACGCAGGGCTATTCGGTGATCGGGATGACCAACATGCCGGAAGCCAAGCTCGCCCGTGAGGCCGAGATCTGTTACGCCAGCGTGGCGATGGTTACCGATTTCGATTGCTGGCATCCACAGCACGATGCCGTGACGGTTCAGGATATCATTCGCGTGCTGAATTCGAATGCCGAAAAGGCCAAGGGCTTGGTTGCGCGCCTTGCCAGGGATTTCCCGCGCGAGCACGAACCGTGCCCGATCGGCTCGGACCGGGCCCTCGATACCGCGCTGATCACGGCGCCGGAGGCGCGAGATCCCGAATTGCTCAGGAAGCTCGACGCGGTGGCCGGCAGGGTTTTGCGTTCATGAAGGTCGATGGCAGGCATTTTCGCAGCATCTGGCTCGAGGCCGATGGATGGTCCATCGGGGCGATCGACCAGCGGCGGCTGCCGCATGATTTCGTCATCGCGCGGATGACGAGTGCGTCGGACGCCGGCGAAGCCATCCGTTCCATGCTGGTGCGCGGCGCGCCGCTGATCGGCGCAACCGCCGCTTATGGCATGGCGCTGGCCATGCGCGTCGATGCCTCCGACACCGCGCTTGACCTTGCCTACAAGATGCTGATCGCGACCCGGCCGACGGCCATCAACCTGAAATGGGCGCTCGATGAAATGCACGGGATACTGCGGCCCTTGCCGCCGTCAGGACGTGTCGCGGCGGCCTACAAGCGTGCCACTGAAATCGCGGAGGAGGACGTCGCGATCAATCAGGGCATAGGACAGCACGGTTTGGCGCTGATCGAAGCGATTGCCGCGACCAAGCCGGGACAGACGGTCAACATCCTGACGCACTGCAACGCTGGATGGCTGGCGACGGTCGATTTCGGTACCGCGACGGCTCCGATCTACCTCGCGCATGATCGTGGCCTGAAGGTCCATGTTTGGGTCGACGAAACCCGGCCCCGCAATCAGGGCGCTTCCCTCACGGCGTGGGAACTTGGCCACCATGGTGTTGCGCATACGGTGATCGCCGACAACACCGGTGGCCACCTGATGCAACACCGGATGGTTGATCTGGCCATCGTCGGAACCGACCGGGTGGCCGCCAATGGCGATGTCTGCAACAAGATCGGAACCTACTTGAAGGCGCTCGCCGCGCACGACAACGGCGTGCCGTTCTATGTTGCGCTGCCGTCGCCGACCATCGACTTTAGTATTGACGACGGAATAAAGCAGATTCCGATCGAACAGCGCGCTTCCGACGAGGTCGCGACCATGACCGGCCGCACCACCGATGGGCGTATCGAAACGGTGCGGGTGGTGCCTGCGGGATCGCCGGTCGCCAATTATGCCTTCGATGTCACGCCGGCACGGCTGGTAACTGGATTGATCACCGAGCGTGGTGTGCTGAGAGCTGAACGTGCTGCACTTGCGAGCACGTTTCCTGATCGGTTCCGATAGCGTTGCCGGTTCGCGTTGAGGAAAAGCGTCAAGTCAGTGCATTCGCTGAAGTTACATTGACGCGGGCAACGCCAGCACTGTATCCCGTATGCCACGTCAGCTAGCCGGGATAGATCTCACCCCATGTCCAATACCGACATCGAAATCGTCGTCGACGATCCGACCGCGCCGGAGGTCAATTCACCTGTCGTGACGAGCGTCCGCATCGTCGACGTCGTGGTGTCATTGCTCCTGCTGGCGCTGGCGCTGACGCTCGGGTGGGACAATTGGCGCACAGGCGCCGCCTGGGACTCCACCGGCCCACAGGCCGGCTATTTTCCGTTCTATCTGTCGGTGATCCTCGGTGGCGCCAGCCTCTATGGTCTCGTCACCGCTTTCCTGTCGCGCAAGGAAGCCGCCGAGACGTTTGTCACGCGGGCCCAGCTCCGCCGCGTCATGGCCGTGTTCGTGCCGACGCTGCTGTTCTGTCTGGCCATGCAATTTCTCGGACTCTATGTCGCGAGCTTCCTGCTGATCTCGACCTTCATGCGCGTGGTCGGCAAGATCGCCTTGTGGAAATCGCTGCTGACTGCCTTCGTGTTCACCGCTGTGATGTTTGTGACCTTCGACATCGCGTTTGACGTCATCATGCCAAAGGGCCCGCTAGAAGCGGCCCTCGGCCGATAGTAGATCGCAGGTAATTCGATGGAAGCCTTCGGTCTACTCATGCACGGCTTTGCCGTCCTGCTGACATGGAAGACGCTCGTCCTGATGATGGTCGGGCTGGTGCTCGGCATTTTCGTCGGCGTGCTGCCGGGACTTGGCGGACCGAACGGCGTGGCGATCCTGCTGCCGTTGACCTTCACGATGGATCCGACCTCGGCCATCGTCATGCTGTCCTGCATTTATTGGGGTGCGCTGTTCGGCGGCGCTATCACATCCATCCTGTTCAACATTCCCGGCGAGGCGTGGTCGGTCGCGACCACCTTCGATGGTTATCCAATGGCGCAGCAGGGCAGGGCTGCGGAAGCGCTGACTGCGGCGTTTACTTCCTCCTTCATCGGTTCGCTGGTGGCGGTGCTGTTGATCACGTTTCTGGCGCCGATGATCTCGTCCTTTGCGCTGAAGTTCGGTCCGCCTGAATTCTTTGCGGTCTATCTGCTCACCTTCTGTTCCTTTGTGGGGCTTGGCCGCGAGGCCAAGCACAAGACTGTCATTTCGATGTCGCTCGGTCTGCTGCTCGCCGGCGTTGGAATGGACACGGTGTCCGGTCAGTTGCGAATGACCTTTGGTTCGACCGACCTCTTGCGCGGCATTAATTTTCTGGTCGCGGTGATCGGCTTGTTCGGCATCAGCGAGATTCTGCTGACGATGGAAGAGCGCCTCGCGTTGCGCGGACACGCCGCCGGGATCAGTCTGCGCGTCGTGTTGTCGGTCTGGAGAGACCTGCCGAAATATTGGGTGACGCTGTTTCGTTCGTCGTTCATCGGCTGCTGGCTCGGCATTACGCCGGGTGGCGCGATTGCGGCCTCGTTCATGGGCTACAATCTCGCCAAGCGTTTTTCCAAGAACCCGGACGGTTTCGGCAAGGGCCGCATCGAAGGTGTGTTCGCGCCGGAAACGGCGGCGCATGCCTCGGGCACTGCAGCGCTGCTGCCGATGCTGGCGCTTGGTATTCCCGGCTCCGGCACTGCGGCAATCCTGCTTGGAGGCTTGATGGTGTGGGGCCTCAACCCCGGGCCTTTGTTGTTCGTCGAACACAAGGACTTCGTCTGGGGTCTGATTGCCTCGATGTATCTCGGCAACGTGGTCGGTCTTGTGCTGGTGCTGACGACGGTGCCGATCTTTGCCTCGATTCTGCGGGTGCCGTTCGCAGCGGTCGCGCCGATGATCGTGGTGTCCTGCGCGATCGGTGCCTATGCGATCCAGAATGCGATGTTCGACATCTGGCTGATGCTCGGCTTCGGCGTCGTCGGCTATGTCTTCAAGAAGATCGGCATTCCACTCGCGCCGTTCACCCTGGCGCTGGTACTCGGGAACCGCGCCGAGGATGCGTTCCGCCTGTCAATGATCGGATCCGGCGGTGACATGAAGGTGTTCTGGTCGAACGGCCTGGTTGGCTCGATTACAACACTGGCGATCGTTCTCCTGTTCTGGCCCGTGATCGACAAGCTATTTGGGAGCGTCACCCGGTGATGAGGACGGCAAAAAGCCCCGCTTAGTCATATGTTTGGGGGTGGATTCAGCGTTTTTTAACCGTGACTGCGCCAACTCCTCAATGGAACTCGATTATGTCCGCTTGTTGCTGGCGGGTAACGTTTCGCTGCTCACGACCAGCGCATTCGCTGCCGACTTGGCCCCGCGGCCATACACCGAGGCTCCCGTGATCGTCGATCCCGGCTACAACTGGACTGGCTTCTATGTCGGTCTCAACGGCGGCTATAGCTGGGGCAGGGCTCGTCACTCGGTCGATCCGGGTGCAACGTTTGCGATCACCACGTTTGGTCACAATGTCGATGGCGGTCTCGGTGGCGCCCAGATCGGTTATAACTGTCAGTTGGACCGGACTTGGGTGATCGGACTTGAAGCTGACATCCAGGGCACGGGGGAACGCGGACAATCGCGTGATCAACTCGGATCGATCAGAGTCGGCAACATAGGTGCGATCTTGTTCAAGCCTCCCTTGGTTTGCAACGTTCAGGGCCCGTGGCGGCGTCCTCGTTGACCCGAGTTTGTTGCTGTACGCGACAGGCGGTCTGGCGGTTGGTGAAGTCAAGGTGGCGACGACGCCTTCCGGAGTCTTCCAGCTGTTCGACGGCAACAGCAACGTCGCCATCGGCGCACCGTTCACGGTCACCGGAACCACGGTGTCGGAAGTGAGACGCGTGTGGTGAAGAAATTCGCCAGGAATTGGGTCGGCGAAGCTCGAATATCTCTATATGGACTTCGGCTCGACGACTTACTTCGGCGGTACGGCCAATCAGACCGTCGTCAAGTTCCATGACCATGTTGCCCGCGTCGGCATCAACTACCAGTTCACGGCCGCTCCCGTCGTCGCCAAGTACTGAGCGACAGAACGATAGGAAAAGCCCCGGTTTTCCGGGGCTTTTTCGTGTCGTGAGTTCCAGGCGTTCTGATGCCGCTCAGACCACCTTGCGTTGCCTGAGATCGGCGATCTCTTCCTTGCCGAAACCGAATTCGGCAAGCACTTCTTCGGTCTGTTCACCGAACTCCGGCGGACGTGCCGCCATGCTGCTTGGCGTCCGCGACAACGTTATCGGCTGGCCGACCAGCTGGATGTGCCTGTTTTCGTCGTTGGGCACGTGTTGCGCGATGCCGAGATGCTTGACCTGGTCGTCATCGAACATCTGATCAATCGAGTAGATTGGGCCACAGGGCACGCCGGCGGCGTTGAGCTCGCTGACCCAGGTCTCGGTGGATTTCTTCTCAGTAAGCTTCTCAATGGCGGCATTGAGCGCGTCGCGGTTCTTCGAGCGGGCCGGCGAGGTGGCGTAGTCGGGATTGGTAAGGAGTTCAGGCGCGCCGATCGCCTGCGCGCAGCGTTCCCAGATCCGACCGCCGGTGGTGGCGATATTGATATAGCCGTCGGACGTCTTGAAGACGCCGGTTGGAATGCTCGTCGGATGGTTGTTGCCGGCCTGTTTGGCCACGTCCTTTTCCATCAGCCAGCGTGCGGCCTGGAAATCCAGCATGAATATCTGGGCCTGTAGCAGCGAGGTCTGCACCCACTGGCCTTCGCCAGAGACATCGCGTTCGAGCAGCGCCGTGAGGATGCCAAGGGCGCAGAACAGCCCGGCAGTGAGGTCGGCCACGGGAATGCCGACCCGCATCGGGCCTTCGCCGGGGGCGCCGGTAACCGACATAAGCCCGCCCATGCCCTGGGCGATCTGATCGAAGCCGGGCCGCTTGTGATAGGGGCCATCCTGCCCGAACCCGGAGATGCTGCCGTAGACGATGCGCGGGTTGATCTTGCGCAGGCTCTCGTAATCGATGCCGAGCTTGGCCTTGACGTCGGGCCGGAAATTCTCGACCACGACGTCCGCCTTCTCGGCAAGGCGCTTGAACACCTCGAGGCCCTTCGGATCCTTCAGGTTGAGGGTCATCGCCCGCTTGTTGCGGTGCAAATTCTGAAAGTCCGAGCCTTGGCGCGGGCCACCCGGCTGCTCGCCGGCCGCGTCCTCCAGCAGCGCGTCGATCTTGATGACATTGGCGCCCCAGTCGGCGAGCTGCCGCACGCAGGTCGGCCCCGAACGGACACGGGTCAGGTCGAGGACGGTGAAACGGGAAAGGGCCTGCGAGGCACGGGGGGAGGGCATTTGACGAAACTCCGAAAGCAAGAATTGGTTAACGCGGGTAACGAGTAAGGAGTGTATCCTGGATTAGAAAGGTGACTATTGTCGTACAACATGGCAGGCGTGATTATAGATGTGGACGCGTGCATTACCTACCTGAACTATGGAAACGCCGCTGGTGGGTTCTCCAAATCTGCGGCAGCGCCGCTCCCAGCGCTACGCGGCCGAGGCTTCGCAGATGGCTCACACCCTGCCGCGTGTACTCCGGTCAACTATCGACATCTTTCCGAATGGCTGGTAGCCCGCAAGAATTGCCATAGAGGTTCGGGCCTTGATCGAAGCGCCAGTGAATTCTTCCCGCACAGGCGAGAGCTCGTCGAACGCTTCGGCCCGAGCCGCGCGCCGAGACTATTTGCTGGGTGGTGCAAATCTATTCCAGATCATTTTGGGGGTTACCCTACAGGTCGCTTTGGTACCTGTATTCCTGCACTTTTGGTCCGGCAGTGTGCTGGCCGCGTGGCTCGCAATTTATTCCGTCGACAATCTCGTTCTGATCGCTGACGGCGGTCTGCAGTTTCGTGTGATCAACCGCTTTCTCGGCTTCAAGTCGAAGACTGATTGCGACGGTCGAACGGCGCGCTTCTACGCGGCGATGCCGCGAATCTATTAGGGGGTTGCAGGGTCGCTCACGATGCTGCTGCTGGTCGGCACGCAATTTATTTCCCCTGCTGCTGTACTTGGATTTCAAGCCATACCGGACTTTGACGCAGCCTTTATGGTGATGACGGTCGGTATGTTGTTGAGCTCCCGTCCGGGTTGGCGTCGGGCGTATCGCGCGCGCGGGCTCTACGGTCAGGCGGTGCGGCTGCAGAATTGGGGTGCGCAGCTGGCGCAACTCGGTCAATTTGCTGCAACAAGTGCTCACTGCTCTCTATTTTCTGGTCATCGATGCGCCTTGCCAGTTTCCGTTCTTGCGCGGCGCGCGCGCCATTCGTGGAGCTGGATGTTCGGCCTGTTTCGCAAGGCCGCTCCCTTTGCGGTTGCCGGGGCGACAGAGTTGGCGCTGATCAATCTGCCTGTGTTGCTGGTCAGCGCACTGGTGTCCGATTGCATGGCCGTGGCTCAATGGGGCCTGACCCGCATTGTCGCCGGGCTGCTGCGGATGCTTTGCGTTCAGACCGCGCTTCCCCTGGCCGCCGAGCTTGGCCAAGATTATGCAATCGGCTTGAAGGAGCAGTTGTGTAGCCTTTACGCAGGCGGGTCGGTGTTCGTGACATTGCAGGCGAGCGTCGTCGTATCCGGGCTATTGCCGTTCTGGCCGGACTTTTTTGCGCTGTGGACCCACGGCACGGTTCCCTACGCGCCGTCGCTCTTCTGGTGCGGACGAAGGGCCTATAGCTGTCCGTTTTCCTGATTCTCTCGGTTCTGCTCATTCCGACGATGGGATCGCTCGGTGCGGTGCGGTCGTCGCGAGCAACCTGCTGATTCAGATCGGGCTTCTGAGCATCATCATTATCAGGGAAACGCTTCAAAAGGCCGTTTCGCCACCTTGCTTTTCTGGCAGCGATCATGGTTCTCGTGACGTCGGCCAGCTGGTCCATGGGAATTATGGTCCAGTCGTGGCTGCTACGATTTGCCGGCGAGTGCACGCTCTGGGTGATGATGGTCGCTCTGGCCGCGAGCCCGATGCTGAGCGGAAGTTTTCGCGCGCGGCTGATCGCGGCTATCCCGCGCTAGGCCATTACGAGAGCAGACCGGCCTGGCGAATGAGATATTGTCCGTAACCGGTGGCTTTCATCGGTTCGGCCAGCCGCAACAGCTGCTCGGCGTCGATGAAGCCCTGGGCGAACGCGACTTCTTCCGGGCAGGCGATTTTCAGGCCCTGGCGCTTCTCGACGATGTGGATGAATTGCGAGGCTTCCAACAGCGATTCATGGGTGCCGGCGTCGAGCCACGCATAACCGCGGCCGAACCGCTCGACATGAAGCTCGCCGCGTTCGAGGAACCATTGGTTCAGATCGGTGATCTCGAGCTCGCCCCGCGCCGACGGTTTCATTTCGCGCACCACGTCGACCACGCGCTCGTCGTAAAAATAGAGGCCGGTGACGGCGTAGTTCGACTTCGGCGCTTTCGGCTTCTCGACGATCCGCAAGGGGCGATGGGCGGCGTCGAACTCGACCACGCCGTAGCGCTCGGGATCGTCGACCCAGCAGGCGAATACGGTCGCGCCGCGGGTCTGCTGCGCCGAATTGCGCAACAGGGCGCGCAAATTATCGCCATAAAAAATGTTGTCGCCGAGGATCAGCGCCGACGGTTGGCCGGCAAGAAACTCCCGGCCGATCAGGAACGCTTCCGCAATCCCGCCGGGATGGTCCTGGATCGCATAGGATAGCTCGATCCCCCACTGCCTGCCGTCGCCGAGTAGGCGCTTGAACTGATCGATCTCTTCCGGTGTCGTGATAATCAGGAGTTCGCGGATCCCGGCCAGCATCAGCGTGGTCAGCGAGTAATAGATCAACGGCTTGTCGTAGATCGGCAGCAATTGCTTGGAGATGGCGAGCGTCAGCGGATAGAGCCGCGTTCCGCGGCCTCCGGCCAAAACGATCCCTTTGCGGTTCATGCGCCGTGCTCTTCGTGTTCGCTGTGTTGGGGCTTAAATCGGCGTCGCCTCGTTACCACGCGCCGTTCCACATCTCAAAACGCTTTCATTCCCGGTCGCCATCGGCTAGGGATGATGTAATGAAATATACCTAATTATATCAACATCTTACGAGAGGGGTGCGTTGCGCGTTCACAGCCACTGCTATAGCAATGGCACCCACGGTGCCTGGCATCGAAATCGTGCAAGCGCGCCAGCGCTTTACCTCAGGCATGACTGACACCGGCATCATGGCGGAGAGCGTCTACTGCACCTACTTCGATCACAATTACCTGTCGCGCGGGCTGGCCCTATATCATTCGCTGCAGCAGCATGAACCCGGCGCGAGGCTTTGGGTGCTTTGCATGAGCGAAGCCTGCCACCGCATCCTCACCGCGCTCGATCTGCCGGACCTCCGTCCGGTGCGGCTCGAGGTCAAGCCGTATCTCGAAGATGATCAAATCAAAGCCATTCGCAGTCTCTCGGTCGGCAGTCGCCGAGACCATATGTTCAACGTGTTTCGAAGGGTGAGAGTTATGGCTTTTCACGGTATCGATATCGTCACCGGCCGCGTCATTGTGGCGCCGGGCGGCTCGGTTCGTTAAGTCCTGTTGCCCCAGCGAGAGCCAGAATGCGGTTGCTGATCCTCGGCTATTCCTCGATCACGGAGCGGCGCGTCATTCCCGCCGCGGCGAATGTCGCGGCGATCGATGAAATTTCGATTGCCAGCAAGAGTCGTCCCCAGCCGAAAAACTGGCCGAAGGCCGGAGGCTTCTTTAGCGATTATGAAACGGCGCTGCGGAAAAGCGATCCCGATGCCGTCTACCTTTCGCTGCCGAACGCGATGCATGAACACTGGGTGATGTCAGCACCGGCATGCACGTCATCGTCGACAAGCCGGCGATGATGACGCCGGAGGGCAGTCAATGCGCCGTGAAGGAAGCGCGTCGCATCGGTCGTTTGCTCGCCGAGGCGACCGTATTCGGTTATCATCCCAGTTCGAGGCGTTGACGGATTTTCTTGGCCAGAATGGCCCGCTCAGCCACGTCGATGTGCAGTTCACCATCCCACCGCTGCCGATCGCCAATTTTCGTAATCACCGCGAGCTCGGCGGCGGCTGCCTGTTGGACATGGGCCCTTATGCCGCCGGCGTCATGCGGATGCTCGGCGGCGATCCGGCGTCGCAGGTGAGGGCGCTGACCGGCGGCAGACACCCCGAGACCGGCGTCGACATGGGTTTCACGGTGCAGGCACGGCTGGCGAATGGGGCGATCTTTCGGCCATTTCAGCTTCGAGGGCGAATACCAGAACCGCATGCTTGTGGTGGCGCGTTCGGGCTCCGTGATGATAGAACGCGTCTTTAGTCCTCCAGCCGAATTTCGAATGGAATGGCGCCGACGTGTCCGCAATGTCGAGAGCGTTGTAACGTTTGACGTCGCAGATACGTTCGCGCGCTTCCTGGAAGCGGTTGCTTCGGCGATTACAAGCGGCGACCATGAGCGTCTGCACCACGATCTGGCTGCCGACGCCGAATGTCGGGCCCAAATCGCGCAAGCGCTCGCGGAGCGCAACTGAAACGATAATGACGTGAGAAAACCAATCACTGTCTGGGACTATCTTCGGGAATATGACGAATTGAGCGACGAGATCCTCGCCACGGTGGATCGCGTGTTCCAATCCGGTCGCCCTTGTTCTAGGCCGGGCGTCAAATTCGAGCGGGAGATGGCGGCCTATCTGGGCGTGGCCGACGGGGTTGGCGTCAACAGTGGGACCGACGCCATTTACATCGCGCTCGCGGCCTTGGGCGTAAGGGCAGGCGATGAGGTCATCACGGTGCCCAATACCGCGGTGCCGACCGTTTCCGCGATCCGTACGCTTGGCGCCGGTGTTCGTTGACGTCCGCGACAGCGATTTTCTGATGGATGTGGAACAGGTCGAGGCCGCGATCACGCCGCGCACCACAGCCATCATTCCGGTTCCCCTGTACGGCCAGTGCGTCGATCTCGATCCACTGATGGCGGTTGCGCAGCGGCACGGGCTGAAAGTGATGGAGGATTGCGCGCAGTCGCAGGGCGCGCTCTACAAGAACCATCAGGCGGGCAGCGTCGGCCACGCCGCATCCTTTTCGTTTTACCCGACCAAGGTGCTTGGGGCCTATGGCGACGGCGGCATGGTAATGAGCAACGACGAGGCGGTGATCCGTCTTGCCCGCAGCCTGCGCTTCTTCGGCATGGAATCCCAGTATTATTCCGAACGCCACGGTTACAACTCCCGTCTCGATGAAGTGCAGGCGGCGATCCTGTCGCTCAAGCTGCCGCGGGTCGACGGCTGGATCGAACGCCGCCGCGCGATCGCAGCACGTTACGACCAGGGACTTGCCGGCAGCGGCCTGACTCTGCCACGCGAGAACCCAGCCGCCATACCTATTACGTGTACGTGGTCGAGCATCCGACCGACCGCGACGGCGTGCTGCAGCGACTGGCCAAGCGCGACATCAACTGCAACGTTTCGTACCCCTGGCCGATCCATATCATGCGCGGCTGCGCCCATCTCGGATATCACGAAGGCCAGTTCCCGGTCGCGGAACGCAAGGCGAAACGAATTTTCTCGTTGCCGATGTACCCACATCTGAAGGACGAGGAGGTTGACACGGTGATCGACGCACTGAGGGATGTGATCTGATGGCCGAGCGCGCGCACCTTGACTGGTTTCGCGAACGGCTGGTGGCCTCTCGGAACATCGAACCGACGGACCCGGCGCCGATCCTGGCGTGGCGTGAGGACCGGCGCAATTCGATCCAGTTCAAGGCGGACCTGATCGGCCTGCTGCAGGCCAAGGCGGAGCCGGGCAACATCGGCATCCTGCAATTCTGTCCGACTAGTGGTCGAATATCAAGCGCGCCCACGCCGGCAAACGGCCGCCAATGGTCGAAGTCCTCATCGCGGAGGCCGGCGTCCGGATCGTTTATCGGGCGGAGCATAATGAAGAGGGCGGCCGGTTCTGGCAGAAATCCAATGAAAACATCGTCGCATTCCTCGACGACGAGCGCGTGATCGAAACCGACCTGTCGTTGTTTCGCTGGGCAAGCCTCAGCCAGATCAAGGAGCTTGCCTTGATGGACAATCTGCTCAGCCCGTTCGTCAAGACCATCCTGTTGCCGCTGTAGCGGACGGCGGTCAGGACCGCCCGGGTCTCGTCACCGAGAAAAGGTAAGTCTCGGTCGCTGAATGATGCCCAGTGACGCCGTACACGTCGTATGGGATGCACGGCCATTCGCGTTTGAGCCGCAGTCCCGCGTCACGGCATAACGACATAACGACATCAGCTCCTGCTTGCCGAACACGACTTCGACGACCGGCGCGCCGTAGGCGTATTTTCGCAAGTACGTCGTTGGATGATCCGCAAAACCGGCACGGTATAAAAACGCAATCGCGCGACGCGACGCGCGCGGCCCCGCGGATCGCTGCCATAGGAAGCATTCTCGAGCCCGGACTGGCGGCGATAGAGCCAAGCCAGGAAGCGCGGATAAGCCGCGTTAAGCACGAGGATGCGCATGATTTCAGACTGCGATCCGGAAGCCGTAATTCTTGTCGATCCACGCCTGGTAGGCGCCGCTGGTCACGTCGCGCCACCAGGCTTCCTGGTCAAGATACCAGTGTATGGTCTGGCGGAGGCCGGCTTCGAACCCGACGCTGCATCGGCTGCCGAGTTCGGTCGCGAGTTTTGTGGCATCGATCGCATAGCGGTGATCATGGCCGGGCCGGTCGGTCACGAAAGCGATGAGCGAGCGGCAGCTCTTCGCTAAGGCCGCCGGACAGGATGGAAAGCGCGAGGCAAGGTTCTGGTCGGCCGCGAAGGCAGAATTCAGCGTGTCGCAGATCAGGCCGACCACGTCGCGATTGTTGCGTTCGTTGCCGCCGCCAACATTGTAGGTTTCGCCAACGCGACCGCGTTCGATCACGCTCATCAGCGCATCGCAATGGTCGGATACGTGCAGCCAGTCCCGGACGTTGGAGCCGTCGCCATAGACCGGTAGCGGCTTTCCCTCCAGCGCGTGGATGATCATCAGCGGAATCAGTTTTTCCGGGTGCTGATAGGGGCCGTAATTGTTGGAGCAATTGGTGATCAGCGCCGGCATCGCGTAGGTCGCCACGAAGCTGCGCACCAGATGATCGCTTGCGGCCTTGCTCGCGGCGTAAGGCGAATTGGGACGATACGGTGAGGATTCCAGAAAGGCGGTGTCACTGGGTCCAAGCGACCCGTAGACCTCGTCGGTCGACACATGAAGGAAGCGCGCGCGATCGATCGTGCCTGACGCACGCCACGCATCCAGCGCCGCCTTGAGCAGCGTGAAGGTGCCGAGCACGTTGGTTTGCAGGAAGGCCTCGGGATCGACGATGGAGCGGTCGACGTGGGATTCCGCGGCGAGGTGGGCGACGCGGGTGAATTGATGCTTGTCGAACAGCCGCCGTATCAGGGCGGCGTCCTTGATGTCGCCCCTGACGAAGACGATGCTGCCTTCCTTCATCAGCGGTTCGAGGCTGCGGACGTTGGCCGCATAGGTCATGGCATCGACGACAACCAGGCGGTCATCCGGACGCGCCGCACGCCACGCATGGACGAGGTTCTGGCCGATGAAACCCGCGCCGCCGGTGATCAGAACGCTCTGCATCGCAGGCTCCGGGTTGATGACGCCAAAAGATGGTTCCTCGGCAGCGCGTCAGAGTTTGCCATCGTAGCAGGCGATATTCGCTTGGCATCCGCTGGCGAACAGCACGAGAACTTATTGAAACAATAGGGGAATTTCCCCCGAATTCACCGCGATTGCGGTCGCGCGAGTGATAGTCGTTCGGATTCGGACCGTCAATACCGCGCTAAAACACCGAATTATGCAGCTATCAGGCAGGCTTAGCGTTCGTCTGCGATCACCCTGCCGTCGTTTGGCAGCGAGCCGGCGCCGACCAGTTCGACATTGCCGCCGAGCTTGGTCACCGCGCGAAGTGTTGTGGCGAGTTCGGCCTGAACGGTCTCGCTGGGAGACGTGGTCTCCGCCTTCAGCGTCATCAGATCGCTCTCGCCCGATCGCGTCACGACAAGGCGCAGCCGCCCGAGGTCAGGATGGCGCTTGCCGATGTCGGCGATCTGCTCCGGCCGCACGAACATGCCCTTGACCTTGGTGGTTTGGTCGGCGCGGCCCATCCAGCCCTTGATACGCATGTTGGTGCGCCCGCAGTCGCTTGTCCCCGGCAGCACTGCCGTGAGATCGCCCAGCGCGAGCCGGATCCAGGGGTGGTGCAGATCGAGCGAGGTGACGACGATCTCGCCGACGTCACCGGGGGCGACGGGATCGCCGGTGCCGGGCTGCACGATTTCGAAGATCAGGTCCTCGTTCACGACCATGCCGTCATGGGCCGCGGTCTCGAAGGCGATCAGGCCGAGGTCGGCGGTGCCGAACGCCTGGTAGGCATCGACGCCGCGCGCCTTGACCTCGTCCTGCAGTGATTTCGGAAAGGCCGCGCCGGAAACCAGCGCGCGCTTGATCGAAGAGACGTCGCGCCCGGCGCTTGCGGCGGCATCGAGCAGGATTTTGAGGAAGTCCGGTGTGCCGCTGTAGCCGACCGGCCGATAGGCCTCGATCAGCTCGAACTGCGCTTCGGTGTTGCCGGGGCCGGCCGGGATGACGGCACAGCCGAGCGCCCGCGCCGAGGCGTCGAAAATGAAGCCGCCGGGCGTCAGATGGTAGCTGAAGGTGTTGAGCACGACGTCGCCGGGCCGGAAGCCGGCCGCAAACAGCGCCCGCGCGCCGCGCCAGGGGTCGGCATGAACAGCCTCAGGCTCGAAGATCGGCCCCGGAGAGGTGAACAACCGTCCAAACGACCCCGGGAGGCCCGCCACGAGCCCACCGAAGGGGGGTGCGGCCTTGTGCAGGGCAGGGAGCTCGGACTTGCGCAGCACCGGCAGGCGCGCCAGTGCGGCCCGGTCGGTCACGGAAGCCGGATCGATGCCCTTCAGGCGTTCGGCATAAGCAGGCGCCGCCATTGCCCGGCGCAGCACGTCCGGCAGCCGCGAGAGCAATTCGGCCTCGCGCTGGATCGGATCACGCGTTTCAACGGCGTCGTAATGGTCGGTCATGAGTCAGTCTTTCTTTCGTCATTCCGAGGCGCGCGGAATCCATAACTACGATCGTGAGTATGGATTCCCCGATGCGCAAGTGCGCAGCCGAGGCCTGCGCCAAGAGGCGCATCCCGGAATGGCGGCTGTTACAGCCACCGCTTCCGTCTCTTGAAGCTCTTCAGGTTCTTGAAGCTCTTGCGCTGGTCGCCGGCGCCGCCGAGGTAAAACTCCTTCACATCCTCATTGTCGCGCAACTCGTCGGCGGAGCCGTCGAGCACCACCTTGCCCTGTTCCATGATGTAGCCATGGCTCGCGACCGAGAGCGCCGCCCGTGCGTTCTGCTCCACCAGCAGGATGGTGACGCCGAGGTCGCGGTTGATCTCCTTGATGATCCCGAACACTTCCTTGACCAGCAGCGGCGACAGCCCCATCGAGGGCTCGTCCATCAGGATCATCTTCGGGCGCGCCATCAGCGCGCGGCCGATCGCCAGCATCTGCTGTTCGCCGCCGGAGAGGTATCCGGCGAGCCCCGTGCGCTCCTTGAGGCGCGGGAAATAACGAAAGACCATGTCGATGTCGGCGCCGACCTCGTTGTCGGTGCGGGTAAAGGCGCCGAGCTTGAGGTTTTCCACCGACGTCATGTCTGAAATGATGCGGCGGCCCTCCATCACCTGGAAGATGCCGCGGCGGACGATCTTGTCAGGATCGATGCCGTTGATGCGCTCGCCGTCGAACACGATCTCGCCGCGGGTGACCTCGCCGTCCTCGGTCTTGAGCAGGCCGGAGATCGCTTTGAGCGTCGTCGATTTGCCGGCGCCATTGGCGCCGAGCAGCGCCACGATCGCGCCCTTTGGCACTTCGAGGCTCAATCCGCGCAGCACCAGGATGACGTTGTCGTACACCACCTCGATGTTGCGCACGTCGAGCAGCGGCGCGGTGGCGGCGGGGATGCTGCGCGTTGTTTCGACGGTTTCAGTCATGTCCTGATCACCTTCCGCTGTCATCACCCGCGAAAGCGGGTGATCCAGTATTCCAGAGGCATCTGCGATTAATCGAGACGCTGCGGCGTACTGGACCCCCGCTTTCGCCGGGATGACAGCTGAGTGTTGCCTACGGGATTACCAGCCCAGCCATTCGGCCTTGCGCGGCAGGTCGATGACCTTCACCTTGTCGAGCTTGATCGCGCCGTTCTTGACGAGATCGTTCAGCGGCGCATCGGTCGCACCGGCGACCTTCATCCGGTAGAGATCGACCTTGAGCGTGCCGCGGTGGTCCTTGTCGGTCCAGGTTGACGGATTGCAGACGCCGTCCATGCCGGCCGGCACCCAATCCTTCTTCTGGTAGAAGCCCTTCTTGACGTTCTCGCCGGTGGCGCCGCCGTTCTTGGCAGCCCATTCGACGGCTTCCTTCATGTAGAGCGCGGTGCAGACGCCGGCGATGTAGTGGACCGGACGGTAGGCGGTTCCGCCCGCATCGGACATCTTGGAGATGTCCATCACGGTCTTCATGCCGGGAGCGTTGCCGCCCCAGGCCACGGCGGTGCGCAGCGGAAACACCACGCCGTCGGCGGCGGCGCCGGCGGCCTTGGCGGCATTCTCGTCCATGCCCCAGACGTTGCCGAGGAACTGGACGTCGACGCCGGCAGCCTTGCAGGCGTTCAGGACCGAGATGTTCGAGCCAGCGGTGTTGCCGAGATAAGCGTAGTTGGCGCCGGAGCTCTTCAGGGTCAGGCACTGCGCGCTGTAGTCACCCGGCGTCAGCGCGAACACGATCGGCGGCAGCAGCTCGAAGCCGAGTTCGGCCGCGATAGCTTCACCCGCGGCCTTTGGCGCGTTCGGATACGGGTGGTTGGCGCCCATATGGACGAATTTCGGCTTGCCCGGCTTGCCCTTGGCCTTCCAGTCCTCGGCCGCCCAGGTCAGCATGCCGCGAACGGCGTCCGAATAGCTCGGGCCATAGAAGAAATTGTAGGGTGCGGGCTTGGCCTTGCCGCCGGCACCGGTCGGGTCCGAAAGGGCTGCGGCGTAGGACGCCGAGATGTCGGGGATCTTGTCTTCGGCCAGGAAGCCGGTGAGGGCTTCGGTGTCGGCGGTGCCCCATCCGAGAATGGCCGCAACCTTGTCGGCGCCCGACCATTTCTTGTACTGGGCGATCGCGCGCGGCACCTGATAGCCGTAGTCGACGGTATCGACCTTGACCTGGGTGCCGTTGATGCCGCCGTTCTTGTTGATCCAGGCATAGGTGTCGGCGACGCCCTGTCCGAACGGCGTTCCAACGTCGGACGTGGCGCCCGAATAATCGGCAAGATGACCCAGCGAGATCGGGGCTTGCGCGCTGGCTGAAGTCGCGCCGAGCAGGAGCGCAAGCGAGGCAGTGCCCAATAAAATCTTCATCGTCATTATATTTCCTCCGGTCTTTTGTTGAGGTCTTTGTCGTCGGTCCCGTTCCTTCCTCAATGTGAGAACGGGTAGAGTTTCCAGTAAGCCTTGATGCGTCGCCAGCGGTGCGCGAGTCCGTCCGGTTCAAAGACCAGAAAGACGATGATGATGATGCCGATGGCCATCTCGCGCAGGAAAGCGATGTTGTTCTTCAGTCCCAGGAACTGATCAATCGGGCTGTCGCGCAGCGCGACGCTGAGCCATTCCATCGATTCCGGCAGCAGTACCATGAAGGCCGTGCCCATCAGCGTGCCCATGACCGAGCCGATGCCGCCGATAATGATCATTGCAAGAAAAATGATCGAGCGGTCGATGCCGAAACCTTCATTGGAGACCACCTGGTTGTAATGCGCATAGAGCGCTCCGCCGACGCCCGCAAAGAAGGCGGCGAGGCCGAACGACAAGGTGCGATATTTGGTGAGATTGATGCCCATGATCTCGGCGGACAGATAGTGGTCGCGCACCGCGACCAGCGCGCGGCCGTCGCGCGAACGGATCAAATTGGTCACCAGCAGATAGCAGACGACGACGTAAGCGAGCACGACGTAGAAGTATTTCTTATCGCCGCGCAGCGAGTAGCCGAAGATCGAGAATGGCTCCGCGCTCGCAGGCACGCTGCCGCCGGTGAACCATTCAGCGCGTGCGAAGAAATCCAGCAGGATATATTGCGCGGCCAGCGTTGCGATCGCGAGATAGAGTCCCTTCAGGCGCGCCGCGGGCAGCCCGAAGATCAGGCCGACCGCTGCCGTAACCACGCCCGCGAGCGGAATACAGAAGAACACGGGGATGCCGAACCGGTTCGACAGATAGGCTGACGTGAAAGCGCCGAACCCGAAGAAGGCGGCGTGGCCGATCGAGATCTGGCCGGTGAAGCCGACCACGATGTTGAGGCCGAGGGCTGCGATGCCGAAGATGCCGATCTGGATCAGCAGGCTGAGGGTGTATTCATTGAGAACATGCGGCGCAAAGCAGATCAGGACGATGCCGACGATCATCGCGTTGCGGCTGGTCCGGGTCGGAAACACGGTGGTATCCGCCGCATAGGTGGTGCGGAAATCGCCGGCGGGGATCAGGGTCTGGGTTGCCATGATGGATTACACCCGCTCGATGTCTTTGGTGCCGAACAGGCCATAGGGCTTGATCATCAGGATGATGATCAGCGCATAGAACGGCGCGATTTCGTACAGATTGCCCCAGTGCAGATACTCGCTGTCGAGGAAATGCGCGAAGTTTTCCAATAGGCCGATGATGATGCCGCCGAGCACGGCGCCGCCGACGCTGTCGAGGCCGCCGAGGATCGCGGCCGGAAACACCTTGACGCCATAGGCCGAAAGTCCTGCCGAGACGCCGTTGACGACCGCCACCACGACGCCGGCCACCGCCGAAACCGTCGCCGAGATCGCCCAGGCCATCGCGAAGACGCTCTTGACCGAGATGCCGAGCGATTGCGCCACCTGCTGGTTGAACGCAGTGGCGCGCATCGCGAGGCCGTACTTGGACAGGCGGAAGAACCACGCCATACCCACCATCATCGCCAGCGAAACCGCAAGGCTCATCAAATAGACGGTCTGAACCTGCAGTCCAAGGATGTTGACATTCTGGGTCGTGAAGACGCGCGGAAACGGCTGCAGATTGACGCCGAACATCCATTTCATCAGCGCGGAGAACACGGTGGAGAGCGCAATCGTCACCATGATCACCGAGATGATGGGTTCGCCGACCATCGGGCGCAGGATCACCACCTGGATGGCGATGCCGAACAGGAACATGAACACCAGCGTGATCGGCATGCCCAGATAGAACGGTACCTGGTATTTCGTCAGCAGCCACCAGCACACCCAGGCGCCGATCAGCAGCAATTCGCCTTGCGCGAAATTCACCACCTGGGTGGCCTTGTAGATCAGCACGAACGACATCGCGACCACGCCATAAAGCGTGCCGACCACGAGGCCGTTGACCAGGAGCTGGATCAGTAGCTGGGTGTTCATTCCGCGGCCTCTGCGAGCGGTGCGTTGTTTCCGAGATCGACGACCCGCAGCGTGGTGCGGATGCGCTGGGTGGTGCCGTCCTGGAAGCGGATCACGGTGTCGACCGGAATGTCGCGCTTGCCGCCATAGATCGCGTCGATGATCCCGGCATACTTCTCGTTGATGACGCTGCGGCGAACTTTTCGGGTGCGGGTAAGCTCGCCATCGTCGGCGTCGAGTTCCTTGTAGAGCAGCAGGAAGCGCGAGATGCGCTGCGCCGGCGGCAGCGTGGCGTTGACGGATTCGACCTCCTTGCGCACCAGTTCATAGACTTCGGGGCGCGAGGAGAGATCGGTGTAGGTCGTGAACGAGATGCGGTTCTTCTCCGCCCATTTCGAGATGATCGAGTAGCGGATGCAGATCATCGCGGCCAGCGCGTCGCGGCCGGCGCCGAGCACGACGGTCTCGGCGATGTAGGGCGAGAACTTCAGCTTGTTCTCCAGATATTGCGGCGAGAAGCGTTCGCCGCGGGAGGTCTCGGCGAGATCCTTGATGCGGTCGATGACCACGAGCTGCGTATTGTCGTCGAAATAGCCGGCATCGCCGGAATGCATCCAGCCATCCTTCATGTCGGCGGCGGAGGCTTCCGGATTTTTGTAATAGCCGAGATACATGTTGGGGTGACGCACCACGATTTCGCCGACGCCGTTGACGTCGGGGTTGTCGACGCGAATCTCGATGTCGGATGCCATCGGCACGCCCGTGGTATCCGGATCGACCTTGCCGGCCGGATGCAGCGTGTAGGCCCCGAGCAGTTCGGTCTGGCCGTAGAGCGTGCGCAGCGGCACGCCCATGGCCTGGAAGAATTTGAACGTATCCGGCCCGAGCGCCGCGCCGCCGGTGGCGGCCGAGCGCAGCCGCGTGAAACCGAGGCGGTCGCGCAAGGCGCGGAACAGCAGCTGGTCGGCGAGCAGGGATTGCTTGCCTTCGGCAAGCGCCGCCAGGCCCGCCTTCATGCCGAGGTCATAGAGCTTTTGCTTGAGCGGCGAGGAGTCCATCACGCCGGCACGCACATCGGCCGCAATCGATTCCCAGACCCGCGGCGCGAACAGCACGAAGGTCGGCGCAATCTCGCGGAAATCGTGCATCATGGTCTCAGGCTCTTCGACGAAGTTGACCTTCATCCGGCAGAGCAGTCCTTTGCCGAGGGCGTAGACCTGTTCCATGATCCAGGGCAGCGGCAGCACCGAGACGTATTCGTCGTCCGGTCCCTTCGGATCGAAGGTGAGATACGTCGCGCAATGCCGGAGCACCCGCCCGGCGGCCAGCATCGCGAGCTTGGGATTGGCCGTGGTGCCCGACGTGGTGCAGAGGATGGCGACATCCTCGCCCTTTGTTGCGTCGACCAGGCGGTCATAGAGGCCGTTTTCGCGCGCGGCGCGGTCGCGCCCCATCGCCACTAATTTGTCGGCTTCCATCAGGCGCGGGTCGTCGTATTTCCGCATGCCGCGCGGGTCGGAGTAAATGATGTGCTTGAGGTTGGGCACGCGCTCAGCTAGTGCGAGCAGCTTGTCGACCTGTTCTTCGTCCTCGGCGAACACCAGTTTGGCTTCGCCATAGCTCAACAAATAGGCGGCTTCCTCATCCAGCACGTCGCGATAGAGGCCAAGGCTCATGCCGCCGATGGCGTGCGTGGCGATCTCGGCCGCCATCCAGTCCGGCCGGTTGTCGCCGATGATGCCGATAACGTCGCCGCGTCCGAGCCCGAGTTCCGTCATGCCCAGCGCGAAGTCGTGCACCCGGGTCTGGTAGTCGTTCCAGGTGAAGACGCGCCACAGCCCGTGATCCTTTTCGCGTAGCGCGATCTCGCCCCCGTGCTCCTTCGCGTTGAGGCGCAGCAGCTTCGGATAGGTGTCGGCCTTTGCGGCGCGTCCGGCGTAATCCATCATGCCGCGCTCTCCGCCGGAGCGTCATCCGGATCGACCAGGGCTTCGTCCTCTTCGCCGAGATAAGCGCGTTTGACATGGGGGTCGGCCAGCACCGCGGCCGGGTCGCCTTCGGCGATCTTGCGGCCGAAATCCAGCACCATGACGCGATGGGAGATATCCATCACCACGCCCATGTCATGTTCGATCATCATCACGGTCATGCCGAACTCTTCGTTGAGATCGACGATGTAGCGCGCCATGTCTTCCTTCTCTTCGAAGTTCATGCCGGCCATCGGCTCGTCGAGCAGGATCAGTTGCGGCTCAAGCGCCATGGCGCGCGCCAGTTCGACGCGCTTGCGCAAACCGTAGGGCAGGGTGCCGGCGGTCGCCTTGCGCACCAACTGCAGATCAAGGAAGTCGATGATCTCCTCGACCTTGCGGCGGTGCTCGAGTTCCTCGCGACGCGCGCCGGTCAGCCAGTACAGCGATCCCGTGATGAAATTATTCGTCAGCAAATGGTGCCGACCGACCATGATGTTGTCGAGCACGCTCATATGGTGGAACAGCGCCAGATTCTGGAAGGTACGGCCGATGCCGAGCGAGGGCCGCGCATTGGGATTGAGGCCGGTGATGTCCTTGCCGCGATAGAACAACTGGCCTTCGGTCGGCTTGTAGCGGCCCGAAATGCAATTGACGATGGAGGTCTTGCCGGCGCCATTCGGGCCGATGATCGAAAACAATTCGCCATCGTTGACGCCGAAACTGACCTCGGTCAGCGCGCGGACGCCACCAAAGCGCAGTGATACCCCGCGCACTTCCAACGTGTAAGCCACTCATTCCCTCCAGATACGGCGCTTAGGCAGCGCTCTTTATCTCTTCGCTCAATCGCTCTCGCGATCCTACATCGGCGGCTATTGCGAGACCATCCGACTAATGCCGAGCGCCGCGAGGCGTTCGACCTGCCGGTTGGCAGGAATACATGCGCGGTAACGCCGCACCCGCAATTCCCGACCGCTCCCGCGCATTGTCCGATCGCCCGGTTGGGGCATCAGCCGGCTGATGCGAGGTGGTCCTCAATAGTGGAAAGCGTTGCGTTGAAATGTCATGTGCCTGACAATTGGTCAGCAATTTTCGATCGTGTCGTCATGCGGCAGGTTTCCGCTCCCATGGAGCCTGGTAAGGACTTGGGGTCGTTGTTGCGGCGCAATATGATGAAGGCAAAGGTCGCAGGCGATGAGTCGATGAGATCATGATTGCCCCGGATTCCCTGAAACGCATCGCGTCCTGGTCACGCGAGCTGAACGAACGCGAGATCGAGATCGCGCGCGCCGGCATCGTCGAAAAATCCTACCGCGCCAATGAATTCATCTTTATGCGCGGCGACCCCTTCGAATACTGGACCGGCGTTGTCACGGGTCTCGCCCGGATGGGGATCGTATCCCGCGGTGGCAAGGCCGCCAGCTTCGCCGGCCTGACGGCAGGCGCCTGGTTTGGCGAAGGCTCCGTGCTCAAGAATGAGCCGCGGCGCTACGACGTGGTGGCGTTGCGCGACACCCGCCTGGCGATGATGAACCGCACGACCTTCATCTGGCTGTTCGAGAACAGCGTCGGGTTCAATCGTTTCCTGGTCCGGCAACTTAATGAGCGTTTGGGCCAGTTCATCGGGCTGCTCGAATACGGCCGCACGCTGGACGCGACCGCGCGCCTGGCACGTTCGATCGCCTCCTTGTTCAATCCCATCCTGTATCCCGACCTCACACCGCATCTGGAGATCACGCAGGAGGAAATCGTGGCGCTGTCGGGCATATCCCGGCAAAATGCCAACCAGTGCCTGAAGCGGCTGGAGAAGGAGGGCCTGCTCCGGCTCGAATATGGCGGGGTGACCATCATCGACCTCGATCGGTTACGCCGCTATGGCGAGTGACGCCGCAAATCCGTTCACCGCGGCGCGTGTTTTTAACTGGAATAGGTTTACCAGTGGGCTAGCCCGCACTGGGCGCCTAAAGGTCTGATTCCAAACGGTTTTAGGATTAGACTCCGCCGGGGCCGGATGCTATGGCCTGCGCCGCGTGGTTGAAGCCCCTTGCGCGTCCGGTTCGGCTGGGCGAATGGGGCTGCGAGGGGCTTTGCCGGCCCCGCGGACGTACCCGGAAGGGTTGGTGTGTCCGGCGGCCGGGGAACTTACTGGCGTTCGCGCTGCCTTGAGGCGGCGCCGGGGTGTTGGAGAGAATATGTCGGCTCAAGATTCGAAGCAGCGCGTTGCGCTGATTACGGGCGTCACCGGCCAGGACGGTGCCTATCTGGCCGAGTACCTGCTTGGTCTCGGTTACACCGTGCATGGCATCAAGCGCCGCTCGTCCTCGTTCAATACGGCGCGGGTCGACCATCTCTATCAGGACCCCCACGCCGGCAACGTGCCGTTCCTGATGCATTATGGGGACATGACCGACTCCACCAATTTGATCCGGTTGATGCAGCAGATCAGGCCGACCGAGATCTATAACCTCGCCGCGCAAAGTCACGTCGCCGTCAGCTTCGACAGCCCGGAATATACCGCCAATGCCGACGGCATCGGCGTGCTGCGCCTGCTCGAGGCGATCCGGATCCTCGGCATGGA
>NZ_JAFCLS010000169.1 GCF_018131075.1 Bradyrhizobium sp. JYMT SZCCT0428 | reverse complement strand
TATGGGTCGTAAGTCTTGGTGCCTCGATTAAGATGAGGCGATCGAGGCGGGCGTTGCGGGGTTTATGGGAGGTCGTTGGCGGCCGTCGGGATCTCGCACCCCGCCTCGTTTTATTGAAGGGCCGGACACCCGGACGGTAGCAAGTGCTGGCCGCACGTTTGACGATCCAGGCGCCGGCCCTGCCTCGTGAACAAGGCAGGAGCAGCATGACACTCTCTCATTTAACGGACAATATTTTTGTCGGCATCGATGTCGGTGGCGCGGGTCTGGATGTGGCATGGCATCGGGGCGATAGCGCCCATTACGCAAATCGCCCCGATGCCATTGCCACGTTGGTCGAGCGGTTGCGGACAGGGCCTAGATTGACGCGCATCGTGTTGGAACCGACCGGCGGCTATGAGAAGCCGCTGGTGAAGGCGTTGCGCCAGGCACAGCTGCCGGTCGAGATCATCCATACGACACGTTTCAAGGCCTACTGCCAGTTGGTCGGCGTCAAAGCCAAGTCCGACACCTCGGATGCGCGGATGCTTGCGTCCTATGCCGCCGCCCCCGACGAGTTGCGGGGCCGCAAGGCCGGTCACGTCGAACTGCCGGAAGATGCGATCCGCGAGGCACTTTCTGAACTCGCAAGCCGTCGGGATCAGCTCAAACATATGATCCATGCCGAGACCTGCAGGCTCGGCACGGTGCGGATGGCCGAACTCCGCCAGGCGATCGAGAGCCATCTCGAGACGCTTAAAGCCGAGGACAAGCGGGTACATCAGATGATGCTGGTACTGGTTCGTCAGCGCCTCGATCTGCGGCGCGATCAGCGCCTGCTCAAAACCATCAAGGGCATCGGCCCGAAGTCTGCGCTGGCCTTCCTTGCTTCTGTTCCCGAACTCGGCCGGATCGACAACAAGGCGGCAGCGGCCCTCATCGGCGTCGCTCCATTCGTCCGCAACAGTGGCACCATGACCGCGCCGGCACGAATCCACGGAGGGCGAGCCGCCGTGCGCAGTATCCTCTACATGGCAGCCGTCACTGCCAGCAGGCACAATCCGGTGCTGCGCCCCTTCTACGAACGCCTCATCGCAAAAGGCAAACCGCCCAAAGTTGCCCTCATCGCTATCCTCAGGCGCCTTGTCGTCTTCGCCAATGCCGTAATCAGGTCGGGACAGCCTTGGAAAGGCGCTGCCGCCTCTTGACTCTCAACACGGTAGATCCCGG
>NZ_JAFCLS010000168.1 GCF_018131075.1 Bradyrhizobium sp. JYMT SZCCT0428 | reverse complement strand
CTGCAACGCGCGTTGGCCTCGTTCAAGATCCCGCGGCGCATTCTGATCCTCGACCAACTGCCAAAGGGGGCGACGGGCAAGGTTCAACGGCGACGGCTGCGCGAGTCGTTCGACGGGCTGTTGGGCGATCAGGGCGCGATGTCCGTACCTGCTGTGAACAAAGGGCCATTGGATCTGGAAGCTGAACTGCTGAACCTGTGGCGGAGGCTGCTCAAGTCCGAGGCTGTGACGGTCGACGATGACTTTTTCGCCAGCGGTGGTGACTCCCTTCTAGCGATGGAAATGCACATCGAAGTCGAGCGGCTCATCGGCCACCGCGTACCGGGAACGATTCTGTACGGGGCAGAAACCATCCGCCAACTTGCCCCCAAAATCGCCATGCAGACAGGCACGCCGTTAAAGCCGTTTCTCCAGTTCGGCACCGGTGGCAATCGGCCTCCCCTGCACTTCTTCAATGGGGACTTCCTCAGCGGCCACTCGGGTGTGCGGCGGATGGTGGAGCTCTTCGGAGCCGATTACCCGATCATTTCCATCGATCCCCATGGTCTACGTGGGGAGTCGATTCCGCCGTCGATCGAGGAGATGGCCGCCGACCGCCTGCCGCTTATTTTGGAGAAGCAGACCAGCGGTCCATTCCTTCTGGGCGGCAAATGCAACGGCGCCATGGTGGCGTTTGAAACAGCCCGCCTGCTGATGGCCGCCGGCCACAAGGTCGATTTGGTTGCGATGGTCGACCCGCCGACCGTCAGTGCCCGTCCAACAGCGCGAGCGATCCTTGGGCTGCTGAGGCCGATAGCCTCGCCCTACTGCCTGCGCTGGTCCTATGAACAAATGGCGCGGCTAGAGCGGTTCTTCAAGGTGCCGGCGAGCAAGCAGATTACGATCGCCAAGCTGTATGGCGCTTTATCCATTCCCAATAACGAGATTCCGCTGGCGTTATGGGACGCTTATTCGATCGCGATGGCGAAATACCTTCCGGCACCGCTCGAGGTCCCCGTGACTTTTTACGCGCGGCAGACCACGACGGTCGGGCGTGGCGGCATCTTAGTTCTCAACTCGAAGTGGTCGAGGTGCTTGGGGGACATCATGGCTGCCTGACTGTCGGCGCTGAACAGCTGGTTGATCATCTGCGGCAAAGAATAGTTCTGTTTGACGGCTCGCCTTCCGCCATTGAACCGCATACGTTGGCCGATGTGCCCCCGTAGCGGGCGAAAAAAA
>NZ_JAFCLS010000167.1 GCF_018131075.1 Bradyrhizobium sp. JYMT SZCCT0428 | reverse complement strand
AGTCGCCGAACCTGATTAAACCGCTATCGAGGACTTTGCGGCGCGGCGTGCTACGTGCTTCGGTATCCGCTGTTGCGATGGTTGGCATCGGCTCACCTGTGAAAACTAATCGTTAACGGTGGGCCCAATCCGTAAAGCCTCCGTAAAGCGGGTTAGAAACTTACAGACGCCCTTTAAGTTTGGCTAACGCGACGGCCGGCGTAGGTTCGGGTTTTTGAAGAAGACGGGCCAAATGTCAAATATACCATTCGGCAGATATGCATCCCGCTTCGCTTATACGCGATCCTCAATGACGTCAGCTCCTAAAAGAAAAGCCCTGACAATTGCCCGGGCTTCAGTCTTGAAGTCAGAGAGGAACAGGGGTCCAAGAACAGCTATATCGCTTCCCACGCCTCAACCGGCAGCGTGCCGTTGTAATTCGACATGATATCGGTCGGATTGATTGAACCTGCGACGCCTGCTTGGGAAGGCGTGAGCACAGTGTGCGACCAGGCAAATGCAAGCATGAAAGCAATCGCGAGCGCTCCGACTGAAAGGGCTAGCTTGCGCATCGTTGGCTCCTTCGTTGACGAATTCGATGCAGTAAGGGTGCACGCATCGTGTTTCAGGAGTTTGCCATCCCAGGCTAAGAATGGTGTCGTCGCGGGATTTTTGGTTTCGTCGGGGAGCCGTAGGAAGAAACGTCTTCACGAATTCGCGAGGAAAACGTCGATTGACCAGACAAAGTACGGACGCCAACCGGATGCAACTGTCTTTTTGCCCGCCCAAAAGGACAGCGTAAGTTACCTAAATCAGCCAAGATCGATGGTCAGGAGACTGTAACCTGCTTCAATATAGCGGGTCCTGCATCGGGCACCATCACTCGTCACCGAAACCGCAGTGACGGGCGTCTTGGCCGGTGTCTGCTTCTGGCCACCTTTGAGACATGCCTGACTATCCTAAGAATGTTCCGTTCACCGGGGTAGACCGGAAATCGCCGTGGTCCGGCCTAACCGACGCGAATGACCCGCAACGGACATCGGCCAGCCAAAGTGTGGCAGTTTGAGTCCGATGCCCTGTCCTAAAATCCTGGAGGAGGCAATGCGACGGCGCGATTTCATCAAACTCCTCGGCGCGGCGGTCGCATGGCCTCTCGCAGCCCGCGCGCAGCAAACCGGCCGGGTGCGTCGGGTGCCCCACGTTGGTATCCTCAATTATGCTGCGGCTGATGATGCGCTAGTAACTGAGTTCCGAAGTGCGCTTCGAGA
>NZ_JAFCLS010000166.1 GCF_018131075.1 Bradyrhizobium sp. JYMT SZCCT0428 | reverse complement strand
AGCCCGGAATATACCGCCAATGCCGACGGCATCGGCGTGCTGCGCCTGCTCGAGGCGATCCGGATCCTCGGCATGGAAAAGGAAACGCGGTTTTACCAGGCCTCGACTTCGGAACTCTACGGCCTGGTTCAGGAAGTGCCGCAGAAGGAAACCACGCCGTTCTATCCGCGCTCGCCCTACGCCGTTGCCAAGCTCTATGGCTACTGGATCACGGTGAACTACCGCGAGGCGTACGGCATGTTCGCCTGCAACGGCATCCTGTTCAATCATGAAAGCCCGATCCGCGGCGAAACATTCGTAACGCGCAAGATCACGCGCAGCGTGGCCCGGATCGAGGCCGGCCTCGAGGAAGTGGTGCATCTTGGCAATCTTGAGGCCAAGCGCGACTGGGGTCATGCGCGGGACTATGTCGAAGGCATGCACAAGATCCTGCAGGTCGATGAACCAGACGATTTCGTGCTGGCGACCGGAGAGACCCGCTCGGTGCGCGAATTCGTCGAACTGGCGTTCGCGGAAGTGGGCCGCACCATCGAATGGCGCGGCGCCGGGGTCGACGAGCAAGGCATCGACAAGAAGTCCGGCAAGATCGTCGTGCGCATTGATCCCATGTATTTCCGGCCGACCGAAGTCGATCTTCTGATCGGCGATGCCAGCAAGGCGCAGGAGAAGCTTGGCTGGAAGCCGAAGACGCCGTTCGCCCAGTTGGTCAAGGAAATGGTCGCAGGCGATCTTGCGGCCGCAAGACGAGAGGTTGCCAATGGCAAGGGTTCCGTTTGAGCTGAAGGGCAAGACGGTCTTCGTCGCCGGGCATCGCGGAATGGTGGGTGCGGCGCTGGTGCGCCGGCTCGCGCAGGAAGACGTCGAACTGCTGACGATCGCGCGCGCCGAAGTCGACCTGCGCGACCAGGCCGCGGTCAACCAATGGTTCGCCGCCAAGCGCCCGCAGGCGGTGTTTCTGGCTGCGGCAAAGGTTGGCGGCATCGTCGCCAACAACACGCTGCGGGCCGAATTCCTCTACGACAATCTGGTGATCGCGACCAACGTCATCCACGCGGCCCATGTCAACGCGACCGAGAAACTGATGTTCCTCGGTTCCTCCTGCATCTATCCCAAGCTGGCCCCGCAGCCGTTGCACGAAGATTCCATGCTGACGGGACTGCTGGAGCCGACCAACGAACCCTATGCGATTGCCAAGATCGCGGGGATCAAGATGGTCGAAGCCTATCGCAGCCAGTATGGCTCCGACTTCATCAACGTGATGCCGACCAAT
>NZ_JAFCLS010000165.1 GCF_018131075.1 Bradyrhizobium sp. JYMT SZCCT0428 | reverse complement strand
CGCCGCCGAGTATTGTAATGAAACCACGGCGCTGCATGTCCGCCCCCAAAACTCAGGAGACGGCATCTTAGCGGCGAGAGCGAACGCTTTGATAGGGCAGAAACCGGTATCGAGAGTATTTTCGTCGTGTGATGCCAATGTCGCAGTTGGGTCAATCGCGTCACTTTCAAAGCGTGCCGCGAACTTCTGCTCTTACCTGATCAGCGGACATCGCTGACAAGCGTCAGGTCCGAAAAGCGCCAACAGATAAAGCGCGCGTGCAGTGAGGCCGGGAGCAATGCCCAATTCATGGGAGGACCTCAGGCGTCGCTCCTAGTCCTGGTCTAAATCCCGCTTCCATTGCCATGGATCTGAGCAACAAACTCTAACTTAAGTAATACCCCCGGAAATAGGCGTTTGTTGCTGCGGTGCGCCTAAAGCACCAAACCGTATGAGTTGGACATCGGTATATATCCCTTCATTCATCGCCACGAGAATTCCTACATGACAGGAACAGAGCCTCAACAGCTTGCGTTATTACATTTGTTTCCATTTGTTTGTGAGGCCGTCCATGCGCCTTATTATTGGAATAGTCGCGATTGCGACACTGTTGTGCGTAAATGTTGATTCTGCTTCAGCACAGACCTTCCTTGATCGATGGTCTATCATTCCAAAAGCGCACGCAGAACCGGCACCAGAGGCACAAGACCAGACCAGACAGAATCCTCCGCTTGAGCAACCCCCGACCGGAGGGGAGAGGGCTCATCGTCCGGAAGATCGCTCAGCCCCTCGATCTTCAAGCCGGGTTTTTTCTGGAAAAGCCTCTTACTATTCATATCCGACAGGAAAAACAGCGAGTGGTGCGCCTTTCATTCGGAATTCACTGACCGCTGCCCACCGCAACCTACCGTTCGGCACAAGAGTTCGTGTAACTGATCTTGCCAGCAGCAAGTCCGTAGTAGTTCGTATCAACGACCGGGGACCTTGGGTTCGCGGCCGCGTCCTCGATCTTTCGCTCGGCGCTGCGCGCAGTTTAGGAATTACGGACCGCGGCGTGGCCCAGGTTCGCGTTGAAGTACTATAGATTGTGTCTGCTAGCGGAAAGTCTCGCAGCAAGAAATAGATCGAGCTACAGGGCCAATGTCTCCTTACCGTCATGCGCGTCGGATTCTGACTGGACCACGGCGACTTCCGGTCTACATCGGTGAACGGAACATTCTCAGGATAGGCAGACATGTCTCGAAGGTGCCGATTTTGTTGCAAAAGTCAGTTGAGACAGGCCGCGAAGCGTGATTCCGTTGTGATGACGCGATTCTCGGTGAGGTCG
>NZ_JAFCLS010000164.1 GCF_018131075.1 Bradyrhizobium sp. JYMT SZCCT0428 | reverse complement strand
TTGCCCGCAAGACCCGTGAGGGAGTCGTTACCCAATCCTCCGGTGATAGAATCGCCGCCGGCATCACCAGTCAGCGCCAGACCTATGGTGCCAAGACCGATGATGCGCGAGACGCCGCTCACCTCCGTCAACGAGGTTGACGTCTCGATTACTGATTGTCCGACCAGGTTCACCAATGCGTTTCGGTCACCGGTAATTGTTGTATTTACCACCACCGGTGCGGCCAATCCTCCCCCCGAAAAGGTAATGGTCTGAGCACTGGCGCCGATTGCAAGGCTATAGTCTCCCGCCGTGCGCGTTGCCTGGTTTGCACCACCCGAAATGGCTACGGTAACACCGCCCCGGCCCTCGCCCACCGAATAGAAGGCATTACTATCGGTGTCGGTATAAGCGATCCCTGTGAGAAATTGTCCGCCACCACCCGGAATACCGAAATCCTGTGTAACCATTGAGGCGTTGTAGGTCGTGCCGTTTTGCGTATACAGGCCCATCACCTGGCCTACTCCGACCTGCTTGTAGCTGGCATCCATAAGGTTTGTGCGATGGCCGCGCCCCGCCACGTTGAGATCGGTGAACAGGCTATTTTCCTCAGCGACAATCGTAGCGGTCGCGTCGATGGCACCAGTCGAACCTTGCCAAGCAATGTTTTCGCTGACCCCGCCATTGTAGCCGGCGGCATTGGCCCTCGACTGCGGTGTGCTACCGGTGTTTGGATCGGTATGAGCGAAATAGTCCGCGTCAATCATGGCCTGACTGTGTGCATCCGCGGCAGAAAAAAGTGAACTCGACCAAGCCAAGGGCTGTTTGGATGCAGCAGTCAGTGTACCGGCAGCAAGGCCCTCATTCAGGTCGATGTTATTGCGCGCCGCTTCGCCGGCCGGATCGAGCCGGGCGCGGTTGATGAGCGCCATCATAAGAACTTCTTGAGCAGTCGGGTCGGCCATGATTCCCCTCTTCTAGGCTTGCAGACGTTCAACTTGATTTCGAGACCCCATACTTTCCAATACTTAATCCTTAAGTCATCGAAAAGACTGAGGCCAAAAATCGATTTTTCAATGCAATTTTCCTCCGGCAGACGCAATGCCCCCGTGCTGGGCTACCTCACCTTGATCAGAGTTTCGAGGTCGATGAATTCGTCTACTCTGCCGATAAAATCCGGTCGAGTCCGGACTCCACCTTTGTTTTGGGATAGGTCTGCCCATGCTGACTAAAAGTCCGTTCGACTCTATTAAAGCACCTACCCTGGACGGAGCTGGCAAGGTCTAACCATGTCCGATTTACCCAATAGCAGACCTAGCAGAGCGCAAACTCGAAGTGCCCAAAAGGC
>NZ_JAFCLS010000163.1 GCF_018131075.1 Bradyrhizobium sp. JYMT SZCCT0428 | reverse complement strand
GCCGGGCAAATCGATCAGATTTTGCGCGGAACCAAGCCGGGCGAAATTCCGTACCAGCAAGCGACCAAGTTCCTCTTTGCCATCAACCTCAAAACCGCAAAAACGCTCGGCCTCGAAATCCCGCCAAATGTTCTGGCACGCGCCGATGAGGTCATCGAATAGAGAGGCTGTTTGCTGCGGCGCATGAGTCCGGTTATGGCACTTTTGAGACATGCCGACGGCCCTGATTGCGTCTGCTTATAGGGCTAGACCGGAAGTAGCAGCACGCGGTCAAGTCGACGCGAATGACCTACAGCGGACCAACAAGTTATGTTGGCTCAGGGAAGTATCATCCGCCCGGTCCCGGAATGAAGCAGCGCCACATAGGCGTCATACCTGCGCGGAAGCGGGCTCCGAGAGAACCGCCACAGCGACGATGGCGAGTAAGGCAAGAACTGGGTGCTTCATGATCTCCTCCCGTTCGAGCTTATTTTGTCTGGAAAGTTGTCGATCTCCGTAACGTGTGCCAATACCCATCGTACCTGTAGACCAAGGACAGACGGGGGCTAGTAACGGCGCGCTTCTGGACTAAGCGGACATAAACAGGGCTGAAATCGCGGCCATTACGCTACGTGGATCCCCTCATAAACAAGCTTCGTGAAGAAGGCCGGGATGATAACGAACTGGCCCCATAGCTGATCGAAGGGGGCCGTTGGAGTCGCTGCAATGATCTCCTCGAGAGTCCACTTCTGCCTCTTCAGCGTACCTACGCGATCACGGATCGCCACTAGCATCTCGTTATAATCCCTGAGCTCTGACCTGTTGCTTACGGGATGCCGTGCCAGTCGCCTGCATTCGCAATCATCGCTTCAACTGCGCGGATCGTGCCTCCGCCAATGAGGTTTAAGTTGGATCACATACAGCCTGGATTGCGGGGCAGTATCCGCTCCAATCGCCGAACTCGCGCGCCGACATCAACAGCATCGGAACGGTGATGCGCATCCCGTGCTCGACCGCGGTCTTGAGAGCCGCTTCGGCCGCGCCGGGAAGAAAGGCCGAAACCTGTGGAGATCCAATTTCCAGCGCAAGAGCCAGCGCGGTCGTAAACGCACCGCCGAGAGCATCGGCCCGTGCGACGGCGAGCGGACCGATGTGGCCGCTCGAGCTGACATAGGCATACCCGACGCACTCTTCTCCGGAATAAAGCGCCACGAAGTTCACGCGAGACACTGAAATTATAGATGGGACAGCGCGGAAATAGGCCGTGCCGGATGTAAAGCCCCTGCGACACCGTGTTGAACGTGAAGGTGATCAGCGCCCTGTTGGTAGCGCCGGAGTTCTTCGCATGTTCGAATGTCCGCTTGAGCAGTTCACTGCCGA
>NZ_JAFCLS010000162.1 GCF_018131075.1 Bradyrhizobium sp. JYMT SZCCT0428 | reverse complement strand
GGTGCCAAACCGGGTGACATTCCGATTTACCAGGCGACCAAATTTGAACTCCTAATCAACCTGAAGACGGCAAAAGCATTCGCCCTGACCCTGCCCCCGGCGCTGCTCGCGCGCGCCGACGAGGTGATCGAATAATTCTGCCATGTCCGTTCATGGCACGAACCACACCAACGGGACCGGTCGTCGATATCCGTTCTTGAAGGCAAAGCCGACTTCCCGGTGGCCCACCCGGAGTTCTCAGTTTGACCCACAGCGGACGTTCGGACAACGAACAGCCATGTTCCTGAATTTACGATCCCATGGGCAGAAGGGGTAACTGGCCTGTTTCGACCCTCAGTGGGATTTGAATAATGAGTGTCCTAATTTGAATTGTGTCCACTATGGAACCGACGCCCGGGCATCGGCATATTAGAAACGGAGTTTGCAAACCCTACGGTCAGGACCCGTAAGCAATGAGGTGGTGTCATGCAGCGTCGCCGTTCTGCTCCCCACACATTTGAAGACAACATCGCAGCCGAGAAGGCCAAGCTTGAAGCCCAACTTGCCTCTTTGAAACCTGGCCCTCAGATGGACGCGCTACGGAAGAAACTCCGGCAGCTAGAGACCGCGTCACACATGAGCGAGTGGCTTTCCTCGCCCGGCTTGTAAGCCCCGACATGACCGGCTTTCCGATCGTGAACAAAGTTTCGGTGTGACAAGGCTGCGTCAGTTGGCGAGTTGCCTAGCACACATCCGATACCGTCCCGCCGTGGTCATCCGGAGCCTGCCCGCGAGATCGACCACGTAGCCCAGTGCGATGAGCCGCGCGCTATGTTCGGCGGGGATCGCAGGCGCAGGACTGATTACGGGCGTGTTGCCAATCGTAAGCAGCGAAGCGAACTCTTCGGGGCTGAGCAATTTCCCTTCTGGGACCATGGCCTGAGTATGGACCCTTCGCCGAACCCCCGCACGGTCAATTTTGCTCAGACCGGACAACAAAGGCCGCTTCAGTTGGCGGCCTCTTTCGTTTGTGATCCCATGTATGCTCTTGGCACTTTCGGAAGTGACCGCTCTGACGCGTGATGTCCGTTGTTGGGGGAAAGACGGAAGTCGGTTTTCGGGGCGATCAGGACGACTTTTGACCCAACTCGGACATTAGCCCCACTGGTTCAGGATCGCAGCGCTATGGAGTTGTTCAAGAAGCTGATAACCTGGGTTCGTTAATTCCCTGAGCGGCAACCCGAAGCGCTACTTCGCCTTGTGGAACTAGGGAGGCCATCGTCATGAGCAAGATTACACGACGGGCACTCGGCTTTGCGACTTTGGCGGGGCTGATGCTGGTCTCAGCCGCACCGAGCATCGCCGTCGCGCAGGAGAAGGTAGTGCGCATGGGTAATCAAAAGGTCGGCGCTTACGCACTCATGAAAGCACGCGGCATTCTGGAAGAGCGCCT
>NZ_JAFCLS010000161.1 GCF_018131075.1 Bradyrhizobium sp. JYMT SZCCT0428 | reverse complement strand
CGATGGTTGGCGATAATAACAGGCCTTGGACGGAGGAAGACGATCGCCGCCTGCTTGAATTGCGAGACAGCGGGAGGTCTACACTTTCGGTATCCGTGGCTATGAGACGATCGGTCTCTGCAATTAGAAATCGCCTGTGTATCGTCCGAGCCAGGGCAGCCCGGGCGAAATCCACTTCAAGCCATATTGAGAAATAATGCGAAGCTCGTCGTTCGAACCCTGCATCCCGACCCGCGCCACCAAGGTCCCTGCCTCGAAGAATTGGCTCCACGAGATCAAGCGCGATGGCTATCGGCTGATCGTCCAACCTCGAGGGCAAGCGGGTTCGGCTGTTCACCCGGAATGGCTTCGACTGGAGTGACCGATATCCGCTGATCACTGAGGCCGCGCTGCGCAACCGGTCATTTGTGCTGGACGGTGAGGCCGTGCTGCTGGGGGTTGATGGGATCTCCGACTTCGATGGCCTGATAGCCGCAAGCACAATGACGAGGTGCAGTTCTATGCCTTCGATATGCTGGTGACGGATGGGGACGATATTCGAAAGCTACCGCTCACTATGCGGAAGACAAACCTCGCCCGGCAGCTTGCGGGGCACGTCGACGGCATTTTCATTTCCGACTTCGAGCGCGGCGAGATCGGGCCAGAGCTTTTCCGGCATGCCTGCCTTATGGGCCTGGAGGGGCTGGTGTCGAAGCTCGCCGATCGACCGTACCGGCCGGCTCGATCACCGAACTGGGTGAAGGTAAAGAACCCCGCCTCTCCCGCCATGCTGCGGGGATGCCTTCTCATGAACGTCTGGGTCGACGTCGACACGAGCAAGCAATCGGGACGCCGACCATCTGCAGGCATTCGCGGGGACAGTGGCCCTCGCGCCAGAACGAAAGATTGCGGCCAACTGCGGCAGCCACTATTGGTTTAAGATGATCCTGAGCACACATGCGGTCGTTGGGGCGGCTCTTGCCACTCGGATGCCGTTTCCCATCCGGTTGCCGCATTCGTGGCGGGCTTTGCAAGCCATTTCGTGATCGATTCAATCCCTCATTGGGATTATCGGCTCAGATCGATATCGCTGAAAGCCGGCGCTCGAAATATTTGGCGGATAACCGCGCCACTACGCGATTTGGCCGTGATTGGCTTCGACGCATTCGCAGGCCTAGTTCTCGCAGTCGGCATCTTTGGGACGAAAGCCAACATAGTCGCCGTCCTGGCTGGTGCCGTTGGGGGGATGCTCCCGGATCCACTGAAGTTGGCTTATATGCTTTATTCTCGCCAGCCCTTGGCCACCCTTGTGCGCTTTCACAACTGGATGCACACCAAGCGCAAACTTGATTGGCCTCTTGGTGTGAGTTCCCAGATTGCCTTTGCATCCGCAGTTATCGGGGCGTCTGTTGCCGTGCGATTGGCAACCTAGAGGCGGGCTACTGCCGGCGAACGCGGTCCTGGCCTGACCAATCGAACGGAAGCTTCTCCTGGCCCTCGTGCCATTCGATCACGCTGAAATTCATTCCCAGCATCTCCGCTTCAAGGTCGGCTGCATGCTTCTTCCAGTCCGGCGTGTCGCGGACCTTGAATTTCGGCTCGCCGCCCTCGCGCTC
>NZ_JAFCLS010000160.1 GCF_018131075.1 Bradyrhizobium sp. JYMT SZCCT0428 | reverse complement strand
GAGTTTCACATCCTGACGGGCGATCCACTCGTCAATTGAGCGCATTTCATACTCGGTCCACTCGGGGTTTGGACTGGCTGCTAGTGCCTTCTGGGCCATTCCTCTAGCAGCGGCTACGGCAGCCGTGATTTTGGCTTGAGTACTTTCCTTCATCGGCTCTTCGCCTTCTTGACTGGCTTCTCGCCTGTGTCTTTCGCGAGGATATTCAGCATGGCTTCGATCATGCCCCGGATCGCCTCAGGGCGGGTGTAGGGCTCTTTCTGCTTGTCGATCCAAGCATCCAGCGCTTTGAGATGAGGCGGCTGCAGGCAACTCCAACGAGGGTACCCTTGACGGCCGACCGTTTCCATCGCGGCGTTGGCAACGGTTGTTCTCAGAGCAGCAACTACGCAGAGTTTCGCTTGGAAAGGGCGAGAGATCAAATTTTAACTGCTTGCAGTTATCTTGGTGACAATCGCGGAACGGACCCCAAAGCCCCCGTGAGAGTATTGCGTAAGGAAACCCGCCGGGGGCAGTTACCGGCGGGTTTTTCTTGCCGCGCACCGGCCGCGGACCTAAGCTGGCGGCATTGTTTAAAAACGGGAGAGCGGGACGTGGCGACAGGTACGGTGAAGTGGTTTAACCCAACCAAGGGCTATGGCTTTATTCAGCCGGACAAGGGCGGCAAGGATGTCTTCGTGCACATCTCCGCCGTCGAACGAGCCGGTCTCAGCAGCCTCAACGAGGGTGCAAAGGTAAGCTACGAGGAAACCGAAAACCGGGGCAAAACGTCCGCGGAAAACCTCAGAGTCGGCTAGCAAGTTGGACCTGCTGGTCCACCCCGGCGGGTCTGCTTCATGCACGGCCGGCTGCCGCAGCTGGCCTTGAACAGGCGCTGCCGTTGAAAACTTGCGGATAGGCTAAGGCCTGTTGTCATCTCAGCGATCCTCACTCGGTCAGGATGCATATCTCGACTTGGGCCCGCCCTTACCGGCGGGTTTCTTACTGACGTTAGGAACGATCCGGCGCCGCAGGAATGGATTCTGCCCGGTAGGCTCCGCTGCCTCCTGGCCGGGAGAAACCCCAACTGGGTTGGCGGCCTTAGGTTCAGCGTGGCGGTCTCTCTCGCGGGGGCCGTTTGCGTGAGCAGCCTGCGGGAGTTGCCTTCGATGCCAAAAAAAGGCCTCCAGCGCTCTAGGGGAAGCGGGCTGAGGCCGGTTAAGTTGTCCGTGTCCTATCAGACAGCCCCATCAACACTCGTCATTGCCATTTGTTTCCGAAATTGGCATCACAAAAGAAGCGGCCCCAGCGTAGACGCTAGAGCCGCCAACCCAGTTGGGGTTTTCTCCCGGTGGCTTTAAGGGGCGTGAAATCCGGGAGCGCTGAATCGACTCTTCGGGAGCTGCGAAGTTCCAAAAGCAACGGCCCCAGCGCCTTTCGGGGGACGCGCTGAGGCCGTTTTGATATGTCCGGGTCGTCTCGTCCAGACATGGGCCCTCAACGCGGGTCACCACTTGTTCCCGAGGGAGGGTTACTCCGAACTAGTTCGGACCGATCAAAACGGGTTGCGGTACCTTGGCAGAACCCGCTGGCAACCGCCATTGCCATGCGGTGTGGCGGCCCCGGTTGCATCGCCAGGCGCGCTGGGGCCGC
>NZ_JAFCLS010000016.1 GCF_018131075.1 Bradyrhizobium sp. JYMT SZCCT0428 | reverse complement strand
AACGACCTCCCATAAACCCCGCAACGCCCGCCTCGATCGCCTCATCTTAATCGAGGCACCAAGACTTACGACCCATACGCCGCGGCGGTTGTTGTTGCGCACGATAGTCGACGGCTTTTTCCAACAACAGATGACCGGGGTTATGGGTCCCGGCGTTCGCCGGGACGACGGCGTGGGCAATCACTCTGCAGCCTTCGCCGTTTTCCCGAACATCCGTGTCGGCGCCGGAAAACCGCACGACGTGCCGTCCGTCACCTTGACCTGATCCTCCCACGGCAGCCGGAACGTGCCCGCTACCATGTCCTGCATGAACGTATACGGGCAATCCATCGCGCCGCCTTTCACCGCGACGTAGCCGCGGTGCCAGAGCTGGTAGATGTTGTTCTCGACGCCCCAGTGAATGCGCGCCTCGCGCACCAGGTCAGGGCGCACTTCGGCGGTGATGATCTCATCAGTGCGACCGGTGGTGCCGTGGGCGATGATGCTGCCGTCGAAATTCACGATCATGCCTTCGCCCATGGAGTCGAACGAGCCGTCGGAGCCGCACATGCAGACGTTGGCAATGACCATCAAATTCTGGAAGGAGTTGGCCTGATTGGTGAACCGCCAGCTCTCGCGGATCGGCGCGGTATAGCCGGCGGTGCGGATCATGATCTCCGCGCCCTTGTAGGCGCATTCGCGCGCCATCTCCGGGAACATGCCGTCGTGACAGATGATCAGCGCGAGCTTGGCGCCTTTCGGGCCCTCGATCACGGGAATGCCGATATCGCCGGGCTCCCACGGCTCGACCGGAATCCAGGGATGGAATTTCCGGTAATAGAGTTTGATCTCGCCGTTGTTATCGATGATCAGGCCGGAATTGTAGGGATTGCCGTTCGGGTTGAACTCCATGATCGAGAAGCAGCCCCAGATCTTGTGGTCGATGCAGGCCTGCTTGAAGGCGGCGACTTCCGGCCCGTCGAGCCGGCACATGATCTCCGGGTTGGTATCCATCGACAGCCCGTGCAGCGAATATTCCGGAAATACGACGAGGTCCATGGTGCCGAGATTGCGCCGCGCCTTGCCGACCATGTAGACGATGCGCTCGGTCTGGCGCGCGGGGTCTGCCCTGGTCACGACAACAGGCAATTGCAGTTGAACCAGCCCGATGACGACGCCTTCAGGCGATTTGTTGAGGCCTCCAAGCCCGTTCATGTGTTCCTCCCAGGTTTGTGGCGCTGCGGCAGACCGCCGGCGTTTCGACGTTGCGATACCGCGATATTTTGCAACAAGCGTGCCAACTCATTCCCGGCTTGCGCAAGAGTTGTACAATGGCATGCGCCTTGCTTAATCTCACCGGAAATTACTCTGGGTCGGGCGCTTGCATCATGACGAACTCAAAGGGGCCATCCATTGGCAAGGTCGCCGCCGAGCCGGAGCCGATCGCGCTTGAGTGGGCGGCGACCGCGCTTCTGATCATCGACATGCAGCGCGACTTCATGGAACCCGGCGGCTTCGGCGAGACGCTGGGCAACGACGTGTCGCAGTTGGCGCGCGCGGTGAAGCCGATCGCTTCGGTGCTGTCAGCGGCGCGCGAAACCGGCATGCTGGTCATCCACACCCGCGAGGGACATCTGCCCGATCTGTCCGACGCGCCGCCGGCCAAGGTGGAACGCGGCGCGCCGTCATTGCGGATCGGCGATCCCGGCCCGATGGGGCGCATTCTCATTCGCGGCGAGGCCGGCCACGACATCATTCCCGAACTCTATCCGCTGGACTCGGAGATCGTGATCGACAAGCCGGGCAAGGGCGCGTTCTACGCCACCGAGCTTGGCGACGTGCTGGAAAAATACGGCATCGAGAATCTGCTGGTGTGCGGCGTCACCACCGAAGTCTGCGTCAACACCACCGTGCGCGAGGCCAACGACCGCGGCTATCGCTGCGTGGTGCTGGCCGATGGCTGCGCATCCTATTTTCCCGAATTCCACGAGATGGGCCTGAAGATGATCAAGGCCCAGGGCGGCATCTTCGGCTGGGTCACCAGCTCAGCCGCAGTATTGGAGGCGCTTGCACCGGAGATCTTAGCTACCCGCCTTTGACGGCGCCTGCGGTCAACCCGGCCACGATCTGCCGTTGCGCCAACACCGTCAGCAACAGCACGGGGAACGTCACGATGAGCGCGGCAGCCGCAAGCGGTCCCCAGCTCAACTGGTCGAACGAAATCATGTTGTAGACGGCGACGGGTAGCGTCCGCGTCTCCCGTCCCGCCAGCACGATGCCGAACACGAAATTGTTCCAGGAGAAAATCACCGCGAGAATGAAGGCAACGGCCAGCCCCGGACGCGCGATCGGCAGCGCCACGTGCAGGAACACCTGCCAGCGCGTGGCGCCGTCGATCAGGGCGGCTTCCTCGAGCTCCAGCGGCGTGGTCTCGAAATAGCCGATCATGATCCAGATTACGATCGGCACCGTGACCACGAGATGGATGATGATCTGCGGCACCAGCGTGCCGAGCAATCCGAGCCACTGGAACAGCAGGAACAGCGGGATGAGATACGACAATCCCGGCGTGATGCGGGCGATCAGGATCACGATCGCGGATTTATGCGCCGCCATCCGCGCGATGCCGTAGCCGGCGGGCACGCCGACCAGCATCGCCAGCCCGGTCGCGGTGCCGGTTACCACGAGGCTGTTGATGAAATAGGTCAGGAAGCGGTTGGAGGCGAGCACGTCGGCGTAGTTCTTCCAGGCGAAGCGCTCGGGGAAAAACACCGGCGGGTAGGCGGCGTTGTCGACCTCGAACTTGACCGACAGCGAGGCCATCCAGAGAAAGAACAGGATCGCGGGTGACACGACCACGAAGATCGCAAACCACAGCCCGATCTTGCCGAGGATCTGACGCAGACTCATGCGCCACTCCCGATCTCGGTCCACATGGTCCGCTGGCGCAGATGCAGCATCAGCGCCGCCATGGCGACGATCAAGAGGAAGAAGATCACCGCGATCGCCGACCCATAGCCGAGATCGTAATAGATGAAGGCGACGCTGTAGAGATAGAGGTTGATGGTCTCCGACGCCGAGCCGGGGCCGCCTTGGGTGATCGCGAAGATGATGTCGAAGCTCTTGACCGCATCGATCATGCGGATCATGCCGGCGATGAACAGGAACGGCGTGATCAGCGGCAGGGTGATGTAGCGGAACACCTGCCAGACGCTGGCGCCGTCGATCTGCGCGCTCTCATAGGGTTCGGTCGGGATCGCGGCGAGGCCGCCGAGCACGATCAGCATCACCAGGGGAGTCCATTGCCAGGTTTCGACCAGCACCAGCGAGGGGATCACGGTGCCGGGATGGAACACCCACAATTGCGGCGGCAGGCCGACCAGCGACAGCAGATAGTTCAGGATGCCGAGCTGCGGGTGGAACATCATGGTCCAGACCAGCGCGATCGCTACAGGGGTCGCCATCATCGGCATGATGAAGACCCCGCGCAGAAAACCGCGGCCGGGAAATTTGGCGTGAAAGACCACGGCCGCAAAGGTGCCGAGGATCAGCGGCAACAGCACCGACAAGGCGGTGTAAAGCAGCGTGTGTCCGACCGCTTCGACGAAGCGTGGATCGTTCGGCATTCGCACATAATTGGCGAAGCCGACAAAGGTGGTCGGCGAGCCGACCTTCCACTCGTTCATGCTCATCCAGATCGTGAACACCCAAGGGAACACGATCACGGCGAGCACGACGACCAGCGCCGGCACCACGAACGGCCAGTAGGACGGCGGCCGCCATTCCTGCCCCGGCGCAGCGTCAGCCGCGGCCGGAGTGACTTCTGCTATGGCCTTCACGCTTTTTCGCTGCGCTCCAGAATCGGGCGGAACTGCTCATGAGCCTTCTTCAACTCCGTTGCCGGATCAGCACCCGAAAGGGTCGAGGTCAGGGCTGCGCCGACGAGATCGCGGAATTCGGCGACCGGGATGATCACGGGCAGGCCGAGCTTGCTGATCTTGGCGGAATCGATCACCGACTGCAGCCATTCCTTCGGCATCTTGACGCCGGCCTGGATCTCCGGGTCGTTGAGGATGGAATTGCGGAAAGGAACGCCGCCGCCGGCCTGCAGCAATCGCGCGCCTTGCTTCTTCGAGACCGCCCATTGGCACAAGAGGTAGGCGGCTTCCTTGTTCTTGCTGGCGGCCGCGATGCCGATGCCGTCGCCATAGGTTGCCGAATATTGTCCCTTGGATCCCTTGGGCACCACGGTGTAGCCGACCTTGCCGACGATGCGCGAGGCGGCCGGGTCTTCCAGCGGCGGCGCCCAGCCGACGCCGTCGATCCACATCGCCGAGCGGCCCTGCGTGAACGAGGCCATCGACTCCATCCAGTTGAAGCCGGCGACGCCGGGAGGCGCGACCTTGGTCAGCAGCGTCTGGTACAGCTTGGTGGCTTCGATCGCCTCCGGGCCGTCGGTCAGGATGCCGCCCTTGGCATCGAGGAATTCGCCGCCGGCGTTGAGGAAGAAGTTGGTCCACAGCGTCATGTTGGCGTTGCGCAGGCCGCGCCCGACGAAGCCGAAGGTGCCTTCCTTGGCGTCGGTGAGCTTTTCGGCGGCTGCGACCATCTCGTCGAAGGTCTTGGGCACCGCGACGCCCTTCTTCTGGAACAGCTCCTTGTTGTAATAGAGGATGAAATAGTCGACCGACCACGGCAGGGAGTGCATCTGCCCCTTGTCGTTCTTGGCATATTGCAGGCCGCCGGCCGAGAAATCGCTTTCGACGAGGTCGGGCGCGGTGAGGTTCGGGTCCTTCATGTAGCCGGAGATGTCGGCGAGCCAGCCGGCCTTCTCGAACTGGCGCTTCTGCACGTGGTAGCTGACATGAACCACGTCGAAGCTCGGCTTGCCCGAAGCGAGTTCGATCACGGCCTTCTGGCGCTGTTGCTGTTCGGGGATCTGCTCCGATTCGACCTGGATGCCGGTGAGTTCGGTAAATTCCTTGATGTTCTTTTGAAAATTGTCGCCGCGCGGACCCTTGGCGAGGATCACCTCAAGCTTGGTGCCGGCGTATTTTTTCCACTGTGGTTCGGCCGCGCGGGCCGGGAAGCCGGTCAGGCTCAGCGCGCCTGCGGCGGCGGTGCCGGCCAGAACGGAACGGCGCGAGATCAGATGATTCTTCATTGTTTTTCTCTCCCTGGGTCGGCTTGTTTTGCGGCGATAGTAACGTCCGTGCGTGGCCTGCCTAGCCCCCTTCGTGCGGTATTATGGTGGAAGGGGCGAGGGGCGAGGCGGCGGATCAGCCGCGGTTGGCATTGAAGCAATTCGTTGCTTGCGGCCGCACCGTCAAACCGTGTTCCTGCAATGGCACGCGCGTTACCCGCGATGGCCAACGCCTTCGCAGCGCGGGCTTGCAATCGTATCTATATAATGTACTATTAGTACAGTTAATGTCGAGGCACCGGAGCCGGGCACATGACGACCAGCGGCGACTATCAGTTCTTCGAGGCGGGCGACGTCCCGCTTCGGTCTGACGTCGTGTTCCCTTCCATGCGTCTCGCCTACAAGACCTATGGCAGCATGAATGCGCGGAAGGACAATGTGATTGTCTATCCGACGTCGTTCAGCGCGCAGCACTTCGACACCGAATGGCTGATCCAGCCAGGCGGTATCCTCGATCCCGAGCGCTACTTCATCATCATCCCGAATCTGTTCGGCAACGGCCTGTCCTCGTCACCGTCCAATACCGACGTGACGCCGTTTCCCGCGATCAGCTACCACGACGCGGTCGCGGTTCAGCGCCGGTTGCTGGTCGAGCAGTTCGGCATCTCGAAAATCGCGCTGGTCTATGGCTGGTCGATGGGCGGCATGCAGGCCTACCATTGGGCGGCCTGCCACCCCGACATGGTGGAGCGCGCCGCCATCGTCTGCGGCAGCGCGCGGTGCTCGCCCTATAATCACGTATTCCTGGAGGGCGTGAAGGCGGCGCTGACTACGGACCCCAATTTCAGGGACGGCCGCTTCATCGCCAAACCTTCCGCCGGCCTTCGCGCCATGGGGCGCATCTATGCGGGCTGGGCGATGTCGCACGCCTTCTACCGGGATGAAGTCTGGCGCGAGGCAGGATTCACCTCGCTGGAAGATTATCTGGCGCGCTCCTGGGATGAAGCCTTCGCACGGCGCGACGCCAATGATCTGCTCGCGCAGATCGGCATCTGGCAGCGTGGCGACATCAGCCAGTGCCCGGAATTTGGCGGCGACATTACCCGCGCATTCGCGGCGATCAGGGCGCATGTGCTGTTGATGCCGGGGCAGACCGACCGCTACTTCGACGTGCGCGACAATGAGGACGAGATCGGCAAGCTTGTCAATGCGAAGTCGGCGGAACTTCACCCGATTCCGTCGATCCACGGTCACCGCGCCGGCAATCCGATCAACTATCCCGCGGATCGCGCATTCATCAACGCCGAGATATCGGCGTTCCTGAAGCGTTGAAAAACAGAACTCATCCAATGAGGCGTTTGCAACCATGACCATCGTGACGTCAGTTGAACCAAAACTCCGGGAGAAGCCGCTCAGTCCCGCGATGCTCCGCGAACTCTCGGAACGATCGGATGTTCGAGGCGCCGTGCGCACCGTCAGCCATTACGGCGCAATTGCCATCGTCGGGACCCTGATATGGCTGGTCTCGTCGAATTACGGATTGGCGTGGGCCTTGCCGCTGATCGTCGTGCAGGCCTATCTGGTGGCCTTCCTGTTCATGCCGATGCACGAGACCGCCCATAAGACCGCGTTCCGAAGCCGCGCGCTGAATCTTGTCGTGGGCCATCTGTCGGCCTTCATGATCGCGCATCGCTACGAATATTATTGCCTGTTTCACTGGGACCATCATCGCTACACGCAGGATCCCGACAAGGATCCGGAATTGATCGTCGGCCCCAAGCCAGCCTCGGACACGCAACTGGCGATCGCCTATAGCGGTCTTGTTCAGATCGCCGGCCGTGAGGCGCTGATGCTGCGTCACGCGCTGACCGGCAAGGTCACGCTGCCCTGGATTCCCGAGAACAAGCGCCACATCATCGTGCGGGAAGCGCGCCTCTATCTTGCGGGCTACGTCGCGCTGTTGCTGATCTCGCTCGCGCTGCATACCGCGCTTCTGCTCTGGGTCTGGATCATTCCGCTGCTGATCGGCCAGTTGATCCTGCGGCCCTACCTCTACGCGGAACACACCGGATGCGAACGAACGCGCAGCGCCTTCGACAATACCCGCACCACTTACACCGGCGCCGTGATGAAGTGGTTTGCATGGAACATGCCCTATCACGTCGAGCATCATGCCTACCCGTCGATACCCTTCCATGCGCTGCCGAAATTGAACCAGATTGTCGACGACCGGATTGCGTTCCGGGGGCAGGGCTATCTGGCCGTGACGCGCGAGACGTGGGCCTGGTTCCGCCGCCAGCGGCGTAAGCACGTCGAGGGCGTCAGCGGCTCTTGATGATCAGCAGCGTGTCGACGAGGTTGCGGGCTTGCGCGGGCGAGATCGGCTTGATGCCGAAGATGTAGCGATAGAACAGGCTGCCATAGATCGCGTCATAGAGGTCTTCGGGCGTTCCGGCGGCGCCAACGCTGCCGTCCTGCTGGCCGGCCGCAATCAGTTCGACCAGCGCTGTCCTTCGATACCGGAGATAGCGCTCGTAGAAAATCTCCGCGGAGCCGGTGTTCGAAATGCATTCGGAGATCACAGCGAGCTGCACCTTGCCAAACTCTCCCTGCAGCGCTTTCGCGTAGGCCGCGACGTGGCTTCTCAGGCGGTCTGCCGGCGTGCCGGTACTCGGCAGCGGCAGCATCAAGGAAGCATGGTGCAGGAACGCATCGATCAGCAGCGCCTCGCGCGACGGCCACCATTTGTAGATGGTCATCTTCGAAACGTTCGAATCCCGCGCCACCGCATCGATACTGGTGGCGGCGAGGCCCGTGGTTGCCATCAGAGTGTAGGCGCTCTGAAGAATGGCGTTGGTCGTCTCGGCGGAACGGGGGCGGCCACGGCGGATTGTCGCCGTGTCGCCGTCCGGTTCGCTCTTGCCCTTCGCCATGATCCGGCTTTCCCGCTGCCGCAAGATCGGCGCTGCCGGCTACGCCTTGACGAAGGCGAGCAGGGTGCCGTTGCCGGCTGCGGGTGGCACGATCACGCCGCCACCGCTGTGAACACCAGTGCCACCGAGCGCCTTCTCGGCTGCGGCGACGTCGGCCTCAATCACCAGTCCCGCGCCGCCGCGGTCGGGCAGGCCGGTCAGCGACACCTCAGGATATCGCTTGCTCAATTGATCCCTGGTCAGGAACACGAAATCGGCGCGATCGGAGCCCGAGGGCAACGCGATGGCGCCGTCCTGCTCAGTTCTCGCGTCGCGATCGATCATGCGCGACATGTGCGCGGCGTCGTTGGCGGGTTCCGGCGAAACGATCAGCACCTGCCGCAGGCGCTTGGCGCCATTGGCGTGCTTCATCAGTTCGGGAATCCACACCGTCTCGCGCGTCTTGTGCTGGCAGGCGAAGATGCGCACGCCGCCCGGCGCTTCCGCGGTCGGCCACTGGAACGTTCGGAATTTTGCCGCCGAAATGGTGCCGTCCGGCATCGTCACCGGTCGTTCGAAATCGGTCGGTCCAACCGGCGGATAGCCGCGCGCGCGAATCTCTTCGGCGCCGTCGGCGGAATCCACCGCGGTGAAGGCGATGCGCTCGATACCCTCGCCGCGCTTCTCCAGAAACGCCCGCGCCGGAGCATTATGTTCTGTCGGCGTCAGCACACCGAGCAATTCCATATAGTCAGGGTCGAACATGATGGTGTAATTGCCCGATCCCATATGCGCGCTGTGGGTCCCGCGAGGCGACACCGTGAAGCCGAGCCGCCTGTAATTTTCAGCTGATTTGTCGAGGTCCTTCACCATGACCACGGCGTGATCGATTCCGACGACGTTCTTGAGTGCCACTCTGTATTTCCCCGGGCTGATGATGCGTACTAAGCTAACCATTCGGTCTGCCGCCCGCAAGAAAGGATCACGATGAATAGCGCCGAAGTCCGCTGGCCGCCTTCGCTGTGGGCAGCAGTGACGCCATCAGGGCCTGAGCTTCCGGAATTGATCGGGACGCAGCAGGCCGATGTGATCGTGATCGGTGCCGGCTTCACGGGACTGTCGACGGCGCTGCATCTGCGCGAGGCCGGCGTCGATGTCGCGATCGTGGAAGCCGCGGAGCCGGGGTGGGGCGCGTCGGGGCGCAACAACGGCCAGGTGATTCCGACGCTGTCGCGGCCCGATCCGGAAGACATCATCGCCAAACACGGTGCGGTCGGCGAGCGTTTCGTCGGCATGCTGCGCGACAGCGCCTCCACGCTGTTCGAGGTGGCGCGGCGTTACAAGATCGAGGCGGAGCAGGAGCAGGCCGGATGGGTGCAGCCGGTACATTCGCCGGGCCGCATCAAGATCGCGGAACGGCGTGTGCGGCAATGGTCGAAGTTCGGCGCGCCGGTGGAACTGCTGTCGCGCGAGCAGGCGCGCGACATGACCGGGTCGGATGCGTGGTACGGCGGCTTCTGGAACAAGACCGGCGGCCACATCAATCCGCTGGCGCTGGCGCGCGGATTGGCGCACACCGTACTCGGGCTCGGCGCACGCATCTACGCCCGTTCGCCGGCAATCAGTTTCGAGCGCCGCGGCGATCGCTGGGTGGTGAAGACCGAAAAGGGCGAGATCAGCGGGCGTGCGCTGGTGGTTGCGAGCAACGCCTATAGCGGCGAATTCTCGAAATCGCTGGTGCCTGATATCGCACACGAGGTGATGCCGGTGCTGTCCTGGCAGACGTCGACGCAGCCGCTGTCCGACAACGTGCGCAAGACCATCATCGCCGGCCGCCAGGCGCTGTCCGATACCCATGGCGAACTGTATTTTGCTCGTTACGACGCGCGCAATCGGCTGGTCACCGGCGGCGCCGTCCTTGGCCCCGGAAACAAGGTCGAACGGATCAAAGCGAGCGTAACTGAACGCTTGCAGCGGCTGTGGCCACAGATCGGCGAGGTCTCGTTCGACTATGTCTGGAACGGCTATGTCGGGATGACGGCTGACTTCTTGCCGCGCATCCACCGGCTGGGGCCGAATGCCTATGGCTGGACCGGCTGCAACGGCCGCGCGGTCGCGTTGACGATCCCGCTTGGCAACGAACTGGCGAAGGCAGTCCGCGGCGTGCCGGAGAGCGAACTGGCGTTGCCGTTCACGGATCCCATGCCGTTCATGATGCACGGATTGCTGCGCAAGCTCGCGCCGTGGATGCTGGTGTTCTACCGGCAGCGCGATGCGCAGGAGTTGATGAAGGGTAATCGATTTGAGTTGCTGCCATGGGCGGAGCGTCTGCTCGCCTCGCGCCGGCCGCAGTGACCGCTGACCATTCTAACTGACGATCAGGGCGTCGCGCTTGCGCGTGAAGTCGCCGCCGGGGATCGAAGCCAGCAACGCTTGCGTATAGGGGTGCTGCGGGTTGCCGAACACTTCGCCCGCGAGGCCTTGCTCGACCACGGCGCCATCTTTCATCACGGCGACGAGATCGCAGGTTTGCGCGGCGACCCTCAGGTCATGTGTGATGAAGACGATGGAGAGGCCGAGCCGCTGCCGCAATTCGGCGAGCAGCTTCAGCACCTGGGCCTGCACCGAGACGTCCAGCGCGGAGACCGGTTCGTCCGCGACCAGCACGGCCGGCTTGAGCGCGAGCGCCCGCGCAAGGCCAATGCGCTGGCGCTGGCCACCCGAGAATTCATGCGGAAACCGATCGCCGGCGGAAGGATCGAGCCCGACCAGCGCAAACAATTCCCGCGCATCCGCGATTGCCTTGGCGCGCGGCGTGCCGTGCACGATCGGTCCCTGCGCCACCAGTTCGGCCGCCTTGCGGCGCGGATTGAGCGAGGCGAACGGGTCCTGGAACACCATCTGGATGTGACGGGTCTCGCGGCGGACGTTCTCACGCGACATCTTCGCCCAGTCATTGCCCTCAAGCAGGATCGATCCCTGATCCGGATCGATCAGCCGAACGATGCAGCGCGCCAGCGTCGATTTGCCTGATCCGGACTCGCCGACGATGCCGAGCGTCGCGCCGCGGGGCAGGGAGAGTGACACGTCCTTGACCGCGGGCGTCACGCGCGCGCCGCGGCCGAGGAAACCGCCGGTGCGGTAGGTCTTGGAAACGTCGGTGATCGTGAGGATGTTCTCGATCGAAAGTGTACGCGGTGGCGGTGCCTTCAACGGCGGTACGGCCGCAATCAGCTGTTTCGTGTAGGCGTGTTGGGGATCGTTCAGCACGTTGCTGGCCGAACCTTGTTCGACAATCGCGCCGTGCTGCATCACCACGACACGGTCGGCGATCTCGGCGACGACGCCGAAATCATGGGTGATGAACAAGACCGCAGCCTTCCGTCGCTGCTGCAGGTCACGGATCAGCTTCAGGATCTGGGCCTGCGTCGTGACATCGAGCGCGGTGGTCGGTTCATCCGCGATCAGGAGCTTTGGGTCGAGCGCAAGCGCCATCGCGATCATCGCGCGCTGCCGTTGGCCGCCCGACAGTTCGTGCGGATAGGCCTTCGCCGCGACCTTGGGATCGGGGATCCGCACGTCGGCGAGCAGGGCCAGGACCTTGGCTGCGATTTCGGCCTTGGACAGTTCGGTGTGGATCGAAAACATCTCGGCGATCTGATCGCCGATGGTGCGCAGTGGATTGAGCGCGGTCATCGGCTCCTGGAAGATCATCGCAATGCCGGCGCCGCGCACCTGGCGCATTTCGGCGACGGTGGCGGAGGCGAGGTCGCGGCCCTCGAACATCACGCGGCCGGCGTCGATCGTCACGTCGTTGGGCAGCAGGCGCATGATGGCGTTGGCCATCATCGACTTGCCAGAGCCGGATTCGCCGACCACGCAGAGGATTTCATCCGATGCGATCGACAGCGACACGTCCGACAATGCGTGCCGCCGGTCCGCGCCCGCCGGCAGGCGGACGCCGAGGTGTTCGATCGAGAGGACGGTGTTCGGCGGCTCGCTCATCGGCTCTTCAGCCTCGGATTGAGCGCATCGTTGAGGCCCTGGCCGACCAGCGACACAGCGAGCACCGTGACCAGGATCGCGATGCCGGGGATCGCCGAAACATACCACTGCACCCGCAGCACATCGCGGCCGAGGCCGATCAGGTTGCCCCAGGACGCCACGTTGGGATCGGACAGGCGCAGGAATGCCAGCGCGCTTTCGAGCAGGATCGCGACCGCCATCACCACGCTGGCGTAGACAATGACCGGCGGCAGCGCGTTGGGCAGGATTTCGCCAAGGATCAGCTGAATGTCCTTCATGCCGAGCGTGCGGCCGGCCTGGACGAATTCGCGGTTGCGCAGCGACAGGAATTCGGCGCGGGTGAGCCTGGCCGGTGCCGGCCACGACACCACGCCGACCGCGATGGTGACGGTGGTCAGGGTCGAGCCGAACACGGCGACCAGAACCAGCAGCAGCACGAAATTCGGCAAGGTCTGGAAGGCCTCGGTGATCCGCATCAGCACGGTATCGACCCAGCCGCCATAATAGCCGGCGAAAGCGCCGACGAAAATGCCGATCAAAATCGCAATCGCCGTGGCGACGCCGCCGATCAGCAGCGAAATCCGCGCGCCGTAGAGAATCTGTGCGGCGATATCGCGGCCGGAATTGTCGGTGCCGAGCAGGAAGCGCGGATTGGAGAACGGCCAGATCAGGGGCCGGCCGGCGAGTGCGAGCGGATCGCGCGGATAGAGCCAGCCGGCGCTGATCGCCATTGCGATCACGATCAGCAGCAGTATCAAGCCTGCGACCGCGGCGGGACTGCGGAAATAGCGCTTGACCGCATCCATCGTTCAACCCTCCGCCGAGATGCGCGGGTCAAGCCGTGCATAGAGGAGATCGACGGCGAAGTTGACGACGATGACGAGGAGGGCGGAGACGAACACGATTCCCAGCAGCGTATTGAGGTCGCGCTGCACGACCGACTCGTAGGCCAGCCGTCCGAGCCCCGGCAAGGAGAACACGCTTTCGACCACCACCGATCCCCCCAGCATGGTGCCGGCCTGCAGGCCGATCAGCGTCACCATTGGAAGGAGGGCGTTGCGCAGCACGTGCCGCGTCACCACGCGGGTTTCGTCCAGACCCTTGGCGCGGGCGGTGCGGACATAATCGAGGTTGAGCACCTCCAGCATCGAGGCGCGCATGATGCGCAGATAGATTGCAAGGAAAATCAGCCCGAGCGTCAGCGTCGGCAACACGAGATGCTGGGCGATGTCGATGGTGCGCCAGATGCCTACTTGCACTGTGCCGATATTCTCAAAACCTCCGGGCGGCAGCCACTGCAGATAGACCGAGAACACCACGATCGCCATCAACCCGAACCAGAATGAGGGCGTAGCGTAGAACACGAGACCAAGCGTCGAGATCAGCGTATCCGGCCAGCGGTTGACGCCACGCGCCGCGATCACGCCGAACAACAGACCGAAGAAGAACGCAAATGACAGCGACGCCGTCATCAACAGAATGGTCGGCGGCAGCCGCTCCAGGATGACCGAAGCCACCGGCTTGCCATAGATCGAGGAAAAGCCGAGATCGAGCCGGACCAGACGCCACAGATAATTGCCGAGCTGGGCCGGGACCGAGAGGTCGAGGCCGTAGAATTTGCGCAGCTCGCGCGCGGTCGCGGCGTCGCCGCCGCCCATCTGCGCCATCATCGCATCGACGGTGTCGCCCGGGGCGAACTGCAGCAGCAGGAACACGCCGATCAGGATCAAAAAAAGGGTCGGGATCGAGGCGGCGAGCCGCCGCCCCGCAAGGCTCAGGATGCGCATGGACCTATCTATAGCGTTTTCAAGCGAAGTGGACACCGGTTCGCGCAAGGAAAACGCGTCAAAACAAGAGCAACGCCGGTTCTGATTTAATCAGAACCGGCGTGCTGATATGGCCTCAGGCGGAAAGCCAAAGATCGTGCCAGCTCGACGAGCCCCAGCGCGGGGTGTTGGAGTGGTTACGCGCCTTGGCCGAGATCACGGTGACGAAAATCTGCTCGATCGGCATCCAGACCGGCAGCTCGGTATTCACTTCCTTGACGAACTGGGCGTAAAGCGCCTTGCGCTTGGCGGGATCGACTTCCGTCGCCGCATCGTCGATGGTCTTGTCGACGGCCGCGTCCGTCCAGTTCCACTGGTTGGTCCAGGGCGCGCCCTTGGGCTGGCCGGAGCGATACCAGACCGTGGTCGAGACCGCAGGGTCGTTGCGGTACTGATGCCAGCCGGTCGCGAGATCGAAGGCGTGTTCGTCATAGACCTGCTTGAGAAAGCCGCCGCCGTCGTTGCGCACGATCTCGACGGGTATGCCGATCTCGCCCAGGATTGCTGGATAAAGGTCGACCACAGCGAGATGTCCTCGCCCCACGGCGCCGGAAGCAGTTTCAGCGAAAACCGCGTGCCGCCAGCGCCCGCCTTGAAGCCGGCCTCGTCGAGCAGTGCCGCGGCCTTGGCCTTGTCGTAGGGATATTGCGGCGTGTTCGGTCCGGGATAGAAATCCGTCGAGGTCGAGGGGATCGGGCCGGTGCCGAGCTTGGCGAAGTCGCCGAGGAAGTTGTCGATGAAGAACGGCACGTTGATCGCGTGCGCGATCGCGCGGCGGACCTTGATGTCGGACAGTTCCTTGCGGCGGAAGTTGAACTCGAGCGTGTTGGTGCGCGCGTTGCCTTCATTGCCCTTGGTCGAAACGACGAAGCGTTTGTCCTTGGCGAGCCGCGCCATGTCCGAGATCGTCAGGCCCGAGAACGGGCTGTAATGCAGTTCGCCGGCCTCCATCTGCGCTGCCGCAGCGGCGCGATCGGTGATCACGCGCCAGACGATGCGATCGAGATAGGGCGCGTTGGGGCGCCAGTAGTCCGGGTTGCGGTCGGCGATCACATATTGCCCGCGCTCGTATTTGACGAACTTGAACGGGCCGGTGCCAACTGGCGCGAGATTGGTCGGGTTCGGGCGGATGTCGCCGCTCTCATAAAGATGCTTGGCCGAGATGTAGCCGAGGTCGGGCAGCGCGCGCAGCAGCAAATTAAGCGGCATCGGCCGCTCGTACTTGAAGATCGCGGTCTGCGGGTCCGGCGTCTCGACGGCGGTGAGAAACAGCTGCAGCGTCGAGCCGTAATTGAGGATCTTCTTCCACATGTTCATGGCGGTGAATTCGACGTCGGCCGAAGTGAACGGCTTGCCGTCGTGCCAGATGACGCCCTTGCGCAGCTTGAAGGTGACGGTCTTGCCGTCGGGCGAGGCTTCCCAGCTCTCGGCGAGTACGCCGACGGGTTTGCCGCTGGCGTCGAGATCAACCAGATTTTCCTGAATCTTGCCGCTGATGATGTAGACGCCGGTGGACGCCTGAATGCTCGGATTGAGCTGGCGCTGCTCGGCGCCGTAATGAACGTTGAACACGCCGCCCTTCTTCGGGGTTTCCTGCGCGAAGGCCCGCATCGGATTGATGACATTGGCGGCAATCGCGGCTGATGTCAGCAGCGCGGTGCGGCGATTGATCTGGAGGCGGGTCAAATCCATGCGAAAACTCTCCGAAGGGTACATCAGGCGGTGCGCCGTTCAGCCGGCGGCGGGCTCTCCTCGATGCTACGATGGAAGGGGAACTGGAGTCATTTTCTAATCGCCGCCCGGTTCGGAAAATCCTTCCGGAAATCCGGACATGGGCATCAGCGATGCGATCGCCGCCGCTTTATGCGGCATCAAAACCATCGCTCGCCATGAGGGCGATCAGGCGCGGGGAGTGGGCGGAGATTGTCAAAAAAGGCTGTCTGGCAAGGCATTTCGCCGCATTCAACCGGTTTAATGCACCGCCAAAGCCTTAAAAACTAGCCTATTTCCCGCGAATCAGTGCAAGTCAAATAGCGATATAGTTGTGCAGAATGTCGAAAAGCCTGTTTTTTTAGGCAATTTCCGCCATATCGTGCCTCTTCCAGAATCAAATGGAGCAACCATGGCTACCCAAATGTCTAAGTCGCAGCTGATCGAGAAGATCGCGACGTCCACCGAAGTTTCGAAGAAGGAAGTCAAGGGCGTGATGGACGCGCTCGTTGACGTTGGCCACAAGGAGCTGAAGAAGAACGGGGTGTTCCTCGTCCCCGGCTTCGCCAAGTTCGTCGTGGTCAAGAAGCCCGCGACCAAGGCTCGCAAGGGCACCAACCCCTTCACGGGCGAAGAAATGATGTTCAAGGCCAAGCCGGCGCGCAAGATTGTCCGCGCCCGCCCGGTCAAGGCCGCCAAAGACGCGGTGTAATAGCGAAAAGGCCTCCGGCGACGGAGGCCTTTTTTGCTCGGGCCGTAGTGTTTTCGAGCGAAGTGGTCAGCGGTTCGTGTAAGCGAAACGCGCCAGAATAAAGCAGGATTCCGGTTCTGAGCCCATCAGAGCCGGGGTGCCGCTAGACCACCGGCGACCGGCCGCCATCGACATTGATGGCCGTCCCGGTGATGTATGATCCCTGCTCCGAGGCGAGGAAGCAGGCGAGGTTGGCGAATTCCTCCGCCGTGCCCATCCGCCCGAGCGGGACGCCCTTGGCGAGGTCGCGGGTAAAATCGTCGAAATCGGTATCCGGCGCCTTCTGGGCGTGCCGCTTGACCCATTGATCGCTCACGATCAGCCCGACCAGCATCGCATTGACCAGGACGTTGTGCGGGCCGCCTTCGTTCGCCATGGCCTTGGTCAGTGCCATGCCGGCTGCCCGGGAGACCGAGGTCGGGGTTGACGCGGCAGCCGGGGCCTTGGCGCCGATGTTCAGCACGTTGATGATGCGGCCCCATTTGCGGGCCTTCATGCCCGGCCAGACCAGCCGGCTGAAACGGATCGCGGCGAACAGTTTCAGATCGAGGTCGTCCTGCCACATTTCGTCGGTCACGGTCTCGAACGCCATCGCGCGCGAGGTGCCGGCATTGTTGACCAGGATGTCGACCGGGCCGAGATCGGCGGCGATCGCCTCATGGGCCTTGGCGATATCCGCCGCCTTCGATACGTCGCAGACATAGTCGCGGACCTCGAGGCCGTCCTTGGCGAGTGCCTCGCGCGCGGCCTTCAAGTCCTGTGCGCCGCGCGCCAGGATCGCGACCTTGGCGCCGGATTCGGCAAAGCGCCGTGCGACGGCAAGCCCAATGCCCTTGCTGCCGCCGGTGACGGCGGCAACGCGGCCCTTCATGGTGACGTTCATTTATTCCTCCCTGGATACGGCGTCTTTGCGGCCGCTCCGTGCTGTAACGCTGGACGGGCGGGGAGAGTAGATCAACCCGGACATGGCAAGGCGTGCGTTTTGCGGGCTAACGAACCCGTGAAGCGCAGAAATATCCATCCGGCCGAGCCGGTGCGCGCGACAAGGATCTTTCCCGTATCGCACCTGCGGGAACGGCAATTTTGCTATTTCCAATGCGGTCTTGTGGGGGAGGGCCGGCCAGCCAAAATCAAATCGAACCAACAATAGAGTCCAGGAGAATGCCATGGGCCTGCAACAAGCAAAACTCGAGTCGCTTCCCTTCGTCACCGGCGAACTCAACTACCTCGCGCCAACCCCCGGAAAGCCCCGCACCTACGCCTTCGATCCGCCGCCGGGCGAGCCAGGTCGACGGCGCTGCCCGAATCCCATCAGGTTCCGATCTTCGACGCCCGCTTGATCGCGCGTAACCTCTCGCTGGACCGCGAGGGTTTTGCCCTGGTCCGCCACCCCACCAGCGTCCGGAATTTCTACGACGATAAGGAGGTGCGGAACGTCTACTATCCCGCCGCCGAAGCTTTTCTCCGCGCAACGTTGAAAGCGGATCGCGTCTTCATATTCGACCACACCGTTCGCAAGCGCGTGGAGGGTGCCACTGACGTGCGGGGCGCCGGACCACGCCAGCCGGCGACGCGCGTCCATGTCGACCAGACTGATTTATCAGGCGCCAATCGCGTACGCGAACATCTGCCTGACGAGGCGGACGAACTCCTGAAGGGCCGAGTCCAGGTGATCAATCTGTGGCGGCCGATCCGCGGACCGCTGCGCGATGCGCCGCTCGCGATGCTGGATGGCCAGACTGTGGCGCCCGGCGATCTCGTCGCCTCCGACCTGATCTATCCGAACCGGCAAGGCGAAACCTATTCTGTAAAGTACAACCCCGACCATCGCTGGTACTACATTCCGGAGATGACCGCGGACGAGGCGCTGCTGCTCAAGTGCTACGATTCCGCCACAGACGGCCGCACGCGATTCGGGCCGCACACCGCCTTCATCGATCCGACGACGCCGGCTGATGCGCCCCCGCGCGAAAGCATCGAACTGCGGACGCTGGTGTTCCACAAACACTGATCTGCCCGCCGGGAATGGAGGTTGGCATTCCCGGCGTATCGGTGTTACCCCGGCTGCAACAAGGCCGGGAAGAAACGTAACATGGACGGCGGCAAGGCCGACGACGCGGATGTCAACATCCGCGCATTGATTTTTGCGCTTCTGGCGCTGGCCTGCGGTCACATGCTGTCGACCCTGCTGCGCACGATCCCGGCCGTCAGCCTCGACGTGATGGCCGCGGATTTCAAAACGTCGCCGCAGGTACTGGCGAGCCTGACCTCGATCTATCATTTCGCGTTCGCCGCATCGCAGATACCGGCCGGCGCCGCGATGGACCGTTTTGGCGTCCGGCCGGCTTCCCTCAGTCTCTTGATTGGTACCATCGTTGGCGCGTTGGCATCCGGCCTGGCAACGGGGCCGGAGAGTTTTCTGTTCGGCCAATTCCTGCTCGGGGTTGCGAACTCGGGCATGCTGATGTGTCCGATGACGCTGGCCGCAAAGCAATTATCCCCGGGGCGGTTCGGCCTGTGGTCCGGACTGATCCTGTCGATCGGCAATATCGGCATGCTGCTGTCGTCGAGCCCGCTCGCCTTTGTCGTCGAATTATGGGGGTGGCGGGCAGGGTTCTGGATTTCCGCTGCCTTCGGCGTGGCGGTAGCGCTGGCCGTCTACGCTCTGGTGCCGAACCAGCGGGCTGAGCATGCCGATCGCTCGTCGCCGCTCTCGCAGATGGCCAGTGTCTTGCGCATCGGCCTGTCGTATCGGCTGCGCGGCCTGATTGCCATTGCGCTGGTCTCGCTGGCGGCCGTGTTGGTGCTGCGGGGATTGTGGGGCGGGCCGTGGCTGATGGAGATCAAGGGGCTCAGCCGGATAGGCGCCGGCAACGCACTTGGCCTGTTCACGATGGCGCTGATCATCGGGCCGGCTCTGATCGGTATTTTCGACCGAAGATTTGGCCATCGCCGCGAGGTGCTGGCGGCCTCGCATTTCCTGGCGGCGCTGCTGCTCGCCTTGATGGCGGCGGGCGCGTCGCATTTTCCGGTCTCGGTCCTGTTCGGCGTAGCGGCGATGCCGGCTCAGTATGACATTGTCCTGCTCGTGTTGATCGGTTTTGCCATGTCGGCCCAGCCGCTGGTGTTCGGCATGACGCGGCAACTCGTCGACGAGCAGAACACCGGCAAGGCGCTGTCCGCGGTCAATCTGGCGTTCTTCCTGGGGGCGGCGCTGATGCAATCGGCAACCGGCGTGGTCGCGGCGTTCCTTGGACTACCTGCCGTACTGCTGTTCATGGCCGCGGCGCTAATCATCGGGACAACGCTGTTTTTGCTGTATACCTAGCAGGCCGTTTCCGGTTTCGTCATAAGCGGCTACAAGATCAGGCTGAAGTCTAGCGCTGGCGGAATATCGCATGTATCCGGATTCAAATTCCTCGTCGCAAAAAATGTACAACCGCGCACTGGCGAGCCTGCCCGGTGGCAATACGCGCACCACCGTCTTCATGAAACCGTATCCGATTTACGCCGCGCGCGGCGAGGGATGCCGGGTGTGGGACCTCGATGGCAACGAGTTCATCGATTGCATCAACAATTTCACCTCGCAGATTCACGGCCATGCACACCCAGTGTTGATCAAGGCCGCGACCTCGCAACTTGCGCTGGGATCGGCGTTTGGGATGCCGACCGAATCCGAGGTCGACCTTGCCGAACTGCTCGCCGCGCGATTGCCGTCGGTCGATCAGGTGCGGTTCTGCAATTCAGGCACTGAAGCTGTCATGATGGCGCTGAAGGCCGCCCGCGCCCATACCGGCCGCCCCAAAATTGCCAAGTGCGAGGGCGCCTATCATGGCTCCTATGATTACGCCGAGGTCAGCCTCGATCCGACGCCGGAAGCCTGGGGCCGCAACGCGCCGGTGTCCGTCGCCTACGCCAAGGGCACGCCGGACAATGTGCTCGCGGATGTCCTGACCATTCCGTTCAACGACACCGAGGCCGCGGTCAGCCTGATCCGCGAGCATGGCCCTGAACTCGCCTGCGTCCTTGTCGATCCCATGCCCAATCGCGCCGGCCTGGCGCCGGCCGATCAGGCGTATCTGGAGGCGCTGCGCAAGGTGACGCGCGAGGTCGGTGCGCTGCTCGTGTTCGATGAAGTGATCACGTTCCGGCTCGGCTATCGCGGCGCGCAGGGTCTGTTCAATATCGCCCCCGATCTGACCACGCTCGCAAAAATCATCGGCGGCGGGTTTCCGGTCGGTGCGGTGTGCGGTCACAAGGAATTCATGGCCGTGTTCGATCCCCGTCCGGGCAAGCCTGCGCTGCCGCATGGCGGCACATTCTCCGCCAATCCGGTGACGATGCGCGCCGGTATCGCGGCGATGGAACTGCTGGACGAGGCGGCGTTCGCGCGGCTCGATGCCATGGGGGAGGCGGTTCGATCAGGGATCGACGCGGCGTTCCGCCGCCACAATGTTCCCGGCCGCACCGTCGGGCTCGGCTCGCTCCTGAAGATACATCTCGTCGATCGTCCGGTGCGCGACTATCGCTCGGCCTATCCGAGCGAAGCGGAAGCCAGGCGTCAGGTGGTTTTCAACCAGGCGCTGCTCAATCGTGGCGTGCTGGCGGCGGGCAATGGATTGATGGCATTGTCGACCCCGATGACGGATGCCGATATACATGCGATCATCGATGCCGTATCCGGCGCGATATCGGAAGTGTCGGCCTCGCTCTAGGTTCAAGAACAACAAGGCAAGCAAGAACAACAAGGCAAGAATGTCCGCCAAGATCGATCCCATCACACGGTCCGTCGTCCAGCATCGGCTCAGTTCGATCGTAAAAGAGATGGGCGAAGCCATGCTTCGCACCTCCTATTCGCAGATCCTCAATTCCAGCCGCGACTTTTCGCTGGGGATTTGCGATACGCGCGCCCGCCTGATCGCCCAGGCCGATCATCTGCCGGTGCATGTCGGCGCGTTGCCATGGGCGACGATCGCGGTCGAGGAGCGGTTCAAGGACGTCAAGCCGGGCGACGTCTTCCTGCTCAACGATCCCTATTATGGCGGCAGCCATCTGCCTGATCTCACCGTCTTCGTGCCGGTGTTCGACGGCGACAAGCGGCTGCTGTGGACCATCGTCCGCGCCCACCAAAGCGATATCGGCGGCGCCACCCACGGCGCCTACAATCCCGGGGCAACGGAAATCTGGCAGGAGGGCCTGCGCATTCCGCCGATCAGACTTTCCGAGGCGGGGCGGCCGCGCGAGGATCTGCTCGAGATGCTGGCGCTGAATGTGCGAAACCCGCGCGAGTTTCGCGGCGACCTTGCCGCGATGCTGGGCGCGGCGCATCTCGGCGAGCGGCGTGTCGCAAAACTGTTCAGCGAATTCGGCGCGCCGGTCGTCGAAGCCGCGATCGAAGCGATTCTGGATGCAACCGAAGCGCAGACTCGCGCCGTGGTCTCGACCTGGAAGGACGGCGTCTTTCACGGCGAGGCGTTTCTCGACGATGACGGCCATGGCCGCACGGATATAAGGATCGCGGCCAAGGTCACCAAGAAGGGCAGCGATGTCGAGGTCGACCTGACGCAGTCCGATCCGCAGTCGACCAGTTTTGTCAATTCCTCGCATGCCAACATGCAGGCGGCGGTCGCGATGGCCTTTGCCTATCTGATCGACGCTGACATCCCCAAGAACACCGGCGCGCTGCGGCCGCTGAAGGTGATCGCCAAGCAAGGGACGATCGTCTGGGCCGATCCGGGCCGGCCGGTGACCTTGTGCACGAGCCATCCTTCCAACGAGATCGTCGAAGCGATTGTGAAGGCCATGTCCGCCTCCTGTCCGGAACGCGCGATGGCCGGATGGAGCCGCAGATTCCGGATCGCGATTCAGGGCGAGGATCCCCGTACCGGAAAGCAGTTCATCTGGCATCTGTTTCAGGCTCGACCGGGCGGCGGTGCTTCGTCTGGTGGCGACGGTTACTCGTCGATCGGCGAATGGCACAGCGTCGGTGGATTGAAGTTCGGAAGCATCGAGGTCGCCGAGGCGCGCTTTCCGTTGCACTTCCGCCAGCATGAATTCCGACCGGGCTCCGGTGGCGACGGGCAGTTCCTCGGCGGCCTCGGCGTTGCCCTCGATCTGGTGCTGGAGACCGAAAAGCCGTCACGCGGCAACACCGCAGGCGATGGCGCACGTCATGGCCCCTGCGGCATGCTCGGCGGCGAGGATGGCGAGCCGCATCATTATCGCCTGCTGTCCGAAGGCCGCGAGCCGCGCGTGTTGCGCACCAAGGAAGTCGGCATCGAACTCCATCCCGGCGATTGCCTCGAGATACGCTCGTCCGGCGGCGGTGGCTGGGGGCCACCGTCCAAGCGATCAGCGGAGGCGCGGCGACGCGACGCCGAGCAGGGATTGACCAGTGTTTCCGCGAAGCGACGTGGCTGACGATGTACACAATCGGAGTTGACGTCGGCGGAACCTATACCGACCTGGTGGCCACGGATTCGTCCGGGCGAACCATATTCGCAAAATCGCCATCCACACCCGCCGACCAATCGATCGGCGTCATGACCGGCCTCGAAGAACTGGCGCGGCGATTGAACACGACGCGTGCGGAGATGCTAGCTGCTACCGATCGGCTGGTTCACGGGACGACGGTTGCGACCAACGCGTTGCTGGAGCGCAAGGGCGCCAAGGTCGCGCTCTTGACCACCGAGGGCCATCGCGACGTGATCGAAATGCGCGAAGGCCTCAAGCCCGACCGCTACGATCTGCGTTCGCCGCCGCCGGAGCCCTTGGTACCGCGCGAACTGCGTTTTGGCGTTCGCGAACGGCTCAAGGCGAATGGCGAGGTTTTGACTGCGCTGGATGAGCGCTCGCTTGACGAGGCCATCGCTGGCATCCGGAAATCCGGCGCGACCTCGGTCGCGATCTGCTTCCTGCATTCCTATCTCAACCCGGTCCATGAACTTGCCGCAGTCGAACGGCTGGCCAGGGAATTGCCTGACGTCAGCGTGTCGCGTTCCAGCGACGTGCTGCCGCAGATCAAGGAATATGAGCGCGTCTCGACCACGATCGTGAATGCCTATGTCGAACCGATCGTGCGGCGCTATCTCACCAATCTCGAACGGCGGCTGAAGGAGGCTGGCCTCAAGGGCAGCCTGTTCGTGATCCTGTCGCATGGCGGCATGGCGCCGGTCGAGGAAGCCTCACGCCTTGCCGCGGGCACGGTGCTGTCAGGGCCGGCGGGCGGGATGTCAGGCGGCCGGCGCTGTGCTGAGCTGCTCGGCATTCCCGATCTCGTGCCGTTCGACATGGGCGGAACCAGCACGGACATCTCTCTCATTTCGGACGGACAGGCCTCGCTCTCCGCTGACGGCCTGCTCGCGGGCCAGCGCATCGCGTTGCGCAGCCTCGATATTGCGAGCATCGCCGCCGGCGGCGGTTCGATCGCCAGCGTCGATGGCAGCCGCACGCTGCGGGTCGGTCCGGAAAGCGCCGGCTCGATTCCGGGCCCGGCCTGTTACGGCAATGGCGGGCAGGCGGCGACCGTCACCGACGCCAATGTCGTGCTCGGCTATCTCGATGCGGCGGCCTTCATGGGCGGCCAGCGCCCGCTTGATCGTGCGGCGTCGGAAGCTGCGGTCGATCGTGTCGCCGCAGCCATGGAGCTCTCGCGCGTCGAGGCCGCCGCCGGCATTTACCGCATGATCAATTTGAACATGGCCGACGGCATCCGTCTGATGACGTTGCGCCGCGGCGTCGATCCCAGGAAATTCGCGCTGCTGAGTTTCGGCGGCGCAGCGGGTCTGCACGCCGTCGAAGTCGCGCGCGAACTGGAGATCAAACGTATCATCGTGCCGACGGTCGCCTCCGTGCTGTCGGCATGGGGCATGCTGACCAGCGATCTGCGCTATGAGATGAGCCGCACGCATTACGGCAAAGCAGCGCGCATTTCAGCCGGCGAAGTGCGTGAGCTGTTCGCCGAATTGGAGCAAGCGGCCGCCGGACGGTTGCGCTCATGGTTCAACGGTCCGCTGTCGATCGAACGTTCCGCCGAAATGCGTTACGGCGAGCAGATTTTCGAGATCGACGTTTCGCTTGACGGTCTCGACTGGAATGCGGCCGACCTCGTCGACCAGATCGAGCAGCGCTTCCATCGCAAGCACGAGGAACTCTATACCTACGCATCGCCCGGCCAGGAGGTCGTGTTCGTCAATGCGCGCGTCGCGGCGGTCGGCACTGTTGCGCCAAACGATCAGAATACGCGGCCGGCAACATCCGCTAGCGCTTGCGCGCCAAGCGGCACGCGACAGGCGTTCTTTGGCGGCTGGCGCGAGGTGCCGGTCTATGCGCTCGATGCGCTGCAGCCCGGTCATTCCCTGAACGGTCCTGCCATCATTGAGGCGGAAACCACCACGGTGCTGGTCGATACCGGCGACCGTGTCAGCGTCAATGCGCTGGGATGGCTGGATATTACCCTGCGCTGAACACAAAAATTGATTTCAACAGCGCCGGTTTGGGCGGTACCATCGCAAGCGCTGGGTTAGGCGTCACAAGCTTGAGTTAGCGTGAGGCCATGTTCATGAAAACAATAAAAGAAACTGGCACTATCCTGGCCCTGTTAGCCGCGCTGTTCGCCGGCATTCAGATATCAGCGCGACAGGCCCATGGCGGCGGCGTCACCGATACCGAAATCCGCATCGGCAATATCATGCCGTATACCGGGCCCTTGGCCGCGTTCGCGGCGATCGGCAGGGCTGAAGCCGCCTATTTCGACATGATCAATGATCGTGGCGGCATCAACGGTCGCAAGATCAAATTCATCTCCCGTGACGACAGTTCCAATCCGAAGATGGCAGCCGAGCACACAACTCAACTGGTGGAGCAGGAGAACGTGCTGCTGATGTTCGGCTCGTTCGGCACGCCGAGCAATCTGGCGACGCGGACCTACCTCAACGAGAAGAAGGTGCCGCAACTCTTTGTCGCGTCCGGCGACGAGGAGTGGGCGCATCCCAAACGATTTCCGTGGTCCATGGGTTGGCAGCCGACGTTTCGCGCCGAGGGACGGATCTACGCCAACTACATCCAGGCCTCCTATCCGAGCCGCAAGATCGCGGTGCTCTGGCAGAACGATCAGTTCGGACGCGATCTGTTCAAGGGATTGCAGGAAGGGCTCGGCGTCACCGCCCGGATGATCGTGGCTGATATCGCCATCGAGGCCGATATGTCGATCGATGCCCAGGTCGACATCCTCAAGAATTCCGGGGCTGAAGTACTCGTGCTCAATTGCGCGCCGCCAATCTCGGCGCGGGCCATCCGAAGAGCGGCCGAACTGGGTTGGTATCCGGTGGTGGTGCTGGTCAATGCGGCGTCCTCGATCGCTAATGCGCTGAGACCTGCGGGGCTTGCGAACGCCGCCGGTGTGATCTCGACGTCGTTCCTGAAAGACGCCGGCGACGCCACATGGAAGGAAGATCCTTCCATCAAGACCTGGCTGTCATTCATGGACAAGTATTATCCCGACGGCGACAGGGAGGATAGCTACGCCATCTTCGGCTATGCCGCAGCCGAGACCCTGGTCCAGGTATTAACCCAGTGCGGCGACGACCTGTCACGCGAGAACATCATGCGGCAGGCCGCATCGCTGAAGAACTATCAGAGCCCGATCATTCTGCCGGGCATTGCCATCAACACGGGGCCTGCGGATTTTCATCCCATCAAGCAGATGCGGCTGGTGCAATTCGACGGCAACGCCTGGCAGCCGATCGGCGACGTGATCGAAAGCGCGTTTGCGCGCAAGCCGGGGGATAATTGACACTGGCCCGCAAGCAGCGATCGCAGGACTCGTAGGATGGGTAGAGCGAAGCGAAACCCATCACCTGAGCCGTGGCGGCATGATGGGTATCGCTTCGCTCCACCCATCCTACGCAGCGCCTACTTCTTCTGCCCGTAATTCAACAATCCGCCCTTGCTCTTTGCCGGATGGGCGCGCAGGCCTTCCTCGTTGGGTTCGGTGCCCCAGCCCGGCCGATCGGAAATCACGAGGTGGCCATCGACGATCTCGGGCAGATGGGTGAACAGTTCGTGGTCCCACGCCAGCCGGTCGATATCGGTTTCCATGATCCGCAGATTCGGCACCGCGGCGCAGAAATGCGCGTTCATCATGGTGCAGAGATGACCGTAGAAATTATGCGGCGCGACGTTGACTTCGAAATGCTCGGCGGCGGCGGCGATCTTCATCGATTGCCACACCCCGTTCCAAGGCGTGTCGATGATCGCGACATCCATGGCCTGTTCGTTGAAGTAGGGCAGGAATTCGCGCAGGCCCAGCAGCGTCTCGCAGGATGAGATCGGATGCGGGCTCTGGCGGCGGATGTAGCCGAGCGCCTGCGGATTGAAAGTGTCGATCTCGACCCAGAACATGTCCATATCCTTGATCGCGCGCAGGATCTTCAGATAGCCCTCGGTCTTGGCGTTGAAGTTGAGGTCGAGTAAGAGATCGACATCGGGGCCGGCGCCGTCTCTGATAGCTTCGAGGTGCATGCAGAGATTGCCGATCACGGTGCGATCGACGTTGATCTCCGGCTCGAATGGCGAACCGAAGCCGGGCCGCCAGCCCTGCGGCTTGCCGTCGGTGTAGACGAAGATGTTGGTCTTCATCGCGGTGAAGCGCTTTTCGCGGACTTCGCGACCGATCGACTTGACGCCATCGAGATCGGTGATGGCGGGCTTGAACCAATCCGGATGATTGATGCGCCAGGTCGCGCAATGCGACCAGTAGACCCGGACGCGATCGCGGATTTTTCCTCCCAGCAGTTCATAGCAGGGCACGCCGAGCGCCTTCGCCTTGACGTCGAGCAGCGCGTTCTCGATGGCGCCGAGCGCCAGCGCCACCACGCCGCCGGCAGCGGGGCGCGTCGCCGCAAACAGTTCCGCGTAAATCCGCTCGTGCTGGAAGGCGTTCTTGCCGACCACCCGCGCGGACAGCCGCTCGATCGCCGCCGTGACGCCGGGCGCGCCAAAACCCTCGTCATACTCGCTCCAGCCGACGATGCCGTCTTCGGTCATGATCTTGACGAAGTGATAGTTGCGCCAACCGGCGTCGCAGGAGAGCGTTTCAACGCTTCTGATCTTGGATGATTTGGTCATGATTTCCTGCCCGGCTGTTGTTTTCGTTGACCGATAACAACAACGGATTGGCAGGGGCGTCAATCGCGCGTGGCGCGATGCCCGTATGCGGCAGATGCGCCGCCTAAGCCTGCGGCGGAAATAGCGTCGGTTGGCGTCGCTCAAACACCTGGCGGCCGTTCTTGAAGCCCATCAGCACGTCGGGCAGTTCTGCGATCGCGTTCGGGCCGGTGTCGGTGTCGAGAACAATCAAATCGGCAGGGTTGCCTGGCGCGATGCCGTAATCCCGCAGGTTCATCAGGCGTGCCGGCAAGTCCGTCACCAGGTCGAGGCAGGTGTCGAACTCGCTGATTCCGGCATGGGCGACATTGGCGTAGAAATTGGCCATGCGCAGCAGCGATGCATCGCCGAACGGCGTGAACGGATTGAGCACGTTGTTGGTCGCGACCGAACACAGCACGCCGTTCTCGACCAGTCGGTGCGCCACGGTGAGGCCGCGTGGCGCATTGTGGGTGGCGTCGCGGCCCATCAGATAGAGGTCGGTCGCCGGCAGCACGGTGACGGCGACGCCGGCTTTCGCCAGCCGTTCGGTCGCGGCTTTCAGCCGATCGGGCGGCAGCGCCGAGAGTTTGGTGGCGTGTCCGATCGCGACGCGGCCATGATAATTACGCCGCTCGGTCTGCCGGCAGACTTCATCCAGATGCCACCAGGATGGATCGAGATCGAAGTCGAGATGCAGGTCGACATCGACATCGAATTCCTGCGCGAGATCGAACAGTCTTTCGAGATGCGCGTTCGGGTCGGTGTCCATATAGGGACAGCCGCCGATCGCTTCGCCGCCGTCGCGCAGTGCCGCGACCAGGAGTTCATCCGCGCCGGGATCGTTGGTCAGGCCTTCCTGCGGAAACACGCAGATCGACAGATCGATCGCCCAGGCATAGTCGCGCTTCAGTGCCTTGACCGCCTCGAAGCCGCGCAGCGCGATGCGTGGATCGATTTCCACATGCGTGCGCATCCGCGTGGTGCCGTGCACGATGGCGCGTTCGAGCACCCGCGCGCCGCGGGCATAGACGTCTTCGACGGTGAAATCGCGCTTCATGGCGGCAACCGCAGCGATCGCCTCGCCCACGGTGGCATGGTCGTGCCCGCAGCGGCCGAGCAGGCAGGCCTTGTCGAGATGGATGTGGGTGTCGACGAAGCCGGGCAAAGCGAGCTTGCCGCCGATCTCGATTTCGGGTGCGTCGCAGGCCAGATGTGCCTCGATGGCGGCGATCCGCCCCTCGGATACGCCGATATCGACCGGAATGGCCGAAGCCCGGGTCCGGGCGTTGCGGAAGATCAGGTCGAAGGCGGTTCGCGCGCTCATCAGGACTTTAGCTGTTTCTAGGCTGGTTTGAGGTGAGGGGAGCCTAGCGGAAGAGCGGTTTGGAGGCAGCACCAGACTGTGTGCAGTTTATAGGCCAAACTGTTCAAAATATGTGCATGCAATTGGAAGCCCAGATTGTAGTATTCCGGGGGTCAGGAGCCAGCCGTCATGCCCATTGTCGCCAAAGCCCAAGAAGACCGCCGCCTTTCGGACGCCGAAGTGGTCGAGGCCTATCTCACAGCATCGATGATCCCGGATCCGGATGCGGCGGCGGCCTACATGAAGCCGGGCACCATCATCACCTTTACCGGCGGGCGCGAATTCGATCATCCGCGCGGGCCGACCGGCTTCAACGCAGGGCGCTATCGCTGGGTCAAAAAGAAGATGGATCGTTTTGACGTCTGCCCGGGGGCGGACGAGACCGTGGTCTACAGCATCGGCACGCTCTACGGCGAATGGATCGACGGCACGCCATTCGAGGGCAACCGTTATGTCGATCGCTTCGTCGTCAAAGGCGGCCAGATCGTGAAGATGGACGTCTGGAACGACAGCGCGGAACGCATTCTGGTTCAGAGAGGGATTGAGGCGTGAGCTTTCTTACCTCGCCCCGCTTGCGGGGAGAGGTCGGATTGCACGCAGTGCAATCCGGGTGAGGGGGTACAGGTCTTTCGATAGTCTTCACCGCGAGGATAGAGCCCCTCACCCCAACCCTCTCCCCGGCATGCGCGGGGCGAGGGAGAACAGCTACCTCGCCCTCACCACCTTCGGCATTTTCACCACGCGCTCGCTCTCGCCCTCATCGGCATAGGGCGCCAGAATATCCAGCAAATCGCGGCCGCGCTGAGGTGTCGGCGCCACCAGGGCCCGGTTCGCCACGGAATCCAGATGGCTGTGCATCAGGCTCATCACCTTGGCCTCGTCGCCCTTGACCAGGGCTGCGATAATTCCGCGATGTTCGTTGATCGCGCATTCCGACGAATGCGGACGGCTGTACAGGGATAGCGTCAGGCAGCAGCGATAGGCGACTTCGCTGACGTAACGCACGAGGATCGGGCTGTTCGTCATCTGCGCAAGCAGGATGTGGAACTCGGTCGCAAGACGAATGGACACCGCATCGGTGCCGTCGCGCGCGCCATCCTCGGCGTCGACGTGGGCGTTCAGCGTCGCGATCTGGGCTTTGGTCAGTTTGCCGGCGAGCTGGCGCACCACGAGGCGTTCGAGTTCAATCCGGATATCAAAGGCGTCGCGGGCTTCCTGCCAGCTTGGTGTCGCCACGACAGCGATCCGGTTGCGGCGAAGCTCGACAAGGCCTTCCGCGGCGAGTTGCCCCAGCGCATGGCGGGCAATGGTGCGGCTGACGCCGAAGCGTTCGCCGAGCGAATCCTCAGGCAGTTTTGCGCCGGGCTCCAGCGCCTGCTCGATGATGGCTCGGCGCAACGCTCGGCAGATCACGCCGACCTTGTCGGATGATTCCGCAGTCTTGCCGGCCGAACGAGGCGCCATCGGCGAATCCCTGAGAAGTGCTTCGAATGCGCCCTCATAGCACAAATGGGCGACAATCGATCGCCTGAATTGCATGCAGTTTGGCGGCCGGATTGCCTAAAAGGAATCCGCTGGTTTGGGTCTCTTTTTGCGATCCCATTGATTTCAAACGCGAGTTTTGCTGGCATCCGGCTTGCATGCACTTCTAGCCATGATGCGCATGCAACCAGATTCGGAATTCTCCGGCGCGCCCGTTCCAGCCGCCGCCGTGCCCGTCGCAATTGAGCTGTCGGACGCCTCCGTCACCTTTGGCCGTGGCGACCGGGCGGTGCCGGCGCTGTCGAAAACCATGCTTCGGATCGCGGACGGCGAATTCGTCGCGCTGGTCGGCCCTTCCGGCTGCGGCAAGTCCACCATCCTGCGGCTGGCCAGCGGGCTGGTTCAGCCGACCACCGGCGTCGTCATCGTCGGCGGCCGGGAAGTCGCGGCGCGAGCGCTGCGCGTCGGCATGGCGTTCCAGAATCCGACCATGCTGCCCTGGATGACGATCGAGCGGAACATCATGCTGCCGCTCAAGATCGTCGAACCGTTTCGCTCGCAGTTTCGAAAACTGCGCAAGACCGAATTCCGCGACAAGGCCAACGCGCTGCTGGAGCAGGTCGGCCTCAAGGGCTTCGGCAGCCGTTTTCCCTGGCAGCTTTCCGGCGGCATGCTTCAGCGCGCCAATCTGTGCCGCGCACTGATCCACGAGCCGCGCATGCTGCTGCTTGACGAGCCCTTCGGCGCGCTCGACCAGTTCACGCGCGAGGAACTGTGGTCGATCCTGCAAGACCTCTGGATGACCCACAAGCCGACCGTGCTGCTGGTGACGCATGATCTGCGCGAAGCCGCATTCCTCGCCAGCCGCATCTGCGTGATGAGCGCGCGCCCCGGCCGCATCGTCGACGACAGCCCGGTCACCTTCAGCCGCCCGCGCACGGTGGCGATGACGTTCGAGCCCGATTTCGTGGCGCTGAACCAGAAGCTGCGCACCTTCATCGTCGATGCGCGCAGCGCGCCAGCCGAGGGAGCGACCTGACCATGTCCGCAAGCGATCTCAGACAAAAAGCCTGGTCGGCGGCACTGATTGTGCTGTTCTTTGTCGCCTGGGAGTTGTTTTGCGTGATGACCGGGATGTCCGATCTGGTGCTGCCGCGGCCGTCGGAAGTTTTTGTCACGCTCTACCAGAAATTTCCGCTGTTGTGGCCGCATATCCTGCAGACGCTGGCGACGACGATGATCGGCTTCGTGCTCGGCGTTTGGCTTGGAGTGTTGCTCGGCGCCGTGATCGGTGTTTCCAAGACGGCATACGACACGGCTTATCCGCTGCTGGTCGGTTTCTCGTCGATCCCGAAAGTCGCGGTCGTTCCGATCTTCGTCCTCTGGTTCGGCTCCGGCAGCGTGCCAGCGGTGCTGACCGCGCTGTCGATCTGCTTCTTCCCGATCGTCGTCAATATCGCGACCGGGCTTGCTACCACCGAACCCGAACTCGAAGACGTGCTCAAGGCACTGGGCGCCAGCAAGCTCGACATCCTCTGGAACGTCGGTCTGCCCCGCACGATGCCGTTCTTCTTTGCATCATTGAAGGTTGCGATCAGCTACGCCTTTGTCGGCGCCGTTCTCTCCGAGACCGTGGCGTCGAACCGCGGCATCGGCAACGTGATGATGACCGCGTCCTCGAATTTCAACGTGCCACTGGTGTTCGCCGGCCTGTTCGTGCTCGCCGGCCTCGGCGTCGCGCTCTACGTGATCTTTTCGCTGATCGAGGGGCGCGTCACCGGCTGGGCCACCCGCAAGAACGACCTGATCGCGACATGACGATTTCACCAAATGCCATCCAACCCAGTCGAGGAGGTTCATGATGTTAACGAAAATAGGCGCCGCGCTGTTGGGAGTAGCTTTGTTCACGGGCGCCGCGAACGCCCAGGAAACCACCATCAAGTTCACGCTGGGCTGGAAAACCCAAGGCAGCGACGCTGCGTTTTTCTATGCCAAGGACAATGGCTACTTCAAGGAAGAGGGCCTCAACGTCGTGATCGACCAGGGCGAGGGCTCGGGTGCTACCGTGACGCGCATCATGTCGGGCGCCTATGACGCCGGCTTCGGCGACGTCAACGCCATCATCCAGAATGCCTCGACCAAGCCGCAGGACGCGCCTGTGATGGTCTACCAGATCTGGAACCAGCCGCCGTTTGCAATCGTTACGAAGAAGACCAGCGGCATCAACACCATCAAGGATTTCGAAGGCCGCACGCTCGGCGGCGCGCAGGGCACGCCGACCACGCGGCTGCTGCCGGTGTTCGCGCAGAAGAACAAGCTGGAGGGCGAGAAGATCAAGATCTCCAACATGGCGCCCAATCTGCAGGAGCCGATGCTGATCAAGGGCGATATCGACGCGGCGCTGGTGTTCAACATCACCAGCTATTTTAACCTCGTGCTGAACCGCCAGGATCCTGACAAGGACTATAAGTGGTTCTCGTTCGGTGATTACGGTCTCGATCTCTATTCCAACGGCCTGATGGTCTCCCGCAAGCTGATCGCGTCCAATCCAAAGGCCGTCGCCGGGCTCGTTCGCGCCGTCAACAAGGGCATGATCGCGGTGGCAAAGGACCAGAACTCCGGCATGAAGGCGGCGCTGAACTACGACAATCTGATCAATGTCGAGGTCGAAAAGCGCCGGCTGCAATATTCCTTCGACAAGCTGATCGTCTCGGCCGAGATGAAGGAAATCGGCGTCGGCGACGTCAAGGACGACCGCATGACCCGCGCCATCGGCATCATCGTCGAGGGCTACCAGCTTGCCCGGGCGCCGGCGGCATCGGAAATATTCTCGCGCGAATTCCTGCCGCCGCGCGCGGAAAGGGAGTTAAAGTATACGGCGAACTAACCTCGTCATTGCGAGCGCAGCGAAGCAATCCACGTCTCGGCACGGGGAAATATGGATTGCTTCGTCGCGTCGCTTCTCGCAATGACGAAAAAGTCAGGTCATGCCCATGGAAATTGCCGCACACAGCCTGTTCTCCGGCCCTGACCGCGGCATCGTCGAAAACGCCGTGCTGCGGCACGACAACGGCGTCATCACCTCCATTGAGAGCGGCACGCCGCCCGCTAGCGGCCCGCGCTCCCTCATCCTTCCCGCCTTCGTCAACGCGCACGACCACGCGCGGCCGACGGCGTCTTCGTTCGGCGCGATCGGCATGCCGCTGGAAAGCTGGATCCTGCGATCTGCGCTCGGCACACCGGTCGATCCCTATCTCACCGCGGCCTCCGCACTTGCGCGTTCGGCGCGAGCAGGGTGCGCGTCGATGATGGTGCATTACACGCGGCCGAGCGGGACCATGCCGCTGGTCGACGAAGCCAAGGCGATCGCGCGGGCGGCTTCCGATGTCGGCATCCGCATTGCGTTCGCCCTTGCGGTGCGCGACCAGAATCCAATCGTCTATGGCGATAGTGAGCCAGTACTGTCGGAGTTACCCAGCGACGATCGCAAGACGATCGAGGAATTGTCCGTCCGCGCGCCGATGTCGCCCACGGCCTATATCGAGCTGACCGATGCGATCGCTGCGGCAATTGGAAGTCCCAAGGTCGATGTGCAGTTGGGGCCTGCGGGCGTGCAGTGGTGTTCAAAGCCGCTGCTCGAGGCGGTAGCGGAAAATTCGGCGCTCACCGGCCGCCGCATCCACATGCATCTGCTGGAGACGATCTATCAGCGTGCCTGGGCGGATGAGCATTTCCCTGACGGTATCGTTCGCTATCTCCGTGACATCGGTTTTCTGTCTGACAGACTGACTCTGGCGCACTGCATTCATGCGGGGCCCGACGAGATCGAGATGATCGCCGCGTCAGGGACGCGCATCGTGACCAATTTCAGTTCCAACATGCATTTGCGCTCGGGCCTCGCGCCGATCGCCGCCGCGCATCAATGCGGCTGCGCCATTGCGGTCGGCGTCGATGGTCTGGCGCTGGATGAGGACGACGACGTCCTGCGCGAAATGCGGCTGGTGCAGATGTTCCACGGCGGTCTCGGCTTCAAGCGAACCTGGACGCCAGCGGAGTTTTTCGGCCTTGCCGTCGCCAATGGCCGCAAGGCGACCGGCGCGTCGGGTACGGGCGCGTTGCTGCCTGGTGCGCCGGCAGATTTCGTCAGCATCGATCTCGATCGCCTCGATCGCGACCAGATCATGCCGGTCGATCCGGTTGAATTGCTGTTCGCGAGAGGCAACGCGTCGCTGTTGCGCGAGGTGGTTGTCGACGGACGCACGATCGTCAGCGAGGGCCGTTGCACCGGCGTCGATCTTCCCGCGATCGAGAAGGAGTTGCGCGGCATCTACCGGGTCAATGCCGGCAAATTCGGAAATTTCCAGCGCGCATGGCCGCCGCTTTCGGCTTCGCTTCAAAACTGGTTCGAAGCGCAACTGGATTGCAGCTCCTAAGCACTTCGCATTGTTCGCCAATTCCGTAACACGGAAGAAAATTCCGCTTGCATCGACAGGCGGGCAAGGTTTCATGGTCAGCAATAAAAAACTGAACCGGCGCGCACATGATGCCGGTCGTTTGGCCATGAGGAAGCGTGATGGGCGCGTTGTCGCATCTGCGGATTGTCGAGATCGGGAGTGCGGCGGCGACGAGCTATTGCGCGCGGCTGTTCGCCGACTTCGGCGCGACCGTTCAGAAGATCGAACCGCCCCAGGGTGATCCGCTTCGCCGCACCGCGCCGTTGACGCCGCAAGGTCACAGTGCCTGGTTTGCGTTTCTTAATTTCAACAAATCGAGCGTGGCGCTCGGTTCCAGCGACGCCGACGCTTCATCGCGCCTGACCGAACTGATCGCGGCGTGCGACATTCTGCTCGACGGCCGCGACATCGATGCGGCGGATTGTCCGGTTTTCGATCTCGCATTTATCAAGCAGCGCAATCCCGGCCTCATTCATCTCGACGTAAGCTGGTTCGGCCGCGAGGGGCCGTATGCAGAATTCGAAGCGACGGACTCGACGATTCGTGCGCTGACCGGACTGGTAAAACTGGTCGGGCCGGTTGAGGGGCCGCCGATGCATGCGCCGGATTTCCAGACCGGCATCTTGGCCGGCCTCTGGGGTTTTATCGCCGCGGCTTCCTCGGTGCTGGGCCGGATGCAGGACGGGCGGGGACGGTCAAACTCCCTCAGTATCTTCGAATCCAGCATCGCGGTGACCGAGTACATCATGTTCGAATCGTTCGTGCGCGGCGACATCATGCGGCGCATCGGGGTCAATCGCTTCTGGCCGACGTTTCCCGTCGGCATCTACGAAACCAAGCAAGGCTGGCTCGGCGTTACCACGGTGACCCCGGCGCAATGGCGCGCCTTCTGCGACATGCTGGGGCTACCGGATTTGCGCGACGACCCGGCGCTGGTCATGGGCGTCGATCGTCTGCAGCATATCGAATTGATCGAGGGCAAGATCATTCCAAAACTGAAACAGCGCACCGCGCAGGAATGGTTTGCCGCGGGCATGCAGCGCAAAATACCGATCGTGCCGGTGCCCGTCGTCGGCGACCTCGTCGCCGACGACGAGAAGAAGGCGCGCGGCGCGATCGTGCCGGTCATGATGGGCGACGAAACCGGCTTTACGGCGGGCTCGATGCAACGCTTGACCGGAACACCGCCACGTCGCGGCGGCGCGGTTCCTGATATCGGCGAGCAAATGCTCGGCTGCGCGCATGTCAGCGAGGCCGCGAAACGGGTGCCGGTGCCTGCAGCGCAGGGATCGGACCGCCTGCCGCTCGAAGGCATCCGCGTGATCGATTTCTCGATGGGCTGGGCCGGGCCGATCTGCACGCGCACGCTGGCCGATCTCGGCGCCGACGTCATCAAGATCGAGGCCACGCAATATCCGGATTGGTGGCGCGGGGTGGACCGGCGGCCGGCCTATGTTCTCGAACAGATGTACGAGAAATCGGTGCGCTACTGCATCATGAACCGCAACAAGCGCGGCATCACGCTCGACCTGACCCGCCAGCAAGGTCTTGATCTCGCAAAACGACTGTTGGCGGATGCCGACGTCGTCGTCGACAATTACTCCGTCGAGGTGCTGCCGAAGCTCGGGCTCGGCTATGAGGTGCTTAGCAAGCTCAATCCGAAGCTGGTGATGATGTCGATGTCGGCGTTCGGCGCCGGCAGCGTGAACCGCGACTGCCGCGCCTATGGCTCGACGCTCGAACAAGGCTCGGGCCTGCCGAGCGTGGTCGGCGATCCCAGCGGCCCGCCTGTGATGAGCCACACCGCGTTCGGCGATGCCGTCGGGGGCTTGAACGGCTGCGCGGCGGTACTCACCGCGCTGATCCACGCCAGGCTCACCGGAAAGGGCCAGTTCATCGATCTGGCGCAGATCGAATGCATGATGCCGTTTGCGGCGCCCTGGATCGTGGCGCATTCGATCGACGGCCAGAAACCGGTCAGGTACGGCAACCGCCATCCGGATTTCGTGCCGCATGGCTGCTTCCCCTGCGCCGGCGCCGACAACTGGATCATGGTCGCGGTTTCCAGCGACGCGATGTGGCCAAGGCTTGCAAAACTGCTCGGCCGCGCCGATTGGGCCACCGATGCCTGGCTGAAGACGGCGGTGGGACGGCGCGTCATCGAGCGCGAAATCGAGGCCGCCATCACCGCGTGGACGTCGGCGCGCGACCCCGAAGCTGCGATGAAGGCGTTGCAGGCGGCGGGCATCGCATCAGGCGTCGCGCGATTGCCGATGGAACTGCTGCAGGATCCGCAGCTGCATGCGCGCGGCTTTATCCAGGAAATCGACCGCGCCTTCATCGGCAAACATCCGCAGCCGTCGATGCCGTTCCGTGAGGGCGCAGAGCCGTATCCGATCCGAAGCGCGCCGCCGACGCTTGGCGAACATAATCAGGAAATTCTCGGCGGGCTGCTCGGGCTTTCCGATACCGAGATCGATCAGCTCGCCCGCGAGGGCATCATCGGAACCGAGATGCTGATGGAGGAACAGCTCGTGAAAGAGAAGAAGCGGGCGGCGGGTTGATGGCAGCGGCCCAGCCGGCACAGCGCGGATCGGAAGCGGTTGCGGGCGGCCCGCAAGCGCTGATGTCGGTGCGCGGCCTCGGCATCCGCTTCAAGACCTCGCATGGCGTCTGGCAGGCGACCCGCAAGATCGATTTCGACATCGCCCCGGGCGAACGCGTCGGCATTGTCGGCGAAAGCGGCTGCGGCAAGACCATCACCGGCCTGTCGATCCTGCGGCTGTTGCCGAACAATCTGGCCGGGCTGGATGGATCGATCCACTTCGACGGCACCGATCTGGCGTCCTGCAGCACGCGCGAGATGCGGGCGATCCGCGGCCGGCGCATCGCGATGATCTTTCAGGAGCCGATGAGTGCGCTCGATCCGGTGTTCACGGTCGGCCATCAGATCGCCGAGACGCTGCGGGTTCACACCGGCGTCACCAAGGAAGAGGCGAGGGAGCGCACGCTTGATATGCTGCGCCGGGTCGGCATAGCCTCGCCGGAGCGCCGTATCGATGATTATCCGCACCAGCTTTCCGGCGGCATGCGCCAGCGCGTGATGATTGCGGCGGCCCTGATCTGCGGTCCGCAACTGTTGATCGCGGACGAGCCGACCACGGCGCTCGATGTCACGGTGCAGGCCCAGATACTGGAGTTGCTGCGCGACCTCAGCGAGACATCCAATACGGCGCTGATGCTGATCACGCACGATCTCGGCGTCGTCGCCGAAACCTGCACGCGCATGATTACGATGTATGCGGGCGAGGTGATCGAGGACGCCGCGGTCGATGACGCGCTGGTGCGGCCGCTGCATCCCTACACGTCCGGGCTGTTGCGTTCATTGCCGCATCTGAGCCCGCGGCACGGCAAGCTGCCGTCGATCCCGGGCCGCGTGCCGTCGATCATGGACATGCCCAATGGCTGCCGCTTCAAGGCGCGCTGCGCGCATGCGGTCGCCGGTTGCGAGATGGAGCAGGCGCTGCTCGATGCCGGCAACGGCCGCAAGGTTCGATGCTGGCGGTTTCGCGAACTCGATCTGCCCGGTGCCCTGCAGCACGCGGCGACGGCACCGATCGCAGCGATGGTGGCCAGCCCATGACGCCGCAGGCCGCCGATAGCGCCATCGTCTCGGTGCGCGATCTCCAGGTGGGCTTTCAAACCACCGATCGCCGTGCCATCGTGAAGGCGGTCGACGGCGTCAGCTTCGACGTTCGTCGCGGCGAGACATTTGGCATCATCGGCGAATCCGGATCGGGCAAGACCACCATCGGCCGTGCGCTGGTGTTCCTGCTGAAACCCAGCGGCGGCGCGATCCTGCACAATGGCCTCGATCCACTGGCGATGCCGCGGCAACAGTTCCAAAACCATCGTCGCGACTACCAGATCATCTTCCAGGACCCGAATGCCGCACTGAACCCGCGCATGACGATATTATCGTCGGTGCTGGAGCCGCTCGAACTGGCGCGCGCAGGATCGAAGGCCGAGCGGCTGCAGCGGGCGCATGAAGCGATGGATCGGGTCGGTCTGCCGCAGGACCTCGGCGAGCGCTATCCGCACCAGTTGTCCGGCGGCCAGAAGCAGCGTGTGGTGATTGCGCGTGCGCTGACGCTGCGGCCAAAACTGATCGTCTGCGACGAGGTGGTGGCCGCCCTTGATATGTCGATCCGCGGCGATGTGCTCAATCTGTTCGCCGAACTGCAGCGCGACCTCGGACTTACCTACGTTTTCATCACCCACGATCTCGCCGTGGTGTCCCACATCAGCGAGCGGATCGCGGTGATGTATCTGGGACGTTTCGTCGAGCTGGGCCCGACCGAAAAAGTCTCGGAACGGCCGCTGCATCCCTATACCCAGGCGCTGCTGTCCGCGGAGCCGCGGCCGTTGCCGTCGACGATGCGCGGCAACAACCGCATCGTCCTGCAGGGCGAAATCCCGAGCCCGATCGATCCGCCGTCGGGATGCCGCTTCCGCACCCGCTGCCAGTATGCGCAAGCCGTCTGCGCCGAAAAGACGCCGGACTGGCGCGAGCTGATGCCCGATCACTGGGTCGCCTGCCATTTCGCCGACCGCCCGAATTTTTCACCAAGCTGACAGAAGAACCGCCGGAGGAATTGCCATGACACAGACGACGCGACGCGAGGTAATGGCGCTGATAACGGGCGCGCTGGCTGGTGCAACCCTCGGCGGCGACGCATTTGCGCAAGGCACGCCGAAGCGCGGCGGCATCCTGCGAATCTCGGCGCCCGCCAATCCGTCGAGCCTTGATCCGGCAACCGGCGGCGCGGGTTCGGACCACGCGTTCCTTTTCACGATGTACGACACGCTGACCGAGTGGGATTTTGAAACGCTAAAGCCCAAGCCCGGCCTGGCCGAGAGCTGGAGCTTTTCGGACCCGACGACGCTGGTGCTCAACATCCGCTCCGGCGTGACGTTCCACGATGGCTCGCCACTCGATGCCGAGGCCGTCAAGTTCAACCTGGAGCGCAACAAGAGCGATCCGAAATCCAACATCAAGGCTGATCTAGCCGCGATGGAATCGGCTGCGGTGACCGGTCCGTTGCAGGTCACGTTGAAACTGAGCACACCTGACGCAGCATTGCCCGGCATTCTCTCCGACCGCGCCGGCATGATGGTGTCGCCGGCCGCGGTCAAGGCCAGCGCGGCCGGCAATGTCGCGCGCACGCCGGTCGGCGCCGGCGCCTATGCCTTCGTCAGCTGGGCGGACGGCGAGAAGATCGTCATCAAGCGCAACGAGAAATACTGGAAGCCGAACCGTCCTTACCCTGACGGTATCGAGTTCTCGATCATTCCGGAACTGACGACCGGCTCACGCTCGGTCACCGCCGGCCAGAACGATCTGATGTACCAGCTGCCGCCGCGGCAGAAGGCGATCGTGGAGCGCGCCAGCAACATCAAGATCTTCAACGGCCCGACGCTGTACGTGTTCCAGATTTTCCTGAACTGGGCAAAACCGCCGTTCGACAACATCAAGGTGCGTCAAGCCTTCAATTTCGCGATCGATCGCGAAACCTTCGTCAAGGCGGCGCTCGCAGGCCTGGCCGAGCCCGCTTACATGAACCTGCCGAAAGCGCATTGGGCCTACGACAAGTCCGTCGCCGGGCTTTATCCTCACGATCCCGACAAGGCGAAGAAGCTGCTCGCCGAGGCCGGTTTCAAGGACGGCTTGCCGATCGAGCTGGTCGGCTATCCCGATCAGGATTCGGTGCAGCGCCAGGAAATCCTGATCGAACAGTTCCGCAAGGCGGGCATGAATGTGCGCTTCCTGAACGCGCCGATCGCGGAGGCCTCTGCCGCGTTCTTCGGCGCCGAGAAGCGCGGCTCCGGCATTCTCGCGGCCTGGACCGGGCGGCCCGATCCCAGCCTGACCTATTCGCTGATGTTCACCAAGGACGCCTACTATAATGGCGGCCGGGGCGCGGTACCGCCGGAACTCGAAGCCGCAATCAAGGAGTCGCGAGCGTCGGAGGACATCGAGCTGCGCCGCAAGGCGTTCGCGACCGTGCAGCGTTTGGTGATGGAAAACGCTCTTGTGGCGCCGCTCGCGTTCCAGTTCGAATTGGTCGCCATGAATAAGAAGGTGCAGGGCTACAGGCCGAACCTGCTGGGCAAGCCGAAATACGACGACGTCTGGCTGGAGAGCTAACGGCATGGCGCGACGGAGTCCGGCAAGGGTCATCGGCGGGCGCCTGCTGCAGGCGCTGCCCGTGATCCTGCTCGCGACGTTCATGGTATTTGCGCTGCTCAAACTGGTGCCTGGCGACATCGCGGTGACGCTGGCCGGCGACAACGCCACCGACGCGCGGATTACCGAAATCCGGAAGATCTACGGCCTCGACCGGCCGTTCCTGGTCCAATACGGCGCGTGGCTGGCGAATGTCGTGCAAGGCGATCTCTCGCAATCGCTGCTGACGGGCGAGAAGGTCGCGACCTCGATCTCGCGGGCCTTTCCCAACACGCTTCTGATTGTCGCGATCGCGCTGGTGCTGGCGCTGGTCACGGGAATTCCAATGGGGGTGATCGCCGCGATCAAGCCCGATGGCTGGGTCGACAAGACGGTGAGCATGATCGCCTCGCTTGGGGTCGCCATTCCCGGCTTCTGGCTGGCGATGATTCTGGTCGCCGAGATTTCGCTGAAGCTGAACTGGCTGCCGGCAACCGGCGCGAAATCCTTCAGCGTTTCGCCCATCGAGGCGATCCGGCACGCGCTGCTGCCGGGTATTGCGATTGCGGCCTACGGCATGGCTGAGGTGGCGCGGCAGTTGCGGGGATCGCTGCTGGAAGTGCTGTCGTCGCAATATGTGCGCACCCTGCACGCCAAGGGCCTCTCGATGACACGTATCCTGTGGCAGCACGGGCTGAAGAATGTCAGCGTCAATCTGTTCACGATCATCAGCATCCTGGTCAACCGCATGCTGGCGGCGACCGTCGTGATCGAGGCTGTGTTTGCAATTCCCGGCCTTGGCAGCCTGATCGTGCGCGGCGCCATCCAGCGCGATTTTCCGATCGTGCAGGGCGTAGTCTTCACGATGGTGATCGTGGTCATTCTGGTGAACCTGGTCGCGGACCTCTTGTGCGCGGCCGTTGATCCCCGGATCGAACAATGACTGATATGGCGCTCGAAACCCCCAAGCGACTGGTCCAGCCGAGCCGGCTGCGGCGGTTTTTCCGCTGGCTGGCGGGCGATCTGCGCGCCGCGCTGGCGATCCTGGTGCTCCTGGTGCTGGTGATCGTCGCGATCGGCGCGCCATGGATCGCGCCCTATCTGCCGACCGCGCAGGACGCCAACAACATGCTGGCGGCTCCGGGTCCCGGACATCTGCTCGGCACCGACGATCTCGGCCGTGACATCTTCAGCCGGCTGATCTATGGCGCGCCGGCAACCGTCTATGCCAGCCTGCTCGCGGTCAGCGTCGCGGTCGCGATCGGCCTGCCGGTCGGTCTGGCCGCCGGGTTCTTTGGCGGCTGGACCGACGACATCATCAGCCGGATCATCGATACGTTCCTGTCATTCCCGGCCATCGTGCTGGCGATTGCCGTCACCGGTGCGCTCGGCATCGGCCTCACCAACGGCATGATCGCGGTGGGGATCGTGATGTTTCCGGCGCTGGCGCGAATCGTTCGCGCCCGGACGCTGATCGTGCGGCAGGAGCTCTATGTCGATGCCAGCAGGTGCTTTGGGGCGCCGGCCTGGCATATCCTGTGGAAACACGTGCTGCCGAACGCCCTGCAGCCGGTGATCGTGCAGGTCACGCTCTTGCTGGCGGCGGCCCTGCTGGCGGAGGCCAGCCTCAGCTTCCTCGGGCTCGGCATCCAGCCGCCAAACCCGAGCTGGGGCGCCATGCTGGCCCGCGCCTACCAGTACATGGAAATCGCGCCGGAGCAGATGTATGCCCCGGGGCTTGCCATTCTAGTGGTCTCGTTGGCATTCAATGCGCTGGGAGAGTCCTTGCGTATCGTGCTCGATCCGACCATGAAGGATCGATAATCTTTTTGCGGAAGTATTTATGCCCTTCAATAAGCTCCTGATCGCCAATCGCGGCGAGATTGCCATTCGTATCGCGCGGGCCGCGGGCGAGACCGGCCTAGCCACCGTCGCGATCTACCCCGCCGACGACGCGCTGTCGTTGCATGTCCGCGCCGCTGACGCGGCGCATGAAATCCCGGGGCGGGGCGCGCGGGCCTATCTGGACATCGAGGCGGTCGTCGCCGCCGCCAAAGCCACCGGCTGCGATGCACTGCATCCCGGTTATGGCTTTCTCAGCGAAAACACCTTGCTCGCCCGGCGTTGCGCGGAAGAGGGCATCACCTTTGTCGGCCCGTCGCCGGAGGCGCTGGATCTGTTCGGCGACAAGGCCAAGGCCAAGGCGCTGGCAAAAGAGACTGGCGTGCCCATCATCGAGGGTACCAGCGGCCCGACCTCGCTCGATGACGCCAAGGCCTTCTTCGCGTCGCTGGGCTCTGGTGCCGCCGTCATGATCAAGGCTATCGCCGGCGGCGGCGGGCGCGGCATGCGTATCGTGGACGATGCGGCAAAGCTGGAAGAGGCCTATGCGCGCTGCCAGTCCGAGGCCAAGGCGGCCTTCGGCAGCGACGGCGTCTATGTCGAGCGCCTCATCCGCAACGCCCGTCATATCGAGGTGCAGATCATCGGCGACCACCATGGCGCGATCAGCCATTTGTGGGAGCGCGAATGCACGATCCAGCGCCGGAACCAGAAGCTGATCGAGGTGGCGCCGAGCCCCTCGCTGAGCAACGGTCTGCGCACGCGGATCATTGACGCCGCCCGGGAACTCGCGGCCGCCGCAAACTACGACAATCTCGGCACCTTCGAATTCCTGGTCGATGGCGACGCCAAAGGCGATGCGCAGGCCTTCGCCTTCATCGAAGCCAATCCGCGGCTGCAGGTCGAGCACACCGTGACCGAGGAGGTGCTCGGCGTCGATCTGGTGCAGGCGCAGCTCGCCGTCGCCGGCGGCGCCACGCTGGGTTCGCTCGGCCTGGCGCAGGCCTACATCCCAAAACCGCGCGGCTATGCGATGCAGCTTCGCGTCAACATGGAAGTGATGGACGAGAACGGCGTCACCAAGCCGACCGGCGGCACGCTGTCCATGTTTGATCTGCCGGCGGGCCCCGGTGTCCGCGTCGATACGTTCGGCTATTCCGGCTACAAGACCAGCGCCGCCTTCGACTCGCTGCTCGCCAAGGTCATCGTGCGCGCGACCGGCCCAAACTGGGCCGACGTGGTGCAGAAGGCCACGCGCACCCTGCGCGAATTCCGCATCGGCGGCGTTGCCACCAATATCCCGTTCCTCGGCGCGGTGCTGGCGCATCCGGATTTCGTCGCCAACCGGATAAACACCGGCTTTATCGATACCCATGTCGCCGCGCTGGTGCACGCGGCGAACGATCTTTCGGCGCCGGAACTGCTGGAAGCGGGCGCTGCCGTGTCCATTCCCGAGGCCCGCGAAGCCTCGGCCGGGTCAGCCGGTCCCGCCGGCTCCGTCCCGGTACCGGCGCCGCTGCAGGGCACGATCGTTGCGATCGAGGTCAGGGAAGGCGATCTCGTCCGCCCCGGCCAGCAGATCGCGGTGCTCGAATCCATGAAGATGGAGCATCTGGTGACCGCGCCGCATGGCGGCAAGGTGACCAGGATCGCTGCGGAAGCCGGCGTCACGCTGATGCAGGACGAAGCTATCCTGTTTCTCGAACCGGCCGAGATCGATGCCCATGATGTTGCGGAAGAAGAGGATGTCGATCTCGATCATATCCGCCCTGACCTCGCCGAATTGATCGCGCGCCACGCCATCACGCTGGACAAGAACCGACCGGCCTCGGTCGAGCGGCGGCGCAAGACCAACCAGCGCACGGCGCGCGAAAACCTCGCGCAGCTCGTCGATGAAGGATCGTTCGTCGAATATGGCTCGCTCGCAATAGCGGCGCAGCGCCGGCGGCGCAAGGTCGACGACCTCATCCAGAACACGCCGGCTGATGGCCTGATCTCCGGTGTCGCCACCGTGAACGCGGAAAAATTCGGCGCGGAAGGCGCCCGCTGCATGGTGATCTCCTATGATTACACCGTGCTGGCGGGCACGCAGGGCCACATGAACCACAAGAAGATCGACCGCATGCTCGGCCTCGCCGAACAATGGCGGATGCCGCTGGTGTTTTACGCGGAAGGCGGCGGCGGCCGTCCCGGCGATACCGACCGGCTCGGCATGACCGGTCTCGACGGGCCGTCCTTTGTGCAATTCGCAAAACTGTCGGGATTGGTGCCTGTCATCGGCGTCGTCTCCGGTTATTGCTTCGCCGGCAATGCCGCGATGCTCGGCTGTTGCGACGTGATCATTGCGACCAAAAACGCGTCGATCGGCATGGGCGGGCCGGCGATGATCGAAGGCGGCGGGCTTGGCGTCTATCATCCGGCCGAAGTCGGCCCGGTGTCGTTCCAGTCGCCGAACGGCGTGATCGATATCCTGGTCGAGGACGAAGCCGAAGCAACCTCCGCCGCGCAAAAGTACCTGTCGTATTTTCAAGGCACGGTGACGAATTGGAAGGCGCCGGACCAGCGGCTGCTGCGGCGCGCGATCCCGGAGAACCGCCTGCGGGTCTATGACATCAGGACCGTCATCGACCTTCTCGCCGACGAGGGATCAGTGCTCGAAATCCGCCGCGATTTCGGCGTCGGCATGATCACGGCGTTCATCCGCATCGAGGGAAAGCCGTTCGGTCTGATCGCCAACAATCCAAAGCACCTTGGCGGTGCGATCGACGCTGCGGCCGGCGACAAGGCCGCGCGCTTCCTGCAACTGTGCGATGCCTTCGATATTCCGATCGTGTCGCTGTGCGATACGCCCGGCTTCATGGTCGGGCCCGAAGCGGAAAAGACCGCCATTGTGCGCCACGTCGCGCGGATGTTCGTGACCGGCGCCAGCCTCACGGTGCCGCTGTTTGGTGTGGTGCTGCGCAAGGGTTATGGCCTCGGCGCGCAGGCCATGATCGGCGGCGGCTTTCATGCCTCGTTCTTCACGGTGGCGTGGCCGACCGGCGAATTCGGCGGCATGGGCCTGGAAGGCTATGTCCGGCTCGGCTTCCGCAAGGAAATGGAAGCGATTGCGGACCTCGAAGAGCGCGAGAAATATTACAAGGCCAAGGTCGCCGAGCTCTATGCCAACGGCAAGGCGGTCTCGATCGCCTCGGTGCTGGAGATCGACGAGGTGATCGATCCCGCTGACACCAGGCACTGGATCATGTCGGGGCTGCGCTCGGTGCCGAAGCCGGAGCCGCGCAGCGGCCGCAAGCGGCCGTGCATCGATGCGTGGTAGGGAGAACTTCTTACTTACCTCGCCCCGCTTGCGGGGAGAGGTCGGATCGCTCTTGCGATCCGGGTGAGGGGGTACAGGTCCATCAACGAACTCCGAGTTCGCGGATAGAGCCCCTCACCCCGACCCTCTCCCCGCAAGAGCGGGGCGAGGGAGAAGGAAGCTATCCCAACCTCAATTCATCATACCCCTTCGCGGCCACCTCGTCGCACCGCGCGCGGTACGCCGGGGCGCTGCCGCTGTAGCGGGCGATGATGCGGGTTTGTTTGCCTTCGACGTTGGAGTTGATGCCGGTCATCCAGGAATCGATCTCGTTGGACAGCAGCCCGACGCCGAGCGTCTTGACGTGATCGGTCCATGAATCGACACCGGCGGTGGTCGCTTCCAGTCGTGTCAGCTTGTTGTCGTACGCAAAGCGCACCAGCCCGGTCACCCAATCGACGCTGTATTCGATGCTGCGCGGGATGTTGCCGAGCGCCGTGTGCGGCCCCATCAGCATCATCATGTTGGGGAATTCGTGGACCATGATGCCTAGGTAAGTCTGCGGCCCGTGCTTCCATTTTTCCTTCAGCCGCGCGTCATTGACGCCGCGGAAGTCGATCTTGTCGAAGCTGCCGGTGAGCGCGTCGAACCCGGTCGCGTAGATGATGATGTCGAACTCGAATTCCTTCGCGCTGGTCTTGATGCCCGCTTGCGTGATCCGCTCGATCGGTGTCTCCTTGATGTCGACCAGCTCGACATTGCCCTGGTTGTAGACCTCAAAGTAAAACGTCTCCAGCGGCAGTCGCCGTGTGCCGAACCCATGGTTCTTCGGAATCAGCTTCTCGGCGACCTCAGGGTTTTTCACCCGCTGGCGGATTTTCCGTGCGACGAAATCGCTGATCGTCGCGTTCGCCTTGCGGTCGATCAGGATGTCCTTGAAATTCCCCTGCCAGATGCCGAAGCCGCGCTCGCCGTAGAGCCGCTCATAGTTGGCTTCGCGCTCCTCGTCGGACACCTCGAACGCGCCGCGCGTATCAGGCGTGTGGACGAAGCATGCGAAAGTTTCCTGGCAGCGGGCAAATATCTCGGGATAGCCGGCCTTGATTTTCTTCTGCGTCTCGGCGTCGATCTTGCCGTTGTGCAGCGGCGCTGCCCAATTCGCCGTTCGCTGGAACACCGTCAGATGTCCGACCTGGCCGGCGATGGTCTGGATGGTCTGGATGCCGGTTGCGCCGGTGCCGATGACAGCGACGCGCTTGCCGGTGAAATCCACCGGCTCCTTCGGCCAGCGCGCGGTGTGGAACGATGCGCCCTTGAAATCGCCAAGACCTTCGATTCGCGGCAGCGTAGGCGTCGAGAGCGGCCCGATCGCCGTGATCAGGAAGCGCGAGTTGAACCGGCTGCCGTCTTCCAGCGTGATCGTCCAGCTCCGGCTTTCCTCCTCGTAATGGGCGGCCTTGACGCGGCTTTCGAACTGGATGTCCCGGCGCAGATCGAACTTGTCGGCGACGTAGTTGCAGTAGCGCAAAGTTTCCGGCTGGCCTGCAAAATGCTCGGACCAGTCCCATTCCTGCAGCAACTCCTTGGAGAAGGAATAGCCATAGGAATAACTCTCCGAATCGAAGCGTGCTCCGGGATAACGGTTCCAGTACCAGGTGCCGCCGACATTGGTGCCCGCCTCCAGCACGCGCACCCGCAAGCCCAGCTCACGCAGCCGGTAGAGCTGGTACATGCCGGAAAGGCCGGCGCCGATGATGATGACGTCAAGATCCGGAATCGGCGTCGCTCCCATGTATGTCTTTAATATTGTCCCTGGCGCCAAAGCTATCCGCTCTTGCGCCGGTGGACAAACCCCGCCTGGACGCGTGGCAGGGTTGCAGGTTTGCCGCCGGGTGGCCTTACGTGCCTTTACTCATGGCCATATCTGCCCCTATCGTCCGAGGCAGGAGCGCCCGGCAAGCGGCGACGGAAACAGGGGAGGGACACGATGGCCCAGGCGCTGCGCAAGCTGGCCTCGATCGACGTCAGCGATCCCCATTTGTACCAGGACGACAACTGGCGGCCGTTGTTCGCCCAGCTGCGCCGCGACGATCCCGTGCATTATTGCGAGGTCTCACCGTTCGGGCCGTATTGGTCGGTAACGCGCTACGATGATATCTTTACCGTTGAGCTCAACCACGAGAACTATTCGTCGAGCTCGGAACTCGGCGGTATCCAGATCACCGATCAGCCCCTCGGCCAGGAGTTTGCCAACTTCATCCGGATGGATCCGCCGGGCCATACCGCGCATCGCCGCACCGTTGCTCCCATCGTGGCGCCGTCAAACCTCGCCAACCTCGAGGCGCTGATCCGCAAGCGCACGTCCGACGTGCTCGACGCGCTGCCGCGCCACGAGACGTTTGACTGGGTGGCGCGGGTCTCGACCGATCTTACCAACATGATGCTGGCGACGCTGTTCGATTTTCCCTGGGAGGACCGCGAGAGGCTGACCTGGTGGTCCGATGTCGCGATCGCCAATGTCGAAGCATCAGACGCCGTCGTGCATTCGGCGGAGGAACGCATCGCCGAACTCACCAAGATGGGGGAATATTTCCGCAGATTATGGGATGCCCGTGCGAACGCGGCGCCAACCTTCGATTTGATCTCGATGCTGGCGCACTCGCCAGCGACGCAGAATCTGCAGGCACGCGAATTCATCGGGACGATTGCGCTGCTGATCGTCGGCGGCAACGACACCACGCGCAATTCGATGACCGGCGGGCTGATGGCGCTGGTCGAAAATCCCGAGCAGTTCGAACTGGTGCGCAGCCGGCGCGAGTTGATTCCCAGCCTCGTTTCCGAGACCATCCGCTATCAGACGCCGGTGCTGCACATGCGCCGCACCGCGCGCAACGATGTGGAGTTGGCCGGCCGCCGAATTGCAAAAGGCGACAAGGTCGTGATGTGGTACATCTCGGGCAACCGCGACGAGGAAAAGATCGATCGCGCCGACGACTTCATTGTCGATCGCGCCAAACCCCGGCAGCACCTCGCCTTCGGCGCCGGCATCCACCGCTGCGTCGGCGACCGGCTCGCCGAACAGCAAATCCGCATTCTTTGGGAGGAAGTGTTGGCAAGGGACCTTCGTTTTGAGATGGTCGGTCCGCCGCAGCGGCTCTATTCGAATTTCATTCGCGGCATTCGTTCGCTGCCGGTAAGGATTGTGAATTAGGCCGTCATTGCGAGGAGCGTAGCGACGAAGCAATCCATGCTCCCACAAAAAGAAAGAATGGATTGCTTCGCTTCGCTCGCAATGACGGAAGAGAAACCTTCAAGGAACTGGAATGAACGATCCCGTTGACGTCCTGATCATTGGCGCCGGTGCTTCCGGCGCGGCAGTCGCCTGGAGCCTGGCCGATACCAAGATGCACATTCTCTGCCTCGACCAGGGCGGCTGGATGAATTCTTCGGACTATCCGAGCACCGGGCGTGACTGGGAGGCGAAGTTTTATGGCGATTGGTCGACCAGCCCGAACATTCGCGGCCGGCCCGAGGACTACCCGATCAATGACGACAACTCGCCGATCAAAGTGGTGAATTTCAACGGCGTCGGCGGCTCGACGGTGATGTACACCGCGCACTGGCCGCGGCTGCATCCGTCCGATTTCAAGGTGAAGACACTCGACGGCGTCGCCGACGACTGGCCGATCGATTACGACGCGCTGACCCCATTCTTCGAAGAAAACGACCGCATGATGGGCGTGTCGGGGCTATCAGGCGATCCGCGTTCGCCGCTAACGCACCCGCCGATGCCGCCGCAGCCGCTTGGGCTCTCCGGCCCGCTGATCGGCAAGGCCATGAACAAGCTGGGCTGGCACTGGTGGCCGTCAGACACCACGGTCGCGACGATGGACTACGAGGGCAGGGCGCGCTGCATCAATCTCGGCCATTGCACGCCGGCCTGCGCGCAAGGCGCAAAGGCTTCGACCGACATCACCTATTGGCCGCACGCGATCCGCGCCGGCGTTGAGCTGAAAACCCATTGCCGGGTGCGCGAGATCCTGACCAACGAGCACGGCATGGCCTCGGGCGTCGTCTACTACGACAAGGATGGCGTCGAGCAATTCCAGCCGGCCGAGGTGGTGATCATCGCCTGCAACGGCGTCGGCACGCCGCGGCTGCTTCTGAATTCGGTCTCCGGCCGTTTTCCGAACGGGCTCGCCAATTCGTCCGGCTTGGTCGGCAAGAACCTGATGTTCCATCCCTATGCGCAAATCTACGGTTTTGTGAAAGAGCCGACCGACTCTAACCGCGCGCCGCCGACCTGCCTCTGGAGCAAGGAGTTTTACGACACGGACCTCTCGCGCGGCTTCGTACGCGGCTACGGCATCCAGTTCGGCCGCGGCGCAGGGCCGGTGTTCGAAGCCGTCGCGAGCGAGCAGAAGGGCATCTTGCCGTGGGGCGCGGATCACCACCGCGTCTTCCGCAAGCTCAATGGCCATCGGCTCGGGGTCTCGGCGATTTGCGAGGATCTGCCCGAGGAACACAACCGCGTCACGCTCGATCCCGTGCTGAAAGACAGCCATGGCATTCCCGCACCGAAGATCGACTACACCATCAGCGAGAACAGCCGGAAGATGATGGCGCACGGATTAGCGCGGGGTAGGGAGATTCTCGAAGCCGCAGGCGCCACGGACCTCTGCATCAACGACCCGATCCCATGGGGCGGCTGGCATCTGCTCGGCACCGCACGCATGGGTACCGATCCGGCGCGCTCGGTGGTCAACGAATGGGGCCGGTCGCACGATGTGAAGAATCTCTTCATCGTCGACGGCAGCGTGTTCGTGACCTCAGGCGGCGTGAACCCGACCTCGACCATCCAGGCGATCGCGCTCTACGTCGCCGACCAGATGAAACAACGTCTAGCCAATCTCTTCGACTGAGGCCGCCATGTCCGTATCAAATGAACTGACGTCAGCCCAGCGCGACGATCTCCGCATCGTCGCTGCGATGATCGTCCCCGCCAGCGACGAGTACAAGGTGCCCGGCGCGGACGATCCCGCTGTTCAGGCCGACATGCTGGCGACGCTCGGGCGCGACACTGCGCTGGTAGCAGAGGCGCTCAATCACCTCGCGCGGCTTGCCGGCAAGCCGCTCGCCGAGCTTGATCCGGCGCGGCGCGATGCGGTGGCTGAGGAATTCCGCGCATCGGGTGGCGCTGCGGCCGCAACCCTCGTCCGCGTCGTGCTGCAATGCTATTACCGCGACGATCGCGTGCTGCGATCGCTCGGGCTGGAACTCCGCGCGCCGTTCCCGCAAGGTTACACGCTGGAACAGGGCGACTGGTCGCTGCTCGATCCGGTCAAGGCGAAGCCGCCGAATCTGCGGCGGGCCACGTAAGCCTCAGGGCAGGTTTGCGCCAAGGTTGAGGCTCTTGCGTCGAGGTAATCCCGTAACCATCTGACGGGCGAAGGAATTCGCCATGTTGGATTTTTCCCCAGATAACGCCGATGACGGATCGTCATCGCGCGTGACCGAACACGCCCCCGCCAATGACCAGGCCTTGCTGGACGCTTATTCCAACGCCGTGATCGGCGTGACCGAGCGCGTCGGGCCGGCTGTGGTGCGCGTCGAAACCGGCCCCAAAGTACGCACCGCGCGCGAGCGCGGCGGCCTCGGCTCGGGCATCGTGATCTCGCCGGATGGTTTCGTGCTGACCAACAGCCACGTGGTCGGATCGTCGAAAGAAATCCGGTTGCGGGATACCGAAGGGTTTGTCACCGACGCGCATGTGCTTGGCGTCGATCCCGACACTGATCTCGCCTTGCTGCGGGCCGACGGCGCACGGGACCTGCCGTACGCATCGCTAGGCAATTCCAAGAGCCTGCGCCGCGGCCAGCTGGTGGTCGCGATCGGCAATCCCCTGGGGTTTGAATCGACGGTGACCGCGGGTGTGGTGTCGGCGCTGGGACGTTCGATCCGCTCGGTGAGCGGGCGGACCATCGAGGACGTGATCCAGACCGACGCTGCGCTCAATCCCGGCAATTCGGGCGGGCCACTGGTGTCCTCGGCGGCGGAGGTGATCGGGATCAACACCGCGATCATCCAGGGCGCGCAGGGCATCTGTTTTGCGGTCGCCAGCAACACCGCGCAGTTCGTGCTGTCGGAGATCATCCGCCACGGCTATGTCCGACGCGCCTATATCGGCGTGTCCGGCCAGACCGCCCCGATCCTGCGGCGGCACGCGGTGGTGGCCGGCGTCGACAACACGATGGGCGCGCTATTGGCGCAGATCGAGGCTGACAGCCCCGCGGCCCAGGCCGGACTGTTGCCGGGCGACGTCGTGATCAAACTGGACGGCGTCGAGATCAACGGCGTCGACGACCTGATCCGCGCACTCGACCGTGACCGCATCGATCGCAAGCTGGAAATGGACGTGCTCCGCATGGGAAGGTTGCGGGCGGTGGATATTCACCCGGTAGAGCGCAAGCGCGCGGCAAGGCAGTAGTATCAAATCCTCATGGTGAGGAGCGCGTCTTCGCGCGTCTCGAACCATGAGGCCCCAGCCGGGCCTGCATCCTTCGAGACGCGGCCAATCGGCCGCTCCTCAGGATGAGGGGTGAGAGTGAAGCCGAAACTACTCCCTCAACGCCGCCAGCAATTCATCCGGCGCTTCGGCCATCATCATGTGGCCGGCGCCGGCCAGCACCACGACGCGGGCGTTTGGCGTTGCCGCCGCCAGCGTCTTGCCGGCCTTGGCGGGCGTCATCATATCGCGCTCGCCGAGAATGAACGTCGCGGGCACCTTGACCGCCGCTGCTGCCGCGAGCGCGCCCTCGTACGAATTGCAGGCGTTGAGATCGCTGTAGAGCACGCCCGGACGGGTCTGCTGCAGCACGCGCTGCGCGCCCTGATGCATCCACAATCCCGGCGCGAGACTGCCGCCGAGTTCGGCCTTGAAGCCGAGGCCCCAGATCGAGACCATGTCGATGGCATCGGGATTGTTGAACTCCGCGGCCTTGAGCAGATCGGGGCCGACGGTCATCGTCGCCGCCGTTCCGATCAGGCTAAGCCCAGAAACTTTGTCCGGATGCCGCGCCGATGTCTCCAGCGCGATCAGCGATCCCATGGAATGCCCGACCAGTCTTGCCTTGGGCGCGCCGGCCGCATCCAGCAATGCCGCGGTCCAGTCGGCCATGTCTGCGATGGTCGGCAGCGCGTTGCCGGACGAACGGCCATGGCCCGGCAGATCCGGCGCCAGCACGGCATAGCCATGATGGGCGAACCAGCGGCTGTGTAGTGCCCAGGTCGAATGATCAAAACCCGCGCCATGCAGCATCACCACCACGGGCAGCGACGGATCGAACGGACGCCCGCCGGTGGCAACGAAAATATCGGACCCTTTGACTGACAGTTGCATGGCTCACACCTTCTGCGATGCGCGAAGCGCCTGGCCGAGATCGTCGATGATATCTGCCACAGCTTCAATGCCGACCGATAGCCGCACCAGTTCCCCGCCGACGCCGGCGGCCTTGAGTTGCGCCGCGTCCATCTGCTGATGCGTGGTGCTGGCCGGATGGATCACCAGCGTCTTAGCGTCGCCGACATTGGCGAGGTGGCTGACCATGCGCAGCGTCTCGATGAACTTCTTGCCCGCGGGACGGCCGCCCTTGATGCCGAAGCTCACGATCGAGCCGGCGCCCTTCGGCAACAGCCGCAATGCGAGTTGGTGGTCGGGATGATTTTCCAGCGCGGGATGCAGCACCCACTCCACCGCCTTGTTGGACTTCAGGAATTCCAGCACCGTGAGCGTATTGCTCATGTGGCGTTCCATGCGCACGCCCAGCGTCTCGACGCCCTGCAGCAGCTGGAATGCATTGGTCGGCGACAGGCACGCGCCGAAATCGCGCAGGCCCTCGGTGCGGGCGCGCATGATGAAGGCGGCCTGGCCGAACTGCTCGTCGAAGACGATGCCGTGATAGCCGGCATAGGGCTCGGTCAGGACAGGGAATTTTCCGGAGTCATGCCAATCAAAATGACCGCCATCGACAATGACGCCGCCGATCGCGATGCCGTGGCCGCCGATCCATTTGGTCGCCGAGTTCATCACGATGTCGGCGCCAAGCTCGATCGGCCGGCTGAGAAACGGCGTCGCAAAGGTGTTGTCGATCAACAGCGGGATTTTGGCGTCATGGGCGATTTCCGCGACCGCCGGAATATCCAGCACCTCGAGGCCGGGATTGCCGATGGTCTCGCCGATCACGAGCTTTGTGTTCGGCTTGATCGCGTCGCGGAACTCGTCGAGCGCGCGCGGTTTAACGAATGTCGTGGTGATGCCGAAGCGCGGCAACGTGTGCGCCAGCAAATTGATGGTGCCGCCATAGAGCGAGGAGGAGGCGACGATATGGTCGCCGGCGTTGAGCAGGGTGGCGATCGCCAGATGAAGCGCGGCCATGCCGCTCGCGGTGCAGATCGCGCCGACGCCGGCTTCCAGCGCCGCAAGCCGCTCTTCGAGCACCGCGGTCGTCGGATTGGAAATGCGAGTGTAGATATGTCCGGCGCGTTCGAGGTTGAACAACGCGGCGGCGTGGTCGGAATCCTGGAACACGTAGGACGTGGTCTGATAGATCGGCACCGCGCGGGCGCCGGTGACGGGGTCCGGGCGCTGGCCGGCATGCAGGCTCAGGGTTTCAAAGGCAGGCGGCTTGGGTGCGGGCATGCGGGCCTCGTCGAATCGTTTGGGTGGCCAGGGAGTGTTGCTGGTTCAGACGTGCACGGCGGCGCGGACGCGGCCGGCATTTCCGAACACGCGTATATATCGCTCGACCTCGGACGGCGAGCCTGTCGCCTTTTCCGGATTGTCCGACAGTTTGACGGCCGGCCGTCCATCCACCGACGTCACCTTGCAGACGATCGAGATCGGATCGAGATCGGCCGATCCGTCCGGCGCGCAGCCGACGAAATCGTTGGTGAGGTTGGTGCCCCAGCCGAAGCTGACGCGGACCCGCCCGGTAAAATGCCGATAGGTTTCTTCGATTGAGCCGACGTCCATGCCGTCGGAGAACACCAGCAGTTTCTCCCGGGGATCACGGCCCTTCTGCTTCCACCACTTGATGATGTCTTCGCCGGCCGCGATCGGCGGCGCGCTGTCGGGGCGAAAGCCGGTCCAGTCGGCGACCCAGTCCGGCGCATCGCGCAGGAACGGCTTGGTGCCGAAGGCGTCGGGCAGCGCAATCAGCAAATTGCCGCCATAGGTATGGCGCCATTGATCGAGGATGCGATAGGGCGCCCAGCGCAGCTCGGTATCGTCATTCGCAAGGGCCGCTGCAACCATCGGCAATTCATGCGCATTGGTGCCGATGGCTTCGAGATCATTGTCCATCGCGAGCAGCACGTTGGAGGTGCCGGTGAAGGAGGATCCGAGGCCTTCCTTGACCGCCTCGACGCACCAGCGCTGCCACAGAAAACCGTGGCGGCGGCGGGTGCCGAAGTCGGACAGCCGCAAGCCCTCGAGTTTGCGCAGCCGCTCGACCTTGGTCCAGAGTTTTGCCTTGGCGCGGGCATAGAGCACGTCGAGCGCGAACCGCCCCTGTCCCTTCAGCGCCTGGCGCGAGCGCAGTTCGTTCATGATCGCGAGCGCCGGGATTTCCCACATCGTGGTGTGCGTCCACGGCCCGTGGAAGTGCAGTTCATACTGGCCGTCCACCTTCCGCAGCTCGTATTCGGGCAGACGAAAATTGGCGAGCCAGTTGATGAAGTCCGGGGAGAACATCTGGGTCTTGCCGTAGAACGTATTACCGGCGAGCCAGATCAATTCCTTCTTGGTGAAGCGGATGGTGCGGGCGTGGTCGAGCTGGGCGCGCAACTCGCCCTCGTCGATGGTTTCGGCCAGCCGCACATGCTTGCTGCGGTTGATCACCGAAAACGTCACCTGCTGATCCGGGTAAAACTCCCGAATCATTTGCAGCATCAGCAGCTTGTAAAAGTCGGTATCCAGCAGGCTGCGCACGATCGGATCGAGCCGCCAGCCGTGGTTGTAGGTCCGGGATGCAATATCTGTGACTGCCATGCCGGAACTCTATCGCGCCCGCGGCGGCCCAACCAGTGGGTTTTGACGGCGGCATGGCAGCTCAGCGCGCCATTTCCTGCCGGATTCGCCCAACGGTTGCGTGGATATCGCCCCATCCCGGCCGATCCGGGGCAAATTGTCGCCGCAGGTAAGCGGCGAGTTCAGCGACCTGGCCGTCGGTCAGGCTGTCCTTGAAGGCGGGCATATAGCCGAGGTCGCTGGTCACGGGGGCTTTGATGCCGTGCAGGATCACCTGGATCAGATTGTCGGGCACGGCGCTGTGCAGGTTGCTGTTCAGCGCCAGCGACGGCCGGCTGCCGAACAAGGGCGCGCCGCCGACCTCGTGGCAGACCGCGCAAGCGCCCTGATAGATCCGCGCGCCGACGCTGGAGGCCGCAACAAGCCTGGTGCTGGTCGCGGCCTCGAGCTTGGCGGCGAGCGCGTCCTGCGCGGGCTTGTCGGGAGCGGTCTCGTTGAACGAGCCGAGATAGACCGCCATGGCTCGGATGTCCTGATCGGGGAGTGCAGCGAGTTCCTTCACGACGGGTGCCATCGGCCCCGCGGCGACGCCGTGCAAGCGCGACTCGCCGGTTCTCAAATAGGCGTAGAGCTCATCCTCGCTCCAGGGGATCGGCGCTTGCGACAGCGCCGTCAGGGCAGGTGCCTCCCAGCCTTCCGCGAAGCCACCGGCGAGGTAGGCGCTTTGCCTTTCCGCACCCAGCGCGTTGCGCGGCGAATGGCAGGCGCTGCAATGGCCGAGGCCCTCGACCAGATAGGCGCCGCGATTCCATAAGTCTGATTTGCTCGCATCCGCCTGGAATGGTTTTGGCTGGTGGAATAGCGCGTTCCATCCGGCCAGCAGCGGGCGGATGTTGAACGGGAACGCCAGCTTGTTTTCCGGATTTTCCGCGCGCACCGGCGATTGCGCCATGAGGTAAGCGTAGAGCGCCTGCAGGTCGGCATCGGTCGTCTTCGCGAAATGCGTGTAGGGAAACGCCGGATAGAGATGCCGCCCGTCGCGGTGAATGCCCTCGCGCATGGACCGCTCGAAGGCGGGATAGGACCACGCGCCGATGCCGGTTTCGACGTCGGGCGTGATGTTGGTGCTGTAGATGGTGCCGAACGGCGTTTCCAGCGGCCGGCCGCCGGCATTGAGCAGGCCATTGATGCTGGTGTGGCAGACCGCGCAGTCGCCGAGCGCGGCGAGTTGCTGGCCGCGTGCGATGGTCGCCGCCGAATAGACCGACGCATCCGGCCGCGCGATCGGCGCAATCGCACGCCACGGCAGAACGGCGGCGCCGATGCCGACCACCGCTGCGCATAATGCCGCCGCCGTCGCCAGCAAGCCGCGTCGCCCGGCAAACGGGTTTTGCCATTTGCCGAGATCAGGTGCGGGCTGCGGCGCAGGCAATGCCTCAGGCACCACTGTCGCTTCGCCGTGTAATCCCCGCAAAATGCGCTCCGGCGTAAACGGCAATTCGCGAAACCGTACGCCGGTTGCATCATAGATCGCGTTGGCAATGGCCGCAGCGCTCGGCACCGAAGCGGACTCGCCGACGCCGAGCGGTGGCTGGTCTTGCCGCGGCAGCATCAGCACGTCGATCTTGGGCACGTCGGGGAATTTGATGATGGGGTAGGCGCCCCATTCGCGCGCCGTCACCTGTGCGCGGTCGAACGAGACTTCCTCCATCAGCGCGCGGCTGGTCGACTGGATCACGTTGCCGTGGATCTGGTGACGCACTCCTTCCGGGTTGATCATCAGCCCGGAATCCTGGCCCGCGACCACGCGGGTGACGCTGACATCGCCGGTTGCCTTGTTGACCGCGACGTCGGCGATCCATGCCGACCACGCCGCGCCATAGCCCGGGAATTTGCTGTGCACATAGAGCGCATAGGCAAAGCCACGGCCGCGCACGATGTCGCCCTCGGCTTCCGGTTCCTGTCGCACCGGCCGTGGTTTCCACCCCGCGCGCTCGGCGACCGCATTGACGAGATCGACGGCGCGCGCATCCTTCAGGTAGCGCAGGCGATATTCGATCGGATCGACGCCGGCTTCAGCGGCGAGTTCGTCGATGTAGGATTCATGCGCGAACGTGTTCGGCAGCGCCGAGACGCCGCGAAACCAGGAGGCGCGCACGATCGGCGGCATGTCATGCGCGACCACGCGCATGTTCTCGTAGTCATAAGGCGGGATCGCGGTACGGTCGCCCATCTCGAACACGGCGGGCTCCGGCGCGATCCGCCCGGTGAGCAACAGTGCCAGCGTCGGCGCGCCGTTCGAGGGATAGCGCGTTGAAAAATCATAGGCGGCGGCGCTGCCGTCGGCGTTCAGCCCGCCATTGACGTCCATCAATTGCCCTGTGCCCTTCGGCTCCCAGGCGTGTTCCTGCTCGCGCGTCAACTGCACGCGGACGGGACGGCCGACGGCGCGCGACAGCAATAGCGCATCGGCTGACACGTCGTCGGCGCAGTTGCGGCCATAGCAGCCGGCGGCCTCCATCCTGACAACATCGATCTCGGCTTCCGGTCGTTCGATCAGCAACGCGAGGTCGACGCGCAGGATGTGCGGGTTCTGCGTGCCGGACCACACCCGGACCGCGCCGTCCTGATAATCGGCGACCGCGCAGGAGGGGCCGATCGATCCGTGCATCTGATACGGCCAGACATAGGTGCGCGCCATCGGCTTGGCCGCGGACGCGATGGCGGCATCGACGTCGCCCTTGTCGATCAGCGTCCGCGGCGTCGATGGATTGGCGCGCAGCGCCGTTTGCAGATCGCCAAGGTCAGGCAATGTCGGCACCGGCTTCCAGCTCACCTTGAGCTGCGCCGCGGCTTTGATCGCGTTCTCCTCGCGCTCGGCAACCACGCCAATGAAATCGCCGATCCTCACCACGGCAACCAGCCCCGAAATATCGCGCACCGAGGCTTCATCGACCGCGATCAGGCTGGTGCCGACGAACGGGCCGGCGTCGATGCCGGCATAAGGCGGCCGAACGACGCGGCCATGCAGCATGTCGGGCAGGCGCATGTCGTGAACGTAAACCAGTTCGCCGGTGGCCTTCGCCGGCAGGTCCACGCGGGGCACCGATTGTCCGACGATGGAATAGGCGCTGACGTCCTTCACCGTTACATCTTCGGTGAGTTCGAGCCGAATGATCTCGCCGGCAATCAATTCGCCATAACTGACGGTGCGGTTGTCCTTGCCACGGATCAGCCCGTCTTCGATGTTGAGATCACTGGCCGCTACCTCCAGCCGTTCCGCCGCACGCGCGATCAAAAATTGTCGCGCCTGGGCCGCGGCCTTGCGCAGCGGCACCGCGGTGATCTGGATGGTTTCGCTGGCGATCGTCGCGCCCTGGTTGGGTACAACAGAGGTATCGCCGAGCACGACCACGACGCGGGCAAAGGACACGTTGAGTTCCTCGGCGACGATCTGTCCGAGGGCGGTGCGGATGCCGGTGCCGAGATCGACATGGCCGTTATAGGCGGTGACCGAACCATCAGCGGTGATCTTGATGAAGGTTTCGAACGCGCCCGTCTCTGTCGGACGAACGACCGACAGCGATCCCGGCGCTTCGCTGCTCGCTGGAGTCTCCGGCGTTGCCATCAGTCGCGGGCCTCGACGGCGTGGCCCGCGGCACGCATCGCGGCGCGGATGATCTCGATATGCGCTCCGCAGCGGCACAAATTGTAGCGCAGCGCTTCCAGCACTTCGGCTTCGGAAGGATGCGCGTTGCGCATCAGCAGCGCCTTGGTGCTGATGATCATGCCGTTCAGGCAGTAGCCGCATTGCGCGGCCTGCTCGCGGATGAAGGCTTCCTGAACCAGATCGGGATGCTCGCGCGAGCCGAGGCCTTCGAGCGTCACAATGTCGCGCCCGGCGCAGCCTTCAATCGGGATCACGCAGGAACGCGCCGCCTCGCCATCGATCAGCACGGCGCAGGCGCCGCACTCGCCGAGCCCGCAGCCATATTTTGGTCCGTTCAGCGCGAGGTCGTTGCGCAGCACATAGAGCAATGCGGTGTCGGGCGCGGCGTCGACATCGCAGCTTTTGCCGTTGACGGTCAGGCGCATCGTGCTCTGCGTCATGCTCTGCGCCTTGATCCCCAAGAAACCCTAAGTCCGATTGCGCTGCAAAATATCGTGCGGAATGTGTTTCGAAGATACCGTTTGTATACAAACGTGCAAGCCGTGCGTTCCGCGAGCCGACTGCCGCCCACTTTATAAACAACGGCACGAGGCAAATGAGTTTTTATGCGGCAACCGCGCTTTTTCGCTGTTCCGCCCGCTTGACAGGGTTTCAGTCCGCGCGCAACATCGTTCGTATACGAACAATGATCGCTCCCGCGGGAATGCGGGTATGATCGGCGCCTCCCAGCGAGCAGGCTTGTTCACGATGACGGATACAACGACTGCCGGTGGCGACAAGATCCGCTGCGATGCCTGTCCGGTGATGTGCTACATCAAGCCGGGCGCGGCGGGCGCGTGCGATCGCTACGCCAATCACGATGGCGTACTGGTGCGCGTCGATCCGCATATCGTGCTGGAGCGAACCGTGTCGCACGGCGGACGGCTGGTGCCGTTCCAGGCCGGCGGCGGCGATTGGGACGGCAAGCTCGTCCGTGAGCCCAATGTATTCGTGACCGCAATCGGCGCCGGCACGACGTACCCCGATTACAAGCCCGCGCCCTTCATCGTGTCGTCTGAGGTCGACGGCATCGACATGGTCACGGTCGTGACCGAGGGTATTTTCAGCTATTGCGGCGTCAAGGTGAAGATCGACACCGATCGCCATCTCGGCCCCGAGACCGCGACCGTCCGCGCGCAGGGCGAGGCGATCGGTCATGTCACGACAGGCGAATATGGTTCGCAGATGCTGTCGCTCGGTGGCGTGCATCATCTCACCGGCGGTTCCAAGAAAGAGGGGCGCGTCACCTGCGACGCGCTGATGGACCTCTCCAATTGCAAGCCGGTCGAACTGACCATCGATGGCGGCGCCACCGTGGTGGTGCAGGCCGGGTATCCGCCTGTCGTCAACGGCGTCGCGGAAGAGCGGATGCGGGTCGGCTGCGGCTCGGCCACGATCGGCATGTTCGCCAAGCAATGGCACGGCAAGGTCGATGAGGTCGTGGTGGTGGACGACCACATCACCGGCGTTCTCTCGGAACATCAGGCCGGCAAACTGCTCGATATTCCCGATACCGGGATCAAGATGAAGGGGCGGCGTTCGACGCCGGGCCGTTATTTCCAGGTCGCCGAGCCCGGCACCGGCTGGGGCGGCACCAAGATTTCCGATCCCTTGTCGGTGCTGGGCCCGTTCAATCCAAAGGAGGCCCGCCCGGGCCTGACCATGCTGATGGTGTCGACTACCGGCGAGCATGCGGCTTATTACGTGCTCGACGAGGCGCTCAGGCCGGTTGCGACGCAGATGCCGCTTGATCTGAAGCTTTCGGTCGAGCGCATCCAGGAAAATTGCGAACCGGCGCTATGCACGGTGTTGTTCATGGGCGGCGCCGGCGGCTCGCTGCGCGCCGGAGTCACCGACAACCCGGTGCGGCTGACGCGGTCGGTCAAGGACGCGCTGACGCGGGTCACCAGCGGCGGCGCGCCGGTCTATGTCTGGCCCGGCGGCGGTATCACCTTCATGGTCGATGTCACGCAGATGCCGGCCGGCGCCTTCGGTTATGTGCCGACGCCTGCCTTGGTGGCGCCGATCGAGTTCACGCTGCGGCTGTCGGACTATGCGGCGCTGGGCGGCCACATGGATTACGTCCGTCCGTTGGCTTCGCTCAAGGACAACACCGAAGTTCGCCCGATGCCCTACATTCCGGGACGGCACGCATGAAACGCCTCCCGCAAATAGCGCTTCTTCCTGACGGCAAGCGGCTGCATTTGCAGGACGGTCCGATCGATCTGATCATCGAGGCCAAGGGGCAGGAGGCGGAGGTCCGCGCCGCCTATGACGCTGCGGCGCGGCGCTTTATCGGTCTGCTTGATGAACTCTGCGAGGAATTGACGACGCTGCGCCAGGCGGCTTATCCGGCGCGGTGCACGCTGCAAGGCGTCGTCGCGCGCCGCATGCACGCGGCGGTGGCGCCGTTTGCGTCAGGTCATTTCATCACGCCGATGGCGGCGGTAGCGGGCTCCGTCGCCGAAGAGATTCTCGGCGCGATGCTGGGCGCGGCGCGTCTCGATCGCGCCTATGTCAATAATGGTGGTGATATTGCGCTGCATCTGACCGGCGGCGAACAATTCACCGTCGGCCTGATGGACCGGCCGAACCGGCGTGGCCTGATGCGCACGATGATCGTCGATGCCGACGGCCCGGTCCGGGGCGTCGCGACCAGCGGGCGCCATGGCCGCAGTTTCTCGCTCGGCATCGCAGACGCCGTCACTGTGTTGGCACGAACGGCCTCAATGGCCGATGCCGCCGCGACCATCATCGCCAATGCTCTGGATCTGCCCGATCACCCCGCGATTGTCCGCTGTCCGGCCAATGAATTGCAGCCCGACAGCGATCTCGGCACCCGCTTAGTTACCCGCGATGTCGGGCCGTTAACCGAAGGTGAGGTTGAGGTCGCGTTGGGGGCAGGGATTGCCTGCGCCCAGAAGTTATTGGCTGCCGGATTGATCGAAGGCGCGGCGTTACGTCTGCTTGGCGAAACGCTCGTGGTCGGAACTACTGGTGGCCAGGCGCCTGCGTTGCATGCCCATCACGGAAGCGCGATAGAAAGTGCAGTTCATGCTTGAGCGGGAAAAAGGCCAATGAGCGCCATCATTCGCAAGATCGTCACGGTGGTCGAGGAAACCCATCTGGAGATGGGAAAGACAATCGCGCCGCCGACACGGCGTGCCGCGGCGATCGCCGTGATCGAAAACCCGTTTGCCGGAAAATATGTCGAAGACCTCTCACCCTTGATCGCGATCGGGGAGGAACTCGGCGAATTGCTGTCGAAGCGGGCGGTGGCAGCCCTCGGGATCGATGGCGCCAAGGCACAGAGCTACGGCAAGGCCGCAGCGGTCGGTGAAAACGGCGAGCTCGAGCACGCGGCCGCGATCCTGCACCCGAAGATGGGCGCGCCGGTGCGCAAGGTGCTGAGTAAGGGCGCGGCGCTGATTCCGTCCTCGAAGAAGCGCAGCGGTCCGGGCACCACGCTGGATATTCCGCTCGGCCACAAGGACGCGGCCTTCGTGCGCAGTCATTTCGACGGCATGGAAGTGCAGATCAACGACGCCCCGCGTGCCAACGAGATCATGGTCGCGGTTGCCGTCACCGACAGCGGCAGGCCGCTGCCGCGGGTCGGCGGATTGACGGTTGCTGAAGTCAAAGGTGAAGACGGATTAAGATAGTTTCTTCAACATTGGAGGGTGAGGGTATGCGACGAAGTTATTTGCTGGGAGCGGGATTGGCGATCGCGGTTGTGGGCTTGGCGAATTCAGCTATGGCCCAGAGCGGAGAGATCAAGATCGGCGAGATCAACAGCTATTCGCTGCTGCCCGCCTTCACCGAACCCTACCGCAAGGGCTGGCAGCTCGCGGTTGAGGAGGTCAACGCCGCCGGCGGCATCAACGGCAAGAAGCTCGTCGTCATCTCCAAGGACGATGGCGGCAAGCCGGCCGACGCACAGACCGCGGCCAACGAACTGGTGTCGAGCGAGAACGTCGCGATGCTGACCGGCACCTTCCTGTCCAACATCGGTCTTGCCGTCAGCGATTTTGCAAATCAGAAGAAGGTGTTTTTTCTCGCAGCCGAACCGCTGACCGACGCCATCACCTGGTCGAAGGGCAATCGCTACACGTTCCGGCTGCGTCCTTCCAACTACATGCAGGCGGCGATGCTGGTGGAAGAAGCCGCCAAGCTGCCGGCAAAACGCTGGGCCACGATCGCGCCGAACTATGAATACGGCCAGTCGGCGGTTGCCGTGTTCAAGAAGCTGATGTCGGAGAAGCGCCCCGATATCGTCTGGGTTGACGAGCAGTGGCCGCCGCAGGGCAAGATCGACGCGGGTCCGGTGGTGCAGGCCGTTGCCGCCGCCAATCCCGAAGCGATCCTCAACGTCACCTTCGGTGCGGATCTCGTAAAGCTGGTCCGCGAGGGCAATACGCGAGGCCTGTTCAAGGGGCGCTCGGTGGTGTCCTTCCTCACCGGCGAGCCGGAATATCTCGATCCGCTGAAGGACGAAACGCCTGAAGGATGGATCGTCACGGGTTACCCCTGGTACGACATCAAGACACCTGATCACGACAAGTTCCTGAAAGCCTATCAGGCCAAGTTCAACGACTATCCGCGCCTCGGCTCGATCGTCGGCTACCAGACGATCAAGGCGGCTGCAGCGATCCTCGCCAAAGCAAACTCGACCGATCCGGAGAAGCTGATCGCCGCAACCGAAGGGCTGTCGATGCCGTCACCGTTCGGCGAGATCACCTTCCGCAAGATCGATCACCAGTCGACGCTCGGTGCTTATGTCGGCAAGACCGCGCTGAAGGACGGCAAGGGGGTGATGGTGAACTCGGTCTATCGCAAGGGCACGGATTATCTCCCTGGTGATGCCGAAGTCGAAAAGCTTCGTCCGAAGGATTGAGGGCCGTGATCCTCTCCCTCTCCCCGCTCTTCGCGGGGAGAGGGTTGGGGTGAGGGGCCCTATCCTCGAGCTCAGTTTCTATTGGAGACCTGTACCCCCTCACCCGGATCGCAAGGGCGATCCGACCTCTCCCCGCAAGCGGGGCGAGGTAAGAACAGACCTCATCCTGAGGAGCCACGCATGAGCGTGGCGTCTCGAAGGATGATGCCACCGACCTGACCAACGCGAGCAACAGACCGCCCATGGCCTTCTACTTCGTTCAGTTCCTGACCGGTCTCGCCAGCGCGGCGTCGCTGTTTCTGGTCGCGTCGGGCCTGTCGATCATCTTCGGCGTGACGCGGATTGTGAATTTCGCCCATGGCGCGTTCTACATGCTCGGCGCCTATGTCGCGTTCACGTTGACCGAGCGCCTCTCCGGCGCGCTCGGCTTCTGGGGTGGCATCGTCGTCGCAGCGCTGGTCGTCGCCGTGGTCGGCGTGATCGTCGAGATGGTGCTGCTGCGGCGGATCTATCACGCGCCGGAACTGTTCCAGCTGCTCGCGACCTTCGGCCTGACCTTGATGGTCGAGGATCTCGTGGTGCTGATCTGGGGGCCTGACGATCTCCTCGGCCGCCGCGCGCCGGGCTTCAAGGGCGCGGTCGATTTCTTCGGCCAGAACATCCCGACCTACGACCTGTTCCTGATCGGGCTCAGTCCGGTCGTGCTTGGCGTCCTGTGGCTGCTGTTCCAGCGTACCCGCTGGGGTGTGCTGGTGCGCGCGGCGACGCAGGACCGCGACATGGTCGCAGCGCTCGGCGTCAATCAGAAATGGCTGTTCACCAGCGTGTTCGCGCTCGGCGTCTTCCTCGCGGCGCTGGGCGGCGCGCTGCAGATCCCGCGCGACGCGGTGCATCACGCGCTCGATCTGCGTATCATCGTCGACGTGTTCGTCGTGGTTGTGATCGGCGGGCTCGGCAGTATCATCGGCGCGTTCGTGGCCGCGGTGCTGGTGTCGGAACTCAACGCCTTCGGCATTCTGATCTTCCCGAAGATCTCCATCATCCTGGTATTCCTTGTCATGGCGGTGGTGCTGATCGTCCGTCCCTGGGGCCTGTTCGGCAAGCCGGAAGCCGCCGCGCGCCGCACGCCGGGGCTGACCGTCAATCCGTGGCGGCCGCTCACATCAAATGAACGCTGGCTGGCAATGGCCGGGCTTGCGGTCGCGGCGATGCTGCCGCTGTTCGCCGGCAATTACGCGCTCACCGTCGGGTCGGAGATCGCGATCTTCGTGATCTTTGCCGCCAGCCTGCATTTCCTGATGTCGGTCGGCGGCCTCGCTTCATTCGGCCACGCTGCCTATTTTGGGCTCGGCGCTTACGGCGTCGCGTTCCTTGCCAAGATGGCGGGGCTACCGATGGTCGTCTCGCTGCTCGTCGGCCCGCTGCTCGGTCTGGTCGGTGCTGCCATCTTCGGATTCTTTGCTGTGCAATTGTCCGGCGTCTATTTTGCGATGCTGACGCTGGCGTTCGCGCAGATCGTCTGGTCGATCGCGTTCCAGTGGGTCACGGTGACCGGAGGCGACAACGGGATTCTGGGAGTCTGGCCCGAAAAATGGGCGGCGGGCCCGGCGAGTTTCTACTGGCTGTCGCTCGGCGTCGCCGCGATCGCGGTGGCCATATTGCGAGTGATCGTGTTCTCGCCGTTCGGTTTCGCGCTGCGCGCGACCCGGGATTCGCTGCTGCGCAGCGAAGCCATCGGCATCAACGGCAAGCGTGTGCAGTGGACCGCGTTCGTGATCGCCGGGACCGTCGCCGGATTTGCCGGTGCGTTGTTCGCGTACCTGAAAGGCAGCGTGTTCCCCGACAGCCTCGGCATTTCGCTGTCGGTCGATGCGCTGGTGATGGTGCTGCTCGGCGGCGTCGAGACCGTCTCCGGCGCCGTGGTCGGCGCCATCGTCTTCAAGGCGCTCAACATCTGGCTGGTGAGCCAGACCGATTTGTCCAAGCTCGTGCTCGGCGGCTTCGTCGTGCTGATCGTGGTGGCATTCCCCAAGGGCATCGTTGGGGTGCTGGAGACGATCCGCAATCGCCGCAAGTCTTCAACGTCTGAATCATCGTCTAAGTCGTCCTTGGCCACTTCCCGGATCGAGACCGCCGAATGAGCATGGTCCCCACATTGCTGTCGGTCGAGAACCTGAGCAAATCCTATGGCGGGGTTCACGCCGTGCGGAGCGTTTCGTTTGCGCTGCGCGCCGGCGAAATCCTGGCGCTGATCGGACCCAATGGCGCAGGCAAGAGCACCTGTTTCGACATGCTCAACGGCCAGAACACCCCCGACAGCGGCCGGATCAATTTGCTGGGCGAAGACACCGTCGGTAAAAAGCCGCGCCAGGTCTGGCGGCTCGGTGTCGGCCGCACTTTCCAGATCACCGCGACATTCCCGACCATGACCGTGCGCGAGAACGTGCAGGTCGCACTGGTGTCGTACGGCCGGCAATTATTCAATCTCTGGGGCTCGACGGCGCGCTACGCCCGCGAAGAAGCCGGCCGGCTGCTTGACCTCGTCGGCATGGGCGCCTATGCCGGGCGTCCCTGCGGCGAGCTCGCCTATGGCGATCTGAAGCGGCTGGAACTTGCAATCGCGCTCGCCAACCAGCCAAAGCTTCTGTTGATGGACGAGCCGACCGCGGGCATGGCGCCGCGCGAGCGCATCGAACTGATGCGGCTCACCGCGCAGATCGCCCGTGAAAAGTCGATCGGCGTACTCTTCACCGAACACGACATGGACGTGGTGTTCGAACATGCCGACCGCATCCTCGTGCTCAATCGCGGCAGCCTGATCGCCGAGGGCACACCGGAGCAGGTCCGCGGCAATCCGCAGGTCCGCGCCATCTATCTCGGCGAGGGTCTGGTCTATGATTCGCGCCACCGCGAGGGAGCCGGCGCATGAAGCTCTCGGTGCAGGACCTCAACAGCTATTATGGCCCGGCGCATATCCTGTTCGATATTGCGCTTGAAGTCGGAGAGGGCGAGGTCGTCGCGCTTCTTGGCCGCAACGGCGCCGGCAAGTCCACCACCTTCCGTTCCATCGTCGGTCTGGTCCAACAGCGCTCCGGCCGTATCCTGTTCGAAGGCAGGGACGTCTCCACTGAGCCGACGCATGCGATCGTGCGCGGCGGGCTCGGCTACGTGCCGGAAGAGCGGCGCATCTTCACGGATCTGACGGTCGAGGAAAATCTCGAAGTCGGCCGACAGCCGAAACGTCCCAATGCGCCGTATTGGACCCGCGAAAAGCTGTTCACGCTGTTTCCGAACCTTGGCGAGATGCGCGGGCGTCCTGGCGGACGCATGAGCGGCGGCGAGCAGCAGATGCTGACGATCGCGCGGACGCTGATGGGCAATCCATCCCTGGTGCTGCTCGATGAGCCTTCCGAGGGGCTGTCGCCGAAGATCGTGGAGCAGATGGTCGACGCCATCCTGGCCATGAAGAAGGAAGGCGTCAGCATCCTCGTCTCCGAACAGAATTTGCATTTCGCCCGGCTGATCTGCGACCGCGCCTACATCATCGAGCGCGGAAAGATCTGCTATGGCGGCACGATGGCTGAACTCGACGCGCGTCCGGACATCCGCGACGCGCATCTGTCGCTGTAAACGGCGGCGGCAAACAAGAAGAGAGAGCGCAGATGGGCAGGAGTGTTTCGGCGAAACGGAGCGTCAAGCCTACGCGGCCGTCCTACATTCTGGACGAGCAGGTCGGCTTCATCCTGCGTCAGGTCTGGCAACGCCATTCGACGATTTTCGCCCGCGAGATCGGCATCAATCTGACCCCGACGCAATGGGCCGCAGTTGCGAAGCTGACTGAGACCGGTCCGTGCTCGCAAAATCTGCTGGGACGCCTGACCGCGATGGACGTTGCCACCATCAAGGGTGTGATCGACCGCCTCACGGCGCGCGGCCTGACCGAGACCAGCCCGGATCCCGAGGACGGCCGCCGCCTGCTGGTGAGTCTCACGCGGGCAGGGCAGCAGCTCGCTGAAAAAGCCGCGCCCAATGCGCTCGCGATCACCCGGGAGACCCTGGCGCCGCTCGACGCCAAGGAGCGCGAGACGCTGATGGCGCTGCTGGACAAGCTGCGGTGACGTGCCTTGGTCAGTGTCAATCGCGGTGACGCCGCAGCGTTCGGGCTACTCCGCGAGGCTGAGCACCAGTGCAACAGCTCCGACCAGGATGAGGCTGATTGCCCATGACGTATCCAGATTGAACCAGCTCCGCGATACGAATTTGAGGCCAAGATAACGGTACACCAGCCACGCCAGGAATCCGCCGGCGGCAATCATCGCGACGGCGTGGACGACGGCGACCAGCCCGGCCATACCGAGATTGGCGTTGATGAGGCTCAGAGCTGCCTCGTGGCCCTTGTCGAGGTCGGCCTCCCGGCAGAGGCCGAGATAGATCGGCACCAGCATCAGGCCCGCGCCGTGCGCGATTGCCACGGCAAAGGACCACAGCCCCAGTTGCGTCGGCCGTATCCGCGCCAACGCTCTTGGATGGCGCCGATCGACAAGTCGGAAGATGCCGAACCCGATGACAAGGAAGCTGGCGCCGATCTGGATCTGGCGCTGCCATTCGACGAGGGTGACCAGCAGCGCGAAGGGTAGGAGCACCAGCAGCATCGCCAGCAGATGGCCGGCTGTCAGCGGCACCAGCGCGGCACCGAGGGCACGCGTCGTCCTTTCCATCAATCCGGCGGATACAGCGAGCGGCCATCCCATTCCCGGATTTACTCCGTGGTAAAGGCCGCTCGCGATGACAGCCAGCCAGAGCCAAGCCGGTGTCCAATCCGCCGTGCTCACATTCAAGCCGACGGATAGCAGAATGAATCGGTCGAACAGTCTCCACCGTCGAGCCTGATCTGATGCGCCCGGTATCCGTCGGGGAAGCTCACGCAATAGTCCTTTGCCAGTTCGAGGCCGCCTTTCGGGTTGGCATTGGCCATCACCTCGACGCCCGGAATGCCCTGCGGATAGAATTGGTCGTCCCAGGTCGAGTAGAGTGAGTTGGTCCAATAGACGCGTTTGCCGTCGCGGCTGATCTCGACCATCTGCGGTCCGCCGGCATAGGCCTTGCCGTTCGGATGCGGCGTGCGGCGCGCGATGCCGCCGATATGGACCGATCCGGCAAGCTCGGGCTTTCTGGGGTCACTGACATTGTATTGACGCATCTCGCCGGTGCCCCAGCAGGCGACGTAGAGAAACTTGTCATCCATCGACAGGTCGATGTCGGACACCAGCGGCGGCACGGCGCCAAAGCCCTGCAGAAGCGGCGGCAACTGCTCCTTTGCCGCGGGCTCGGGCGGGATCGTGGCGGTCTTCTCGATGTGAAATTTTCCGCCATCGCGCCACCAGGTCCAGATCGAGCCTTCCAGGTTCGTGGTGTCGACCACGACGCCCAGGAAGCCGTACTCCTTGACGGGATCATGCGCCGGACGCACCTCCAGTGCCATTTGATGGTTGGCACCGAGGTCGATGGTCTGGACGTTTCGCCGGGCCCGCAGGTCCCAGAAGTGGATCCGATGGCCGTATTTGTTCGAGAGCAGATCTTCCGGCACGATCCCGTTCTCGAACTGCGGCGGCAGCGCCCACTCGCTGCTCACCATGTAATCGCGCGGCAGGTTCCACCAGAAATCATAGTGCTTCTCTTGAGGACCGCGATCGATTTCCCACCGTCCGAGCACTTCGAATGTCTCGCAATCCATGATGAAGATGCCGGGCGGTCCATCGGTGCCATCCTTGCCGCCGCCGCCGAGCGTAGAAACGTAAATACCATCCGGTCCGCAATGGATCGTGTGCGGCCTGGAGTACCCAGTCTTTCTGAAGACCTCGTCGGGCTCGATGATCTTGTGAATTTTCGCCTGGGTGGGATCTGGTTTGGTATCGACGATGTAGATCCGGGAGGACCGCATGCCGGGGATGATGAGGTAGCGGCGCTCGAGGAAGGCGTGCCCGGTGAGCGGTGACAAGGCCGATGAGCAGGCGTTCCATCCGAAATGGTGAAACTCGTCGCCCTTGTTGGGCATCGTCACGGTGTGGACGATCTGACCGAAACGCGAAGAGCCGGGCTTGACGTCGATCACGGCAAGCGCGTCGGGTTTTGAAAAGTCCGGGCTTAGCAGCAAGGTGTAGGCGAAGCTCTCTGGCGGAGCTTCCATCGCAAGCTTCGGCGACGCGTGAAACGTGGGGTCTGGTCTCATCGTCATCGTACTGCCTCCCTGGTTGCCTTGGTGGGTACCAACATGGCTCAGCGGCATGCAGCAGAACTAACTCGGCTCGTTGAGTCCTCTTGACTGTGCCGCCGGCGGGGTTCGCTTGTTGTGATCATACACCTCAACGCCATCAGGCGAAAGAAACGATCCGGGCTCCGATCCCGCGGTGGCCGGGAAGGCCGCACTGCACGCGCCCGCCATCTCGAGACAAATGCTGGCGTCGCTCAACGCCAGGGGGCGCGAGATGCTGATGGATTTGTTGAGCGAGATGCGGTGATTGCGGGTAGGGCGGGAATTTCACATAATTGCGCCGGGTTGGATTCGGACACTGGGCGGGGAGCGTAATGAGCGACTGGTTGCACAATCTGCCTGTGCCAGTGATGGCGCTTTCGATCTTCGCCTTCACCTATCTGCTTGCAATCATCATCTTCGCAACGGTTGCGGCGCTCGCGACGGGAGAACGCGCGAAATCATTCCAGGCGATTTCGCCGGGCATGCTGCCGGTGCTGGGCATCATCTTCGGCCTGTTCGTCGCCTTCATCGCCGCCCAGGTCTGGAGCGAAAATGATCGCGCCAGTACGGCGGTGAGCCGTGAGGCGAGCGCGCTGCGAGCCGCCGTGCTGCTCGCCGCCGGCCTGCCGCCGGAACAGGAGGGCCGGGTGCGCGATCTCGTTCGCGGCTATATCGAGCAAACCGCCAAGGTTGAATGGCCGATGATGGCAGGGCAGACAGCCTCGCTGAGGCCGGCTCCTCCCGCTCTCATCGAGGCGCTGCAACTCGTTGTCTCGATGTCACCGCAGGGGGCGGGCCAGCAGACCGCGCAACGCGAGATCATCAGCGCATTGGGAACGGCGCTCGATGCGCGCCGGCAGCGGATCATCATCAGCCAGGCCGAGGTCAATCCGGTTAAATGGTGGAGCCTGTATTTGCAGGCGATTTGCGAACTCTTCGTGATCGCGCTCGTTCACTGCGGTAACCGGCTGGCGTCGGGGATTGCGATGGCGCTGTTCGCGACCGGGGTCGCCGCCTCAGTGTTGCTGATCGCCGCCCACGACCGGCCATTCACTGGTCAAATTTCGGTCGGACCGGAGCCGCTTCTGCAGATCATGCCGGATGCGTCGGCGGGCCGGTGAGCGCTGTATTCTGCGCGCGGGAGATCAAACGAGGCCCGGAGTGCCTAGGAGTCCGGGCCTCGCGATCAAACAACCCCTTGGACATCGGTGTGATGACCGAAGTCCATCCCCCAGCTGTTCGCGAACGCCTTATAGGCAATGTCGCTTAAGGTGACTAACCCGGAGAACTACGGGGGGCGCTTCCATCGCGACAACTGTGGACACACTTGCGCTTGCGTTAATCAGGAACACCGGCTCGGCGAAGTCCTTCGTAATAAGTCTCGAACTTGTCGCTGACGACTGGAAATCGGCGAACGAGCAGACTTATTGAGAATTGCGGGTCTAGCTTGAGCAGCGTTTCCGCGGCCGCCTTCGCTTCTGCGTCTCTGCCCATCAAGGCTGCGCTCGAAGCAAGAGCGGTCCAGCCGGGCAGAAAGTTCGGATTATGCTGCACGGCTCGATTAGCCCAGTCACGTGCCATTTCGAGGTTTCCACCGACTTGGTGCACCAACGCCAACGCGTGAAAGATCGCGTAGCCACGGGAATCTCGTGGGCTGAGCCGCATCGCATGGTTGAGGTGCTTGATCGCAACTCCGGTATCACCAGCCCGCGTCCTGACGATGCCGCTTTGCAAGTAGGCGTGCGCGTGGTTCGGGTTCACCGATAGCGCCTCGTCTATGTAGGCGATGCCTTTCGCAAGGTCATGAGCGAACCAGGCAAAGCACTGCCCGGCAGTGCCGAGCATGAGCGGATCGAGGCGGTCCGCGCGAAGCCCACGTTCGACGAGATCGAGAACCTCGGCACGTTCTCTTGGCTCGTCAACATACCAATTTTGTATATGCTTCTGTATGTAGGTGCGCGCCGCCATCGCGTACGCCGGAGCAAACGTCGGATCAAGTGCGATCGCTTGCAGGCAGTTGTTCAGCATGGCCTGAACGGCATCACGCGTGAATGCGTCGGTCAACGCCAGTGCGCGCAGGTAGTAGTCGTAGGCGCCCAGGTTCTCGGGCCGCTTTCGCCGTGTGCGCTCGATTTCAGCAAGCTGGATCGTGGGTTCCAGAATGCCCACCACCGCCTCGGTGATCCGGTCCTGCAAGTCGAACAGGTCTTCCGTTTCACCGTCGTATTTTTCGCCCCACATATAGTTGCCGGTGGCCGCATCGACGAGCTGCGCAGTGAAGCGGACGCGGCCACCGACTCGCCTGACGCTCCCCTCCAGCACATACCGTACGCCAAGCTCGCGCCCGACCTGGCGCACATCCACCGCACGGCCTTTGTATGTGAAGCTTGAGTTACGGGCGATCACGAATAGCCAGCGGTGCCTTGCAAGCCCCGTCAATATGTCCTCGGCCATGCCGTCAGCGAAGTATTCCTGCTCCGGGTCGCCGCTCATGTTCTGAAACGGCAGTACCGCGATGGAGGGCTTATCGGGGAGCGCTAGCGCCGCTTTCAGCGGTTCCACCGGGTTAACTGCCCCGACTGCGGGCTCCTGCTCTTCCAGCACGGGACCGACAAAACGGAAGCCCTTGCGAGGCAGGGTCTTGATGAGGCGCTGTTCAGACCCGGTATCGCCGATCAGGCTCCGGGCGATATTCAGGCGGGTCGTCAGTGCCGCATCGGATACGATACGCCCATTCCAAATCGCGCTGATGAGGTCATCCTTGCTGACGACGCGCTCCCTGTTGCGGATCAGGAAATCGAGCAGGTCGAAGACCTGGGGCGCTATGGCGACGACGTCCGCCCCGCGCCATAGCTCGCGCCGGTCAGTGTCAAATGCGAATTCTCCGAAAAGATAGCGCAAACTGCCATTCCCTTGGGACAGCTCCCATCGTCAATAGGGAGCTCCGGCACCGCTAGAGCGCAAAGAGTAAGCCGCTGGTGAGGTAAATGTAAGCTCAATGTTAAGCGGGTCATGCCCCGCCCTGGCATCCTCTTCCGGGGTAGTACCTGCCCCGGGAGATACCGCAATGAGCATGACCCATAGTGCAGGCGGATTGGGACACACGACCGACTCTGCGTCGCGCATCTTCAGCTCCCTCAGGAGTTGTTGGGGGGCGTTTCGAGAATGGCGCCAGCGCGGACGCTTGGGGGATGAATTGTGCAGCCTCAGCGATCAGGCGTTAATGGATATCGGCATGACGCGTGGTGAGATCGAATACGTCGTCTCGCGTAGGTCCTTTGACCGCGAGGAGTGCGGTCCGCCGCTTCGATGACTGTCTTGATCCGGCACGGCGTGGTTGATCGGCATTGGAGATGATCGGGCGCAACATTCCCCGGGAGCGGAGTTCCGATGCGGGTCATTCGCGTCACTTTGGCCGTCGTCCCGTCTTCGCCTGTAAACAGACTCGTCAAGGCCGGTCGCCATGTCTCAAAGGTGCCATAAGCGAAAGTCGGCACGCTCACTCGATCACCTCGTCGGCGCGCGCGAGGACGGTCGGAGGCAGCTCGATGCCCAGTTCTTTTGCGACGCGGAGATTAATCCTGAGATAGAACTTGGTAGGTCGTTCGAAAGGCAGGTCGCTCGGCTTCGCGCCTTTCAGAACGCGATCAAGCTGCGAGATCAGGTGACGGTTGGCGTCGGAGAAATCCGGCCCGAACGACATAAAGCCGCCGTTAGCGACCCAGTCGGGCGAAGGAAAAATCGCAGGTTTTTTGCTCGCACCGATCAGCTTGATTACCTCTGCCATGTGAGCACTGATCAAGGCATCTGGGGCAAACACGAGAGCGTCAAACCTGGTCAGGACTTCCGGGCCTAAAGCCTTCGCAAGATTAGCGGGGTCATCGATGTTAATGGACTCGACCGTAAAACCGAGCTTACGGCCGGTCTCCAGGACAGGCGCCAGGCTCTGCGCACCGCTGCTTAGCTTTGTCGTCACCGTCCCGAGGCGGAGGGCGCGCGGGACAACCTCCCGCATCAGTTCGACGCGCTTTTCTGTGGTTTCCTCGGAAAAAACCGCGATACCGGTTACGTTGCGGCCGGGACGCGCGAGGCTATCCGGCAATCCTGACCCGACCGGGTCAACGGCCGTGAGTGCGACAATCGGAATTGTTTGAGTTGCCTTGTAAGCAGCCAGCGCGGCTGGCGTGCTTATAGCGAGAATGACGTCGATGCCGCCCTCTCGTACTAGTTCTTGCGCCAGCCGAGGGAGCGCATCAACATTTCCCGCCACATCCCGAAACTCTAGACGAATATCACGTCCTTCGATGTAACCAAGCTCTCTCAAGATCCTGCGAGTTCCTTCCGCCTGCGACGCAACGTGGACCGGGGCGAGACTTATGACGCGCGGTATTCTTGCCGGCTGTTGTGCTCTTGCCGTAAGCGGCCACATCACCGCTCCGCCCAGGAAAGTTATGAACTGGCGTCGACGCATGTGACCTCGCTGGTCGCTCTCCACGCTATCGCCGAACTATAGCAGGCTGGGGCTGTCCGGCGAACGGCATGTGACCACCAACTCGGCGATAGCCATGCCGGCATATCCGGTCTGGGGCAAACTCGGAAGTTCGAGTGCGCAACCGGGAAGTCCGCTTGCCCCTCACAAGGGGCATCTTCAGCGAACCTTCCAGGTCCGAAAAGTACCAATGCCCGACATCACCCCGCCGGTCAGGGAAGGTGGGACGGCAGGGGCGGGTGCACCACGGATTATCTCCCACGCCGCGGAGCCCCTGCGTGCTATCGTGCTGGGTATCGAAAATAGTCGGCCTTAGCCCGGGACGGAGTTGCCGTGAATCGGCGCGATTCCTCGGCGTTCTCGGCGGCGCGGCCATCGCGTGGTCGCCCGGCTTCCCTGATGCGGGTCGGCAGGAATTGAGAAAGGTCTATCGAGTGGGCTTTCTAACATTGTCTCAACTCAAATAGGATATTCTGGACATGTCGACGTTCACCCCGCATGGCGCATGCCTGCTGTGGAAGCCGGAATTGATCTGGCCGAATGCCGTTTCCGACGCCATGCTCGCCGGCGCCTTCTTTGCTACCGCGTTCGTCCTCGGGTTTTTCGTATGGCGGCGCCGCGATGTTATGTTCCGCGGCGTATTCTGGACATTCGCCATCTTCGCCGCAGTCTGCGGCGTAACCCGTCTGCTGTCGATCCTCACTCTGTGGGTGCCGGCCTACGGCATCGAGGCGTTTACCAAAGGCGTCCTGGCGCTGATATCGGTCGCGATCACGGCGGCACTGCTGCTGATGCTGCCGCGAATCCTGGTGCTGCCGACACGCATGCAACTTCAGCAGGCCAATGCGGCACTTGCGGAGGAAATCCGACAACGGCGCAAGGCCGAGGCCATGGTCAAACGTTTTCAGGAGATAGAGGCGAGCGAGGCCCAGGTCCGGCAAGCGCAGAAGATGGAAGCCATCGGCCAACTCACCGGTGGTGTCGCGCACGACTTCAACAACATTCTGACCGTGATCACCGGCACCATCGAAATCCTCGGCGAGGCGGTCAAGGATCGTCCGCATCTCGGCCAGATCACCGATATGATCAGCGCCGCCGCAGCGAGGGGGGCCGACCTGACGCGACATCTGCTGGCCTTTGCCCGTCGACAACCGCTGCAGCCGCGCAACACCGACGTCAACGTCCTGGTCATCGATGCCGTACGGTTGCTACGACCGACCCTCAGCGAGCAGATCGAAATCGAATCGATGCTGGTGCACCATTCCGCGCCGGCCCTGATTGATCCCAGCCAGCTCTCGACTGCGATCCTGAACCTTGCACTGAATGCGCGTGACGCCATGCCGAACGGCGGCAAGCTGACGCTCGAAACCAAGAATGTCGTGCTCGACGAGAACTACGCCAGCATGAACAGCGAGGTTAATCCGGGCAACTACGTCATGATCGCGGTGAGCGACACAGGGGAAGGAATTCCCGGCAGCCTGCTCGACAAGGTGTTTGAACCGTTCTTCACCACCAAGGAGGTCGGGAAGGGATCGGGGCTCGGTCTCAGCATGGTCTACGGCTTCGTCAAACAGTCGAACGGACACATCAAGATCTACAGCGAAGAGGGCCACGGCACCACCGTGAAGCTTTACCTTCCTCAGGCGGCGGGTGTCCCGGACGCGCTGGCCGCCGAGACGGGCATCTCGGGAGGCGAGCACGGCGACGAATCCATCCTGATTGTCGAGGACGACGCGCTGGTGCGCGAATACGTCGTGGCGCAGATCAGCCGTTTCGGGTACCACACACTGGCCGCCGGCAATGCCGCCGAGGCGCTGGCAATAATTGACCGTCCCGAACGCATCGATCTGCTGTTCACCGACGTGATAATCCCCGGGGGACTGAATGGCCGTCAGCTCGCGACCGAAGCGCTGAAACGCCGTCCGGGACTAAAGGTGCTTTATACGTCCGGCTATACCGAGAACGCCATCGTTCATCATGGCCGGCTCGATGCCGGCGTGCTGCTACTGCCGAAGCCTTACCTCAGTTCCGATCTCGCACGGATGCTTCGGACCGCGCTGGCATCGTGAATTCCTTGGGATGGGGAGGTGCTCCCATATTCTCGGGATAGGCGGGTCCCTCAAAGCTGCGCGGAAGCAGACGCCGCTTGAAATCAGTCGATCACTTCGTCGGCGCGCTGCTGGAGAAACAGCGGCACCTCGAGGCCAATCGCCCTTGCGGCCTTGAGATTTATCATCATCTCGAACTTGGTTGGCTGCTCGACGGGCAAATCGGCGGGCTTTGCCCCTTTCAGGATCTTGTCAACATACGTCGCTACCCGACGATAGACATCAGGGAAACTTGGCCCATAAAAGATCAGTCCGCCTGCTTCCATAAACTCCCGGCCGCCGTAGATTGCCGGCAGGCGGCTCTTTGCGGCAAGATCTGCGATCAGACCGCGGTGTGCCTGGGTCAGGGCCTCGAGTCCTACTATGATCGCGTCTGAACTGTTGTCGAGCGCAGCAAAGGCCTGCTCGATGTCCTCGCGCTTGCGAACGTCGAACAATCTGAAGCGCCAGCCGCGGGACTGCGCGCCCTTCTGGAGTTCCTCCAGTTGTGGCGCGGAGACAGGATTACCCATGTTCAGGAGCGCAGCGAGGCCAGTGGTCGAAGGCGCGATCTCCTTGAGCAATTCCATGCGCTTGGTTTCAAGCTCGGGCTGCACCCCGCTGAAGCCCGTGATGTTGCCGCTTGGCCGCGCGAGGCTGTCGACCACGAGCAGCGGCTCGCCGACGATCATGACCGCGGGAATGGTGCGTGTCGCCCGCTTGACCGCAAGCGCGGCTGGTGTGCCGCGGGCGATGATCAGGTCGGGATTACGGCCGATCACTTCGGCCACAAGGCTGGGGTAGAGCGCGGCATTGCCGTCTGCGGACCGATACTCCATGAGAAGATTGCGCCCTTCGACGTATCCAAGCTCTTCCAAACCGCGCCGCAAGGCAGCGAGGTTGGTCGCGTTGAGTTGCGCCGATGTCGGCTCGACCACTGCAATACGCCAGGTTCGGCGGGTCGACTGTGCCTGTGCCGCGCGTTGTGACGTTACCGACGTAGCGACAAGAGCTGCCAGAAATTCACGACGGTGCATGTCCACCTCGATGCTCTGGATCGGAAATAGTGAAATAGTATCGGCTTCGGCGGGCTTGTACGAGGCCCTGTGGGCATCACGTTCGCTTGCCCGCTGTCTCCGGAAAGCCCTCGTTTGCACCCCGGGGCCGAGCGCCGCCAGCTCACCGTGATGTTTGTCGACCTGGTCGCCTCGACCGCGATTGCTGTGCGCGCATGAGCAACAACCGGATGTCATGGCCCTGTGGCACGGGGCGTGCAGTCTAGGCAGTGCTGGGAATTTTAGTGTCCCAGTTCAGGAATAAGCGCCGCCGGGCGATACATTTTGATCCCGGCGGCGTGTCTTTTTGATACTGGCGCCGGCCAGGCCGCCGGCCACGGCCGTCGACCGCGCCAGATGGACGAGCGTCTCTGCGTTCGTTGCTTGCTGTGGTTAATGGTGGGAAATCTGAGGCTGCCGTTCCTTCGCTTCGTAGTATTCGGCCGAGAACTGAATCGACCATCGCGAGAAGAATGTACGCAACTTCTGCGTGGGCTTTTCCACGCCGAACCGTTCGGCGACATGCGCCCCGCGCAGCCACCTTATCGCCGATGCGAGGCCGGCGGTGCGCTCGAGCCTCTCAACCGCCGCGACGCCGGCGGTCTCTGCCTGCCGATAGCGAAAACCGATCTTTTTGATCACATACAGGCGCCTGATGGTTTCATAGCTCTTGAATACGCGCCGCACGAACGGATGTTTCCGGGCCTGTGGCCAGGCTGCCGGGTACACCGGCAGCACCAACAGCTTGCTCTTGGCGATGACCGTTGCGAGCGGATGCAGGAGTTGCATCCAGGCTGGCCAGGACGTGACCTTGGCAAACAATACCGCGTGCATCGCCGTTGCAGCCCCGAAAGAGATCGGGAGCCAAAGCACCGCGCCCAGGATGACGAGCAATGCGGTGTTCGGCGTCAGGTGCCGGCATTTTCGGAACACCCATGCCATGCCGCTTTCAAAGGCGAGGTACACAGCATGTTCGAACGCCCGATAGCTGATCTTGCGCCGGAGCCACGACCAGTTCCGGCGGATCGATGTACCCCACTGTCGACGTTTCGTCTCGGAAAGGGGCAGGAAGCGCAACGCGCCGTTTATGACAGTAACGATGACATTGCCAAGAACCCTGACAGCGAAGAGCGGAAGCCAGACAACCTGCATCGCCAATGGGAAGGCGTAGTCGAGCAGCCGCATCAAGATCGAAAGAATGAAACGCAGCATCTTGTTTGCGGCGAGCGCGACAGAAACAATCGGTATGATGATCACATCGTCGAGGGCGCTGGCGAAGCGGCTTTCCTCGTTCCATGCCGGGTTATGATCATGGGTCACGGTGCAACGGCTCCGGCGCCGAAGACAGGGGATCGTGCCGGCTCAGACTAGCACACTGTGACGGCCAGCGGGTGGCCTCAGATGCGGCCCGTTGGAGCGCCGGCCATATGCCCGTTAAGGGTCAAAAGCGCCCATGGCCGGTAGGATGAAGCGAGTATTTCATGCCCGCCCACGATCTCTGGCACCGTCGTCGCCGGCGGCGTGTCGCGGCTGCGCTGGCGTATTACGGTGAAGTATCAGGGTGACAGTGCACTGGTTCGGCGATGGTCTTTTGAGCCGAACGTCCATTAAGTGCGCCGTCACCGCAATTTGGGCGCGCTCATTCCCTGCGGTCATGCTCCGCGCTGCCGACGGCATGATCCGACGGGAATATGCTTTCGTAGATCGCACGGGCTTCCCGGATCAAACGGGCTCGCTCGAGTTCGGATTTCGGAACAAAACGGATGACTTCGCCCACGGGGCTCTCCAAGGTTGGAAAAACATTCCGACAACAGTTGGTTCGGATATTCATGGTTGTAAGGTCCACTCCGATCACAAGAACTTATTTCTCGATGGATATTGCGCTGTGAAAACCCCATCTCTTTTCGGGGCCGCTGGGGGAAAACTGTGAGTGCAGGTTTCTTTCCGATGTAGGCGGCGCGAGGCCGAAGGCCCCCGGGGGGCGATGGGTTCCGGTCACCGTGTTCTTACGGGTCGCAATTGGCAAACAGCTTGCGACGGGTGGGTCAGCTGTTCGGCATCCATGCACATAATGTGCCGAACCAGGTCATAGGGAGCTCGCAAATGGACATACAGGCTCGTTTTGAGACAGCGCGCGAAAGTGCCGTGCGAGAGATCGCAGCAATCGGCAAGATGTTGGCTGATCTTGTTCGCACCGTTCAACTGATCGAATCCGAAATCGCAGCCGAAGAGGAGCGCGTCCGGGTTTCCGACCGATCCGACGTCAAATATCCGATACTGGCGAGGACGCTGATCGAGCGGCGCGACAATCTCAAGATGACCATTGCCGCCCTTGAACAGCGTCACACCGAGCGAGCGCTGCACGAGCAGATGGCACCCGCGGCTTAACGGCTCGCCGGCGCCGGGCAGGCGCGGCGGCGGCTTCGTCCGTTGCGAAACCGCGAGCTGCGTCTCCATTGCCCCTCATCGCTGTAAGCGTTGACTTCCGCCAATCACCCTGGCGGGCATCGTCGACAGTTCAGGGATACTGGTGCGCACCATGGCATCGGACGCCATTTCGCAATGCGCAAATCCATGCTGTAATCCTGTCCTTCGTGCGCAACGGTCGTCGCAGTCCTTGGCCTCGTAGAACACAATGCGACGACGCAATTTCCAACAAGGGGTTATCGACATCCGCCGCTGAACCGACGAGGGAGATGCGACAATGAACCAAAGCACGATGATCAGTCTCAGTATTCTGGTATCGATCGCCGCAGCTGGTGTCGCGGTTTCCGCGCAGGACAAATACACTGTGCAAGTACCGAATGGCCTCGGGTTCTCTGAGTTCAGAGGATACGAGGACTGGCCAGTGATCGCGATCAGTCAGAGCGGAGGCAGGATCGCTGTGATCGTGGGAAATCCGGTAATGATCGACGCCTTCAGGGAAGGCGTGCCTGGCAATGGCAAGTCTTTCCCGGATGGCGCCAAGATGGCGAAAATTCATTGGAATTCGAAAAAACAAGAGGCGTATCCCGGTCAGCCAATGGTGCCAGGTGCCCAGCATGATGCTGGTTTCATGGTGAAGGACAGCAAGAGGTTTGCGGACAGCGGCGGATGGGGATGGGCCGAGTTCTACTATGACGCGGCGTCCGATACGTTCAGGCCCGCCACTGCAGCGGACCGTCCGCCTCAGGAAAACGACGCGAAGTGCGGGTTCGCGTGCCACTCGGCGGTGCAGAACCGCGACTACGTTTTCACGGAGTACGGAAAGAGGTGAGTATCGGATCGTGTTGACGGACGGTCGTAACGGCCGCGCCGAATAATGGTGGATGTCCGTACCAGGCAACCCAGTGCGGAAATCGGCGCGCCGGCGAGTGCATACGGCAATCGAAATGAGGAGAGGGCTAGGAACGCGAAAAAACGCGCAGGCACTCTGACGTCGCTTCCGCAAGCTGCTCGACCAACGCGCCGGCAGTCGTGTCGCTGGCGAGTGCCGCGGATTGACCGGCAAACAATGCGGTAAGCTCCCTGTCTCCCGTGCCCCCGAGCGGCGCGGTGAGGCTGAGTTGGCCGGGAAACGCCACCGGCCTCAGGCCTGAGGCCACGAGGTCGTCGATCAGTCCGTTTTTCACATAGCGCGCCGGCCGGCCGGTGATCACGTCCGTGACGACAGTGCAAGCGTCGGTGGGCTCGCGCAGCGCCGCGCGATGAGCGTCGAGCACGTTGGCCTCCTCGCAGCGCAGGAAGGCCGTGCCCAACTGTACGGCGCTCGCGCCAAGGACAAAGGCGGCAGCCACCGTTCGCCCATCGGCCACGCCCCCGGCGGCAATGACGGGAACCCTCACCGCATCCACCACTTGCGGCAACAGCGCGAACAGGCCCGGCTGCATGCTGATGTCGACACCGGTGAAGGTGCCGCGATGTCCGCCGGCCTCGGTACCCTGCGCGATGATGGCGTCGACACCGCGCTGCTCAAGCATCCGTGCCTCGGCCACGGTGGTGGCGCCGGAAATGATGAAAATTCCGGCGTCTTTGATGGCGTTGATGACCTCCTGATGAGGCAGGCCAAAATGGAAGCTCACCATCTGTGGCTTGGCCCGCATCAGCATCGAAAGGTGTTCGTGGCTTACTTCACCCGCCGCACCTTTCGGCTCGGGCACCGCTCCGAGACCCTTCGCGTCGAAGTGCGCCTGCAGGCGCGCCCGCATCGGCCCGCTGACGTCAGGGGTAATCCTGGGCTCCGGCCAGAGCGGATAGTTGACGTTGAGGCTGCCGCCGCTCAGCTGTTGGAAGCCGGCGATCCGCCGCTCTGCATCCTCGGCTGAAAACCCCCACATGCCGAGGCCCCCCAGACCACCAGCATTGCTGACCGCCGCGGCGAGTGCAGGTGTACTGAGCGAGCCCATCGGCGCCTGAAGGATCGGCCACTTGAGATTGAGCCTGTCGGTGAACGCGTTTTGGGACCACATCAATCGTTTTCCCATGACATGGACATCGGGCTCGAGCGCGTCGGGCATGCCCGCCTGGTCCTCTGTTTAGTTATAACCGTCGTAAGTATCTTGTAGTTGGCCGAAAGTCTCTCGCAATCCGATACGCGCCGGGTGCCATCGCTGCCGGCGGCACGCGCCGTTTCTTAGTCAACGTAGGCCTGGCACTCGATCTCGACCTTCATTCGTGGATCGACCAATCCCTTCACCTCGACGAGCGTGGAGGCCGGCAGATTCTCGCCGAAATAAGCTATGCGGCGCGGGTTGATTTTCGGGCGTTCCGTGATGTCGGTCATGAAAACTTGAACCTTGACGACGTGCTCGGGCCCGGCGCCGGCCGCCTTCAGGCACTTGTCCATCACAGCGATGGCGATGTCGAATTGGGCAACAACGTCGGACGGTATGCTGCCGTCCTGCGCCTGGCCGACGACGCCGGCGACCCAGACGTGGGGGCCTGCACGGGTCACGTGGCAATAGTGGCTGACCGGCTTTGGAATGTCGGGAACAATGATGCGCTGGATTTTTGGCATGCCTGGCTCGCGAATTGGGATCGACGCCCGGAGGTTAGCTGCAATTAGCCCGGCCGGCCAGCACTGCCGCTCCCATTACTACTTCCGACGTTTCGAGGATGCTTTGCCTGGTGATGACGACTGGGCTTGCAGCTGCCGGACAATAAGCGTCTGAACTCCTTTGGCCAGGAAGTCCAGATTTTCGGTTACTCTTTCAGAGGTGTAGTACTCACCGCAGTAGCGAGCATAATTAGGCCGCTCTTTCCCTCGGATCAGCGGAAGGAACCAGGAAAAGCGATGACGGATATCGGGCATTACGCGCGATGTAATGCCAACCACGTACCAATCTCCGTTGTTGAGACCAAGCGTTGGGCCGCCTGAATCTCCAGGACAAGTGCGGTTTGCCGGCTGAGCAAATCTTAGTTTGCCTTTCTCGCTGGGGTTCTTGTCCCAGAAAACAACTTCATCGACTTTCAGGATCCCGAGAGCATCGCGATGAATCCATCCGTCACGCCCAGCGTGGAAACCATAACCCAAGCGCACGTATTTTTCGAATTTTTGGCCGCGACTGGCGAGCGGCACTATCGGAACGTCCGCTGGAAGCGGTTTTTCGAGATATAGCAAAGCGACGTCATGGGTTACGTCGATTCTCGTTTCGCGCGCCAGTGGTGAAATCAGGTGATCAGCGACCTTGATCTTAGCTCCGCGGCCGCTTGCCCACTTTGGAATCCTGTTTTGAACGCAGTGGTAGGCGGTAAGGACGATTTTATCGGCGATCCGAGTGCCGGTACAAAATTCAAAAAGATAGCGGTGCGTTCGAGTTCTTGTGCTCGGCTCGATGACATTTGCAATGTCAGAAGTGCGAGAATTACTCCGATAATCCTCAACTGACTCTCCACACCCATGGGAGCGAACTCTCGTCAGGGCACGCCATTGCTCCGATCGGTCATCGATACTGAACTCCAACGACATTTGGGCACCATTGTCCTAAGGTGCGGGCGGCCTTCGCTCGGTAGGGGATCGAGGGGTTCTGCGTCGGCACTCGATAACAGTTCGTCAATGCGCGGCGCGCACTTTCCAGCCAGCTCGATCGCCTGGCTTTGACGTTTGGCGAGCACATGAAGCTCGGTGCCGGGGCCAAGGTCAGGAAGCTTGCCATATCTGCATTACATGTTGGCTTCTGTCTTGGCACAGTTTTCGCAACCAACTTTCCTTGGTCATTCAAGCATTGCCGGAGATGGTGCGGCGATAGTTTACGCAACGCAGTTTCGTTGATTCAGGTCAACATCGCCTTAGCCGAACGGTCCTTACCGTCTGAATCGGATTGCAACCACCCACCACGTCAGGGAAGCGCCGTTGGAGACAGGCACGGAGACGAACGGCGGGAAATTGCCTGCCGATCTGAAGGTTTGAAAGCGCCGCCTTGGGCGGCGTCCGGGAAAGCGTTCAACAAATTGCAGGAGGCTGAAATGAGCCGTGGAATGCCATCGATGACCGCACTGCTGGGAATGCTGGCGATCGCGGGTTTTCAAAATCGGGACAAGCTCATGGACATGTTCAATAGCGTCGCGGGGGCATCATCATCCAAGCCCGATGGTGGCGATCAATCGAAAGCTCAAGGTGGTCTTCCGGGCAGCTTGACCAGCATGCTGGGTGGAGCAGGTGTAGGCGGCATGCTTGGTAATGGTCTCAACGAACTGCTCGAGCAATTCACAAAGAACGGTCAAGGAGAGGCGGCGGAATCATGGATTGGCTCCGGCCCCAACAAGGAGGTTTCGCCACCGCAACTCAAGCAGGCTATCGGGCGGGATGTCTTGAGCGCGCTTGAACAGCAGACCGGGCTTTCCCAGGAAGAACTTCTCGCCCGGCTGTCGCGAGAGCTGCCGACGGCAATCGACAAATACACGCCTGAAGGTCGCTTGCCTCCGCGCGAAGCAACATAAGACGGTCGCCTTCGCGCGGTCGAAAGGTGCAGCAAGGGCGAGGCCGCGTTCTTCGCCCGCTGTACTGTCATGCGTCAAACCGCTGGGCTCCCGAACGAGTTCGGGGTGGCGTCGCCGAGGGGGATGGTGCGTTTAGCAACCAGTCTGCGCGACTGCGGATCACGTCGGCGCCAGCGGGAGACGGCCAATGTTGATTTAGGTCAAGGTCTTCGAGAGCTGCTCGTTTCTCAAGTGTACCGTCTTTCTCGGACAGGAGCAGTGAAATGAGTGTCATTTGGACTATCATCATAGGGTTCATTGTTGGAGTGATTGCCAAGTTCATCATGCCCGGCGACAAAACCGAACCAACGGGCTTTATTCTGACCTCTGTTTTGGGAATTGTCGGCGCGTTCGTCGCGACGTACCTTGGCCAAGCTGTGGGATGGTACAAAACCGGAGATGGCGCTGGCTTCTTCGCCAGTATCGTCGGCGCAATAATCTTGCTGTTCCTTTATGGCATGGTGGCCGGGCGCCAGGGGCGCGCCTAGCCAGATAATCAACCTCGTCTCACGAAGTCTGCTTATGGCACTTTCGGCCGCCTTGCGATGCGCGAGGAAGGCACGCTTTGGAATGCCTACTGCGCGATGCCCGACACCATGCGAGATTTGATCTATCTCGGCGTTCTCATGCGCTAGGCATGTACTGCATTGAGCAATGTCCGGTTTTCAGGGGTAACCAGGAAGACAATCTGCTCGTAGTGAGCGCTTCTCTGTCTGACCCATCTCGGAAGTAGACCCCCTAGTCCAGCAGCGGCCCGATATGCTTTGATGCGCGGGGGCGGGAACTGAAACGCGTGGGTGGCCTCATGTACATCGTCATTCGAAAGTACGCCAAGGTTCGCTCGGTTGCGGATGCTGCTCGCCGCGCCAAAAGCGGCATCGGTCAGATGCTACGGGAATCGCACGGATTCAGATCCTATTATGTATTGGATGGAGGCGACGGCGTCGGTGTCGCTGTCATGATGTTCGAGGACCGCGAAAGCGCCAGTGCGGCGAACGAAAAGGTGCTGGAGTTTGTTCAGGCAAGCCTGCATGACCTGAATCTTGGAGATCCCGAAATCATCGCCGGGGAAGTTTTGGTGAATATAGAATCTCGTGTGTAGTTGGATGTGGGATTTGACGAGGGTAGGTAGGGCGCCCGGCACGGCGGCCGCCGGGTCAATCGCGTCCGGGCCATTGGGCCCGATAGCGGATTTCGCTTCCGTCGGCGTTGGTTTGCCAGGGTCCGAGCTGTGCGGCATGCGGCGCCTTGGCCGATAGGGCGATGGGGTAGAGCCGATCGGGCTGGCCCTTGATCTTGATTTCCAGTTGCCGATGCGCGGTGCGGAAGGCGAGTTCGACGTCGCCTGCGATGACAGGCTTGTCGCCGTCGCTGCGGAACCGGTTGAAGCGTGGTTCACCCGGCATGCGGTTGATGTCGGTCTGCAGTTCAATCGCGATCTCCCGCGGCGAACCCGGCAGCACCGTTCCTGCCGGCAGGCGAACTTCGAAGACAAGAAGCGGGGTGGCGGCGTTCGGGTTGAGCCACGGCGTGGCACTCGTGACCGCGTAGATATAGTATGCCGTGCCGGCGGCGGCGCAGAGCAGGATCAGCGCACCGAATGCCCGGAGGCTGTTGCCGGCCAGGCTGCCGGTGTTCTCGCCTCCGCGCATCCGCATCGCGAGCTTGGTACCGAGCACGAGGCCTGCGATCGCCCCGGCCGGCGCGAAGACGAACACCGCCAGCAGCGCCGAACCGATGGGGTCGGCGCGGTTTCCAAACCCGACGAGTTCGACGATCAGCAACGTGGCGGCAAAGCCCACTGCCGGACCCGCCACCCCGCCGGCAATTTGCGATAAATTCTTCAAATGTCCCTCTAAGACCTGGACGGCGCAGCAGCCTGCGGCGCCGACCGTCCGCATTTGACGTGACCGGCCGGCAATTCGTTCACGGCTTTGGAGGCGACATCACAAAATACGGCCCGACGCGCCGGGCACGATGGTCTCCATTCCCGTCAATGCCCGACGATCTCCGGCAGCCGTGTCGCCGGCGGTGTGTTGCGGCTGCGCTGGGTGCGGACGATGCCGTCGATGATGGTCATGCCGATGCCGGGCAGGTCGCCGAGCTGCACGCTGTGCAGCAGGCTCTTTCCCGGCGAGTGCTGCGCCATGTCCATGATGACGAAATCGGCGGAGCGGCCAACCTCGATCAAGCCGCAGTCGAGCGCGCGCATGCGCGCGGTGTTGCCGGTGGCGAGGCAGAAGGCGATTTCGGCCGGCAGTTCGCCGAGCGATGACAGCAGCGACACCATGCGCAAAATGCCGAGCGGCTGCACGCCGGAGCCGGCCGGCGCGTCGGTGCCGAGGATGACGCGGTGCAGGTCGCCCATCTCGCGCGCGGTGCGTAGCGTGAACAGCGCCGAGCGTTCATTGCCGTTGTGAACCAGCTCCAGCCCGCGCTTGCAGCCCTCGCAGATGCAGCGGATCTGATCGTCGGGCAGGGCGGTGTGGCCGCCATTGATATGACCGACCACATCGGTGTCGGCTTCCAGCACCACGTCCTTGTCGATCAGGCCGGAGCCCGGGATCGATGGTCCGCCGGTGTGGATCGTGCTCTGGATGCCGTATTTGCGCGCCCATCCCACCATCTTGCGCGCGGTCGGGCCGTCCTTGACGCCGCCGAGCCCGACTTCGCCGAGCAGCTTGACGCCCGCCGCGGCGAGCTCCTTGAAGTCGTCCTCGACCATTTCGTTTTCGATCACGGGCGCGCCGGCATGGATCTTCACGCCGCCGGGCCGCAGCGTCCAGAACGCGCGCTGCGCGAAAATCGCCATCGCCTTGACGCCGACGACGTCGCGCGGACGGCCGGGCATATGCACTTCACCGGCTGAAATCATCGTGGTGACGCCGCCATGCAGATAGCTGTCGATCCAGCCCATCTGGTTCTGCCGCGGCGTCCAGTCGCCGGCGACGGGATGGACGTGGCTGTCGATCAGGCCGGGGGCGACCGTGGTGCCGTTGGCATTGACGACAGTCGTGGCGCCCTCGGTGTCGACGTCCTTGAGGCGGCCGATGGCGGTGATCTTGCCGTTCGCGGCCACGATGGTGTCGGCATCCAGGATCGGTTTTTCCAGCATCCCCGACAGCAGCAGCCCGATATTGCGGATCACCAGCTTGCTCGGGCCGCTTGCCTGGGGTGCGTCGTGCGCCATCGGATTTTCCTTGTTGTTCAATGCCTTCGGGGCGTTGCCGGCCATCTTGCCCGCGGCTTGACGGCGGGATCAAGAAGGATTATTCATTCGTATACGAATGATCGTATACGAATGATTTTGCCGACATCTGCCTCCAATCGGATCGAAAGATGAGCAATTTCAATCAGGAAAGCGTTCTCAGCGTCCATCACTGGACCGACACGCTGTTCTCCTTCACCACCACGCGCGATCCCTCGTTCCGTTTCCGCAACGGCGAGTTCACCATGATCGGGCTGAAGGTCGGCGAGAAGCCGCTGCTGCGCGCCTACAGCGTCGCCAGCGCCAATTATGAAGACCGGCTCGAATTCTTCTCGATCAAGGTGCCGGACGGGCCGCTGACTTCGCGCCTCCAGCATCTCAAGGAAGGCGACGAGATCATCGTCAGCCGCAAGGCCACCGGCACGCTGGTGATCGACAACCTGCAGGACGGCCGCAACCTTTATTTGATCGGGACCGGCACCGGGCTAGCCCCGTTCCTCAGCGTGATCAAGGATCCCGAAACCTATGAGCGCTTCGAGAAGGTGGTGCTGCTGCACGGCTGCCGCCGCGTCGCGGAACTCGCCTATGGTGAGATGATCACCAAGGAACTGCCGAACGATGAGCTGATCGGCGAACTCGTGCGCAACCAGCTGATTTATTACCCGACGGTGACGCGCGATCCCTTCCACAACCGCGGCCGCATCACCGACCTGATCAGTTCCGGCAAGCTGTTTGCCGATATCGGGCTTGCCCCGCTCGAGGCCGCGCATGACCGCGTCATGATCTGCGGCAGCCCGGCGCTGGTCGCCGACACCCGCACGCTGCTGGGCGGCAAGGGCTTTGTCGAAGGCAACCACGGCGAGGCGGCGCAGTTCGTGGTCGAGAAAGCGTTCGCGGAGCGGTAACCGAGGACCGCGAGACCGGGCCCATCCTTTCTTTGCATGGGGTTGTTTTCGCGATTTTTTTGTCTGGGCCCCTGGGGGCCCATGACTAGGGTCGAATGGCCGGCGCTTCCAGCGGCATGCCCCTGGCGCGCGACATCAGATAAAGCTCCAGCTCGACCAGTTCCGGCGCACCGTAATCATAGGCTTGCGCGCGGATGCCCGTCATGCAGGCGCGCAGCCGGCGCTGCAGCGATCCCAGTGATTGCCACTCCAGCCGATAAAGCGGGTAACCCGTCGGGTGTCCTTGCGTGATCGCCGATCCGGCCAGACGCTTATCCCAATTCTCATCGTGACAATTGGTGCAGCCGAGATTGAGCTGGCCCTGCCGCTGCATGAACAGTTCGCGGCCTTTGGCGACGAACGGCGCTAGCTGCGGATCGTTGCCGGGCTCGATTGCGGCGCCGCGCGATTGCTGCGCGACAAAAGCGGTCAGCGCCAGCAATTCGCGGCTCTCGTAGGGAAGCGGCGTCGCCTGCTGATGAGTGGTGCGGCACAGATTGATGCGCTGCTCGAGGTCGACGGGCCGCCCGAGCGCCTTGTCGATGGCGGGATAATGCGCCGCGACGCCCTTCATGCTCGCGCGCGCGTCCTGATGACAATCGGCGCACGCCTTGTTTGTAACGCCCGACTTGCGCGCCCACAATTTCTCGCCGTCGAGCACCCACAGCATGCCGGGGTTTATCGTGTCGTCGTCCTGCATCGCCCTGGTGTCCGGCGCCATGAAGCTATAGCCGGAGCGGCGTTCTGCTTGTGGAATTTCGGCGCTGGCGGCGTCCACCGCGAACAGAGCAGACAGAACGATGAGGCCGGCCAATCTCATTCGACTGTGATCGAGGCCGACGCGGTTTCGGAAAAGCCGTTATCGCCGATCCATTCGAACTCGAACTTGCCGCTCGCGGTCGCCGTGGTGAAGAAGGTGATGAACGGGTTGGCGGCGATCGCAGGAAACAGATCAGCGCGAAAAATCTCGGTGCCGTTATAGCGGCAGGCAAAACTCGTGATGATATCGCGCGGCACCACCTCGCCGGTGGCGGTATGCCGATAACCGGTTTCCATGATGTGCGACATCAGCGTCTTGATCTCGATGATGTCGCCGCGTTTGGCCTTGGCGGGAACGTTGATCAGCGCGGAGGCCATCAGATCACCTCATCAGTGCAGGCCGCCAGCGTCACCACGACGTCGGCGCTGGCCGACCAGAACGAGCCGTCGGACAATCGCGCGATGGCGACGATCTTCTGGCTGTCGGCGAGGCGAATGCGCGTGGATACCTGCGCGCGGCCGGCATGCGGGCCGAGATGGAAATTGCCGATATTGGGCTGCGGGTTCTTCTCGTTGAAGATGTGGATGCTGCGGACGTGATCCTCCGGCGCCATCGGGCTTGCGACGTTGACGGTCAGCGACACGGTGTTGCCGTTCTCGACCAGCGGCGGCACGTCGAGCTTGACCTTGCCGGTGCGCACTTGCGCGCCATTGGTGACGCTGCGGATCGCGGATGCGAGTTCGGCGGGCGTCGCTTCGCCCGGCCGCAACGTTACGATCGGGACGGCCCCGAGCACGGCCGCGCCACCGGCGAGGCCGAGGAACTGGCGGCGTGTGGAATCCTTGTGTTGCATCGTCACTTCCTATTCGCGCAGCGTCACCAGATAAGCCACGATATCTTCGATCTGTTCCGCCGACAGGATCGGCTTGCCGCGCCACGCCGGACCAACACGATGCAGGCCGTCCACGCGATAATAGGACGGCATGATCGTCGCTTCATTGAGGCGGCTCGCGTCCACCAGCCGCAGCCGCAACTGCCCCTCCGACCAGCGGCTGCCGGAGCCGACGAGGTTGGGGGCCAGATCGCCCTGAAACTTCTCCTCCGGAAACGGTCCGTTGTGGCAGAGGATGCAGGTGCTTTGGCGGTTGAGGAGGGTTGTTCGTCCACGCGCGGGATCGCCGGGCGCGCCGGTCAGCGACTTCGCAATGGCATCGCCGGTCACGGCATAGCCTCGCAGCTCTTGCGCGGCAGCGAGGCCGGGCAAAGCGAGCAGTGCGCCCGCAAGGATCGGACCCGACATGCGAAGCCTAGCCAAAGACTTCCGCCGTGATGGTCGCGAACCAGGAATTCGCATAGTCGGCCTCGCGCGCGCGGAAGTCGCGCGGCACATCCGCCGGGCTGACGCCGCCGGCGCCTTCGACGTCGGTGAACAGCCCGTTCTTCGGCTGGTAGACGCCGGCGACCGAGAAGCCGTAGCCGGGGGCCGCCAGACTGTAGCAGGTGTTGATCAGCTTCGGCGCCTCGGGCGCCCGGCCCGCGATCAGCGTGGCGACAGCGCTCGCGCAAGCCTTGGCCTGGGAATTCGCGGAGAACGCGGATTTCGGCATCGAGCCGGCAATACAGGCATCGCCGATGACGTGGATGTTCGGCGCCGATTTGGATTCGAAAGTGACGGGATCGATCGCGCACCAGCCGGTATTGTCGGTGGCGCCAGCGATGGTGGCGATGCGTCCGGCGCGCTGCGGCGGAATGACGTTCGCCACCTGCGCGGTGTGGTTGCCGAAATCGGTAATCAGCGTGTTGGTCGCCGGGTCGACGGAGTTCACCTTGCCGCCCTGTGACAGCGACACCCATTCGATCATTCCCGGATAGAGTTCCTTCCAGGCGTTCTGGAACAGCCGCTGCTTGGAGAAGGTGTCCTTGGCGTCGAGGATGATCAGCTTCGAACGGGGCTTCTTGGTTTTCAGATAGTGCGCGATCAGACAGGCGCGTTCGTAGGGCCCAGGCGGGCAGCGGAACGGGTTGGCGGGCGCGGCGATCACGACAAGGCCGCCATCGTCCATGGCTTCGAGTTGCTTGCGCAGCAGCAGCGTCTGCTCGCCCGCTTTCCAGGCGTGCGGCATCTTTGCAGCGGCGGTTTCGTCGTAGCCCGGCAGCGCTTCGAAACGCAGATCGACGCCGGGAGACAGGACCAGCCGGTCGTAGGCGAGCGACGTGCCGTCGGCGAGCCCAACGGTCCGCGCGTTGGCATCGATCGCCGTTGCCGCCTGCGCCACCACGGTGACGCCGCCGGCGGCGATCTTGTCATAGCCGAATTGCTGTTCCTCGAGCGAACGCAGTCCGGCGATCACGTTGTTGCTGAACGGGCAGGCGGTGAAGGTCCGGTTCGGTTCGACCAGTGTTACCTGCAGTTTCGGGTCGACCTGTTTCAGGGCGCGGGCGCAACTCGCGCCGCCGAAGCCGCCGCCGATCACGACGACGCGCGCCGCGGCTTGTGCGAATGCGGGCAGCGGAAGCGTTAGCGCCGTCACGGCGGCAGCACCGCCGCCAACGAATTCCCGGCGGCTCATGCGATGGTTGATGCCCATAATAGCGCCCCTTACTTCTGTGCCGCGAGCCACGCCGCAATCGCGCGCAGCTCGTCGTCGGAGAAGCCTTTGGCGATGCGGGTCATCACCGTGGCGGGAAGCGATCCGTCGCGGAAGCCCGTCATCGCGGTCATGATGTCGCCGGCGTCACGGCCGTACAGCCGCGAAACCGGCGAGGCCGGCACGGTTCCTGCGGCGTGACAGCCGGAACAGGCCGCAGCGCCGGGCGGAGGGACAGAAGCCGCCAGCAGCGGCGAACTCGACGCCGCGACCGTTGCAATTCCGATGGCAACGCAAAACGTTTTCATCAGCTTATATCCGAAAGGGTTGGTGGAGCGGCGGCCGGTGAAGGCCGCCGCCCAATTTGTCAGGCGAAGCTGATATCCTGATCCTTCAGCGGCACTGAGCGGATGCGTTTTCCCGTTGCCGCGAAATACGCATTGAGCACGGCGGGCGCTGCGACGCAGATCGTCGGTTCGCCGACGCCGCCCCAGAAGCCGCCGCTCGGCACGATGACCGACTCCACCTTCGGCATCTCCGCGATCCGCATCGAATTGTAGGTGTCGAAGTTGGATTGCTCGATGCGGCCGTCCTTGACGGTGCAATTGCCGTAGAACAACGCGGACAGGCCATAGACGAACGAGCCTGCAATCTGGCGCTCGATCTGCGCCGGATTGACGACGTGGCCGGGATCGGTGGACGCGACGATGCGGTGCACCTTGATCTTGTTGCCGTCGGTCACCGAGATTTCGGCGGCACCGGCGACGTAGCTGCCGTAGCCCATGTGCTGGCAGATGCCGCGGTACACGCCCTTTGGCGGCGGCTTGTCCCAGCCGACTTTTTCGGCCACCGCATTGAGCACGGCGAGGTGCTTGGGATGCTTGCCCATCAACTTGCGGCGGAACGCGACCGGATCTTCGCCGACCGAATGCGCCAGCTCGTCGATGAAGCATTCGAGATAGATCGCGTTCTGATTGACGTTGACGCCTCGCCAGAAGCCCGGCGGGACGTGAGGGTTGCGCATCGAATGTTCGACCAGCAGGTTCGGAAAACTGTACCCGATCGCCCAGTCGCCGGTGGGCGCGAGGCCCTGGAATGCCGCGGTGTCCATGCCGTTGACCAGTGCCGCCGGACGCACGGTGAACAGGATGGATTGGCCGGAGATCCGGACATGCAGCGCCGTCAGATTGTTGTCCTTGTCGAAGGCGCCGGTCAGCTTGCATTGGGTGACCGGATGATAGGTGCCGTGCTGCATGTCGTCTTCGCGTGACCACAACAGCTTGATCGGCGTGCCCGGCATCTGCTTGGCGATGGAGACGGCCTGCCGGACATAGTCGGTCATGCCGCGACGGCCGAAGCCGCCACCGAGGATCAGCTTGTGAACCTCGCATTTGTCGGCAGGCAGGCCGGAGGTTTCCATCACCGCGGCGAATGCCGCTTCGCCGTTCTGCGTTCCGGTCCAGACCTCGCACTTGTCGGGTGTGTAGAGCGCGGTGGCGTTGAGCGGCTCCATCGCGGCGTGGTTCTGGTAGGGATAGTTGTACACCGCCTCGATCTTTTTGGCGGCGCCGGTGATGGCGGCTTTGGCATCGCCGTTCTGGTTGCCGATGAAAGCGGGCTGCGAATTGTCGAGGCCCTCGGCCAGCCACTTGGCGATCGATTCGCTCGACACCTTGGCGTTCTCGCCTTCGTCCCAGACGATCGGCAGCGCGTCGAGCGCGGTCTTGGCGTGCCACCAGGTGTCGGCGACGACGGCGACGGTGGAGTCGTTGACCCGCACCACCTTCTTGACGCCCTTCATGCCCATGACCTTGGCTTCGTCATAGCTCTTCAGCTTGCCGCCGAAGACCGGGCAATCCTTCAGCGCGGCGTTCAGCATTCCCGGCAGCTTGACGTCGATGCCGTACATCATCTTGCCGGTGGTCTTGTCGGCGGTATCGAGCCGCAGCACGCCCTTGCCGGCAATTTTCCAGTCCTTCGGATCCTTCAGCTTGACGTCGGCATCGGCGGGAGGCGACAGCTTGGCTGCGGCTTCCACGACCTTGCCGTAGGTCGTCTTCTTGCCCGACGGCGTGTGCGTGATGGTGCTGTTGGCGGCGGTGCATTCCGAAACCGGCACCTTCCACTCATTGGCAGCGGCCTGGACCAGCATCATGCGCGCGGTGGCGCCACCCTTGCGGACGTAGTCCTGCGAGGTGCGGATGCCGCGGCTGCCGCCGGTCGAAAAATCGCCCCAGGCCCGCTTGCGTGCGACACTTTGACCCGGTGTCGGATATTCGGTGGTGACCTTCGACCAGTCGCATTCGAGTTCTTCGGCGACGAGCTGGGCGAGGCCGGTGAGCGTGCCCTGTCCCATCTCCGAACGGGCGATGCGGATCACGACGGTGTCGTCGGGGCGGATCACCACCCAGACGTTGACCTCAGGCGATCCATCGGCGGCGCGGACCACGGTGGGGCCACCGAAGGGGATGTCGAGACCGACCGCGAGGCCGGCGCCGGCAGCGGCGGTGCCGATGACGAAGGCGCGGCGGCTGAGTGCAGGTGTGATGTGCTTGTTCATGACATCCCCCTCAAGCGTTCGCGGCGGCGTGGATTGCCTCGCGCACCTGTTGGAAGGTGCCGCAGCGGCAGATATTGGTGATGGTCTCGTCGATATCCTTGTCGGTCGGCTTCGGCTTGTCCTTGAGCAGCGCCGCCACCGCCATGATCATGCCGGTCTGGCAATAGCCGCACTGTGGCACGTCGTTCTTGATCCAGGCCTGCTGCACCTTGTGCAGTGCGCCATCGCTGGCGGCCAGACCTTCGATCGTGGTGATCTGCTTGCCGACGGCTTCGCTGACCGAGATGCCGCAGGAGCGCATTGCGACGCCGTCAATATGGATCGTGCAGGCCCCGCATTGTGCAATGCCGCAGCCGTATTTGGTGCCGGTCAGTCCGACGTTCTCCCGGATCGCCCATAGCAGCGGGGTGTCGTCCTCGACGTCCACATTGATTGATTTGCCGTTGATAGTGAGGTTTGCCATCGCGTTTCCCCTGTTAGCTCAATTCATCAATTGAACCCGGCGGGGACACTGGACCGCAATCTGGAATAGTTCAAATCAAGAAAATGCGTTTGCAGCGCGGAAGAAAATTGACGGACCGGGGTTTCGTGCGGGCAAGGGCGCCACATGGCCGTCATCTTCGCCATGCTCGGCCAGGGTTTGCCTGCCTTGTAGGCACATTCCCTCCCATCAATCTTGCGGCGCGCTCACCACCAGGCGCAGGAAACTCATCACGCATCCGAGCGCGGCAAATCCGGCGCCGAGTGCCAAGGCAAGCGTCGCGCCATCGTGGCCGCCGAGCGCAAAGCACAGTGCGGCGAACGCGGCACCCAGCGTCTGCCCGGTCAGCCGTGCGGTCGCGACGATGCTGCTCGCGCTGCCGCCGCGATGCGACGGCGCGCTCGACATCAGCGCGCGCAAATTCGGGGTTTGAAAGAATCCGAATCCGATCCCGCACACCACCATGCGCCAGACGATGTTGGCGACGCCGGGATCCGCCGGCAGCGTCGCCAGCAACACCATTCCCGCGCACAGCAAGGCGAGGCCGATGCCGCCGAGAATGCCGACGGGATAGCGGTCGGACAGCCGGCCGCCGATCGGCGCCATGATCGCGACCACCAGCGGCCACGGCGTCATGAAGAAACCGGTCTCGACCTGGGTGCGCATCAGCACATCTTCGAAATAGAACGGCAGCGAGACGAAGGCGATGCCTTGAACCGCAAAGGTGCACACCGACGTCGCCGCCGATAGCGCAAACATCGGCCGCCGGAACAGATCGATCGGCAGCATCGGCGCCGGGTGATCCGCCTGCCGTCGCATCATGATCCAGCCGAGGATGATGGCGCCGACCAGTTCGGCCGTTACCAGTGCCGGTGGTGCGCTGTGTGCCGCACTTCCGATCCCGATGATGAACAGGCCTAGGCAGCCTGTGGTCAGCGCCGCGCTCGCAAAATCGAATGCGTGCGTCGCGCGTGGCGTCGGCGGCAGCGTCTTTAGTCCGATCCACACCGCGATCAGGCCGAACGGAACGTTGATCGCGAACAGCCACGGCCAGGGCCCCAGCGCCAGAATGCCGGACGCGATCGTCGGTCCAAGCGTGAAGGCGGTGCCGACCACCAGCGCGTTGTGACCAAAACCGCGGCCCAGCATATGGGTTGGGTAGACGTAGCGGACCAGCGCCGCATTCACCGCCATGATGCCGCTGGCGCCGAGCCCCTGCAGCGCCCGCGCCGCCACCAGACTGGGCAGCGACCACGCTAACGCGCAGCCGATCGAGGCAATTGTGAACAGCAACAGGCCGCCGATATAGATGCGCTGATGGCCGACGATTTCGCCGAGCGCACCGAGCGGCAGCAGCGTCGCCACCAGCGCGATCTGATAGACATTGACGACCCAGACCACATCGGCCGGGCTGACATGAAGGTCGGCAGCGATGGCGGGCAGCGCGATGTTGGCAATCGCCGTATCCAGCGAGGCCAGCGCCAGCGCGGTAAAGATCGCCGCGACCGCCCAGCGCCGGAGTTCCGGCGGCAAGCCGTCGATACCGGGCGTGGCAGGCGGCTTGGCAGTCGCAACTTCTGACATCGAGATCGGGCTCTCCACGGCCGGCGCGGGTAACGCCCTTCAGGGGCGTGTACTACGGACGCGAGATGTTCCACAGGCACGCCGTTGCATGATGCGTATGCGAAGGCGGGCTTCCGCGGCATTTTGAGCCGCCGACTTTGTGCTACTTCCCGCCTGCCGTCTGATCGACTAGGCTCGCCGCGCATTGCGGGCGCAAGATCCGAAAACGGACGGTCGCAGGCCAAGGGGAAGCGCTTTGGACGGACAGGCGAGCCGGCGCGGCGAAGCGATGCGTAGCGCGAGTGAGGGGATGCGTCGGCGCGTGTGGGCCAACCTGTGGGTTGTGCTCCTGCTGGTTATTCTCGGCTTTCTCGTCATCTATCCGATCCTGATGCTGCTGCTGGGGGCGCTCACCGACACCAACCCGGTGGTCGAGGGCATCAGCCTGCGTCATCTTTCGATCGCGAATTTTCTCGTGGTCCTGGCGAATCCCAATGTCGGCGAGGCGCTGCTCAACACGCTGATCGCCTGCGGCGGCGGCACTGCCATCGCGGTCGTGATCGGATTGCTGTTCTCCTGGATCGTGGTTCGCACCAATACGCCGTTCAAGGGCTTTATCGCCGCCGCCAGCATCCTGCCATTGTTTGCGCCGCCGCTGGTCGCGGGCGTGGCCTGGGCGATCCTCGGCTCGCCCAAGACCGGCCTGATCAACACCATGTTCAAATGGATCGGGCTCGACTGGCGCGTCGATTTCTATTCGCTGTGGGGCCTGGTGTTCGTGTTCGGCATCTATTACGCGCCCTACGTCTACATGTTCACTTCCTCGGCGCTGCGCAACATGGACCCGAGCCTGGAAGAGGCCGCCGAGATTTCCGGCGCCAGCGCGTTCGCGACATTGTTCTCGGTGACGTTCCCGCTGATCATGCCGGCGATCATCTCGGGCATGCTGCTGTCGTTCATCGTGATGCTCGGCATCTACGGCATTCCGGCGGTGCTGGGGTCGTCGACCAATCTGGCGCTATTGACGACTTACATCTTCAAGCTCACCAACTGGTCGCCGCCGCTCTACAACACGGCTGCCGCGGTTGCGATCATCCTGATGGTGGTGACCGGCGCGCTGGTGTTCCTGCAGAACAGGGTGCTCAGCGGCCGCAGCTACACGACGGTGGCCGGCAAGGCGTTCCGCCCGCGCAGCCTCGATCTCGGGCGCTGGCGCTGGTTCACGTTCGCCATCGGTATCGTCTATCTGCTGATCGTGGTGGTGCTGCCGCTGCTCGCGCTGATCGTGGCGGCGTTCCGCAAGTTCATGTTCATCCGCGATGTCGCCAGCCTGTTCGACATGCGCCAATACTCGATGGTGCATTTCAACAGCATCTTCGACAATCCGCTGACGCTGCGGTCGATTTACAATGCGGTCGAGGTCGGCGTGATCACGGCCGTGGTCGGCGGCGCGCTGGCGTTTGCGATCGGCTACACCATTCACCGCACACAGGTGACTGGGCGGCGCTGGATCGACCTGATCTCGACCGTGCCGGTCGCGATTCCCGGCCTCGTGGTCGGCGTCGCTTATTTATGGGCCTGGATCGGGATTCCCGGCGGGCTCTACGGCACGATCTGGATTCTGGCGCTGGCATTCATCGCGCGCTTCATGCCCGACACCGTCAAGGCGCTGTCGACCTCGTTCATGCAGATCCACCGCGAGCTGGAAGAAGCCGCCTGGGTCTGCGGCAAGGGCATGTTCGCCACCATACGGACCATCGTGCTGCCGCTGGCGCGGCCCGGCGTGATCGCATCGATGACGCTGCTGTTCGTGCTGGCGATCCGCGAACTCGGCTCGTCGCTGTTTCTCTACACCAGCAACACCATGGTGATGTCGGTGCTGCTGCTCGACTATTACGAAGGCGGAAATCTCGGCAAGACCGCCGCATTCAGCCTGGTGCAGACGGTTCTGCTCGGCGTTCTCATCGGCGGCGCAAACTGGCTGTCGCGCGAGGCGACGCAGAGCGGCGTCGCCCGCACCGGATAAAAAAACTCGAGGGAGGATTGCTATGAATAGACGGATCTTCACCAAAATGGCGCTGACCGGCGTCGCCGGTCTCGGCATCCTGTGGGGCGCACCAGCGCAGGCGCAGGAATTCGGCTCGCCCGAATTGATCGCGGCGGCGAAGAAGGAGGGGAAACTGGTGTTCTACACGGCGAATTTCGCCGAGGTCGAGCAGCAGGTGATCAAGGAGTTCCAGAAGCGCTTCCCCGAGATCAAGGTCGAGATGGTGCGCGCACCGGGCGGCCAGCTCATTACCCGCGTCAAGACTGAGGCCGCTGCTGGCAAGTTGATCGCCGACGTGGTCGATCATTCTGATCGCGCGCTGATGCAGCCTTTGGCCGACCTGTTCCAGGACTACGCGCCGCCGAACGCTGCGGATTACAACCCGGATTCGCTGATTTCCCCGAAACTGTGGCCGCGCGTCACGCTGGTGTGGTCGATTGCCTACAACACTGAACTGGTCAAGAATCCGCCGAAGTCGTGGATGGATCTGACCAAGAAGGAATACGACAAGCAGACCGGGCAGGTGTTCGCCCGGTCCGGCGGCACCACCTGGACCCGCGTGATGTTCGAGCGCCAGGTGCTGGGTGAGGACTATTGGGCCAAGCAGGCGTCGACCCGTCCGATCCTCTATCCGTCGGGCGCGCCGATGTCGGACTCGCTGGTGCGCGGCGAAGTCGCGATGGGTCCGCTGCTCTACAATGCGATCTATCCGAAGCAGAAGGACGGCGCGCCGATCAAGATCTTCTTCCCGCCCGAAGGCGCTCCGGTCAATCCCTACGCCACGGGAATTCCCAAGACCGCCGCCAATCCCAATGCCGCAAAACTTTTTTTGAACTGGTGCCTGTCGAAGGAGGGGCAAACCTTCATGATCAGGGAGCTCGGCAATTTGACCTCGCTCAAGGTGGCGCCGGTCTACCCCGAAGGTTTCGATCCCAAGGTGGTCAAGGTCTGGTTCCCCAAGTTCGACGAATACGTCAAGCTGCACGAGCCATGGGTGGCGGAATGGGACAAGACCTACGGTCACCGGCAGTGAGCGATCTACGCATGACGCAGGCTTCTTCATGACGGCGACTCTCGAGGTAAGGGACCTGCGCAAGCAGTTTGCGGTCGGCCGTCCGGCGATCGACGGCGTCAGCTTCGCCGTGCCGGCCGGCGAGATCGTGGTGCTGCTCGGACCGTCCGGTTGCGGCAAGACCACGACGTTGCGATGCGTGGCGGGGTTGGAACATCCAACCGACGGCGAGATCAGCATCGCCGGCCGGATCGTGTCGGCGCCCGCCAGCGGCATCCTCGTGCCGCCGCGCCTTCGCGAACTCGGCATGGTGTTTCAGTCCTATGCGGTGTGGCCGCATATGACGGTGCGGCAGAACGTGGTCTATCCGCTCAAGCATCGCAAGATTTCGCGCGCCGACGCCCGCCGCAAGGTCGATGAAGCGCTCGAACTGGTCGGCCTGTCGGAATATGCCGAGCGCCCGGTGGTCGCACTGTCCGGCGGCCAGATGCAGCGCGTCGCCTTGGCGCGCAGTATCGTCTACCGGCCGCAGTTGCTGCTGCTCGACGAGCCGCTGTCGAACCTCGACGCCAAACTGCGGCTACGTTTGCGCGACGATCTGCGCGTGATCCTCAAGCAGACCGGTATGACGGCGCTCTATGTCACCCATGACCAGGCCGAAGCCGTGGTGCTCGGCGACCGCATCGGCGTGATGCGCGACGGCAAATTGCTGCAGATGGATACCCCTGACGCGATCTATAACCGGCCGGCGGATCTGTTCGTCGCCAATTTCACCGGCGCCACCAACGAACTTCCGGGCACGCTGGTGTCTCGCAACGGTGAATTTGGCACGGTCGATTTCGGCGACGGACGCCGGGGCGAGGTGGCATTGCTGCATGCGCTGGATCCGGACGAGAAGGTGCGCATCGCGTTGCGCCCGGAGAACATCACGATCGGCCAGCACAACGGCGCCAACACCTTTCCGGCACGCGTGCTCGATCGCCGCTACCAGGGCACGCAAACCGCCTATGGCATCGAATTGTTCGGCCGCCGGCTGGAGGTGGTCGAACTCGGCACCGCCGCCCGGCATCAGGTCGGCATCGAGACCCCGGTGTCGCTGCCGCGCGAAAGCTGCTGGGCCTATCGTGACACCGGCCCGGTGTCGTATGAATAGCGATGGATAGCGCCGGGGTAGTTCACGTTCCGTCGTTGCGGGGAGCGTGACGACGAAGCCAACCGTCATTCCGGGATGGTGCGTTAGCACCAGGCCCGGAATCTCGAGATTCCGGGTTCGATGCTTTGCATCGCCCCGGAATGACGAACTCAGATTTACTCGCTCGGCCCCATTCCCAAACTCCCATAAATCCGCCGTGCATACGCACCGAATTCGTCCGTGGTCTTGATCGGCAGATCGCGCGGAAACGGCAGGTCGATCGGGAAGTACTCCGCCATCCGCGCGGGACCTGCGGTCAGCACCGCGCAATGCGAGGCGAGGAACACGGCTTCCTGGATGCTGTGGGTGACGAAGATGATGGTCTTGCCGCTTTCGCGCCAGATCCGCAGCATTTCTAGGTTCATCTGTTCGCGCGTCAGGGCGTCCAGCGCGCCGAACGGTTCGTCCATCAGGATCAGTTTGGGATCGTGGATGAAGGCGCGCGCGATCGCGGTGCGCTGCTGCATGCCGCCGGACAGTTGCTGCGGATATTTGTCTTCGTAACCGGCAAGGCCGACGAGATTGAGCAGATCGCGGGCCCTGGCGCGCGCGGCCTTCATCGGCAGACCGACGATTTCGGCCGGCAGCAGCACGTTGTCGAGAATGGTGCGCCACTTCAGCAAGAGCGCCTGCTGGAACACCATGCCGATATCTCGCGCGGGGTCGAACGGCGTTTTGGTATTGCCGATCTTGATGGTGCCGCCGTCGGCCTCGTGCAGCCCGGCCAGAATCTTCAGCACCGTGGTCTTGCCGCAACCGGATGGTCCGACCAGCGAGACCAGTTCGCCCTCGCTGACGTCCATGGTGACGTCGGAGACCGCCAGGAATTCCGTGCCTTTCGAGCGGTAGACCTTGCGGACGTTGCGCAGGCTTATGAAGGGCTCTTCCGCCGTCATGCCAGCCATTTCTGCAAATGGTCGGCGACGAAGGCGTCGTCGGAGAGATCGGCATGCTCGCGGCAGACGCGGTCGATCTCCTGCATCTGGCCGGGGCTCAGCCCTTCGGCCGGATCGAGGCACCACAGCCCCTGCATCAATCCCTGCCGCCGCAGGATTTCATGGCAGCCGGCGATGCAGCCGTGAAAATTATTGGCGACGTCAAAGAACGCGCTGTTGCAATCGGTGACGCGGGCGTCGAGTGCCAGGAGGTCCGCCGGCACGGCGTCCTTGCCGCGCGCGGCCTTGCACATTTCGAACTGCTTGATCGCGGCCGCGGTCCACACCGACCAGTGGCCGAGCAGACCGCCCTTGAAGTAAGTGCGGGTGGTAACGCCGTTGTCGCGCAGGTCGAACGGCAGCATCAGATCGAGCAGGATATGGTCGTCATTGCCGGTATAGAGCGCGACGCGGTCGAGCGCGCGGGCGGCGGCCACGCCGCGCAGCACGTCGAGGGTGCGGTAGCGGTTGAACGGCGCGATCTTGATCGCGATGACATTGTCTATGGCCGCAAACCGCCGCCAGAAGTTTGCGCTGAGAATGACGCCGCCGACCGCGGGCTGCAGGTAGAATCCGACCAGCGGAATCTCGCGCGCCACCGCCTCGCAATGCGCGATGATCTCGTCTTCGGAAGCAGATTTCATCGCGGCAAGGCTGAGCAGGCCGGCGTGGTAGCCGATGCCGCGCGCAATCTGCGCCTCTGCAGTCGCCTGCTGTGTCGGGCCGGCGAGGCCGGCGACCATCGCGAGCGGCCGCTTGGTCCAGTCGGCCGCGGTCTGCGCCGCCAGTTCCAGCACGGGCTTGTAGAGTCCGACATCGCGGATCGCGAACTGCGTGGTATGCACGCCCACCGCAAGGCCACCGGCGCCGGCATCGATATAGTAGCGCGACAGTGCGCGCTGGTGCCGGGTGTCGAGCGTGCGATCGGCATGGAGCGCCAGCGGATGCGCGGGGATCACCGTGCCGTCGGCGATCAGTTTTCGTACCTCGCATTTGATTTCGCTGTGGTGCATGAAAATCCTATCCAAATTCCGGGCCGGCGACGGCGAATGGCAGTTCGGCCGCGATCATGGTGGCGCGGCCGAACCGCATGCGCTGGAACGGCCGCTCGATGGTCCAGCCGGTGTTGGTGAGCCCGCGCAGGAAATCGTCCTGCGAATGCACGGCGTCGAGCAGCCACGGGCCTTGCTCTGACCGTACGATGGTATCGACCAGGGTCAGCGCGCTTTCGTGGGTCTCGGCAAACACAGGTCCGACATGGCGCGCGGTGCGGCCGTCACGGACCAGCGCAACGGCGTTGCCTGATGATACCATGCGGGAACCGGCGCGGCCGCCGAACTCGGTCAGCAGAGCGCTGCGGTCAAACCCCATGGCGCTGACATCGCGTGCGATGAAATCGGCGAAGCTGCAGGTCGATAGCGATTGCGCGGCGCTCACGCCTTTCGGGGCTTCCAGCCGAAGCCGCCGCAATTGCAGCGTCGGTGTGAAACCGAGCGGGCCATAGACGTTGGCTCCATCAGGCGTCGCGTCGAGCCAGGTGGTGAGGCCGCGCTTTGTCGCAGCGTTGAGGCAGGCGTCGACCAGCCGGGTCGCGACACCGCGGCGGCGCCAGCTCGCGGTCACCAGCACCATGCTGATCCAGGCGTTGCCGGCGGAGTAGGGCAATAGCGCCGCGGTCGCGACCAGTTGCTTGCCGTCACGCACCCCGAACACGATTCCCCTGCTCAGGAAAAACCGCCAGTCGGCCTCGTTCTGGTTCCAGTGCGCCTCCGTCGACAACAGCAATCCAGCCGGCCCATCGCCGACGCCGAGTTCGATGAGCTCGATGTACTCAGTAGCGGCCATCGCGCACCTCATATTTGGTGGGCTTGCCGAGGCTCGGCATCGACCGCGACACCCAGTCGGCGGTCCAGCGGATCAACTGTTCGGTATCGACAACAGGCAGGCCAAACAAACTTACGGCTTGCGACGTATTGGTCAGCCACGCCGTCGGCTCTTCCTTGCCGATGATGACGGGCGCAATTCCAAGCCGTTGGCCGAATTTGGCGGCGAGATCGCGCACGGCGAGAATTTCATGACCGCTGACATTGATCGGCGACGTCGGCGTGTCGCAATGTGCGAGGCAGCGCAACGCCTGCGACGATGCATCGCCCTGCCAGATGAAGTTGACATGGCCGAGGCTAACATCGATCGGTTTGCTTTGCAGCACCTTGCTCGCAATGTCGTGCAGCACGCCGTAGCGCATATCGATCGCGTAGTTGAGCCGGAACAGCCGGCCGGGCGTCGAATGCCTGCGCGAGAAATATTCGAACATGCGCTCGCGCCCGACGCAGGATTGCGCATATTCGCCGGGCGGATTTGGCGCTAGGTCCTCGTCGGCGCCTTGGCCGCTCACAGGCACGAAGGGATAGACGCAGCCGGTCGAGAACGCCACGATCCGCGAACCGGCAAAGGCCTGTGCCACCATTGCCGGGACGTGCGAATTCATCGCCCAGGTCAGCGAAAGGTCGCCCTCGGCGCCGAATTTGCGGCCAGCCATGAAGATGATGTTTTGAATTTTCGGCAGCGCCTTGATCGCGGCTTCGTCGAGCAGGTCGCAATTGATCGTTTCGACGCCGCGGGCCTGCAGCCAGTCCTTGACGCTGCCATCGCTGAAGCGTGCGACGCCGATCACCCGCCGGTCCGGTGCGGCGGCCTTGGCGAGCCCCGCCAGCGTCGGCCCCATCTTGCCCGCTACGCCCAGAACCATGATGTCGCCGTCGACCTTGCACAGGTCGTCGATCAGCGCCTGGCTCGGTCGGCACAGCAGTTCGTCGAGGGCGGCGATATCCGGAATCGTCTCCGGCAGATGGTCGCGTGTCAGCAGCATGCCTGTTCCCTTGTCCTATTGCAGCCTGACGTCACGGACCACGAACAGCCGCTCGAGGCCGAGCACCAGGCCGTACAGCGCCACGCCGAGCAGGGTCAGAAGAATGACGGCCATCACCATCGCCGGCGTATCGAGCGAGGCCTGCACCTGGATCATGAGGTAGCCGAGCCCGCGCTCCGAGGCGATGAACTCGCCGACGATGGCGCCCGCGACCGCCAGGATGGCGCCGACCTTCATGCCTGAAAATACGTAAGGCAGCGCGCCCGGCAGCTGGATCTTCCGGAACAGCGTCCAGCGCGAGCCGCGCAGCGATTTCACCAGATCCAGCAGATCAGGCTCGACCTCGCTCAGCCCCCGCGCGGTCGTCAGCAGGATCGGGAAGAAGCAGATCGAAAACGCGATCAGGATGTTCGGAAAGATGCCGTAGGAGAACCAGACGATGAACAGCGGTCCAAGCGCCACCTTCGGGATCATGTTCAGTGTGACGAACAGCGGCAGCAGCAACAGGCTGATCAGCGGCGACCAGGTGAACATGACCGCCAGCATGACGCCGACCAGCGCGCCGAGGCAGAAGCCGCCGAGGATTTCGGCCCCCGTCACCCAGAGGTTGGAGAGCCAGGCATACTTGGCCGACGTCAGGGTCGAGAACGCGGCCAGCGGCGAGGGCAGGATGAATTTCGGCACCTGGAAGGCGTCGACCAGCACCTGCCAGAGCACGATCACGGCAAGATGCGCGATCAGGATGATCGCCACCGTCCTCGCCGATCGCCCTGCATCGCCAGACACTGCGTACTCCTTGTTGGGGCGCGTCCGGTTCCCGGGCGTGCGGTGGCAGTCTATCGCGGGGCGGTCCAACTTTCAACCAGTTGGTTGATTAGGAATCTATCCGCCGTCGTCCCGGGCTTGACCCGGGACCCATACTCCGCGGCCTATCGGTGAGGACGCGAACGTTAGATACCGTTCGCAAAGCCGCCGCGGCGTATGGGTCCCGGCTCAAGGCCGGGACGACAGGCCCTCACGGCCGCAGCGACTGCATCACCAGGTCGACCACGTGCTTGCGGCGGGCGCGCCTCGCCGTCGGGCTCGACAGGTCCTTGCCGAAGATTGCCGACAGGGTCGGGGTGTTCGAGAAGTAGAAATAACTTAGCCCCGCGATCGAAATGTAGAGATGCACCGCGTTGATTCCCTTGCGGAACACGCCGGCCCGGACGCCCTCACTGAGAATGGTGGAAACCATGCTGACCAGCGGCGAGTGCATCGCCTCCAGCTTGCGGGACCCGCGCACATGGCGGGCACCGCCGCGATTTTCGTCGTTCAGCAGCACGATAAAGTCGGGATGGGCGGCGAGGTGGTCGAAGGAAGCCTCGATCAGCCGCTTGATGGCCTGCTGCGGCGGCAGGCCTTCGAGGTTGAGCTTGCGTTCCTGGGCGCGGATTTCCTCATAGACCCATTCCAGCACCGCCAGATACAGCGCGTCCTTGTCGCCGAAGTAATGATAGACCAGCTGCTTGTTGACGCCGGCGCGCGCCGCGATCTCGTCGACCCGGGCCCCGGCGAGGCCACTATCGGCGAATTCACGGCGTGCCGCCGTCAGAAGCTTCTCCCGCGTCGCCGCCGGATCGCGCCGCTTGGGCCCGGTGCTATCAGCTCGTCTTATAGGCATTTCCAACCAAACAGTTGACAATTCCGTCTCGTCCTTGTTGCATTGGTAACGTCGCGGGCGTGCAACGACAAGGCCGGGATATTACCAGTCTGCAAACCAGGAGAGATGCCATGAAGGGCTTGAAGATTGCGTCACTGGCACTTGCGCTTGCGGTTCAGGCGGCTCCCTCTCATGCCGGCGAGGCCGTCAACCTGATCCTGAACTGGGCGCCGACCGCGGACCATTCGCCGTTCTATTACGCCAAGGCGCAGGGCTGGTACGAGAAAGCCGGCATCGATCTCACCATCGAAACCGGCAAGGGTTCCGGCGTGTCGTCGCTGAAGGTCGGCTCCGGCGGTTCGCCGTTCGGCATCGCCGATCTCGCGACCATGCTGGTGGCGCGCAGCAAGGGCGCCGACGTCGTGGCGCTGATGAGCATCTACGCCAACACCGGGCAGACGTTCTATTGGCTGAAGAGCTATGGCGTGAACAGCGCCAAGGACTTTCCGGGCCACAAGATCGGCAATCCGCCCGGCGACGCGTCGCGGGTCATGTGGCCGGCGTTCGCCAAGGCTGCCGGCATCGCGCCCGACGCGGTCAGTTTTGTCAATGTCGGGCCGACCGCCAAGATCGCGGCGCTGAAGAGCCATACGGTCGATATCATCAGCGACTTCTACAACGAGCACGATCTCAAGGTGATCGAGTTCGGTGCCGACCTCGGCTACGTCAACTGGAAGGATATCGGGCTCAACCCGTACGGTAACTCGCTGATCGTCAACGGCGCCTACCTGGAAAAGAATCCAAAGATCGCCGACGCCTTCGTCAAGGTCAGCCAGAAGGCGTTTGCCGCCTGCGTCGCCGACGTCGCGCCCTGCCTGAAGGCGCTGCTCGATGCCGCCTCGGGGCTCGACAAGGAGAACCAGGAACGCCAGTGGGAACGCATCAAGTTCCTGATGACGGACGATTTCACCACCACCAAGGCGCTGGGCTGGATCGATGCCGAGCGGATGAAGAAGGACTATGAACTGGTGCAGACCTATCTCGGCATGGAAAAGCCGTTCGAGGTCGGCACCGCGTTCTCGACCAAGATGCTCGACACGAGCATCAAGATGGATGCGAGCAAGGTGAAGAAGTAAGAGGCGGTTTCCTCGTCATGGCCGGGCAAGCGCGAAGCGCGTCTTCGCGCCAGATGACCCGGCCATCCACGTCTTGCTTGCTTCGATACTGGAAAGAAAGGCGTGGATGCCCGGGACAAGCCCGGGCATGACGGAGAGCGCGGCTGAGTGTTTATTCGCCCTCGCTAGCCAGTATCCTCACTCGACCCTGCTTCCAGCCGCTCGCATAGTTCCGCAACCACCCTCTGCGTGGTCGCAAGATCCTTCAGGCTGACGCCGTCGGCTAGCGCATTCACCCACGGCACCTGAAGCTTTGTCGCGGCCTCAAACGCTTCCTTCCCCCGCTTGGTCAGCACGACCAGATGCGCCCGCCGGTGGTGCGGGTTGGGCTGCAGTTCGAGCAGGCCCTCATCCCGCAGTTCGTTGACGATGCGCTGAACGCCCTGACGGTTGAGCCCCATGTTGCGCGCCAGCCACGCCACGGGCTGCGGCCGCTCGGCCAGCGCAATGGCGCCCAGCACCTGCCAGCGCGCGCTGCTGAGCTCGAGGCCGGCGACGAGCCGGTCGCCGGCCAGCAACAGCCGGCCGTTGAGCCGGAATATGGCAAGGATCAGCCCGGTCAGGGCCTGTCCAGCTGGCGTATGTGGCTTGCTTCTCATTGGCAATGAGTATACGAAATGACAACATATTGTCAATATGGGAGTGCGTCATGATGCTGATCGGACAACTGGCCACCGTCGTCGCCGCCGCCTTCGCCGGCGCGGCCTTCTTCATCAATTTCGCCGAACAGCCGGCGCGTCTGCTGCTCGATGACAGGAGCCTGCTGACGCAATGGAAACCCAGCTATGCGCGCGGCTTTGCGATGCAGGCGAGCTGCGCGGTGATATCGGGAATTCTGGGATTGACCGCGGCGTGGCAGACCGGCGATTGGCGTTGGACCGTTGGCGCGATTCTCATGCTGGCCAACTGGCCCTATACGATGTTCGGCATCATGCCGACGAACCGCAGGCTGAACGCCATCGCCGCCGCCGATGCCGGCCCGGAGTCGCGCCGCCTGATCGTGCATTGGGGAGGGCTGCACACCGTGCGAACCGCGCTCGGGTTCGCCGCGACCGCAGCCTATCTCTGGGCGCAGCACTGACGCCTTTTTTCGCCCGGTTGATCTTTTCGCCGTGCGGACGCTTACTGCGTGTCGGCTACGGGAATATCTGCAGCAGATTAGAGGCAATTTCGGATGACGGTCACGGACGAACCGCAAAACCTGCGCAGCCGCGCTTTCGACAAGGAGCAGCTGCGGGCGAAGTATATGGAGGAGCGCAACAAGCGGCTCCGTCCCGACGGCAACGACCAGTACATCGAGGTCAAGGGACAGCTGGCGCATTATCTGGACGATCCCTATACGCCGGTCACCCCTCGCGATCCCAGGACCGACCACGTCACCTTCGCCTTCATCGGCGGCGGCTTTGCGGGCCTTGCCACCGCCGCGCGGCTGACGGAAGCCGGGATCAAGGATATCCGCATCATCGAGAAGGGCGGCGATTTCGGCGGCACCTGGTACTGGAACCGCTATCCCGGCGCGCAATGCGACACGGCCTCAATGGTCTATATGCCCCTGCTCGAAGAGACCGGGCACATGCCATCAGAGAAATACGCGCACGCGCCGGAAATTCTCGCGCATTGCCGGCGCATCGGAAAGCAGTACGGCCTCTATGACAACGCGTTGTTCCATACAGAGGTCACCGATCTGACATGGGATGAAGCGCACTCGCGCTGGATCGTCACCACCAACCGCGGCGATGCCTTCACGGCGCAGTTCGTCGGCATGGGCACGGGGCCGCTGCACGTGCCGAAACTTCCGGGCATTGCGGGCATCGAGGCCTTCAAGGGACATTCGTTCCACACCAGCCGCTGGGATTGCGATTACACCGGCGGCGATCCCTCGGGCGCGCACATGGACAAGCTCGCCGACAAGCGCGTCGGCATCATCGGTACCGGAGCGACGTCCGTGCAGTGCGTGCCGCATCTGGCCCGCGCGGCCAAGGCGCTCTACGTGTTCCAGCGCACGCCGTCCTCCGTCGATGTCCGCGCCAACGCGCCGATCGATCCGGAATGGTTCTCGGGGATTGCCACGCCCGGCTGGCAGCAGCGCTGGCTGGAAAACTTCACGGCCAACCAGGCCGGCGGCAATGCCGAGGAAGATCTGGTCCAGGACGGCTGGACCGACCTGTCGCGGCGGATCCGGGCCAAGATCATGCAGCTGCCGCGCGAGGAGCGGGTTCCGGCCAAGATGCTGGCGGCGTTTGAGGACTCCGACTTCGAGAAGATGGAGGAGATCCGATCGAGGATCGACACCATCGTTGGTGACCGCGAGACCGCGGCAAAGCTCAAGGCCTGGTACCGCCAGCTCTGCAAGCGGCCGTGCTTCCACGATTCCTACCTGCAGGCGTTCAACACGCCGGGCACGCACCTAGTCGATACCGACGGCAAGGGCGTCGAGAAAATCACCGAGAAGGGCGTCGTCGTCGCGGGCAGGGAATACCAGCTCGACTGCATCATCTACGCCTCGGGCTTCGAGGTCGGCACCGAATACAAGCGCCGGTCGGGCTTCGACATGTCGGGCCGGGGCGGCGTCAAGCTGTCGGAGCATTGGGCCGAGGGGATGCGATCCAAGCACGGGATCCACGTCCACGGTTTTCCGAACGCCTTCTTCGTGCAGCCGACGCAGGGCGCAAACCTGATCTCGAACGTGCCGCATAATTTGACCGAAGCCGCAAAGACTATCGCCGTCATGGTCAGGCACGCACGGCAAAACGGCTTGAGGCAGATCGAAGTCACCAGGGAAGCCGAGGACAAATGGGTCGAGCTGCTGTTGACCGGCGCCGGGCGGATGATTGGCGCGCCGGATTGCACCCCCGGCTATTACAACAATGAGGGGCGCGAACCCGGTCCGGCGGCCAAGCTGAATGTCGGCCATCCCGCAGGCCCGCTGGCCTATTTCAAATATATCGACACGTGGCGCAGCAGTGGTGACTTCGAAGGGTTGGAGTTCCGCTGAAGCTGTTACGGATCCTTTTTGCGACGCGAGGGAGTGAACGACTATGACCCAAACAACAAGTGCGGAAGCACGCAAGGAAACTCCCAAGCAAGCTTCCGCATCGGTCATTGCGCAGCACGCGGCGACGCTCAAGGCGCTGCCGTTTTCGGACACGCGCGATTTCGACGATGCGGCGCGGGGATTCATCGGCACGATCGAAAACGCGAAGGTGACCTCGCCGCAGGGCAGGGTGGTCTGGAGCCTCGAGCCCTATGGCTTTCTTTCGGCCGAAGAAGCGCCCGCGACCGTGGATCCGAGCTTGTGGCGGCAGTCGCGCCTCAACATGCATCACGGCCTGTTCGAAGTAGTCTCCGGTGTCTATCAGGTGCGCGGGCTCGACATCGCCAACATGACGCTGATCGAGGGCGACAGCGGCGTGATCGTTGTCGACACGCTGACCTCGATCGAGGGCGCCCGCGCCGCGATGGAATTGTACTTCCAGCACCGGGGCAAACGACGGGTCGTGGCCGTGATCTTCACCCACACCCACACCGACCATTGGGGCGGGGCGCGCGGCGTGCTCGACGACGAAACGCTCTCACACGGCCGGGTGCCGATATTAGCGCCGAACTTCTTCATGGAGCACGCGGTCTCCGAAAACATCATCGCCGGCCCGGCGATGCTGCGCCGGGCGCAATACCAATTCGGGCCGCTGCTGGCCAAGGGCGTGCACGGGCAGGTCGATTGCGGTCTCGGCAAGTCGATGGCTGCGGGATCGGTTGCGCTGCTGCGCCCGACCGACCTGATCATTGCAACCGGCGACAAGCGCACCATCGATGGCCTCGAGTTCGAGTTCCAGATGGCGCCGAACTCCGAGGCGCCGGCGGAGATGCATTTCTTCATCCCGCGCTACAAGCTTTTGAATCTGGCGGAGAACTGCACGCATAATTTCCACAATCTGCTGCCGTTCCGCGGCGCCGACGTCCGCGACGCGCTGGCCTGGTCGAAATATCTCGGCGAGGCGCTGCAAATGTGGGGCGGCAAGGCCGATGCGATGTGCGGCCAGCACCATTGGCCGGTGTGGGGCCATGAGCGGATCGACACCATGATCCGCCAGCAGCGCGATCTTTATAAGTTCGCGCACGACCAGACCATCCGCCTGATGAACCACGGCCTCACCGCGGCCGAAATCGCCGAGACGATCAGACTGCCGGCGAGCCTCGACGGCGCCTGGCACGGGCGCGGTTACTACGGCCATATCAGGCACAATGTGAAGGCGATCTACCAGAAATATCTCGGCTGGTACGACGCCAATCCCGTCAATCTCGATCCGCTGCCGCCGGTCGAATCCGGCCGGAAATATGTCGAGTATATGGGCGGTGCGGAGGCGATCCTCGATCGCGCTCGAAAAGATTTCGCCAAAGGCGAGTTCCGCTTCGTGGCGCAGGCCGTCAGCCATCTCGTATTCGCCGATCCCGACAATCAGGCCGCGCGCGCGATGCTGGCCGATACGCTCGAGCAGCTCGGTTATGCTTCGGAGAGCTCGACCTGGCGCAACGCCTATTTGTTCGGCGCGCAGGAATTGCGGCTGGGCATGCCGAAGGTGCCGGCACGCGCGGCGATGCCGCGCGAAACGCTGGCGGCGCTGCGCACCGGACAGCTGTGGGACGTGCTCGGCGTGCGCCTCAACGGCCCCAAGGCCGAAGGCAAGCTTATCGTGCTGAATTGGCAATTTACGGACACCAACGAAAACTTCGTGCTCAATCTGGAGAACAGCGCGCTGACTTACGTGGCGGGCGCACAGGCGGCGGATGCCGATGCGACGTTCACGCTGGCGCGCAGCGTGCTCGACGAAATCATCGCCAAACTGACGACGTTTCCGGAAGCGGTCGGCAGCGGCGCGCTCAAGGTCAGCGGCAATCCGATGCGGCTTGGCGAATTGATGATGCTGATGGATGAATTCCCGCGCATGTTCGAGATCGTCGAACCGAAGCGGACAGCGGTGACCTGAGCGGTCCGCCGTCGCCCAGATCAAGCAGTCTTCATCGCGGCGTTGAAGCACGAAGCGCCGCCGGGTCACCCCGGCGGCGTCTTACTCGTAATAGGGGTCAGTGCAGCTTATCGGCCACCGCCACCGCCGCCGCCACCGCCGCCGCCACCACCGCCGCCGCCACCGCCGCCAGCACTGAGCATGGCATCTTCGCGGCTACCGAAGGCCTGGTGACGCGGGGGCGTTGGCAGACGCTTGGAGCGGGCCTCCTCCTGGTAGAACCAGCCACTTCCACAACCCAGCCTCGGCGAGGTTTCGTCACACATCCGCAGCGGAGAAAAAGCGTTGGCGCTGGTGGTTGCCAGGGCGCTGATCGCAACGAGGCCGGCGAGAGCGGCCAAAGACAATTTCGACTTCATCGACATCTAAACTCTCCATTTCTCGGTTCGGCGAAACCGGAATGGTTCGCACATGAGTTCGACGATGCCAGATGGAAGGCGGTTCGAGCGCGCCACCCAAAAAAGTGGTTTGAACCAGGTGAGCACCTGCTGCGACGCTGTCGCCGGCCCCTCCGGCAAGCGGCGCGGCCCCGTGCAGGGTATGCGGCGGGAAGGTGCTTCCGGGGGCCGACTATCGGGCGTCGGGGCTGATCACGCGCCGTATGGTCAACAGCGCCGCCGGCAGTCGCCCTCAGGCGCCAGCGTGCGAGCCCACCGTGTTGCGGTACAGCGCGTTATAGAGCGAGGCCGAAAGATCCCAGCTAAAGGACCGCGCCATGGCGCTGCGACGCATCAGGTCGAGGCGGTCCTTCACCATGAAGGCATCGAATGCGCGGCGCACGCCGCCGAGGAAGGACTCCGCCGACGGCTGCGAGAACAGGAAGCCGGTCTCGCCGTCCTTGATGGTCTCCGCCAGCCCGCCGGTCTGGTGACCGATCGGCAGCGATCCGAACCGCTGCGCATACATCTGGCTCAGTCCGCACGGTTCGAACCGCGAAGGCATCAGCGTGAAATCGCTGCCGGCGAAAATTCGTCGCGCCTGTCCATCGTTGAACCCGATGACGACGCCGATCGCGTCCGGCCTGCGGCGATGCGCATCGACCAGCGCCTGTTCGATATGCGGCTCACCGCTGCCGGTAACGACGATTTGTCCGCCGGCCTCGACGATCGCGTCGGCGGCGGACAGAACGAGGTCGATGCCCTTCTGATGCACGAGACGGGCGACCAGACCGAAGATCGGTCCGCGCGATACCGCAAGACCAAACTGCTTGCGGACGTAGTCGGCGTTGGCTTGCTTGCCTTGCCAATCGCCGGCGCCGAACTGCTGCGCCAGTTGCGCGCAGGCGCGCGGATCCCAGCTTTCGTCGATGCCGTTCAGGATGCCGGTCAATTCCGAAGCGTCCGAGCGTTGCCGCAGCAGGCCCTCGAGCCCGCAGCCAAGCTCGCGCGTCGTGATCTCTTTTGCGTAGGTCGCGCTGACCGTGGTCAGATGCGAGGCGTAAACGATGCCGCCCTTCAAGAACGACATCTGGTCGTAGAACTCGAGACCGTCGATGTGGAAGGAGGCTTCGGGCGCGCCGATCCGCCGCAGCGACTCCCGCGGGAACAGCCCCTGATAGGCCAGGTTGTGAATGGTCAGGATCGAGGGGACCTTGACGCCTTTCCAGGCGAGGTAAGCCGGTGTGAGAGCGGCCTGCCAATCATTGGCGTGGACCAGATCCGCTGCCCAATTCTTGTCCAGAGTGCCTGCGGCGAGTTCGGCCGCCGCAGATGCAAATCGCGCGAAACGGATGTCGTTATCCGGCCAGTCGCGCCCGGATTCGTCGCCGTAGGGGTTACCCGGCCGGTCGTAAAGTTGTGGGCACAACAATACATAAACTGGCAGCCCGTCCCGCGTCGACGCCCGGCCGAGCGAGCAGGCCGGCATCTCGGCCAAAGGCGCGCATTGCCCAACGATTTCAATGTGGGTGAACTGTTCGAGGATGTCCCGATAGCCGGGCAACATGATCCGGACGTCGCTCCACGGGCGCAGCGCCCGGGGCAGGGCGGCGGAAACGGCGGCAAGACCGCCCACCCGGACGAAGTCATCCATTTCCGTGGTTACGAATAAGACCTTCAAGGAACGCCCTCGTACCAACCTGAACTATGACTTATGCAAGAAAGGGTCCAATTTTTATCTACGGCAATGCGCCAGATAGCCGGTGGTTCCTGGAGAAACGCTTCCATGCCGTGACCGCGCAATTTAGGGTCATGCCGCGCCACGAAAACCAAAGGCGAATGAGAAGCCGCAAGGCCGAGGGAGCTTCGAGTATGACCATAGATAATGCGGATGAGGGGAATTTGACAGGGAGCTTCGCCGGCCTGCGCGTTATAGATTTTTCAACCACGATCGCCGGACCCCACTGCACGCGGATGCTCGCCGACATGGGCGCCGAGGTCATCAAGATCGAAACCGTCGAAGGCGAGACGATGCGGACCCGCCCGCCGGTGCGGAATCATTGCAGCACCGCGTTCGGGCAGCTCAATGTCGGCAAGAACAGCCTCGTGCTCGATCTGAAATCGCCCGAAGGCGTGGAGGCGGTGCGCCGGCTGGTGGCGAACGCGGACGTGCTGGTCGAGAATTTCCGCCCCGGTGTGATGCGGCGACTGAAGCTCGATTACGCTTCACTGCATGCCCTCAATCCGAAACTGATCTATTGCTCGATCTCCGGCTACGGCCAGACCGGGCCGTCGGCCGAACTGCCGGCCTATGCGCCGGTGATCCATGCGGCCTCGGGGTATGAGATGGCGCATCTGGCCTATCAGCCCGGGCGCACCCGGCCGGACTATTGCGGCATCTATCATGCCGACGTGCTCACCGGCGTCTACGCGTTCGGCGCGATCTCGGCGGCGCTGTATCAGCGCGCGGGAAGCGAAAAGGGCCAGCACATCGACGTTTCGATGCTGGAATCGATGCTGAGCCTGACATTGAACGAATTGCAGTGGTCGCAATTCGAGGTCAAGGCGACGCAGCGGCCGATGTTCGGCCCGATCGAAACCTCGGACGGTTATGTCATGGTCGCGATCGCCAGCGAAAAAACCTTTCAGAGCCTGATGAAGGTGATCGGTCATCCAGAGTGGGTGAGCGACCCGCGCTTTGCGAAATATTCCGATCGCCGTGAAAACTGGGGCAGCCTGATGGAGGGCGTCGAGGCGTGGTCGCGCGCGGTGACGACCGGGCAGTGCCTCGTCGCGCTCAATGAGCACGGCGTGCCGTCATCGGCCTATCGCACGGTGGCCGAGGCGCTGAAGGATCCGCAGATCGCCCATCGCGGCGCGTTGGCGGAGGTCTGGGATGGCGGCGGCAGCTTCAAGGTCCTCAATCTGCCGTTCCGCATGTCGGGCGCCAGGGTTTCAGCCGCGAAACGCATGTCGACGCTTGGCGAGCACACGCGTGCCTATCTGAAAGAGACCGGCCTGTCGGAAGACGAAATCGCGGCCTTTGCCGGCAAACCGCCGAAGTCGGCGCGCGGTTGAAGGCGATCGCGTATCGGCAATGAGGCTCAAGCCTGCGGCTTTTCATCCCGCCTTGCGAACGGCCTTGCCCGGGACTGCGATTCCAGACAATCTTACCGTCAGCCATCGACGATCCGGAACACCGGACGGACGACACTTTGAGAGGGAGCATCCATGACAGCTGCGGTCCGTTCGAGCGCACTCGCGCGATTATTTCTTGTGGCGGGATTTGCGGTCTCGCTGTGTGCCGTTCCCGCCAGCGCCCAGAAGAAGGGCGGCAGCATCACGATGGGGCTCGAACTCGATATTGCAGGCTTCGACCCGCTGAAGGTTGGCGTGTACGATACGGCCGCCTTGACGGCGGCTGCGGCGATCTTCGACACCCTCACCTATCTCGATGACAAGGGCGTCGTTCAACCGAAGCTCGCGGTGTCCTGGTCGTCCTCCGAAGATTTCAAGACCTGGACCTTCAAGCTGCGGCCCGGAGTCAAGTTCCACGACGGCACACCGTTCAATGCACAAGCCTTCAAGGACAATGTCGACCGGCAGAAGGATCCCGCCAACAAGTGCCGTTGCGCGTTTTACATCGCGTTCGTCAATTCCGTGGAGGCGCCCGACGAACTGACGGTGGTCTATAATCTGAAGGACCCTTCGGTGAACATGCCGGCGTTGGTGAGCTTCGCAAGCGGAAACAATTCCGTGCATTCACCGACGGCGTGGAAAGCCAAGGGGGACGACTACAACCGCAATCCGGTCGGCACCGGACCGTACATATTGAAATCCTGGACCGCGGGCGACCGCTTGGTGCTTGAGAAGAACCCGGACTACTGGGACAAGGACCGCGTTTATCTCGATCGCATCGTCCTGAAGCCGCTGCCGGACGCGCAGTCGCGTTTCGCCAGCCTGCAATCCGGCGAAGCCGATGTCATCTGGGACGACGAGGCTGACGCCGACAATATCCAGAAGGCGCAGAAGGATCCGAAGCTGACGGTGCATACCTATGCCGGCTCCGGCGCGGCGGTTGCCGCCTTCAACACCAAGGTCGCACCGTTCGACGACGTCCGCGTGCGCCAGGCGCTGGTGATGGCGCTCGATCGCAAGAAGATGTCGCAGGCGCTTACCAATGGCCTGGCCCGGCCGGCCACCAACCCCTATGGCGACGGCTCCTGGGTCAAATGCAAGGACGATGGTGCGCTTCCCGAAGATCTCGAGAAGGCCAAGGCGTTGATCAAGGAATACGGCAAGCCGGTCGAATTCAAGATGCTGGTCACGGCGACGCCACGTGGGCGCGCCGTCGGTCAGGTGCTGCAACAATTATGGAAGCGGGCCGGCGCCAACATGGAAATCGAGCAGGTCGACCAGGCTACGATCCCGCCACGTGCCTTCATGCGCCAGTTCCAGGTCACGCCATGGCGGATCGTCGATCTCGCCGATCCCGACGTCCAGATGTATGCCAATTTCCGCACCGGCAGCCCGGTCGCACTGGCTAACTATTCGAACCCCGAACTCGATCAACTGCTTGACCGCGCGCGGGTCACCGCCGACCAGGCCAAGCGCGCCGAGGATTACTGCGCCATCAGCCGGCTGATCAACAAGGAAGCGATCTGGTACTGGACCTTCCAGAACACCTATTACGCAATGTCGAGCGCGAAGGTTAAAGGCTTGCCGAAGATGTACAGCGGAATCGTCGACGTATCCCGCGTCTGGCTGGACTAACAGCGCATGCTGGGTTTTGTCGCGCGAAGGCTCCTGTATCTCGTGCCGGTGCTGATCGCGGTATCGCTGCTGACGTTTCTGATCGCGTCGCTGCTGCCGGGCGATCTCGCCTACACGATCCTCGGCGACCAGGCGACGCCGGAGAAGGTCGCAGCCCTTCGTCAGGAAATGGGATTGGACCAGCCGATCTGGGTGCGTTACTTCGGCTGGCTCGGTAACATCCTCCAAGGCGATCTGGGCCGATCGTTCCGCACCGGACAAACCGTATTGCAGGCGGTTACCGAGCGGCTTCCGATCTCGCTGGAACTCATGGTCCTGGCCCAGGTCATCGCGCTCGCGATCGGCGTTCCCCTGGCGATCATTTGTGCGGCGCGCAGCGGCGGTCCGTTCGATCGCTTCATGACCGGCACCGCTTTCGGCATGCTGTCGGTGCCGACTTTCCTGTCGGCGATCCTGCTGATCTATCTGTTTGCGGTGGAGCTGCGCTGGCTGCCGGCGACGGGTTACGTGCCGTTCGGCGAAGATCCTGCCAAAAACCTGCGGTTCATGGTGCTGCCCGCATTGACGCTGGCGCTCGCCGAATGGCCCGGCATCATGCGCGTGCTTCGCTCCGATATGATCGCAACCCTGCAGGAGGATTATATCGCGCTGGCCAAGGCCAAAGGCCTCAAGGCATCGCGCATCCTGTTCGTGCATGCGCTGAAGCCTTCGTCGCTGACGCTGGTCACGATCACCGGAATCAACATCGGGCGATTGATCGGCGGCGCCGTCATTGTCGAGACGGTTTTTGCGCTGCCGGGAATTGGCCGGCTCCTGGTCGGCGCCATTGCCACGCGCGACCTCATCATTCTGCAGGGCGTGGTGCTGCTGGTCGGCGCAGGGTTCGTGCTGATCAACTTCATCGTCGATATGCTCTATGCGATGCTCGATCCGAGGATTCGCCATGGCCGCGCTTGAACTCGGCATCGACGCGTCAGTTGCGGAAGTCCCGGCGCGGCGTGGCCGCCGGCTCGGGCCGCTGTTCTGGATGGCAATCGTCTGGATGATTTTCGTGTTTGCGGTAGCGATCTTCGCCGACGTGCTGCCGCTGCCGAGCCCGACCGACATGGACATGCTGGAAAAGCGCGCACCGTTCTCGGCAGAGCACTGGCTTGGCACCGACGGCCTCGGCCGCGACGAACTCGCCCGCGTGATCTACGGTGCGCGGATATCGCTGATTGTGGGGCTGTGTGCGCCGATCATCGGGCTCACCTTCGGCGGCGCGCTCGGCATCCTGGCCGGCTATTTCCGCGGCCGGTTCGAATCGGTGGTGGTCGGCAGCATGGATGTGCTGCTGGCGTTTCCGCCGCTGATTCTGGCGCTGGCCGTGACCGCCTATCTCGGCCAGTCGATCCTGCATTTGACCTTCATTCTAGGACTGTTAGGCATTCCCGCCTTCATGCGGGTGGCGCGGGCGGCAACGCTGACACTGGCGCGCCGCGAATTTGTGATCGCGGCACAGGCGCTTGGCGCGACCCATGCGCGCATCCTGCTGCGCGAATTGCTGCCCAACGTCATGCTGCCGTTGTTTGCGTTCTTCCTGCTCGCCGTCGCCATCACCATCGTGGCCGAAGGCTCGCTGTCGTTCCTCGGCCTCGGCGTGCCGCCGCCGATATCGAGCTGGGGCAGCATGATCGGGGAGGGGCGCGAAAGTCTCGAGATGGCGCCCCGGCTGGCCTTCATTCCCGCAATCGCGATGTTCCTGACCGTATTGTCCTTTAACCTGGTCGGCGACACGCTCCGGGCGCTCACCGATCCCCGTCAGGGCGCGCTGTGACAGAAAGTACGCTGCTCTCCATCGAGGACGTCATCGTCGATTTACCGACGCCGCGCGGCAATCTGCGCGCGGTGGACCGTGTCGACCTCACCGTCGGCGCCGGTCGGACGCTCGGCGTGGTCGGCGAGTCCGGTTGCGGCAAGACCATGCTGTCCCGCGCGATCCTGCAATTGCTGCCGAAAAAAGCAAAACTCTCCGGCCGCGTGATGTTCGATGGCCAGAGTCTGCTGCAGCTCTCACCGGAAAAACTGCGCAAGCTGCGCGGCCGGTCGCTGGCGGTGGTGTTCCAGGACCCGATGACCTCACTCAATCCGGTGCTGACCATCGGCACCCAGTTGATCGAGACGCTGCAGGAACATCTCGAGCTCGATATGCGGGCGGCGACCAAACGCAGCGTCGAGTTGCTCGCCGCGGTCGGCATTCCCGCGCCGGAGCAGCGGCTGACGCAATATCCGCATCAGCTGTCGGGCGGCATGCGGCAGCGGGTGGCGATCGCGATCGCGCTGTCCTGCGAACCGAAGCTGCTGATCGCGGACGAGCCGACCACCGCGCTCGATGTCACGATCCAGGCCCAGATCCTGGATCTCTTGGCGCGCGAACAGCGCCGCCGGCATATGGCGATGATCCTGATCACCCACGACCTCGGTGTCGTCGCGGGCCGCACCGACGAAGTCGCTGTCATGTATGCCGGCCGCGTGGTGGAGCGTGCGCCGACGCCGGCCTTGTTCAAGAAAATGCGGATGCCCTATACCGAGGCGCTGCTTGCCGCGCTTCCAAAGATCGACGCCGCGCCACATACGCCGCTGCCGGCGATCTCGGGCCGTCCACCCGATCCGACCCGGCCGCTGAAAGGCTGTTCGTTCTCGCCGCGCTGCCGCTATGCGTGGGCACAATGCCATGTCGAGAAGCCGCGGCTTGAGGAATCGGACTCGCCCGGTCACCAATTTGCCTGCTTCCGTCCGATCGACACCAGCGCGGGTGCCGGCGCATGATGCAGCAAGCCTTACCCGCCGTTTCAAACGACCCGCTGCTCGACGTCGATAACCTCGTCGTTGAATATCCGGTCGGCAACAAGATCGTGCACGCAGTATCCGGCGTTTCCCTGCAGATCGCCCGCGGCGAAACGCTTGGGTTGGTCGGCGAATCCGGTTGCGGCAAGTCCACGCTCGGCCGCGCGGTGCTGCAGCTGCGCCGGCCGGTGTCGGGACGGGTACTGTTCGACGGCCAGGATCTCACGGCGATGCAGGGCGATACGTTGCGCCTGATGCGCCAGCGCGTGCAGCTGATCTTCCAGGACCCGATCGCGTCGCTGAACCCACGGCGGCGGATCGGCGATATCATCGCCGAGCCGCTGATCATTTCAGGCGTCAAGGATGCGGCCAAACGCCAAAAGCTCGTCGACGAGGCGCTCAGCGCCGTTGGTCTTGATCCGGCGCTCGTGGTCGGACGGCTGCCGCATGAATTCTCCGGCGGGCAATGCCAGCGCATCTGCATTGCGCGCGCGCTGGTGCTTAATCCGGAATTCATCGTCTGCGACGAGCCGGTCTCCGCACTCGACGTTTCGATCCGCGCCCAGATCCTCAATCTGCTGGAGGAGATGAAGGCGCGCTATGGCTTGACCCTGCTGTTCATCGCGCATGATCTGGCCGTGGTGAAGGCGGTGAGCGACCGCGTCGCGGTGATGTATCTCGGGCGTTTGTGCGAGGTCGGTCCGTCCGAGCAACTGTTCGCAAAGCCGGCGCACCCCTATACCGCGCTGTTGATCGAGGCGATCCCGGTGCCCGATCCCGACGTGCGCCCCGCCGAGACCGTTCCGGTCGGTGAGCCGCCATCGCCGATCTCGCCGCCGTCAGGCTGCCGTTTTCGGACCCGCTGCCCCAGAGCGGATCAGCGATGCAGCGACGAGGTGCCGGAACTTCGCGCCGTGGCGTCCGGCCAGTTCGTGGCTTGCCATCATCCGCTGATCTGAATATCGAAGGATCAAGTGCGTTTGTCTCGCCCGGGCGGACGTGGCAATGTCCCGAGTAAATGTCCGCTCGAAAATACTGTTCAAGAACAAGAATGACGGGAGAGAAACGATGAAGAGTTTCCAGGTCGCCGAGTTCAATGCCCCCCTTAAAGAGGTCGATCATCCGACACCGGAGCCCTCGGGGTCGCAGGTGTTGATCAAGGTGAAGGCCGCCGGTGTCTGCCACAGCGATCTCCACATCTGGGAGGGCGGCTACGATCTCGGCCACGGGCGCAAGCCGCTGTCGCTGAAGGACCGCGGCGTCTCGCTGCCGCGCACGATGGGCCACGAGACCGTCGGCGAGATTCTGGCCTTCGGTCCCGAGGCCAAGGCCGCGAGCGGTGGTCTGAAGGTCGGCGACGTCACGCTGGTCTATCCCTGGCTCGGTTGCGGCAAATGCGAGACCTGTGTCGGCGGCGACGAGAACATGTGCGTCGTCAAGCCGAACTCGCTCGGCGTCTATTGCGACGGCGGCTATGCCGATCACATGACGGTGCCGCACCCGAAATATCTGTTGAACCTGAACGGGCTCGATCCCGTCACCGCCGCGCCCTATGCGTGCTCGGGTGTCACCACCTACAGCGCGCTGAAAAAGGTCGAGAACGTCCTGCATACGCCGATCGTGATCTTCGGCGCCGGCGGCCTCGGCCTGATGGCGCTGTCGCTGCTGAAGGCGATGGGCGGCAAGGGCGCGATCATGGTCGATATCGACGCGCGCAAACGCGAAGCCGCCGAGGCGGCAGGCGCGCTTGCGACCGTCGACGGCAAGGCCGCTGATGCACTGGAGCAGCTGCAGAAAAAGGCGGGCGGGCCGATCCGCGCGGTGATCGACCTCGTCGGCAATGCCCAGACCACGCAGCTCGGATTCGACTGCCTGACCAAGGGCGGCAAGCTCGTGATCGTCGGCCTGTTCGGCGGCGGGGCGACCTGGGCGCTGCCGCTGATTCCGATCAAGGCCATCACGATCCAGGGCAGCTATGTCGGCAATTTGCGCGAAACCCAGGAGTTGCTCGATCTGGTCCGCACCAAGAAGATCGCGCCGATCCCGGTAACGACAATGCCGCTCGCCAAGGCCAACGAGGCACTGACTGACTTGCAGAAGGGCAAGCTGGTAGGGCGCGCGGTGCTGACGCCGTAGGTTCCCCGTCATTGCGAGCGAAGCGAAGCAATCCACCTATCCGTTATGCCGCGGCATGGATTGCTTCGCTTCGCTCGCAATGACGAATTAATGTGCAGTTCTTTCCCGTAAGGAAATCCATGTCCGCCAACAACGCACTCCACATCGCCGTACTCGGCGGCGATGGCATCGGCCCTGAAGTGATGGCCCCGGCGCTCGAAGTCTTGCGAAAGATTGAGGCGACAACGGACCTGAAATTTCGCTTCACCAACGCACCGGCCGGCGCCAATAATTATCTGGCGACGGGAAAATCGATGCCGGACAGCACGGTGCGGCTGTGCGAAGAAGCCGACGCCATCCTGCTCGGCGCCTGCGGTCTGCCGTCGGTACGCTACCCCGACAATACCGAGATCGCGCCGCAGATCGAGCTGCGCATGCATTTCGACCTCTATGCCGGTGTGCGCCCGGCGCGGCTGATTCCAGGCGTGCCGAGCCCGATCGTCGGCGCCGATCAGAAGGGCATCGATCTTGTTCTGATCAGGGAATCCACCGAAGGCCTGTTCGCGTCGATGGGCAAGGGCGTCGTGACCGATACCGAGGCGCGCGAGACGCTCGTCATCACCCGGAAGTCCTCGGAACGGCTGTTCGAGTTTTCGTTCCGCCTTGCCGAACGCCGCAAGGCGCGCGGCCGTGCGAATGGCGGGCTTACCTGTGTCGACAAGGCAAATGTGTTCAGGGCGTTCGCGTTCTTCCGCGGGATGTTCGATGAGGCCGCCAAGCGCCACCCTGATGTCAGGGCCGAACGGGTCTATGTCGATGCCTGTTCGCTCATGATGGTGAAGCGTCCCTGGGATTTCGACGTCATGGTGACGGAGAACATGTTCGGCGATATTCTCTCCGACCTCGCCGCCGGCCTGATCGGCGGCCTCGGCATGGCGCCATCCGCCGATATCGGCGACCGCCACGCAGTGTTCCAGCCTTGCCACGGCACGGCGCCGGATATCATGGGGCAGGGCAAGGCGAATCCGACGGCGATGATCCTGTCGGCGGCGATGATGCTCGACTGGCTCGCCGAAAAGCACGGGCTGGAGACCGCCGCCGAAGCCGGCGAGCGCATCGAGCGCGCGGTCGACAAGGCCTACGCGGATGGAATCAAGCCGATGGAATTCGGCGGCGGCAACGGCACGGCGGATATTACCAAGGCGGTATTGGCGGCGCTGTAGGGAAGAGCGAGCCTTGTAGCCCGGATTTCGCTTCTCTCGTCCGGGCTACGGCATCGCGACTCAAATCACCCGCGCCGCCTTCAGTTTCTCGATCGCCTCGGAATCATAGCCCAGCGATTGCAATACCTCGTCAGTGTGCTCACCAAGATCCGGCGTGGCTGACCGGATCGAACGATCAAATCCTGTGATCTCGCAAGCCTGTGCGATCAGGTCGATCTCGCCGAGTCGTGGATGGGTGACGGGCCGCGTGATCCGAAGCGCCTCGACCTGCGGATCGGCGAACACGTCCTTGATGTTATAGACGGGACCGCAGGGCAGGCCGGCCTCTACCATCATCTCAAACCATTCGTGACTGGTTTTCGCGCGCAAGGCGGTGGCGATGAGTTCGTTCAGCGCTTCCTTGTTTCGTCCGCGCAGCCCGGGTGATGCAAAGCGCGGGTCCGCCGCCGCTTTCTCCCGGTCGATCAGTTTGCAGAATACCTTGAAATTCTTGTTGCTGGTGGCGGCGAGATTGAGAAAGCCGTCGGCGGTGGGGTAGAGACCCATCGGCACATTGGTCGGATGGTAGTTGCCCTCCTGCGGCGGCACCTTCTTGTCCATGGTCCAGCGTGTGGCCTGGAAGTCGAGCAAATTGATGCCGGCTTCGATCAGCGAGGTCTGCACCCAGCGGCCTTCGCCGGAAACCTCGCGGTCGAGCAGCGCGATCAGGATGCCCTGCGCAAGGAACGCGCCGGCCATGATATCGGTGACAGCGACGCCGACGCGGACCGGTCCCTGGCCGGGAATGCCGGTCACCGACATGATGCCGCTCATGCCCTGCGCGATCTGGTCGATCGAGGGCCGCGCGCTGTAGGGGCCATACTGGCCAAATCCGGAGATGCTGCCATAGACGATGCGCGGATTGCGTTTCTTCACGGCTTCGAAATCGACGCCGAGGCGCCGGGTGACGCCGGGCCGCATGTTCTCGACGATGACGTCGGCCTGCTCGGCGAGCCGCATCAAAACCTCGCGGCCTTCATCGGACTTCAGGTTCAGCGTAATCGCGCGCTTGTTGCGATGCAGGTTCTGGAAGTCCGAACCATCGCGACGTCCGACCAGTTCGTTGGCGTCGGCATCGCTTGGCGGCGGCTCGACCCGGATCACATCGGCGCCCCAATCCGCCAGCGTGCGGACACAGGAGGGACCGGCGCGCGCCAGCGTCAGGTCAATCACCTTGAACCGCGACAACGGCAGCCGCGGAGCTTCGGTCGGTGCGGTCGCAGGGCTGGAGGTCTCGACGGGCTTGTGCATGGAAATCCTCTTGGATCGTGCATAGCCCGCATGAGCGCAGCGATATGCGGGAACTCCGGCAAGCAAAGACCCGGATGTCGCTTCCGCTCATCCGGGTTACGCGTACTATTTGCCCTTGAACTTAGGCTTGCGCTTTTCCATGAACGCAGTGCGGCCCTCGCGAAAATCCTCAGAGTCCATGCAGGCGGTGCCGATCTGCTTGATCGCGTTCATGTCGCGATGGCTTTCGTCCTTCAGCACCTCGGCGATGGTGATCTTGGCGGCCTTGATCGCGAGCGGCGCGTTACCGGAAATCGTGCGTGCGATCTCCATGGTCGCGTCCCACAAATCAGGCCCGGGCAAGACGCGATCGACGAGCCCGATTCGCAGCGCTTCGGCAGAGTCGATCCGCATGCCCGTGTACATGATGAGCCGCGCCCAGGACGGTCCGACCAGCGAAACCAGGTGCTTGAGCCCCTCATAGCCATAGGCGATGCCGAGTTTGGCGGCGGGAATGCCGAACTGGCTGTTGTCGGCCGCAAGCCGGATGTCCGCCAGCATCGCGACCTGCATTCCGCCGCCGAGGCAGAAGCCCCGAATGCAGGCAATCGTCGGCTTCGGATAGTCCGCCAGCAGCGCGCGTTGCGCGGCGCTGCGTTTGGAATACTCTTCGGACGCCTCGGCGTTGTGGCGGGTCTTCTCGAACTGGCTGATGTCGGCGCCCGAGACGAACGCCTTGTCGCCGGCGCCGGCCATAATCACGACGCGGATTTCGGGATTGTCGCGCAATTCGATCAGCGCGCTGCCGAGCCCTTCCCACATCTCGAGCGACATGGCGTTGCGCTTCTCGGGATTGTTGAAGGTGATGACCCCGACGCCGTCGCTGACGCTCTGCAGGATCTTGCCGTCGGCGTAGGATTTCTCGGTGTTCTTGGGAACGTCTAGCATCGGTCGGGTTCCAGTCCGGTTCAGGAGGTAACAAAGGGGCCGAAATCGGCGCGCGCATAGGCCGGTCGCGCCTGCAGCTTAATCCACCAGTCTGCGACGCGGGGATGTTTCTTCGGAATCATTTCATCCGGCGCTATCTCCTCGTCGATGCGTTTGACGAAGGGCGCCGCCGCGATGTCCGCGATCGAGTAAGATTTGCCGGCGAGCCAGCCGAAAGGCTTCAGCGCCTCTTCCATCTTGTCGAGGAGTGCCACCAGCCTGGCCCGCGCGGCGTCGCGCTCTTCCTCGGTATACGGTTTTCTAGCCACCCGCAGCCAGGCTTCCTGCCGCTCCTTGCTCGGGATGTTCTTCAGCTTTTCCGCCAGTTCCGCATCGGTCCATTGCGATGCTGTCTTCTGCAGATGGTGCCGCCAGTTGAAGATGATGAGATTGCCGATCAGTCCGTCGATATGCCGGATCCAGTTTCGCATCTCGGCACGCTGATAGGGTGTGTCCGGTCGCAGCGGCGGATCGGGAAAGGTCTCGTCGAGATATTCGCAGATGGTTCCGCTCTCATGCAGCGGCTGGCCGTCATGGATCAGGGTCGGGATCACGCCGAGCGGGTTGATCTTCAGATATTCCGGCGAATGATGTTCCATGGCGGCCATATCGACGACGTGGCCTTCATATGCGATGCCCTTCTCCTCGAGGCACAGCCGCACCCGGCGCGATGCGCTCGAGCGCGAGCCGTGGTGAAGGATCATCATGGTCGCCTCCCGAAAACCCGATCTAGTTTTCGGCTGTCGTGCCACGGTTCGGCGATCCCGGGCAAGGTCTGGAATCACGCCCAATCCTGCCATGCGTTTTCGCTGTGGCGTGCTATGGTGGTTCGCAACAGACAAGAAGAACGACTCTCGGGAGGAATGCATGCCGCTGACGCGCCGGGAAGCGATTGCGGGATGTGGCGGCGGGCTGGCCTGGCTGGCCGTTTCGCCGGCGCAGGCTCAGGCGGCCTATCCGAACCGGACGATCAGGATGATCGTGCCGTATCCGCCGGGCGGCACCACCGACCTGCTTGGCCGGCTGGTCACCGACCAGTTCAGGAGCGGCCTGGATGCGACCGTCATTGTCGAGAACAAGCCGGGGGCCGGTACGACGCTGGGCGCGGATCTGGTCGCAAAGTCCGAGCCCGATGGCTACACGCTGCTGATGGCGACCTCGACCACGCTCGCCATCAACAAGGCGTTGTACAGGAAATTACCCTATGACCCGACAAAGGACTTTGCGCCGATCGGCCTTGTGGCCGGCGTGCCCTTCGCGCTGATCATCAATCCGACGATCCCTGCCAAGACGCTGCCGGAGTTCATCGCCTACGCCAAATCAAAACCGGGCCTCAGCTACGGCTCTGCCGGCAATGGAAGCCCGCAACATCTCGGAGCCGAAATGCTGAAGTCATCAGCCGGAATCGATGTCCGCCACGTGCCGTATCGCGGCAGTGTGCCGGCGATGCTCGATGTGATCGCGGGGCACATCCCCTTCATGGTGGTGGATCTGCAGCCGGCGCTGCAACAGATCCGCGAAGGCAAGGTCAGGGTGCTCGGTGTGACCACGCCCAAGCGCGTTTCGATTGCGCCTGATATTCCCACCCTTGCCGAAGCGGGTCTCGCCGGCTTTGAACTGGTGGCCTGGCAGGGCGTGGTCGCGCCGGCGGGCACGCCGCGGCCGATCGTCGATGCATTGGCGGCGCAACTGGCGAAGCTGATGGCTGACCCGCCAACGCGGGAGAGGTTGATAAAGCTTTCGCTGGAGCCGCTGCCACCATCCACACCGGACAGTTTTGCAGCTTACATCAAGACCGAAGTCGAACGCTGGGCCGTGATCGTCAGGAACTCCGGCGCCGAACTCGAATAACAGAAAGTCTTCTTTAATGGCTCCTCTACAAGCGCACGGTCCGTGTCCGGCATGAATGAAACCAATGTGCTGATCGTTGGCGCTGGACCGGTCGGGCTCACCCTTGCGATCGATCTGGCGTGGCGGGGCGTCGACGTGACGGTGGTGGAAACGCGGGCGCCTGCGGCGCCGCCGGAGCCGAAATGCAATCACGTCGCTGCCCGCACCATGGAGATCTTCCGCCGGCTGGGCCTCGCCGAAACAATCCGCAATGCCGGATTGCCGGCGGATTATCCGCACGACATCAGCTACCGCACCTCGTTTACAGGGCAGGAGCTGACGCGGATTCGCATCCCGTGCCGGCGCGACCGCTTCACGGCAACCGACGGACCCGACTGCAACTGGCCGACGCCGGAGCCGCCACACCGCATCAACCAGATTTTTCTGGAGCCAATTCTGTTCGAGCATGCGACGGCGCAATCGCGCATCCGCATCATCAACCGGACCTCGGTCGAAGACGTCGTGGTGGAAGACGCCGGCGCGCGTATCAATTTGCGTGACCTCGACACCGGCGCCGTGAGAACAGTGAATTGCCGTTACCTGATCGGTTGCGACGGCGCGCGCTCGATCGTTCGCAAGGCGATCGGCGCCGAATTGTCCGGCGATGCCGTGATCCAGCGGGTGCAGTCCACCTACATTCGCGCACCCCGGCTGATCGATCGTCAGCAGAGTGAGCGGGCGTGGGGCACCGGTGCCATCAACCCGCGCCGCTCGGGCATGGTGTATGCGATCGACGGCCGCGAGCGCTGGCTGGTGCATAATTACATGAAGCCGGACGAGGGCGGTTTCGACGAGGTCGACCGCGATGCCTGCCTGCGTACCATCCTCGGCGTGGACGATGATTTCAACTATGAGATCCTCTCAAAGGAAGACTGGTATGGCCGCCGACTGATCGCCAGCAAGTTTCGTGATCGCTGCGCCTTCATTGCCGGCGATGCCGCGCATATCTGGGTGCCCTATGCCGGCTACGGCATGAACGCAGGGATTGCGGACGCCATGAACCTGTCGTGGCTGCTGGCGGCTCATCTCAAAGGCTGGGCGCCCCCCTCCATCCTCGACGCCTATGAGGCGGAACGCTGGCCGATCACCAGCCAGGTGTCACGGTTTGCGATGTCGCATGCGGAAGCCGAAATTCGCCGCCGCGGGTCGGTGCCGGCAGACATCGAGGCGGCGGGTCCGGAAGGCGAGCGCGTGCGCGAAGAAATCGGCCGGCTCACCTATGAGATCAACGTCCAGCAATATGCCTGCGCCGGCCTCAACTTCGGCACCTATTACGATCGCTCGCCGATCATCGCCTATGACGGCGCTAAGGCTCCGGCCTACACGATGAGCCTCTATACGCCCTCGACGGTCCCGGGCTGCCGCACGCCGCATTTCCGGCGCGCCGATGGCAGTTCGATTTACGACGCCATGGGCAAGGGGTTTACGCTGTTGAGGTTCGATTCAGCCGCCGACGTCGCGGCGCTCGAAGCGGCGGCTCGCGTGAGGGGGGTGCCGCTCGGCGTGCTCGATGTCGAGGGAGCGGGCCTTGCCACCGATGATGGCAACGGTCTGGTGCTGTCGGGTCTGGTTTTGTCGCGGCCGGACCAGCACGTGGCCTGGCGGGGCGTTCGGGTACCGGACGATCCGCTTGGGCTGATCGATCGTGTGCGCGGCGCCGGAAGCTAGAGCCGTTTCGGTTCTGACGGAGTCACAACCGGGCTCTGTTTGTCGATGGGGCGGATTTGTTGGAGGCGTAGTGATTCACGGCGTATTTTTTTGACGCGTACTTTTTTGGACGCATACTTTTTCGCGCGTGCTCTTCGCGCGAACCGGCCCCGGTCCGCGCGAAAACACCAGGCAACCGATCAGTCTTCGTTCGCTGCGATCGATTCCATCAAGGACACCAGCTGACGTTGTACGGTCTGGTCCTTGATCTTGCTGTAGGCGCGCAACAACCGCAGGCTGAAAGCGCTGTCGAGGAACAGCAGGCTCTCGACCTCACGCGCCTTGCCGTCGCCGTCGTAGAAGAAGGTGACGGGCACATCGAGCGCGGTAGCGATCTGCTGAAGACGAGCTGCGCCGACACGGTTGACGCCCTTCTCGTACTTCTGGACCTGCTGGAAGCTGACGCCGAGCTTGTCGCCAAGCTCTGCTTGCGAGATCTTCTGCTCAACACGCCGCAGGCGAATCCGCTTGCCCAATTCAATGTCGGGTTTGCCGGCACTGCGCTGCTTCATCTTCTTTGCTGCTGATGTTTTCATTCTGGTTTTACCGTCCTTCGATCGGGAAACCCTGAGCGATTAGGCCAGGGGTTCATCCGCATTTACCGCGTTAAGTTCGTCAGGGTCGTGAGTTCGTCGTTAGAACCACGTGATATCGAGTGATTGCGGGATGGTAGCCAAACGCATTTGCGTATTGGAAACACCCTGATACCGGCGCCGTCGGCTGCCTCCAGCCATTGGCGCCCGGGGCATAATTTAGCAAAACCCCGCACTCTTACATTTGGCAAACTATTCGACAAACTACAACCACCGCGAGTTCACTTGCCACAGATTCTGGGAGCATACTTACCGTGTAGCGCCTGTGTACCCGGTACTTCTACGGATATTTGTGGCGGGTTGTGGGCCGATGAATTACCCCTTCAGGTCTACACGAAGACTTCCCGTGGCTTGTATCACGCGCATGCTTCAACCGTGATATTTAGAAAAATACAGCACGGTCGATACGATTTTCAAATCGATAGCGCGCTGGACAATTGAGTAAAAGTTCTGGATCATCAGGTCAGGCTCTCACACGATCCATTGCGTGACAGTGGCCGAATTATTTTGGGTGCCTTTTCGTGGAGAGGCTCATGAAGCGAAGATCCGGACCGCCTCCAATCTACCTTGCAAGCTCAGGAACTGATAAAATGCCGGCGGCCCATTCAGAAGAACGATTGCTGTCGCTCCTCGCAACGCTGGAGGAATGCCGGGCGTTTCTGATGGATAAGGCCAGCCCGGAGACCGCAAGATTGCTATCACTGGCCATTCTCGAGCTTCGGATGGAACTGCATCGGGTGACCGATTCCGAACTCAAGGCATTGTGCGACCTGATGGTGACGGATGCTCAGGCTGCGCAAAGCGCCAAGGCCGAACCAGGCCCGCGGCTGCCGCCTTATCTGAAGCTCATCAAGTAAGCGCTGCCTTCAGCCCGATAGGCCAGCGCAAAAACTCCCCGACCGGTCGAACTGCACGGCGCTTGGCCGGTGCGACTCGTTGTCGCTCTTTGGTTGCGGGCAACCCCATCCCGGCTCCAGCCTGCAGTGACATCCGCCAGGCTCTTCGAACACGCGCCGCGGCTCGTCGGAGTCGAAATCGCTGTCCGCTCAAGTCTCCTGCTCGAGCGCCGCGGTCACCGTGCAGACGACGCCGCGCGGCAGAAAGTCGACGGTGGCTTCGCCGCCGAGCTGGTCTCGCGCGCTGCGCTCGATCAGGCGCGAGCCGAAACCGCGCTGCACCGGCGCAGAAACGTGCGGCCCGCCGGATTCGGTCCAGATCATCCGAAGTTTGCGGCCATCGCTTTGCGCGATGATCTCCCAATCCAGCGCAACGGTTCCACTGTCGTTCGACAGCGCACCGTATTTTGCGGCGTTGGTCGCTATCTCGTGCACGATCATCGACAGCACCACGGCGAGCCGCGGCGATAGCGGCACCAACGGTCCGAACATCCGCACCCGATCCGGATTGCTCAGCAGATAGGGTTTGAGAACCCGTGCGATGACGTCCTGCAACTCGGAGCCCTGCCATTTCTCCTGGCTCAACAAATTATGCGCTTCTGCGAGCGCACCCAGCCGGCCCTCGAATTTCTCGCGCTCGGCCCGGCTGGCGCTGCGGAAGGTCTGGGTGGTGATCGACTGCAGGATCGCGAGCGTATTCTTGACGCGTGTTGAGTTCGTCGATCAGCAGATCGTGCAGCATCTCGCCGCGGGCAATCGCCGTCGCCATCCGCACCGCAAAGGCAAGGCCGACCAGCAGCAGCACGCCACCGATCACGCTGGTGATCGCCAGATTGCGCCATAACGGGGCGACCAGCGAGCTTTCCGCAATCCCGCCGGCGACCGTCCAGCCGGTGAGCGAGGAGCGCGCAACGCCGGTGATCAGCGGCACGCCTTCGAGCGACACGGTCGCAAAGGTCCCCTCGGGTTTGCGGACCAGCTCCGCATAGAGCGACGGCGATGCCCGCTGGCCGATGGTGTTCTGCGGGTTCGGTACACGCGCGAAATTGGTGCCTTCGCCGTCGAAGATCGAAATCGTCCAGTCCTTGCCCGGAAGCTGCTTTTCGATCATGTCCTGGAAAATCTCGATCGGCGGGCTGAACGAGATGTCGTAGATCACCTCGCCGTCGCGAATGACCGGCACTTCGACCGTCACGATCAGCCCCTTCTTGACCACGCCGGTGAACAGGCTCGAGTATTGCGGACGCTTGGTCGCGAAGACCTTCTCGACAATGTCGAGGTTGTTGCGCAGCGGAAGCGTGGCGGTGTCAGTCGTGACCGAGGAGAACAACTGGCGGCCTTCGCGGTCCGCCACCAGCACCACGCCGTCCCTGCCGTATTGTTCGAGGAAACCGGTAGCGATGCGGCGGAAACCGTCGAAGTCGCGGTCCCGCAGCGCGTTGGTCAGCGACAGCACCTGGAGCCCGCCGGTCATGCGCTGCATTTCGGCGTCGAGCACGAGGCGGATGCCGCGTACGGTTTCGAGCACGCGCTGCGTGTCCTTGCGGTCCTGGACGTAATTATTGAAAACGATGCCGGCCGCGAAAATGATCAGCGGCAGCGTGGTTCCCGCCACCAGTAGGACGAGACGCATCGGCAGTGAAAGCTTTGGCAATGCTCGTCCCGGATCGGCGCCCAACCGCCGCGAGCATAGGAGAAGCAGCCGGCATCCGCCAAGGATTTTAGTCCGATTTCGCGTTGGTGACCGGCGGAGCGGCGGCCTGCGTGGTGCGCCGCATCATTGCGTTCGCTGCAGTACTGTGCTGTTCGATCCGCGCATTGGAATTAGCTTCCATCGCAGCGCTCTTTTGAATACGCTCCGAAAATTGCAAGCCGCAACGTCGGCAAAGCCCACGACCCGGTACAAGGGCGGGGCTCAGGGAGGGGACAACATGAAGCGCAGAACAGTATTGGCTGGGCTCGGTGCGACAGCGGCCGCGGGCGTTCTTGGAATGCCGTCCATTTTGAGGGCGCAGGCGCCCGTCACGCTGAACGGCGCCGTGCAGTTCAACGACGACCACGCGTTTACCAAGGCGCTGGTTCGGTTCGAAGAGCTGGTGAAAAAGTATTACGGCAAGCCCGTCAATTTCACGCTGCACAAGAACTCGTCCCTCGGTCTCGAGAAGCAGTATTTCGAGTACATGTCGCAGGGCAAGGCGGTCGATTACGGCATCGTCTCGCCGGCCCACATGTCGACCTTCGCCAAGGCGGCGCCGTTCATCGATGCGCCCTTTGTGTTCAAGGGCATCGACCACATGAACAAGGTCGTTGAAGCGAATATCCTGGCGCCGATCGCCGACGAAGTCGCCGCGAAGGCCGAGGTGGTGCTGGTCGGCTATTCCGGTGGCGGCATCCGCAACATCTTCGCCAACAAGCCGTGCAAGAATCTGGCCGACCTCAAGGGCCTCAAGGTGCGCGTGCAGGGTGCGCCGATCTGGTCGAAGACGTTCGCAGCCGTCGGCATGAGCCCGACGGTGATCGCCTATAACGAAGTCTACAACGCCATCCAGAATGGCGTGATCGCCGCGGGCGAGAACGAAGCCGCCGGCGTCGAGGCGATGAAGTTCTACGAAGTGGCGCCGCACCTCAATCTGACCGAGCACGCGGTCTCGATCCGGCCGATCTGCTTCTCGGTGAAGACGCTCAAGACCCTGCCCAAGGATCTGCAGGACGCGATCATGAAAGCGGGCAAGGAGGCCGGTGATTTCGGCCGCAAGCTCGAGTCCAGCGAGGAAGTCATCAAGCTCGACGCGCTGGAGAAGGCGGGCAAGCTCAAGCGCGTGCCGTTCCAGGAGCGCGACGCCATGAAGAAGCTCGCCGATCCCGTGATGGCTACCTACGCCAAGGAAATTGGCGCCGAGGGCATCTTCGAAAAAATCAACATCGCCTAGGGCTGCGTCGCAGACCGGAGTTTCGGGGCAAGCTTCACCGCTTGCCCCGTTTGATGAGTATTACCGCGCGGGGGCGCCAATGACCGAACTGCCGATCGATTTCAATCCGTCGCTTTGGCGGCGACTAACGCGCGCCTATGGCAAATTGCTGGAAATCCTGCTCGCCGCCTGCGTCGGCATCCTGGTCATTCCCGTCACGCTGCAGATCATCTCGCGCTATACGCCCTTCATCCCGTCCTACATCTGGACCGAGGAAATGGCGCGGTTCCTGTTCATATGGACCATCATGATCGGGGCCATGGTCGGCGTCAGGGAGGCGCAGCATTTCGAGGTCGATGTGTGGCCGGATTTGTCGCGGCGCTCCGAGGCTTTGGTACGGATCCTGGCGCGCCTCGGCATCCTGGCGCTGGCGGTGGTGTTCGTGTGGGCGGGCATCGAGTTCACGCGCTTTGCCTGGAACAGGACATCGGAGCTCGCAGATCTGCCGCTCTGGCTGATTCACGTCGCATGGCCGGTGGCAGGCTTCACCTGGATCGCGTTCGCGGGCGAGCAGATCGTCGACGAAACGCGGATCCTGATGGGGACTGAGCGATGACTGGCAGCGTTCTCTCCTCCGGCGATGCCGCGCTGGTTTTGTTTGGCACCTTCATCGGGCTGTTGATCATCCGCGTGCCGGTCGCCTTTGCGCTCGGTCTCGCCTGCCTGCCGATCCTGCTGATCGAGCCGCGGCTGTCCGCGATGATGCTCGCGCAGGAAACCTTCAACGCCTACAACTCCTTCATCTTGCTGGCGGTGCCGTTCTTCCTGCTGACCGCGAACCTGATGAGCATTGGCGGCATTACCGACCGCCTGGTGGCGCTGTCGCGTTCGATGGTCGGGCACTGGCCGGGGTCGTTGGCGCAGATCAACGTCGTGCTGTCGGTGTTCTTTGCCGGAATCTCCGGCTCCTCGACCGCGGATGCGGCGAGCCAGTCCAAGATCTTCATCGACGCCCAGACCAAGGAGGGCTACGACCTCTCGTTCTCCATCGCCATTACCGCGGTGTCGGCGGTGCTCGCGGTCATCATCCCGCCGTCGATCCTGATGATCGTGTGGGGCGGGCTGATCTCGACATCGATCGCGGCGATGTATCTCGCCGGCATCGTTCCGGGACTGCTGATTGCCGGCGCGCAGATGGTGACCGTGCACGTCTATGCGGTGCGCCGCGGTTATCCGACCTATCCAAAATCGAGCTGGGTGGAGATGCGTTGCTCGATCTGGCGCTCGATTCCGGCGCTGATAACGCCGTTCATCATCGTTGGTGGCATTCTGCTCGGCTGGTTCACGGCGACCGAGTCCGCTTGTGTCGCGGTGCTGTATTCGGTCGCGCTCTCGGCTTTCTTCTACCGGGAAACCGGCGCGAAGGAGCTGTACAGGGCCTTGCTCGACACCGGGCGCCTCGCCGGGGTCGCGCTGTTCTGCGTCGGCACGGCCAGCGCATTCGGCTGGCTGCTCGCCTATTACAAGATACCGGAGGGGCTGCTCGCCAACGTTTCGACCTGGGGCATGGGGCCGATCGCGGCGGGCTTCTTCATCGCCTTCTGCTTCCTGGTGGTCGGCTGCTTCCTCGACGCCATTCCGGCGATCGTGATCGTCGGCACCGTGCTGGAGCCGCTGGCGCGGTCGGTCGATCTGCACCCCGTGCAGTTCGCGATCATCTCGATCGTCTCGTTGGCGTTCGGGCTGGTGACGCCGCCTTATGGGCTATGCTTGATGATCGCCTGCTCGATCGCGGGGGTGCGGCTGCGCTATGCGCTCAAGGACACCGTGATCATGCTGATCCCGATGTTGCTGGTGCTGGCGGCGCTGATCATCTTTCCCAGCGTATCGCTGTTCCTGCCGCGCCTGATCGTGCCGGAGATGTTGAAGTAATCGAAATCCAGTCCCGCGGTGGCCGCCGCGGGACTGAGTTACTGCTCTAGAGATTGCTGTCGGTGATCGCCGAATACACCAGGGTGCGCAGCTCGCGACGCAGCGGATAGGCGCTCGACGGCAGCACCTGCGTCATGAAGATCGTGATCAGTTCTTCCGCGGGATCGATGAAGAACGACGTCGTCGCCGCACCGCCCCAGTTGTATTCGCCTGGGCTGCCGGGAATCAGCGTTTGCTCCGGATGCATGGTGACGGCAAAGCCGAGACCGAAGCCGATGCCGTTATAGGTAGCTTCGCTGAACAGCGAGCGCGACATGCCTGGCAGGTCCAACCCGCCGGGCAGATGGTTCGATGTCATCAGCTTCAGCGTCTTCGGGCCGAGCAGCCTGACGCCGCCAAGCTCACCGCCATTGAGCAGCGCCCGGCAGAAGGTGAGATAGTCGGCCGCGGTCGAGCACAATCCGCCGCCGCCGGAGACGAGCGAGGGCGGGGTAAGGAACGAACTCGTAGCCGGGTCATCCTGCAGCTTCAATGTGGCCTCGCCGGCCGCCATGCCGATCTGTACGCCGGCCGAATAGCACGCCGCGAACCGATGCGCCTTGTCCGCCGGCACGAAGAAGTCGGTGTCGTTCATGCCGAGCGGATTGAAGATGCGTTCCTTCAGGAACTGCTCGAACGGCATGCCGCTGATCTTGCCGATCAGATAGCCGACCACGTCGGTGGCGACAGAATAGTTCCAGGCTTCGCCCGGCGAAAATTCCAGCGGGATTTTGGCGAGGTCCTCGATCATGCTTTGCAGCGTGCCGGCCTTGATGACCTCGCCGATCTTGTTCTCGCGATAGGCGGCGTCGACATTGGAGCGCTGCTGGAAGCCATAGGTAAGACCCGAAGTGTGCCGCAACAGGTCCACGATCAGCATCGGCCGCGACGGCGGCCGGGTCAGGAACGCCGGGAAGGTGCCGGCCTGGAACACGCCGAGGTTCTTCCATTCCGGAATGTATTTATGGACGGGCTCGTCGAGGGCGACGCGGCCCTCCTCGAGCAGCATCATGAAGGCCACGCTCGTGATCGGCTTGGTCATCGAATAGATGCGGAAGATGGTGTCGTCCTTCACCGGGACCTTGCGCTCGATATCGGCAAAGCCCTGCACGGTCGAGTGCACGACCTTGCCGCGGCGGTAGATCAGGACCTGCGTTCCCGGGAAGCGGCCGGCGTCGATGTAGCGCTGCTTGAGATGGTTCTCGAGACGGTCAAGCGCCGGCTTGGACATTCCGGCAGACTCGGGCGAGGCGGGGGTGGGGGCTAACATCGGGGCTGAACTCCGGCTGGCGAGGGAGCCTTGATAGCCGAAAAGTGTGCCCCGTTCCAACCGCCTGCGCTTACCCCGAGCGGTACGGTAGTGTAGGCTTGACCGAGCCACCATGCACCCCGCAGGACAGCCAAAATGCCCCAATTCAACGAAACCGAACTGACTGCCGCCGTGATCCGCAGCTTCGAAGACACGCCGGATCCGCGGGCGAAATTCCTGCTGCAGGAACTGGTGAAATCGCTGCACGATTATGTCAGCCGGACCGATCTCACCTTCGAGGAATGGGAATACGCGATCGATTTCCTGACCCGGACCGGTCAGAAGTGCACCCCGATCCGCCAGGAGTTTATTCTGCTCTCCGACGTGCTCGGGGTCTCGATGCTGGTCGACGCCGTCAATCATCGTGAACGCGAAGGCGCCACCGAGACCACCGTGCTCGGGCCGTTCTATGTCGGTGAGCACAAGGTGATGCCGCACGGCACCGATGTCTCGGCCAATTTGCCGGGCGAGCGGATGTTCGTGCAGAGCCGTGTCACCGACCTTACGGGCAAGCCGCTGGCGAATGTTCCCGTCGATATCTGGCACGCCGACGACGAGGGCTATTACGATTCACAGAAGGCGTCCTATGCCACCGAGGGACCCTCATCGCGGGCGCGCTTCGTCACCGATGCCGATGGCCGGTTCTTCTTCCGCACCATTTTGCCGTGCAGCTATCCGATCCCGACCGACGGTCCGGTCGGTGAGATGATCATTGGGGTGCGCCGCCACGCGATGCGGCCGGCGCATGTCCATTTCCTGGTCGCGGCACCGGGCTATCAGCCTCTGATCACGCATGTGTTCATGGAGGGCGACAAGTACCTGGATTCCGACGTCGTGTTCGGGGTCAAGGATGAGCTGGTCGCGAAGATCGAGAAACGAACCGACGCGGTCATGCCGGACGGCAAGCCGGCGGCCGCACCGTGGCACCTGATGAGCTACGAATTCAGGATGAAACCGGGCGATGGCGCCGCCCCAAAACCGATGATGGCCGAGACCACTGACAAGGCGACTGACAAGGCCACCGAGCACGCCTGAAGCCCCTGTTTTTGTGTCTGCTCAATTCTTGTGCGCCGCACAAGAATTGAGCGAATCGCAAATTTAGAATGCGACTAGCTATCCTTCGGCGTCACCTCGCCGGACCATCAATTATTTGAAATAATTATACTTTTTGCGCTGAAAAGGGCTTGGCACGAAGCTTGAATAGCTAGTGCCGACGCCATTGATGCCGTCCCTTGAGACCACTCATCCGAATTGAATCGCCGCCATTCCGGGGCCTCCCCGGAACGCGCCTTTTTGCGCCCCCGTGCGCGACGCCAATCGGACGGCCCATTCACACGCAAAGGAGCGAATACCGATGACGAAGCCCACCCACCCGACCCCGAAAGGCCTCAGCCGGCGTCAGCTCCTGAAGGCGACCGCCGGAACGGCGGCCTTGCTCCCAGCGGCCAAGCTGAATTTCCCGGCCGGCGCCTTCGCGCAAGGGGCGGGGCCTGAAGTGACCAAGGCGACGCTCGGGTTCATCGCGTTGAGCGATGCCGGGCCGCTATTCGTCGCCAAGGACAAGGGGTTGTTCGCCAAGTATGGCATGCCTGACGTCGAGGTCGCCAAGCAGGCGTCGTGGGGCACGACGCGAGATAATCTGGTGCTGGGTTCGGAAGGCAACGGCATCGACGGCGCGCATATCCTGACCCCGATGCCGTATCTGATCTCGGCCGGCAAGGTGACGCAGAACAATCAGCCGACGCCGATGTACATCCTGGCGCGGCTCAATCTCGACAGCCAGTGCATTTCCGTTTCCAACGAATATGCCGATCTCAAGCTCGGCGTCGACACCGCGCCGTTCAAGATCGCGCTGGAAAAAAAGAAAGCGGCCGGCAAATCGGTCAAGGCTGCGATGACGTTCCCGGGCGGCACGCACGATCTGTGGATCCGCTACTGGCTCGCCGCCGGCGGCATCGATCCCGACAAGGATATCGAAACCATCGTGGTGCCGCCGCCGCAGATGGTCGCCAACATGAAGGTCGGCACCATGGACTGCTTCTGTGTGGGCGAGCCGTGGAACCTGCAGTTGATCAATCAGAAGATCGGCTACACCGCGGTCAACACCGGTGAAATCTGGGCCAAGCATCCAGAGAAGTCATTGGGCATGCGTGCGGCCTGGGTCGACAAATATCCGAAGGCCGCCCAGGCGATCCTGATGGCGGTGATGGAGGCGCAGCAATGGGCCGACAAGGCCGAGAACAAGAAAGAGCTGGCGACCATCATGGGCAAGCGGCAGTGGATGAATTGCCCGGTCGAGGACGTCTACGACCGCTCGGCAGGCAAGTTCGACTACGGCATTCCCGGTAAGGTGGTCGAGAACTCGCCGCACATCATGAAATATTGGCGCGATCATGCCTCCTATCCGTTCCAGAGCCACGATCTCTGGTTCCTCACCGAGGACATCCGCTGGGGCAAGTATGACGCGGGCTTCGACACCAAGGCGCTGATCGCCAAGGTCAACCGTGAGGATCTCTGGAGAGAGGCCGCCAAGACGATGGGTGTCGCCGCTGCCGACATCCCGGCTTCCAAGTCGCGCGGCAAGGAGAGCTTCTTCGACGGCAAGGTGTTCGATCCGGAAAATCCGGCCGCCTATCTGAAGTCCCTGTCCATCAAGCGTGTTGAAGTCTGATTGAGGCGAGGCCGCACGCCTTCGCGTGCGGCCTGCCATTTGAAAACGGAGACGCATTTCCCATGAATATGCCTGCGATCAAGACCGAGCCCGCCACTGCGATTGTTGCGCCCAAGACACCTGCAGCTTCAGCCCCGGTTGCCACCCCGGTCGTGACGATGACGCCGAAGCGTCCGCCGCGTGCCGAAAAATACAGCAAGATGGCAAAGGACGCCGCGGTGCGCGTCGTGCCGCCGCTGATCGTGATCGCGCTCCTGATGCTGTTCTGGGAGCTGGTCTGCCAACGCGCCGGCTCCACCCTGCCGCCGCCCTCGCGCGTGTTCAAGGACACCAAGGAACTGATCTTCGATCCGTTCTTCGATCGCGGCGGCATCGACAAGGGCCTGTTCTGGCACCTGTCCGCAAGTCTGCAGCGCGTCGCGCTCGGCTATTCGATCGCCGCAATCGTCGGCGTCGCGCTCGGCACGCTGGTCGGCCAGTCGGTCTGGGCGATGCGCGGGCTCGATCCCTTGTTTCAGGTGCTGCGCACCATCCCGCCGCTGGCGTGGCTGCCGCTGTCGCTGGCCGCGTTCCGCGACGGTCAGCCCTCGGCGATCTTCGTCATCTTCATCACCTCGGTGTGGCCGATCATCATCAACACCGCGGTCGGCATCCGCAACATTCCGCAGGATTACCGCAACGTCGCCGCCGTGGTGCAGCTCAATCCGCTGGAGTTCTTCGGCAAGATCATGATCCCGGCCGCCGCACCCTACATCTTCACCGGCCTGCGCATCGGCATCGGCCTGTCCTGGCTTGCGATCGTCGCGGCCGAGATGCTGATCGGCGGCGTCGGCATCGGCTTCTTCATCTGGGACGCCTGGAACTCCTCGCACATCAGCGAAATCATCCTCGCGCTGTTCTATGTCGGCATCATCGGCTTCGTGCTCGATCGATTGATCGCGGGCCTCGGCAAGATCGTGACCCGCGGCACTTCCGCAGGCTGAAGGGAACATATCATGCAGGCCTATCTGAAGCTCGACCACATCGACAAGACCTTCACCCGCGGCAATGCCACGACCGAGGTGCTGAAGGAAATCAACCTGACGATCGACAAGGGCGAATACGTCTCGATCATCGGCCATTCCGGTTGCGGCAAGTCCACGCTGCTCAATATCGTGGCCGGCCTTACCGACTGCACCAATGGCTGCGTGCTGCTGGAAAACCGCGAAGTCAATTCGCCGGGACCGGATCGCGCAGTGGTGTTCCAGAACCACAGCCTGCTGCCCTGGTTGACCGTCTATGAAAACGTCCGCCTTGGCGTCGACAAGGTGTTCGCTTCGAGCAAGACCCGCAGCGAACGCGATGCCTGGGTGATGCACAATCTCAACCTCGTGCAGATGGCCCATGCCAAGGACAAGCGCCCGTCGGAAATCTCCGGCGGCATGAAGCAGCGCGTCGGTATCGCGCGGGCGCTGGCGATGGAGCCGAAGGTTTTGCTGCTCGACGAGCCCTTTGGTGCGCTCGACGCGCTGACCCGCGCGCATCTGCAGGACTCGGTGATGGCGCTGCACCAGAAGCTCGGCAACACCATCCTGATGATCACCCATGACGTCGACGAGGCCGTGCTGCTGTCGGACCGCATCGTGATGATGACCAACGGCCCAAGCGCGCGGATCGGCGAAGTGCTGGAAGTGCCGCTGGCCCGTCCGCGCAAACGGCTCGAGCTCGCAACCAACCCCGGTTACCTCAAGTGCCGGCAGCGCGTGCTCGAATTCCTGTACGAGCGGCATCGCTTCGTCGAAGCGGCGTAGTTCTTGCTTTGCTCCCCAGGGGCGAAGGATTTCGCTCCCGCCGGGGCGAAGGATTTCGCTCCCGAACGGGGCAAGGGCTTTGGAAGAGGCAGGAGAACGACATGACGCCAGAGCAAGTCAAACTCGTGCAGCAAAGTTTCGCGAAGGTCGCGCCGATTTCCGAGCAGGCGGCGGTTTTGTTTTACGGCCGCCTGTTTGAAGTGGCCCCCGGCGTCCGGGCAATGTTTCCGGACGACATGACCGAACAGCGCAAGAAATTGATGGCGACGCTCGCCGTCGTCGTGGGCGGACTGACCAACCTCGAAGCCGTGCTCCCAGCCGCGAGCGCGCTCGCCAAGCGCCATGTCGATTACGGCGCAAAGGCCGAGCACTATCCCGTCGTTGGCGGCGCCCTGCTGTGGACCCTCGAAAAGGGGCTCGGCGACGCCTGGACGCCGGAAACGGCATCAGCCTGGACCGCCGCCTACGGTACACTGTCCGGTTACATGATTTCGGAAGCCTACGGCAGCGCAGAAGCCGCCGAGTGAGGATACGTCATGAGCGAACCGCTGGTTATTGTCGGCAACGGAATGGCTGCCGCCCGTCTGGTCGACGAACTGGCCAAGCTTGCGCTCGGGCGCTACGCCATCGCCGTGATCGGGGACGAGCCGCGGCTTGCGTATAATCGCGTGCTGCTGTCGTCGGTTCTCGCCGGCGAGACCGCTTCGCATGACATCGAGCTCCGGCCCGCTTCATGGTGGCGCGACCGTGGCGTTACCCTGAAATACGGCTGCCGGGCCACCGAGGTCGACGTCGGCCGGCGCGAAGTCAAGATTGCGAACGAGGAAAGCATCCCGTTTTCAAAACTGATCCTGACCACGGGTTCGTCGCCGTTGCGGCTCAACGTATCAGGCGCCGATCTTGCCGGCGTGCATACGTTTCGCGACAGCCGCGACGTCGATCTCCTGCTGACGCTGGCTGCGCAGAAGAAGCGCGTGGTGGTGGTCGGTGGCGGGCTGCTCGGGCTCGAAGCGGCCTACGGGCTCGCCAAGGCCGGCGCGCCGGTGACGCTGGTTCATCTGATGGACCGGCTGATGGAGCGTCAGCTCGATGCGCCTGCCGCAGAACTGTTGAAATCGCTGGTCGAACGCAAGGGCATCGAGATCCTGCTCAACGCCAATACCGCGCGCATCCATGGCGAGACCCGGGTCGAGGGCGTCGAACTGACGGACGGCCGCCGTATCGATGCCGACGCCGTGATCTTCGCAGCGGGCATCCGGCCAAATATCGCTCTGGCAAAAGAAGCCGGCATCGCCGTCAACCGGGGCATCGTCGTCGATGACCATTTGCAAACTGCCGCGCCTGACATCTTTGCGATCGGCGAATGCGCCGAACACCGCGGCATCTGCTACGGCCTGGTCGAGCCGGCCTACGAGCAGGCGCGCGTGCTGGCGCGGCATCTCGCAGGCAGCGCCGCCTCTTATAGCGGCAGCATCGTGGCGACCAATCTGAAGGTCTCCGGCGTCAGCGTGTTCTCGGCGGGCGATTTCGTGGGCACTGAGGGCTCCGAGACCATCGTGCTCAGCGATCTCAACTACGGCACCTACAAGAAGCTAGTGGTCGCGGACGGAAGGCTGACCGGCGCGGTGCTGATCGGCGATGTCAGCGACGCACTCTGGTATCTCGAACTGATCCGCACCCGTCAGCCCACCGCGCGCATTCGCGCCGACATGATGTTCGGCCGCTCGCTCGCGATCCGTTCAGAGGCGGCATGAGCCGGCCCCTCGCATGACCGCCGTCGATCCCCATCTGCGCGCCACCAAGACCACCTGCGCCTATTGTGGCGTCGGTTGCGGCATCCTGGCGACGCCGGACGGAAGGGGCGGGGCGGCGATCTCGGGCGATCCCGAACACCCGGCGAATTTCGGCCGGCTGTGTTCGAAGGGCTCGGCGCTCGGCGAGACGCTGGGCCTTGAAAATCGTTTGCTGCATCCGATGATCCGCTGCGACAATGGGACCATGGAGCGTGTGGCCTGGAGCGACGCGCTCGACCATGTCGCGCACCGGTTCCAGCACATCATCGCGCGCGATGGTCCCGGCGCGGTCGCCTTCTATCTCTCGGGGCAGCTGCTGACCGAAGACTATTACGTCGCCAACAAGCTGATGAAGGGATTCGTCGGCAGCGCCAACGTTGATACCAATTCACGGCTGTGCATGGCGTCATCGGTCGCCGGCCATCGCCGCGCGTTCGGCTCGGATACGGTGCCGGGTTGTTACGAGGATCTCGACGAGGCCGATTTGCTGGTGCTGGTCGGCTCCAACGCGGCCTGGTGTCATCCGGTGCTGTACCAGCGCATGCTGGTCAACAAGCAGAGCCGCGGCGCCCGCATCGTGGTGATCGATCCGCGCCGGACCGATACGGTCGGCGATGACGATCTGTTTCTGGGGTTGAAGCCGGGCACCGACACCGCGCTGTTCAGCGGCTTGCTGGTGCACCTCGCCGACAACGGCGCGCTCGACCGCGATTACATCGAACGCCACACCACTGGCTTCGACGAGGCGATGACGCGGGCGCGTAGCATGGCGGGCAGCCTCAGCGCGACGGCGCTGGCAACCGGCCTGTCCGAGCCTGATGTCGCGGCGTTCTTCCAGATGTTTGCCGGCACGCCGCGCGTGGTCACGATGTATTCGCAGGGCGTCAACCAGTCGGCGCAGGGCACCGACAAGGTCAATGCGATCCTCAACTGCCATCTGGCGACGGGTCGGATCGGCAAGCCGGGCGCGTCGCCGTTCTCGCTGACCGGACAGCCCAATGCGATGGGCGGCCGCGAGGTCGGCGGGCTCGCCAACCAGCTGGCGGCCCATATGGGTTTTACGCCTGTGGACATCGACTGCGTGCGCCGGTTCTGGAAGGCGCCGCGGATCGCGACCCATGAGGGGCTGAAAGCAGTCCAGATGTTCGAGGCCATCGCGCGCGGCGAGGTCAAGGCGCTGTGGGTGATCGGCACCAATCCGGCGGTGTCGCTGCCCAACGCGGATGCCGTCAGCGCGGCGCTGAAGAAGCTCGAACTGTTCGTCGTCTCCGAGAACGTGATCTCCAACGACACCGTCGATGCGGGCGCGCAGGTGCTGTTCCCGGCCCAGGCGTGGGGTGAGAAGTCAGGCACCGTGACCAATTCGGAACGGCGCATCTCCCGTCAACGCGCATTCCTGTCCGCGCCGGGCGAGGCGCGGCCGGATTGGTGGATCATCGGCGAGATTGCAAAACGGCTCGGCTTTGGCGCGGCGTTCAATTTTGCATCAGCCGCCGATATCTTTCGCGAGCACGCGGCACTCTCGGCGTTCGAGAACGAAGGTAGCCGCGATTTCGACATCGGCGGCTTGCAGGCGCTGTCGGACGAAGCGTTTGACGCGATAGCGCCGGTGCAATGGCCGATCCGCCAGAATGCCGAGCCGCAGGCGCGGTTCTTTGCCGAAGGCGGCTTTTTCGCCAGCGAACAGAAGGCCCGCTTTATCGTACCGGAGACTCCCGCGCTGCGCACCGAGACCACGGCCGCGCGCCCACTGCGGCTGAACACCGGCCGCGTCCGCGACCAATGGCACACCATGACCCGGTCAGGGATGAGCCCGCGGCTCGGCCAGCATCTGCCGGAGCCCTATGTCGAGGTGCACCCGGACGATGCCGCACGGCATGGTGTCGCCGATGGTAACTTCGCGCGGGTCACGACCGATTACGGACAATGCACGCTGCGCGTTGTCGTCAGCGATCGCCAGCAGCGCGGCATGCTGTTCGCGCCGATCCACTGGAGCGCGGTCACGGCGACCGGCGCACGCGTGGGATCGCTGGTTGCACCACTCACCGATCCGTTTTCAGGCCAGCCCGAGAACAAGGCGACGCCGGCCTCGATCACCCCTTACGAATATGTGTTCCGAGGTTTTGCATTGTCGCGCATGCCGCTCGAACTGCCCGATCATGCCTGGTGGGCGCGCGTCGCCGTCAATGGCGGCTATGGCTATCTGCTCGCCGACAATGCCGATCTCAGAGGCTGGCAGTCCTGGCTCGGCGCCATCGCCGGCGATGACCTCGCCGAATACAAGGACTTTGGCGGCGGCGTCTATCGCGCGGCGTCCTTTGCCGCTGACCGTATCGAGACCTGCCTTTTCATCGGGCCGGCACGGGACGCTGGCGACTGGAATGTGGTCAAGGGCCTGTTTGCCGCCGACGCGCTCAGCAACGACCAGCGCCGCATGCTGCTGTCGGGCAAATCGATCGATGGCCTGGCCAATGCCGGTCCGATCGTCTGCGCCTGCTTCGGCGTCGGCCGCACCACGATCTGCGAGACAATCGCAGCCGGTGCGCGCTCTGCGGCCGACATCGGCGCCAAGCTGAAGGCCGGCACCAATTGCGGCTCCTGCATTCCGGAGTTGAAGCGGCTGATCGCGCAGACCACGCCGGCTGCCGCGCCGCAGCAATTGGCCGTGGCGGCGAACTAGGCTCGGTCTCGCAACGTCATTGCGAGCGTAGCGAAGCAATCCACACTTGCGTTGCCTTCCAATGGATTGCTTCGCTTCGCTCGCAACGACAGGGAGCGCGGCTGCAATTTGAATTAAAGCCTTGCCATCTACCGCAAGTTGTGGAAGCTTTTGTCGGCTTTGGGGGATACCTATTATGTTTAAACCTGTCATTGCAGCGTTTTGCTGCGTGCTTGCGGCTGGGTGCGCGACCGTTCCGACTGAGCAAGCTGATGGAGTTTCGCTAGCTGCAGTAGAAGAGCGCGTCAAATGTGAGATCGGCCGTGCTTATCGCAATCTAAGTGAGAGACGAGATCCGTACGGAAAGCAGGTGTTCCCTGACTTGAGTCGCTGGGCCGCCGGGGTCACATTGTCACTAGCGGTAGATACGACTGGAGGCGCAAATGCGTCGTCGTTGGTCGGACCCTTTGGCAGCCTTAGTCCTCTCGAGTTCGGCGCAGGAGCAAGCCTTAACGCCAAACGGACAGGCCTGTTCAATGTTTATACAGCTTTTGCAGAAGCGGCCCTCCACCATTGCCGCGGAATAAACGTGGGAATTTTACTCGAAGGAAATCTCGGACTGGCGGAATGGATCGAACGCGTATTTGAGAGTCAGCTTGCTGCACAGCGAGCTGCGGAACAGGCTTCGGAATTCGGTCAACTACTTCCCTTTAATGGAAAGGACAAGTCGATTGGTTACTCTCTTGCATTTCTTACAACGCTCAACGCCGGTGCTACACCTAACTTCATTTTTAGTGGAGGTACGGCGAAGTCGGTTTTGGCGTTCGAAACAAAGCTAACCCATTCGCTCGACATAGCGATGCTAGAAATGACGAAGGGCGATTTCGAGAGAATATTTGAAACCGTACACATCCCAGCAGTTACAAAGCGAGTGCCTAACACTGACCCAAACACCAAAGGGATTCACCCCCTCACGGTGGAAACGATCAAACCCGCTCGAACTGAGAAGAGGTATGTAGGCAGAACAGGAATTGGCCTAGTGACTAAGGATCGCTTGGATAGCGTTCTTCAGCAGCTCAATAACAAGACCCTGATACAGACTTTGCGACGCTAGGCGGTTCCTACTCCGACGGAAGCCGCGAAAACCGGAAATTGCAGTGGCTCGCGCCGCTAGCCAACGTTTGTGTCCTTTCCAGCTGGATGCCCCGCGTGGCATAGGCGTCGAAATCGAGCCCACAAATGTGCGGCAGGATTTCCTTATCTCCATGGCGAGCTGCAAATTTGCAGAAGCCGCAAGCCTTGTAGTTGATGCCGAATTCAAACTTGTCACCGGTATCCGGCTCGACGAAATCGTAGACGAAATCTTCCGGAAATTTACGCTGATGGCTTTTTGCAGCCTGCTCGCGCAGCAAAGCCTGATTCTCTGCCGACATGAATTGACGCCCCGAGGCGAGGCGTTCCGCTTCGGGCACGGTGAGCAATTGCGCCTTGTAGGTTTCCCGCTCGATTTCGCCGATCACGGGCAGCGACACGCCGCGCCGCCGGAGCACCCGGCTGATGGCCATAAAGCCCATGAGACGCATGAAGAAATCGCTCATGCGACTTGCCGCGCCGCCGACATAGGGCATTTGGGTGAGCACGATTTCGAATTCGTCCATCACCTCCTGCCTGATCCCGTCAATATTGGATAGATGCGCGCGCTCACACAACATCGGTTCGGCAAGATCGAGGCGATGGCGCATCGCAGCCTCCATTGCCCCGCGATGCTGCTCGTAAAAGGAGTGAATCTCAGCCATAGGCAGTCTCCTGTTCGACGAACTCGAGAGCCAGGCCATGCGATGCGGCGGGCGAAGTCAGCAACACATTGCCGATGACCTCGAAAGCGACACCGTTATTCTTCAAGACTCGCCCGGTCGCATCGAGATCGGTGACCGCCAGACGCGCCGCGCAAAAGCGTGGCGAACCATCGATGGCGCAATTCGGCAACCGGCGCGCCATCTCGGATGGGCCGAGCACGGTGATCCGGTCGCCGCGCTCGCCGATCGTCAACCGCCCGGGCGCTAGCTCGGCGGCGCCCTCCGTGAGGCGCTCGAGGAACGCGCCGTGCTGCGCCGGCTCCGGCGCCGACATCACGACCTCGATCACGCGCAAGGCGCCGTTGGGGTGGTGCTGATATTCGGCCTTCCAGAACAATTCCGGCGGATGGCGTTGCTGGCAGGTGAAGAAGGCAATCCCGGGCATCAAGGGATCAGTGGCAAAGGCCAGTGAAAATCCGACCCGGGCCGTGCCTCCGCCCGGCAGCACCGCGTCACGGCCAAAATCGAACGGCGCATAGGCGCCGATATGGGCCGCGTTGAAGCGCGCCGCTTCGGCATGGGAGTCGGTGCTGTGCAAGGCCAGCATCGACATCCCTTCACCGGTGCGAAGAAAAACCTGGTTGTGGGCGGCGAAGCTGAAGTGGCCGGGCGCGGCTGGCGGCACCGTCCCAGCATCGGTAACGGCCAGTAATTCCAGAAAATTATTCCCGAACATCGCCAGACGGTTGCTGGTTCCAAAGGGATGGACACCGGTCGGCGTGAGAGAAAAGCCGAGCGTTTGCCAGTCCAGCGCGGCCTTTGCCAGATTGTGGACGCAAATAACGAGATGATCCAGTCGGCGAGGCATGGGATCTCCTGGTGTTGCGATGCGACCGTAACCGGGGACATCAGGTCGGCGCAAAGCATAGTTCCTTCGCTCAAGCACTAGAAAATCTATTGCAAGGCCAGGGCCTATCAGTGACAAACTGCAGCGCGATGACCTACACCCTTCCACCACTCAATGCGCTTCGCGCGTTCGAAGCCGCCGCGCGACATCTCAGCTTCAAACTGGCCGCGCACGAGCTGCATGTGACACCTGCCGCCGTCGGGCAGCAGGTGAAAGCGCTGGAGGCGCGCCTCGGCGTACGCCTGTTCGAGCGGCTGCATAAGCAGCTCATCCTGACCGCGGCCGGCCAGGCCTATCTGCCCGAAATATCCGACGGCTTTCGTCGCATTGCGGACGCGACCTCGCAATTGAAGCCGGCCGGCGCGGTGCTGCTGCAGTTGGGGGTCCATGGCAGCTTCGACCTGCGCCGGCTGGAGCTGGCGGCGTTTAGAAGCGCCCATGCGGAAATCGGCTTGCGGGTGCTGCAGCCCGCCGGCCTGCACGAACTGGTCGAGGGCAAAGTCGACCTGCTGATCGCCCGCGGTCTTGGCCACCATCCGGGCTATCGCTGCGACCGCGTTGACGAGGGATCCGGTTTGGGCGATTGGCTGATTGCGCCCGAAGGCACCGCGGACTGTCCCGAGGTCGCCAGCTTCCGCGATTGGCTGCGCGCTCTGCCGGTCGAGAACCCGCTCGAAGTCCATCGCCGCCCTCGTCTGGTCGGCAACATCAGAAGTTGAGGCGATCGTGAAGCAGAAAAAATTCGGCGTCAAAGGCCCGGAAGTGTCCGTCATCGGGCAGGGCACCTGGTACATCGATCGGGGCGACCGCAAAAGCGCGGTCGCAGCACTATGCCGCGGTATCGAGGTCGGCATGACCCATATCGACACCGCTGAAATGTATGGCGATGCCGAACTCGTGATCGCCGAGGCGATCGCCGCCGGCAAGCGCGAGGATCTCTATCTCGTCTCTAAGGTACTGCCGAGCAACGCGTCGCGTCGCGGCACCATTGCCGCCTGCGAGCGATCGCTCAAGCGGCTGAAGACCGATCACCTCGATTGCTACCTGCTGCACTGGCGGGGATCCCATGAGCTTGAAGACACCGTGGCGGCGTTCGATCAGTTGATATCAGCCGGAAAAATCCGCTCATGGGGTGTCAGCAATTTCGACACCGACGATCTCAACGAACTGCTGGCGGTCGCCGGTGAGGGCACGATCGCCTGCAACCAGGTGCTCTATCATTTGCAGGAGCGCGCGATCGAGCATGCTGTCATCCCGTGGTGCGAACGGCACGGCGTTGCCGTCGTCGCCTATTCACCGTTCGGTCACAATGATTTTCCCTCGCCGCACAGCAGGGAAGGGCAGGTCTTGCAGGCGATTGCCGATGCGCGCCGGGTCACCGCGCGGCAAATCGCGCTCGCGTTTCTGACGCGCATTCCAGCGGTGTTTGCCATTCCGAAAGCCGCGAGCGCGGATCATGCCGCGGATAATGCGGCGGCGGGGAAGTTGACGCTGAGCGCCAGCGAGATCGAAGCCCTCGACAACGCATTTCCGCGTGGCCCGAAGCCGCGCGGTCTGCCGATGCTGTAGCGAACGCAATTCACTTTACGTCATGCCCGGCCATAGTAGTCTGCCGGCGTAGACTACGTACACTTGTCTGCGCTGCCGGGCATCCACGTCTTGTCTCTATAAGAGAGGAAGGCGTGGATGGCCGGGACAAGCCCGGCCATGACGAAAGAGGATGACGAGGTCGCTGTAGCGCAACACGGTTCTTAACAAAGTGTTGCAATCGCGCCCTCAGCGCATATCCGTGTCCCATTATCGGACCTTGTTGTTCCCCCTCAAATGGCGTTTTTTAGAGCCTCGCCCGATTCGATCATTATTGCTTTCGAGATTGCCGTGACACCGTCCCCCGCCGCAGCCGCCAGGCTGGACAGCGCGCCTTTGCCGTTGCCCGAGAAGAAGTACTCCACCCCCAAAGCGCCCGCTCGTGCCGATCGTCCGTTCAAGGGCATCGCGCTGATCCTGGCGTCGACGGTCTTCCTCGGCATCTCGGACGTGACCGCGAAATATCTGTCCGCGACGCTGCCTTCGATCGAGATCGCGTGGATCCGTTTCGTGGTGTTCGCCATGATCATGATGCCCGCGATGCTGCCGGGCTCGCCGCTGTTTGCGCTGCCGACCAAACGGCCCAGCCTGCAATTGATGCGCGGCGTGACGGTGCTGGCCTCGTCGCTGTTCTTCATCTCCGGCCTGCGGTACCTGCCGATCGCGGAAGCCTCCGCCACCGGCTTCGTTGCGCCGCTGCTCGTCACGGCGTTGTCGATCGTGTTCCTCAACGAGAAAGTCGGCCTGCGGCGCTGGATCGCGACCGGCGTCGGCCTGATCGGCGTCATCATCATCCTGCGTCCCGGCACCGGAGCGTTTCATCCCGCCGCGTTCTTTCCGCTGGTCTCGGCGCTGGCGTGGGCCTGCACGCTGATCATGACGCGGATGATGAGCGGCACCGAGCGCGCCATCACCGTGATGACCTATTCCTCGATCGCGGGCGTCTGCATCCTCTCGGCGCTGGTGCCGTTCGTCTGGGTGACACCGAGCTGGCACGACATCGCCTTCGGCATCTTCATCGGCGTCGCCTCGACCGCGGGACAGTGGATCGTGGTGCTGGCGTTCCGTTATGCCGACGCCTCGGTGCTGGCGCCGTTCTCCTACACCCAATTGCTGTGGGTCAGCATCCTCGGCTTCCTGATTTTCGGCGAGGTGCCTGACGTCTACACTGTGACCGGCGCCGGCTTCATCGTCGCCAGCGGTCTCTACACCGCGCATCGCGAACGGGTGCGCCGCTCGCAGCTTTTAACGGTCGCGGCCGAGTCGTCTCCGAACGCCTGAGCGATCCCGGCCGACGACCTTGCGCTGGATGAGAAGGACCGCGCCCTAAGCGTTGCCCGGGTACCACAGTGTGTCCGGAAAACGCCGATTTTCCGAAGCCAGAACAAGGGATTCCCGCCAAACCGTAATTGTACGGTGGAACCCCATGCTAGGTTGTGCCCGGACAGCGCCAGAGAGCGCTGGGGGTAGTGGGGTTTGGGCGTGGCTTTTCGATCGGCATCCGGCGTGGAAAAACGGCTGCGGCAGCGCTTGGTTGCGCCGCTGTTTGGCATTGGCCTGGCGTTCGCGGCGGTGCCGGCGGCTCACGCGCAATCCACCTGGGGCGGCCCCGCCAACACGTCGGACTACAACGACAACAACAACTGGACCCCCACTGGCGCGCCCATTTCTGGCGGCCAGTCGGCCGTTTTCGACGCGACGGGATCTAGCACGGTCAATGTAACCTTCGGGCCGATCACCCCCGATTCCTGGACCTTCAATGCCAATTCGAAATCGTTTTCGATCAGCGGCGGGGATGTAACCTTCACCGGCGGCGGCAGCATCTTCAACGTCGCCAATGCCGGCCAGACTATCGGCATCTCCAATATCATCGGCGGCGCGGGCATTAACGTGGTGCAGGCCGGATCGAGCACGCTTCAACTGTCCGGTGCCAACACCTATAGCGGTTTCACGGTGATCGGGGCCGGCACCGTGCAGGTTTCCAACGCCAGCGCGCTCGGCACCAGCACGGTGCTCATGGGCGGCGGCACGTTGCAGGCCGTAGGCAATCTGACCATCGCCAACAATTTTCTCGTCAACAGCGCGGGCGGCACCATCGACGTGAACTCCAGCGAACTGACGCTCTCTGGCATCATTAACGACATTGCCGCATTGCCCGTGTTGAACGTTATCAGTTCCGGTGGTCCTGGCACCCTGGTGCTGACGAACGCCAACGTGATCGCCGGCACGCTGAACGTGACCGGAGCTACGGTGAGAGCGACCACCGCCGGTTCGGTCGGCAACGCGACGGTAGCGCTCAGCAATGCCACGTTCCAGGCCGGAGCTGCCGACCTGATCTTCAACAATGACTTCAAACTCAATGCCGGTGGCGGCACCATCGACGCCAACGGCTTCGTCGGGGCCAGCTTCAGCCTCGCGATTGCGGGCAACATCAGCGGTGCGGGCGAGTTGCGGATTACGGATTCGACCAACACGGCCGGCACCGTGGTGCTGCTGTCCGGCATCAACAACACCTATACCGGCGGAACGGTGGTGACCAACACCACGCTGCAGGTCACCAACAACAGTTCGGTCGGCACCGGAACGGTCACGCTCGACAACGCGGTGTTCCAGCCCGATGGTCTCGGCGGTAACCTGACCTTCAACAACAATTTCAGGATCAACAACTCCGCCGCTGGCAGTGCGATCGACGCCAACGGCACCACACTGACCATTGCCGGCAACATTTCCGACGGCATCGGCGCCGGCAAGCTGACGGTGCTGGACTCGCTCGGCGGCGGCAAGGTCGTGCTGCTCGGCAACAACACCTATACCGGCGGCACAGAAATCTCCTGCAATTGCGGGTCATTGCAGCTTGGCGACGCCACGCATACGGCGTCGCTCGTTGGCGATATCACCAACTTCGGGCGCCTCGATGTCGTCAACGCCAACATGTCCGGTGTTACCTCGCTAACCAATGACGGTGGACTTACGAGTTTTCTCAATGCCACCTCCGCCGGCAGCATGACCATCAACAACATCAACTTTGGCCAGCTCGCCTTCGGTACTTTCGGCGGGACCGATACCGCCACGGCGGGTAGTGCGACCATCAACAACGACAACAGTGTCGTGGGCTTCTTCGCGAATTCCAACGCCGGCACCGCGAAGATCAACAACCTGAATGGTGCCCAGCTGCTATTCGTTGAACAGGCTTCCGCCGGATCTGCGACCATCACCAACGTCAACTTCGGCACCACGTCGTTCGGTCAGGCCCCCGGTGGACCGGATGCGCCAACCGCCGGCAATGCCACGATCATCAACAATAACTTCGGCTTGACGGAGTTCAACGCATTCTCCACCGCGGCCAACGCCACCATCATCACCAACAACGGCGGCGCTACCGGTTTCTTCGACAACAGCACCGCCGGCAACGCCAAGATCATCACCAATGACGGCGGCACCACCAGCTTCTTCGACAACGCCAACGGCGGCACCGCGCAGTTCATCACCAACGGCACCGGCTCTGTCGAATTCGGCGGCAGCCTTGGCCCGAACGGTGATGACCGCATCACGGTGGGCTCGCTTGCCGGTTCCGGCAATTACTATATCGGTGGCGGCAATACCCTGGTCGTCGGTGGAAACAACCTCTCCACCGAGGTGACCGGTGTGATTGCCGATGATTGCGGCTGCTTTCCGGGTCCCGGCTCGCTGGAGAAGGTCGGCACCGGAAATCTGATCCTGTCCGGCATCAATACGTACACCGGCAGCACGACGGTGAACGGCGGCATACTCACCGTCAACGGTTCGATCGTCTCGTCGAGCGGCGTGACCGTCAACGCCGGTGGCACGCTCGGCGGCAACGGCATCGTCAGCAGCACCACCATCAACGGCGGCACGCTGGCACCGGGCAATTCGGTCGGCCTGCTCACGGTGCAGGGCAGTCTCGCATTCACCGCCGCGGCCAGTTACCTAATCGAGGTCTCGGGTGCCACCGCCGACCGCACCAATGTGACGGCTGCCGCGGCGCTCGGCGGCGCCACCGTCACTGCGAGCTTCGGGCCGGGCAATGTGGTCAAGCAATACATCATCCTCAACGCCGCAGGCGGCGTTGGCGGCACGTTCAATCCGGTGGTCGGCACCAACGCGCCGAACTTCAAACCCACCCTGAGCTACGACGCCAACAATGTTTATCTCAACCTCGCGCTCAGTTTCACTAACGGTCTCAGCCGAACCAGCAGAACGTCGCCAACGCGTTGACGAATGCCTTCAATTCCGGCGGCGGCGTTCCGGTCGCGGTCGGATCCCTGACGCCCGCGGGCCTGACGCAAATTTCAGGCGAAGTCGCGACCGGCTCGCAGCAGGCGACCTTCGATGCGATGAACATCTTCCTCGGCCTGTTGACCGATCCCTTCATCGCCGGCCGCAACGGCGGCGCCAGCGTCGGTGGCGGCAGCGCAACGCCGTTGGCGGGCGAGAGCGGTTCATACGCCTACGCCGCGAAGCGGCAGGGCACGGCGCGCGACGCCTTCGCCAAATTCCCGACCAAGGCCGATGTCGCGCGCAACGATTTGTTCGATCAGCGCTGGAGCGTGTGGGGTTCGGCCTTTGGCGGCGGCAGCAACAGCGACGGCAGCGCCAATGTCGGATCGAACAACGCCGCGGTGCGCGCGTTCGGTCTCGCCGCCGGCGCGGACTACCGGATCTCGCCATCGACGCTGGTCGGCTTTGCGCTGTCCGGCGGCGGCACCAATTTCAGCGTCAATGGCTCGGGCTACGGGCGGTCGGACCTGTTCCAGGCCGGCGCCTTCGTGCGCCACACTGTCGGTGCGGCCTATGTCACCGCCGCGGCGGTCTATGGCTGGCAGGATGTGACGACGGATCGCACCGTCACTGTGGCCGGAGTCGACCGCCTGCGCGCCGAGTTCAACGCCAACGCCTGGTCGGGGCGCGTCGAAGGCGGCTACCGCTACGTCACGCCATGGATGGGCATCACGCCCTATGCCGCCGGCCAGTTCACCACCTATCAATTGCCGGCCTATGCCGAACAGGTGCTGTCGGGTTCGAATGCCTTTGCGCTGAACTATGCGGCCAAGGATGTCACCACGGGTCGCAGCGAACTTGGCGTCCGGCTCGACCGCTCCTTTGCGATGCAGAACGCGGTCCTCACGCTGCGCGGCCGCGCCGCCTGGGCACATAACTTCAATACCGACCGCAGCATCACGGCGCTGTTCCAGTCGGTGCCCGGTGCCACCTTCCTGGTCAGCGGCGCGGCGCAGGCGCCGAAAACCGCGCTGACCACGGCCTCCGCCGAAATGAAATGGCTGAGCGGCTGGTCCGCCGCAGCCACCTTCGAGGGCGAATTCTCCGACATCACCCGCTCCTATGCCGGCAAGGGCGTCATCCGCTCCAGCTGGTGACACCGCCTGTTTTCGTTCTTCCCTTCGGCGACCGGCTGTGGGAGGAAAAGATAACGAAAAACAGGAGAGGACGCCGATGCGCGCAGCAATCTTCCGGAACGGTGAGATCGTCGTCGACCAGATGCCGGAGCCCAAGCCGGGCCCCGGCATGGTGCTGGTCAAATCATTGGCTTGCGGCATTTGCGGCTCCGACCTGCACGCGCGCAAGCACGCCCACCGCATGGTTGAACTTGCAAAACATTTTCCCGGCCGCAAGCCGATGGACCTTTCGCGTGACGTCGTGTTCGGCCACGAATTCTGCTGCGAAATTCTCGACTACGGTCCGGGCACCACGCGAAAACTCAAGGCCGGCACCAGGGTGTGCTCGCTGCCGGCGCTGCTGACCGCGGAAGGCCCGCAGGGCATCGGCTACTCCAACGACAATGTCGGCGCCTATGCCGAGCGCATGCTGCTCAGCGAAGCGCTGCTGCTGGAAGTCCCGAATGGCTTGGCGGCCGAGCATGCGGCGCTGACCGAGCCGCTGGCGGTTGGCGTTCACGCGGTTGCGAAAGCCAATATCAGCGGCAACGAAGTGCCGCTGGTGATCGGCTGCGGCCCGGTCGGGCTCGCCGTCATCGCCGCACTCAAGATCAGGGGATTGCACCCGATCGTGGCGGCGGATTATTCGCCGGCGCGCCGGGCGCTGGCCGAAAAGCTCGGCGCCGACATCGTCGTGGACCCTGCGCGCACGCAGCCTTATACGACCTGGGCGGAGCACGCCGCGATGTCACCGGAGGAAAAGGCCGCGCGGCCGCCGCTGCAGGCCCTGTTGCCGGCGCTGAAGCCCGCGCTGATCTTCGAATGCGTCGGCATCCCCGGCGTGATCCAGCAGGTGTTCGAAGGCGCGCCGCGCGATGCGCGCATCGTCGTGGTCGGCGTCTGCATGGAGACCGACCGCTCCGAACCAATGCTCGGCATCCTCAAGGAGCTCAACGTCCAGTATGTGCTCGGCTACACGCCGGATGAATTCGCCTATTCCTTGCGCCTGATCGCGGAAGGCGAGGTCGATGCGGCCTCGCTGGTGACCGCAAGCGTCGGCATCGACGGCGTCGCGCAGGCGTTCGCGGATCTGGCCAATCCGGAGCGGCACACCAAGATCATCGTGGAGCCGTGGCGGTAGATCGTCGTCCCGGACAAGCGAAGCGCGATCCGGGACCCATACGCCGCGGCAGTAGTTGTTGAGCACAATGGTCGACGGCTATCTTTCAACAACAGATGACCGGGATTATGGGTCCCGGCGTTCGCCGGGACGACGACGTCGAAATATCCATGTGCTAGGCAGGGCCGATGAACACCACACCAGCCCAGCCAAAGCCTCCCGTCGGTGCGATCGCCGCCGCCATCGTCCTCGGCATCGTCATTCTCCTGCTATGGGGCCTGCAACTGGTGACCGTGGCCAGTCTCGGCCAGAGCGATGCGGCGGGCAATGGCCTCGCGCAGGCCTATGCGGCGATCCAGATGATCGTGCTGTGGCTGCTGCTGATGGTCCTGACGATTCTCGCAAGCGCCACAGGGGCAGCGCCCCGGGCCTCCAAATTTGCCGCGCTGGTCATCGTTCCGGCCTCGGGTCTCGTGGCGGCGGCCGCTACTGATCTGCTCGCGCGCCCTTTCGTTTCACCGTTCTTGTGGCCAATCGTTATTCCGGCGCTGGTGCCGCCGCTGATCGTTGTGTGGGCTCTGTTCACGCTGTCGGCCGCGTCGTTGCGCGCAGGCACCGTTCGGATCGTCGGTGGGGTCCTGCTGGCGGCGATCGTGGCCGTCTGCGTCTCGATCTGGCCGCTGTCGCAGATGCGCAAGGCGGTGGACGATCAGGAGGCCGTGCGGCTGCAAAAGTACGATGCCGATCTCGCGCGCCTAGCCGCCAATGCGCCGCTGTGGGACTGGACGCCGTTCCTCGAGACGCGTGACGGGACCAAGCAACAGAAGGTGCTCGACAGCATTGATCAGCGCCAGGTCCAGGCCGAGGCGATGCTTGAGCGTGGTGACTTTCCGCTTCGCTATCTCGCCTTCTTCGATCTCGATCCGACGCCGGCGCTGTGTGCGAAAGCCCGCGCGCTGCTCGGCAAGCGCGCTGAATCGCTGGTGCTGAGCAGCGCCAAGCCCCAACCCTATGCCGCGATCGCCGACCAGGTATCCGGTGCGCTCGCCGCGATGGGCTGGCTGGTCGGATATGGCTGTTCCTGCGATGCGGAATCGAAGGCGTGGGAAACCATGGCGCAGGCGTATACCGATCCCAGCTATGACGTTCACCGCCTGGCCGAGCTTCGTGACCCCAAACAACTGGGACGAACTGCGCGGGAGCGCCCGGAGCGCTTCTCGATGTTGAACGCGCAGTCGCATTTGCGGGGATGGCTCAGGTTTGTCGACGAGGCGGGCCTGCAGGCGCAGGCGCTGGCCGGCGCCCGCCAGGTGAGCAGCCGCACCGCCGACGCGGTTGAAATTCTGCGCGACAAATACGACGAGGAAAGCCGCTGGAAACTGCAGCGCTTCCTCGTCAGGCTCGACCTCGAGGCGACGCAGCCTTTGTGCATGAATGCGCTCAGCGAGTTGCACGACCAGTTTGCAAAAATCTACCGCCCGGCGCCGACCGACGAGCCGCGGCCCTATTCCGAACTGCTGCAACGGCTGGGGACCAGCGAGCAGTTGCCCAATCTGATATGGCTGGCGCGGCATGGCTGCGCCGCCGGGCCCGAGCTGGATGACGCGATCACGCTGGTCAACGCATATCAGGACTCGGCCGATCGGGCGAAGATGCTGGCGACACTGATCGCGCTTCGATCGGCGCGTTAGCGTCGTGGCCGCCGGGCGTGTAGAGTGACAAAAAACCAGTCGCAAGGGGAGACGAGCAAATGATCACACTAACCGCAAAAGACGTCCTGCCGGAAGACGGCGCTAATGGCACGCTGGTGGGGCGGGTCTGGATGCCAGATCTGGCAGGCCCGGCCGTGGTCGCAGTCCGCAGCGACGGCGTCTTCGATGTCAGTGCACGGTTCTCCACCGTCAGTGCGCTGTGCGAGGAGGCCAACCCCGCGAACGCGCTGCGCGGCACCGCGGGCACGCGGATCGGCGATCTCGAAAGCATCGTCGCCAACACGCCGCCCGATCGGCGTGACCGGGCAAAACCCTGGCTGCTGGCGCCGCTCGACCTGCAGGTCCTGAAAGCCGCGGGCGTCACGTTCGCAATCTCGATGCTGGAGCGCGTGATCGAGGAGCGGGCGCGCGGCAATCCGGCCTCGGCGGACGCGATCCGCAAGGAAGTGGTGCGGCTGGTCGGCGACGACCTTTCAAAGCTCAAGCCCGGATCGGGCGAAGCGATGAAGCTGAAGTCGGTGCTGATCGAGCAGAACGCCTGGAGCCAGTATCTGGAAGTCGGCATCGGTCCGGACGCCGAAGTGTTCACCAAGGCGCCGACGATGTCTTCCGTCGGCACCGGCATGGACGCCGGCCTGCATCCGAAATCGACCTGGAACAATCCGGAGCCGGAAGTCGTGCTCGTGGTGTCGAGCCGCGGCGCGATTGTCGGCGCGATGCTCGGCAACGACGTCAATCTGCGCGACTTCGAGGGGCGCTCGGCGCTGCTGTTGTCGAAGGCCAAGGACAACAACGCCTCCTGCGCCGTCGGCCCGCTGCTGCGGCTGTTCGACAATGGTTTTTCGCTCGACGACGTCAGGAAGATGGATGTCGGGCTGACCGTGAAGGGGCAGGACGGTTTTGTCCTCGACGGCCATTCCTCGATCAGCAAGATCAGCCGCGACCCCACCGACCTCGTAGCGCAGACCATCGGACCGGTGCATCAATATCCCGATGGTTTTGCGCTGTTCCTCGGCACGATGTTCGCGCCCGTGAAAGACCGCGATGCGCCGGGCGAGGGCTTTACCCACAAGCGCGACGACATCGTCACGATTTCGGCGCCGCAACTCGGAAAGCTCGTGAACCGCATGCGCACCAGCGACGAGTGCGAGCCCTGGACGTTCGGCATCGGCGAACTGATGCGGAACCTGGCGAAGCGGAAGGTGCTGTAGCGTTGCTTCGTAGGGTGGGCAAAGCGCCTTGTCTCGCCGTAGCTCGAAGAGCGAAGGCGGAAAGCGTAACCCACCAACTTGCTTCCCATGGCGGTGGGTTACGGCTTCGCCTAACCCGCCCTACAATCGTCGCCCGTGGTTACGGCATCACGAGCGTAATCACACCGTCCTCGACGACCCCGTCCTTGATGCCGTCGCGCGCCATCGATTCGATAACAGGCCATTTCTCGCGGAACAGAACCGATGCCTCCTGCATGCTTGGCGCGTCGACTTTGACGCAACAGGCCCGCCGTTCACCGTCATTCGCGATCTGAAAAAAGAAACTGTAGCCACCCGGTTCCCCATCGCCATTCATCCGATTTCGTTCATGTCGCATTCAGTTGTCCCCTGATTTGCGTCGATCGGGGACCAGTTGCGTTTTCAATTTGGATTTTCCTGCGGCGCGATTGTGTCGCCGGAAATTTTCGCCGCGCCTGTTGCAAACATAAGACAATTGGAACCAGCGCAGCTCTGCGAACTGCTCATCTCGTTGGCAGATGCCCAGCGGACTAGCGCCACATCCCGCGCATGCGTGCACCGACGTCAATGCGCGGACCATTGCTTGCGGGCCGGGAGGCGGCTCCCGTCACTGCAATTGGCCAGGTCGTCTTGTCGAACAAGGCGAGCAGGGAAGCGGGAATGAAACGGGTTCTCGAGGCATAGACGTGGCGGTCGCCCTTCGCGTGCTGCCCGTGCGTGAAGAAACGCTGCGGGACGACAAGATGCAGATCGTCCTTGGCCCTGGTCATGGCGACGTAAAGCAGCCGTCGTTCTTCTTCGATCTCGGCCGTCGTTCCGGTACCAAGGTCCGAGGGCATGCACCCATCGACCACATTGAGCACGTACACCGACTTCCACTCCTGGCCCTTGGCGGAATGGATCGTCGACAGGATCAAATAGTCCTCGTCGAGCAGGGGAACGCCGGCCTGGTCGCTGGTGGCGTCGGGCGGATCGAGCGTCAGTTCGGTGAGGAAGCGTTCGCGGGAAGCATATCCGCTCGCAATCTGTTCGAGCTGGATGAGGTCGGCCCGGCGGGTTTCGGCATCCTCGTGAATGCGGTCGAGGTGCGGCTCGTACCACGAACGCGCGCGTTCGAGGTCGGCCGGCCAGGTTGAATGACGCAGGTCCGCAAGGACGGCGGTGAATGCTTTCCAGTCCTCGCCGGCGCGCGGCGGGATCGGTGCCCGGGCAAGGGCTGCCATCGGATCGGGATCATTGGCCATGTGATCGAGCACGCGCTGCGCCGAGGCGGGGCCGACGCCCGGAATCAGGTGCATCAGCCGGAAGCCGGCCACCCGGTCGCGCGGGTTCTCGACGAAGCGCAGCAGCGCCAGCATGTCCTTGACGTGAGCGGCATCGAGGAATTTCAAACCGCCAAACTTGACGAACGGGATGTTGCGCCGGGTCAACTCGACTTCCAGCGGACCGCTATGGCTGGATGTCCGGAACAGGACGGCCTGCTCCTTCAGCCGCGCGCCGGACTCCCGGTTCTCCAGAACGCGTTCCACGATGCAGCGCGCCTGGTCGGCTTCGTCGCGCACCGTGACAAGCTGAGGCTTCGTGCCAGAGCTCCGGTCGGTCCAGAGATTCTTGGTGAAGCGCTCGCGGGCCAGATCGATCACGCCGTTGGCCGCGGCCAGGATGGCCTGTGTCGACCGATAGTTTCGGTCAAGCGTGATGATGCTGGCCGGTGGCGAGAATTGCGTCGGGAAGTCGAGGATGTTGCGCACCGTCGCCGCGCGGAATGAATAGATCGCCTGCGCATCGTCGCCGACGACGGTGAGGCCGTGGCCGCCGGGCTTGAGTGCCAACAGAATGGATGACTGCAGACGGTTGGTGTCCTGATATTCATCGACCAGGACATGGTCGAAGCGGCCGCCGATATCGTCGGCGATTTCAGGCTCGTTCATGGCCTGCGCCCAGTAGAGCAGCAGGTCGTCATAATCGAGCACGTTCTGGCGCTGTTTGGCCTCGACATAACCGGCGAACAATTCTTTCAGCTCAGTCGCCCATCCGGCGCACCAGGGGAACGATGCCCCCAAAACCTGCTCGATCGGCGCCTCGGCGTTGACGCATCGCGAGTAGATCGCAAGACACGTACCCTTGGTCGGGAAACGGTCTTCGGTCCTGGAGAAGCCAAGATCATGCCGGACCAGATTCATGAGGTCGGCGGAGTCTTCGCGGTCGTGGATCGTGAAGGCGGGGTTGAGGCCGATCTGGTCGGAGTATTCACGAAGCAGACGCGCGCCGATGCCGTGGAAGGTGCCTGCCCAGGCCAGGGCATCGGTCATCACGCCGGCATTGCCACCCATCACCTTCCGCGCGATCCGTTCAACGCGCCTGGTCATTTCGGACGCGGCGCGGCGTGAAAACGTCATGAGAAGAATGCGGCGGGGGTCGGCACCGCTGACGATCAGATGGGCTACGCGATGCGCAAGCGTGTTGGTCTTGCCGGATCCGGCTCCGGCAATCACCAGCAAGGGCGCAACAGGGCCCGGTCCGATCGCACCATGCTCGACCGCACGGCGCTGTTCCGGATTGAGATTGTCGAGATAGGCAGCGGCAATTGACACGGATGGTTCGTCCCCAGGGGCGAATCAACGGTCACTGATTCTCGCTTTGTTCGCAATGATCCGTCGCCACTGCCAGGAAGGAACTCAGCAAGTTCCCGGGCGTTTGAATGGGATATGTACTCATTCCGCAGAGGTGACGACTGCTTCAACGTGCATCGATTCTCGTCCCTGGCCAGACCATCTGGAAAAAGGGCGAAGCAAGCCGGGTGGCGGTGCTGAACGACGCGGCCGAATATTTCGCGGCCCTGCGGGACGTGCTGCTCCGCGCGGAGCGGCAGGTCTATATCGTCGGCTGGGATATTCACAGCGAGACGGACCTGGTGGGGCCGTCAGGCCGCGCCGAAGATGGATTGCCGGTCAAGCTCGGCGCGTTCCTGAAGGCCTTGCTGCAGAGCAAGCCGGCGCTGCGCATCAACATCCTGACCTGGGACTTCGCGGCGCTATATGCCTCGGAGCGCGAATGGAACTCCGCCAAAAAATTCACGTCCGGATGTGACGGACGGCTTCGCTTTTGCCTGGATGCCTGTCTGCCACTGGGCTCCGCGCAGCATCAGAAGATCGTCGTGGTCGACAATGCGATCGCCTTCGTCGGCGGCCTCGACCTCACGATCCGCAGGTGGGACACCAGCGAGCACCGACTCGATCATCCGTTGCGCAGGGATCCCGACGGCAAGCCTTACCCGCCATTCCACGATGTCCAGTGCATGGTCGAGGGATCGGCGGCTGCCGCGCTCGGCGAAATCGCAATCGCGAGGTGGACGGCGGCCGGCTGCACCAGCGAACCCTTGCTGCCCGTCGCAGGCGATCATTGGCCGGCATCCGTACCGGCGCAGGCGCGGGCGATCACGGCCGGCATCGCGAGAACCGAGCCGAAAACCGAGACCTGCGAGGAAATAGATGAGGTCGCCCGGTTGTTCGAGGCCTCGATCAACGCGGCGAACCGCTTCATCTATATCGAGAACCAGTTCACCAGCGCGAACGAGATCGCGCGCTTGCTGGCGCGGCGGATGGTGGACGTTCCCGGCTTACGTGTTCTCATCGTGACCCCGAAGGGGCATTCGTCATGGTTCGAATCCCAGGCGATGCAGGGCGGCCGGGGAGGCTTCCTCGATCCGTTCATTGCCGCCGGCGTTACCGATCGTCTTCGTATCCTCTATCCGTCGGTCGCCGATGCGAAATCATCCGCGGCAGTGATGGTGCACAGCAAGGTCATGATCGTCGACGACGGCTTTCTCCGTGTCGGCTCCGCCAATATCAACAACCGCTCCATGGGGGCGGATACCGAATGCGACCTGGCGTTCGAGGCGACGTCCGAACGTCACCGTGATTTCATCCGCAGCCAGCGGCGCCGCTTGATCGGGCATTTTTGCGGGCTCGATGAATCTGTCATCGCGGACAATGAGGACGACCTGTTTGGATTTATCGACCGCCATGCGGCGAGTGGCGCGGGCAGGGCACTGGTGCCGATCGATTTCGAACATGCGCCGGCGCTGATCGGCATCGTCCAGCCGATTGCGGATCCCAGGCATCCGCTCAACCTTCAGCGCACCGCGCGGCGGATGTGGAACGGGCGTACCGTGATGGCGGCGGCCGGCACGGCGGTCGCGTTGGCGGGACTGGCCCTTGCCTGGCGCTATACGCCGCTGAGCAGCTACACCGATCTTGGATATGTAGCCTCGCTGATTTCGCAGCACGCGCAATCGGCATTTGCGCCGCTCTATGCGGTTGCGCTGTTCGTGCTGGGCGGGCTGGTGGTATTTCCGGTGATCGTCCTGATTGCCGCGACGGCGGCCGCGTTGGGGCCCTGGATCGGCGCCCTCAGCGCCACAGTCGGGGTCCTCTTGAGCTCACTGCTGTTGTTCATGATCGGCCGTCTCATGGGTCACAAACGCCTTCAGGCGGTACTCGGCGCCCGCGCCTTGCGCGTTCAGAACCGCGTCGCCGGCCGCGGCGTTGTCGCGGTGGCGATGATCAGAATGGTCCCGATCGCTCCCTTTACGCTGGTCAACCTTCTGGCCGGCGCGAGCCAGCTCCGACTGAGCGACTTTCTGATCGGAACCCTGCTTGGAATGGCGCCGGGCATCATCACGATGGCCGCGCTGGGCGCGCAGATCGCAGACTTCGCCAGGAATGCCTCATGGTCGAACATCGTGCCGCTCGGCCTGACCATCGTGCTGTGGATCGCCGTTTGTCTCGCGGTCCAGTTCCTGGTGACCTGGCTGAGCGGTCGGCGAACGTGACGGGTACGCTGCGCGTCATGACATGGAACGTGCACGGCACGTTCAATCTCAATCCCGATTTCGACCTTGAAGGCGTCTGTTCGGTCATTGAGAAATGGTCGCCCGACGTCGTCGCGCTGCAGGAGGTCGACTCGCGAGGGCGTTCTGACGATGTGTTCGGGCGGCTGGCGGACGCGGTCGGCGAGCATCGCGTGGAAGCCCACTCCATCGTCACGCAGGACGGCCACTATGGCCAGGTCCTGCTGAGCCGATGGCCCTTCGCCTGCGAACCTGCAGTGACCGACGTCTCCTATCAGGAGCGGGAACCGCGCCGGGCGATTTCCGCGCGCATCCTTACGCCGATCGGCGAGGTGACTGTGGTGGCGACCCATCTTGGCCTCTCCATGCACGAGCGCTACGCCCAGGCGCAGGCGCTCGCCGCGCTGGTAGATGCGCCTTGGACCATCGTCCTCGGTGACTTCAACGACTGGTTCTGGTTCAGGTCCGTGCGCCGGGCCCTGGCATCGCGATGTCCGGTTCGAACCCGGCTGCGGACGTTCCCGTCGCGACTTCCCATACTGCGTCTCGACCGCATCTACGCCACCCCAAGCGGGACGATCGTGAAGGCGTGGACCGATGACAAGGCAAGAAGTTGTTCCGACCATCTGCCGGTTATTGCGGACATCGCGTTTTCGCATAATAATTTGTGATATCGGTTGAAGGCTCCAACTGCGCGATCGCCGCCATGGACAATTTGCGCATCCGGCCGATGCGGCCGGACGAAATCTCGATAGCCGTCGATTGGGCGGCGGCCGAAGGCTGGAACCCGGGCTTTGCCGACGACGCCTGCTTCGCGTCAGTCGATCCCCAGGGCTTCTTCATCGGCGAGCTCGATGGCGCGCCGGCGGCGACGATCTCCTGTGTCAATTACAGCGATTATTTTTCCTTCCTCGGTTTCTATATCGTGCGCGCTGATCTGCGCGGCCGGGGCCATGGTCTGCAAATATGGAACGCGGCCATCGCGCATGCGGGCCCCCGCGTGATCGGGCTCGACGGCGTGGTGGCGCAGCAGCAAAACTACCGGCGGTCCGCGTTCGAACTGGCTTATGCCAACATCCGTTACGGCGGTACCGTCGCGGCCCCGGCCGCGCCAACCGGCGTCGTCGCGCTGAGAGAAATTCCGATCGCGGCCGTGGAGGCCTACGACGCGACCGTGTTTCCGGCGCCGCGCAGCGCCTTCCTGCGCGCCTGGATCAACGCGCCCGGGCATCGCGGCCGTGCGCTCCTGCGCGATGGCGCGCTTGCCGGATGGGGCGTGATCCGGCCATGCCGGCAGGGCCACAAGATCGGCCCGCTGGTTGCCGACGACCGCGCCACGGCGGAGGTGGTTCTGTCGGCTTTGCTGGCCGATGTGGGTGGCGGCGAGATCTTCCTCGACGTTCCCGCGATCAACCGCGACGCCGTCGCGTTGGCGCAAGAACTCGGGCTCACGCCGGTGTTCGAGACCGCGCGGATGTATACCGGCGCGATCCCGCCGCTGCGGCTGGAGCGGGTGTTCGGGGTCACGACCTTCGAGCTCGGATAGCGGCGCTATTCCGCAGGCGCGAGCTGTCCGCCAGGTCGTGCCGCCGCGGTTTCGCGCACCCGGACCCGGGCGCGGCGCTTGCGCCACCAGATCACGACGCCGGTCACCGACAGCGCCGCAACCACGAGCCCCATGATCGAGATCAGGATGCGGCCGGGCAGTCCGACGATACGGCCGGAATGCAGGGGGAACTGCGCCTGCACGAAGATGTCGGCGGCGGTGCCGACCCATGGCAGTCGCGCGCCGATCGGGCGTCCGTCCTCGCTGTCGTAATAAAGCTGCGCCGGGCCGACGCCGCCGCTGCCATGATCGTCGCCGGGGTGGAAGAAGCCCGCGGCATACACGCCGTGCGCCGGGCCATAGTTGATCGAGCCGACCGGCGTGGTCCAGCCGCGGCTCTTGCCGTCGGCCGCCGCACGCGCGGCGATGTCGGCAAAGCTGACCTTGGGTTCGATCGGATCGTCGAGATGCCGATAAGGACGCTGCTCATAGGGCGTCGGGGTGTAGTCCGACACCGTCTTCATCAACGGCGAGAACACCTCGAAATACAAATTGAGCGAGAACGCCGTGAAGGCAATCACGAACAGCAGCGCCCAGGTCCACAGGCTGAAGGCGCGGTGGATGTCGAAATTGATCCGGTAGGTGCTGCCCGAGGTCTTGATCTTCCAGGCCGGCGCCCAGCGCGCCCAAAAGCCACGGCCGAGCTCGCGCTCGACGGCAGGGGCGCGGCCCGCCCGGGCGCGGCGACGCGACGGCAGCGTCAGATAGAAACCGACGAAGCAATCGATGGTCCAGATGATGGCAATGACGCCGAGCACGCGCATGCCCCAGCGGTCGCTGCCCCAGAACTCCGGAATGTGCATGGTGTAGTGCAGCCTGTAGAGGAACGAGACGAAGTTCTCGCGCGTCACCGGCCACACCGCGCCCCAGTAGCGCCGCCCGAGCTCTACGCCGGTGTTGGGATCGAGGAAGATCTGATTGTAATCGAGGCTGAATCGCTTGCCGGTGGCGGGATCGATCCGCGGCAGCACGAAGAACCACAGCGAGTGGTCTTTTTCCGGCGTCATGAACATGTGGACGACGCGCGCACGGGGATCGCGCTGCTCGATCAGCTTGACGAGATCGATGGAGGGTATAGCCGGACCGCTGCTGGTCACGTCGAACAGCTGCTTGTTGAGCAAATCGTCGATCTCGTGATCCCACGAGATGATCGCGCCGGTGATGCCCGAGAAAAACAGAAAGCCGGCCGTGAGAAGGCCGGCCCAGCGATGCAGTCGTCCGAAGATCGATCTCATGGCGTTCGCCCGTGTTGGGGTTGCCTCACCATCGATAGGTCACCTTGCCGATCGCCTTGCGCCCGCTGCTGCGGCGATTCCACTGTGATCCGCGGGAGTGACGACTGCGCCAGTGCGGCGCCCGCCGGCAGGGCGAGGGCAAATCCGCTGCTGCCCCAAGGCAGATCATCCGTGTCAGTTGACGTCGGGTGACGAAACGCGAGTGGAACTCTCTTGGTGTCACGCTGCGATGTATCCTGAAGCCTGCCGGCTTGGCCGGTACGATTTTTTGAGGCCTCGCTCTAACGCACTCACCCCTGCAGCGCGATGGGTGGTGACTAGAATTGCTCCAGATTGAAAACTTCCAGTTTTAATGCGGGCTAGCGCCCGCGATACTGGCGATCAGCGAGCGTCGTCCCGCCAGATCCGCAAGTGAGACATGTCCAGATCGCCCAAGGCCGTGCGACGTCCGCTCTGCTTCCAGAGTGGACGTCGTCGAAGCCCCGGGCTTTTTGGAAATCGAACAGCCGCCGCTACCTCACCGCGATCGGTGACACCGTCGAGCCGGAGCCGCCCTGAATCTTGAGCGGCTGCATCACGAAGGCGAACTCTCCGACGCCCTTTTGCGCGAGTTCGTCAAGCTTGAGGTTCTCCAGCAGGTGGATGCCGTTCACCACCAGTGCGATCTGGTGCACCGGAAGCGACAATTGCTTGTCGGGGTTGGGCGAGACTTCGACCGGCCAGTTGTCGGCGCCGAGCAGCATCGGGTCCTTGGTGGCGAGCCATAGCGCGGCCGGCACGCCGATGCCGGGGCAGGATTTCACGTAGCGCGGATTGTCCTTGCCGTAGATCTTGCCCCAGCCGGTGTGGATGAGCACCGCGTCGCCGGGCTGCAGCGTCAGATTCTGCTTCTTCAGCGCGCCCTCGAGATCCTCCACGGTGATTTCGTAATTGTCACCCAGCATCTCGACGCCTTTGAAGCCTGCGACGTCGATCAGGACGCCGCGCGTGAACAGCGTGCCTACATTGTGGACGCCGAACTTCTTGAAGCCGTTGCGCTCGGCGTTCTCGTCGACCTTCTGGCAATTGTACCAGCTGTTGAGATGGGTCTGGTGCGCAAAGCCGTCGAACTGCGTGCCGACCTGGCCGAGTTCGGTGACGACGAGCTCTTCGTTCGAACCGCGCATGTTTGAGAACTGGTTCATGAAGGTGCGCTTGGTGTGCACGTCGAAGCGCCGTGTCCCGAAGAACGGCATGCTGGGACCCAGCACGTATGCGAGCTCGATGACCTCGCCGCTCTTGACAGCTTCGCGGCGTTCATCACGGCCGCGGGTTTCTGGTGATTGGCCGAACCGCGCTCGTCGGCCGCGCCCCATTTCGAAGGGCAGCGCTGGCTTTCCGTCGGAACGGTCCAGCTTGGTGCCTGCGCATAGGCGGCGGCGGAAAATGCAAGCGTGATCGCCGCACCCAAAGTGAATGCTTTCATCCCTGTTCCTCCCAAGAGCGGGTGCTCTGGAACGGCACCCCAGGATAGAGTATGCGGGTCCCGTCCGGGCGGTTCAAGGCAGGACAACGTGCCTGGGACGATGTGCCATCCGGACGAGGTAATCCAGGCTACCCAGCAGACCATGCACCGCAGCAACAACATGGCGCTACTTCCGACGAAAAACGCGCTAGATTGAAGTCGCCACGTGCTCGCGATTCGGAGGAGCCATGTCAACACAGCGCCGGCGAGGCTTGCAGGGTGCGGGTCCAGCGAAGCGACCAACCGTCGATAAATATCCTGCTCGGCGATTTCCAATTCAGCATGGAATTCAGCAATTGGAAGAGGAGCTGCACGCCTTCAACGACCGGATCGCAGAATTGGAAGATGAGGGTCACCGCGGTCATGCGATGAACGTGTTGAAGGAAAATGCGATAGATCTTGCGCAACGGATCGACGAGCTTCGCAGCGTGCTGGTCGACCCCACAAAGAGAGGTCGGTCTCCGTAGGCTGCTCCAGGCGATGCCCTCGGGCTCAGTCTCTGATGCCCTCAGGCTCAGTCTCTGACGCCTCAGGCTCAGTCTCTTAGAGCTTTCTCGTGAGCTTTTAGCGCAGTAGCCATCAGTTTCGGCAGGCTCCTGGCATAGGACTCGATGAATGCCGCATCGCCGCACGCTTGAGGGGCGCGGGCGGCCTGCTCGGCGATGCGAGCGGCCTTTGCCTCGCACTTCGCGAAGATGTGCCAGAACCATTCCGGCTTTTTGGCCATCGCATCCTTATGCCTCTTGAGGACTGCGGCCCCAACGGCGCTCATCGCGCTTACCGCACCCGCGCTCAGGGTACTGAGGGCTTGCGCGCTCATGATATCTTCGCGCGCTTGCGCGGGGCCGGCGGTTGCGGTTGCTCGAGCTTTGGTCGGCATGATCGGCTCCTGATGCGCCCCATCGGTTGCACCGAGCATCAGCCCGCGAAGTTGAGGAACACTCAATTTAGATAGGTTGCGAACCGTTTTGGATTTCGCTCCGTTTTATCTATCTTTTTAGATGTTCCCAAGGCTTTGCTTCTAAGAAGGAGGCTTTGCTTCAAAGAAGGCTTTGCTTCAAAGCAGTGCAGGCGCAAGACGCGGACGCGGCCGGTCGCGTCGCCACTTGCGCCGGCAGGCGCTTCATTTTTCCAGCCCTTTCGCGATCTTGCCCTTGATCTTCTTCGCCTCGGCTGGATCGGGCTTGAGCGATAACGCCAGCTCCCAGGATTTGCGCGCCTCGTCCTGGCGTCCCGCCCGCCAGTGCACGTCGCCGAGATGGTCTCTTATCTCGCTGTTGTCCGATTCAAGAGCGGCCGCGCGCTCCAGGACCTTGATCGCCTCCGTGTAATCGCCGAGGCGGTAGTGCGCCCAGCCGAGACTGTCGAGCATATAGCCGTCGTCCGGCCTGAGTTTTACGGCCTTCTCGAGCAGCGCCAGGCCTTCCCTGAGCTTGAGCTTCCGATCGACCCAGTTAAAGCCGAGTTGATTGAGCACGTCGGGTTGATCGGGATCGAGCTCCATCGCCTTGAGAAAATCCGCTTCCGCCTGCGGCCATTTGCCGAGCCGCTCAAAACTCACGCCGCGGTAAAGCCAGTAGGTCCAGTGCGCCTTCTCCGGCTTGCCGGCCAGTTCGATCACCTTGCCGTAATCCCTGATGGCGCGATCGAAATCGCTCTTGCGGCGCCAGGCATCGCCGCGACCGCTATAGGCTCGCATATTTTTCGGATCGAGGCGGATCGCCTCGCTGAAATCCTTGATGGCGAGCTCGTTGTCGCTCTTGCTGGCGTAGACGCTGGCGCGATTGGCATAGGCGGCCGCATCGTTCGGCCTGAGGCGGATCGCCTCGTCGTATTCCTTGATGGCGCGGTCAGGATCGCCCTTGGCGACGAAAACAGCCGCGCGATTGAAGTAGGCAGCCACATATTTCGGGTCGTGGCGGACCGCCTCGCTGTAATCCTCGATGGCGCGATCGTTGTCGCCCTTCTCCCTGTGCATATTGCCGCGATTATAATAGGCAATCACATATTTCGGATCGAGGCGGATGGCCTCGTCGAAATCCTTGATGGCGCGGTCGTTATCGCGCTTGCTGGAGTAGACGACGCCGCGATTGTAATAGGCCTTTGCATCTTTCGGATCGAGACTGATCGCCTCGTCGTACTCCTTGATGGCGCTGTCGTAATCGCCCTTGGTGGTGTGAACCGCCCCGCGATTGAAATAGGCCGGCGCGTATTTCGGATCGAGGCGGATCGCCTCGCTGTAATCCTTGATGGCGCGGTCGTAATCGCCCTTCTCCCTGTAGGCATTGCCGCGATTGAAATAGGCGGCCACAAATTTCGGGTCTAGGCGGACCGCCTCATCGAAATCCCTGATGGCGCGGTCGTTGTCGCCCCTGTGGGAATAGGCGCCTCCGCGATTGTTGTACGACGTCGCATTTTTCGGATCGAGACGGATCGCCTCGGCGAAATCCTTGATGGCGCGGTCGTAGTCGCCCTTTTCGGCGTAGGCGTGTCCGCGATCGTTAAAGTCGTCGGCATTCTTTGGGGTCAACGCCGCTTGCCCCGCTCTCGGCCGCAGCCGCGCCGCCTCGTCGAAATCCTTCCTGGCCCGGGCGGCGTCTCCCTTGTTTTCATAGGCCCGCCCGCGGATCTCATAGGCCAGCGCATATTTCGGATCGAGGCGGATCGCCTCGTCGTACTCCTTGATGGCGCTGATATAATCGCCTTTGAAGAAGTAGGCGCCGCCACGATGCATATGGGCGCTCGCGTCCTTCGGATTGAGGCGGATCGCCTCGCTGTAATCCTTGATGGCGCGGTCGTGATCGCGCTTGCTGGTGTAGGCAAGCCCGCGATTGAAATAGGCCTCCGCAAAATTCGGATCGAGGCGGATCGCCTCGTCGTGATCCCTGATGGCGCGGTCGTTGTCGCCCTTGCCGGAGTAGGCATTGCCGCGATTGCTATAGGCATCCGCCAATTTCGGATCGAGGCGGATCGCCTCGTCGTGATCCCTGATGGCACGGTCGTTGTCGCCCTTGCCATAGTAGGCCTTGCCGCGACCGGTATAGGCAAGCGCATATTTCGGATTGAGGCGGATCGCCTCGTCGTAATCCTTGATGGCGCGGTCGTAGTCGCCCTTCAAGAAGTACGAACGGCCGCGGGCGTTATAGGCACGTTCAACTTTCGGATCGAGGCGGATCGCCTCGTCGTAGTCCTTGATGGCGCGGTCGTTATCAACAGTGCCGTAGGCATAACCGCGATTGACATAGGCGTTGGCGCGGCCTGTCGCGCTCTCTGCCGCACCGCGCGCCAACACTTCCGTGCATCCGGCGATCTTGCGTTCCTGATCGGCGATTTGACCGCAATCCTCCCACGCCTTGTCCGCCGCGCGGGCCGGCGGCGCGAGCAGGGGCAGGAACGCCGGAGCCAGGAAAAGGGTTAAGAAAAGGCAACGCCGAAACGTCTCGTACTCCATCCAAAGCGCCTAGGGGGAGGCGGCGCGGCGCATATTGTCGTCACGGCGTGGATCGCCCCCCGGGCATGCCCAGCATAGCCTGCGATGAGAATGAGCCCGCTTGGTAAGTCTGATCGACGTCTCCTTCGGTTCAAAAGCCGACTTGGCTCGAACGGCCGCTTCTGGCGCAAGGCAGCCGCTTGTTGCTGTTTGCAATTTGGCATCGTTCGGCCGCATTATGCGCGCTTGATGGCTTGCGGGGAACGACGCCCGCAGTGAACCGAAGGGAGGACCGACATGACGGTTTCGGCGGAACGCGCAGTCCTTGCCGGTGGCTGCTTCTGGGGTGTGCAGGATCTGCTGCGCCGCTATCCCGGCGTGATTTCAACCCGGGTGGGCTATACCGGCGGCGAAGTGCCGAATGCGACCTATCGCAACCACGGCAATCACGCCGAAGGCATCGAGATCATCTTCGATCCGAAAGTGATCAGCTATCGCAAGCTGCTGGAGTTCTTTTTCCAGATTCACGATCCGTCAACCTTGAATCGCCAGGGCAACGATCTGGGCCCGAGCTATCGGTCGGCCATCTTCTATACCAATGAGGAGCAGAAGCGGGTTGCGGAAGACACTATCGCCGACGTTGATGCCTCCGGCCTTTGGCCCGGCAAGGTCGTCACCGAGGTGGCGCCCGTCGGTCCGTTCTGGGAAGCGGAGCCCGAGCATCAGGATTATCTGGAGAAATATCCTGACGGCTACACCTGCCACTTCATCCGGCCGGACTGGACGCTGCCGCACCGGGCGGAGAAGGCGGAGCCGGGGGTGAGGGGAGCCGCGTGACCAAAGCCTCCGATCTCCTGGTCGCGGCCCTCGAGAACGAGGGCGTCGAATACATCTTCGCCATTCCCGGCGAGGAGAATCTCGACGTGCTGGATTCGCTGCGGCGCTCGAAGATCAAGCTCGTGCTGACGCGGCACGAGCAGGCCGCCGGATTTATGGCGGCCACTTATGGCCGGCTTACCGGACGGGCGGGCGTCTGCCTGACGACGCTCGGTCCCGGCGCGCTCAACCTGACGACATCCGCGGCCTACGCGCATCTCGGCGCGATGCCGATGGTGATGCTGACAGGACAGAAGGCGATCCGGAGCAGCCGCCAGGCGCGCTTTCAGATCGTCGATATCGTCGCAACCATGCGGCCGCTGACCAAGATGGCGACGCAGATCGTGTCAGCACAGAGTATTCCGACCCTGGTTCGCGACGCCTTCCGCGTCGCGCAGCAGGAGCGGCCGGGCCCGGTGCATCTCGAACTGCCCGAGGACATCGCTGCCGATGAAGCCACCGCCGATATGATTCCGCCGCACACCGTCGAGCTGCCGGTGGCGCCGTCAGCGGCGATCGATCGCGCCGCGGCCATGATCATCGCCGCCAAAAAGCCGCTCGTGATGCTGGGCGCCGCGGCGAGCCGCCCGCTGCTGGCCGAGCCGCTGTCGGCGTTCGTGCGCCGATGCAAGATTCCGTTCTTCAATACCCAGATGGGCAAGGGCGCCGTCAATGCCGGCTCCAATCTCTATATGGGCACCGCTGCGCTGTCGGAACGCGATTGGGTGCACGAGGCCATCGACCAGGCCGACCTGATCATTTCGATCGGCCATGACACCGTCGAGAAGCCGCCGTTCCTGATGGGCCATGACGGACCGCAGGTGATCCATGTCGGCGTCACGCCGGCGACGGTGGAGCAGGTCTACTTCCCGCAGGCCGAGATCGTCGGCGACATCGGCGCCGGCCTTGCCGCGCTGGCCGATCGCCTCGAAGGCAAGCTGCCCAACGGTCAGGCATTGCTGGGCCTGCGCGAAGGCATTCTCGCCCATCTCGCCGAGCGCTCGACCGAGGACCGATTTCCGCTGACGCCGCAGCGCATCGTGCACGACGTCCGCTCCGTCATCCCGCCGGACGGCATCGTGGCCCTCGACAACGGCATGTACAAGATCTGGTTCGCCCGCAACTATCGCACCAGCGTCGCCAACACGCTGCTGCTCGACAACGCACTGGCGACCATGGGGGCGGGGCTGCCTTCGGCGATCGCAGCGGCGCTGCTCTATCCCAAGCGGCGCGTGCTCGCGGTCTGCGGCGACGGCGGCTTCATGATGAATTCGCAGGAGCTGGAAACGGCGGTGCGCCTCAAGCTGAACCTCGTCGTGCTGATCCTGGAGGATCGCGCCTACGGCATGATCCGCTGGAAACAGCAAGTCGATGAATTTCCCGACTTCGGCCTCGAGTTCGGTAATCCTGATTTCGTCGCCTATGCCAAGTCCTACGGCGCCAAGGGCGCGCGCGTCGGCAAGGTCTCGGAGCTCTCGACGATGCTGGAATCTGCTTTCAGCGAAGGCGGCGTGCATCTGGTCGTGGTTCCCGTCGACTACAGCGAGAACATGCGCGTGCTGGTCGAGGAGCTGCACTCGGTAGCTAAGGCGGTGTGAAAGCGCCTGGGTCGGGTTCTCGATCACCTTGGAAAGGAAAAGAACGGCGCTGCCGGCGCTCGCGGAAGGGCTTCCTTTGGGCAAAGCGGACGTTCACCGAAACATAAGGTCTGCTAAGTGCCCATCAATGGAAGTCGCCATCTCATTCGATCACCTCGTCGGCAAATGCCAGTAGACCCTTCGGAACGCTTATATCAAGTGCTCTTGCCGTGTTCAGGTTGATGCCGAGGTTATACTTGGCAGGTTGTTCCACAGGGAGGTTCTCCGGTTTATCGCCGCGCAGGATACGGGAAACGAAATAGGCTGCTCGGCGATAGGAGCCCATAATGTTTGGTCCGTAGGAAACAAGCCCCCCGACTTTGGGAAATGAATCCGCAAAACTTATTGTCGCGAGCTTGTTCTGCAACGCAAGTTCCGCGATTTGACTTCCGGCTATATCAAACAGAGGATTGCTTGTGAGTGCGATGGCCTGCGCCCTCGCTGCAATAGCTGCGGCAAAGGCATTCCTGAAGTCGCTCTCCCCGCGAACTCCTAACGCCTCAACGGTAAGCTGCAGTTCTTTCGCCGCTGCTTCCGTTGGCTTCAGCGAGAGGCCAGCTGTAGGGTCCGCTACATTGTAGAACGCCGCGACCCGCTCGAGTCCAGGGATGAGCAGCTTTAGCAATTCAAGCCGTTTTGCACTCGCCTCTGCCGTTAAAATGCTAATGCCGGTGATGTTGCCGCCGGGACTTGCTAGGCTTTGAACCAATCCCGCCCCAACCAGATCACCGGTGAGACAGACGATTGGGAGCGTGCTTGTTGCAGCCTTAGCTGTTCTCCCGGCGACTGCCCCGGACGCAAAGATCAAATCGATCTTTTGCGAAATGAAATTGGAGACCGACTTTGACACTTCCTCCGGCGAAGCCGCGCTGGCTGGGCTGCCAAGGATGATGATTGTTTCGCCTTCGACGAAGCCGAACTCGCGCAAACCATCCTTGAATACGTTGATCGCAGTCTGATTGAGCGATCCGATAATCGCGATTTTCGCTATGGCTTTTGATTGGGCAATCGCAGCAATCGGCCAAATAGCCGTTGCGGTGACAAGGCTCATGAACTCCCGCCGCCTCATTTGAACACCTCGTCGCCGATAGCGAAAACAGTGCTTATGGTGCAGGTAGGCCGTGCTCAATTCCACGCGCAATTGAAGCGGAAAAAGCAATTGGAGACAAGCACCCCGACGTCCGAAGGGTCAAAGCTGCGCTAGGGGAACGTCCGCTGCTCGCGCAAAGCGGATGCGCCGGCGATCGGCGACAGCCGCCAATTCTGCAAGCGCGACAAAACAACGCGACGGGCAAATCAGTTCTGATTTACGGAATTCGTGTCAAGCCCCAAGATAAAAAACATTTCTGTTTACCAGAATGGCAAATCAGGTGCATACATTCGGCCATCCCGTCCTGGTCAGAAGGGCGTCGGCCGTCGTCACGGACGTTGGGCGGGTTGCGGTGGACGCTGGTTTACGCCTCGACGACGGCGTGGATCAGCGTACGGCAAAACCGTGTGGTCCTGGCGCCCGTTGCAGGCGTCAAGTTGTCGGAGAAGCGCAAGCGGAAACGGCAGCGACGGAGTCAACCAAGAACTCGTCTCCGGGGAGATCACGGCATAAGCCGTAAAGCCATTGCGCAGGGGAGGCCGG
>NZ_JAFCLS010000159.1 GCF_018131075.1 Bradyrhizobium sp. JYMT SZCCT0428 | reverse complement strand
GCTTTCAGACTGTTGGATTGTCGGACATAGATTGCCCGTGTGGGCAAGATAAGAAGTCGCGACGCTTCTATAGTGATCATCAAAGCACGTTGGTTGCTATTGGGATAGGCCGCCATGTCCGAGGCTCATTCGTCGGTTTGGCCAGACCACGGCGACCTCCGGTCTACCCCGATGAACGGACATTCTCAGCATAGGCGGCATGTCTCAAAAGTGCCACAAGCGGCCCACGTGCGATGTCGAAACTCCGGAAAATACACTCGCTAGACTTGCGCTTCCGTTTTCGTATCTGGGCGGCCTCGACCTAGGCGTGGCTCCGTTCCCACTAATAGCCGTTGAATGTTGGTACGATGACGAACAATCACGTAGATGCCGCCTCCGATCACCAGCAATCGATAGGGCAACGGGTGCTCGAAACCGCAGACAAGAACGATGGCCGTCAACGCCGCGAGTATTGAGCTAAGGGAAACAATTCGGGCAACAGCCAGCACGACGCCAAAGACCATCGCAGCACCCAATCCCACTGGCCACGACATCGCCAGCAACACACCGAGCCCAGTCGCCGCGGACTTGCCGCCTGTAAAGTTCAACCAGATCGAGCGGCTATGCCCCAACAGCACGGCAATTCCTGCCAAGCAAACAGCCCATGGCACCCATACTTGCAACTCAGGTGCCGTCGGCGGCGTCGGGGATAATTCTGTATAGAGCCAAGGACAGAACGAGCGGGCAACGATGATGGCAGCCACGCCTTTCAGCACATCGGCGATGAGCACCACCAACGCAGGCCATTTTCCAAGAGTCCGCAATACATTCGTTGCCCCGGTGGATTTGGAGCCATGCTCTCGAATATCAATGCCCGTGAGCAGTTTCCCCGCCAGGTAGCCCGTGGGCGTAGAACCGAAAGATAGGCGATCACCAATCCAACCGCGCTCGCTGTCCAGAAAGCCCTGGGTTCTAGTTCCAGTTTCACGCCGCCAGTGTTTTAACCCCGACTTCGCTTGACCGCTATGGGTCAAACGCGTCGGTTATGCCCCCGCCAATCGCTTCCGGTCTACCCCCAACTCCGGACATGGCCTGCACCACGCAAACCGAGGCTTTGTGCCAATTGCCGGCATCGCGCGAATGAAAATTACGCGGCGTCATCATTGCTGATAACAACGAAGTACATTGCTGGCTGATCTAACTGGACAGAGCTTATGCACCTTCAACGCGCGAGGCGTTCCAATGGTATGTTCAGCCGTCGGCCTGCGTTCGAGACTTGCTTTCGCTCGATTAAACCGTTCGCGGCCATGCCTCGCAATTTTTCCTTGACCGTGACATGCGACCACAATGAAACGCCCTTCCAGATTTCGAGAGCCGTGATTGCGTTCTCTTCGCCAATGGGTATGGAATTGATCAACTCGTCGGGGGTAGGCATTCGATGGATCTCGGACAATGGCCATACCTTGCAGTTGAAATACTAACGAATTGCCTGAGGCTGTTGACCAGCGGGCCAGTCTGAGTTGTCTACGCACAGCGTCTCACTCTCACGCTGTTAATTCCCAGAGTGGCCGATGAGCAACAGAGTGCATCTTCCTGCTCGGCAATTGCACATTTTAGTTTACGCGCGTTTCGTTTCGCTCTTTGTTTCATGTACCGGGGCTGGCAGCGTTTCATACTTATCTA
>NZ_JAFCLS010000158.1 GCF_018131075.1 Bradyrhizobium sp. JYMT SZCCT0428 | reverse complement strand
GAGATTGGCACCGTGCCTGTGTATTCCAGACCTTCATACGAACACCCGGCCAAATAGCGGCGGGAGGGCCGTTCGCCATCGACGAGGGCTGGCTATTGAGCCAAGTTATCTCTCGCACGAACACCTTTGGAGCTCGCCTCGTCGGCTCAGCTGCTTTGGCGCTTTTCTTCTTTTAATACCTCCGACAACTGTTCCGACAGCGCTCGCTGGCCCGCAAATTCCAATGCCATGTCGGATTGGTATCCGCGCCCTGTTAACGCCTAACGGTTTGCTTTTTCTGACACCCCAGCCGATCCCAAACCTATTGGGCAATTTTTCTCCATGACAGCGTGAAGATTATTTTTCAATTGGTGCAATGCAGCGAGCCTAACAATACCTCCAGCCCATCCGAATATCCTGTAAGCTGGACGTCCGGCAGGGTGTCATGACATTCGCCATCCACGCATGCAAAGACGGACAGAGTGTTGTCACCATGCGCATCAGCCCCGAGGCTGCTGTCGATAAAGCGCGCCTGTTGGAAAGCCTCGGTTGGCAAGTCCATATCGCGGATTCAGCCGGACGCCGGTTTGTCGTTTTAGACTTTGATCGCCTTCTGGACCTTTCTGCGCCAGCATCGGTTCATCAACATACTGAAATCCTCAGCCCCTGAGTCGTTAATCCTCTTGAAGGCTTTCAGGCTTCAACTGAACCTCCGTTGTTGTTCAAGTGTCCGGAAGGCCTTCGTCGCCTGGACCAATCCTGGCTGTAATCACCAAATGGCTGCTCGCCCGCGCCGACGAAGTGATCGAACAGTAACTCACTCAACTGACATCCCAGCACGCCCGCCGGATGTCTGCTTTGAGGGGTAAAGCGGAAGTCGGCTTCGACCGGTTCGACTTCCGTGTTTGGCATAGCTTGGCCAGCTGGCAACATGCGACTCAGCCCAATCCGCCCCTTCCTGAAGGACGGTTTAGCCCGATAAGATGCTCTTCTTGACCCTGGGGGCGGATATGACGCGACCATCAAGAACGGGCGGCAAGACGAGCGAGGCGAACGCAAGCTTAGCAACGGGCCTCAAGACCACCAAGACCAAGCGCCGGACTGCGTCGGCGGCCACCCGAGTTAAGCGTCGTTCGGTTTCCGGTCCGAGCAAAGACCTGGAGGACGCCCGCGAGCAACAGGCGGCAACCGCCGAAATCCTCAAAGTTATCGCTAGTTCGCCATCGGACGTGCAGCCTGTGTTCGAAGCGATCGTCAACAGCGCGGCGAAGCTGTTCGAGCCCTGCTCCGCGACGATTACAACTCTGAAAGACGATAAGCTGCACTGGAATGCGACGGCGGCTTCAATCTCCGGCTTTGATGTCGACCGAGTCCGCACGATATATCCAATTCCGTGCGATCGGGACCGCTCACCTTCCACGCGTGCTATTCTCGAACGTCGTATCATCGAGATTCCCGATGTCGCGGCCCCCGATACGCCGGAGTATACGCGCAAGGCGGCTGCCGCGGGTGGCTTTCGATCTATCACCTTCGTGCCGCTGGTCGATCGGGAACAAGGCATCGGCACGATCATCTTTACTCACCCGCAAACCGGCTTCAGGTACTCGGAAAGGCAGCTTGCGCTCATCCAGACATTCGCCGATCAAGCCGTGATCGCTATCCAGAATGCGCGGCTGTTCAACGA
>NZ_JAFCLS010000157.1 GCF_018131075.1 Bradyrhizobium sp. JYMT SZCCT0428 | reverse complement strand
GAATTGCCTATGAGTAATCCAAAGGCCGTAAAATACCGTCGCTTAGCGCTCATCGAACCCGACCAGGACAAAGCGCGCTTGCTCCACAAGCTCGCTGAAGAGTCCGAGCAAGGTATCCTCGTAACGGCAGACTGGCGGGCCCGCCCCTCAAGGGCGGCAACGGGGCCTCAGCCTGTTAACGTCAAAACGCCTTAGAGCTTGCGATGGTTGGCGATAATAACAGGCCTTGGACGGAGGAAGACGATCGCCGCCTGCTTGAATTGCGAGACAGCGGGAGGAGGTCTAAACTTTCGGTATCCGTGGCTATGAGACGATCGGTCTCTGCAAATAGAAATCGCCTGTGTATCGTCCGAGCCCGGGCAGCCCTAGCGAAATCCACTTCAAGCCATATTGAGAAATGATGCGAAGCTCGTCGTTCGAACCCTGCATCCCGACGCGCGCCACCAAGGTCCCTGCCTCGAAGAATTGGCTCCACAAGATTTAGCACGATGGCTATAGGCTGACCGTCCACCGCGAGGGCAAGCGGGTCCGGCTGTTCACCCCCGGAATATTCGACTGGAGTGACCGATATCCGCTGATCACTGAGGCCGCGCTGCGCATCCGGTCAACGTCCTTTGTTCTGAACGGTGAGGTCGTGCTGCTGGGGGTTGATGGGATCTCCGACTTCGATGGCCTGATAGCCGCAGGCACAATGACGAGGTGCAGTTCTATGCCTTCTATATGCTGGTGACAGACGGCGATGATATCCGAAAGCTACCGCTCACCATGCGGAAGACAAACCTCGCCCGGCTACTGGCCAAGCGCGTCGATGGCATTTTCACTTCCGACTTCGAGCGCGGCGAGATCGGGCCAGAGCTTTTCCGGCATGCCTGCCTTATGGGCCTGGGGAGGGGCTGGTGTCGAAGCTCGCCGATCGACCGTACCGGCCGGGCCGATCACCGAACTGGGTGAAGGTAAAGAACCCCGCCTCTCCGCCAGGCTGCGGGGATGCCTTCTCATGAACGTCGGGGTCGACGTCGACACGAGCAAGCAATCGGGACGCCGACCATCTGCAGGCATTCGCGGGGACAGTGGGCCTCGCGCCAGAACGAAAGATTGCGGCCAACTGCGGCAGCCACTATTGGTTTAAGATGATCCTGAGCACACATGCGGTCGTTGGGGCGGCTCTTGCCACTCTCATGCCGTCCCACCCGGTTGCCGCATTCGTGGCGGGCTTTGCAAGCCATTTCGTGATCGATTCAATCCCTCATTGGGATTATTCACTCCGATCGAGATCGTGGAGAGCCGGCGCTCGAAATAGTTGGCGAATATCCGCGGCACTACGCGATTTGGCCGTGATTGGCTTCGACGCATTCGCAGGCCTAGTTCTCGCAGTCGGAATTTTTGGGACGAAAGCCAACATGGTCGCCGTACTGGCTGGTGCCGTTGGGGGGATGCTCCCGGATCCGCTAAAGTTGGTTTATATGCTTTATCCTAGCCAGCCCTTGGCCACCCTTGTGCGCTTTCACAACTGGATGCACACCAAGCGTAAACTTGATTGGCCTCTTGGTGTGGGCTCCCAGCTTGCCTTTGCATCCGCAGTTATCGGGGCGTCTGTTGCCGTGCGATTGGCAACCTAGAAGCGGGCTACTGCCGGCGAGCGCGGTCCCTGGCCTGACCAATCGAAGGGAAGCTTCTCCTGGCCCTCGTGCCATTCGATCACGCTGAAATTCATTCCTCGCTTCAGCATCTCAGCTTCAAGGTCGGCTGCATGCTTCTTCCAGTCCGGCGTGTCGCGGACCTTGAATTTCGGCTCGCCGCCCTCGCGCTC
>NZ_JAFCLS010000156.1 GCF_018131075.1 Bradyrhizobium sp. JYMT SZCCT0428 | reverse complement strand
ATAAAATTTCGCGCAGGAGAGGAGCGGCCATACGGATCAAGGCTCTGCGGAGCTGCATGGCGCGCATACTCCGAATTCGGGTTTGCCGGCCGCCCTGCAGGGTGCCGGGCCGCGGGGGGCACCGGCGCACTGTCTAACTGCGGCGGCAGCGGTGCATTACGGTCGATGCGGCCAGCGATGCGATGGCTGACGTTGCGCAGCCTTCCGGCAAGTTCTGTGAGTAAGCCTTCCGTTGGTTGCATCTGGCACGTTGGATCGGGATTGTCGATGCCGGTCGCCACCACTGAGACACGGACGATACCTTCCAGGCTTTCATCGAAAGACGCGCCCACGATGATGTTGGCGTCCGGGTCAGCCTCTTCGCGAATGCGGGTGGCGGCTTCGTCGACCTCGAATAACGACAGGTCCTTGCCGCCGGTGATGGAGATAATGAGGCCACTGGCGCGTTTGATCGAGGGATTCTCGATCAATGGATTTGAGATCGCGGCCACCGCGGCGTTGAGCACGCGTTTCCCGCCAGACGCCTCGCCCCTGCCCATCATGGCCTTGCCTTTCTCGCGCATCACGGCGAGAACGTCGGCGAAATCAAGGTTGATCAGTCCTTCCTTGACGATAAGGTCGCTGATGCAGGCCACACCCGAAAAAAGCACCTGATCAGCCAGCGCGAAGGCATGGGTGAATGTCGTTTTCTCGCTGGCAACCCGGAACAGGTTTTGGTTTGGGATGATCAGCAGGGTGTCCACCACCTTCAGCAATTCCGCGATGCCGGCTTCGGCAGAACGCATTCGTCGCTGGCCCTCGAAGTGGAATGGCTTGGTAACTACACCGATAGTAAGGATGCCGAGCTCACGTGCGGTCTTGGCAATAATGGGTGCGGCCCCGGTGCCGGTACCGCCGCCCATACCGGCAGTAACGAACACCATGTGAGCACCGGTCAAGTGATCACGGATTTCATCGATCGATTCTTCCGCTGCGGCGCGCCCCACTTCGGGATGCGAGCCAGCACCGAGACCTCCGGTCACCTTGGTGCCCATCTGGATGACACGCCCGGCAATTGACATGGTCAGCGCCTGTGCGTCGGTATTGGCGACGATGAAGTCGACGCCTTGCAGCCCGGCTGCGATCATGTTGTTGATCGCGTTACCGCCTGCCCCGCCGACCCCAAACACGACAATGCGCGCCTTCATCTCGCGAACATCCGTGATGTTAGTCATGGTTTGCCTCCCAGTGCTCAGACGGGATTGAGGGGCACGAATTGCTACTTGCAGTGCGATCCGCTTGCCGGCTAAATGTCGTAGCTGGCGCAGCGGAACCGGCGGCGCCGCCATCCTCTGGCGCAGCCATCTCACCTTCCGTCGCGCCGTCAAGTTCTTCTCATCATTCTTATTGTAGGATCGGCGGTCTTGGTTAACCGTTGGTTAATCCGTGGTGAGCCAAGAGAGCACGCTATGGCAGACAAATTCGATAACCGCGCCTGAAGGCAAACACGCAGCATCAGACGAGCGGCATGCGTTCATCTAGTGGCTTCAAGATAGGTGGTCCAAACGGCATTAGCCAAAGTTTGGGATATTTTCCTCGCACATACTTTTTCAACGTCCGCCGCCACCGACGACATACGGGGTCTCGGTTGAGTTTGGCCACTCGCCGCAGCAACGTAATTTAGTGCCGTCCAGAAGCCGTAGATCCAGACGGTCCCTTCCAACCGATGCGAGTTTGAAGTTTGCCAGTGAGCGCAACTCATGCTCCCTATTCCGATCATGTCGACCGAAACCTGGGCATCCTGCGCTGAGCTCATGCATACCGAGGCGCTAAAGATGATCGGCACAAATAGAGTTCGCTTTACTATGCACCACAACATGCGAGCGCCTCTCGCCCACACTTGCTGTCGCGTAAATCCACCACTTGGGCTAATATTTTGAGGACGGCGCACCGGAAGCTCCGCGACACCACGAAATTGGTCAACGTGGTTGCAGCATCCAC
>NZ_JAFCLS010000155.1 GCF_018131075.1 Bradyrhizobium sp. JYMT SZCCT0428 | reverse complement strand
TATCGCTAACACTCAGCAGCCGGCCGATCGCCTCGCCAAGGTCCTCGCGTAGCTTCTTAAGCTCGGCGCCTGTCACTTGCGACCCCAGTCCTATGCAAAAGCCGCCGCTGATACCCACAGCGACGGCTCTTACGCGTTTACTTGTGACCACCAGAAGGTCACCGGCAAGTTTGCCCCCGAACGGTTAATCGGCGGTTACCGTAATTGGCAAGGCTCTTGCGATCGGTAGCCTAAACCACTTGGCGTTGATGCCAGGTGTGTCGAAACAGGTCATTCCGGGAGCCGCCAGGTGAACAAGCAGCGTTATACTGAAACAGCCAGTGCAATAGCGATCCGAGAAGCCAGGGTGATCAGAAACATGCTGGCTGATCTCGACCGCACCATCTGTCTGCTTGATGGCGATATCGCCGCGGAGGAGGAACGCTCACAGATCTTCGAAATTTTCGACCCTCGGTATTCCCTGCTAGCACGGACCCTGGTGGCACGACGTGACAACGTAAAGGTCACGGTCGCTACCCTGGCGCGACGCCTGCGCGCCATCACTGCGGCTATTCCAAAGGCCATTCCAGAGGCGGCCTGATCCCACCTCAGGCCGCAGCTACGGTTCGCTCTTCCCGCCGTGGGGCGAGAGCTGACACAGACGGTCCATTCCAGCTCTGGTGAGGCTTCCTTCGTCCCGAATGCCCTCTTTCGAAAGCTGCACAAGACGCCTTGCCAATTCGGTACGAGCGACGTCCTGACTTACCGTCAGGCGCCCCGACCGGTAATATTCCTCCCAAGCCCGATCGAACGCTCGTGCGAGCGATTTGCGGATGTCTTGGTCGTCATTTAGCATGGCGCAAGTTAATTACATAAATGCGAAGCCCGCCAGTCGGAACCGGCGGGCTTTGGTTATTAAGCCTAAGACTATCGGCGCAGAAGGGGATGACGCGCCAGCCCGTGGCAGTTGCGCTTCATAGTTTCCGCGCATACGGTTAATGAGCTTCCGTGGTCATCACAGCACCTCGCATTTGTGTGATGTGAGGAAGTCGGACACCTCGCCCCGGCGATGGCAAACGGTAAGTGTAGGATGCACGGTGGCCCTTCGCCGGGCGCGCTGAAAGGAATCAGCACGCGTTTAAGCATGGACGCTACACAGCGAAGGCGATTTGAAACCGACGCAAACTGTCCGCAATGCTTGTAGCGATGAAGGCCCTGGCCGGTATCGCCCGCGATTGATCCGGTTCATCTTTCTACGCTCCCTTTGATGGTCTACTTTATCTACGCGCGGCGGACGCAGGATGTACCGGTTCCCGAACTCTTACCAACTTTCGCACATGTTCGTCGCGTTCATCGGAAGTGGAAACACACCCCGCCTGAGTTTCGGCCCCCCTCCGGCCATGACAATTTCTTCGACCATGGATTCACAATTGTTGACGACCGCTCCCCATGTCCATTTCTCTGAGAGAACCTGTTCCAGCTTCATTTGCGATTTATTTGGATGGGGTATGTTGACGCGCATGACTGTTACAATGGTCTTGTTGTTTTCGCGCAGATAACGCTGAAATTGTGCTTCATTCATCATTCTCGGATTTCCAATCACATCCGAGACCTGAAAATACTTACCTCCTTTGCCCCCTGTGTTAAGGAGCATGTGCCCATACGGATTGAACTTTGCGCCGGTCACTACGACAGCGTATGCCTTGCTAAAGTCGAACATCGCTGCCGGACAAGATGTCATCTGTTCGCCCTCATAAGCCACGAATTTCCTCCGTCTCCTATCATCTCAGGTTACCGGTATCGGCGAGATGAGGATAATAGCAAAAGACCAGCCACGCCAGTGTCAGACTCAAGTGCGCGGTCTTGCCTCCGGGCGGCCTCATGCCGACGAAGGCCGCCTATTTGTTGACGCTATCTCCGCATCCATCAAAGCAGGATAAGGAGCGACGTTAGAGTTCCTCCGCCTAGAGGGCATTGGCAATGTCGCCTTTTGGGCACTTCGAGTTTGCGCTCTGCTAGGTCTGCTATTGGGTAAATCGGACATGGTTAGACCTTGCCAGCT
>NZ_JAFCLS010000154.1 GCF_018131075.1 Bradyrhizobium sp. JYMT SZCCT0428 | reverse complement strand
GTGCCCCACGTCGGTATCCTCAATTATGCTGCGGCTGATGATGCGCTAGTAACTGAGTTCCGAAGTGCGCTTCGAGAACTCGGACACATCGATGGGCAAACGGCCACGATTACCTATCGTTGGGCCGACGGAAGCTTCGAGCGTCTACCAGGCCTTGCTACCGAACTGGTCGCGAGCAAAGTTGACGTGATCATAGCGTTGGGACCTGCAACCTGGGCTGCGAAAGCCGCAACGAACACTGTGCCGATCATCATCGCGTTCAGTGGAGATCCCGTGGGGAACGGGGTAGTGTCAAACCTCGCGCGGCCAGGCGAAAACATTACCGGCTTCTCTTATATGTCGACCGATCTGGCCGCCAAACGCCTCGAAGTTCTGGGCCGAGCATTTCCAAAAAACGGACGCATTGGCATCCTTTACAACCCAGCTGAGCCTGCGACGACGCTGGAAATGCGAGAGACCGAGGCTGCAGCTCGGACTCTCGGCGTGACGCTCCAAGCGTTGGCGGCTCGGAATCTGGACGAGCTGAGTGAGTGCTTCGACACTGCCGTCCGCGAGCGTGCCGATGCATTGATCGTATTCACGCACGGGTTTGCGGTTTTGAATCGGAAACGCATTGTCGAGTTAGCCGCCCAGCGGCGTCTACCCACCATGTACGGTTGGCGCGAGTTCGTCGATGAAGGTGGGCTGATGTCATATGGTCCCAACGTGCCCGTCATGGTGCGAAAAGCGGCTAGCTATGTCGATCGCATCTTAAAGGGGGAGAAGCCCGGCGATCTGCCCATTGAGCAACCCGCTCGGCTGGAACTGATAGTGAACCTCAAGACTGCCAAGGCTCTCGGCTTTGACATCCCACCGACATTGCTGGCCGTCGTAGATTCGGTGATCGAATAGTTTGCGAGTTTTGATATTGGCACCCTTGAGGACACTGAGAATGTCAGTTCACCGGGTAGACCGACGTCGCAATCGGCCCTGTAGCTCGATCCATTTCTTGCGGCGACTATTAAAGTACCTCAGCGCGAACCTGGGCCACGCCGCGATCCGTAATTCCTAAACCGCGCGCAGCGCCGAGTGAAAGGTCGAGGACGCGGCCGCGAACCCAGGGTCCCCGGTCGTTGATACGAACTACTACGGACTTGCTGCTCGCAAGATCAGTTACACGAACTCTTGTACCGAACGGTAGGTTGCGGTGGGCGGCGGTCAGTGAATTCCGAATGAACGGGGCACCGCTCGCTGTTTTTCCTGTCGGATATGAATAGTACGAGGCTTTTCCAGAAAAAACCCGGTTTGAAGATCGAGGACTTGAGCGCTCTTCCGGACGACGAGCCGTCTCCGCTCCGGTTGGGGGTTGCTCCAGCGGAGAATCCTGTCTGGGCTGGTCCTGTGCCTCGGGTGCCGGTTCTGCGTGGGCTTTTGGAATGATAGACCATCGATCAAGAAAGGTCTGTGCTGAAGCAGAATCTACGTTTACGCACAACCAAACCGGTACTGATACGATTGCAACTATTCCAAAAATAGGGCGCATGGGACGGCCTCACAAACAAATAGTACAAATGAATAACGCAAGCTGTTGAGGCTCTGTTCCTGTCATGCAGGCAATGAAGGGATATATACCGATGCTTCCAACTCATACGATTGGTGCTTTAGGCGCACCGCAGCAACAAACGCCTATTTCCGAGGTATTGCTTAAGTGAGAGTTTGCTGCTTTCCGATCCACGGCGAGGAAGTGAGAGTTAGATCAACCGCGACTAGGCGCGACAATTTAGATCCTCCCATCAATTAGGCATTGCTCCCGGCCTTACTGCACGCACATATCTGTTGGCAGTTTTCAGACCTGGCGCTTCCGGTGATAGGAGAGCACAAGTTCGCCGCGCTCGATTTTTCGTCGTCCGTCGGAAAAGCGCTAGGCTGAGCGACACAAAGCCAGGCCGCTGCACCCAACCAATCAGCGACGCGGCCTAAGGTAGAAGCGCTCGGGAGTTGGGCATGACCTATTTTGATCTCGGTCCGTATAGCCGCAAAGTCACCACGTCATCGCCCGATACCCAGCTTTGGTTC
>NZ_JAFCLS010000153.1 GCF_018131075.1 Bradyrhizobium sp. JYMT SZCCT0428 | reverse complement strand
CGACCTCACCGAGAATCGCGTCATCACAACGGAATCACGCTTCGCGGCCTGTCTCAACTGACTTTTGCAACAAAATCGGCCAATAGGCGACATCGCCAAGGTGGCGACGAGAGTTGGCGATCACTGAGCCTGACCTAGGCGCATATCGATTTCCGCTCGTAGCAAGTTGAAATCGATGGGCTTGGTCAGCAAACCGGTCGCGCCGCCCTCTATCGCCTTCCGTTTAGTTTCGGGATCGCCATAGGCGGTGATCATGATGATGGGGACGTCGGGTCGCATCTCCCTGACTTTTGGCAGCATCTCAAGTCCGGTCATCCCCGGCATGTTGATATCCGAAAGGATCAATATCAGAGTCTGGTCGATGGGGCCCTCGATCCGCGACAGCGCATCCGCCGCTGAAACGGCGAAGTCCATGATAAATCGTTGCGCCCTCAGATCGCGTCGAAATTGCTGGCGGAACAGCTCCTCGACGTCTGGTTCGTCGTCGACCACGAGAACTAAAACGCTCATGTCTCACGTAGATCCCTGCCGGAAAACATTGCTCTTCCTTGGCAGGACGATAGTAAATTCCGTGAACTGCCCAGCTTCGGTCGCCACATCAATTCTGCCCCCGTGTTGCTTCACGATGATGTCGTGCGTCATTGAGAGACCAAGGCCGGTTCCTTCACCGGCTGGTTTGGTCGTGAAGAACGGATTGAACATCTTTTCTTGCACTTCGATCGGAATGCCGGTTCCATTGTCGCGAATGCAAATTTCGACGGTATCCCCGAGGTTTCGGGTGGCCGCAGCGAGGACAGGCTCGAAACCAGCTTCGCCGTTCTCCGTCTTGCGTTTGGTTACCGAGTAGAAGCCGTTTGAGATCAGATTGAGGAACGCGCGAGTGATCTCCTGCGGAAACAGCTCGATCAAACCCGCCGTCTCGTCGAAGTCCCGTTGCAGTGTGACGTTGAACTGCGGGTTTTCAGCGCGCGCGCCGTGATAGGCGAGGTTGAGGCTCTCCTCTAGCAGCGCATTGATGTCCGCAGGCCGCTGTTCGCCGGAACCTTCGCGCGAGTGCAGCAGCATGTTCTTGACGATGGAGTCAGCACGCTTACCGTGCGTCACGACCTTTTCAAGATTGTCCTTCAGCAAGTCGGTCAATTCATCGACTTCTTCGCGCATCTTTTCGCCGATTGCGGCAGATTTCAGCAGATCTTTCAATTCGACGGTCAGCTCCGCCGAAAGCGCCGAGAAGTTATTGACAAAATTAAGCGGATTCTTGATCTCGTGCGCGATACCGGCAGTCAGCTGACCGAGCGAAGCCAGCTTCTCGGTTTGCACTAGACGATCCTGCGCGGTGCGAAGGTCATGGAGCGAAGCAGCTAGCTCTCGCGTGCGGGCTTCGACACTTTCGAACAAGCGAACGTTTTCTATCGCGATGGCAGCCTGGTCGGCAAAAGTGGTAGCCAAATCGATCTGCTTTTTGGTAAACGGCCGCACCTCGGAACGCGTCATAACGATGACACCAATAGCCTTGCCCTCGCGCAGCATTGGCACACCGATGATGGTCCGGAAATCCCCCAGTTTTTGCGCTTCGTTGAAGGTGTAATCGGGATCGGCCTGGACGTCAGGGATGTGAACGACAACCCCCTCCAGCAGCGCGCGCGCCGTCGCCGAACCGCGATCCGGAATAACCGGAACGTTTCTAACGTAGTCCATGAACTCGTTGGAAAATCCGTAGAATTCACCCCGAAACAGAACTCCATCCTTTTGCCGTGTAATAGTGGCCTTCTCGGCATCACAAAGTTTGGCTGCAGACTCCACTAATGTTTGCAGCACCGTTTGCAAATCAAACGTCGAGCGGCTGATCACCTTTAGCACATCGGCAGTTGCGGTCTGCTGTTGTAGCGATTCGCCGAGGTCGCGGGTGCGCTGGCGCAGTTCGTTGAGCAGGCGTGTATTCTCGATTGCTATCGCAGCCTGATCCGCGAAGGTCTTCAGCAGATCGATGTGCCTGTCCTCGAACGGGCTCACCTCAGTTCTACGGACTAGGATCGTGCCGAGCGCGCGACCCTCGCGGAGTAGCGGAACGGCAAGGACTGTTCGATGGCCAAATCTGATGGCGAGCTGCCTCCCACCGGGGAAATCATCTCCCACGGCCAACGCATCAGCGATATG
>NZ_JAFCLS010000152.1 GCF_018131075.1 Bradyrhizobium sp. JYMT SZCCT0428 | reverse complement strand
CTACAAGGAATATGTCGCAGCCAACGGTCCGGCACTCGCCAAATACGGGGCGCGCTTTCTAGCGCGTGGTGGCCAGGGCGAGCCGAAAGAGGGACAACCAAAATCGCGCGTGGTCGTTGTTGAATTTCCCAGCTATCGCACTGCGCTCGATTGCTATCACTCACCCGAGTATTCCGCTGCAATGAAGCTGCGCCAGGGACGCTCTATCTGGGATATGGCGATCACGGAGGGGTACGAAGGGCCTCAGCCGCACCACGGCGACCTCGGTGGGGGTTAGGCCGTACCCGCCAGCGCCTGCCGCTGATGTCCACCGGCACATTCAGGAAATCCATATGGCGGAGCTGCAACCTCGTGAACCGCCGGCAATTACTTACTCTTTTAGACGTGCCGCCGCTTTTGCTAGTGTCTTTGCCTTGTTCGCCTGCTTGATAAGCTTGTCTCGTGTGCGACCCGGTGCAATTCGCTGCGCCTCCTGGAAGGCCTGTCTGGCAGTTTCAAGCAGTCGTTGCTGCAGAGTGGTCGGGCGCGTTGTATTCCTGCTTATCGCCATGTCCACCAACTTCGCGGACACCGGGCCGGTTCCGTCTAGGAACGAATCACAACCAATTAAATTGAATCAGCCGTATGTAGTTGCGTGGAGTCGCTTTATGCGTACGTCCAATTGGACGCCGTCGATCGTTCCCGACGATCAGGATCAAACCATATCTGGTCCCCGACGATTTCGGCAAACTCGGCCGCGCCTGGCGCGAAGCCGACTATGAGACAACCGATCTTGAAACGGTCATTCAGGACCTGCTCACAGGCCAGTACCGCAATCCCATCCGTGTCGTAGCTTTCAATACGGCCGAACGCTGGTCGGAGGATGCCTCAGAAGATGTGGCTCACGAGCTGCGCCGGCGCTGCGACTTGCAGATGCGCGATCTCCCCTCTGCGCTCTCTGATTTTGTCGAACGTTACGAGGGATCGGATCGGCGGCAGTTGACGTTGCAACTGGTCTAACCACGTTCCTAAGGAGCCGCGCAAAGCGTCCCATGGATCATCGCAAAGAGCGGCCGCAGCAGCGGCGCTGGCCCTCATCAGTACCGCGATCTTGCCGGGCTCCGTTCATACGCCGAAAGGGGTAATCCGAGCGACCGTTACTAAGCGTTGAACAGGCGTGTCGGAACGTCATTTTTGAAGCTTCCAGCCAGAAAGGCAGCCCCCCGACTGCTGGAGGAAAACCCGGACCCTTCGGGTTGGCGGCCCCCGGTTGGGGCCGTTTCTAAATACGGGAGCCATGTACCAATGCTCACGCTTTTCGCAACACTTATTGGCATAGCGACCTTGGCCGCAATGATTGGCTTGATGCTCGCCGACCGGATCGACGCTCGCCGGCAATAAGGCCGCCGCTGGCGTGTCACCAGCCTTCAGGCCGCCCAGTTAGCGGTCTCTAGCGGCGCTTACCGGAGGACGTGAAGGCACTCCCCGCGCTCGTCAAGGTGCCCGCTGCAATCCCTGTAACTAGTTGGGTGGTGGCGGCAGATGTGGCGCTATCAAATTTAGCGGCTGCTTCAGCCTTCAGATCACTAATACTGACCCCTCCGTTCACCTGATCAAGATCGCCGAGGCTCATTTCCGGATTTACTTTTTTGGTCATGCTCGGACTCCATTGTGGCCGCCTTGAATGTGATCGGAATTATGCTGGGCAGCAAGGCCTTTCGTTGAGGAAAGTCGCCCCAACCCTGATCCAGCGATTTGCCAAGCCCCCTCGGGGCGGGCTTTCGCGCGCCACAAGGCGGCGGACCGGTGGCACCGTCTGCCATGGCATTTCCACAGTTGAAGCGGATTGATTTGAGTCGAATGCATCACGGTGGGGAATCGCCCTGAGGTGAATTTTCAACCGCTGTGGCCCACGGGGCTGAAATGGGTACTCTGATCAACGATTTTTCTGGCCTGCGAACCGTCTATGACGCCGAAAGCGGACGACTGGTGACTTTTGATGAAATGATAAGGAAACAGCATCGCAGTAGCGGCTCGACATTTGCCGATGTGGCAAGCGCAAAGAAGGCCTACTTCGATAACAACGTGTCTTGGGGAGAATGGATTCCAGGTTGGCCAGACTTGAGCAGTTAGCGCGGGGCGTCAGAGTTAATTCCCCGTGACGCTTTCTATTCAAATGCCCAGGGAAGTGAGTTCGGTCCCTTAAAATTTGATGATTATTGTCCTCGCAGGAAAGAC
>NZ_JAFCLS010000151.1 GCF_018131075.1 Bradyrhizobium sp. JYMT SZCCT0428 | reverse complement strand
ATCGATGTTTCCTCCAATTATTTGAAATTCACGACCGTGCTGCGTCGGCCGCTCGCCTCGTTTTTTCCGGGCACTTATAATGCTACGCCAACAACTCTGGGTGTCAATCGGCGTACAAAATGGGGCTGACGCGCAAGCGACTAGCTAGGTCGGGTAAAACAGCCTCTTCGTCTCCTGCTGGCACTTTTGAGACATGCGGATGGTCTCTGATGAAGTCCGCTGTTAAGGGCAACGCCGACTTCCCGGTTGCCCGCCCGGACTTCTCAATTTGACTCAAACGGAAGGGGCAGACAGCGATAGCGCGGATTTCGACGAGGCCCAGACAGGCTGCGGATTTCCAGCCAAATGTAATAAAGCCGTTTAGCCGGCTTTGAGGTTTTCGCGGCAGATTCGGATGATGATCGAGCGCCGAACAATGCCGCGACACAACGTAAACCGGCACGCAACCATTGCGTTTGACGGCGGCGAGGTCAGTTGTACGATCCGAAATATTTCTCCGATTGGCGCGGCGTTGGACGTCTCAAGCGCTGTTTTCGTTCCGCACGAGATTACATTGCTGATGGCTAATGGTCATCTCAGCCAACACTGCTACGTTGTTTGGCGAAAGCCAAGGTGTTTGGGCGTAACTTTCGACCGCTTGAACGAGCCAAACGTCGCGTAGCCGAACGCTCGGTTGAACCGGCCAACCCCGACCGAAACTACCCGCTCGGCTTGGCCAATGGCCCTGCCGGCCGGCCTGGCGATGCCCGTTTTTGCGGGCAACCGAAAGCGCCTTGGCAGAGGCTCAATCCGACGCGATCGGCACTTTTTGGACTTGGCGCCATGTCCGCGTTGAAGACCGTATGCATGAGCGGACACTCGCGACCTATCCATCGAGATCCACAAGATACACAACGTTAGTGTCACTTGATGGCTCGGTCGATTGCGTTGCTTGCCGATAAAGAGCTGCTTCTTGGGCGGTAGCCAACCTGACCTTCATCGTGGCCGCGGCGTCGCACAACGGCGTCCCATGAGACGTGATTGTGCTCAACTTAGTGCGTAACCTGCCGTGTTCGCAAAGACGTTCCGCGTCCGCGTGCCTCTTAGCCTGCAACGCAAGCGTTGGCCTGTCGTTGATCTCAATCGTGAATATCGAGAATGTGAAGCGGTGGTCCATTGGATCTCCGCCTTCCATTTATAGACCTACAGATCAATCCATCAGCAGATCATAGTCCCGGCGCAAAACAGTTTGGACGTGAACCGCCGCGCGCGCGGCGGTATTGGCATCTGCCGCGCCCGCTGCGAGCACACAGAGCGACCAGTTATTTTCGGCGTGGCTTGCAACACGATTGATCACTATTTCCTGGACGTTATGACAGCCGGCTGCTTTCTCACTTCTAACAACGCTCGACGCTGCAATTCCGGCATTGAAACGAGGACCTTGGGCATAGGTTGGCTCGGCTATTTGGGGGCCGCTCGGCCTATACCTAACAGAACAAAGCCAATTCAGGTTCCACTTGCAGAAGCGTGACCCGGCGGCGAGTCATTATAGCAGGACGATCATGCCGCCGAGCCCGCCGGCCTATCCTGGAATGCCCGTTCACCGGGCTAGACCGGAAGTCGCCGTGGTCCGGCCAAACCGACGCGATTGACAGATCTGACATCCCGCGTGGGTGACGGGGACCGCAGTGACGAGGATCAGTCTGCCTGCAAACCGGCATCCTTGATTGGACGTTCCCAGCGTGCGATCTCCTCAACCACATATTTGGCGAGGTATTCCGGCCCGCGCCGCTCGGGTGCAACGCCGACTACGCCGATGTCGTTAAATCGTGCCCTGATCGCTGGCGTATCCATTGCCGCACTGGTCGCCTCGTTGAGCTTGACCACGATGTCCTTCGGCGCGCCCTTTGGTAGGAAGAAAGCAGTCCAAGTCACGACATCGTAGTCATTGATACCCTGCTCCTGCGCCGTCGCAAGCTCGGGCATCAGCGGCGTGCGCTCGCGAGACAACAGCGCCAGGGGCTTCGATTGCTTCGCGGCCGCACGCACCACAGAAGTACCCATGTTGCCGCACAAGTAATCGATCTGGCCGCCGATCAGGTCGTTGGCGACAGGGCCGCCACCTCGATAAGGAACGTGAGTCACCTCGACGCCGATCCTCGCGTTGAGCAGCGCACAAGCAAGATGCGTGGTCGATCCGACGCCTGCCGAGCCGTACTGCATCTTCGTGCCGTTCTGTTTAAGCAGTGCGAT
>NZ_JAFCLS010000150.1 GCF_018131075.1 Bradyrhizobium sp. JYMT SZCCT0428 | reverse complement strand
TAGGCGTTGGCGATACAGCTGCTGCCGGGCGTCACGCCCTCCAGCCCGCCCTTGTAGATCGGCTCCATGAAAACGAGAATGGTGCCGGGACGCACGGTGCTCTGCGCCTCGATCAGTTGTTCACCGCCCCTGAACTGGCCCGCAGCGATGTAGTCCTGCACATTGGTCACCACCATCGGAATGATCGTCCACGGTTTGGAGATGCAGGTGGCCTCGGCGACCATTCCGACCTTCATGACCTGAGCCTCGATCTGCCCAAACCCCGCCGAGAGGGCACGCCGACCCGCACCGTCCGGAATCAGGACGCCGGCCGTCCGTATCATGGGATTGACGATATCGCCCGGCCTCAGCCCGAACTGCTCGACCCGCCCGTCGAACCCTGCACGAATGAAGGTCTTGTCCAGATCGACCTGCGCTTCTGCCAGCGCCGCCTCTGCGCTGGCTTTCTCGGCGGGAAGAAGGGCGGTGACGCGGACCGACGCGGATTGCTTTGAAGCGTTGGCGGCATCGAGCGAGCCCTGCCGGCCCGCCTGCAGCACCTGCAGTTTTTCGATGTCACGCTGCGGGACGATACCGGGATTGCGTTGCTGGAGGTCCCGCTTGGTGTTCAGCTCATCGGTGGCTTGCTGATAATCGCCCTGAGCCTGCTGGATCTGCCCTTCGGCTTTCAGAACATCGGCCTGCGCCGACAACATGGCGGCATCGACTTCGGCGATCTTGCGCTTGGCCGTCAGCAGCGCGGCCTCCTGCTTGGCGCTGTCCAGTCTGAAAATCACCTCACCTTGTTTGACGGATGCGCTGACATCGATGTTAACCTCCGCCACCCGGCCGGCTACTTCGGACATGAGCGGGACGGTACGGTAGTACAACGTCGCCGAATTGGTCGACGGATGATAGTAGAAGATCATCGTGATCAGCGCGACGGTGAGCATCAGGCAGCCGATGATGCCAAATCTCAGCTCGAACCAGACCGAATAGAGCGTGATCTCGTGGCCGAAGCGCTTTCCTTGCCGATAGCGGCGATAGAGATAGTCCGGCAAGATTGTCACGAGCGAACAAAGGATGATCTCAAGCATGAACCTGTGCCTTGCTCTTGGGGGCGGGGCTGTTCACGCCGGCCGCGTGGGCTGTAGCTTCTGCCGGCGGCTCGGTTGGGTCCGGTCCAGCCGGAACGCCGGCCAGCTTTTCGACCGATCCGGCAATCCTGCGTAGCGGCGTGATGAAGTCCGGCAAGTCGATCATCGCGAGGAACAGGCCGATCACCCAGAACAAATGGTTGTGCGTGAAAAGTGCCAGTAGACCGAGCACAGCAACGATCTCGAATTGCAGCTTGTGAGTTCGGTGCGCCATCCGCTCCGGCAGCGTGTGCAGGTGCAAATAGAGATTGCCGACCCCGACGACGGCGCCGATCAGGAAGATGCCCATAACGACCATCAAAACGTCGGTGTCACCCGGCGCCGTGATGAAGCCCGGCAGGTGATGGGGTGCTGCCGGGTGCAGTGGCTCGTTCACTTAGTTACTCCATCCGAATTAGAATCAACATCGGTCGTCACGCGGTGCGGACCGCACCTATTTAAACCGGACCGTTACCCCGCCCACTGCAGCCGACACTTCAGCGCCGACCTTGGGGCCGCTGAGCTGCAAGATCACGCCATTGGCATTCTGCAATTGAACGCCTGCAGCCCCGGCGGCGACCGCACCGCCGGCTCCGATCGCGCTGTAACTGCCTTCAAACGAGGCCGGGCTATTCAAGTTGAGGGCTCGTCCCACCAGCTTGGTTGTCGAGGCTCCGATCGTGAAGCCGATGCTCATGCCCGATACGGTGAACGGATAGCGCTTGCCTCGGAAGGTCAGCACGCCCTCACCGCCGCCAGCTCCGACAATGAAGCCACCTTTCGTGAACACGACGGCAACTTGACCGGTCTCGGCCCGTGAGGGCGTACTAAAACTAGCTAAGCCTGCCAGTAAGGCAACCAGAGCGACGATTATGCCCAATTTTTTCATGACTTTTTCCTTTGAAGAGACGCGATGGGACGCCGACTATTCGGCATTCGATGCTGTTATACATTCAACGTAGAAAATCCGGCTCCGCAAAGGCCGCGTTCGGACACTTGTAAAAGCCTTCTCCGGGTTTTACGCCCAGGTTTTTTTGTCGAGGAGGTGTGCCTGTATTCTGCGTTCTTCTTCGATCGCGAGCGGCGATCCGTCAGTTGCGCATCCCCCCTCACGTCACTGCAGCGACGTGGTACATGGTCTCCAATCCGACGAT
>NZ_JAFCLS010000015.1 GCF_018131075.1 Bradyrhizobium sp. JYMT SZCCT0428 | reverse complement strand
AGAGGGCGCAGGGAATGCCGGATGCGCGCTGCACCCGCGGTCTCATGTGCGATTGTGCATAAGAATGCTGCACATGAGCATACAGGGCAGCGGAGAACATCCGACATTCCCTGCGCAGTGGCTTTACGGCTTATGCCGTGATCTCCCCGGAGACGAGTTCTTGGTTGACTCCGTCGCTGCCGTTTTCGCTCACGCTTCTCCGACAGCTTGACGCCTGCAACGGGCGCCAGGACCACACGGTTTTGCCGTACGCCTATCCACGCCATCGTCGAGGCGTAAACCAGCGTCCACCGCAACCCGTCCAACGTCCGTGACGACGGCCGACGCCCTCTGAGTGGGACGGGATGGCTATTATGTAAACTGATTTTTGCTTCCGTAAAACAGAAATATTTTTGATTTCTGGGCTTGACACGAATTCTGACAATCAGAAGTGATTTGCCCGTCGGGTTGTTTTGTCGCGCCCGCCGCATCCATATCGTTGTTGCGCAAGGGACGCCTCAGTTCGCGGAGCGTAGGTGAGTTAGGGCTTGAATCCAAAAATTCAGGGTGGTCCACGGATGTCCGCTTTGCTGCGCATTCCGGACTCAAGTCGGGCATCCCGTGAGAGTTGGCGCGCGATGCGCTGCTCATTGACGTCGTCTGCCTGTATAAAATTGACCACCTCGTCGCCGAATAGCTTCCCTGGCCGTTGGAACCTACTTGCAGACAGGAACGTTCCTTGTTGGAGCGCCGCGCTTTCATGCTGAAATCGCGCGTGCTTCAACAGGAGTACACCATGAACATTTTCTATATCATCGGCGTCATCGTCGTCATTCTCGTCGTCGCCAGCTTTCTCGGGCTGCGTTGAACGGGATAGTTGGTGGGCTGCGCGATCATGAGTTCAGGTCGCGAATTCTGAACCCAAGCACGGCGAGCGAGAGCGTTGCCTCGGTCGAATTGGCGAGACCTATCGTGCTTTTCGCAACGCCGTAAGCCCAAAGGCATAGACCGGTCGAAAGTGCCGCCAGCATTTTCAATGCCTGATCAGACCTGGAGTGTCGTGCTGTCGTTTTCTGAAGCTGCGGCCGATGCGAAAGCGATGTCGATGCGGCTGCCAATACTCAAAGAATGTGGACTTTATATTGCTCCGGACGGCGGGCCGCTAGCTCAAGCGACTTAGCGCTTCTTCGGTCACGATCCGCTCAAAATTCTCTTCCTTGCTTTTGACGCGATATCGAAGGCGCCCGTCGGCCTCCACGGGCAGCAGTGCGAGGACCGTATAGACATTGCTCTGCTCGACGACATCGCGGCCTTGCGGTCCGTCAACCTGGCGGAAGACATCGTCGTCGATATGATAAACGTGTTGCATCATGTGCCTCGATTGCGAGAGTAGGCCGCAGCTTCGGATTGTCCTGCTGCTCAACGGATTTTGAATCGGCTGGGGACGATGCTGCAGCATCTTTTCAGCGTGCGGGTTACCAAGGTTGCCGGATTTCTCCGCCCGACCTCGCCATAACTCTATGGCCGTAGACCACGCTGCCCAGCCGAAATGTTGAAGCGGGAATCTGGTCTGATTGCTCGAAACCAACAGGCCGTAATGGATAAGGTTCCCGGAACTTCCTCGCGCATGCGGTTGTTGAGCGGCTATTCCGTCGAGAATGACGGATTATGTCTTCCGCCTTCGCTCTTTGAGCGACGGCGGACAGGTCGGCTCAATCCGTCCAACGAGATTTGGCGCAACACGCTTGATTCCGGTCCTCTCACACGATTAGCTCCCGCCAGAGGTTCGGGAAAATCACATGCCGCGCATTGTTGTCCTTGGTGCTGGCTTCGCAGGCCTCTGGGCCGCCCTGGGTGCTGCGCGCAAGCGTGACGAGATCGGCGCGCCGGCGGCGGATGTCGAGATACTGGTCGTCGACCGCAACCCCTACCACAACATCAGGGTTCGCAATTACGAGGTCGATATCGGCGAGGCGGCGATACCGCTTGCCGAACTGCTCGACCCGGTTGGTGTCGATCACAGGGTTGCCGAGGTGCGGGCGGTCGATCCCGCCCGGCAGCAGGTGAGCGTCACCACGAATGGCGGCAGCGAGGTCATCGACTACGATCGGCTGGTGCTGACGCTGGGCAGCCAGCTCGCGCGCCCGGCTATACCGGGGCTGGCGGCCTGTGGCTTCGATGTGGATAGTTATGCGGCGGCCGTCCGGCTCGAGGCGCACCTTGCCGCATTGGGCGGGCAGGCGGATGCCGAAGGCCGCGCCACGGTGGTCATCGTCGGCGCGGGCTTTACCGGCATCGAAGTCGCGACCGAGATGCCGGGCAAGCTTGAAAAGGCGGGCCTCACCGGCGAGCGACGGATTATTCTCGTCGATCCCAATCCCGTTATGGGCGTGACACTCGGAGAACAAGCGCGCCCGATCGTCACTGAAGCGCTGGCGGCGCTGGGTGTGGAAACGCGGCTCAACGCAAGGGTCACGGCGATCGATGCGAATGCCGTCACGCTGAGCTCCGGCGAAGTCATCCCGGCGCGGACGGTGGTGTGGTGCGGGGGGATGAGGGCAAGTCCGGTGGCGCAAACAATTGATGTCGAGCGCGATCGGCTTGGCCGCCTCCACGTGGATCAGTTCATGCGCCTCACCGGTGCGACAAACATCTTTGCCGCCGGCGACGTGGCTTCCTGCGTCGTGGACGGCGAACATGCCACCGTGATGTCCTGCCAGTTCGCACGGCCGATGGGCCGCTTTGCCGGAAACAACGTTGTCGCCGAACTGCTTGGGCAACCGATGCTTCCGCTTGACATCGATTGGTATGTCACCGTGCTGGACCTTGGAGCCTGGGGCGCGCTGCACACCGTCGGATGGGATCGCCAGCTGCACGCCTCCGGCGCCGCTGCCAAGGCGACCAAGCAGATTATCAACCGGCAGCGGATCTATCCGCCGCGGACCGGTGTAAGGGCGGATATTCTCGCTGCTGCCGCGCCGATGGTGCAGAAGCCGCCGGCCGGGCGCTAGACACCCCCTATCGCGTCATCCTGAGGTGCGCGTCTTGCGCGCCTCGAAGGATGAGAAGCGCCCGTGGCCCATCCTTCGAGGCTCGCTGCGCTCGCACCTCAGGATGACGTGTGCCGCAAGCAAAACAGACAACCCCCCGTTCACCGCTTTCCTTCGATCGCGATCTCGACCAGATAGGGACGATTTCCCGCAATGGCTCGCTCCATGACCGCGGCAATGTCGCCGGCCTTTTCGACCCTGACGCCTTCGACGCCCATGCCGGCCGCCAGATGCACAAAATCGAGGTCCGGTCCCGTCAGGTCCATCTGCTGATAGGGATGCTGCGTGCCCGCCTCGAAGTTCTGACGCCAGACGTCGACATTGTGCTTGAGGATGCGATACTCCCGGTTTGAAAGAATGACGAACACGATCGCCAGCTTGTGGTGAGCCGCCGTCCATAGCGCCTGAATGCTGTACATCGCCGAGCCGTCGCCGGAGACGGCGACCACCGGGCGATCCGGCATCGCGACCTTCACCCCGATCGCGCCTGAAAATCCCTGGCCAATGCCGCCGCCGCGCCCGCCGAAATAATCACCGAAGCCGCGATAATCGAACGACCGCGCCAGATCGAGGCTGGCGGTAATGCTTTCGTCCACGATGACGACATTGTCAGGCAGACTTCGCCGGAGTTCGGCCGTCACTCGCGCCATCGAGCTTGGCTCGCGATTCCAGGCTTTCTCCAGCCGCGCCCGGTGCGCCTCCCGATCGCGGGCGCTCAACTCGGCCAGCGCCTGATTGCGGCGCTCTGAGGCGAGCCTGAATTCGGCGCTTTGCCGCGCGCTCACAATCTTCGCCAGCGAGGCGATGCTGGCCGCCATGTCGCCGACGATGCCGCCGTCGAGGCGGTGATTGAACGCCAGGCGCTCGGGCGATTCCTCGATCTGGACGACAACGGCGCCGTCGGGAAAATGGCTGCCTTCCGCATACCATATGTCCTCGAAGAACGGGCCTCCCAGCAGCAAGACGAGATCGGTATCCGACAGGGCTTTACGAACCTGCGCGGCGTCGGCCGGGAGCGATTGGCGGTAGTTCGGATGGCTGGTCGGAAACGGCGCATGGGCGCGCAACCCTTCGAACCAAACCGGTGCGCCGATGGCCTCCGTGAGTGCGACGAGTGCTTGCGTGGCCCCCGACCGGGCGACGTCATCGCCGGCAACGATCGCGGGCCGCTGCGATTTCAGAAGAAGCGAGGCCAGTTCCTCGATCCCGGCGGGGTCCGGTGGTGGCGAACGCCACAATTTATCTGGTGCGATCGCCTCGATAGTCGTTTCCTGCTCCAGCACGTTGATCGGAAGCGAGACGAAGACCGGTCCCCTGGGTGCATCGGTCGCGACCTTGAAAGCGCGCCGCAGCACCGGCGCGAGCTCATCCGCGCGCTCCACCTGCACGCTCCATTTGGTGACCGGCGCCGCCATGGCGACGAGATCATGGCCCAGCACCGGGTTGGCCAGCCGCATGCGCGTATCCTGCTGACCGGCGGTCACGACGAGCGGCGAATTGGCCTTGAGCGCGCCGTAGATAGCGCCGATGGCATTGCCGAGCCCGGGAGCTACGTGGAGATTTGCCACAGCCGCGCGGCCGGTGGCCTGCGCATGGAAACTCGCCGCGCCGACCGCCACGCCCTCATGGAGGGTCATGACATACTCGATCTGCGGATAGCTCACCAAACTGTTCAGCAACGGCGTTTCTGTCGTCCCGGGATTGCCGAAGATGTGGCTCACGCCGTTCGACACCAGCGAATCCATCACTACACGCCGTCCGCGCATTAATTTGCTCCCTTTCAGGTTCGTTTTTTGGACGATAACACGCAGGCAGCATCGTGAGCGAGCTCCCGGGCGCGCATGTGGGTTCCTCCTGGCGCGCTTGTTTTTGGAACTAACCTGGGTCAGGCTGGTTTCGTTTTCTCAACTGGAGAACGCACCGATGAAGCTGTTTGTGACGGCGTTCGCTGCTGCACTTGCAAGCAGCACCTTCGCGCTTGCTGACACCCCGGCGACACCGGCCGAGGCGGAGAAGATCAAGGCTGTGCTGGAAGGCCTTGGCTGCACGGGCGGCAAGATGGAAAAGGAAACCGAGGCCAGCAGCTATTTTGAAGTCGATGACGCCAAATGCAGGGATGGGCAGTACGACATCAAGCTCGACAAGGACTTCAAGCTGATCGCCATGATCCGCGACTGAGCGGGGCGGGACAGGTGATTTGCCCGTCCGGGTTGAAGTGGCCAGGCGTTGAGACGCCGCCTAAACAGACATCAAAAAGCTGGCGCCCGTGTCGCACCCCGCGCATTCGAACGTGCGCAGTTCGATGTGGGAGCTGCTCGGTTCGATGAGCGTCAGCTTCATCGGCCTGCCGCATGTGGCGCACGGCAGCTCCGTGGTTTGAAAATGGGTGCAGCTCGGCGGTGGACGCGCGATTTTCATGATTGCTCTTTCGACGTCGCAGGCCTTGTTCAATCCTCCCGGTAGACGCCGCCGGCTCAGTTCAAGACGTCAAGGGCAGGGTTTGAACTGTCCAAACCGTGCCCTGGTCAGAGCTGTATAGACGTTACTCTGCTCGACGACGTCGCAACCCTGCGGTCCGTCCTGGCGGCGTGTTCCATCATGTGCCTCGATTGCAAGAGTAGGCGCAGCTTCGTATTTTCCTGCTTCTCAACGGATTTTGAATCGGCTGGGGACGATGCTGCAGCACCTATTCAGCGTACGGGTTACCAAGGTTGCCGGATTTCTCCGCCCGACCTCGCCATAACTCTATGGCCGTAGTCCACGCTGCCCAGCCGAAAGGTCGAAGAGAGGATCTGGTCGGATTGCTCGAAACCAACAGACCGTTATGGCTAAGGTTCCGGAATCCCCTGACAAAGGCAGGATTGATTTTCCAGACAGAGCGACATTGATAAGTAAGTCGCCGACTTATAGCCGTCCCGAAGCCGGGTCAGTTGGACGACTCAATCGTCGCGGGCGACCAGGCTGCCTTCGCTTGCGATCTGAATGGTGCGGTGGCCGAACATTTCAACCGCATACCGGAGCCCACCGGCCCGATCCTTGAATATCGCAACGACCGTTCCCTCAGCGTGGTTGCTGAATGCTTGATGGACCTTGTCACCAACTGCGAATCTGGAAGCCATGGCGAATCCTCCACCCCACAGGCTTTGCCTCCAGTCAGGCTTATGTGCGGCTTCTTTGCGATCCATAAGTTGTCCCCGGCGGCGTGAAGTGCCCGTTCGGTCCTAGGAGCAGACTCGGACATGGGCGCTTAGAACCTCGCTCTTCAAATGGGGACTGACGGATTCAATTTTTTCGGATTCAATTTTTTCCGACTGAGCTAAATTGACCATGCGGTGTTGCCGAAGCAGCCCATACTCAGACCATGACCTGGAGGCGACAATGCTGACCCATCAAGAATTCGCATCGCTGCTTGCGGTTGGCCATACCGCCGTAAATGACCGTCCGGCGGTCATCCCTGCCGAACACAGCGCTCGACTGATCGCGTTAGGCTACATGGCCGATATCGCTGGCAAGTTGCGCCTAACCACACCGGGCAAAAATCGGATTGCTGCCGGAATCGCAGCTTTAGCCTCGTAGCGGCGGTGCGTCCGGGCGCAGCTGTCACGTCGGGTATTCCGATCATCACTCAATATGGCAGTCAAGCAATGATAGCGATGACGGGTTCGTCGTTAGTGTGAAAAGAGGATCGGCACGGGTGGCTTCGATAACAGGCTCTTGGTGGCGCCTCCGAGGATGAACTGGCGTAGCCGTGAGTGGCCATAAGCACCCATCACAAGCAAATCCACCCGGTGGGACAGAGAATACGATTCAAGGACGCTGCCAATCGGCTTGCCCTTGGCTTCGATCCTTTCCAGCACAACGTCGATTTCGTGCCGAGCCAAATTCTTTGCAAGTTGCTCAGCAGAATGCTTTGTATCCATGTCCTTTTCACCGACAATTGTGACCACATGGACCTTTCTCGCTTTTTCAAGAAGCGGAAGAGCGTCCGATATCGCGCGGGCGGCAGCTCGGCTGAAATCCCAAGCCACAGCGATCGTGCCAAGCTCGAACGAACGTGACCGGGGAGTTTTCGGCAAGACCAGGGTGGGCTTACCTGATCCAAAAATAACCGCCTCCGCGTACATTTGATCGTCCGAGTCCATAACTGGCATGATGGTTAGATCGTGGAGCCGGGCATAGTCGACAAGCAGGTTCGGGACCTCAGTGGGGGTACATTTTTGAAGGATTGGTTCGTGAGGAACGCCAGCCCTTTCCGCGGCTTTGTCGAATGCCGCGAGCAGGGTCTGAGCATTATGCCGGCTCTTGGCGCCTTCACCCGCAATGATCTCGGGAAGATTGGCGAACGAGCCCGAAAGGAAATGTCCGGGCACTTGAACGTGCGTTTCGCAGGACAGCGCTGCCAGATGCGCGCCGAGGACCGCAGCGATTGAAACCGCATCGTCGACTACCGATGAAGGAGACGGTTCGGGATAGCTCGTCAATGTCACGAGAACATCTTTGAAAGCCAAGACTTCCTCCTCATGGCAATGCAGCGATCACCCAAATCCTGGGCGAGGTGTGCGATGACGATGGCGGGAGCGCCGTGGCTCTCAGTCACCGATAGCGGCGAACAACGACGCGATGATAACTCCTATATGGGCACCAGACTCGGGAAAGCGAGCTGAAGCGTCCATGTCCGAGATGGGTCAAATCGCCACTGGTCGCACGCTCGAGTATTATGCGGCTCAGACAGCGACTTCTCGCTAACGCCGACCGGTGTACTGGCTAAGGCTCAAGCGTTTTAAGGAAGCTGATGAAATCGCCAACTTGCCCGGGATCCAACCTGAACTCGGGCATATTCGCATGACCGGTGGAGAGCCCTTCGCCAAGCGCTTCTTCGAGCGACTCGACGGGATACCGCAGGTGGAGAGTTCGAAACGGCGGGGCAATGGCTAAGGAACTCAGGGTGAACTTATCGATGGAATGGCAATGCGAACAGTTGGCTTGTGCAAACGCCTTGCCCGCCGAGGCGTTGGGTTCGGCACTGCATAAGGTTGCATTGACCGGCACGCTTAGTGCGATAACAGCAGAGCTTGCGATACTCACCTTGAGTTGGTGCAAGTACATCAAACAAGTCGCTCCCGGCCAACGTGCCTGTTGTGTCCGTCCAGAGGCCCGTGACACCCTCTTACATTTTAAGCTAACTGCGTCGGCGTTGCGGGCTGAGCCTTTTTTGGATGGTGGTCGTGCAGGTACGACGCCAAATGTTTTCCCATTATACTGTCACCGGCCACAGCGGTTTCGAACAGGTTCTCTTGCACGTCGCGAGGCAGGTCCGGCCACAATGCGAGCGCGGCCTTGCCCAGCAGGCGCTCGAACTCGAGAGTTGAGTTAGCCATCATCATTGGACCAATCTGTTTAAGGCGGGCAGGGGCAGTCGGTCCCCCTCATTCCGGTTCGCAGTGAACGAACTCGCGATAAATCTCTTTTCCGCTTTCGTTGACAACCAATATCTCAAGGTCCTGGTCGTCCCGCAGGCTGTTGTCGCGGAAGTCCTGCGCGATCTCCTTGCAGTGGCTGATCGCTTCGGCATTGGTGTTGAACTCGATGCCGGTGCGGTCTCGCATCGGGACGCCGTCTTTCATGTCAAAAAAGAACTTTTGCATGGTCAATGCTCGATCGTGCGGGTCATCGCCGATCCAACGCGGCTACTTCGGTATCACGTGCCGATCATGAATGTCGTGAGTGGCCACGTATTCGCGACGGGCGTCGATGGCGCGTTGATGCCATACGATTGCTTCGTCGATCCAGTAGTCATGACGTGTTGGATCCTCGTGCGCGTTCTCACGACAGGTTGACGCTTTGGCGATGCACTCGTGGCGCCGATACATCAGGCCACCAATCCGCGACGATCCAACCATGCATCAGTCACCGCGCTTTCGATGATGTGCCGTTGAATCCTCCTGCAATGCGGGCAGGTAAACGTTCGCAGGTCCTGGCCGGTATCGCTCGGTTCGATAGCGGTCAACTTCATCGGAGAACCGCAAGCCGTGCATTGTGGACCCTGGCTTTGTCTTTGGAGCATGGACGTTACCTCAGTTCGGTGTTCTGAGTTCTCCCCCGAGCCATCCGACCGCCCTCGACTTCAAGGGGGCGGGCGCAATGACGTTTGCCTGATGAGGCCAGCCTGGCACTCCCCCGGTCCCTCGTCTGCTCCATTTTGATCACATTCCGAAAGTTAACGAGTTGGAGCGCATTCCAAAACCGATGCGCAAGCGTCGCGTCGGGGGCGTCCCAATCGGGATCCGGCATATCTGTTTCGCATAGTGGTCAAAATTGAACAGCGCCAAAGAACGGGATGTGCTGACATTTGCAGAGGACGGGTGCGCCATTCGGCTGCGCCCGGTTCTCAAAGACCGGCCCCAGCAGGAAGCCAGCCCCGGGCTGGGGCCGCTCTCATCGCGGCGCGCCGGCCGATCACATCGCCATTGCGATCACCAGAATTCAACGAGGCCGCAGCGCGACGTCGTTTCGCATTCACGCTCGAGCGTGGTGAGTTTGGACAGAATGACCCCGGCGCTTGGGCTTGGGGGCTGGTCACGCCGGGGCCACACCTGGGAACGTCGCCGTTGCGGACAACGACGTTCGGCTTCAAGCCGATCACATTCGGGGCGGCGGCGCTGTTCTCTTTTGCTCACTTCCAATTATTGGAACCCAAATCCCGCAACGTTGAGCGTTTCGGAGGGTTCTGGAACTTGTGCGAGGGGCGGCGGTTGGTCCGTTCACAGGAGAGTTCAATGCACAAGGATGGAAAGCAAATCGTCGAGACAGCGGTGGAGGCAAGAGGAGGTCTGTTGGGCAGACCGGTTCTCCTGGTGCTCATCGTGAGCTGCATTCTGGCAGTTGCCGCACTTGTCGTGACGTATTCAGGGGCGTGAGAGGTCCGTTGAAACGACGCGCTCGAACGTTATGGTTCGCGCTTGATCTCGGGTTTGTCGTACAGGACCGCATTCAGCAATGAACTATTGACCTCGATTTTTCCGTTGTAGCTGATGAAGCCAAGCTTGCGGAATTTGTTCATGAAGAAGCTCACCCGGGACCGGGTGGTGCCGATCATCTCGGCCAGGGTCTCCTGGCTGATATTTGGAGTGATCGGCTGGGGACTGCCTTCCTTGCCGAAATTCGCCAGCAGAAGCAGCAGGCGCGCCAACCGCTTTTCGCTGGAGTTGAAGAGCTGATCGATCAGGTCTTCCTCAATGCGGCTGTTGCGGGTCAACAGATAGGCCATGAACATCTCGGAAAATTTCGGTTGATCGTGAAGGGTCGCAAGCATCGCGGCCTTCGTGATACCGGTAACCAGGCAGTCTTCCATCGCGGTCGTGGTCGCGATCCGCACCGAATGGCCGTTCATGCAGCCTTCGCCAAAGAACTGGCCGGGTCCAAAAATCCCGACCACCGCCTCTTTGCCCTGCTCGGATATGACAACAACCTTGACCCGGCCGCTTTGAATATAAAAGACGGTGTCTGCCGCATCGCCCTGGGCGAAGACGACCTGATCCTTATGAAATTCAAGGATGGTTTTGCCCTCGCCCACGACGGCGAGGAACGCCTTGGGATCAAAGGCAGCGTGATTGGTGTTGTTGGCCATGTTCGGTTTGGTCCCGCGGCAGAACATCTACTCTAGCCGTTTTGGCCGTAGCGGTCCGCAATTTAACTACGTCCGGGGCGGCCCTACTTATGGCCATCCACGGTATGGGCGGCCAGCCACTTTTTGTCGCAGGCGAGCGAGCGCATCGAAGCAGCTATCTGCCGGCGCTCATTGCGGGCGGGCCCGGGCGGCATGGAGCGCGCGTGCCTGATAATCAGCCGGCGCAGTTCGTAAAGCTCCGCCATCGTGTAGCGGTTGGTTTCGACGGTGTTATTCTCCACAAGCTCGCGGGCCCATGTCATCTGCCTGATCTTCCGATGTGGGGTGATGATAGCATCATGCCGCGTCGCAGCACCGACTCGCTGGTCAAAATTGCTCACATTGCCAAATAACGGGAAGGGGAACCCTCGGGGGTACGCCGCACGAGGTCCGAAAAGTGCCCAAACCGTCTCTCAATCCACGATTTTCCAGTACGAGTCCTTGCGGATCACCTTGCCCTCGCGGAACGTATAGAAGTCACAACCCTGGAGTTCCTTTCGCGCGCCCTCGCGGGTGGTGCCTGTGAGGGTCCATTTCGAGATGCCGGTGTCGGCAACCGCGTCGACAAAATGCGCAGGGTTGCCGTAGTGGACATCGGGCAAGCCTTCCAAGCGCGTTGCCAGCGCTTGGCGTACATTCCGCTTGCCCTCGAAACGGGAGCCCCACGGGCTGCTTCCCCTCGGCATCTCCAGCACGCAATCGTCAGCAAAGCATGCCATGATGCGGTCGAGATCGTGCGCGTTGAAGGCTTCACACAGCTCCGTCAGTGCGGCGCGAATGTCCATTTGCCGTCTCCATCCCGTTTGGACAGTCCTGCCTGCACGCGCATCAGAGGCCGAGCGTGACCTCGGCCCAGCGCATCACCCTATCGCCGTTGAGGAATTCGATCACGCTTCGCTCGCTCGCCGCCGGCCGGTCATGGCCGAGCACGGCGGTTGCGGCGATCATGTCGCAGCGTTCGTTGAAGACGACCGATATCGCCGTTTTGCCGGGCGGATTGCGCGCGTTGAGCGCGTAGGCGCGGCTGCGGCCTTTCATCCACGCAATGTTGACCGGACGGCCGGCGCCGAGCGGCGCAACGTCGCCGACGAGAACAAGATCTCCCATGCGATCCAGATCTTCATCGTCGGCGACGCCGGTCGTGCAATTGCAGAACCCGATCTTGGCACGCAGATAGAGGCTTACCTCGGCGCCGCAGTCAGCCGCCTTGCAGCGGAACGCCTTGCCCTTTCCCCACTGATCGATCGGGAAGGGCCAGGCCACCTCGGTCCAAACAGGCGCGGTCGCAGTTGCGGCCGCGTGCCGTGGCAGACCGAACCAGGCCAACGCCGCCGCGAGTACGCACCCCAGCGAGGCTGCTGCGACGGCGATAGCTACCTTTCTCATTGCGTCACCGTTCTGCTCGCTAGTTGCTGGCGAGATAGGTCTTTGCCGCCGCTATCTCGCGCCGTTCCGTGTCGGCGTTCGCCGCAAGCGCCATCAGTTGCTGATAGTTCTGTCGCGCCGCCGCCTTGTCACCGAGCGTGTCGGCGGCCTTGGCTGCACCGGCGTAGCCCTGGAAGCGGTTCGGCTCCTTGGCCTTGGTGGCCTCGAATGCCACAAGCGCCTCCTTGGTCATGCCGCGATCGAGCAGCATGAAGCCGTAGAGTTCGCGCGCCGGCGCCAGCGGACCCGGTGTGACCACATGCTTCTCGGTCAGGTCCTCGGCGTCCGCTGCCGCACTCATGGCCTTGAGGGCCTCGTCGTATTTGCCCTCCGCGTGCAGCACCCAGGCAGCGGCGACCTGATGCTGGATGTCGACGATCTGCGACCAGTAATTATCCTTGGCGTCGCGCAACTTGTCGCGCAATTCCGCGAGCTTCTGGACATCGGCCTTGGCGGCTTCCGGCTTGCCGGAGCGCGCCGCGCCGAGCGCGCGTGCGAAATGCGAGATCGCCATCGCGTAGTTCAGGCCGCTCGGCCTGACCGATAGTTGCGAGGCGGCGTCCCAGTCGCCGCGGTCGATCGCAAAGCGCGCCGGCGAGGCCGCCAGCGCGTAGTCGGCGGCCGCGACCGTCGCCTTGAAGTCGGTCTCCTTGATCATGTCGTCGATGACGGCGCGCGCCTGCTGGTCCTGGGCGAGCTGAAGATGGGCATAAACCATGTAATCCTGCGCGTGCAGGTAATTGCCCACCGACTTCTCGGACTTCGCGGCTTTCACGGAGGCGGCGTTGGAGGCGATCGATTCCTTCCAATAGCCGACGCGGGTGTAGATGTGCGACGGCATGTGCTGGGCGTGCGGCGCGGCCGGCGCGATCTTGGCGTAGCGGTTGGCGGCGTCGAGGCCTTTTTGCGCGGTCGCCGGATAGTCGTAGAGGTGGATCAAATAGTGCGTCACGCCCGGATGCTGCGGCAGCCGTACCGACATCGGCTCCAGGATCGCGGCGCCCTTGGTCTGCTGCGCGTAGGTCTTGTCCTTCAAATCCGCCGACGTGTTGAGGGTGATGGCGTAGGCAATCTGGGCCTCGTCATCTTCTGGATATTTCGCCGCGATGTCGGCCTGTTTGTCGCGCAGCGCGCGCATGCGCTGGGCGTGGGGGATCGTTTCGTGGTCTGCGTACATCACCATCATCGCATCGATGTAGTCGCGTTCGCGATCGGTCTTTGCTCCGATCTCCCTGGCTTTGGTGATCGCGGCGAGGCCGGGCGCAAGATTCGGCTGCGGAATTGCGGCGTGCGGATTGTCCATCATCGTGAGCGCGATGCCCCAATAGGCCATGGCGCATGACGGGTCAGCCTTGATGGCCTCCTCGAAGATCTCCTTGGCATTGGTGTACCAGAACGAGTGCTGATAGCGCATCGCGCGATCGAAGCGGCGCTGCGCAACATCGTTGCAGGAGGTCTTGAAGTTCACGTTACCGAGCTGCTGATCGACGTCGTCTTGCGCGGCGACCAGCGGCTGAGACGTAGAAAGCATAAGAGCCGCGACGGCGACACCGAATGGAGACTTCCGCATGGATTTCCTCCCTCTGGCTCATCTATGGATGGCACTATACGACTTTCGCTCCTTTGCCGTAACCACTTTGCCGTAACCACCGCATCGTGGCAGTGCAATTGACCTTTCGGGCCCCTCCGGGCAATCGGCTTAGGTGCGTCTCGGGGACCGCTTTGCAGCTTCACTCGATCAGCTGATCCGCGAGCACAAGAATTGTCGGCGGGAAATTGAGCCCGAGCGACCGGGCAACCCTGACGTTGGCGACCAGCTCGAACCGCGTCGGCAACTGAATCGGCATCTCCGCCGGCTTCTGGCCCTTGAGGATGTTGTCGACATAGCCCGCAGCGCGACGGAACAGGTCGGCGAGATCGGCGCCATAGCTGAAAAGCGCGCCGGCCCGCGCGATTTCAGCATGTTCGCCGATCACGGCAATGCGCAGGTCTGCCGCGATCCGGCAGATGTCATCCATCATGGCCACCGTCAGGAAATCGCGGATGACGATCATGGCCGTGCCGCCGTCGTCGGCGAGCTTCCTGATCTGCTCGGTGAGTTGCGCGGCGGACGGCGCGTTGAGCCCGAGGCGCACCGGCTCGATGCTGGCGCTCCTCGCATCCGCCATGGTCTGCGAGCCCCAGGCGCTGAAGGTGGGATCGGTGGCGTTGTGCATGACGCCGATTTTCTTCAGGCCGGGTAGGATCTCCTTGAGCATTTCGATGCGCTTGGCCGAAATCTCCTCGCCGAACGCCGAGAAGCCGGTCACGGTGCCGCCGGGCCGGGCCAGACTCTGGAACAGTTCAGGATCGCTCTGCACCGCCGGCAACGCCACCGCGACCACGGGAATATTCGTCTTGCGCACGATGGCCCGCGCCGCGGCCTGGCCCGGCGAAAGAAATACATTCACCGGCAGCGCAACCAGCTCGTCGATCATGGCGTGGCCTCGCGCGACGTCGCCGTTGGCGCTGCGCGCATTGACGATGATGGTGCGTCCTTCGACGTGGCCGAGCCCAACCAGCGCCTTGCGAAAAGCGCCGACCGTCACGTCGTCGACGTCGGCATTGGCAAATCCGACAAAGCCGACGATCGGAATGCGTTGTTGTGCCCGCGCTGCCAGCGGCCATGAGACCGCCACGCCGCCGACCAGCCGGATGAACTCGCGTCGCTTCATGGCCGGCCCCGCGCTCGACAGTTTCACCCGATGGTAAGCACTTTTCGGCGGGGGTCCAAGTGCGGCCGGAGCTCCGCGTTGGGTCACAAGCTGATTTGGAGGGTGCGTCCGCACTGCAAGGCGGTCGTTCCACGACGGCGAATGGCCGGATCTCGGCAATAGGGCGATCTAGATGCCTCGCATCTTGTGATCGGCCCAGTTCTTGAGATCGCGTACCGTCAGTACCTCGAGGAACGGGTTGGCCCTGACAAGCTTCTGGCGGGTGGTTCGACCGGTCGCGTCAGCGGCGGCCATGACGGATGCGGCGTCGGCATGTTCGGCGCCGGACAGCAGGGCCACGGCGCCGGCCGGTCCGGCGAAATAGGCCAGATAAAGCGAACCGGATGTGAGCGGCAGGCCCCGCTTATGCAGCGTCCTGGCATATTGCTCCACCAGCCGCGTCATGATCTCCCGCGTCAGCTCGGTGTCCCGTCGCAGCTCCAGCAGTTCTTTGTCGCTGCGGCCCTTGAGCAGATCGCGGCGATGCTTTCGGATGGCTTCGAGCCATGTGTCGTCAAGAAACTGACCAGCCCCGGTGGCGCTGGACAGCTTGTTCTTCTTGTTCGCATTTCCCGCCGATTCGACCTTGATGATGCGCTCCACCAGAGCCTTGACGTCGATTGAATCGATTGTCTGCCGGTTTGAAAGGCTGCGAAAGATGTAGAGGCTTGCAATTACCGCCAACGCAATCGCCGCCGCCAGAACGATCGCAACGATTGCCACGTAGCGCGAGTCTCGCGATATGTCAGGTGCGCACCGCTCGTCCGGGCGAGGCGGCCTGATTTCCTCGACATGCTCTGTTCGCTTTGGGGGACGAGCGAGGTGAGGCGGTTCGGCGCCGGCCAGCGCGACATTGCACGACGGCCATTGCGCTAGGTCTGGCATCGGGACGACAAGTTCAATGCTTGAAGCAGACCATCGAAAGCATTCGGACGACACGGCCTGGCCTCGCCCATCGGCTTCGGCCGGGCCACCCTTGCCGCTTTGTCGGGATTTGTGGATTGAGGCCTGGGTTTGTCAGGCTCCGTGTAGTTGGACCCAGGTCGCAATTTTCGGGCAACGGGCTTGTTGCCGCCTGTAGCGCTCCCGACCGTGCCCGAATCCTTTTCTGGAGTTAAGGCCGCCGTTGCATCCGGCGGCGGTGCTGGTTCGACGGATGGGATCGGCTGAACCGGTGCTTCATGCTGCAAACGGTGGATTGCGCGCCGGTCAGCCGTCTCCAGGGTGTCACCCGAAGCGCTGACGTCGATGGTCAGTTGCTCGAATCGATCTGGCGCACTTGTCTTCGTGCGTCGCGGTGTCCCCAGCTCCATGATGGTCAGTGCGCTGAGGCCAACAACGATGAGACCTGCCCTCATCATGATCTACTGTTCCAGGACGAAGATGCTTGCCCCGAGACGGGGAAAGTAATCTGCCCAACGTCGCAGAACGATTTCTAGGATCCAATGCGGCGGGTTAGCGGCAGAATTGACTTGGGCGCAGGAGCGGCGAAGTAAGTCTGACAACAGGGTTAATGCACGGAGGTGCGAGTGTCGCTGCGCTGAAGCTCAATGAAGGTTGAACAGCTCTCTCACCAGCTGCCCGGAAATGATGTTCGCGAACGACAACCTGGTTGGCGGTGCGACCGGCGCCGGGCTGCTACTCAGGGCCACAGGCGTGTTGACTTGCGCATGGGGCGATGACGGCTGTCTGGCTGCAGCCTCCTTCACCAGCCTCTTTGTGGCCTTTGGCTTGCTTCTTTCCACGGCAGTAACCGACGCATGAGAAGTTATCGGCGCGTATGCTTGTGCTTGCGGAGGCGGCTCGTCCGGGATGGCGTCGGCGGCCGGCGCCGGCGGCGGAACGATCGTCGGAAGGTTGGTGTCGATGACGATCCGTTCCGGTGGCTGCTGCAGAGAAGCGATCCGGATGACCGGCCTGTTAACCTCGTCACTCGCCGGCTCCGCCAACGGTTGCGGAAAGAACCAGTTGGCCGCGAACAGCAACACAAGCAACGATGCGCCGACCCAGGCTATGTATCGTCCGAGAGGCATAACCATCTCCGCCACAAAACCTGACGGAGAGCAAACGCCGTAATTCCTGACAGTCCGTAACTGAACGTGGTTACTGCCGGAATTGCTGTTGCTGAGTTCGATCACAAACTTTCGTGAGCTACTCGGTGTAGATTTGATGGGAGTTCGGCAGGTCCGGGAATTGACTGCCTGCTACCGATGAACCGGCATACGCGCATACCGCGATGACAAGCGCCCTGATGATTGTGAACATTTGCTGCCTCTTGCTGTTGGAGGCAGCCTAGAGCGGATTCGTTTCAAGCCGCTTAGGGAAGGTGGTTTTCACGTCCTTGACCGACTTGGTAAACAGTCTGCTTGTATCCATTTTTTCGTAGCGATGCCGCCGGCGCAGCCCGTGCTGCACCGCATCAGGATCGCCAGCGCTTCTTCTGCCCGTGGCGGCGCAACGGACCTCAGACGCGAGGTTCAATGCCAAGTCGGCCGGAACGACTTAGCCACCGCCAGCGCAGCCCACTCGTCGGTTTCCAAAGCAATTTTCTGTGCGAGCATGACGTCGCCGGGCACCAGCGGCTGGTTTGGCACAAAACACCAACCGGCTTTCGGGCGCCCATGTTGGTCAAGTTCATGAATATTTGTCGCGGTGCCATAACAGATCCGGTATCGCTTGCCGCTCTGGCAGCCCGTGACTTCGAAATACCCGTACTTGTTGAACTGAATCAGTTGCTCAGGCGATAGCCACGCTTGCAGCAACCTTATGCCGCGCACCTCCCTTTGAGGGCAGCCCAATTCCCGATATTGAGCCCGCAGCAATTGCCAGCGGTTAGCACTATCCGCCAGCAATTGCCTGATGTTACGGACCGCATTCCGTAGCGTTGTCTGCAACATGAGACGCTAACCGCCGACCAGCCTTGGATAAAACAGGGTTTCTTCGGCTTTCGGATCGAATCTGCGGGTTATCGTCGGATCGCCAGAGGAATTTCTGACTGCCGCTGTGAAGCCGGCGCCTGTGAGCTGTTCGAAGCGTTTTTCCGCTTCGAGCAGCGCCTTCGCATCGTTCGCATCAAACTCATGGCGGGTATCGCCAGTGTGGTCCATCACGATTTGGGATGCCATTGCAAACACTCCTTGGGGTTCGCACCATCAGCAAATCTGCAATGGCAGAGGTTCCGAAAAGTTCCAAAGGCTCGCCAAAATACAATTGCCCTCCGCCGGCGGCTCAGAAATGGGTAATTCATTTTCGAAATGCGGCAGGGTGCAATTTTCCGGCTCGCTGGCCGAAATTACTCACATTCCGAACGGGGGCAGGGCGGCTCAGGGTAATTTGCGTCGCTTTTGGTACAAGTATGGGCTGGGTGGGCGGCTACCCAACTGCTAATGAAATGGGCCTGCCTCCGTCACAGCCATCACCGGCTGGCACACCCGACAGGGTGTCGCCTAACCTCACTACGCACGATCAAACTCACCACGCCTATGGATGCGAATAATGACCCTGACGACCTACTTGCTGTACCTGGCCGCCGTGGCCGTGTTGGTGCTGTCACCCGGCCCAACCATGCTGACCTGCATGACGACGGCGCTGAACGAAGGCAAGTCGGGTGCGCTGGCGGCTGCGGTTGGCAGCATCAGTGCGGTCCTCGGCGTCATGGCGCTTTCGGCGCTGGGCCTCGGTGCATTGCTCGCCGCATCGGAGCTTGCCTTCACCGTGGTCAAGGTGATCGGGGCGATCTATCTCATCTGGCTCGGCATCAAGACGTTCGGCAACACCGCGGAAGCCGTCGATATCAGGAGCGCTCCAGCGGACGGCGGCCGGCGCTTGCGCACGCACTATGTCAGGGGCCTCCTGGTCGGGTCGAGCAATCCCAAGGCCATCCTGTTCTTCACCGCGTTCTTCCCGCAGTTCCTCAACCCGGCCGAGCCGTTCGCCGCGCAATATTCCATCCTCGCCCTCACCTTCATCGCATGCGAATTCAGCGTGCTGGCGATGTGTGCCTTCGGCGTTTCCGCGATCGCTCCGGTCCTGCGCTCCAGCTGGCACATGCGCTGGATCAACAGGGTGACCGGCGGGCTGTTCGCGACGATGGGCGGCCTGTTGTTGCTCAGCCGCCGTCACGCCTGACAACAAGAACTCTGTGTCAGGCCGTCACTCGGCCGCCTCCGCCAACAGTTCCGTCTGCTCGTGCAGGACAACGCCCGACAGCGGATCGAACTCGCCGATCCACGGCTTGCGTTCGAGCACCGCCCTTGTGTGGCGATAGCCGGCGTCCCAGCGCTGCATGATGCCGGACGGGCTGAAGTCGATGTCCTTGGTGTGGTCTTCGCGGGCGAGCTGCGGAGCGAGCAGCCGCACCACATGCATCCGGGTCGGGCAACCATAGCTCGCTAGTTCCTTCACCGCTTCGCTGTAGCGCTCGGACTCCGGCAGGCGTGCGGCGAGCTGATTGATGACGTGGCGCAGCCGATGCGCCTGCTGCTGGCGCGCGACGTGGCTGGCGATCCGGCTGGAATACTGCACGTCCTTGTGTCGATTCAGCACCTCCGCCGATTGATCACAGCGATTTGTTCACCACCGTTCGATCGCCATTCGTAACGAAGGCCGATCGATCAACGTAATCGAAACAGCGGCTAACCGCTAACACGCACAACAAAGGGTATTGAACATGACAACCAGGAATCTGCGCGCCTTGCTCTCGAGTTCCGCTCTCGCTCTCTCGGTCGGGCTTGCCTCCGCGCCCGCGGCTTACGCGCAGGACAAGATGGGCAAGGACGGGATGGCAAAGGACGCGATGTCCAAGGACGGAATGAAGAAGGACGATGCGATGTCCAAGGACGCGATGAAGAAGCACGACGGCATGTCGAAGGATGCGATGTCGAAAGACGGCATGAAGAAGTAAGGTCCGGTCGCCAGAAAGCTGCAGGCTCGCTTCGGTGAAGCGAGCCTGCTATTCTTCCCTTGTCACGGCATGGGCGAGGCGCCGGATGACGGGCGCCGCGAACAGCACGACCGGCAGCATCAGGATCCAGGCGAATAGCCAGGCTTGCAGCCAGTGCATAACGAAATGGCCGGATCCGACCAGCGGAAAGCTGGCGATCGCCGCCGCTATCGCGCAGGTCAACCCCGACTGGATGAAACCATAGACAAAGTGGCTGTAGCGCCGCGGGATTCCCAACATGCGAGCCTCGACAGGGATTGTTCCCTGTCAGGAAGCAAGAGATATGCCTAACAACGTTGCCGCGATTGCGTACCCGACGGACCAGCCACTTCTCCCGGCGAACATCAGCCGCGCCGCGCGGCCTCGATCGCGGCGACGTCGATCTTCTGCATGGTCATCATGGCATCGAAGGCGCGCTTGGCTTCGGCGCCGCCGGTCGCCATCGCGTCCGTCAGCACGCGCGGCGTGATTTGCCAGGAGACGCCCCATTTGTCCTTGCACCAGCCGCATGCGCTCTCCTGGCCGCCATTGCCGACGATGGCGTTCCAGTAGCGGTCGGTCTCTTCCTGATCGTCGGTGGCGATCTGAAACGAAAACGCTTCCGTTTGCTTGAACACGGGGCCACCGTTGAGGCCGATGCAGGGAATGCCGGCAACCGTGAAGTCGACGGTCAGCACGTCGCCCTTCTTGCCCGAGGGGTAGTCACTAGGTGCGCGGTAGACGGCGTGCACGGCGCTGTCGGGAAAGACTTCGGCGTAGAAGCGGGCGGCCGCCTCCGCGTCCTTGTCGTACCAGACGCAAATCGTGTTTTTTGCAATCTTCTTGGTCATTTCTCATCCTTTCGCTGCGCTTGCGTGCCGCTTGCGGTGTCCAGACCGGCCCGGTCGGCCTGGCGAAACGACGAACGGGGTCGGCCGAATCCGACATCGTCCTGCGTTTTTTTTTGGATGATTTACAGGGCGCCAGGCTGTGTCTTCAACGTCCGACGACGCGGAACCTCCGCATGTCGATGCGCGATTGGCGGCATGTCAGCCGAACACGCCCGACCATGCCAGTCCGAAGCACACCATCAGGGCGCCGCCGAGCGCCAGGCTCGGCCGGTCGGTGACGGCAAAAGCCACGGGATCGTCGTGCAGCTCGCTGCGTCCGCATTTCAGCCAGATCCGGCATACGAACAGGAACAGGATGGCCGGAAAGGCCCAGAGCCAGGCGGTGTTGCCATAAAAACTCTGCCGGAAGGCGTCGTTGATGATGTAGAGCACCATGATGAGCACGGCCGCCACCCCGGTCGCCATGCCGATGCCCATGATGAGCGGCAGGTCGATGGACTTGTAGCCGCGGCCCCGGACTTCGGTGCCGCCGCGCTCGATGACGCGGGCGACCTCGGTGTGGCGTTTTGCGAAGCTGAGCGAGGCGAACAGGAACATCGCGAATACCAGCAGCCAGGGCGACGGCGGCGCGCCTGACGCCACGATGCCCGCGCCGAGGCGCAGCGTGAACAATCCGGCCAGCACGAAGCCGTCGAGAATCGGGATGCGCTTGAGCGCGAACGAATAGAGCAGGGTTATCGCGAGATACAGCAGCACGACGGCAACGGTTGCCGGTCCGGCCAGCGCCGCAACGGCCAGCCCTGCGAACAGCCCGACCGGAACGGCTGCGATGGCCGTTGCAAGCGGCAGGCGCCCACTCGCCAGCGGCCGGTTCCGCTTCGACCAGTGGCTGCGGTCGTCGGTCAGGTCCCAGATATCGTTGACGAGATAGGTGGATGAGGCAACCAGGCCGAGGGCGAGGAACGCGCATGTCGTCGCGTAGACGGCGTCCACATGAGAGACCAGTCCGGCGAGGATGAGCGGGACGAAAACCAGCGCGTTCTTCGCCCATTGGTGCGGACGCATGCTGCGCACCAGCGCACGGATGCGGGACGTTCGCGGAAACACCTTGGCGACGGTCGCGACGCTTGCGGCGGCGTGCTCTACCGAACTTGCCGCCTCGACGACGATGGCATTCCTGGCGCGGCGCCAGATCGGGATATCGGCGCGCGCGTCGCCGGCATAGTCGAATCCGTCGGGGAATCGTTCGGCGAGAACCTGTGCCTTCGCTTCGCCCTTCAGGTTGCGCAAGCCGTCGCTGCCGATGACGCCGCGAATGAACGCAATCCGTCGAACGACCTTTTCCGCGACCTTGGCGTCGGCGGCGGTGGCGACGTAGACCGGTCGTCCGCTCGCCGCGATATCGGCCGCGTAGGCCAGCAGTTCTTCGTTGAACGGCAGAACGTCCGGCTCGATATTGGTTTCCTCGGCGAGACGGCGCTTGAGATAGGCGCGGCCACGCAGCATCCACAGGCCGATCTCGAACAACCGCCACGGCGCGGCTCGCAGCAGCGCGAGCACGGTCTCAAGCAGCATGTCCGCGCGCACCAGCGTGCCATCGAGATCGAGGATCAGCGGCCGCGGTTGCGGCGCCTCGCGCCGATCGGAGAGTGGCGAAACGGAGAGTGCAAGCGGCAGGGGTGAGGTGGACATGCGGGCCCTTTCAGCGGGTACGGCTGTAGAAATCCCAGCAGGGATGCAGCTTGTGGCGCGTGAACTCCCGTTCCAGCACGGTACGGAAGGTCGCAGGATTGGTGTCGGTCGCGCCGGGGAGAATGCAGGTGCGGAAGAACACACCGTCCGCGTCCGCCAGATAGGCCGACGCTTCGGTTACGGAAAACGCCGGCACCGTGCGGCGGAAATCCATCGCCAGGGTGGTGCCGCGCGCCGGCGTCAGGCCGAGCAGCCGCGGGAAGGATTCGGCGAAATCGATGGTCGTATAGCGCTGCGCCTTGGTCGCGTAGCCAAGCCGCTGAAAGTTCGCGCCGGCCTCGGCAACGCTGACAGCCCACGCCGCGCGCGTCGCCGGGCTGGTGCTGCCGGGATCGCCGTCGAGATCGAAGCCGTTGTTGGCGGTCTCGTCGAGGAAGGGCAGCCACTCGGATTGCAGGCGCGTCATCAGTCGGGAGCCGGCGAGGGTGGCTGTTGGCACGCGCATGCCTGGAAGGAACGTTGCAAAGCCGTGGTCGGTCGTGCCCTGCCGTTCCCGGACGAATGTCGAGACGACGCGCTTTTCGACGACGTCGGCCATCGGCAGCACCAGCGTCGCGCCGAGTAGCGCTGCGGCAATCAGGCGCCAGCCGCGGGTCGTGCGCAGGCTCGGGTGGAAAAGGACGGCCGCGGCGGCGATCAATCCGACGCCGCCGGTGTTCTGACTTTCCGCGGCCAGCGCCACCGCGACCAGCAGCGCTGCGTCCACGACGAAGGCTTCGCGGGCAAGCGTATCGTGCACGAAATGGAGCGGGCGCCTCACCGCCGCGGTGAAATCGAGTTCGCGGGCCGCGAGCACCACGATCGTGATCGTGACCGCAAGCGGCAGCCAATTGCGCGCCGAGGAGGCAGCGAGCCGGAAAGCGGCGCCGCCCCGGTTCAAGGCGCTCATCGAGACGATGTCGTGCAGGTAGCCGGAGACGAGGCCTCCGGTCGCCAGTTCGACCAGTCCCGCCAGCGCGACGGTGACGAACAGCATGACGAAGAGCGCGGCGGGTCGCGCGCGTCCAAGCAGCACGGCCGCGACGACGAGGCCGAGCATTGCGATCGCGGCGGTGATCTTGATGAAGATCAGGGCGGTGAGCAGGTAACCCAGCAACACGCCGTCGTCACGGGCCTTCGGCAGCACATACCACAATGCTGCCAGGAACAGGATCGCGGTCGCGAAGCGGTTATAAGTGGCAAAATAGCTGATCTCGGAGAGCATGGTGGAGTCGAGCGTGTAGGGCACCAGAACCACCACGGCGAGAACCGCAAAGCTTGCGGCGAAACCCCAGGGCGATTGAATGCGCGACGCGATGACGGCGAACGGCGGCACCACCATGAGCCATGCCAGCGCGTGCAGGCCGATGAACGGTTGCCCGCCGGGAAAAAGCCGTTCGGCAAAATGCGTCAGGTAAAGCGTGAGCGGGCCGATCGGCGAAGCAAAGTCGACGTGCGGGACTTGCCCGACGCCGATGCGATAGGCGCCATCGAGGATGAAGACGAAATCCCACACCGCGCGGCCGTAAGGAACGACGTGGACCAATGCCGCAACTGCCACGACCAAAACCGTGAAGGCAGCAATCGCGGTGATCCGCCAATTGAAAGATGCTGCCCGGGACCTGATGAGATCGTAACTTGCTTCCGTCATATCGAACCCTCAGCTATCGCGCTTTGGTCGATATGGTCTTTTGGAGCGAGCGCAAACCCGTTTTAAAAAACACGGTAACTTTTAAGATGAACGCTCGCCGCACTGCTTTTCAGGCGTTTCAGAGTGACGCTGTTGGCACAACAGTGTCGATCATTGGCACACAATTTTCGGGCGATCTGTCGCTTGCAATCAGCGGCCAGCGAACCGTCCCAGCGTGTTGAAGCGCGCCTTCTGCTCGCTGGCGAGCGTGGCATAGAAATCATCGAGCGCCGGCTGCACCAGTTTGGCCGATTGCATCATCGCCTCGAGCCGCTTCTCCATCGCCTCCAGCCGCCCGACCGGCGTCAGCGGTACGTCCACCGGACAGGCAGCTTGCAGCGTCTGAACGGCCTTCTCCGTGGCCTCGCGCAGGCGGTCGAGCGCTTCCTTCTGTTTGCCCGCCGGACGTATCACCGTTTCGATCCGCTCGATCGGCAGGCTGGTCAGGCTGGGCTTTGGCTCGCCGCAGCTATCCGGCTGCGCGTTCGCTTCCTGCTGCGGCTGCGGTAGCGAACGTTCGCCGATGTCGGGGCCGAGCGCGTTGAAGCGGGCCTGTTGCTCGTCGCTGAGTGAGCTGTAGAATTTCTCCAGGGCCGGCCGCACGATCCGCACGGACTCGAGCGTGGCGCTGAGGCGGTTCATGATCGCCCGCAAGCGGCCGGGCGGCGTCATCGCAAACGAGTCGACGCAAGATTCCTTGAACGCGTCGGCGGCCATCGCCGCCGCATTCTTCAGATCGTCAAGCGCTGCGCGCTGTTCGGGCGTCGGCCGCACCGCCTCCTCGATCGCAGCGATCGGCCAGGCGGTGATACCCTTTTCGGGCTCCTTGCACAGTTGCTTGAGATCCTGTGGGCTCATGCCCGCGCTTTCGCGCGCTCGGGAGCCGCCGATTGCGCCGTCGCTCTGCCGGGAATCAGTCGAGCCGAGCCTGGCATAGGAGGAATACGGACTATCCGCGCCCAGAACACGGTATCGACGAAGTCATCGTAGGCGTGAGCCCAATAACCGGCGTCGTAGCCGGAGGGCCAGAACGTGTATTCGAAAATGTCGGAATAGGCATAGGGCCAGAACACGTGGCCGGCCCACGGCACAAACGCCGCGCGCAGGCCACGCTTCCAGGCGTGGCGGGGAGCCCAGCCGTGCCGCCCGCCCTCGAGCGCCGCCTGGACGCGCGGATCAGGATTGCTGCGGAAGCGCTCGGCAAATCGCCCGCGGGCGGCGGCCTGCACCGCGGCAGCGGCGGTCTCGGCCTGCCTGCCGGCAGGCGGCATTCCCAGCTCCTGCCGGCGCGCCACATCGCGTTGCTGCAGGCGCTGCTCGCGCTGCAGCTGCCGCTGCTCGGTTTGCAGCAATCGTTGCTGCGCGCGTTGCGCCCGCACGCCATCCGGCTGTCGCGACTGCAACTCCTGCACGCGCCGCTGCAGCCGATCGATGCGCTGCTCGCGTTGCGCGCTCTCGCGGTTGAGCGTGTCGCGCTGCCGTTCCTGCGTGGTTTGCTGGAGCCGCTGCAGGCGCTCCTCACGCTGCAGCTGCCGCTGTTCGGTTTGCAGCAACCGTTGCTGCGCGCGTTGTGCGCGCACGCCATCGGGCTGTTGAGACTTCAAATCCTGCACGCGCTGCTGCAACCGGTCGATGCGCTCCTGGCGCGGCGCGTTCCGGGGCGAAAGCCCGTCGCGCTGCCGCTCCTGCACCGCTTGCTGCGGCGGCTGAATGCGCTGCTCGCGCTGGCCGATCCGATCCTGCCGGGATGGGCTCGCGGCGGCCGGTGCAGCTGCTCTCGGAGCGACGGGGCGCGGTGGCGCGGCGATCTGCGGCGCCGGACGCTGCTGCGGCGGAGCCGGACGGAACGCCGGCGCGGCGGGCCGCGCCATAGCGGGCGGAGGGGCAGGGCGTGCCATCGCGGGAGGCGGTGCAGGGCGGGCCATCGCGGGAGGTGGCGCAGGACGGGCCATGGCAGGCGGCGGTGCAGGATGAGCCATGCCGGCCGGGGGTCCCGCGGGCCGGCCCGCGCCCGCAGGCGGTCCATGCCTTTTCTCCTGGGCGGCGGAAGAGCCCACGCTCGCCGCTATCATCGAAACGCCGAGAAGAATTGCTGAAAGGCGAAGGCTGGGTGCAAGCATGATCGTCGCTACCTGGCAGCTCGTTAGTCGCCCGTCACTCTCAACGCGCGAGCGCGGCAATCGATCTATGACCGTCATTGCGGCGTTGCGACGCAGGCTGACGGCGCCCAATCCTGACGAAACTCAAAACCTGACGAAACTCAAAATCGACGCGCAAGACCGTTTTACGGTTGGTGGATCGATTGCACGTCGAGCCGCTCGGCCTCAGCGGTCGCAACCACCGCCGCTGTTGCAGTGACGGCAAGGGCCACGATTGCAAAGGCTAGTCCGATAAGTCTCAAGCCTCGCCTGTCCGCCACCGGTCATCCAAACGCATATCGAAGCGCCGTTGCGATGCCGGCTGCCACGAGACTTGCAATGGCGGCCAGCGTCCAATCCGGTCGCGCGCTTCGTGTAGCGAGTCCGGTCAATGCCTTTGCAAAGCTTGCCATCAGCCTTCACCAACTCTCGGATCCCAGGCGATCCAGATACGAAAGGCCGGAGCATGTCAGTTCTTCGGGATCGCTTTCACCAGCCTGCCATTTTCCGCTCAGGTACCTCTCAAGCGAGCAACGACGCGGATCGGCCGCGTCAACATCATCGTGCGTGGCCAGGTGCACGGTCCAGGCTCGATCGACAGCAGTCTTCAGCGGAAACTCGTCATCCATTTTGAACTCCAAATCTTTCGCGCTTGCTTTCAATTCGATCGGGCGAAAAAAGTTGCCGCTTTTTCCCGAGAATATGATTCGTCCCGGCGGGCCGGATAAAGGCCCGCCACTGCCAGGCGCACCGGGTATGTCGATCGAGGAACCGCAGACGGGGAGCGACGTTTTGTTCCCGTCAACACACGGAGAATTGTCATGCGTTCAATCGTCCTGGTTCTGGTCATTTTGCTGACCGAGACTTCGCTGTCTTTTGCACAGGGTCAGAAGGGTACATCGCAGGAACAGCAGGCCTGCACACGAGATGCACAGCGCTTCTGCCGGCAGCAATTGGGCGATGATGGAGCGGTTCAAACATGCCTGCAACAGAACAAGGCCAAGCTGAGCACGAGCTGCCAAAAGGTATTTGCCAGCCGCGGCATGTGAGGCGCTGTGTTCTCGCCAAGTCGGGTTTGGACCGTAACGGACTTGCGGGCGCTATTGTTTGCTCAGCGCATCACCCAGCCGGTCCCGGAATGAAGCAGCGCCACATAGGGATCATACTTCCTCGGGTGTCGAAGCGCGGCCACCACCAAACCATCGCGATGCCGCTGAGGTTCGGCTGGTCGATCACGACGGAGTATGGCACGTCGAACCACTGCCCGGGTTCAGTTGGCCGATGCGGATGCTTCAGCAGGACCCTGTAGCCACCCTTTGCCATATCCCACTCGGCCTCCACGTGCTGGCCGTCTCCGGAGTCACAACACCCTACGCCCGCCTTGTTCTTGAGACTCTTGAACCAATTGTTGAGTTCTGGCCGCATCGCGTCATGCGGATAGGCTGTGCTGATCCCGAGAAAAGCAGCCGCACTCAATCCTGCCATGCGAGCTGCGATCAACCGATAGAGACGCGTCGGTCGTCCATTCGAGTTGGTCATGGAAACCTCCGTTTCCCCCAAACCCGCTCTTGTAAGTCATCGAGCCTACGCGACCTTTCAACCGGGAAGCGCCGCCACCCAGGGGTACTCCGTATGGCTGACCTGACCGGGAACAAGTGGCAGTTGGGCTGTGCGGCGGTACAAGGCTACGAAATTTCGCAGACCTTTGGTGGCCACCATGGTCGCGTCGTTGAATCGGATAAGGGCACGTTAGTTCGGTCAGGCCCTCTGTCATACTTGATCCTGACAAGGGCGCAGAACGCGTTATGCCTTTATGCGCGGGAATTAATTTGCGTTTGGCAGCGAACGTCTGAGCCTGGCGCAGGCAGCAGCTCTCCAAGGCAGGTTGTGACCCGGGCGGGCGCCGGCCAGAAGCAATCCTGAGCTTGCGCCCCAAGATGTTGAGTGTTCCACTCGGTGCATCTGTTGCACAGACGGAGTGCTGTTGCGGATTCAGGCGCTGCTGCTGCCGATCAAGACGCTGGTGATGAGCGGACAGTAGGTCCTTGCTCAACTGAGGGTGTGTCACCCTTCTAAACCTAAAAATCAGGAGATCGAGATGATGCAGGGCGACTAACCACATCACCACGGGAGGGAATAGTGGCGATTCTTTTCGAGATAAAACACGTCACCGGTTACAAGTATGCGAACCCGGTTACGTTTGGCACACACCGCGCCATGTTCTTGCCGAGGCCTGCCGCACGCGGGCGCCTCCTCAGTTGGTCCGCACAAACCAGCCTTGCTTCCACAATTCGCTGGGTCAGTGACAGCCTCTCCAATAACGTAACAGTGATGGAATTCAGTGAGCCCGGCAAGGAGCTGACGTTTACGTTTCAGTTTCGGGGAATCCATTTCGGCGGAAAAGAAGTTGAGGAGTTTCCTCTGGAGAAACGGGCGGAGCGAGTGCCGGTGCAGCATACCCCGGACGAGTGGACGGACCTTTCCGTCTATATGCGCCCCCATGCCGAGGACCCTGATGCCAGTGTTGCCGCCTGGGCCAAGAGTTTCGTTGCCGACAACCAGGATCGCACGACAGACGTTCTACGGCGGATGCTGGACACGTTCCACGATACCTTCCGCTACAATGCCAGGGATGCCGAAGGCACTCAGTCTCCCGGTGAAACTTTGAGCTCGAAGTCAGGAACCTGTCGGGATTATGCTTGGCTAATGATCGAGACATTGCGCCGGCTCGGCTTCGCCTCGCGCTTCGTCAGCGGCTATATCTACGATGCCGCGCTGGATGGCGGCGAGGTGGGTATGACCGGCTCCGGCGCAACTCACGCATGGCTCCAAGTGTTTCTCCCCGGTGCCGGATGGATGCATTATGACCCGACCAACCGCATCAGCGCCGGCTATGATTTAATCGCAGTGGCGATCGGCCGCCATCCAGGCCAAGCAGTCCCTCTGGCAGGCTCGTGGGCTGGTAAAACGCAGGATTACCTGGGCATGTCGGTCAATGTCACGGTCCGAAAGCTCGGTGACGTCTCCGACTCGTCCGAAGGATAATTTGCGTCGATATCCTGGAACGGCGTGCTCCGATCCCGATTTCGTCGCCAAATAAATCCTGTAGCCGAGAGTTCAACCCCGGGCAGCAATCTCAGCTGTCGGACGGGGCCAGCGCCGTCTGACCGGCAATCTCGTCGGCTCGCCAGCAGCGGACCGCGTGTCCGTCGGGACGCGTTTCAAGCGATGGCCGGGGCTCGCGGCGACACACGGCTTCGGCGTAACGACAGCGCGGACTGAAAGCACAGCCGTCCGGCGGATTGAGCGGATTGGGAAGCTCGCCCGGTATCGTAGCAAGCGGCGCGCGTCGCAGCGGATCGGGAATGGCTGATATCAGGGTCTGCGTATACGGGTGCGCCGGCCGTTCGAAGATCTCGCGCCAGTGGCCGCTCTCCACAATGCGGCCGAGATACATCACGGCGACCCGGTCGCTCATGTGTTCGACGACGCCGAGGTCGTGGCTGATCATGATGTAGGAGAGGCCGAGCGTCTCCTTCAGTTCCAGCAGCAGATTGATGATCTGGGCGCGGATCGAGACATCCAGCGCCGATACGGGTTCGTCACAGATGACGATCCTGGGATTGAGGATCAGCGCGCGGGCGATGCCGATGCGCTGACGCTGGCCGCCCGAGAATTCATGCGGGTAGCGGCCGGCTTGTTCGGGCCGCAGGCCGACATGCCGGAGCATCGCCGCGACACGGTCGTCGACCTCGCTCTTGGCCGTCACGCCGTGCAGGCGCAGCGGGTCTTCCAGCGTGCGGCGAACGGTCTGGCGTGGATTGAGCGAGGCGTAGGGATCCTGAAACACGATTTGCACGATGCGGGCCAAGGCCTTTCGATCGCCCGATTGCCGGTCCGTCACGACCTGGCCGTCCAGCACGATGCGGCCCCGCGTCGGCGCCTGCAGGCCCAGGATCGAAAGCGCCAATGTCGACTTGCCGCATCCGGACTCGCCGACCAGACCGAGGCACTCGCCGCGCTTCAGTTCGAGATCGACGCCGTCGACCGCCCGCAGCAGCCGCCGGCCGCCGCCCAGCAGGCCGCCACCGACGGGAAAATGGACCGCGAGATCCTCCACGCTGAGGATGACATCGTCGCCGGGCCTTGCCGCAGGTTCATGCATGGTGATGACACCTGACCAGCCCGCCGGCACCGAGCAAGGTCGTCTCCGGCTCGGTAGTCCGGCAAATGTCGGTCGCCCGCGCGCAGCGCGGATTGAACCGGCAGCCGTCCGGGAAATCCGTGATCGCCGGCACGACGCCCGCGATCTCCGTCAGCCGCGTCCGGCCAAGGGCGGCGCGGCTGCCCAGCCGCGGCAGCGAGTCGACCAGGCCTTGCGTATAGGGATGCGAACTGGTCCGGAAGATGTCGTCCGAGCCGCGCTCCTCGACAATGCGGCCGGCATACATGACGGCGACGCGGCGGCAGACATTGGCGACCAGGCCGAGATCGTGGCTGATCATCAAAATGGCGGTGCCTCTCTCGGCGCATAGGTTCCGCATCAGCTCGATGATCTCCGCCTGCACGGTGACGTCGAGCGCGGTTGTCGGCTCGTCGGCGATCAGAAGGTCCGGCCCGCATGCGAGTGCGATGGCGATCATCACGCGCTGGCGCATGCCGCCGGAAAGCTGGTGCGGGTAATCCTTCACCCGCCGTTCGGGCGCGGGGACGCGAACGCTCGCCAGCGCCTCGACCGCGAGTCGGTCGGCCTCCCGCCAGTCCTTGCCCTGGTGCAGCACGAACATCTCGGCGATCTGCCGGCCCACGGGCGAGACCGGATTGAGCGCCGTCATCGGCTCCTGGAAGATCATGGCGATGCGATTGCCGCGCAGCGCGCGTTGCTCGGCGGCCGAAAGCCTCTGGATCTCCCGGCCGTCAAATCGGATGGCGCCGGCGCCGATCGAAAGCGGCTGGCGCAACAGGCCGATCAAGGCGAGCGCCGTAATACTCTTGCCGCAGCCGGATTCGCCGACGAGTCCAAAAGTCTCGCCACGGTCGATGCGGAATGAAACGCCCTCGACCGCCGCAACATGGCTGGATCGATAGTTGAGATCGATGCGCAGATCCTCGACTTCGAGCAGCGGAGGCCCCGTCATGTGCGCCGGCTCCGCGACTGTGGATCGAGAATGTCACGCAGGCCGTCGCCGAGCAGATTGAGGCCGAGCACCGTCAGGAAGATGGCAAGGCCGGGGAAGATCGAGAGCCACGGCGCCGTCGTGATCTGGTCGCGGGCTTCCGAGAGCATGCTGCCCCAGCTTGGATAGGGCGGGCGTACGCCGAGGCCAAGGAACGAAAGCGCGGCTTCGGCCAGTATTGCGCCGCCCATGCCCAGCGTGCCGATGACGATGATCGGGCCGACCATGTTCGGCAGCAGCTGCGTGATCATGATGCGCAAATCGCCGTAGCCGAGCACTTTTGCGGCCTGCACATAGCCCTGGCTCTTGAGCGACAGTGTCGAGGCCCGCGCGATCCGGCAGGTAAAGGACCAGTTGGTCAAGCCGAGCGCGACCAGCAGGCTGGTCAGGCCGGGTCCAAGCACCGCCATGATGGCAAGCGCGAAGATCAGCGACGGGATTGCGAGCATCAGGTTGGTCAGCCCGTTGACGAAATCGTCCCACCAGCCGCCCCAATAGCCCGCGGTCAGGCCCAGTGTCACGCCGATGACGCTGTTGACGAGTTGCGAGACGATGCCGACCGTCAGCGAGATGCGCGCGCCATGCACGACGCGGGAATAGATGTCGCGGCCCTGCGCGTCGGTGCCGAACCACCATATCCAGCTCGGCGGCTCCTCGGCATTCAAGAGGTTGGCATCCATGACAGGATCGGTATGCGCCAGCCAGGGCGCGAGCAAGCCGACGAAGATCGCAAGCGCGAACAATGCCCCGCCGATGATGAGATTGGCCCCTAACCTCATGCGTATCGGATCCTCGGATCGATCACGCCATAGAGCAGGTCGATCAACACGTTGATGGTCAGGAAGAACAGCACCACCACGAGGATCGAGCCCTGGACGGCAGGAAGGTCGCGCTGCAGGACACTGTCGACGAGCAGCGAGCCGATGCCCGGCCAGGAGAACAGTTTCTCGACGACCACCGCCTGTCCCATCAACGCGCCGAACTGCAGGCCGATCGTCGTGAGAATGAGGACGAGCGCATTGCGCATCACATGCCACTTCACGACCCGGGTCTCGCTCATGCCCTTCGAGCGTGCGGTGCGGACAAAATCCGCGGTCATGATTTCGAGAACCGCGGCGCGCGTCGTCCGCGCCAGCAGCGCCATCGGCGAGACCCCGAGGGTCACGGCCGGCAGGATCAGGTATTTGAGCCCGCCGTCGCCATAGCCGAAACTCGGCAGCCAGCCGAGTTTCAACGCAAACAGGTACATCAGCAGCAGCCCGAGCCAGAATTTGGCCATTGAAAGCCCCGACACCGCCAGCACCATCGAGAGCGTGTCGACGAAGCTGCCCGGCCGCAGCGCCGCGATGAAGCCGAGCGGTACCCCGATCACGATCGCAAACGTCATGGACGCGAATATCAATTGCAGCGTCGGCCACATTCGTTTGGCGAGCATGGTCGTGACCGGCTCGCGGGTGCGGAACGATGTGCCGAAATCGCCGGTCGCGAGCTTGGCAATGTAGGAGCCGAAGCGCACGTAGACGGGATCGTCGAGGCCGAGCTGCTTCTTCATGCGCTCCACGACCTGCGCGTCCGCCGGGCCGCGGCCGTCATCGTTCATGCTTGATATGATGCTGCCCGGCACGACGCTGAACAGCACAAAGATCACCAGCACGACAGCCAGCACGGTCGGAACGGTTTGCAGGATTCGACGGATCGCGAACGAGAGCATCAGGCCTGTTCCTCCCTCCCTCTATCGTTTTTTGCGTTTTGCGATGGAGGGAGGGCGAGAGCGCGTGTCACTTGTAGTTCACTTGGCTAGTTCATTTGGCGGGTGAGGTCGCCTCGACCCAGAGGTCTTCGACGTTTTGATGGGTCAGTTCCGTCGCGTTCAACTGAACCCCCTTGAGCCACGGCTGCACCGCCATGACCGCCTTGTTGTAGTTGAAGAACCAGACCGGCGCTTCGTCATAGAGCAGGGCATTGGCCTTTTGCAGCAGCTGGACGCGCTTGGCGGCGTCGTCGGCCTGCGCGGCCTCATCGATCAGCTTGTCGAAGTCCGCGTTCTTGAAGCTGGTATAGTTGCAGGCCGATTGCGGCGTCTTCGAGTAGTAGCATTTCAGCGCGGCCAGCGGATCCGGGCCGGTCGACTGTGAATAGACATAGGCCTGGAAGTCGCCGCTGCGAACCACCTCCGCCAGTACCGCGGTCTCGACCTGCTTGACCTTGGCCTTGATGCCCACTTTGTCCAGCATCGGGATAACCGCCTCGACGATCGGCAGTCCCCAGCTTTCATTCTGGCTCGTCGTCCATTCGAATTCAAAGCCTGTTGGATAGCCCGCGTCGGCAAGCAACTGCTTCGCCTTGGCGGGATCGAACGGGTAGGGCTTCATCGTCTTGTCGTAAGCGGGCGAGGTCAGAGGCAGCCAGCTGGTGGCGCGATAGGCTTTGCCCTTGACCAGTTTGCTGATGATCAGATCGGTATCGATCGCGTAGTTGATCGCCTGCCGGACCCGCTTGTCAGAGAACGGTTTGAATGCGGGATTCATCCCCATGTAACGCGTGAAGACCTCGGCGACTTCGGTGATGGTGCCCTTGAGGTTGGGATCGGCCTGGTAGGCGACATACTGCGCGGGTCCGAGCACCGAGGTGTCGATCTCCTTGTTGCGGAAGGCGACATCGCGTGCCGCGGCTTCGGCCATGATCGACACCATCAGCTTGTCGGCGTAGGGCTTGCCGGGCTTGTAGAACTTGTCAAACCGCTCCAGCACGACGCGCGATCCCGGCACGTGCTCGACGAATTTGAATGGCCCAAGGCCGATCGGCTTCTGGATGAAGCTGTCCTTGGCGCCCTCGTCGGCCGGATAGATCGAAGTTAGCGCGGTGAAAAAGTAGAAACCTGGATCGACCTTCTCGGTCAGCTTCATTTCGAGCGTGAAGTCGTCGATCTTTTTCAGGCCGGAGATTTCCTTGGCTTTGCCCTTCTCGACATCCGCGGCGCCCTCGATGAGGCGGACAAAACGCGCGCCAGGATAGGCCTTGGCGCCGTCCATGATGCGGTTGTAGCTCCAGATGACGTCGTCGGCCGTCATCTTGCGACCATGGTGGAAATAAGCGTCGTCGCGCAGCTTGAAGGTATAAACAAGACCTCCGCCCGAGACGATGGCCTCCTTGGCGAGCTCCGGAACCGGCTTACCCTCGGCTGAGTCCCAAATGTAGAGCGACCGATGCAGGCCCTTGGCGACGATCTCGTCCTGGGCGCGTTGCGTCGTATGAATGTCCATGCTGGTGAAACTTGAGCCATAGGGCGCCGTCATCCGAATGGTGCCGCCCTTGCGTGGCGTCTGGGCCTCCGCCGTGACTGATAGCGCCAGCGTCAGGCCAGCCACGATCGTAATCTTCTTGAACATCATGCTTTTCTCCAACCGTGCAGGAGCATTCCGGTTCGAGAGTTGATCACTCGCGGCATATCGAGCGCAAGGTTTTCATTTCGTGGTGATGGGCGGTCGGGGACCAATACTTGTGCGGTGCGCTATCTGGTCCAAGTATCGTCGGGGGATGACCGGATGCGCGTCGAACGAAGCGGGCAGGCGCTCGGAATCTGGAAGCTCTACTCGCAGTTGCGGGTAGGTAAGCGATTGCAATTGAACGGATTTCAGTGGAGTCGTAGCCCGGATGAGCGAAGCGATATCCGGGACTTTGCTGTTGGTTCCCCGCATGTCGCTTTCGCTCATGCGGGCTACCGGCTGCAATCCTCTCCTCTCACACAGCGGAGAAGGGAAAGGATCGTCTTACTTCACACCCGCTCCACAAAACTATCGACCACCTTCTTCTCGCCGGCCTTCTCGAAGGCGATGGTGAGCTTGTTGCCGTCGATCTTGACGACGTTGCCGTAGCCGAATTTCTGGTGGAAGACGCGGTCGTCGAGCGAGAATTCTGAAACGGTGCCGGTGGATTTGGCAACGAGTTCACCCTCGATCACCATCGGCCCGCGCTTGGTGCGGGAGAAGCCGCCGCGCGCGTCGCCGGAGGATGAGAATGACGATTGGCTTTCCTCAAAACCGTTGCGGGTCTGGCCATGACGGCCGCCCTGATTGTTACGGGCGCGATTGGCCTGCGCGCGCCGCCAGCCCGGCGTGGTGTAGCTGGAGCCGAAGGATTCCACATTGTCGAAGCGGGAGGCGCCGTAGCCGCCGCTGCCGCCCCAGCCCGAGCCGCCCTTGGATTCCGTGATCTCGACATTGTCAGCCGGCAATTCGTCGAGGAAGCGCGACGGGATCGTGGTCGTCCAGCTGCCGTGAATGAGGCGGTTGGTGGCGAAGTACAATTTGGCGCGGCGGCGGGCGCGGGTCAGCGCGACATGGGCGAGGCGACGCTCTTCTTCCAGACCGGCGCGGCCCTGCTCGTCGAGGGTGCGCTGGCTCGGGAACAGGCCGTCCTCCCAGCCCGGCAGGAACACGTTGTCGAATTCGAGGCCCTTGGCCGAATGCAGCGTCATCAACGACACGGCTTCATCGTCGGCGCCGCTGTCGCGGTCCATCACCAGCGAGATATGTTCGAGGAAACCTTGCAGGTTATCGAACTCCCCCATCGATTGGACTAGCTCTTTCAAGTTATCGAGCCGTCCGGCAGCGTCCGCCGAACGGTCCTTCTGCCACATTTCGGTATAGCCGCTCTCGTCGAGCACGATCTCGGCAAGCTCCGTGTGAGCGATCTTGTCGCTTTGAGTGCGCCAACGATCGAATTGCAGGATGAGGTCGCGCAACGAGCCGCGCGCTTTCGGCTTCAACTCATCCGTCTCGACCACGTTGCGGGCGGCTTCGAACAAGGGAATGCGGCGCTTGCGGGCGTGGTCGTGCAGCATCTGCACGGTGGCGTCGCCGAGGCCGCGCTTGGGTACGTTGACGATGCGCTCGAAGGCGAGATCATCGGCCGGCGAATTGATCACGCGTAAGTAAGCCAGCGCGTCCCGGATTTCGGCGCGCTCGTAGAACCGGGCACCGCCGATCACGCGATAGGGCAGGCCGAGCGTGATAAAACGTTCTTCGAATTCGCGCATCTGGAACGAGGCCCGCACCAGGATCGCGACCTCGTTGAGGTTGTCGCCGGCGCGCTGCAGTTCCTCGATCTCTTCGCCGATGGCGCGGGCTTCCTCTTTCGAATCCCAGGAGCCGGTCACGGTGACCTTCTCGCCGTCGACGTCCTCGGTGCGCAGCGTCTTGCCGAGCCGGCCTTCATTGTGCGCGATCAGATGCGAGGCGGCGGCGAGGATGTGGCCGGTGGAGCGGTAATTGCGTTCGAGCCGAATGACTTTCGCGCCGGGAAAATCGTGATCGAAGCGCAGGATGTTGTCGACCTCCGCGCCGCGCCAGCCATAGATCGACTGGTCGTCGTCGCCGACGCAGCAGATGTTTTTCGGCGCGGTCATCGCGGGAAGGGCGCCTCGCTCGTCATTCCGGGGCGCACCGCCAGGTGCGAGCCCGGAATCTCGAGGTGAGTCCGCTTCAGCTCGAGGTTCTCCGATGTGCGATTGCACATCCGGGTTCGCGTCTTCGATGCGCCCCGGAACGACGGCTGGATCAAGCGGCCCCGGAATGACGGCCGAGAGGGATTGCGCTTTTGAAGGCGACGGCGCCTGCGACAGCAACCGCAGCCACAGATACTGCGCGACGTTGGTGTCCTGATATTCGTCGACCAGGATGAATTTGAAGCGGCTCTGGTATTGCCGGAGCACATCCGGGTGCTCGCGGAACAGGCGGATGTTCTCCAGCAGGAGATCGCCGAAATCGGCGGCGTTGAGGATCTTCAGCCGCTCCTGATAGCTGGCGTAGAGCTTGCCGCCCTTGCCGTTGCCGAACACGGCGGCTTCGCCCGCCGGCACCTGCGCCGGCGTCAGGCCGCGGTTCTTCCAGCCGTCGATCAGCCCGGCCAGCATCCGCGCCGGCCAGCGTTTGTCGTCGATGTTCTCGGCCTGCAGCAATTGCTTGAGCAGGCGGACCTGATCGTCGACGTCGAGCACGGTGAAATTGGATTTCAGCTGCACCAGTTCGGCGTGATAGCGCAGGATGCGCCCGCCGATCGAGTGGAAGGTGCCGAGCCACGGCATGCCCTCGACGGCCTGGCCGAGCATCTGGCCGAGCCGCAGCTTCATCTCGCGCGCGGCCTTGTTGGTGAAGGTCACCGAGAGGATTTCGTGCGGGCGCGCGCGGCCCTGGCTCAGGATATGGGCGATGCGGGTGGTCAGCACGCGCGTCTTGCCGGTGCCGGCGCCGGCCAATACCAGCACCGGGCCGTCCAGCGTCACGACGGCGTCGCGCTGCTCCGGATTGAGCCCGCTGAGATATTGCGGGGCCGCCGTGGCGCGCGCACGCGCGGCGATGCCGCCAGGTGCAGGTGGCGGTGCAGCGGGCGCGTCTGACGCAAGCTTGCGCAGGTCAGTCAATGAGCATGTTCCTGATTCTCAACGGAATAAGATGGCACTCGCATGATCAATTTGCGAGGGGACATGGCCGGTAAATGCCAATTTCGGCGTGCCACGAACGCGGCCGGAAGCCAAGTGAAGCTGCAATTATATCTCCAGAATTCGTGCGTTTGCCCCGCGGGCGGGCTTGCCAAAACGCATATTTCAACTCAAAATTGCTCACTTAAAGTTTGCATCTTCAGGGGAGGGCGATATGGCCAAGGGTGATACGCCAAAGGAACTGGTCGATGCGCTTGATCTGGTCAGCGGCGAGAAAGCCCTCAAGCTGGAATCCCTGAGCGGCGTCGAAACGAGGGAAGTGCGGCGAGTGCGCACCATCTTCGAAGACCCGAACATTGTCGCCATCGGTATCTCCCAGAAGATATCCGAGAAAGAGAATACCGGCGAACTTGGCGTCTGTTTCTATGTCGAAAAGAAGCTCGCCAGGAGCAAAATGAAAAACAACAAGATGATTCCGCCCGTCCTGAGCGTGGCGGATCGCAAGGCGGTATTCACGGATGTTCAACAGATCGGCAAGGTTCGCCCCCAGATCAACAAGCGGAAGTCGCCGCTGCTCAGCGGGTTCAGCGTCGGAAGTTCGATAGATACGGGAACCCTGGGCGCCATCGTCAAGAAGGGAAAAAAGCTGTTCGTGCTGAGTAATTCGCACGTGCTTGCCAGGAGCGGGTTGGGGAAGGTCGGCGACAAGATCATTTTCCCCGGCAAGTTGGACAATGGCGGGAGAGATCAGGTCATCGCCACCCTGTCCGCCTTCCTGAAATTCAAGACTGGCGACGATTTTCTGAACCGCGTTGACGCGGCTCTAGCCGAGATCGATGAAGACTTCCTCGAAAAGATAGATTTCTCGATCCGCGGAACGAAAGCCCCACTTGCGACGACGGTTCCCGTTCGCGGCATGAAGATCGTGACGCGCGGACGGACGTCCGGAGACACGGAGGGCGAAGTTCAGGACGTCCACTTCAGGATCGTGCTGCCCTATCAGGGAGTCGGCCAGGTCGGCTTCCTGGATCAGGTGAAATGTTCGCATTATTCCAAGGGCGGCGACTCCGGTGCGCTGATCGTCGACAAGACAAGCAAAAAAATTGTCGGTTTGCACTTTGCCGGGTCACCCATCGCGAGTATCTTCAACCCCATCGCCGAAGTCGTTAAGGCGCTAAAGTTCCGCTTCGTGGCAGCATGAGAAGCGGGCCGGCCATGCGGACAAAAAATGGCGAACGAGGATCAGGCCAACAAGGCCCGCGAGCAAAACAGTCGGGATTTGCTGAAGCGCGGCGTCCACGCCGTTGGCGTGGAGGATCGCGGCAAGAGCGGCTGGGTCGTCGTCTGTCATGTCGCCCCCAAAGCGAAAGCGAAGCTGCCTTCCACGCTCACCGTCACGACGCATCAGGGCGATGTCGATGTCCCTCTCGTGACCGTCAAGAGCGAGCCTTTCAGGCCGGAATAAATTTCCAGACCGTAATAAATTTCGCAAAAATGGGGTGATCAAATGCCAAGTTTTGTGCTGCGCCAATCCATGCTCAGACATCGTGGGCCATTTCTCGCCGAGTCGGAGAGCGTCCGTCGCGCCGATGACGGCATCAAGCCTGCGCGGACCGAGGTCTTCATGCCGGAGATGGTTCCGCGCAACTGCCGCCTCCAGGACTACAAGGAAATAACGGTCCCCGCGGTTGATGTGGATCAGGAGATTATCGCCTTTTGCTCGCCGGATTCGACGTTCGCGGCGACCAAGAAGCTGTTCGACAATGCCAAGAAGAAGATCCTGATTGGCATCTATGATTTCTCCGCCGAGCACGTCAAACAACTTGTGCTGGACGCGCTTGAGCGCGGCGTCAAGGTCAAGCTGATGCTCGACATCGACAGCAAGGACGAACAGAAGTTTTTCGATGATCTGAACGATTCCGGGGTAGATGGCGTGCCGGCGCCTTCATGCGCGAGCCATCGCGTCAGTTATTTCAGTTCCTCTCATGAGAAGGTGATCGTCATCGATGGGGAATGGTGCATCGTTCAGAGCGGCAACTACAGCAACCACAGCATCCCCCTGAACGTGAAGGATGGGGGCGATCGCGCGCACTTCCGGCCGGGCAACCGCGATACCGGTCTTGCCATCCGCTCCAAGAAGCTTTCCAAGTTCTTCACGCGCATTCTCGAAAGCGACATGGCCCTCGAACTGACCGGTCCGGAGGCGGTGGCACGGGCCGTCGAAGCCGCCAACGCGTTCCTGATCGAAAAGGCGCCTACCCGGATTCCGGCCAAATTGTTTCCTAGCAAGACCTTCAAGCTGACCAAGCCGCTCGAGATCCAGCCGATCCTCAGTCCTGACAACTACATGAAAGTGATGCCGGACAAGTTGCGGGCCGCGAAAAAATCCATCCTGATCGAGCAGCAATACATCCGTGGCAAGCAGCCTGATATTTCCGAGCTGCTTGCGGCAATCAAGGAAGCGCGCGAGGAAGCCGGAAGGCTCGATATCCGCATTATTCTCGGGAAGGTTTTCAGCAAGAGAGATCTGCCGAAGGAAAAGGAAAACCTCGCGCTCCTCAAGAGGGAGTTTGGGCTCGTTCTCGGCAAGAACATTCGCTACATCGATACGTCGCGCTTCGTGCACTGTCACAACAAGATGATTCTGGTCGACGGCCAGAATGTTCTCGTCAGTTCGCAAAATTGGTCCGACTCGGCGGTCTCGAAGAACCGCGAAGCCGGCATATGGCTATCTCATTCGGGCATCTGCGATTATTTCACGAAGATTTTCGAGAACGATTGGTCGACCGCCCTCAAAGCCCCGGACGCCGTCGCGGATGAAGTCGAGCCGGAGTCGCTGCGCGTTGGCGGATTCGTCCGGGTCTCTCCCGCCGACTATCAGGAAGTTTGACCGGACCCCGAAGGAAGGCCTGCTTCTGCCTGAGTATTTCTCGCCCGGTTCGCACACCCGGACCGGGCGTGCGCTTCAGTTGCTGCTGTTATCCCGGGACAACTTTCCGCCGGGCCGCTCGCGATTTTGTTCCGCCAATTCCGAAAATTTCCCGGTTTCGCACCCAGGAACCATCGCTTCCGGGACGGATTGTTTTGGCATGAGCTGGCGCGATCCTCTTAGCCGCGCCGATCGCAACCAAACAGAGGTGGTGTCATGCTGAGCTGGGTCGTTACGTTTCTGGTCGTCGCATTGATCGCAGGTATTTTGGGCTTCGGTGGCATCGCCGGCGCCTCCGTCGAAATCGCCAAGGCGATCTTCTTCATCGCCATCATCCTGTTCCTGGTCTCGGCGGTGGTAGGCCTGGTGCGTGGACGGACGCGGGTCTAGCCGCAACCGTTAGTTTCAAGCGCTATTTCGAGGGCATCGCCACCTTTCGGCCGGTGCCCTCGGGACGTGGAATGGCCGCATGGCTCTCCACCACCGCCTGGACGCGGGCGCGGATATCAGGCGGAAACGGCGCGGTCTTTCGTGCGTTCATGTCGATGTGAATGGTCATGTTCTCCGAAGTCGCGGAGATCCAGCCCTCGGCGGCATGGCGCAGCTCTTCAAACGTATGAATGCGCTTCTCGTCGGCCGCGAGCAGATAGACCGTGACCTGCACGGGATCGCCGAGGTGAATCTCGCGCAAATAGCGCACATGGCATTCGGCGGTGAAGGTCGAGCCGTCGCGTTCCTTCCTGTAAGTGGGCCCTATCCCGAGATGCAGCCACATTTCGTCGATCGCGCGGTCCATCATCACGTTGTAATAGGCCATGTTGAGATGGCCGTTGTAATCGATCCATTGCGGCTCGATCTGCATCACCGACGACAGGAACGGTGCTGAAGGCAGGGGCAAGTCGGATAGCTTGTTTTTGGCGGCTGAAGCTGAAGTCATCATCCATCCCTGTTTGGCCGATCGCTCTTGACCCCTCATATATCCTTTGCCACGGTCCGCTCAAAGCCGGGAGGAATTTTGCGTGGCGATGACGATATCGGGCAATGAGAAGCGGCCGGAACCGCAGGCGCTGGCAAGCGCCGTTGAGGCGCTGGCGGCGCGGTTCGGCAACCGGCTGATTACCTCGCAGGCCGTGCGGGAACAGCATGCCCATACCACCACCTGGCTGCCGACCCAGCCGCCCGACGCTGTCGTGATGGCGCAGGAAACCGGCGATATCCAGGATGTGGTGCGGATCTGCGCCAAGCATACCGTTCCCGTGATTGCGTTCGGCACCGGCACCTCGCTGGAGGGGCAGGTCAACGCGCCGGCCGGCGGCATCTGCATCGATCTGCACGACATGAATAAGGTGCTGGCAGTCCATGCCGACGACCTCGACTGCGTGATCCAGCCCGGCGTGACCCGCAAGGCACTGAACGAGCATTTGCGCGACCAGGGCGTGTTCTTCCCGATCGATCCCGGCGCCGACGCCTCGCTTGGCGGCATGGCCTCGACCCGCGCCTCTGGCACCAACGCGGTGCGTTACGGCACCATGCGCGACAATGTGCTGGCGCTGAAAGTCGTGCGCGGCGACGGCGAGATCATCACCACGGGCACGCGGGCCAAGAAATCCTCCGCCGGCTATGATCTGACGCATCTGTTCGTCGGCGCCGAGGGCACGCTCGGCATCATCTCCGAACTCACGATCAAGCTGCGCGGCATTCCGGAGACGATCGCGGCCGCCGCCTGTTCGTTCGAGACGGTGCGCGGCGCCTGCCAGGCGACGATCCTTGCAATTCAAACCGGCATACCCGTCGCGCGCATCGAACTGCTCAACGCCGAGCAGGTGCGCGCCTGCAATTCCTATTCGAAACTGACGCTGCCGGAGACGCCGCTGCTGCTGCTCGAATTCCACGGCAGCGCCAATGAGGTCGCGGAGCAGTCGAAGAATTTCAAGGAAATCGCCGGCGAATGTGGCGGCGGTGATTTCACCTGGACCACCAAGCCGGAGGACCGCACCAAACTCTGGCAGGCGCGGCACGACGCCTATTGGTCGGTGAAGGCGCTGCGCCCCGGCGCCGGCGTTGTCGCCACCGACGTCTGCGTGCCGATTTCGCGGCTGGCCGATTGCGTCACCGAGACCGAAGAAGATTTGAAGCGGCTCAATCTGCTGTCGCCGATCGTCGGCCATGTCGGCGACGGCAATTTCCACTGCTCGCTGGTCTGCGACGTCGACAATGCCGACGAGATGGCCCGCGGCGAGGATTTCATGCACCGCCTGGTCGAGCGCGCGCAGGCGATGGGCGGCACCTGCACCGGCGAACACGGCATCGGGCAGGGCAAACAAAAATATTTGAAGGCCGAACTCGGTGATGAGGCGATCGACGCCATGCGCGCGCTGAAGAAGGCGCTCGATCCGCAAAACATCTTCAATCCCGGGAAGATCGTGCCGGCGGTTTAGGGCCGGGCGCAACTTCTCTCGCGAATTCCCTGAAGGCTCGTCCACTTGCCACCTCGCAAGTGGAACTTTTGCTCCCTGTCGGCGTCAGTCTGTTGCCGCAAACGTGAGCGATTGGCGCAAGGGAGCGTGCCATGTCCAAACCGGCAATCGGAATTGTGGTCTTTGTTCTGGCGGCCCTGCTTTCGAGCATGGCGATCGGCAAGGGCGGAGGTCACGGTGGGGGCCACGGCGGCGGTCATGGCCACGGGCATGGCGGGGGTCACCATGGCCGGGCCCACGGTGGCGGGCACGGGCATTTCGGCGGGCATCACCGTCATTTTCGTGGTCACCACGGCGGCGGCAAGTTCGCCATATCCCGTTCGTATTCGCGCGGCGGCTTTCGCGGCCATCACGGCTTTGCCGGGCGCAGCGGCCCGAATCTCAGCCAGATCCGCAACGCCTCGGTACGATCCGGAAACTTCCGCCATGCGATGAATTCGCTGTCGCGCGCCGGCGGGTTGCGTGGCGGGCGTCTGCTCAGCAATCCCGCGGCGCGGGCACAGATCGCCGCCGGTCTCGCCGTCGCGGGCTGGCATCAGGGCCGTGGCGGAGGCGGGTGGTGGCAACACGGTAATGGCGGCTATGGGTGGGTTGGTCCGCTGTTCTGGCCGTTCGCCTATCACGACATCTACGACTACACGATCTGGGGAGACCGCATCGGCTTCTGGGACTACGGCTACACTGACATTTACGCGGGAATATTCGCGCCGTATGGCTACGATGCTTTGACGGGCTATCTGGAACAGCGGCCGTCCGGCCGCAGACATCGTGGGCCCGCTCCGCTGGCGCAAATGTGCGGTGACGACAGGCGCGCCATCGCCGGCCTGCCGATCGATCAAATCCAGCTCACCGTTCTGCCGACCGAAACGCAATTTGGCGCGCTCGACGAACTCGGCAACGCATCGATCGCGGCTGCGCAGAACATTCGTGCGGCATGCCCGTCGCAAATCGTATTGACGGCGCCGGGCCGGCTCAGCGCCATGCAGCAGCGGATCGAGGCGATGATTTCGGCGGTCGCGACGGTGCGGCCACCGCTGGAGAAATTCTACGGAATGCTGGACGACGAGCAGAAGGCCCGCTTCAACGCGCTCGCGCAGGACCAGCGCAGCATATCCGTGGCCAACAATGCGAGGAGCCAATCTGTCCAGGTGCCTGCGCAAGGGACTGCACAGGGCTGTGGCGTGACGCAGTCTGCCGCCTTGGCATGGCCCGCCAGCGAGATCGAAACCAGGTTGCGTCCGAGCGAGACCCAGCGCTCCGCCCTGCAAGTGCTACAGGATACCAGCGCCGAGGCTGCCGAGACATTGAAGGCGGCCTGTCAGCCGGGCGACGTGATGACGCCGCCAGCGCGGTTCGCCGCCATCGCCAAGCGGCTCGATACCATGCTGCAAGCCGTCAAGCAGGTGCGCGCTGCGCTTGAGGATTTTTACGCCACGCTGGACGATGAACAGAAGGCGCAGTTCGAGGCGATCGGACCAAGGCGACCGTCGTAGATGGTCGCCCGAGATCATGGAGGCCGGCTGCACACCACAAGCAACGAACCGGATTTGCAAACCTCTGTTGCCGGAATGTCACCACCGATTGATTTTCCCGGATGAGAATGCGGCCGCTGATCGCACGATCGCATTGTTTGTCCTGCAAACGCGCTGGCTGTTGATACCATGCAATGGTTCAAAAAGGACGCACCCGCACCCAAGGAGATCTGGGACGAGCCCATCGAGGGGCCGGTCGGCGATCTCCAGGCTGCGAACAAGATACGGGAAATCTGCCGTTCCGCGGCCAGCAGTGCGGAAAAGATCGGCGGTGCTGCCGACCGTTCAAAAATCAAGTCCGAAGTCGAACGTTATGAGCGCGCCGCGAAAGCCGCTATGCAAATTGCCATGAAGATTTCCGATGGTCTGTTGCGTGACACCGCCGTGCGCCAGATCCTCGAACTCTGCCTCCAGGCCAATCACACCACGACCGCGCGAACGCTGTTTCGCGCCATCCAGTCCAAATCGATCAGTGACGACGTGCTGAAGCAGCATCCTTCGCTGGGCACGGCGTAGCCGGCCGCGCTACTTCGGGCGCGGCGAAGTGATGGCTTTGCGGATCGCCGCCAGCGGCGCTGCGTCGTCGAATTCGAGGCTTTCGCCCTGCGGCTTCAGGCCGAGGTCGCGCCACAAGCTCGCGAGATCGGGCGTCACGGGCTTTGAACCCATCTCGCCATGAAGCGTGGTCAGAACGTCGACGCCGACGGCCTTGTCGGCGGTGGAGAGAATGCGATCGAGCGGCCAATCCTTTTCATGATTGCCGCCCGCGGCGAGGACGCCGCGCATGGCGTCCTGCAGGCCGAGGCGATTATTCGTTCGCTTGCGGATTTCGATGTCCGCGAGCAGGCAGAACAGCGCGCCGCCCCAATATCTCCGGCCCCAGGTGTCGGTGTTGTCGAGGCCCTGATCGCCGGCCTGCGGCAGGCCCTTCGGCATGTCGCGCATCATCGCCTGCCAGATCTCCGCTGCCGTGAGGTCCCCGGCCTGCACCCGCGCTACCGGCTCGATATAGACGGCAAGACCTTCGGACAGCCACGGATGGCGATGGTTCAGATCGGGCAGGGCGGTGTGCACCATTTCATGCACCATCACCCAGTCGCGCCGTAAAACCTCTTCGGTGGAATCGCGGCCGAGCGGAATGCGGATCGCGGCGCCGCGATAGCCCCACGTCGTGCCGCCGCGAATGCGGGCGCCGTCGACCGGCACCAGCAGCAGCCGCAGCTGTTCGACGGGAAACCGTCCATAATAGGTGGCGACGGCCTTCGCCGACATCCGGACCCAACCCAGCACCTTTTCTCGCGGCAGCGCCAACTCGCCGGGCGCAAATCCGACATGGATGGTGCTGCCTTCGATTTCGATATCGGTCTTGGGCATCCGGTCGAACGCGTCATACGGCATCCGGTCGCCGCGCATATATTCCGACTGCGCATCGGCGCGGGACGAAATCAGGCTTGGCAGCAAGGCAGTGAGGATGGCGGTCAACACGATCCAGCTGATGCCGCCGAGGGTTTTCATCGCGACACAGAGGTGGAAACAGCCGTCAGGTTGCCCGATGTAATCCAGCCGTGCAGATAGCCCGCGCCGCGCGCTGCCGCGCCATCGGGATCGTCGTAGGTAGCTAACATCTCGCAGAGCACGCCGAACGGAATGCCGTTCGCGGCCTCGTCCCACATCATCGCCTCTTCAGGGGGAAGTTCGCGGAACATCGGCGTGGTGTCCTGGCGCCAGACCAGGATGCGCGACGGTTCTTCCAGGGTGGCCGCGTCCGGTGGTGTTTCATCGTTCTTGAGCGCCATCCAGACCGCGGAGGCATTGGTGGAAAGATCAAGTCTCGCGGCACTGGGGTGCGGCTGGAACTTGAGATCGTTCCATTGCTCCGGCGCGAACGAAGCCATGGCGGTCAGTTCAAGCACTGGGCCTTCCGCGGCGTCGAAGGCGTCGTTGAGCGCCTTCTCCAGCGCGGCAAGGTCGGCAAGTATCGGGTGATTGCAATAGGGCTCGGCCGATCTCAAAAACTCCGGCAGGCCTTGCGAGAACCAGCGCAGGTTCGGATCCTCTGACGGGCGCGCTTTGACATAGGCATGGCCCATTTCGTCGAACGTCTCATCGCCGAGATACGAATGCAGCAGCCCGTGGTCGTTGCGCAGCGCTTCGACCAGCCGCGAGCCATAGGCATAGCGATAGACGCCGTACAGCGTCTCGCGTTTCTCGCGGGGGCTGTCGAGGATTTCGGCGAGTACTGTGTCGTCGCCGGTCAGGATGCCGCGCTGGAAATCAGCCTGCTGCCGCGCGAAGTCGCTCATCCTGCCTGCTTGCCCAAGTTCTTGCCCAAGGGCGGCAAGACTCTTTCGGCGATCTCGCGGGTGCGGTTCACTTCCACGAGCAATTCGTCGAGCGGCGGGATGTTGTCGTCGCGCTCGATCATGGTCGAGACCCGGCCGAAGCGCTTGATGGCCGCGACATAGAGATCCCAGACGTCTTCGCAGACGGGATGATCATGGGTGTCGATGATGTGGGTGCCCATGTGGCTGTGGCCGGCCATGTGGAACTGCACGACGCGGTCCGCAGGAATTCCGTCAAGGAAGGTCATGGGGTCATAGCCGTGGTTGAAGGCGCTGACATAGACGTTGTTGATGTCGAACAGCAGCCAGCAGCCGGAGCGGCGCGACAATTCGGCAAGGAATTCCCATTCCGTCATTTCGGAATTGTTGAACTGGACATAGGTCGAGACGTTTTCGAGCACGATGGCGCGGCCGAGGAAATCCTGCACCAGCTGCACGCGGCTGACCACGTGGTCGAGCGCCTCTGACGTGTAGGGGATCGGCAACAGGTCGTGCAGGTTCTTGCCGTGCACGCCGGTCCAGCACAAATGGTCGGATATCCATTTTGGTTCGACACGCCTGGCGAGATCCTTCAGCCCCTGCAGATATTCGAAGTTCGGCGGGGCGGTCGATGCGATCGACAGCGACACGCCGTGCATCACGACGGGATAGCGTTCGCAAATCCGGTCAAGTACGCGCAGCGGCTGGCCGCCGGGCAGCATGTAGTTTTCGCTGATCACTTCGAACCAGTCGATCGGCGGGCTTCCGCCCAGGATCTCGTCGTAGTGTTGCGCGCGCAGGCCGAGCCCGAAGCCAAGGAATGGAGGCTTGTCCGACTGCAGCGGGCGCTCCGCAAGCGCCGCCGGGGAGTTGGGCAATCTGCTTGCGACGTTCATGTCGTCTCCGCTTCGCGCATCGCGATCAGGCGATGGGTATTGCCTCAAATTATCATGGAAAGGGGACCCGGCATACACCGGGCCCCGTTCCCGGAACGGAGCCCCGTTCCGGATTATCTCGATCAGGCGGGCGAGTACTTGCCCTTGGCGGCGTCGCACTTTTCCTTGGTCATGGCCGAGAAGCCCTGACCCTTGCAGGCGTTCTGACCCTTGCAGGCGCTCGCGCCGCTCTTGCAGGCGCTCTGGCCCTTGCAGGCGTTGGCGCCGACGCATTTGCCTTCGCCGGCTGCGTAGGTGACGGTCGACATCGTCGCGCCAGCCAGGAACAGAGTGGCCGCAGCGGCGGCAATCGTGGCGCCGGATTTGGAAGTCATCTTCATGGGCGTCTCCTCGAGCAAGAAGTGTGAAGGTGCACCACCCGCAAGCCACTGATATCAGGACCGACAGATGGTACCCGGGGATAGATACGCGGCGGGTTTGGCTTGGTTACACGGCCGGATAAAATTATTTTAATAATCGGCCATCTTTTGGGTCAAACGATGAGGGCACGACGCGCCGGGCCCTTTTCGCGTCAATTTGGGACGATCAGGCCTTGACGAACTTGCCGCCCATGGCGGTGCACGCCTTCTCGGTGGTCATCGAGAAGCCCTGACCCTTGCAGGCATTCTGGCCCTTGCAGGCGCTCGAGCCGCCCTTGCAGGCGCTCTGGCCCTTGCAGGCGTTGCCGACCATGCACTTGCCGGCCGCGGCGTTTGCCGACGTCGACCCGGTCGACACAACCGCGCCGGCGAGGAACAGAGTGGCAGCGGCGGCAGCGAGCGTCGCACCGGATTTCGTATTCAACTTCATGACGTTCTCCTCGATGATTGTTTGAAGACAATAGGACGCCGTGAGCGTTCGATGACCTGGGATCATCGACGCACAACGCTAAGGCAATGGATGCCAATCAGATCGCGGTGGCTCGCGAAGGCCGTTAGCCTCCGTGATTTGAATGCTCATCCGGACACAGCTACGGGGCATCGGGCGATTTGGTTACAGAGTTTCGAAAGAAAGTTTTCTTTTCTCGATTTGGACGACCCGTTCATGTCTAGCCGCTGTGTCCCGGGAGTATTTCGTTGCGCGGCAGAATGGCGACAGAAGCCGTCCGCGCGGCAACATCGGAAACTTCGTTGCGTTGCACAACGAGAGTGTTGGCTGCTGAGCGAGCGTGTCCTCAGGCCAGCGTGCGGCGGCGACCTCAGACGGTGGCGCCGAGCTGAGCGAGCAACTCTCCGATCAGCTTGCGCCCGTCGGTATCCTGCGTCATCGCGAGCGCGTTGCGATAGTCCGCGATCGCAAGGTCGAACCGCCGCATCATCCGGTAGGTCAGCGCGCGGTTGCGCAGAAAGGCGGGATTTGCGGGATTGATCTCGATCGCTTGCGTGAAGTCGGCGATAGCAAGGTCGTATCTGCGCAAGGTATGATGGAGCTGGCCGCGGTTGCTGAGGGCGCCGGGGTGTCGTGGCGCGATCTGCAGCACCTTGCCGTATTCCGCGATGGCCAGCTCTTCGAAGCGGCCTTCGTTGACGAAGGCATCGAAATCGGAGCCGGCCTTCTGCTGCAACGCCGCTGCCCGGCCGAAGTACGCATTGACCCACTTTGGATTGATCACGATCGCGGCGTCGTAATCCTGCATCGCGCGGTCGACGCGGCCCTTGTCCCGGTAGGCGTCGCCGCGGTTGGTGAAGGCAAGGGGATCGTTGGGATTGAGCCGGATCGCCTGGTCGAACTCCGCGATCGCGCGGTCGAGCTGCTTCTGGCGCAGGAACGCGACACCGCGGCTGTTGAACGGGCCATGGGCGGTCGGATGGGCTCTTGTAGCCGCATCGAAATCCGCCACCGCCCGGTCGTAGACGCCGAGGGCCAGATTGGCGTTGCCGCGGATGAGGTAGACACGGGCGAGTTCCCTGGCCTCGGCGGGCGGCGCGTTCGTGATGACGAATGAGCAGGCCGCAGCCCTCGGGGCGGGCGGGGTGGCATTGTCCAGGCAGATGCGCTGCTGCGCTTCGGCCTGCGCGCCTGCCGGTGCCAGGATGATTGTGACGGCGGTGAGAAGCACACGGGCAAGCACCCGCATCGCGTGCTCCATGTTTCCTGACTGTCCCGTTGCTGATCCAGGCTGCTGCGTCGCTTTCATGTCATGAGCGTCCTGGCTGGCGCGCGATCGTGTCGGAAGCCGTCTGGGGCGTGGACTTGGCGCGCGCTTCGTCCTGCAGACGCCGGTTGGTCTCGGCGTTGCGGCGAACGAGCGTGTCGATTGCCCGCGCGATTTCGTCGTCGTGCCGGCCGAGCACGCAGCCGCCCATCGCGATCGCGCCATAGTCGAGCACCGCGTGGCGCTTCGGGTCGGTGGCTTCGACGAGAAGGTGGGGGACCACGTGGCCGGCCTGTCGCAGGGTCTGCACCATGGGGGTCTGCTGAACGGCGGTCGGCACTTGCTGGTCGTTCGGGTCGCTGATGACCATCATGCGCAAGGCGCGGTTCTGCGCGAGCCATTGCACCTTGCCCGTGATGTCGAAATAAGTCCTTGCGGGATCGCCCGGCTTTGCGGGACCCCGGGTCACGATCTGTCCCGAGCCGGAAATCAGGCAGGCGACGTCGCGCCGCATCTCGGCCAGGCCGAACACAAGACGGCCTCCGCCGGACTCCCCGAACAGATGGAAGCCTTCGAACTGGTAGCGTTGCCGCAGCGCCTCGAGCGCCATGTCCATCAGGTGCAGCTCGACGAGGGTCTTGCGTGACAGATGGGTGCCGGAGGTGCCCTCGACGCCGATGCGTCCAAGATAGATCGCCGTGGTCTTCGCCATTTTCGAAAAATGGTCGGCGATAGCGACGAGTTTGTCGGTGTTGACGTCACTGGCCTTGGACGGATCTGCCCAGGCCCAACGGGTCGGATCAACCGGACCGTTGTGATCGCCGTTCAGAATGATGACCGGGCGCGAGCCCTGGCCTCCGGCGGTGGAAAGATAATAGCGGACGCAGAAATCCTGGCTGTAGACGTTGAGCCAGAAGGTCTGCGGTTTCGCGGCGCACTCTTCGCGCGTCATCGTGATCCCGCGCAGCGAGTCTTCCTTCCTGATAATCTCCGCGCCGGCAGGGTTGGCCAAAAACACCGAAACGGCCAGCAGCATCGCTGCGAGCGAGCCGCGCGCCACATTCGACCAGCAAGCATATTTTGAGCGAGCCATGACGACCACACCGGTTCATTCCAGTTGGCCGTTTGTCGCTGGAAGGGGGTGGAGGCGCTGTGATGCCGGTCACACAGCGGCGTTTCAGGCTAGCGGACGGCCGCGCTGGGCGCTGCAGGCGGGCATCGCTCGTCTTATGAGTAGGCGCCCTAGTTCAACCCGGCGCGCGAGGGCTTCAGCTTTGCCATCTGCTTCACCGTGGCCTGTAACTCCTCGGCGTTGAACGAGGGGAATGAGCAGATGCGGTTGCTGCAGGCGAACGCCGCGGGCTCGCCGAGATCGGGATATTCGACGTCGGGATTGGGCAGCTTGCCCTCGCGCAGGTCCAGCCACTCCAGGCGCTTGTAGCGGGCCGGCAGGGCGCGCGCGAGCGTATGCAGGGCCTGCGCGCGGGGCGCATCCTTGTGGCCGACGATTGTCATATGGGTCGGCTCGATCGCGAGTTCTTCGTCGGCGAGCAGCACGCCGGGCAGCGGGCGCATCATGTCGGCCGAGGCGCTGCTCGCATAGCGCATCGCATGTGAGGCGTGCTCGCGATAGGTTTCGTCGCCGTAATAGCGGTTGAGCAGGTTCATGAAGCGCGCGACCTGCACCTGGTCATCAAGCAGTTTTGCAGGTTTTGCGAGCACGCCGGTTTTGCCTTCCGCTGTTTTCGAGGTCACGAAGCCACCGGCCTCATCGCGGAAAGTCGCGACGAAATCGCCGGCTTTGGCCGCTGACGTGAGCCACTCGCGGTTGCCGGTGGCGGCGTAGAGATCGAGGAAGGCCTGGCCCATCGCCAGCGTGTCGCCGAGGAAGGGGCCGCCGCGATCCTTCTCGCCATGGCGGAATCCGCCATCCGGCAGCGCGCGGTTGGCGTTGACCCATTTCGCCGCGCGTTCGGCGATCGCCAGCGCTTTTGCGTCGTTGGTGACGTTGTACCAGGCGGCCAGAGCCGAGATCGCCCAGCCGTTCTCGCGCGCATACAGATTCTTGTCGATGCGCGGCATGCCGAGTTTGCGGCGCGCGGCATCGCCCAGCGCGTAGTATTTGTGCCCGTCGGTGTCATGATCCATGTCCGCATCCTGGCTGACATAGAACGCGCCCTCGGGACCTGAGAGAAAGGTCGCAAGATAGCGCTCGATATCGCGGGCCGCCTTGAGATATTTCGGGTCCTTCCACAGCGCATAGGCCTGGCTGTACTGCCGCAGATATTGCGCCTGGAACGACATGATCTTTTCGAAATGCTGTTTGGTCCAGGAGCCGGCTTCGGAATATTGATACACGCCGCCCCACAACGGATCGATCAGTGCGATTGCCGCATCCAGCGTCTGCCGCGCGCGCTTGATCGCAATGGCATCGCCGGCCTCGGCACGGGTGATCGCAAGATCCATGCTGTCGGCGTCGATGAATTTCTGGTTCTCGCCCCAGCCGCCGAGCTTTTCGTCATAGGACTCGTCGACATTCCTGGCTAGGTCCGCGCGCTGCTGCTTGCTGAGGAAGGCCGAGGCTGAAGGTTTGACTTCAAAGGCCTCGCCGACCGAAGGTCCGGGCGAGGGATCGTCGATGATGGCCTTGAGCAGCGCCTGCATCCGCTCCGGCTCGATATAGCCCCGGAGCTTGGCGATCTCGGTTCCATCGGGGCCGAACACGATGGTCGCCGGCCAGCCCCAATCGCCATAGCGGCTCGACAGATCCGGATTGGCGTCCTGGTCGACACGTACAGGCAGATAATTCGACGCCAGCAGCTCCTTGACCTGCGGATCGGCATAGGTGGTCTTTTCCATGACGTGGCACCAGTGGCACCACACCGCCTCGAGATCGAGAATGACAAAACGCTTTTCGGCGGCCGCGCGCGTGAACAGTTCGTCGCTCCATTCGCTCCATTTGACGCCATCGGATGCGTGGGCCGAACCCGCCGCGAACGCGGCAATGGCGAAGGCGGCGATGCGGACGAGTTTCATGGCGGCTCCCGGAAGCTGGTGTCTCGACAGCTACGCGCGCGCCAAAATCCGGGCTCAGACTTATCCGCGATGTAACGGCATTGTGAGACCGTGGGGGAAGGGGGTTTTCGTCATGCCCGGCCTTGTGCCGGGCATCCACGTCTTTGCAGTCGGGCAGGAAGACGTGGATGGCCGGGACAAGCCCGGCCATGACGGAGTAGACATAACGCGCTACGTCATGGGCTTGCTTGAGTCAGGCTCTCACGTCGATGCGTCGGCGTGCCCGGCCGCATTGACCAGCAGCCGGTCGAGGGAGGCGGCACCAGGGCCTGCGATCGCGAGCCACGTGAAGGCGGCGAAGTAGGTCATTTCCTCGAAGCCGAGCAGCGTTTGCAGCGAATCGACGTCGCCCCATTTGGCCGACTTGATCGCGACCAGCATGACCACCGCCAGCATCGCGGCGGGGATCCGGGTGAACAGGCCGAGGATCAGCATGGCGCCGCCAAAGCATTCGACGCCCGATACGAAAGGGGTAAGGATTTTCGGAAACGGGATGCCCCAGCCGATAAAATTCTCGGTGACCTGCGGCAGGTTGTTGAGCTTGCCCCAGCCGGCCAGCATGAAGGTGTAGCCGACGACCAGCCGCATGATCAGCGGGCCGGCCCAGGAGAAATGTGAGGCGATCTGCGCCGGCAACAGGATCAGAAGATTGACGATGAAATTCATGCGGGCCCCTCCAATTATTATCGTGACGCGAGGCCGCACCGGCGGCCTCTCTAATCAAGTGCGCGAAAACGCTGCGGCCGCGCAGAGCGGCAATCTGGTCATGGCAGGAGTTTCGCAACGGATAGCCCGCTTGTTACGGGGCGCTAGCCGAAATTTTGCAGTGCGGGGAACGTCTCCAGCAGCCAGATGCTGACGCTGGTAACGGCGCCGGTCAAAAAACCGATGCCGGTAATGACCATCAATACACCCATGGCGCGCTCGACGGTGGTGAGATGCCGCTTCATCCGCGCGAACAGCTCGGAGAATTGTTCGATCATGAAGGCGGCCAGCAGGAACGGGATGCCGAGCCCGAGGGAATAGACCGCGAGCAGGCCCGCGCCCTTGGTTACCGTGGCTTCGGCGGCCGCGATCGACAGGATCGCTGCGAGTATCGGCCCGATGCAGGGGGTCCAGCCGAACGCAAACGCAAGCCCCATGACATAGGCGCCCCACAGCCCGACCGGCTTCGGCGCGGTCAGCCGTCCCTCGCGCATCAACAGCCCGATGCGGGTCAGCCCCAGGAAATGCAGGCCCATGATGATGATGACGATGCCGGCGAGAATCGACAGTTCCGCCGACCAGGCCCGGATCAGGCCGCCGATGATCGAAGCGCTGGCGCCGAGCGCCACGAACACGGTGGTAAAGCCGAGCACGAACATCAGCGCAGCAGTCATCACCGCGCGTTTCGAGGCCTTCGTCGCCCCGTCATTGTTGACCTGCTCGATGGTCGCGCCGGTCAGGTAGATCAGATATGGAGGCACCAGCGGCAGCACGCAGGGCGACAGGAAGCTGACAAGACCGGCAATCAGGGCCGCCGGGATGGAAACATCGTGCATTGCATGACCTTCGAGAACCGCCGCAAGGCATAGCGCCGTCTTGGCTTGTACGGAACAGGCAATCGGTAAGTTTCGTCGGCTTCCGGCTCAACTCTGGTCACAGAGCCGTGTCCGAGGCATATGGAAGGCGCCGGGATCGCCTCGCCGGTGAAACAGACGCTACTATCGTTCCGTATTGCGGTAACCGACCCCGCGAACCAGGACCCCGCATGCGCATCGGCATCCGCAACGCCATCTCGGCCCTCGTGCTGACGTCGATCGTCGTCAGCGCCGTCGGCGTGCATCTGTTGTGGTGGCGCACTGCCCACCAGGTCAGCCAGACCCTCGCCGACACCATCAACGACCAGATCGTGTCGGCAGTCGGCGACGAACTGCAATCGATCACCTCGGAAGCGCGGTCGTCCATGTCGGCGGTGCGCACCTTGTTGCTCGGAAAAGTGTTCGAGGCGCGCGACGCCGAGATGCGCGAGGTGGTCATCCGATCGCAGTTGCGGTCGCAACCGACCATTTCCTGGGTGGCGTTTGGATGGCCGGACGGGACGTTCTTTGCCGGGCACAAGCTTGGCAATGGCGTCATCGAAATGATCGAGATCGCGGGCGATCGAAAGGCCAAGATCAACCGTTATGAGTTCGGAGGTGGCGACACGCTGCTCAAGTCCAGCCGCGTCGAGGACACCAATTATTCCGTCACCGATCAGGAATGGTTCCGCGAGGTAGCCGGCTCCAACGACGAAAACTGGTCGACGCTGACGAAGCATCCGAACGGCGAACGTCTGGCGGCGGCCTTCGCGGCGCCGATCCAGATCGATCAAAAACCCGCCGGCGTCATCGCCATCATCATCGAACTGACGCGGGTCTCGAATTTCCTGTCGCAGCTGACGGTCGGCAAATCGGCCGGCGCTTTCATCCTCGATCGCGAGGGCGGCGTGGTCGCGGCGCCCGATCCCGACGCCAGCGAAGTGACGCCGCTGAAAACCGATCATCCGCTGTTTGCGGTTGCGGTGGACGCGATGAAGAATGCCGGCAGCGCATATAATCCCGGCGAAGGCGAGCCGCTGAAACGCCAGGTGACGCGGGACGGCAAGGTCTATCAGGCGGTGCTGACGCCGATCTCGTTTCCGGGCTGGTCGCTGGTCACAGTGGTGCCGGAGTCGGAATTTCTGGGGCCGGTACAGATGACGATCCGGAACCTGCTGATCGGTCTCGCGGTGCTGATCGTGATCGCGGGTTTGCTGTCGGCCTGGCTCGCCCAGCGCCTGATCGCGGCGCCCCTGATCAAGGTGGTGGGTGAGATCAGGCATGTCGAGCGCTTCGATCTGGACAAGGTCGAGCGGCATCCGTCACGGCTGACCGAGATCGAGAACCTGTCCGGCGCCATCGGCGACATGGCGCAGGGGCTGGCCGCGTTCCGCAAATACATCCCCGCTGATCTCGTGAAGCGGCTGATCAGCGACGGCAATGGCGCGCGCCTCGGCGGCGCGGTACGGCCGATGAGCGTGATGTTCATCGATCTCGCCGGCTTCACCGGTATTTCGGAGCGGCTCGGCGACCGCATCATCCCGCTGCTGTCGCGTTATTTCGATTCCGTCTCAGTGCAGATCCAGGCGCAGGGCGGCACCATCGACAAATTCATCGGCGATGCCGTGATGGCGTTCTGGGGGGCGCCGGCGCCGAACCCCGAACACGCCGTCGATTGCTGCCGCGCGGCTCTGGCCTGCCAGCGTGCGATGGCGGAGATCGGTCTGGTCGACGACCATGGCCAACCGGTCAAGATCCGCATCGGCATCAATTCCGGCGACATGCTGGTCGGCAATATCGGGTCCGAAGTGCGGCTGAACTACACGGTGATCGGCGACGCCGTGAACATCGCAAGCCGGCTCGAGGGCACCAACAAGGTCTACGGCTCCACGATCATCATCGGCCCCGAAACGCGGCGTCTTGCCGGCGACCGCATCGTGGTGCGCGAACTCGATCGCCTGGCGGTCTACGGCCGCGCCGGGGGCTTGCAAATCTACGAATTGCTTGCGATGACGGACGAGGCCGGCGGTGCGATCGACTGGGTGAAGGCCTACGAAGCCGGCCTTGCATGCTGGCGGGCGCGCGAATTCACCGCCGCGATCACGGCGTTCGAACAGGTGAAGAAGATCAAGGATGATGCGGCGGCATCGGTCATGATCGCGCGCTGCAGGGAGCAGCTCGAGAATCCGAGCGACCAGGAATGGGACGGCACGACCGTCGCCAAATCCAAGTAGGAAATAGGCGGAGATGTTGATTTGAAAGTCCTGCTCACCCATACGCCGCAAGCGAGGGCGCAATATTACGGCGAGCGCAGCCTGAGCGGATTGCAGGCGATCGCGCAGGTGGAGTTGCACCAGAGCGACGATGCGCTGGATGCGTTCGGCCTGATCAACGCCGCACGTGATGTCGAGATTATCGTCGCCGACCGGCTCACCGCCGGGCCCGGCGAGATATTTGCGCGGCTGCCAAAGCTGCGCGCCTTCGTTCGCTGCGCCGTCGACATTCGCAATATCGACGTCGAGCAGGCTTCGCGCGCGGGCGTGCTGGTGACCCAGGCCGGACCCGGCTTCGTCCAGTCGGTGGCCGAACTCGCTGTGGGATTTATGGTCGACCTGTCGCGCGGCGTCTCGCGTGCCAGCGCCGACTATCATGCGGGACGCAAGCCGCAGGTGATCATGGGCCGGCAACTGGCCGGCAGCCGGATCGGCATCATCGGCTACGGTAGCATCGGCCGCTACCTTGCCGGGATTGCCAAGGTGCTGGGCATGGAAGTGCTGGTCGCCGATCCCTTTGCGACGGTGAGCGAGCCTGACATCCAGCATGTGCCGCTCGGCGAGCTGCTGGCCCGTTCCGACTTTGTCGTCTGTCTCGCTGTCGCCAATGAGGCGACGGAGAGTTTAATCGGGCAGGCGGCGCTGGCGCGGATGCAGCCGCATGCGTTCTTCATCAATCTGTCGCGCGGCAATCTCGTCGACGAGGCCGCGCTGGCTGCGGCCCTGTGTGAGAACCGCATTGCGGGCGCCGCGATGGATGTGGGCCGCGCCCTGGACCAGATGCCGACGCCGGAACTGGCAAAACTGCCTGACGTGATCGCGACCCCGCATATCGGTGGGCTGACGCCGCCTGCGATCGAAAGCCAGTCGCTGGAAACGGTGCGGCAAGTCGAGAAGATCATCGCTGGCGAGATTCCGGTCGGCGCCGTCAACGCTATCAGCTGGACGCGACGTCCTTGATGCTCTGCAGCATTCATGGCTGGCAAGACGACCCGGCGCTTGAACAGTTGCGAATGAAACGATACGCAGGCTGATGCGTCTTCCCTTCTTTTACGGCTGGATGATCGTCGCGGTGACGTTCGTCACCATGGCGATCGGCGTCAATGCGCGGACCGCGTTCTCGCTGTTCTTTCCGCCGATCGTCTCCGAGTTTGGCTGGGAGCGCGGCATCACCGCGGGCGCCTTCTCTTTCGGCTTCATCGTATCCGGCGGCGTCAGCCCGCTGATCGGCCGCTTGATGGACCGTTACGGCCCGCGCGCGGTGATGGAACTCGGCGTCGCCTTGATGGGCTCAGGCCTGCTGCTGGCGCCGCTGACGACGCAGCCATGGCATCTCTATCTCACCATCGGCGTGCTGGTCGGCGCGGGCAGTGTGTGTCTCGGCTATTCCGGCCAATCGCTGTTCGTGCCGAACTGGTTCATCCGCCGCCGCGGCCTGGCGATGGGGCTGGCGTTTGCCGGCGTCGGCATCGGCTCGGTGACCCTGCTGCCCTGGGTGCAGTTGATGATCGACCAAACCGGCTGGCGCACCGCCTGCACCGCAATGGGCATCGTGGTGCTCGTGGTGCTGGCGCCGATCAATCTGTTGCTGCGGATGCGGCCTGAGGATATCGGGCTGCTGCCGGATGGCGACGCCGCACCGACGGCGACTTCAGCGAAACCGGTCTCGAACATCGTCGATCCCGTCTGGGCCGCGACCGACTGGACGCTAGGTCGCGCGCTGCGCACCGCGCGGTTCTGGTGGATATGCCTCAGTTATTTCTGCGGACTGTACATCTGGTACGCGGTGCAGGTGCACCAGACCAAATTCCTGCTCGATATCGGCTTCTCCGCCAATGTCGCGGTCTGGGCGCTCGGCGTGGTCAGCCTGCTCGGCATTCCCGGCCAGATCTGGCTCGGGCATCTCTCCGACCGCATCGGGCGCGAATGGATCTGGGCGATCAGCTGCCTGGGCTTTGCGATCTGCTTTGCGGCGCTGATCGCGCTGAAATTCGCCCCGGTGTTGCCGCTGGTCTATCTGATGATCGTGACCCAGGGCGTGCTCGGCTACGGCCTGACCTCGGTGCTGGGCGCGGTGGTGCTCGAAATCTTCCAGGGCAGGCACTACGGCAGCATTTTCGGCACCATCATGCTGGCGGCGCTGGCCGGCGGCGCTGCGGGCCCGTGGGCGACCGGGTTTCTGTTCGACCGTTACGGCAGCTACACGCTGGCCTTTGCGATCGGCATCGCCGTGAGCGCCTTGTCGGCATTCGCGATCTGGCAGGCATCACCGCGGAAGATCCGCGCGGTGGCGGGGCAACTGCATAAGGTGCGAGGGGGCGGCTAGATATTTACTTGGACGCCACGCCGATCACGCGTTCCAGGTCGCTGATTGCGCGCAGAAAGCTGTCTGATGGCGTGGTCTCCGGATCGATCAGGCGGTGCAGGCGGAAGCCGTCTTCCATCGCCAGAACGATAGCGCCCCACCAGGCCGGATCGAGCACCGAATCCTTGCCGCTGTTCTTCGCCGTGGTCTCGATGATGTCGGCGATCAATTTTCGGCGAGCGCGCAGCCGCTTGGCGAGTTCAGGCCGGCGCTTTTCGGCGCGCGCCACGAACAGGATCATCTCCATGTGCAGCAGGGGCGAGCGGCCGAGCGGATCCTGCTGGCTGCGGTCCATGGTCTTCAGCGCGTCGATGAAATCCGGCAGGCTTTTGTGCTTCGCGAGCAGATCGTGAAGGCGCAGAATCGACAGCTCGACGTGATTCTCGAGCATGGCGATGATCAACTCGTCCTTGCTCGTGAAATTCGAATAGAATGCGCCGCGCGAGAAGCCGGCCGCGGCGGCAATGGTTTCGATGCTGGCGCCGCCGATGCCTTGTTCCTCGAACACCCGCGCCGCCGCCTCGAACAGCTTGTCGCGGGTATCATCCCTTGTCGGTCTGGTTCGAACTCTTGACATCGGCCCATTTTAGGTGAGAATGCAACTCAATACAACAGTGTATCGAGTTGCAGGGCCCGGATGGCAAGATCCGGCATCAGCGGACGCGATGCGCTGATAGACTAATAAAAACTGCGGTGTGGAAACCAATCGAGGTCATCATGAACGAGCACGTTCAGGCTGCGACGAGCGAACCGCTTTTCAATCCGTTGTCACCGGAATTCATCCGCAATCCCTATCCGCATTACGCGCGGATGCGCGCCACCGATCCCGTGCATCTGACGCCGCTCGGCCTCTATGTTGCCAGCCGGCACGCCGAAGCCAGTCTGGTGATCCGCGACAAGCGCTTTGGCAAGCAGCATGTCGAACGCACTATCCGGCGCTATGGGCCCAACATCATGGAGGAGCCGGCCTTTCGCAGCCTGGGCCTGATGATGCTGCAGCAGGATCCACCCGACCACACCCGCCTGCGCGGGCTGGTGGTGCAGGCTTTCACCGCGCGCCGGGTCGAGGACATGCGTCCGCGCATCCAGCAAATCGTCGACGAGACGCTCGACCGGATCATCCCGCAAGGGAAGATGGACCTGATCGAGGACTTCGCCTTCCGCCTGCCGGTGACCGTCATCTGCGACATGCTCGGCATCCCCGAAGAGCATCGCGAGGCGTTTTACACCAGGGCGCGTGCGGGTGGCCGCATTCTCGATCCCGTGCCGTTGTCGCCGGAGGAGATCAAGCAAGCCAACGAAGGCACAATGATTTCCGAGATGTATTTCCAGCAATTGTTCGAGTTGCGGCGAAAGAACCCCGGCAACGATCTGACCACTCAGCTGGTGCAGGCGGAGGAAGACGGTCACAAGCTCTCCAATGAGGAACTGACCGCCAACATCATCCTGCTGTTCGGCGCCGGCCATGAGACGACCGTCAACCTGATCGGCAACGGCCTGCTGGCGCTGCATCGCAATCCGGACCAATTGGCGCTGCTCAAGGCCAAGCCCGAGCTCATGACCAACGCGGTCGAGGAGTTCCTGCGCTATGATTCCTCCGTGCAGCTGACCGGCCGGGTGGCGCTGGAAGACATCGACGACCTCGGCGGCAAGCGGATTCCAAAAGGCGAGACCGTGCTGTGCCTGCTTGGTTCGGCCAACCACGATCCGGCGGTCTATCCAGATCACCCCGAGCGTCTCGATATTACCCGGCCCAATGTGAAGCCGCTGTCCTTTGGCGGCGGTATCCACTTCTGTCTCGGCGCCCAGTTGGCGCGCATCGAGGCGGAGATCGCGCTTTCCACCCTGCTGCGCCGGATTCCCGACCTGCGGCTGGATGACGCGGTGAACCCGGAATGGCGGCCGACCTTCGTGCTCCGCGGCCTGAAGCATCTGCCGGCGAGCTGGTAACCATAAGCCTCGACATCAACGAGCCCCTCAGGTTCTGAATAAATCGGAACCGGCGGGGCTATGGCGCTGATGGTGCTGTGACTTCGCCATACTTCTCTCTATATATTGAGCTGCTCCGGCCCTGAGTTCGCGTGGCGCGGTCTGTGCCGGAGCGGTTCATGGGGAGACACCGTGCAGACGACGCTGCTCGGCCTGGCAATCGCCTTTATCATTGCGCTGCTGGCCGCGCTTGTCGGGCCGTATTTCATCGACTGGAATCAATTCCGGCCGCAGTTCGAGGCCGAGGCGAGCCGGATTATCGGCGCGCCGGTGCGCGTCGGCGGAAAGCTCGACGCGCGGCTGTTGCCGGCGCCGTCGCTGCAACTGCGCGCGGTGACGGTCGGCGGCGCCAACGAGCTCGGCAAGGTGCGCGCCGACAAGCTCGACGTCGAGTTCAGCCTGGGTTCGCTGATGCGTGGCGAAGTCCGCGCCACCGAACTTTCCATCAACGGCATGTCGCTCGATCTCGGGCTCGATCCAAAGGGCCGGATCGACTGGCCGGCCTCGACCGGAACGCTCAATCCGGGCTCGCTGGCGATCGATCGGCTCAATCTCACCGGCCGGATCGCGCTCCACGACGCCGCCAGCCGCAGCACCCTCGAACTGAACGACATCGCCTTTTCCGGCGATGTCCGTTCGCTGGCAGGCTCGATCCGTGGCGACGGCAATTTCGTGCTGTCGGGCACGCGCTATCCGTTTCGGGTTTCTTCCGGCCAGACCGCCGACGGCAACGGCACCCGTGTCCATCTGAACATCGATCCCGGCCCGAACACGCTCTCGGCCGATCTCGACGGCATATTGTCGTTCGAGACGCGGGCGCCGCGTTTCGACGGCACGATGGTATTGGCGAGTCCGCCTCGCCCCAAGGCCGGCGACTTCGATACGTCGCCGCCATCCTGGCGTGTCACTTCCCGCGTCAAGGCCGATTACTCAACCGCACGGCTCGATGCGCTCGAAGTGACGTATGGCGCGGACGAACGCGCGCTGAAACTGGCGGGCAATGGCGACATGCGCTTCGGCGGCTCGCCGCTGCTGCGGGCGTCGCTCGTCGCGCGCCAGCTTGATGCCGACCGATTCTTCGCCAAGGACAGCAAGGACGTCAGCGCCACTGAACCGGTCCGCGTGCTGCCGGCGGTGCGCGCGATGATGTCGGGCCTTCCACAGGTCCCGATCGCGGCGCAGATCGGATTGGCCTCCGAGCAGGTGATGCTGGGCGGCCGTCCGTTGCAGGACATCGCCGCGGAACTGCATGGCGATGCGAAATCCTGGAGCGTACGCAAGCTGGAGTTTCGCGCGCCGGGCACGACGCGGGTCTCGCTGAGCGAGGCGACCGCAAAAGGCGCGTCGCCGGATCAGTTCAAGGCCGCGCTCAACGTCGAATCGTCGGACCCCGACGCGTTGATGACCTGGCTGCAGGGCCGCGGCGACATCGGCTTTCGCAGCCAGAAGCCGTTGCGGCTGCGTGGCGACGTCACCATTGCGCCTGATGGATTTGCCATCGATGCGATGAAGGCCGAGATCGATGGCGGCGCCGTTGAGGGCCGTATCGCGGTGTCACACCGGCAGCCAAGCAGCGGCTCGAAGATCACGGCAGAGTTGAAGGCCGAGCGCCTCGACCTCGATGCGGCCACGGCGCTGGCGCGTTCGCTGGCCGGCCCGCAGGCCGAATGGCCGGACGAAGGGCGGCTGTCGCTGGATATCGGCCGCGCCATTTCCTCAGGCCAGGAGTTGCGGCCGCTGGTGGCCAGGCTTGGTTATGGACCGAAGGCGTTTTCGCTCGACCAGTTGAATATTGGCCAGCCTGACAAGGTCGCGTTGGAAGGCATCGGCCGTTTTGATCGCTTCGCTTCGATTGGGAAGCTGGAATTTCATTCGACGGCGTCGTCGTTTGGTCAGATCACCGCGCTGGTGGCGCCGTTTGCGCCGTCGCTGGCTGCGCGGCTCAACGCGATGGGGGCGAGCCCGGGGCCAGCGCGCGTCAAACTCGCGCTCGAACTCAACAAGAGCGCCGGGCAGGCCGATCTTGCCAACGCGCGTGCGGTGGTCGACATCGATTCGCCGCAGCTCAAGGGGATCACCACCATCACCGCAAAGCCGGCAGTGACGGCGATCCAGGGCATCGATCTGGAGGCGCTGGGGCGCAGTGAAATCGGCATCGAGTCGAAGATGTCGTCGGGGCAGGGCCGTGCCTTGCTTGCGCTCCTGGGGCTGGATCGGGCGATGACCGCCGGCGACGGCCCGGCGCAATTCGAAGGCTCGGCAACGGGCGCATGGGGTGGATCGCTGCGGCTCAAGGCGAAGATCTCCGGAAGGGGGTTGGACGCCGATGCCGACGGTACGGCGGAGCCGTGGGCGCAGGAGGCCAAGGGCAGTTTCTCGCTAAAGGTTCGCAGCGCCGACTTTGGGCCGCTGCTCGACCTCAAGCCGACGGACACGCTGGCACAGAATATCGGCCTGTCCTCGCGCGTGTCGCTCGCAGGCAACAAGCTCACGTTCGACGATCTCGACAGCAGCATTGCCGGCTCACGGCTGCGCGGACACGTCGCGGTTACCCTGGGCGATGAAAAAAATATCGAAGGTGAAATCGGTCTCGACCAAATCGCGCTGGCGCCGGCCTTTGCGTTGGCGATGGGGGCTGCCGGACACGATGCGGCGGAGCCGCTCACCGCGGGGCTGGTCAAGGGCTGGCGCGGCAAGGTCGCGTTCCAGGCATTGCGTGGCTTGCTGCCGGGCGGCAGCGAATTGCAGCCGGTGAGCGGGATCGTGAAAGGCGACGGCCAGTCGCTGACCTTCGATTCCATCAAGGGCAAGATCGGCGGCGGCGAGGCCACGGCCACGATCGACGCCAGGCAGGGCCCAAATGGCATTGCGCTGAACGCGAGCGTGCAGCTCAGTAGCGTCGATGGCACGGCGCTGCGCTATCGCAATCTCGCGATGCCCGCGGGCCGCGCGTCGCTGCAGATGGCGTTGGCAAGCCAGGGCCGCAGCGCGGCGGCGCTGACCGGCGCACTCTCCGGCAGCGGAACCGTGACGCTGGAATCCGCGAGGATTGCCGGGCTCGATCCACGCGCCTTTGAGGTGGCGGTTCGCGCCAGCGATGGCGGTCAGGCCAAGGACGATGCGCGGCTGAAGCAAATCGTCGAACCGGCGCTGCTGGCCGGCGCGCTGGCGGTGGGTTCGGCGCAAATCCCGTTCAACATCCGGGATGGCCGGCTGCGCGTCGGCGCCACCACGCTCGATGCGAATGGCGTGCGCGCCACCGTCTCCGGCGGCTATGACATTCCGGCCGACCAGGCCGACATCCGCGCCGCGCTGGCGCTGACGATGGTGGGACCCGCGACCGGCCGCCCCGAAATTCAGTTGTTTGCCGTGGGCACGCCCGATGGGCTCAATCGCAGCGTCGATGTGACGGCGTTGTCTTCCTGGCTGGCGGTGCGGACGATCGATCACGAAACACGAAGGCTGGATGCGATCGAGCGTGGCGAACCGCCGCCGCCGATGCCGGCGCCGATATCGTTGCCGCCGGATGCGGTGGTGCCGTTGGCGCCGGAAGCGGCATCGCCGAGCGAGGCGCTGTCGCCAGTCCCGGTGCCCGGCCGCGATCCGCGCCGGCCGCCGGCAGCGAAGCCAAAGGCGGCCACACCGCCGCGCCCGTCGGCGCCGGTCGCCACAGCGCCTGCGCCAAATCCGCCGGCGCCGCTGGCGAGCCAGCCGCAGCTTGCACCGCTGCCGCCGCCGATCGAAGTCAGGCCGGCGCCCGGTGCGGCGCCTGTAGCGAGGCCAAAGCCGAAGCCACCGCTGTCGCTGACGCCGCAGGTCGCCAATCCGCCGCCGCAGCGGCCGGCGCTGCAGAATAACTAGAGCACGATCTCGCGCTGGATCCGGATCGACTGCAAGAATGCCTGATCGTGGCTGATCACGATCAGCGCGCCGTCAAATCCACGCAGCGCATGTTCCAGCTCCTCGATCGAGGCGAGATCGAGATGATTGGTCGGCTCATCCAGCAGCAGCATGAAGGGCGGTTGAGGTCTTGCGAACACGCAGGCCATTCCCGCGCGCAGCCGCTCGCCGCCGGACAGCGTGCCGGCGATCTGCAGCGCCGCGCGGTTGCGGAAGGCAAAGCGGGCGAGGGCGGCGTGCGCCTCGTTGCCGGTCAGCTCCGGATTGAGGCGGCGGAGATTGTCGAGGATCGAGAAGCCGGATCAAGCAGCCCGACATGCTGGTCGAGTACGGCGACACGATCGGTCGGGCGACGGATCTCACCGCTCGCAGGTTTCAGTTCGCCTGTGATCAGGCGGAACAGCGTGGTCTTGCCGGAGCCGTTGGCGCCGCGGATCGCGATCCGCTCGGGCCCGCGCGCCTCGAACGACATGGGGCCGAACAAGGCGCGGCCTTCAAAGGACATCATCACATCCTTGAAGGCGATCAGTTCACGCGCGCCGGGCAGGTTGGTCTCGGGCAAGTCGATCGCGAGCGGCGTCAGGACTTCCACTTTGGCGCGGGCCTCTTCGAGCGCGTCGGTGCGGTCGCCGAGCAGGCGATCGGCAAGACGACCCTCGCGGGCGCTGCTCGCTTCCGCGATCTGCTTTTGCGCACCCAGCATTATTCTTGCCTGGCTGCCCGAGCGTGCATAGGCGCGACCGACGCTGTCGCGGCGTGCCTTCTTCTCGCGCGCCTTCTGTATGGAGCGTTCGGTGTCGCGCAGCGCGTCCGATGCGCGCTCGAGCTCGGCTCCCGCGCGTGCCCGGGCGGCATCGCGCGCCTCGGCGAAGGTCGACCACGCGCCGCCAAACACGGTAATGCCAACCGGCGTCAGTTCGACGATGCGGTCGACGCGCTCCAGCAGCGCGCGGTCATGGCTGGCGACGAGTGCGCCGCCCTGCCAGCGTTCGAGCAGTTGGGCCACCGCTTGCCGTCCATCGGCGTCGAGATTGTTGGTGGGCTCATCGAGCAACAACAAGTCCGGACCCTCGATCAAGAGGCGCGCCAGCGCGACGCGCGTTCGTTCACCGCCGCTCAGCGAGGCGACCCCGCGATCCAGCGGCATCGCGGGCAGGCCGGTTTCGACCAGCGCGGACTGCAATCTGGCTTCCAGCGTCCAGTCGGCATCCGCGGCATCGTCGAGCGAACCCTCGCCGCGTTCGAGACGGCGCAGGCGGGCGAGGTCGCCGGCAACACCGAGCGCTTGCGCGACCGTCTGCCGGTCGTCCGCCAGCTGCGCGAGCATGCCGATCGAGCCGATGCGTTGCACGGTTCCGCCGGCAGGCTCGCTCTCGCCCGCGATCAGGCGCAGCAGTGTGGATTTGCCGGAGCCGTTGCGGCCGACGAGCCCCGTCCGCTCGCGCCCGAGCGCAAGCGTCAGTCCGTCGAACAGTGGCCGGCCGTCAGGTGTGTTGAGGGAAATCGAATCCAGACTGAGAAAGGCGGGCATGAAGAGCTTCCGAAATGGACAGGGATCGCGGTGCGGTGTGCATTGCGATGTCCATTGCTCTCTCCATTTGTCCGTTTGGCTGGATCGGCTTTTCCTAGAAACTTGCCGGTCCCAAGGCAAGGGTGTCCTCGCCGGTCTCTCCGATTTGTGAGGACGCCGCGACGAAGTCGGGGAATGGACGGTGCAAGGCGGGGTTGAAGGATACGGCTGGAGGAATTCCTACCCTCGAGAGCAGGAGGCGCGCGTGGTCAATTCCGTGATCAGGTTAGTAACACTGGCAATGTCCTTGATGGCGCTGGCCGTTGCATCACCGCCGGTTCCAGCCTTTGCCGCCGGAGGTGGCGGTGGCGCCGACTCACCGATGGCGACCACCCCTCCGCCGGAAACCAGGTCGGCACCGCGGCCCGCCAGAAGCAGCACCCAAAAGGCCAAGAAGAAAGCCAAGGAAACCAGCCTCGGCGACCCCGCCTTTATCCAGGGGTATCGCGCAGCCTACGCGACGATCTATGACCGCAACGAGTATGCCGGCGCCATCGAGCAGTTGAAGGCGCTCGGCCACGACGATCATCCCAACGTGGCCAATCTGATCGGCTACTCCTATCGCAAGCTCGGCGACTACAAACTGTCGCAAGCCTGGTACGAGCGCGCGCTCAAGGCGGATCCGAACCACGTGCTGACCTGGCAGTACTACGGGCTGTGGCAGATCGAGCAGGGCAACCGTGATTCTGCGCAATATCATTTGAGCCGGATCGCTGCGATCTGCGGCACCGACTGCACGGAGTATCGTTCGCTCGCGGCCGCGCTTGAGAAGCCGCCCGGTTCGAGCCTTGTCTATTGAGGTGTGCGAGACGATCGCCGCGGGCGCATTCCCTTGCGAGAAGCGCCTGCGGCTAGTTTGGGTTGGCGATCAGCTTACAGCCCGACGAAATGCGTTCTAGCTCTGCGGTCTGGCCTCAGGAGCGGCAGTGGCTGCCGGCATTGCGCGGGTGCGGAAATAGTCCAACACGAACAGACGTATCGCCGAGGACAAATTGCCCTGCTGGCGGTTGCTGTCGATCTCGCCGACCAGTTCGGACAGCGTCATGTTCCGCAGGCCCGAGATTTCCTTCATGCCGTTCCAGAATGCCTCTTCGAGGCTGACGCTGGTCTTGTGGCCGGCAACCACGATCGAGCGCTTGACGACCGGCGACTTCATGATGCGTCTCCGCCGTCGATGCGATGTTGATCCAGCAAGTTCCCGGCGCGATCCTTCGCCTGCTCGTCGAGCGCGCGTTCGGATTTAGTGCGGCCGAACCGCGCCCGGTTGGCGTCGGCCTGCTTGGCCGAGGCTTCGCGCTCGTTGCGCTTCTTGAAGCGCTTCAGGTTGACCACGTCCCCCATGCTCGCCTCCATCATCCGGCGACTTGAAGGTGTGAAAATCCATTACGTATGCAAACGTGATCACGCCGCGCGCGTGCAAAATAGATAGTCATCAGAATCCCCGTGTAGTGCTCTCTGATAGCATCAATAAATAAGTTTCGCTCTGCGAAAACTAAATATCTTGTGCTGGTACCATGTGTCCGCGAGATGGCGATAGATCAGCAAACTCATTCTTTGGGAGTTATGATCTATATCAAGTCATGCACGTCCGTAGTTTACCGGGGGGCACGAGACCATTAGCCCGGGTGTGTCATCTTGTCGGGCTGGACCAGGCGATCAAACTCGGCCGCAGTGACGAACCCAAGCCGCACAGCCTCTTCTTTCAACGTGGTTCCGCGCGTATGCGCCGATTTGGCGACCTTGGCGGCGTTGTCGTAACCGATCTTGGGCGCGAGCGCCGTCACCAGCATCAGTGAACGCTCCATCAGATCGCGGATGCGCTTTTCGTCGGCGCGTATTCCCACCACGCAATGCTCGGTGAAGGAGCGCACCACGTCCGACAACAATTGGATGGAATTCAACATACAATATGCCAGCACGGGCTTGTACACGTTCAGCTCGAAATGGCCCTGGCTGCCGGCGACGGTCACGGCGGTCTGGTTGCCGAACACCTGGCAGCAAACCATCGTCAGCGCTTCGCATTGGGTCGGGTTGACCTTGCCCGGCATGATCGACGAACCCGGTTCGTTTTCGGGCAGGATCAATTCGCCGAGGCCGGAGCGCGGGCCCGATCCCAAAAGGCGAATATCGTTGGCGATCTTGAACAGGCCGGTCGCCACCGAGTTGATCGCGCCATGCACCAGCACATAGGCGTCGTTGGAAGCCAGCGCCTCGAACTTGTTGGCGGCACTCGTGAACGGCAGTTTTGTAATCTTGGCGACGTGCCTTGCGAAGGTCCTCGCGAATTTCGGTTTCGAGTTGAGGCCGGTGCCCACAGCGGTGCCACCTTGCGCCAGCGGGAACAGATCCTTCACCGCCGCGCGCAGCCGTGCGATGCCGCTTTCCACCTGCGCAGCGTAGCCGGAAAATTCCTGACCCAGCGTCAGCGGCGTCGCATCCTGGGTATGGGTGCGGCCGATCTTGACGATCCTGGCGAACGCCTTTTCCTTCTTGCGCAGTTCGCGATGCAATTCGCTCAGGGCCGGGATCAGATCGTCAATAATGCGTCCAGCGGCGGCGATATGCATCGCGGTCGGGAATGAATCATTCGACGACTGGCTCATATTAACGTGATCGTTGGGATGAACCGGCTTCTTGGCGCCGAGTTCGCCGCCGAGCATCTGGTTGGCGCGGTTGCCGATCACCTCGTTGAGATTCATGTTGGACTGGGTGCCCGAACCGGTTTGCCAGACCACCAGCGGAAAATGATCGTCGAGCTTGCCTTCGATCACCTCGCGCGCGGCGCGGGTGATGGCGGTAGCGCGGCGCGCGTCGAGCAGGCCGAGATCGCGGTTGGTCTGCGCGGCGGCGAGCTTGACGATGCCGAGCGCATGGACGAGCGCGGTCGGCATGCGGTCATGGCCGATGCGGAAATTCTGCCGCGAGCGTTCGGTCTGCGCGCCCCAATAGCGATCGGCGGGGACGTCAATGGGCCCGAAACTGTCGGTTTCGCTGCGGGTGGATTTGGATCGTGGGGGTGTCGCTCGTCGGGCCATCAATGAATTCCGTTACGCGTGGATGCGGAACGGTCATTCTAGCGCGCCGCGGATTTTCCCGCGCGTAGATTGTCTCCAGTTATTTCTTGCGGAAACGGTCCAGCCGCACCACTTCCGCGCCCTCGCTCGGCTTGGCCGGCTCATCCTTGCTCTCGTCCTTGCTTTCGGCGGCTGTAGCCGGCGCAGGAACGGGCAGGCTGGGGGCTGCGGCAACGGTGGGCAGCTTGGCCGTGGGCGTTTCTGCGGCCTCGTCGGAGGGCTCGAATTGCAGCCCGAACTTCACCGAGGGATCGAGGAAGCTCTTGATCGCCGCGAACGGAACCACCAGCCGCTCGGGGATGCCGCCGAACGACAGGCCGACCTCGAAGCGATCCTCGCTCACCACCAGATCCCAGAACTGGTGCTGCAGGATGATGGTCATCTCTTCCGGATATTGCGCCAGCAGCCGCGGCGACAGTTTGACGCCGTCGGCGGTGGACAGGAAGGTGATGAAGAAATGATGCTCGCCGGGCAGGCCGTGTTCGGCGGCGTCGGTCAGCACGCGGCGCAGCACCCCGCGCAGCGCATCGCGCGCCAGCACGTCATAACGGATGTGGTCGGTCGCCATGGTGGTCCTGTCAGGTTGAGATGGGTGGCGCTGCCGGTCGCCCGACTCGCCATTTTGACCCATGCTACCCCGGCGGGGGCCGCAGGTCAGCAGGCGTCATGGATCGAATTTCCGGCAGCAACGTTCCGCCGAGCGGCAAATCGCAGGAAAACTGGCAAGAAAACCGGCAAGAAAACTCACAAGAAATCTCGCTGGAAAAGCACGAGCAAATAAAGTGGAGGCTTCTGTTGCCAGGTGCCTCCGAACCCCGCCTAGCGGAGCTTAACCCACTAGGACTTTAGACTTGGTTTTTCAAACTGCGTTACGCAGCCTGAGCAACCGGAGCATAGTTGTCGTTTGCAACTATTGCATAGCCCGATAACGGCGGAACCATACCGAGAAAAAACACGCCCTTTACGCCCTCGTCGATCCTGTTTCGCCCCCGCCGAAACCCACCTTCAGCGGGTGGGCTTGGGTGGAGGCGCCGGGTACTGCCCCCGGGTCCGAATGGTTTATTGCGACGGCAATTTATTTCCATAGCCGGCGAACCGGCACCCCTAATATAGGGGGCAAAGGCTGAGAAAAATAGTGCCGGGATAGGCGTGGAAAGCGCGGGAACCGGCCGAATTGGGATTGGCCCTGGCGGTGCCGCCGTTCTAGGTTTTGGGTCATGAAATCCCCGGCTTCGGAATCCCCGCCGGCCGCCGTTCCGGCGCCGGATCTTCCTGCATCGCACCCGCCAAACCAGCCCGGTCTGCTCGAGCTGTTCGTGGCGTTCGCCAAAATGTCGCTGGCCGGCTTCGGCGGGGTGCTGGTCTGGGCCCGCCGCGGAATCGTCGACCAGCACCGCTGGATGACGGCGGAGGAATTCAACGAGACCTTCGCGCTGTGCCATTTTCTGCCAGGGCCCAATATCGTCAACCTGTCGGTCGTGTTCGGCTCGCGCTTTCGTGGCGTTGCCGGCGGCATTGCGGCCTTTGCCGGGTTGGTCGGCCCGCCCATGGTGATCGCCACGATCCTCGCGGCGCTGTACGCGCGCTACGGCGAAATCGACGCGCTGCGGCGGATCCTGGCCGGCGTCTCCTGCGCGGCGGTCGGGCTTCTGATGGCCGTCGTCTTCAAGATGATGATGCCGCTGATCAAAAAACGCGACCTGGTCGGGCTCGTGATCCTGCTCGCTGTATTCATTGCCATCGGCGTGCTGCGCCTGCCGCTGCAGACGGTGCTGCTGGTGGCGGTCCCGCTCAGCCTCGGCATTACCTATTTTCTGCGCCAGCGGGTGGCCGCATGAATTCGGACGGCAATCCGATTTCAACGCTCGTTTGGACTTTCGGTTTGATGTCGCTGTTTGCGGTTGGTGGCGCGAATTCGGCCATACCCGAGATGCACCGGATCGCGGTCGACGTTCACCACTGGATGAATGACAAGCAATTCGCTGACATCTTCGCCATCTCCCAGCTCTCGCCGGGGCCGAACGTGCTGATCGTGACCCTGATCGGCTATTCTGTCGCCGGGGTGGCCGGTGCGCTGGCGGCGACCCTGGCGATGTGCGGCCCGACCGCCGTCCTTGCCTATTATGTGAGCCGCCTTTTGCAGCGGTCGAGCCAATCCCGCTGGCCCGCCATTATCCAGGCGGCCCTTGTTCCGCTTTCGATCGGCCTGATGGGCGCCAGTGGCCTGATTTTGGCGCTGACTTCGGACCTTAGCTGGGTGGCCGGCCTGATTACGGCCGCCGCCGCGGTTCTGGCCTTTGCGACGCGGCTCAATCCGGTCTGGATATTGTTGGCCGGAGGTGCTTTGGGTTTTGCTGGCGTTATCTGAGGAAAATCGCTAGGCAAGACCTTGGGACTGTGCACAAACGCCATCCAATCAGAAACGCCATCCAATCAGAACGGGCGGGAAGCCCTGTCGGGGGGAGAGATATCGATGAGTGATACGCCGAGCCACGGGCCGGTCAAATCGATCATGCCGAAATGGGTTCGCGGCCCGCAGGACTTCGTCGGCGGTGTCGCGCTGATCGCGATCGCGCTGTTCGCCCTGTGGGCGTCGAGCGATTTGCAGGGCATGCGGGGGTTCTCGTTCGGGGCCGGAACCGCGCCGCGCATGTTCGCCTATCTGTTGCTTGGCCTCGGCGTTGCGGTGATGGTCGTCGGCCTCGTCACCGAGGGCGTGCACCTGGCGAAATACCACTGGCGCGGCCCGCTGTTCGTATCGCTGGCGATCCTGTCCTTTGCGCTCATGATCCGCCCGATGGGCCTGATCGTCACGGCGTTCTCAAGCTTCCTGATTGCGGCATTGGGCACTCCGGAAACGAAATGGACGGAAACCATCATCGTCGCCGTCTGCCTGACGGCGTTCTGCAGCCTGTTGTTTCCCTACGCGCTGGGTCTGCCCTTGCAGATGCTGCCCAAATTTATGATCCGGTGAGGGTGTGATGGGTGACGTTTTTTCAAACCTTGGCCTCGGCTTCGGCGTCGTATTCCAGCTGGTGCAGTGGACCCCCGCTTTTCTTGGCGGCGTGTCCATTCCCATTCCCGTCAACATTCTGCTCTGCCTGATTGGTGCACTGGTCGGAACGCTGGTCGGCGTGCTGCCGGGCATCGGCACCATCGCCACGGTCGCCATGCTGCTGCCGATCACCTTCGGCCTGCCGCCGGTCGGCGCGCTGATCATGCTCGCCGGCATCTACTACGGTGCGCAATATGGCGGTTCGACCACCTCGATCCTGGTCAACATTCCAGGCGAGGCGGGCTCCGTGGTGACGGCGCTCGACGGTTTTCAGATGGCCAAGAAGGGACGCGCAGGTCCGGCACTGGCGATCGCGGCCATCGGCTCGTTCTTTGCCGGCTGCGTCGCGACCGTCCTGATCGCCGTGTTGGGTGCGCCACTCACAAAACTCGCGCTGGCGTTCGGGCCGGCCGAATATTTCTCGCTGATGGTGCTCGGCCTGATCTTCGCGGTGGTGCTCGCCAAGGGCTCGGTGCTGAAGGCGATCGCGATGATCGTGTTCGGCCTGCTGCTGTCGATGGTCGGGTCCGACATCGAGACCGGCGCATCGCGGATGGCCTTCAACATCCCCGAACTCGCGGACGGCCTCGGCTTTGCCACCGTCGCGATGGGCCTGTTCGGCTTCGCCGAGATCATCCGCAATCTCGATGCGGGCGGCGAACAAGATCGCCAGCTGGTGCAGCAGAAGGTCACCGGCCTGATGCCGACCAAAAAAGACCTGTGGGATTCCACCCCGGCGATCCTGCGTGGCACGGTGCTGGGATCGATCCTCGGCATTCTGCCGGGCGGCGGCGCGGTCATCGCATCCTTCGCCGCCTATACGCTGGAAAAGAAGGTATCGAAGCATCCGGAGAGATTCGGTCACGGCGTGATCGAGGGTGTCGCGGCGCCTGAGAGCGCCAACAACGCGGCGGCCCAGACCTCGTTCATCCCGCTATTGACGCTCGGCATCCCGCCGAATGCTGTCATGGCGCTGATGGTCGGCGCGATGACCATTCACGGCATCGTGCCGGGACCGCAGGTGATGCAGAAGCAGCCCGAACTTGTCTGGGGCATGATCGCTTCGATGTGGGTCGGCAATTTGATGCTGCTGATCATCAACCTGCCGCTGGTCGGAATCTGGGTGCGGCTGTTGCGCGTGCCCTATCGGCTGATGTTCCCCTCGATCGTGGTGTTCTGCGCGATCGGCATTTATTCGGTGAACAATGCGCCGACTGACGTGGTGCTCGCCGGCGTGTTCGGGCTGGTCGGATACTGGCTGATCAAGCATGATTTCGAGCCGGCGCCGCTGCTGCTCGGAATGGTCCTCGGACCGCTGATGGAAGAAAACCTGCGCCGGGCGCTTCTGATCTCGCGCGGTGACTGGTCAGTGTTCCTGACGCGACCGTTGTCGGCGGTGTTGATGGCGATCGCGGCAGGCCTGCTGGTGCTGGCGGTGCTGCCATCGCTCCGCAAGAAGCGCGATCAGGTGTTCGTGGAGTCCGAGAACTGACCTGGAACTGACCTGCGTCGGCTCGCCACAGCCCGAAGTCTACTCGACTTCGTTTGTTCTTTCGTGAAATGGAAATGCCGGCCGATCGGGCCGGCATTTGCTTCAATGGCTTTAGCTGGGAGAATTAGATGAAACTATATGGTCGTCGCTCTGTGGCGGGTGGTTGCTTGGCCATCCTTGCCGGGCTGGTCGCGCTTGCCGCGCCGGCCCAGGCGCAAAACTATCCGACGCGCAGCATCACCATGATCGTGCCGTTTGCGGCGGGCGGTCCGACCGACGTGATCGCGCGCATCGTCACCGGCCATATGGCGCAGACGCTCGGTCAGGCCATCATCATCGAGAACGTGGTCGGCGCCGGCGGCACCACCGCCACGACGCGCGCGTCGAAGGCCGCCAATGACGGCTATACGCTGATCACCGGGCACATGGGCACGCATGCGGCGTCGGTGCCGCTCTATCCCAAACTCGCCTATCATCCCGAGAAGGATTTTGAGCCTGTCGGGCTGCTCGCCGGCACGCCGATCCTGATCCTGGCGCGCAAGGATCTCGCACCCAAGGACCTCAAGGAATTCATCGCTTACGTCAAGGCGAACGAAACCAAGGTCAACGCGGCGCATGCCGGCGTCGGCTCGGTCTCGAACGTGTCGTGCGAACTGCTGAACTCGGTGCTGGGGGTCAAGCCGGTCGGCGTGCCCTTCAACGGCACCGGACCCGCGATGAATGCGCTGGTGGCCGGGCAGGTCGATTACATGTGCGACCAGATCGTCAACGCCGTGCCGCAGATCAATGGCGGCACCATCAAGGCCTATGCGATTGCGACCGCCGAGCGCAATCCGTCGCTGCCCGATGTTCCGACCACCACGGAGGCCGGCCTGCCGGCCTTCCAGGCCCAGGCGTGGAATGCGATTTTCGCGCCCAAGGGAACGCCGGCCCCGATCATCGCCAAGCTGAACGAGGCGATCGTCAAGGCGCTCGACGATGAGAACGTCAAAAAGCGCCTGCTCGAACTCGGCAGCGTGATCCCGGGCCCCAAGGATCGCACGCCGGAAGCGCTGGCCGCACTGGTGAAGAGCGAGATCGCGAAGTGGACACCGGTCCTCAAGCCGGCAGGTTAATCAATCCGATCAAGTAGATAGGTGAGGGGCGGAACGCAGGTTCCGCCCCTTGTCGTTTTTCGTAGCGTTTTCAAGCGAAGTGGATACCGGTTCGCGTGAAGAAAACGCGTCAAAAACAAGATGCTTTAGCCCGGTAGCATCACTTTTCCGGGGTATAATCGGGGCGTAGCCGAATCGGTGCTGTCGATCGCCGCTTCCGGCCGCTAAATTCGCCTTCCCGAAAGGCTTGCGAGACCGACGCCAAGAAGGCTCCTTGATCAAGAAGACTCCATGAACCAGTACCACGACCTGCTCGAACGGATCCTCAGCGACGGTGCGGAAAAGCACGACCGCACCGGCACCGGCACGCTGTCGATCTTCGGTCACCAGATGCGCTTCAACCTCGGCGCCGGATTTCCGATGCTGACCACCAAGCGGCTGCCGCTGAAGGCGATCGTGCACGAATTGCTGTGGTTCCTGGCCGGCGACACCAACATCAAATATCTTAGGGATAACGGCGTTTCGATCTGGGACGAATGGGCCGACGCCAATGGCGACCTCGGCCCGGTCTATGGCTCGCAATGGCGATCCTGGCCGGCACCCGATGGCCGCCGCATCGACCAGATTTCCAACCTCATCGACATGATCAAGCGCAACCCGGATTCGCGGCGCCTGATCGTGAGCGCGTGGAATCCGGCCGATGTCGACAAGATGGCGCTGCCGCCCTGTCACTGCCTGTTCCAGTTCTATGTCGCCAATGGCAAGCTGTCGTGCCAGCTCTATCAGCGCTCCGCCGACGTGTTCCTCGGCGTGCCCTTCAACATCGCGTCCTACGCGTTGCTGACGATGATGGTGGCGCAGGTGACGGGATTGAAGGCCGGCGACTTCGTGCACTCGCTCGGCGACGCGCATCTGTATTCCAACCATCTCGAACAGGCGCGGCTGCAACTGACGCGACCGACGCGGCCGCTGCCGGTCATGAAGATCAATCCTGACGTCAAGGACATCTTCGCGTTCCGTTACGAGGACTTCGCGCTCGAGGGCTACGATCCGCACCCGCATATCAAGGCTGCGGTCGCGGTGTGAGCGATTGAATGGCCCTTGCTATCCGCCGCGCGCGCCCCGATGAAGCCGGGCTTGTCTTGTCCCTGGTTCGCGAACTCGCCGAGTACGAAAAGCTGCTTCACGAGGTCGAGGCCACCGAAGCTGACATCGACGCCGCGCTGTTCGGCAGCCATCCGCGGCTGTTTTGCGAGATTGCGGAATGGGAGGGCGAGCCGGTCGGCTTCGCCGTCTGGTTCGTCAATTTCTCAACCTTTAGCGGCCGGTCCGGCATCTATCTTGAGGATCTGTTCGTCCGTCCGGCGCAGCGCGGCAAAGGCATCGGCAAGGCGCTGCTGTCGCAGCTTGCGAAGCAATGTGTGGCCAACGGCTGGTCGCGCTTGCAATGGTCGGTGCTGGACTGGAATACGCCGTCGATCGACTTTTACAAATCGCTGGGCGCGGTCCTGATGGACGAGTGGACGGTGTGCCGGGTAAGCGGACCGGCGTTGACGGCGCTGGCGCAAGGGACGCGTTGATGGAAATTGTTCTCATTGTCGCGGTCGCCGAAAACGGCGTGATCGGTGCTGGCGGCGCCATCCCGTGGCGGCTGAAATCCGACATGCTGCGGTTAAAGGCGATGACGATGGGAAAGCCGATCGTGATGGGCCGGAAGACCTTCCAGTCGTTTCCGCGCCGGCCGCTCCCAGGGCGGACCAACATCGTGGTGACGCGCGATGCCGCCTGGCGCGCGGAGGGCGCCGTGGTCACCACTTCCCTTGCCGACGCCGAGGCGATCGCCACCGGCGATGCGCTGCGACGTTTCGCCACTGAGATCGCGATCATCGGCGGCGCGGAAATCTACGCGCATTGGATCGATCGTGCCGATCGGCTGGAAATCACCGAGGTGCATGCCCGGCCCGACGGCGATACCCGTTTCGCCGCAATTGCGGCTTCCGACTGGGAAGAGGTCGCGCGCGTGCGAAATCCGGCCGGACCCGACGACAGCGCCGAGTTCTCCTATGTGACATTTCGTCGGCGCGGCACGCGTCAATTGTCGCATTAACCTCGCTAGCCAATGTTTGCATTGACAATTATGGCCCCAATCATAGCTGCTTCAGACCATAAGCTTGCGTTGTAAGGGCCCGGGCGGTCCCCTATAAAGCCGGTCGGACATGCGAGGCCGGGCATTTTGCCCAATCAGGCGGACCCGGGCCCGCGGAGGAGACTTTTATATGCCGTGGAAGAATCAAGGCGGGGGCCCGTGGGGCTCGGGTCCGAAGGGACCGTGGGGCAACGGACCTCAATCGGTTGGGCCGCGCCCGCCCGATCTTGAGGACCTTCTGCGCCGCGGCCAGGACAAGCTGCAGAATCTTCTGCCCGGCGGCCATTTCAGTGGCATGGGCATCGCGCTGGTTCTGATCGGCGCGCTGGCGATCTGGTTCCTGTCGGGCTTCTTCCGCGTTCAGTCGGAAGAACTCGGCGTGATCCTGCGCTTCGGCAAGCACATCAAGACCGTGCAGCCCGGCCTGAACTACCATCTGCCGTATCCGATCGAGACCGTGCTGTTGCCGAAGGCGCTGCGCGTTTCCACCATCTCGATCGGCATGACGCTGATCAGCGATCCGAGCGGCCGCGGCCGAACCATGCGCGACGTGCCGGAAGAAAGCCTGATGCTGACCGGCGACGAGAACATCGTCGACGTCGACTTCACGGTGCTGTGGCGGATCAAGCCCGACGGCGTCGGCAATTTCCTCTTCAACATCCAGAACCCTGAAGGCACAGTGAAGGCGGTCGCCGAAAGCGCGATGCGCGAAGTGATCGGCCGTTCCAACATCCAGCCGATCCTGACCGGCGCCCGCACCACCACGGAAGCCGGTGTGCAGGAACTGATGCAGAAGACGCTCGACAATTATGGTTCGGGCGTTCAGATCACGCAGGTACAGATGCAGAAGGTCGATCCGCCCGCGCAGGTGATCGACGCGTTCCGCGACGTGCAGGCCGCCCGCGCCGATCTCGAGCGTCTGCAGAACGAAGCCCAGACCTACGCCAACCGCGTCGTTCCGGACGCGCGCGGCCGCGCCGCGCAGATCCTGCAGGTCGCCGAAGGTTACAAGGAACAGGCGGTCGCCGAGGCCAAGGGCCAGAGCGCGCGCTTCCTGAAAGTCTATGACGAATACAACAAGGCGAAAGACGTGACGCGGCAGCGAATTTATCTCGAGACGATGGAACGTATCCTCGCCAATGCCGAGAAGCTCGTCTATGACGGCGGTTCGAATGCACAGAACATGGTGCCGTATCTGCCGCTCAACGAATTGTCGCCGCGGCGAACGCCGGCGCCGCCCGCCACCGGTCAGCAGCAGCAGCAGGGAGGCAACCGATGAGGTCTCCCGTCACAGGCATTGTCCTCCTGATCACGCTGTTCGTCGTCGTCATCTTCGGCTACAGCTCCGTCTTCACCGTCGACCAGACCCAGCAAGTGCTGGTGGTGCGGCTCGGTGAACCCATCCGCGTCGTCACCGAACCGGGCCTGAACTTCAAGGCGCCGTTCATCGACACCGTCATCTCGATCGACAAGCGCATCCTCGATCTGGAAAATCCGTCGCAGGAAGTGATCGCTTCGGACCAGAAGCGGCTGGTGGTCGACGCCTTCGCCCGCTACCGCATCAAGAACGCGCTGCGCTTCTATCAGAGCATCGGCTCGATCCAGGCCGCCAACGTCCAGCTCACCACGTTGCTGAACGCGGCGCTGCGCCGCGTGCTGGGCGAGGTCTCCTTCATCACGGTGGTGCGCGACGAGCGCGAAGCCCTGATGCTGCGTATTCGCGAACAGCTCGACAAGGAAGCCGACGGTTACGGCATCCAGGTGGTCGACGTGCGAATCCGCCGCGCCGATCTGCCGGAGCAAAACAGCCAGGCGGTCTATCAGCGCATGCAGACCGAACGGGCGCGTGAAGCCGCCGAGTTCCGCGCCCAGGGCGGACAGAAGGCGCAGGAGATCAGGTCGAAGGCCGATCGTGAGGCGACCGTCATCATCGCGGAAGCCAATTCGACGGCCGAACAGACGCGTGGTGCCGGCGACGCCGAGCGCAACCGCCTGTTCGCCGAGGCCTATGGCAAGGATCCCGACTTCTTCGCCTTCTACCGCTCGATGTCGGCCTATGAGACCGGACTTCGCAGCAACGACACCCGCTTCCTGCTGCGGCCGGATTCGGAGTTCTTCCGCTTCTTCGCCAATTCGGCCGGCCACCCGCCGGCCGCCGCCGCACCAGCCGCGCCGAAGCAATAGCTTCCGGCCGGCCACACCATATCAGGCGAAGCGGACCCCGCTTCGCCTGCGACAAAAGCAAGAACTGCGTTCAGCGGGAGGTTGCCATCCGATGAGGTCCATAGCGTTTGCCGACTTCCTCATCGGCCTGGGAATCCTGTTTGTGCTGGAAGGCCTGATGTTCGCGGCAAGCCCGGCCTGGATGCGCCGGGCGATGAAGAGCGCGATGACGACGCCGGACAACATTCTGCGCGCGGTGGGCATCGGATCGGCGGTCGTGGGCCTGCTCCTGATCTGGCTGGTTCGCCGCTAGTTGGGTCTTGTCATTCCGGGGCGATGCGAAGCATCGAACCCGGAATCTCGAAATTCCCCAGGGCGCAATTGCGCCCCTGAGGTTCGCATCTTCGATGCGCCTTGGAATAACCAAAAAAATCGCCTGCGGAATCAACGAAATCGTGAGCCGCCGATGGCCGGTTTTTCGCCGAAATGCCCGGTTCAAATGCTTGCGCCTCGGACCCGTTCGGGCGCACTGTGGACCCCAAATCGACCCGCTGGAGAGAAGCTGACATGACCGGAGCCAGACCCGCTTTGAGCCGTCGCCTGCGCATGATGGGGGCTGCGATTTCACTCGGCGCTGTCGCCGCTCTGGCTTCAGCGCCGGCTTTCGCGCGGGGCCCGGACGGCATCGCCGACATCGCCGAAAAGGTGATCGACGCCGTCGTCAATATCTCGACCTCGCAGAACGTCGAGGCCAAGGGTGGTGGCGGCGGCGACCGGCAGGCCACGCCGCAATTGCCGCCGGGTTCGCCGTTCGAGGAATTCTTCGACGACTTCTTCAAGAACCGGCGCGGCGGCGCTCCCAAGGGCGGCGAGCGAAGCGAGATGCAGCCGCGCAAGACCAATTCGCTCGGCTCCGGTTTTATCATCGATACCGCTGGCGTCGTCGTCACCAATAATCACGTCATCGCGGATGCCGACGAGATCAACATCATCATGAACGACGGCACCAAGATCAGGGCCGAACTGGTCGGCGTCGACAAGAAGACCGATATCGCGGTGTTGAAATTCAAGCCGGTGAAGCCGCTGGTCGCGGTCAAGTTCGGCGAGTCCGACAAGCTGCGTCTCGGCGAATGGGTGATTGCGATCGGCAATCCCTTCAGCCTCGGCGGCTCGGTGACGGCCGGCATCGTCTCGGCGCGCAACCGCGATATCAGCCAGGGGCCCTACGACAGCTACATCCAGACCGACGCCTCCATCAACCGCGGCAATTCCGGCGGTCCGCTGTTCAATCTCGAGGGCGAAGTGGTCGGCGTCAACACGCTGATCATCTCGCCGACCGGCGGTTCGATCGGCCTCGGCTTCGCGGTGCCTTCGAAGACCGTGATTGGCGTCGTCAATCAGCTCCGGGAGTTCGGCGAGCTGCGCCGTGGCTGGCTCGGCGTCCGCATCCAGCAGGTCACGGACGAGATCGCCGAAAGCCTTAATATCAAGCCGGCGCGTGGCGCGCTGGTCGCCGGCATCGACGACAAGGGCCCGGCCAAGCCCGCCGGGATCGAGCCTGGCGACGTCGTGGTCAAGTTCGACGGCAAGGACGTCAAGGATCCGAAGGACCTGTCGCGCGTGGTCGCCGACACCGCGGTCGGCAAAGAAGTCGAAGTCGTCGTCATCCGCAAGGGCGCGGAGGAGACCAAGAAGGTGACGCTCGGCCGGCTCGAGGATAACGAGAAGGTGCAGCAGGCCGCCGCCAAGTCGAAGGACGAGCCCGTCGCCGAGAAGCCGGTGACGCAGAAGGTGCTTGGTCTCGATCTGGCCGCGCTGAGCAAGGATCTGCGCGGCAAGTACAAGATCAAGGACAGCGTCAAGGGCGTCGTCATCACCGGCGTCGACAACGCCTCCGATGCCGCCGAGAAGCGGCTGTCCGCCGGCGACGTCATCGTCGAGGTGGCGCAGGAGGCGGTGACGAACACCGCCGACGTCAAGAAGCGGGTCGATCAGATCAAGAAGGACGGGCGCAAGTCGGTCCTGCTGATGGTTGCCAACGGCGAAGGCGAGTTGCGCTTCGTTCCGCTGCTCGTGCAGTAACAAGCTTCGGGAAAGCGGCGGCGCTTTTCGCCGCCTTTCCCGCCACCTTTCCTGGGCCGGCTGTGTTGGCGGGCGGTGTCTCGACCGGCCGCCTGACCGCAAATCCAATCAAGCCAAATCCAATCAAGCGATGACCCGACCTCGTGACCGGGGGTGCGCAAGCACCCCTGCGTCACGTCGCGCCTGCCCGCATCCAATGTCGATTAATTGCTTCCTTGGACGGGGGCCATGGCCGACGATCCGCATCTCGGAAAACAGCGGGATCACCTCAACGGTCCCAACAGGCTGGCCGGGAGGTCCAAAGGGAGGACGCGGGGCTTGCGGTGGGACCGGTCAGGGGCCGGCGCCATCATTGTCACCGAGCATGCCGTCAGAACCCCTGGCGGCCTATGGAGATCACTCATGCCGCGCGCCAGATCCATCCCCGCCGCCGCGTTTGCGGCATGTGCCGTGCTCTGCTGGTCGATCGCCGCGCCCACGATGGCGGCGGCACAGGATCTTGTGAAAGCGCGGCTGGCGCAGAATCTCGGTCCGATATCGGGCCTCGTCATCGTCGCCAAGGCGAAGGGAATGTTCGAAAAGCAGGGGCTCGACATTACCGTCGCCAACTTCACCTCGGGCAAGCAATGCCTGGATACCGTGCTCGGCGGCGGCGCAGACTTTGCAACCACGGCCGAAGCGCCGGTGACCGCCGCGGCGATGGCCAACCAGCCGATCGCGTTCGTCGCCGGCATGGAATACTCCGATCTCAAGACCATGACGGCGGCAAAGGCCGGGATCAGGACCAAGGCCGACCTGCGCGGCAAGAAGATCGGTTTCACCGCCGGCACCGGCAGCGAGGTCTACACCGCGACGCTGCTGAAGGCCGCGGACCTGACGCCGGGCGACGTGACGCTGGTCAATTTGCGGCCGCGGAAATGCTGCCGGCGATGGCGGCCGGCAGCATCGACGCGTTCGATACCTGGGAGCCGCATATCGCCAACGCCAGAAAGGCGCTCGGCGAGAACGCGGTGCTGCTGGACACCAAGGGTATTTACTCCGAGACATTCAACATCGTGGTGACGCGGCCCTATCTCGACGCCAACGGTCCGCTGGTTCAGAAATTCTTGCGGGCCTTGCTGGACGCCGAGGCGTGGCTGAAGGCCAACCCGGACGAGGCGATCACGACCATCGCCGACATCGTCGGCATGAAGCGCGACGAACTCGCTGCGATCTGGCAGGACTACATCTACCGCGTCCGTATCGACGATCAGCTGCTCGGCATTCTCAAGCTGCATGCGGCGTGGCGGCTGGAGAGCGGCAACCACCCGCCGGGCGCGGCGATGCCTGACTTCACCAAGGTGCTGGCGCTCGAACCGCTGCGCGGCATCGATGCCAGCCGCGTCACCGTCTCGGCCAAATAGAAGATGAAGCGGATCAATATCCTGGTCGGCGCGCTTTCGATCCCGCTCTTTGTCGTGGCGTGGGAAGTGATCGCGCGGTCCGGGATCGTCAACGCCGTGCTGTTTCCGCCGCCGTCGGTCGTTGCGGTCGCCTTGGTCGAGTGGGTGCGAAGCGGGCAGTTCTTCCTCGATCTCGGGGCGAGCCTCTATCGCGTCGTGACCGGGTTCGTGGTGGGCGCGGCGCTTGGCATAGCGCTCGGCGTTCTCACCGGGCAGTTTGCGCTGGTATCAAGCCTGCTGTCGCCGCTGTTTCATATCCTGCGGCCGATCCCGCCGATCGCGTTCGTTCCGATCGTGATCCTCTGGTTCGGCCTGTCTGAAACGGGCAAGCTGTTCCTGGTGGTCTGGGGCGTCTTCTTCACGGTGTGGCTGTCGACGCATATCGGCGTGCAGAAGGTCGACCGCGGCCTGATTCGGGCGGCGCTGATGCTCGGGACGCCGCGGCGCCAGATGCTGCAGGAGATCGTGCTGCTCGGCGCCTTGCCCTACATCGTGGTCGGGCTTCGAACCGCGATCAGCATTTCATTCTACACGCTGGTGGCGGCCGAACTGGCGGGGGCCTTTGCCGGCATCGTCTACCGGATCGAGATCGCGCAGCAGAATCTGCAGACCGGCCAGGTGATGGGCGGATTGGCAGCGCTCGGGTTGATGTCGTTTATCGCCGACCGCCTGTTCGCGGCGGTCGCGGAACGCACGGTGTGGTGGCGATGAAGCAGATGGTACACCGGTCCGACGCCGCGTTGGCGCTTGCACATCCACAGCCGTCACCTGCAGGAGAACGCGCGGTGGCTCGCACCATCATCAGCGTCGCCGACCTCAGCATCGTGTTCGACACGCCGCAGGGGCAGGTGATCGCCGTCGATCGGGTGACGTTCAGCGTGGCTCACGGCGAGTTTGTCTGCATCGTGGGACCATCCGGATGCGGCAAGTCGACGGTGCTCAACACCATCGCGGGCCTGGAGACGCCGTACAGCGGCGCGGTGACTGTGGACGGCAGGCCGATGCAGCGCCCGCGGCCCGATGTCGGCATGGTGTTCCAGCAGCCGCACCTGTTTCCCTGGAAATCCGTCCGCAAGAACATCGCCCATGGTCCGCGCATGCTGGGCAAGTCGCGGAGCGAGGCCCGGGCGATTGCGGATGGGCTGATCGAGATGATCGGTCTCAATCGTTTCGCCGACGCCTATCCGCACACGCTCTCCGGCGGCATGCAGCAGCGCGTTGCGATTGCACGCGCGCTTGCCAACCAGCCGCGCGTGCTGTTGATGGACGAGCCGTTCGGCGCGCTCGACGCTCAGACCCGCAGCGTGATGCAGGACAGCCTGCTCGAATTGCGCGAACGCATCGATGCAACGGTCGTGTTCGTCACCCACGACATCGATGAGGCCATTCTGCTGGCGGACCGGGTCCTGATCATGAGCGCGGGCCCCGGACGCATCCTGCGCGATCTCGGCGTCGATCTGCCGCGGCCGCGTTCCAACGCCATCATGCTCGATCCTGCCTACCTCGCGCTGAAGAAGGATTGTCTCGACCTGATCCGGTCCGAAGGCCGTCGCGCCTTCGATCAGTCGAGCGCCGGCTAGAGCGTTTTCAAAGCGAAGTGGATACCGGTTCGCGTTAAAGAAAACGCGTCAAATCAAAAATCTGGAGCCCCGTTCCGATTGCATCGGAACGGAAAGGCTCCTACGGCGCCAAATTGCGCCTTGTTGGCACGAGTCTTGAATTGATCAGCTCAATTCAAGGAGGCGACCATGACAGCAGCACATGCGAGAGCCGCGGCCGGAATCATGCTGGCGGAATCAGAGAGCCTCGTCCGCCCGCTGCCGGGTCTGCTGGACGAACTGTGCGAGGCGGATCGGCGGCGCCTGCGCGGTATAGGCCGCGACAAGCCCCTCGAAACCGGCCAGTTCGTCTGGCAGCAGGGCGATGGTCAGACCGGAATCTATTTGATCCGATCCGGCCGCATTCGCAGCTACTACGTCGCGCCGTCAGGGCGCGAGGTGACGTTGGCCTACTGGTTTCCGGGCAACTTTGTCGGCGGCCCGGATTTGTTCGGCACCGGACCGCATATGTGGACATCGGTGGCGGTTGAGGCGAGCGAGCTGACATTTCTGCCGGGACCGGCGCTGAAGAAAGTCGCGCTGGAGTCCGCCCCACTGGCGGTGGCGTTGCTGGACGCGCTCGCGTTCAAGGCGCGGTGCTATTCGGCGATGGCGCAGATGCTGGGGACGCGCTCGGTCACCGAGCGGCTGCATCGCCTGCTGATTTTCCTGTCGCGGATACACGGCATCCGGAGCGGCCGCGAAACCACCATCGCGGTGCCGTTTACGCATGGCGACCTCGCCAATCTGATCGGCTCGACCCGGCAATGGGTCACCGTCCAACTCGCTCGCATGCAGCAGCGCGGCATCATCCGGTATCATCGGGGGCTGATCTCGATCCTGAACATGCCGGCGCTGGACCTCGAGGTGGTCTAAAGCATCGAGGCATAGCGGACGCCATCTGGGCCAATCGCATGGAACCGTAATCGACAAGACCTTTGCGTTCGCCCGTATGGAGAGCGGCGCGCCTTTCGACAAAGTGGCGATTGCCGTTGGATGAACCACCGCATATCAAAAATGGCGGCATCTGTCACACGCAACTCTTGGTCTTCCAGTAATTGCTTCCGCTGCCATTAAGCTTTAAATTCTCGTTATTCGCCTCGTCGAAAAAACGGTCGCCGCCTGGCGATCGCGCGACTAAGCGGGATTTGCAACCGAGCTGGGTTTGCCGCCTCGCCGAAAGCGGGCCCACCCCAACGATGACGCGACGCGTAGACCGGCTGTGAGCGAGACCACTGGCGCGAGAACGATGCCGCCCGTGCAGGAACGGCAGCGAGCAGGTGGATGGAAATGAACAATGACCGAAGACAAGAGCAAACTGCTGAGATCGCTTACGATCGATCGCAGCGCCGGCAAGGCGGAGCGATCGGGCAGCCGTTGGTTGCCGATCTCAGCGGTGATTATCATCTGCGTCGCCGGATTCGCCGCCTTTGCCGCATTCGAGTTCCGCAGGCAGGACCCGACCAAAGAGGCCGCATCGCAAACTGCACAGCAGCCCGTCGCACAACCGCAGCCGCCACAGCAGCCGCCAACGAATAGCAAGGCGACCGGCAGCCTGGCCGCCTCCGGCTATGTGGTGGCGCGCCGCAAGGCAACCGTTGCCGCCGAGATCACCGGCAAGGTGGTCGAAGTGTTCATCGACGAAGGCATGACGGTGACCGAGGGGCAGGTCGTCGCGCGGCTCGACAGCGTGCTTGCTGAAAGGGACTATGAGCTGGCCCGCTCGCGCGCCGAGACGGCCAATGCCGCGATCGCCGCGATCGCCGCCGATCTGGAGGACGCGACCCGGATCATGACGCGCGTGCAAACACTCTCGCAGAAGAACTTTGCGACCGAGGCCGATCTGACCAAGGCGCAGGCCCGGGTCGGCGTGCTCAACGCGCAAATGCGCCAGGCGCAGTCGCAATTCGAGACCGCCAAGATCGACGCCAAGCGCAGCGCCTCGATGCTGGACAAGCATCAGATCAGGGCGCCGTTCGCCGGTGTCGTCATCGACCGCAGCGCACAGCCCGGCGAGATGATTTCGCCGATGTCGGTGGGCGGCTACACGCGCACCGGCATCTGCACCATCGTCGACATGGACTCAATCGAGATCGAAGTCGACGTCAATGAGGCCTTCATCGGCCGGGTCGTCGCCGGAGGCGCCGTGAACGCGATGCTGGATGCGTATCCGGACTGGACGATTCCCGCCTCGGTGATTGCCATCGTGCCGACGGCGAACCGCGAGAAGGCCACGGTGAAGGTGCGAATCCGCTTCGAAAAGAAGGATCCGCGCATCCTGCCCGACATGGCGGTGAAAGTGAATTTCCTGGCCGATCTAAAGGACGCCACCAAGACCACCGCCGCGAACTAGCTTCCGGCCGGAAACCTTGAGAGGAGAAAAGCGTGACAGCCGAGCATCCGATGGTTCGCCTTAGCGGCGTAGCCAAGCGTTTCACCAAGGGCAAGGAAACAATCTCGATCTTCGATCATCTCGATCTTGCGATTCCACGCGGCGACTTCATCGCCGTCATGGGACCGTCCGGTTCGGGCAAGACGACGCTGCTCAATCTGCTCGGGGGTATCGATCGCGTCGACGCCGGCGAAATTTCGGTTGCGGACCAGCGCATCGATGGTCTCTCCGAAGGTGAACTCGCCGCCTGGCGGGCCGCCAATGTTGGCTTCATCTTCCAATTCTACAATCTGATGCCGATGCTGACCGCGGCGCAGAACGTGGAGCTGCCGCTGTTGCTCACCAGGTTGAACCGCAAGGATCGCGCCGCGCGCGTTCACACCGCACTTTCCGTGGTTGGACTCGCCGACCGCGTCAAGCACCGTCCGCGCGAAATGTCGGGCGGCCAGCAGCAGCGCGTGGCGATTGCGCGCGCCATTGTCTCGGACCCGAACCTGTTGCTTTGCGACGAACCGACCGGCGACCTCGACCGGCAATCCGCCGACGAGATCCTTTCAATCCTGCAATTGCTCAATGGCGAACTCGGCAAGACCATCGTGATGGTAACGCATGATCCGGCGGCGGCAAACTATGCCAAGCGCGTCCTGCATCTCGACAAGGGCCGCTTCGTCGAACGGGAGCTCGCCGCGTGAACGACTTCGACCTGGTCCGGAAAAACCTGTTTCGCCGCAAATTGCGCGCCGCCCTGATGATCGTGTCGATCCTGATCGCCTTCATGATCTTCGGCGTGCTCGCTGGATTCTACCGCGCCTTCACCGCCGGCGAAGATGCCGCCGCCGCGGACCGCATGATCACCGTCAACAAGATCAACTTCACCCAGCCGCTGCCGATCGCCTACTATAATCGGGTGCGGGCGGTGGAGGGCGTGCGGCAGGTGACCTTCGCCAACTGGTTCGGCGGCTACTATCAGGACCCGAAGAATTTCCTGATGTCGCTGGCGATCGAGCCGAGCACCTATTTCGACGTGTACCGCAGCGAATTCGAAGTTCCGCCCGAACAGCTTCAAGCCTTCATGCGAGATCGCGGCAGCGCGGTGGTCGGCGAAAGCCTGGCGCAGAAGTGGGGCTGGAAGGTCGGCGATCGCATCCCCGTTGCGAGCAATATTTTCAGCCAGAAGAGCGGCGGGCATACCTGGGATCTCACCATTGCCGGCATCGTCAAGGGCAAGGCCGAGCACGTCGACACCAACTTTCTGCTGTTTCAGTACGCCTACTTCGACGAGACCCGCTCGTTCGGCAAGGACACCATCGGCTGGATGATCCTTCAGACCACCTCTCCCGAAAGCAACCCTCGCGTCGCCAAGACGATCGACGCGATGTTCGCCAATTCCACCGCCGAGACCTCGACCGACACCGAAAAAGCGTTCGGCAAGGCGTTCGCGGCCCAGTTCGGCAACATCGCGCTGATTGTACTGCTGGTTGTCGGCGCCGCCTTCGTCACCATCCTGATGATCGTCGGCAATACCATGGCGCTGTCGATCCGGGAGCGCACCCGCGAGATCGGCGTGCTGAAGACGCTTGGCTTTTCGGGCCCGCGGATCCTTGGGATGGTGCTCGGCGAATCCGTCCTGCTGGCCCTGCTCGGCGGAATTCCCGGGTTGGCGATTGCGGCGCTGATCGCCATGGCCCTGCGCACAAGCCTGTCCAACATCGCGCCTGCTTTTGCCGTGTCGCCGACCATCATCATGCAAGGCCTGGCGTTGATGATCGCGCTGGGGCTGATCACGGGGATCATTCCGGCGCTCAACGCCATGCGGCTCAAAATTGCAACCGCGCTTGGACGGGGATAGACATGCGTTCGCTCTGGCTTCAGGTGGCCGCCGTCACCGCCATCAATCTCAGGAGCATAGCGCAGCGGCGCTGGCTCTCGCTCTCGACGGTGATCGCGATCGCGCTGGTGGTGATCGTCCTGCTCGCGTTCCTGGCGATGGCCAACGGATTCCAGCGCACCATCGCGGGATCCGGTGCTGATGACATCGCGATCGTGCTGCGGGCCGGCTCGCAGGCCGAAATCAACAGTACCGTGAGCCGCGATCAGGTACGACTGATCGAGGACGGTCCCGGCATCGCGCGTGGCAGCGACGGCAAACCCCTGATCTCGCCGGAACTCTATCTGGTGGTCGACGGCATCAAACGCTCGACCGGGACCAAGGCCAATTTGCCGCTGCGCGGGATCGGGGAACAGGGCGCCGCGCTGCGCAAGGGCATCACCATCACCGCAGGCCGCATGTTCAACCGGGGCAGCAACGACGTGGTGGTCGGCAAGGCCCTGCTGCGGGAATTCGAGGGATTCGACCTCGGCAGCACCGTGGCCTTCGGCGCCACGCGCTGGACCGTGGTCGGCGTGTTCGAGGCCGGCGGCAGCGTGTTCGAATCCGAGATTTGGGCCGATCTCAACGTGGTGCAGAGCCTGTTCAATCGCAACAATATCGTACAGATCGTGCGCGCGCGCCTCACCGGGCCGGCCGCCCTCAATGAGCTCAAAAGCTATAGCGACAACGATCCGCGGCTGAAGCTCGATGTCAAATCCGAAGCAGCTTACTTCGCGGAACAGGCCTCGCAGACCTCTGATTTAATTCAGAAACTTGGCTGGCCACTGGCGATCGCGATGGCGCTAGGCGCGGTCGCCGGCGCGCTCAACACGATGTATTCGTCGGTTGCCAGCCGCGCGACGGAAATCGCAACGCTGCGCGCCATCGGCTTTGGCGGTTTTCCTGCGTTCGTCGGGACGCTCGCCGAATCGCTGGTGCTCGCCGTCATAGGCGGCTTGCTCGGCGCCGCCGCCACGTATCTGATTTTCGATGGCGTCACGGCGTCCACCCTTGGCGGGAACTTCACCCAGGTGGTGTTCGACTTCAAGCTCAGTCCCTGGCTTATCGCCGAGGGGGTTGGGCTGGCGCTGATCGTGGGCCTGATCGGTGGGCTGTTTCCAGCCCTGCGGGCCGCGCGATTACCGATCGTCGAAGGACTGTACGCGCACTAGAGCCGGGCCCCCCATTGTTACTTTGCATGGGGTTGTTTTCGCGATTTTGTGTCGAGCCGCCTCGCCAGCGCAATCAACGCCCGGTCGGACCAGGCCCGCGCCAGCAGCGTTACGCCCATGGGGATACCGTTGGGCAACACGCCGTTCGGGATCGCTACCGCGCAGAGATCCAGCAGGTTGGCGAAGTAGGAGTAGTGGCCGAGGCGGTTATTCAGCGTGATCGGATCGCTGTGCATCTCGTCCAGCAGGAACGGGCGCGGCGCCGTGGGCACCACCAGCGCATCGATACCGGCGAGGAGATCTTGCGACCGCCGGCGCAGCCGCAACAGCCGGTGCATCGCGGTGAAAGTGTCTACCGCCGAATAGCTCGTCGCCGTCCGGAGCACGGCTTTGGTGACGTCGAGCAGGCGATCGGTATCGACCTCCATCAGCGACGATATCGATGCGCGCCGTTCCGCGACCCAAGGGCCGGTGAACATCATCTCGCCGGCCTCGGCGAACGGAGCAAAGTCGATCTCGACAGCGGTGCCGCCGAGAGCGGAAAATCGCTCGCAGGCCTGTTCATAGAGCGCGCCGCATTCGGGCATCCCGAAGAATTCGAGATCCTTCGCCATGAGGCGGCCGAACCTGAACTTGCCGCTCGCGCGGGCGCTGACGGAGGCCGGCGCGGGCCGGCTGTACGGATCCTCGGGATCGAAGCCTTCCATGACGTCCAGGATCGCGGCGCCTTCCTGCACCGAATTGCAGAAGATCGAGACGCAATCCAGCGTCGGGCAATTCGGCACCAGGCCGCGCGACGACACCAGCCCGACCGTCGGCTTGATGCCGACGATGTCGTTGAAGCCGGCGGGAATGCGGCCCGAGCCGCCGGTATCGGTGCCAAGCGCGAACGTGACGTGGCCGGCGGCGACCGCGACCGCCGAGCCCGAACTGGAGCCGCCCGAGACATAGCGCGGGTCTGCGACGGCAGAGCAGGAGCCGTAGGGCGAGCGCGCGCCGGAGAGGCCGGTGGCGAGTTGGTCGAGATTGGTCTTGCCGATGCAGATCGCGCCGGCCGCGATCAGGCGTTCGACGCTTTCGGCTGAACGTGCCGGCATGTAGCTGAACGCAGGGACGGCGGCCGTCGTCGGCATGCCGGCAACGTCGATATTGTCTTTGACGCCGAACAGGACACCGAGCAGGGGAAGGGTTTCGCCTGAATCGGCGCGTCTCATCAGCGTGCGGCAATGATCCCGCGTCTCCGCGATCGGGCGGACATGGATCCAGCAGTTCCGGTCACGCTCGGTCTCGATCCGCCGATAGGCCGTCTCGATGGCCTGCAGCGGGTCGCTACCGGCAGGGGAGGACGTTGCGAATCGTAGATTGATTTGGTTCACCTGAAAGAACTCCACCCGCGCTGCTTTCGGCAAAACTGGGCGAGCGGGTCGTCACGAACAAGCAATTAAATGCTTCGTGTTCAGGTGCCGCGGCGGTTCACGCCGTCACGAATTCATCGCGCCGATAGCCCTGCGCATACAGCAGCGCGGTGAGATCGCCGTGGTCGATCCGCGCCGCCGCGGCCGCCGCCACTGCCGGCTTGGCGTGATAGGCGACGCCAAGGCCCGCGGCCTCGATCATGCCGAGATCGTTGGCGCCGTCGCCGGTCACCAGTGTGTCGATGTCGTCGAGATCAAAGGACTCGGTGAGTTCGATCAGCGTCGCGAGTTTGGTGGCGCGGCCGAGGATCGGCTCGGTGACTTCGCCCGTGAGCTTGCCGCCCGACACCTTCAATTCGTTGGCGCGGTTTTCCTGGAATCCGATCATCGCGGCGACCGCATTGGTGAACAGTGTAAAGCCGCCCGAGATCAGGCAGGTGTAGGCGCCGTTGGCGCGCATGGTCATGACCAGTTCGCGGCCGCCCGGTGTCGCCGTGATGCGCTTTTTCAGCACTTCATCGACCACGCCGACCGGCATGTCTTTGAGCAGCGCGACGCGCTCGCGCAGCGCTGGCTCGAACTCGATCTCGCCGCGCATCGCGCGCTCGGTTATGGCGGCGACGTGCGCCTTCAGTCCGGCAAAATCGGCCAGTTCGTCGATGCATTCCTGGCCGATCATGGTGGAATCCATGTCGGCGAGAAAAAGCTTCTTGCGCCGGAAGGCGGCAGGCTGCACGACAATGTCGATCGGCAAGTCGCCGCGCGCCTGGCGCAGGCGGGCCTCGATCGCCTTGATATCCTCGCTGCCGGTGAAGGGGATATCGACCGCGACTTCGTCGAACAGCCATTGGGCCGTGCCGGGCGAGGGCAGGACGGCCAGCGCGCCGTCGACGATGGTGGAGTCGAGCGCGGGGTTGACGGGATTGCAGATGAGCGTGGCGACGAGGGACATGCAGGCGAATTCGCGTTTGGGGAATAAGGCCGTGCTTATCGCAGGGCCGACCGCCAGCGGCAAGTCGGCGCTGGCCCTTGAGCTGGCGCAAAAAGCCGGCGGCGTCGTCATCAACACCGATTCCATGCAGGTCTATCGCGATCTTCGCATCATCACGGCCCGCCCGACGCCCGCCGAAGAGGCGCAGGCGCCGCATTGGCTCTATGGCCATGTCGATGCCGCCGTGAACTTTTCCGCCGGCGCGTGGGTCGCGGACGCCGCCAAAATGCTGTCGGAAGCACAGGTCGCAAAACGCCTGCCGATCTTCGTCGGCGGTTCCGGGCTCTATTTCAAGGCGCTGACGCGCGGCCTGTCGGCGGTGCCGCCGATCCCGGCGGATGTGCGCGACAGCGTGCGCGCGCGGCTGGAGCGCGATGGCGTCGAAGCGCTGCACGCCGAGCTGGCGCAGCGCGACCCGGTAACGGCGGAACGCCTGAAACCGCGCGACCGCGCCCGCATCGCACGGGCGCTCGAGGTGGTCGAGGCGACCGGCCGCGCGCTGACCGACTGGCACCGCGAAGGCCTGCCGCCGCTGCTGCCGCAAGGCGAGTTTCACGCGCTATTTCTGTCGCCCGAGCGCGACCAGCTCTATGGGCGGATCGATGCGCGGTTCGACGCCATGCTGGAGGCAGGCGCATTGGAGGAGGTGGCCGCACTGGCCGCCCGACACCTCGACCCGCTGCTGCCGGCGATGAAGGCCCACGGCGTGCCGGCGCTGATCCGGCATTTGAACGGCGAGATCAGCCAGACAGAGGCCGCCGAAATCGGCCGCGCGGACACCCGCCACTACGCCAAGCGGCAGTTCACCTGGTTCCGGCACCAATTGCCGGAGTTTGAGTGGGTGGCGCCGGAGGCGGCGCTGGGGTGGCTGGAGTCGAAGGTCTCCTCCGAGCCCGGATGAGCGTAGCGACATCCGGGATCTCACACCCCTGCCGCCCCGGATGTCGCTACGCTCATCCGGGCTACGGCTTCCCAGGCCCCCTGCATGGCAGGGAACAGCAAATTCGCACTCGCCGAACGGCCGGAACCCCGTTACACTGCCTTAATCGGGCTGAAAGCGTCCTTCCCTTGACTTCCGGGGTTCGGTCGCTATAACCCGCGTAATCTTCGGGAAGTCTGGACCGTCCGATGCGTAATATTATTACCAAGCTCCTTATCGTAGTCGTACCCTGGCGCACCGCCCGGGATGGCTGAGGCCATCCAGTTGCAGGCGGTGTGCATAGGGCCTCTGGGGCCCTTTTTTATTTCCCGAATCCAAGCCGACGAAGCCGCGCAGACATAGCGCATCCGGAGCAAGCCAAGGAAAACGTCATGACCGACAAGAGCCACGATCCGAACCAGATGACCGGTGCTGCGATGATCGTGCGCGCGCTCATCGATCATGGCGTCCAGCATTTGTTCGGCTATCCCGGCGGTGCGGTGCTTCCGATCTATGACGAGATCTTCCAGCAGAGCGAGGTCGAGCACATCCTGGTGCGGCACGAGCAGGGGGCCGGCCATGCCGCCGAAGGTTATGCGCGCTCGACCGGCAAGCCGGGCGTCGTGCTGGTGACTTCCGGCCCCGGCGCCACCAACATGGTGACGCCGCTGACGGACGCGCTGATGGATTCGATTCCGCTGGTCTGCATCACCGGCCAGGTGCCGACGCATCTGATCGGCAATGATGCGTTCCAGGAATGCGACACCGTCGGCATCACGCGGCCCTGCACCAAGCACAATTGGCTGGTGCGTGACGTCAACGATCTCGCCAAGGTGCTGCACGAGGCGTTCTACGTCGCCACGACAGGCCGTCCCGGCCCCGTCGTGGTTGACGTGCCAAAGGACGTGCAGTTCGCGACCGGCACCTATCATCCGCCGCGCAAGTCCGACGTGCATGTTTCCTACACGCCGCGGGTCAAGGGCGACGCGACGCAGATCCGCAAAGCCGTGGCGCTGCTCGCCGGCGCAAAGCGCCCGGTGATCTACAGCGGCGGCGGCGTCATCAATTCCGGACGCGAAGCCTCGAAATTGCTGCGCGAACTGGTCGAAGTCACCGGCTTTCCGATCACTTCGACCCTGATGGGGCTCGGCGCCTATCCCGCGACCGGCAAGAACTGGCTCGGCATGCTCGGCATGCACGGCACGTATGAATCCAACATGGCGATGCATGATTGCGACGTCATGCTGTGCGTCGGCGCGCGCTTCGACGACCGCATCACCGGCCGCACTGACGCGTTCTCGCCGGGCTCGAAGAAGATCCACATCGACATCGATCCGTCCTCGATCAACAAGAACATCCACGTCGACGTGCCGATCATCGGCGACTGCGGCAACGTGCTCGGCGACCTGTTGCAGGTGTTCAAGGCGGAAGCGAAAAAGCCTGATATCAAGGCGTGGTGGCAGGAGATCGCCGTATGGCGGGCGCGCAATTCGCTGGCCTACCGGAAGAACAGCGAAGTCATCCTGCCGCAATATGCCATCGAGCGGCTGTTCGAGGCGACGCGCGGGCACGACACCTACATCACGACCGAAGTCGGTCAGCACCAGATGTGGGCGGCGCAGTTCTTCGGCTTCGAGGAGCCGCACCGCTGGATGACCTCGGGCGGCCTCGGCACCATGGGCTACGGGCTGCCGGCCGCGCTCGGCGTGCAGGTCGCGCATCCGGACAGCCTCGTGATCGATATCGCGGGCGATGCCTCGGTGCAAATGACGATGCAGGAGATGTCGACGGCGGTACAGTTTGAACTGCCGATCAAGATCTTCATTCTGAACAACCAGTATATGGGCATGGTGCGGCAGTGGCAGCAGCTGCTGCACGGCAACCGGCTGTCGCATTCCTATTCGGAGGCGCTGCCGGATTTCGTCAAGCTGGCGGACGCGTTCGGCTGCGTCGGCCTGCAGGCTATCAAGCCCGGCGACCTCGACGGAGCGCTCAAGGAAATGATCTCGGTCAAGCGCCCGGTGCTGTTCGATTGCCGTGTCGCGGCGCTGGAAAATTGCTTCCCGATGATTCCGTCCGGCAAGGCGCACAATGAAATGCTGTTGCCAGCGGAAGCGACCGACGAAGCGACCGCGGCGGCCTTTGCCGGCGGCAAGGCGCTGGTGTGACGGCGATGTTTGACCTGGGGCAACTCGAGCACGCGCACAGGATCGTCGGGGCAGCGATGCCGCCGACGCCGGCGCATGCGTGGCCGCTGCTGGCGCAGCGGCTCGGCGCCGACGTGGTCGTCAAGCACGAGAACCACACCCCGATCGGCGCCTTCAAGGTGCGGGGCGGGCTGGTCTATGTCGAGCGGCTGCAACGCGAGCGGGCGCAGACCTCAGGAATCATCTCGGCGACGCGCGGCAATCACGGCCAGAGTCTCGCCTTCGCCGCGCGCCGTTTCGGCGTGCCGGCAACGATCTATGTGCCGCATGGCAATTCGGCCGAGAAAAACCAGTCGATGCGCGCTCTCGGCGCCAACCTCATCGAGCATGGCGAGGATTTTCAGTCCGCCCGCGAGGAATGCGAGCGTCACGCCGAACGCGAGGGCCTCGAGCTGGTGCCGTCCTTCCACCGCGACCTCGTGATGGGGGTTGCCACCTACGCGCTGGAATTGCTGCGCGCCGCTGATGATATCGATGTGCTCTATGTGCCGATCGGGCAGGGCTCCGGCATCTGCGGCTGCATCCTGGCGCGTGATCTGCTCGGGCTAAAGACTGACATCGTCGGCGTGCAGTCGACGGAAGCGCCGTCCTATGCGCTGTCGTTCGCGGCCGGCACCGTGGTGAAGACCAACAGCAGCAATACGCTGGCCGACGGCATGGCGACCCGCGTTCCCGATGCCGAGGCGCTGGCGATCATTCGCAAGGGCGCCTCGCACATCGTGCAGGTGACCGACGACGAAATCGCCGACGCGGTGCGGGCCTACTGGACCGATACCCACAATCTCGCCGAGGGCGCCGGCGCCGCAGCGCTCGCCGCAGCCCTGCAGGAGAAGCCGAAGCTCCGCGGCAAGCGGGTCGGGCTGATCCTGTCCGGCGGCAATATCGATTTCGATCTGTTCTGGAAATGGATCGCCCGCAACGAAAATGTCACCGCCGCCAAGGCACTGGCGTAGCCAAGATTTGGGAACGACAATGAACCAGCCCGCATCCGCCTATTTCCTCGAAGAGCGCCACGATCCGACAGAGTCGCACACGCTCTCGGTGCTCGTGCAGAACGAGCCGGGCGTGCTCGCGCGCGTGATCGGGCTGTTCTCCGGCCGCGGCTACAACATCGAAAGCCTCACGGTCTCGGAGACCGAGAGCCAGAAACATCTCTCCCGCATCACCATCGTCACCACGGGAACGCCGATGGTGATCGAGCAGATCAAGCACCAGCTCGATCGCATGGTTCCGGTCTACCGCGTTGTCGACATGACTCTGACCGGCCGCTCGATCGAGCGCGAGCTTGCCATGGTGAAGGTGCGCGGCGGCGGCGACAACCGCGTCGAGGCGCTGCGGCTGGCTGACGCGTTCCGCGCCCGCGTGATCGACGCCACCACCGAAAGCTTCGTGTTCGAGATCACCGGCAATTCCGCCAAGGTCAGTCAATTCATCGACCTGATGCGACCGATCGGCCTTGTCGAGGTGTCGCGCACCGGTGTTGCCGCGATCGGGCGCGGGCCTGAGGGGATGTGAACCATGCTGGCGCGCGACTGGTATTACAATCAACGGCGGCAACTCGGGCTCGATTCCGCGGTCGCCTCGATCTACGACCGGCATGACGACAGCGACATCCGCGCCCGCGCGGCGCTGACCATGCTCGGCGTCGAGCGCGGCTGGCGGGTGGCCGATATCGGCTGCGGCAACGGTGTGTTGGCCGTCGAGGCGGCGCTGATGGGCGCCGAGGTCGACGCCATCGACATCTCGCCGGCGATGCTGGCGCTCGCCAACATCCAGGCGCGCGACCGCAAGGTCGCGGTCCGCACCCAGCCGGCGGGCATGTTGAGCTTCGCCTACCAGCCGAATTCCTACGACCTGATCGTCAGTGAATTCACGCTGCATCATCTGCCGGATTTCTGGAAGGCGGTGGCGCTGGCGCGGATCCATGCCGCGCTGAAGCCCGGCGCGAATTTCTACCTGCGCGACATCGTCTTTGTCAGCATGCCCGACGGCGTCGATCGCGACGTCGAGGCGTGGGCCGATTTCTCGATCAAGAACCACGATTTCGAGCGCGAGAGCGTGGTCACCCATATGCGCGATGAATATTCGACCTTCGGCTGGGTGATCGAGCGCATGCTGACCGATGTCGGCTTCACGCTGGAATCGGTCGATTACCACGCGCCGCTGCACGGCACTTATCTTTTGCGCAAACCGAAGCCGGACCATCAACAGAGCTAGAAAAAATGAAACCGGCCGATGTCTGCATCGCCGTGATGCTGCTGGCGAAGCGTTCGCAAGCCTCCTCAAAAACAGTTCTGCCAAAGATCGCGTGAGGCCACCATGTCACATTCGCTGCTGATCGCCTTCGTGCTGTTCGCCACCGTGATGTTCTTCACGCCGGGGCCGAACAACATCATGCTGCTGTCCTCGGGGCTGACTTACGGGTTCCGCCCGACCATCCCGCACATCGCCGGGATCACGGTCGGCTTTGCGTTCATGGTCGGCGCGGTCGGGCTTGGCCTTGGCACCATCTTCATCGCCTATCCGGTGCTGCAGACGGTCCTAAAATATGCCGGCGTCGTTTACCTGATCTATCTTGCCGCCGCGATCGCGATGTCCGGGCCGGTTTCGGCCGACCAGGACAACCGCCGCGGGCCAATGACCTTCTGGGGCGCGGCCATGTTCCAATGGGTCAACGCCAAGGGCTGGGTCATGGTGATCGGCACCATCACGGCCTATGCGGCGATCGCGGCCTATCCCTGGAACATCGCGATCCAGGTCGTCCTCAGCCTATTGCTGGGGGTGCTTTCCTGCACCGCCTGGGCGCTGTTCGGCAGCGCGCTGCGGCCGGTCCTGACCTCGCCGAGGGCGGTCCGGGCCTTCAATATCGTGATGGCGGTGCTGCTGCTGGCCTCGCTCTACCCGGTCTTCATGGACGCATGATGCCGCACCGCGCCATGCAGAAACGGGTTTCCCAGAAAGCGGAAAATGCTCTAGACAACGCCGGAAATTCGCGGGCGACCGGCGCTCCATCCTAACCCAAATGCCTGATTAACCGGCCCATTCTGGCCACCGATGAGGAAACGACTATGCGAGTTTATTACGATCGTGATGCCGACCTGAACCTGATCAAGGGCAAGAAAGTCGTCATCGTCGGCTACGGCAGCCAGGGCCACGCCCATGCGCTGAACCTGAAGGATTCCGGCGTCAAGGAAGTGGCCATTGCGCTGCGCAAGGGCTCGGCCTCGGCCAAGAAGGCGGAAGCCGCCGGCTTCAAGGTGATGGAAGTCGCTGAGGCCGCCAAATGGGCCGACCTCGTCATGATGCTCACCCCCGACGAACTGCAGGGCGACATCTACCGCGAGCATCTGCACGACAACATGAAGAAGGGTGCGGCGCTGGTGTTCGCGCACGGCCTCAACGTGCACTTCAACCTGCTCGACCCGCGCGCCGATCTCGACGTGCTAATGATCGCGCCGAAGGGCCCCGGCCACACCGTGCGCTCGGAATATCAGCGCGGCGGCGGCGTGCCCTGCCTGATCGCGATCGCCAAGGACGTGTCCGGCAACGCCCACGACCTCGGCCTGTCCTATGCCTCGGCCGTTGGTGGCGGCCGCGCCGGCATCATCGAGACCACGTTCAAGGAAGAGTGCGAGACCGATTTGTTCGGTGAGCAGGTGGTGCTCTGCGGCGGCCTGGTCGAACTGATCAAGGGCGGCTACGAGACGCTGGTGGAAGCCGGCTACGCGCCAGAGATGGCCTATTTCGAGTGCCTGCACGAAGTGAAGCTGATCGTCGACCTGATCTATGAAGGCGGCATCGCCAACATGAACTACTCGATCTCCAACACCGCCGAATACGGCGAATACGTCACCGGCCCGCGCATCGTGACCGCCGAAACCAAGGCCGAGATGAAGCGCGTGCTCGCCGATATCCAGAGCGGCAAGTTCGCCCGCGACTGGATGCTGGAGAACAAGGTCAACCAGACCTCCTTCAAGGCCACCCGCGCCAAGCTCGCCGAGCATCCGATCGAGGAAGTCGGCGCCAAGCTCCGCGACATGATGCCGTGGATCAAGAAGGGCGCGCTGGTCGACAAGACCAAGAACTGATCGTCCGACGGTCAAGACGAATTAGGGCCGCGCATTGCGCGGCCCTTTTTCATTCGCAGGATCGGTAGGGTGGGCAAAGCGCAAGCGTGCCCACCATTCTCATTCACGGACGAGCGCCATCCGGCGCGGGCGGTACGTGCGGCTGCTTCTCGATCCGGTTGTGCAACTGCCAGAAGCGCACAGTGCGCTGGGCGGTTTCCATCGACAGTTTCCTATAGTCCCGTTCCGCAACAGCTAGTGTCTGATTGTCGATCTTCAGCTTCACCGGGCGGTTGCGCAGGATGCTCTCGACCGTCGGCCAGTTCAGACGGGCCGACCGGCAGGGAATCAGGATCAGGTCGGAGCGGGGCCCTTCGATCAGGCGGGCCATCATTTCGGCCGGCACGTCGTTGAGGACCGCGAGCGAGACCATGACCTCGTCGAACTTCTTCGCCTCGGCGAAACCATAGACGGCCGCGTCGTCCAGCTCTTTCAGTTCCATCATCAGCCTGACCAGTTCTTCGGCCACGCGGAAGTCGCGCCCGGACGGAGGTCCCTCGCGCACGATGTCCTCGATCACCCGCCGGATCTCTTCCTGGAGTGCGGGCGGCGCAAGGGCCAACAGCCGGGTGCGAACGGCGTCCTTGGCGCGGCGCAGCAGGTCGCGCAGGAATTTGACGGGAAGATCGAGGCGCAGGCCGAGGATCTCGACCAGTTCGTCGTCAGCTTCGGAATGGGCGACCATGCCGGAATAGCCGGCCTCGGAGAACCGCGCGGTCGCGTTTTTCGCGAGCCTGCGAATGACCTTGGTTTGGCCGCGATCGACGATCACGTCGGTGACGGCCTCCGGCAAATTGTCGCGCGCCGAAATCGCGAGCAGATGGTCCTGGCCCTTGCTGCTGGCGATCTCGACCAGTGCTTCGGTGCTGATGCGGCTGGAATGGGTCAGCACCTCGCCGGCGACCGCGATTTCGTCGTCCCATGCGAGATATTGGATGACTTCGAACGGCGCGTAGTCGAGCGGTGCCAGCCGCTTGCTGAGCTCGGTTCTCGCCCGCGTCTCGACGCGTGCGATCAAGAGGCAGAGCACGTCGTCAAACACCTTGACCTGGTCTTCGCTGAGGCGTTCGCCGTCATTGAGGAAGAGATCGGTGACCGGACGCAGGGTTTCGACGCGTCGGGCTGGCGATCCACCCCTTACGGCATCTTCGAGTTCGGCGATAATCGAGTGAGCCGGCTGTTGCGCCATTGTGGCGGCCTGTTTGTTGTTTCAATTTCAGCACGCACAATGGCGAGTGCGGTCTTTCGCGAGTGTTAAGGGAAAGCCCGTAGAAATGCGGAACGACAGCACTGAAAACAGGCAATTGCGAAATTCGCAACCATTGTCGCGAAATTCGCCGCATGCGTGCGCCGAACATTGTCCGCTTTGCATTCCTGATTGCTTTACCACGCAGCGCGACGTTGCATGCCGTTATATTGCGCCGTGACCAGCGCCTGACCGCTGGCATTCGCGCGATTTGCGCCGTTTCCGGTATTTTGACTGGCAGCTATCCTCCCAAACCGTTCGAAGGCGAAGCGCTCCGACAACAGGCCATCAAGCGTGCTCCACTGCCGAGGAGGCGGTCCATGACGCGCGCGCTAAGGATTTTTTCACGATGAATTCTGTTAAGGCCGGACTTGCGTTCCTCACCCCTCCTGCAAGAACGGAGGGCGGGCGCGCGCGCCGTCGTGACGGGAATTTTGGCCGCCGCCGCCGCGCATTGCACTTCTCTCGATCCGGATTACATCAACCCCGCCTCACGGAGGGGGAGACAATCATGAGATCCGTCGTCATCACCGGTGCATCCACCGGCATCGGCTGGGCTGCCGCGAAACTGCTGCTCGATCGTGGCTTTCGCGTGTTCGGCAGCGTGCGCAAGCAGGCCGACGCGGACCGCCTCAGGGTTGAGTTCGGCGCCAATTTCACGCCGCTGCTGTTCGACGTCACCGACGAGGCCGCGGTGCTGGCCGCCGCGCGCGAGGTGCGCAGCCAATTGAGCGGCGAAACGCTCGCCGGCCTCGTCAACAATGCCGGCATCGCGGTGGCGGGTCCGGTGCTTGAACTCGCGGCCGACGAATTCCGCCGCCAGATGGAGGTCAATGTGATCGGGCCGGTTATCGCAGGCGTTCGGCCCGCTGCTTGGCGCCGATCCGTCACTGAAGGGACCAAAGGGGCGCGTCGTCATGATCTCCTCGGTCTCGGGGAAAAATGGCGTCCCGATGACGTCGGCCTATGCGGCCTCCAAGCACGCGATCGAGGGGCTGTCGGAGAGCCTGCGCCGCGAATTGATGCTGTTCGGGATCGACGTCATCATCATCGCGCCCGGCGCAGTAAAAACGCCGATCTGGAGCAAGGCCGAGGAAGTCGAAATATCCGGACACGAACTCGCCGTTCTTTCCGGCGCTGCAAAAGGTCCGCGCCTACATGCTGCAGCTTGGTTCGATCGGATTGCCCGCGGAGAAAATCGCCGCGAAGATCTTCGACGCGCTGACGCTGCCAAATCCCAAGGTTCGCTATTCGATCGTGCCCGATCCGCTTCAGGTGTTGGCGGCGGCGCTGCTGCCCAAGCGCACCGTCGACAGGATCATCGCCCGGCGCCTTGGCCTGACGCCGCAAGCATGACGACGATCGGCAAGACCAACGCGGAGCTGACCGAACTCGTCAACGAGGCGCTTGGCGGTCAACCGGGATGCGAGACGGCGCGCATCACCGGTCTTCAACCGGTGCCGGGCGTCCGCGGCGGCCGCAACTGGGAAATCCCGAGCGTCGCGCTCGGCGACAGCCTGATCAGCGACGTCGATCGCGCCGTGATTACGATTCATCGCCGATTGGGCCGCACGTTTCATCTGATCTGATATCACCGCATGGGCGCGCAGGCGCAGCGGCCGTCATCCCGCCTGCATCGTGCGCGGCGTTCGCGCCGCGGCCATGCTGATCATCCGCAAGGCGAACACCGCCAGCAGCGGGACCAGGAACAGCGCGTATAGCGGCATGTCGGGAATTCGCTTGCCGAACGAGACCATGAACTGAAACAGCAGATAATAGCCGCCGATCAGATGCAGCCTGCGCCAGGCGCTCGCGCCGAGGGCCTTGGCTGACCGGTCGAATGACGTTGCCGTCATCGCGATGATGACGGCATAGCCGATGCCGCCGAAAATGTAGGAGGTGAGCGAGGTCGCGGCCGCGTAGCCCGCGGGATCCATCATTGCGAAGGCGGCGATCGCAACCGCATGAATGCCGTGCGAGGCTGCGAAGGTCACGCCGAGGGTGCGGCGGTTGCGGCGCTGGCATCGCGTCCAGGCGTTGGGCCAGAGCCGCGCCAGCGCGGCGGCGCTGAAGGCGAGACAAAAGAACAGCAGCGAGGTCCGCGCCGTGAAGCGGATCACCATGCGCACGCCATCGACCTCGAATTGCCGCATGCCGGCGATCCAGACGCTAAGCGCGAGCAGGGGCAGCGCCAGCACGGCGAACAGCCGCCAGCCTTCGAACCAGTTTTGACGGCTTTCCGACATCGCGCGTTCCCCTGCAGTAAATGTAATCATCAGTTACATATGCGCGTCACGCATCGTCAATCCGTGTAATCGATGCTTACATTCACAAGGGGGTGATGTTAGGAGGGACGATGCGTTCCTCGGCCAAGCCTCCTTCCGTCAAACTGCCGGCCAAGCCGCTTCGCCGCACGGCGCGCGCGCCGGCGCCAAAGCCCTATCACCATGGCGATCTCCGCCGGGTTCTGATCGACGCCGCGCTGCAACTGGTCGGCGAGGGCGGTCCTGACGCGGTCAGTGTCCGCGAGGCTGCCCGCCGCGCCGGGGTGTCGCCCGGGGCGCCGTTCCGGCATTTTCCCAGCCGCGACGCCCTGATGAACGCGGTCGCCGAGGAGGCGCAGCGCAGGTTCCGGGCCGAGATCGAAGCGGCGCTGGCCGAGGCACCGGCCAACAATCCAGCCAACAATCCACCCAACAATCCCTTGGGCCGGTTCCGGAGCCTGGGCCTCGCGTACCTGCGCTGGGCGATGAAGAACCCGACCCATTTCGAGATCATTTCCAGCCGGCGCTTTTTTGATCACGACAAGGCGGCCGGCGTCTCGCAGGACAATGCCGAACTGATCGACTTGGCCGAACGCACGCTGGCGGAGGCGTTTGCGCAGGGGCAATTGCGCTCGGCGGACCTGAAACAGGTGCAGATCGCCGGCCGGGCGCTGGTCTATGGCTTCGCCCGGATGAATATCGACGGTCATTTTCCGCGCTGGGGCGTCGCGGATGCCGAAGGCACCGCGGAAGCTATCCTCGATCTCTTCATAGAAGGTATCGCCAAGGTTCCCGGCAGATCCGCTTGATGCATTTCAGGCGCTTTCCACCGCGCGTCACGCACGAAGCCGGAACCGGCAATCTCGCCGCGCGTTGAGCAAGCGCGGCAAGGCGTTCCGCCACTGTTCGCTGCTGCACAATTTAAAGACTGCATCCTGAACCGGGAGGACGCCCGTGGTCAGAGAAGGTCCTGCGCAACCCGCACCACCGCCAAAAGAACCCTATCCCGCCGACAAGGCGCGAGGCGCCGAGGTGATCCTCAATACGCCGCTCAGAAAGTGGACCTTCTTTGGCGGGCTTATCGGCGCGATTCTGCTGGTGCTCGCCTTGAGCCTTGTTCGCCTCGGAAGCGGCTAACGGAGACTGCCATGAAACGAAACCTGTTCTGCGCGATGTTCGTGCTGAGCCTGAACGGTGCCGGTCTCGCCCAGCCCGCGGGAAACGTCCCCGCATTCTACATCGTGCTGAACTCGCTGACGAAGACCTGCACGGTGGTCGACAAGACCCCTCGCACCGATACACCCAACATCACGGTGGCCAGCGATACGATCTACAAAACGCGAGCCGAGGCGGAAACCGCGGTCAAGACGCTGAGGCCATGCAACCAATAGAGCGGCATCCGCAACGCATCAGCCTGCCAGTTACTTCTTGAGAGGCCCGAGCAGCCTTTCGTAATGCGTCTTGACCGAACCGTAGCATTCGCAGGCACTCGCCTGCAGCGCTTCTGCATCCACGATCTGGATCTTGCCGCGGGCATATTTGATCAGACCCGCCTCCTGCAATGTCCTGGCCACCGCGGTCACACTCGTTCGTCTGACACCCAGCATCTCACCAAGATATTCCTGCGTGAACGGCAGGTAATCACTATCGGACAAATCTCTCGCGCGCAGCAACCAGCGGCAGAACCGCGCTTCCACCTGGTGCGTGGCAAAACATGCAGCGGATTGCTGGGCCTGGGCGTAGACCGTTTGTTCGTGCCGCATGAGCAGGGCAAGCAGTTTCGGGCTTTGCATTGCGACGGATTTCAGGGCTTCGATGTCGCATACGACGATTTCACCGCTGAGCTGAATGATGCCGCGGCTCACCGCTATCTTGCCGTCAAGCGCTGCGGAAGCACCCACCACACCGTCCTTGCCGATCATGGCCGCTTCGACCATTTCGCCGGTCGACAGCGTGATCACGAGCGACACCACGGCGCTGGTCGGAAAGTAGACGTGGCGGATTCGCTGGTCCGCCTCGAACAACACCCGGTGCTGGTCGAATTGTGCGGCCTTCAAATGCGGACCGAGAAGTTTCATGTCGGACGGTGGGAAAAGGCTGAGCAATTGATTGTTCATGAAATGCGATCCTGCTGACAGGCGGGAGCGCGAACTACTCTCAGCTATCGGTGCCTTGGCGGGATACCCGATAATTCCCGGACGGTACGTCAACTACCGGACATAGCAAGAAAATAATCCCACTATGTCGGGTATCGGACAGACGCTGGAACGCATTCGGCGAACGATCCGACAGGATCACAACGGGCTCGCGAACCTCCATTTTGCAGGATGCCGTTTGGCGCGCCGCGACTAGCAGGGCCCGATCAAACCAGCCGGCGAGAAATGCATGAAGGAAGGATCATGTCCAAAATGCCGGACGTCCCCCTTTCCTCGATCGAACGGCCGCGCTGCGGCAGGTGCCTCACCCGGATGATGCTGGCCCGCTTAGCGCCACTGCCTGACGGGTCGGAGGAGCGGACTTTCGAATGCCCGAAATGCAACGCGATCGAGACCAGGACGGTTGCCGACCCGCTGAAATCGGAAGCCGTCGTGCGGCTGACGACCAATGTCCGGCCGCCGGTTTGACGAAGACCTGAGCTTGACGGAGATCGCGATGCGGGTCGCGGGCGCCTCTGCGTGGACCATCGTGATCGCCGTCTCGATATTCTTCGCGATCCTGTTTTTCCTCGGGGCGGGCTGATGGTCTGGCTTGGCTCAGGTCGCCCGCGACGGTCCTGCGCCTTGGCAGGGAGGCGCGAGGGGCTGGCTGGAGGTCAGCGGTGTGGGCCGGAGCCCTGCCGGATTCACTAAAGCTTTGCGTTGCAACGGCAAATTCATTGCCTGTTCATGACGTTTACACTACGTTTTCATGACACGATCCAGGTTCCGGCTGCGTCGTGCGCCTCCTGGCCGTCGCCAGCCAAGGCATTTGCATTGCGCCGGGTAGTGTTGCGTCCCGCCCATGGCGCCCGCGCCAAACCCAGGTTCCTCTGCCACCGCTGCGGTTACCGCAGGCCTTGCCGCGATCGGCATATGGCGGCTGTTGGCCGTCGCCGCGCCGCAGATGGCCGCACTGGCGATCATGCTGCAGACCGAGGCCGATTTCGGCTCGCGCCTGTGCTTCGCACTCTCCTGGGGCATCCTGAACCTGCTGTTCATCGCGCTGCTGCGGCGCCCCGCGCTGTCGGGTGCGCTGTCGCTGACGCTGGTGGTGGTGCTGGTGCTGCTGTCGCGCCTCAAGCACGACGTTGTGCAAATGACCGCCAACTTCGTCGATCTGATGGTGATCGATCGCGACAGTGCAGCATTCCTGTTTACGATTTTTCCAAACCTGCGCTGGTCGGTAATCTCGGCGGGCCTTGTGACGATTCCGCTGATGTATGCGCTGTGGTGGCTCGATCCGTTCCGGATCCGCCGGTTGCCGGCGCTGGCGGGAATGCTCGCCTGCCTTGCCGCGCTCACGGGATACGCCTTTGCCTGGCCGGACGATGCCTGGCGCGGCTACTATCCCGACGGCTATCTGTCCAAATTCGCCCGTTCCGGCGTTACCGCGGTCTCGGATTTCGTCAACTACGGCTTCATGGAGTCCGACGCCGTCGCCGCCGGCCGCCTCAAGCTGCCGCTGGTGGATTCATGCGCCCCGGCGGGGCGGCGGCCGCACATCATCATGGTCCATGATGAGTCGAGCTTCGATATTCGCCAGGCGCAGGGCGTCAAGGTTCCGGCGGGCTACGGCAGCCATTTCGACTCCTTCGACGGCAAGGCGCGCAAGTTCGTGGCCGAAAGCAGCGGCGGGGCGAGCTGGTTCACCGAATACAATGTGCTGGCCGGGCTTTCATCGCGCTCGTTCGGCCGGTTTTCCTACTTCGTGACCCGTATCGCAGCGGGCCGCGTCGAGCGCGGCTTGCCGCTCGCGCTGCGCCGCTGCGGTTACAGCACGACCTCGCTCTATCCCGCCCACGGCGCGTTCATGAGCGCCCGCGGCTTCCACACCACCACCGGCATCCAGAAATTCTACGATGCACGCGATCTCGGCGCCAAGGGCATCGAGCCCGACAGCTTCTTCTACGACAAGGCGCTGAACCTGCTGTCGCAGAACGCAGCATTGAACCCGCAGTTCATTTTCGTCTATCTCGCCGCCAATCACTTCCCGTGGGAGACGCCGTTTCGTGCCGACCTGACGCCATCCTGGTCGAAGCCCGGCAACGCGCCGGTGGTCGATGAATATGTGCGCCGGCAGACCATGAGCGCCAACGACTACGCGGCGTTCGTCGCCGGCTTGAAGAAGAAATTTCCGGCGCAGCCGTTCCTGATCGTGCGCTATGGCGACCATCAACCGGAATTCTCGTCGCATGTTCTCGATCCCGGGATCGACGAAATCGCCGCCGGCAAGAAATTCGAGAGTTACGATCCACGCTATTTCACCACCTATTATGCGATCGACGCCATCAACTTCGAACCGGTCAAGAGCCCTGCGGTGATGGAAACCGTCGACGCGGCCTATCTGCCGCTGGTGGTCCAGGAGGCCGCCGGCATCCCGCTCGATCCCTCCTTTTCGGAGCAGAAGAGCATCATGCTGCGTTGCAAGGGCGTGTTCTATGCTTGCAAGGGCGGCGCGGAAGCCCGACGCTTCAACCGGCTCCTGATCGACGCCGGTTACGTGAAAAACCTCTAGCAACAAGGGAGGGCAGCATTCCAGCCTCCGCCAAACCCGCAGCAAGCCGGACCGACGATACAGCATCGCGCGGGGCCTGGTTCTATGCCGGCGTCGGCGTGGTCGCCGCGTTGCATCTTGCGGCCCTGGCTGTCCTGCTCAGCACGGAATACGGATTCGTTGGGATCACGCTCGCGCTGCTGGCGTGGGTTTTTGTGAATTGCCTGTTGCTGCTGGTGCTGCGGCGGCCCGGCGTCGCCGCGGCGCTGGCGCTGGTTTTGGTGGTGCTGCTGATCGTGCTGTCGCGCTTCAAGTTCGACATTCTGCAGCTATCACTGACCTTCCTCGATTTCCTGATCGTCGATCGCGATACGTTTTCGTTTCTGCTCTCGGTGTTTCCACAACTCCGGACGCAGCTTATCGTGGCGGCGGTGATTGCCGTTCCGCTGCTGTGGGCGATCTGGCGCGCCGATCCGCTTCGCGCAGCGCGCGGCCCGGTGCTGGCGGTTCTTGCCGCCACGACCGTATCGATGTCGGCGCTGTCGGTCGCGGCCCCCGAGCAGCCTTGGGAGCCGTTCCAGGGCATCAATCATATTTCCAACCTCGCGCGCTCGGGCGTGGTCGCGGTGTCGCGGCTGGCCTCGACCGGATGGATTGAGGCCGATCCGCCGGCGCGCGGCTCGCTTGGCCTGGCCCCGGGGGCGCACGCCACGGCCCGGCCGGCGCTGCCGCCAGACGAAAAATGCGATACCACTGCCAAGCGCCCGCACATCATCATGCTGCTCGACGAGTCGAGTTTCGACATCACCGCAGCACCGGGTGTCAAGGTTCCGCCAGGCTATTCCGACTTCTTCAAGTCCATTGACGGCAAGCAACGGACCATGATCGCGGAGGCGACCGGCGGCCCGACCTGGTACACCGAGTTCAATGTCCTGACCGGCATGTCGGCGCGCTCGTTCGGCGATTTGAAGTTCTACGTCACGAGGATCACCGCGAACCGCATCGAGCGTGGCCTGCCGCAAGCGCTGCAGCGCTGCGGCTACAAGACCGTCTCGCTCTATCCGACCTATGGCGACTTCCTCAGCGCGCGGGCGTTCCAGAAGGGGGTCGGCGTCAACAGGTTCATCGACATGGCCGACATGGGCGTCGATGAGGACATGCAGCCAGACAAGTTCTACTTTGATCAGGCCTTGAAGGCGTTTGCTGACGAGCAAGTGTCACAGTCGCCGGTCTTCATGTTCGTGTATCTCACGGCCAATCATTTTCCCTGGACCAGCGTCTATCGGCCCGATCTGACGCTGGACTGGAAACCGCCGGGAAATACGCCGGAGATCGACGAGTATATTCGCCGCCAGAGCATGACGGCAAAGGACTACCGCGATTTCACCGCACGGCTGGCGCGCGACTATCCAGACCAGTCGTTCCTGGTGCTGCGCTTCGGCGATCATCAACCGGCCATCTCGCAGAAACTGCTCGAGCCCGGCATCGACCGGAAGCTGCTGGGGCAACGTTTGATGAGCGCGGATCCGCGCTACTTCTCGACCTACTATGCGCTGGATGGAATCAACTTCCAGCCGCCGGATCTGTCGTCGGCCCTCGCAACCCTCGATGCCGCCTACATTCCGCTCGTCATCCAGGACGCCGCCGGCATTCCGCTCGATCCCTCGTTCAAGGAGCAGAAGAGCATCATGCTGCGATGCAAGGGCGTGTTCTATGCCTGCAAGGACGGCGCGGAAGCCAGGCGCTTCAACCGCCTCCTGATCGACGCCGGCCTGGTGCGGGGACTGTAGTGGCGTTGGGTGGGCAAAGCGCTAGCGTGCCCACCATCTAGTTCGGAGAGCAATGGTGGGCACGGCGCGAAGTGCGCCTTTGCCCACCCTACCTTCGGCATCACTTATTTCTTCTTCACGGCGGCAAGGATGCGGTCGGCTTCAACGCGCCAGTCGGGGCTGCGGGCAAACGCGTCGGTGCCTTTCGTGCCGAACAGGCCTTCGTCCGCGAGATCGGCGATAAAGGCCTGGCGTTCGGCGGTGCCTTCCGCCGACCACGGTGTGAGGCCGGCCTCGCGCACGGTCTCAGCCACTTCGCGAACCTCCTCGCTGCGGCGACGGCCATGCTCGATCACGCGCTGGAAGAAATAGGCGCCCTGCTTTTCCCAGTCGATGCCGGGAAAGGTTTCTTTGAGCGACGCCAGCACGGCGTCCTCGACGCCATAGGCGCGCGCGGTCGTAAAACTCTCGATCACCATCGCTTCCAGGCCCTTGATCATCACGCTGCGGCACATCTTGACCGCCGAAGCGACGCCTAATGCCTTGCTTGCCACCTTGGCGTCGAAGCCGAGCCGCACCAGCAGCGGCGCGAGCGCCTCGGCGCCGCTGCCGCCAAGCAACAGGGGCACCTTGATCCGGTACGGCGGGATCGACGTCATCACTGCGCCTTCGACATAGCGGCCGCCCTTGCCGTCGATCAGGCCGGCGGCGCGCTGCTTGGCGCCCGGCGATGCCGAATTGAAATCGAGGAACCAGGCGTCCTGCCTCACGGCCGGCGCGCAAGCCTGCGCGACGGGGACAGCCTGGCTCGCGGTGACGGCGGAAACAATGAAATCGGCACCCGCGGCGAGATCGGCATGGGACGCCGCAAGCGCGACGCCATGCGCGAAAGCATGGTCGCGCAGGGCTGAGCCTGTCTGATCGCTGCGCAGCTTGATATCGTAGGCCGCGACCTTCACGTCCTGCTTGCGCAGGTCTTCGGCGAGAATGCGACCCACTTCGCCATAGCCGACGAGGCCTACGTTCCACTGTCTTGGGTCGGTCGATACAACGGTCATTTGAGACATTCTCCAGATTAAGGCTTCAATACGCTTGCAACGAACGCAACCGCGCGCGCGATCGCGTCGCGGGTCGCGGACGCATTGGCGGCGTCGCTCTGGCGCGAGGGACTGGGATCGTCGAAACCATGCGCCGCACCGGGATAGAGCTGGAACTGGATGTCGCCGCCGATCGCGCGGCTTTTGGCGACGAAGTCGGCACAGCGCCGCGGCGAGACTTCCTCGTCGGCTGATCCATGCAGCACGCGCACCGGCGCGTAAGGCTTGAGCCCGTCGGCGAATTGGCCTTTCAGGCCGCAGCCCGGGTAGAACGCCAATCCGGCCCGGAAGCCGGTTGCGGGCGTCGGCGTGGTGATGCCGGGCGCGGTCACCGACATCGTGGCGAGCGTGGCGCTGCCGCCGTTGGACCAGCCCTGCAACGCGACCCGATCTGATATCACGTCGCTGCGCGTTCGCAGGTAAGCGAGGGCACCATAGGCGTCGAGCGGACGAATGGTGATTTCATTCAATTCATCGGGCCGGGAATCGTAGCTGAAACGGGGAAAACCAGTTGGATAACCGCGAGGACCAAAACCATCGACCAGGATGGCGAGATAACCTTGCCGCGCCCAGATGTGTCCCCATTGCTGATTGCGTTTCGATAGCGTCGAGGCGTCATATTTGCCGTTGGCGGCCGAAGAATAGACGCCGGCGCGGCCATGCATCATCACCACCGCAGGCGTGCGCGATGCATGCGGCACCTCCGGCGTGAAGACATAGCCGACCAGCGTCGTTCGCCCGTCGGCACTGGCGAAGGTGACGCGCGCAGGCAAGGATGCCGCTGTGGCATCGGCCATTCCGAATATCAAGCCCGACATAACAGCGATACAAGCGGCAGGCGGTACGAAAGAGCGCGAAAAATTCACGGCGCGGTTCCATGTGAGCCGGGACACCTTAGCGCAGGTCACCTACTTCGTCCCGATCTTCTCCCACAGCCATTTCGCCACCGCGTCGGGCGATGAAGTCGCGTCGTTGCCGGCCGCGCGCAAGTTCGCCTCGCGCATCACGGCGATATCGATCTTGCCGAGCAGCGGCTGCAGCGCCGCCCGCAACGCCGCATCGCCGGCGCGCCTGGGGGCGAGCAGCACCATCGCATCATAGGGCGGGATCGCGTGCCTGGGATCGGCGAGCACCACCAGATCGTATTTCGCGATCAGTCCGTCGCTGGTATAGCCCGCGATCACGTCGACCTCGCCGGAAGCTGCCGCCGCATACATGAAGTCCGGCTGCATCTGCCGCTGCGCGCGGAACGACAGTCCGTAGGCCTTTTTCAGCCCGGCCCATTCCGGCCTTGAAAAGAACTCGTAGTCTGCGGCCATCGACATTCCGGCCGCGTGCGGCGCCAGATCGGCGATGCTGCGGATGCCGAGTTGCTCGGCCCGTTTGCGCGGCATCACCAGCGCATAGGCGTTCTCAAAACCGAGTTCGCCGAGCAGCGTGATGTTCTGTTTGGCGAGCATGGTCTTCAGCTCGTTGAGCACTTCCTGGCGCGGCCTGATATCGCTGCGCTGGAACTGATTGGCCCACAGCGTGCCGGAATAATCGACGTAGACGTCGATATCGTTGGCGGCCAGCGCCCCGAAGATCACGTTCGAGCCGAGGCCTTCGCGCGAACTGGCGGAGAGGCCGGCGGCCCTCAGCCGCTGCGCCATCAGCGCCGACAGCACATATTGTTCGGCAAAGGTCTTGGCGCCGATGATATAGGTGGTTTGCGAGCGCGTCATGGCGGGCACCAGCGTCGCCGCGACCAGCACCGCGATGCCGGCGCCGCCAAACGTGGCGCGCATGCGGCTGCGGTTGCGCAAGCCGTTCTCGATCAGCGCCAGCAATTGATCGACGGTTAGCGCCAGCACCGCGGCCGACAGGCAGCCGAACAGCACGAACACCCAGTTCTGGGTCTGCAATCCAGCAAAGATGTAGTTGCCGAGGCTGGTCTGGCCGATCGGCGTCGACAGCGTCGCGGTGCCGATCACCCAGACCGCCGCGGTGCGGATGCCCGCCATCATGACCGGCAATGCCAGCGGTAATTCCACCGTGAACAGCGACTGCAGCGGTGTCATGCCGACGCCCTGTGCGGCTTCGAGGATCGCGGCATCGACGCCCTGCAGGCCGGTGATGGTGTTGCGCAGTACCGGCAGCATCGAATAGAGCGCCAGCGCCAGTACGGCGGGGAGGAAACCGAAGGCGGAAAATCCAAATCCGAACCACGACAGCGACACTGCCGCGAGCGCCAGCAGCAGCGGATAGAACAGCGCGAGCAGCGCCAGGCCCGGCACGGTCTGCACGATGCTGGCAAGCCCGAGCAGCGCGCCGCGCAGTACTCGACGATTGCGTGCCGCAATCGCGAGGGGCAGGCTGACCGCGAGCCCCAGCGCCAGCGCGGTCACGCTGACGCGGACATGGTTGCCGAGATAGTCCGGCAGATGCCCGAGCGCCTCGCTCCAGCGCGGATCGGCGAATAGGTTCATGCCGCGCCATCCCGCGGCAGCAACGCGCCGAGCCGTTCCGCCTGCCGTCGCGGCGTGCGCAGCAACTCGCCGACGTAAGCGTCGCTGCTATCAGAGAGTTCGGCGGGCGTGCCTTGGGCCAGCAGCCGTCCGCCGCGCATGATAGCGATGCGGTCGGCGAGCAGCATGGCCTCGGTCATGTCATGGGTGATCATGACTGTGGTCAGCCCGAGCCTGCGGTGCAATTCGCGATAATCGTCGCCGAGCGCGTCGCGGGTGAGGGGGTCGAGCGCGCCGAACGGCTCGTCCATCAGCACGATGCGCGGTTTCGCTGCCAGCGCCCGCGCCACGCCGACGCGCTGGCGCTGGCCGCCGGACAATTCATGCGGCAGCCGGTCGCGATGCTGCGCACGGTCGAGCCGCACCAGATCGACCAATTCATCGACCCGCGCCGCGATTTCGTCGGCAGGCCAGCCGAGCAGCTTTGGTGTGATGCCGATATTGCCGGCGACGGAAAGATGCGGAAACAGCCCGCCGCTCTGGAACACGTAGCCGATCCGCCGGCGCAGACCGATCGGGTCAACATTGCGGACGTCCTCGCCTTCCACCGTGATGTGGCCCTCGTCGGCGTCGATCAGCCGGTTGGCCAGCCGCAGCAGCGTGGTCTTGCCTGACCCGGAGCCGCCGACAACGGCCAGGAACTCACCCTCGGCGACATCGAGCGAGACGTCGTCGACCGCCACCACGCGGTTCGCGCCTCGGCCACCGTCGAAGGTCTTGCCGACATGCGCGTAGGAGATGAGAGACGAGGTGGGCATTCGGCGTGGATTCTCCGCGAGGGAAACAGCGATAGCCGAACAATCGGCCAATCGTGAGCCGCCTGCCAACCTTTTTCTGCCGCCGGCACGCGGTAACGCCATTCGATGGCCTCGTCGGCCGGCAGGCCATTGAGGTGACGCGGTCAGTCCTTCGGGATCATCGCCGAGGCCATAAACGCTGCGACCGCAGCGGAATATTCCGCCAGTCCCTCATGGCTAAAGTGCATATCGTTGCCTCCCCAATAGAAGCGCTCGGGGCGCGATCCGGACCGCTTCTTCAGTGCCTCGGTGGCGTTGAAGAAAAGAAAGCTGTTGGTGACGCAAATCTTTTGTACCGAAGAGCTGACGAGATTGTTCCACAGGAGGCCGTTGGCGTCGGGTTTGAGGTGCTGGAGATGCGGATGAGAGATGAACAGCACGCGGCTGCCATCCCCAGTGTAATCCTTCAGCACCTCAGCCAGCTCCAGCAGATTGTTCCTGAAACTTGCGAGCGGCTGTCCATATTTCCGTTCGAGATCGGCGTCCTGGTCCTGCGAATAGGAAAACAGGGTGAAGTCCGATCGGTTCTTCTCAACCACCGCTGGCATATGGACAAAGGAGTGCCAAAGCCTTGCCGCAAAGCGCATGAGGTACAAGGGATGTTTGCGGGCTTCCATCAGGCCGAGGCTGCATTCGCGTCCAATGGGTGAAGCCTTGACGCCGACATTTTGTCCGCGTTCGTTGCGGACAATCAGCCCGCGGTATCGGGCAAAGTCGTCGTACAGATCGGTTTCGTCCACGTCGACCACGATATAGTCGGGACGCAGCACCGGCAGCAGCTTCTTGGCCTGCGGCACGAAGATGGCCGGGGAATACGAGGTATATCCCGCATTGTAGGTCTTCAGGCAGGTACCGCGCTCTGTCTTGAAGTATTTTGCAACGTGATACGGCAGCGTGTTCTTGTCGTCGTAGCCTTCCATAAAGGAATCGCCGAGGAACAGGACCGAAACCGGGTTTTCGCACTCGGCCTGCTGTGCCGTATCGTCGGTGATCCTGATGCCGTTCGCGTCAAACGATCGCTTGTAGCTGAAGCCGGTCGAATCGCCGTAGATGCACAGATTCTGGTCTTGCGGTGTGGGCTGATGGTTCACCACGTCGGATTGCCAGTTCAAATTGACGCTGGCCATTTCGAGATCGTACAGGGGACCGAAATATTGCTGCAGCCGAAACCCAATCTCAAAGATCACGGCCCACGTGATGACCAGCAGTACCGCCGATCCGACGAGGTGAAACCCCCGCTTCATTGAACGTCTCCGGTATGAATTCCGAACAAACCAATAAATACCTAAATTCGTCGCGTTACGATGGGCCTGTCGCTAGGCAAATCCCTGTCCGCGACGACGGAAAGATGCGGAAACAGCTCGCCGCTCTGGAATACATAGCCGATCTGCCGCCGCAACCCAATCGGGTCGATATTGCACGCCCGAGCCGGAGCCGCCGACGATAGTCAGCTGAAAGCAGGTAATCTTGAGCGTGTGGCAATTCGGTGAGATCGACAGGCTCAGCCCGGAAACGCCCCCAGCCGGCGATCTTCGCACTGCGGCCTTCGCTGAATCTCCGGCGGCTTCCAGTTGGCGCCGCTCTGGCTAAGTAGCTTGCTTCCCCATTCCGCCAACGGCATCAACAGAGCTACGAGTTCCCGTCCTTTTGCCGTCAGGCCGTAGCGGATCTGCCTGGGTGAGACGGTCCCGGAACGGCGAACTGCGCCATTCCCGATCAGTTCCTTCAGTACGGAAGACAAAACCTGCTGGCTGACGTCTCCGACGGAGTATCTGACCTCACTGAATGTGAGGTCGTCGAGAGACAGCAGATAGAGCACCCGAACCTTCCATTTACCGGAAACGATCGCAAGCACGGCCTCGACCGGGCAATCATCCAGTGCGGGGCGCTTGCGATTGTAGGTCATGGCGATTTCCTGGTCAGAAATTTATGTGTCTGGCTTGGCAGTGATCGGCGTGGAAGCATTGTTGCGGGAAAGTAGGTAATCGATGAATTTCCCGGCATGATCCCAAATCCGAAACCAGGCATTCATTTATGACTGAAATGCGTTCCGCTCAAACCCCCGGTTCTCCCACTGCAAATCCAGCCGACCTGATTTTCGAGAACGGGAAGGTCTACACGGTCGATGCACGACTGCCGTGGGCGGAAGCAGTCGCTGTCAGGCACGGAAAAATCGTGTTCGTCGGCTCTGCCAAGGGTGCAAGAGATTGGCAGGGTCCGCAAACCAGGATTGTCGATCTGAAGGGCCGCATGATGATGCCCGGCCTCGGCGACGTCCACAATCACCATACGCGGGGCGGGCAGCTCGACTTGTTCGAACTCTCCTTCCAGGCGAGCATCTCCTTTGACGAAATCCTGGCGCGGGTGAAGGCGCGCGCATCCCAAACGCCTGCCGGCGAATGGATTTGCGGCGGCATCTGGAGCAGCGAACTGATCGCGCGGCTTGGGACCGTGGAGGCCAAGGCTGCGCTGGATGCGGTCAGCCTGGGCCATCCCGTCATGTTGCGCGACGATAGCCTTCACAACAGGTGGGTGAACAGCAAGGCGCTGGAACTGATGCACGTCACCGCGGCAACGCCGGACCCGGAGCTCGGGCATATCGTGCGCGATCGATCGAGCGGCGCGCCGGTTGGGCTACTTCTGGAAAAGGCTTCGGCGCTCGCCGAGCAGGCCGCCGTCAAGTCTGTGAACGATCCACTGCAGCGCGATATTGCCTCGACGCAGCGCGCTGTCGAGATTCTGAATTCGTACGGTGTCACCGCTTACCAGGATGCCAACACCACCTTGCCCATGCTGCAGGCGCTGACCGATCTGGACAAGCGCGGCGAACTCAACGCCTGGTGCGTCGGCTCGCTGCCGGTGTTCAATACCCTTACTGGCACCGAGCTGTTCGGTGAGGCACTCATTGCAAGGCGTGAGGAGTTCCGGACAACCCATGTCCGACCAGACTTTATCAAACTGTTCATGGACGGCGTGCCGATGACGCGAACCGCGGCCATGCTCGAGGCCTACAAGCCGGACGAAACCGGGCATGCCGTTGTCTGCCAGTCGTTTCTGCGGCTTCCGGACGTTGTGCACTGGATTGTCAGGGCCGAGACGATGGGCCTTGGCGTCAAGGTCCACTGCGCGGGCGATGCCGCTGTGCGCGATATCCTCGATGCCGTGGAGATCGTGCGCCGGCTGCGCGGGCCCGACGGCCCCATGCATCACATCGCGCATGCGAGCTTTATCGATCCGGCCGACATCCCTCGCTTTAGGGAACTCAATGTCGTCGCGGATCTGTGCCCGGCGATCTGGTTTCCTTGCGCCATCACGGTCGCGAACCAGGCCGTGATCGGCGAGCGCGCCGAGCGCTATTGGCCGAACCGCGACCTGCATGCGGCTGGTGCATTGATGGCTGGCGGCTCGGATTGGCCGGTCATCGGCCTGCCCGATCCCTGGTTCGGTCTCGAGGGAATGGTGACGCGACGCAACCCCAAGGGAGGCTATCCGGGGGCGCTATGGGCCGAACAGGCCATCGATCTGCCCACCGCCATCGAGATTTACACGCGCAATCCCACGAAGGCGATGCTGGAAAAGAATCTGTTTGAGGTCGGGCATGATCGCCTTTCGCATACCAAAGTTCTCTCGACCTGGTTCGAGGGCAGGCTCGTGCATGGCCAAGCATAGCTGGGCCACGTCATGACGCCGCGTTGAACTTGTCGTCGGTACCCGCTAAGGCATCCATCCGGATATTTTGGGGGAAGCATGGCGGATACCGCAGAACCTGTGGCGGTCGCGCTCGACAATGCGACGGTGGCCTTTCGCGTTGCCGGGGATCGCGTCTATACGGCCGTGGAGCGCGCCAGCCTTTCGGTCGCCCATGGTGAATTCGTCGCCATCGTGGGGCCCACCGGATGCGGGAAATCGACGCTGCTCAACGTCGCCGCCGGCCTGTTGAAGCCGGCCGCGGGCGCGGTGCGGATTTTCGACCAGCCGCTTACCGGGCTCAATCGGGACGCCGGCTATCTGTTTCAGGCTGACGCGCTGTTTCCCTGGAAGACCGCGATCGACAATGTCGCCATTGGCCTCGAGATCAAGGGCGCGCCGCGGGCGATGGCGCTGGAGCGCGCGCAGGGCTGGTTGACGTCGGTCGGGCTCGGCGCGTTCGGCAACCGCTATCCGCATATGCTGTCCGGCGGGCAGCGCAAGCGCGTTGGGCTCGCGCAGGTGCTGATCCGCGATCCCAAGATCCTGCTGATGGATGAGCCGTTCGGGCCGCTCGATGCCCAAACCCGCCAGATCATGGGCAATCTGTTGCTGGAACTATGGACCGCCGACCGCAAGGCGGTGCTGTTCGTGACCCACGATCTCGAAGAGGCGATCGCGCTGGCCGACCGCGTGGTGATCATGTCGGCGGGACCCGGCGCGCGCATCATCGGCGACTGGAAGGTGGCCCTGCCGCGCCCGCGCGACATCTCGGAAGTGCGGATGGAAAAGCAGTTCCACGAGCTGCACCGGGAAATCTGGAGCGTGCTGAAGGATGAAGTGATGAAGGGTTACGCGCAGTCTTCGCTAGCGGCGGAGGCCTCCTGATGCCCCGCCTGACGCTGCTGTTCTGGCAATTGATGGTCGCCGTGGTCGCGCTCTCGCTGTGGCAGTTCTTTGCCACCGTGCCGGTGTTCGGCCGCATGTTGCTGCCGCCGTTCTTCTTCTCCACCCCGGTCGATGTCGCCAGCCAGATCTACAAATGGTTCGCGACCGGGGTGATCTGGAAGCATCTGATGATCACGCTGTGGGAGTCGGTCCTGGCCTTCGTGATCGGTTCGGTCGGCGGCGTGCTGGTCGGCTTCTGGTTCGCGCGCCAGCCCCGCGTTGCCGCGGTGTTCGATCCCTATGTCAAGATGATGAACGCGTTGCCGCGCGTGGTGCTGGCGCCGATCTTCGCGCTGTGGCTCGGGCTCGGCATCTGGTCCAAGGTCGCGCTCGGAGTGACGCTGGTGTTCTTCATCGTGTTCTTTAACGTCTATCAGGGCGTCAAGGAGGTCAGCACCACCGTGCTCGACAACGGCCGCATGCTCGGCATGAGCGAACGGCAGTTGACGCGGCATGTGTACTGGCCCTCGGCGCTGTCGTGGATGTTTTCCTCGCTGCATACCGCGGTCGGTTTCGCCGTGGTCGGCGCCGTTGTCGGCGAATATCTGGGATCGGCGGCCGGCCTCGGCTACCTGATCCAGCAGGCCGAGGGGGTGTTCGACGTCGGCGCTGTCTTCGCCGGCATGTTCGTGCTGTCGGCCTTCGTGATCCTGATCGATTTCGGCGTGACGCTGGTCGAGCGGCGGCTCTTGGTATGGCGGCCGGCGCCCGTGGCGCGGGATTGATCGACGCCGTCGGAGGGCCGCGACGTTGTTACAGAGGCCTGCTTAATTGTTGCTCGCCTTCGGCGAGCGAACTGACGCATGATCAAACCGGGCCGCCCCATGCGCGGCTTCGATCGGCGCGACCGCCCGAAAGCAAATGATCCCCGCACAGGACGCAGGCCAATCCGATGAGACGTCGCTGCGCTACGCCGGCTGGCGCGTCGTGCTCGCCTGTTTCCTCATGGCGCTGTTTCTGTTCGGCTTTGGCCTTTACGGTCATGGCGTCTACCTTGCCGAGCTGCAGCGTCTGAACGGCTGGCCGGCCGCGCTCATTTCGGGCGCGAGCACGGTGTCGCTCCTGCTTGCCAACATTTTTGCGACGTTCACCAACGCACTCGTGTCCCGGCTGGGTGCCAGGCGGCTGGTCCTGCTCGGAATTGCCGCGCTAGCGACGTCGACGACGCTGCTCGCGTTCGCGACCGCGCCGTGGCAGCTCTATATCGCTTTCGCACTGATGTCGCTTGGATGGATCGGGATGGGGACGATCGTGAGTGCGACCATCGTGAGCCTCTGGTTCGTCCGCCGCCGCGGTCTCGCCATCAGCCTTGCCTTCACTGGCGCCAGTTTTAGCGGCGTCATCTTGACGCCCTCGCTGGTATATCTGGTCGAACGGTTCGGCTTTGCGGCCGCGATGCTGACCGGAACAGCGGTCATGGTCGCCGTTCTCGTCCCTGTCACGATCGCCTGGATCGGCCCGCCATCGGCCGGAGGTCCGGCTGATCCGCTGCATGCCGAAACGGCTTCCGCCCCGACCGACATTTCGCGCGCGCAGCTCATCCGCCGCGTCGCGTTCTGGACCATCTCGATCCCGTTTGCACTGGCCCTCGTGGCCCAGATTGGCTTTATCGTCCACCAGATCGCCATGCTCGAGCCGAAGATCGGCCGCGCCAATGCGGGTCTGGCGGTTTCGGTGATGACATTCATGGCGATCGCCGGCCGCTTCGGCCTCGGCATGGTGGTCGACCGGTTCGATCCGCGGCGCGTCACCGCTATCTCGATCGTCAGTCAGGCGGCAGCACTCCTGAGCATCCTGCATTTCGATGCGATTCCGATCGTACTGGCTGCCTGCGCGGTGTTCGGCTTTTCGGTCGGCAATCTCATCACACTGCCGCCGCTCATCATGCACCGCGAGTTCAGCGCCGCGAGCTTTGTCGTCGTCATGGGGCTGTCGAATGCGATCAGCGGAACCGTGGGCTCATTGGGGCCCGCCTTTCTCGGTTTCGTCAGAGCTGGAGCGGGGGGTACGAGACGCCGATTGCGTTCTGCATCGCGCTACAGCTGATCGCGGCGGTGATCTTGGTCCAGCGCGGGCGACCAGCTGCGGCGGAGGGGCGGGGGTAGGGTCTCTCGTCGTCATTGCCTGCGACAAACGCGAAGCGTTTGCGCAAGGGAGCGCAGCGACGAAGCAATCCATACTTCCTTTCCGGGGCGAGATGGATTGCTTCGCTTCGCTCGCAATGACGGAGGAATGACCGTCCGCGTCAGTTCAAGATCTTCGTATCATCCGGCGCCTGCGGCGGGGTCTTGATCGCGATCGCCTTGATGGTGCGGCCGACAGGCTTGGTGCCGCCATGCGGGGTGCCTTTGGGGATGACGACGAGGTCGCCCGGCTTCACCGTCACTTCCTTGTCGCCAAGCCAGATCGTTCCGGTGCCTTCGAGGATGAACTGAATCTCGTTGGCGTTGGCATGCAGATGCTTCGGCGGGCTGCCATCCTGGATCGCGATCGTCACGCCATCCGCGGAGACCAGCATCTTGTTGCGCATGCCGCCGGCGTTGAGAGGAGACAGCTTGTCCCCTTCGAGATCGCCGGTCGAGATGACCTGCGCGGTGATGTTTTCGGCGGCAAGGGCAGGGCGCAGCAGATGCGTGACGCCGCAGCCGGCGGCAAAGGCGGTGGCGATCGACAAGGTGATGGCGATACGATTCATGGATAATCCTCCCAGTGAAACTTTTGCGGCGGAATGCTACGCCGCGAAGCCGCACTTCGCCAGCGCGACGAAAAACCACGCATCCGCGATGGAATAAATCGCAGCGAGCGGAACAGCGTTGCAATAATGGCCTCCGCATTGTCGCCAAAGTCGCCTTCTCAAGGCCGGTGCACTGCATTATCCTGTCGGCAACCCATCGGAGGAAACCATGAAGAAAATTGTTGGCCGGCTGGCCGGGGCGCTGCTGGCGCTGGTCCTGACATCAGGCTTTGCCGCAGCGCAAAGCAAGGTCACCATCGCGATCGGGGGCGGTTCCTGCCTGTGCTATCTGCCGACGGTGTTGGCCAGGCAACTCGGCGAATACGAAAAAGCCGGCCTTGCCGTCGAGCTGGTCGATCTCAAGGGCGGCTCGGATGCACTCAAAGCCGTGCTGGGAGGCAGCGCCGACGTGGTTTCGGGCTATTTCGACCATTGCGTCAATCTGGCGGCCAAGAAGCAGGAGCTGGTGTCGTTCGTGGTTTATGACCGCTATCCGGGGCTGGTGCTCGTCGTGTCGCCCTCGCACAACAAGGAAATCAACTCGATCAAGGATCTCGCCGGCAAGAAGGTCGGTGTCAGCGCGCCGGGATCCTCGACCGACTTCTTCCTGAAGTATCTGCTCAAGAAAAACGGCCTCGATCCGACCAGCGCCTCGGTGATCGGCGTCGGCCTCGGCGCCACCGCTGTCGCGGCGATGCAGCAGGGCCAGATCGACGCGGCCGTGATGCTGGATCCGTCGGTCACGGTGCTGCAGGGCAGCTATCCCGACCTCAAGATCCTCAGCGACACCCGCACGCAAAAGGATACGCTCGACGTGTTCGGCGGCGAATATCCGGGCGGCTCGCTCTACACGACGGCGGCATGGATCAAATCCCACGAGAAGGAAGTGCAGGCTTTGACCACGGCGATCGTCAACACGCTGACCTGGATTCACTCCCATTCGCCGGAAGAGATCATGGCAAAAATGCCGGAAGAAATCGTCGGCAAGAACAAGGAGCTGTATCTGGCGGCCCTGAAGAACACGATCCCGATGTATTCGTTGAACGGCAAGATGGACCCGAAGGGCGCGGATGCGGTGCTGGCGGTGTTCAGCGAGGGCTCACCCGAGGTGGCAAAAGCCAACATCGACGTCACCAAGACCTACACCAACAAGTATGTCGATCAGGTCAAGAAGACGACGGGATCGAGCACCAAGTAAGTCGTGAAATAGTGCGTGACGCAATGTCGGAAGTGATGCGGCGATGAATGGCACGGCGCCACCGGTCATTCATCGCGTTACCTCGCTCGACCTGCCGGTCGAATCCTGGTCCTGGCCGTTCGCCGCCGCGCGGCGGGCGGAGATTTTGGCGCACTTTGCCGAACTGCAGCGCGACAAGCCGAAATTGTGGAACGGGCGTATCCTGATGGGGCGTCATCCGGTGTTTGCCGGTGGGCGCCTCAGCGCGAGCTATTTCGAGACCGATTTCGCCAGCTTCCTGGCCTGGCGCGACTGGGAGTTTCCCGACAAGGACGTGTTCAACGGTTTCGGGATGGGCGCGCTGCGCTGCGCCGACGGCGCGTTCGTGCTTGGCGAAATGGGAAGCCACACATCCACCGCCGGACGAATCTATTTTCCATCAGGCACGCCCGATCTCGACGACGTCAGGGATGGCACGCTCGACATATCCGGCAGCGTGGCGCGCGAACTCGAGGAAGAAACCGGTCTCGTGCCGGGGGAATACCGGAGCGATCCGGATTGGCACTGCGTCTACACCGGCCCAGCGCTGGCAATGATCCGGCTGTTGCACGTCGATATGTCGGGCGAGGCATTGCGCAGCCGGATCGAGGCCAATCTCGCCTTACAGCAATCGCCCGAATTGTCGGCCATTCATCTGGTGCGCGGAACGCGCGATCTCACCTCGGCAATGCCACGCTTCGTGACGGCGTTCATTGAGGCGCAGTTTGCGGCGTAACTGGGATATGGATCGAACGCTTCATACTACGACGCATGGCGCTTTTTCTTTTTGTTGGCGCCCGCTTTCTTGACGACGACTCTCTTCGTTGAAGCGCTTGTGGTTGTGCCGGCCGACCGTCGCTCGGCCGCGGTCGCCGCCTTGCGGCTCGACAGCTTGAATTTGGTGTAGCCAAGCACCCGCTCCATCGCGATCCGCGCCTTCTCGGCGTCGCCGCTCTCGATCGCGCGTGCGGCGGCGGCATGGTTGGGCAAATTGTCCCGGAACCAGCCGGCGCTGCCCACGGCGACAATGAAAACCGTGCTCAGGATGGTGTCGATGGCGCCACGGAAGCCCTGCAGCACCGGGTTATGCGTGGCGTCGAGGATCGCGAGATGAAACGCCTTGTCCGCGGCGATGGTGCTGGCCTGGTCCTGCGCGGTTTCCATCGCGGCCAAAGCCGCATTGATCCGCCAGCGGTCGTTCTTGGTGGCGCGCTCGGCGGCGAGCGCCGCGGCCGCCGGCTCGATGATCGAGCGGACTTCCTGGATGGCTAGCAGAAGATCGCGGCCCGGCTCGTCCTTGCCGACCAGCCAGCTCAGAACGTCGCGGTCGAGCAGGCTCCATTCACTGCGCGGCAGCACGTGGGTGCCATGCCGGGGGCGGACGCTGACCAGTCCTTTGGCGGCGAGCGTCTTGATGGCCTCCCGCACCACGCCGCGTCCGACGCCGAAGCGGGTTTCGAGATCCGGCTCCGGTGGCAGGGCCGCTCCGACCGGAATGAGATCCTGCGCAATTTCGCGGCCGAGTGTCGTCAACACGTTGCGAATGCGCCCCGGCTTGACACGCTTGTCGGCGCTCTTCGGCTTGGCCACCCCCTTCTCCTCTTGACGTTGTTGAGATTTGGCTGAGATTTGCGATTTGCTAGCATGGGTGATGTATGCTAGCAATCATCCGATGTTTAACATCCGATGAATGAGCGCTACGCGCATCGGTTGTGCTGCGAGTGATATTTTCGGATGCCGAGGTGCCGCGACAGTGTAACCTCGGTTATTGCCTTGACATCACACGGCGCTACCCGTGTGATGTCGAAAAAAGAAGACAAAAACAAAAAGGTGCATCGCACCATATACAGGGAGGATTTGATGCCGGGGCACAAGGTTGCGCGCCTGTTTGTCGGGCTGTCCGCCGCGGTGGCGGTGCTGGGGATGGCGGTTGCCGCCGAGGCCCAGGAAAAGAAGATCAAGATCGGCGTGATCTACGACCTGACCGGCCCGCTGGCCGGCGGCGGTTCCGAGCTGCAGTACACCGGCGCCAAGATCATGCTCGACCATTTCAGCAAGACCGGCGTCGAAGGCTACAAGATCGAGGCGGTTTACGCCGACGCGCAGAGCAAGCCCGATGTCGCCATCAACGAGGCGATCCGCCTCGTTGAGCAGGAAAAGGTCGACATGCTGCTCGGCTTCTTCTCGTCGGCGCAATGCGTGCCGGTGGCCGCCCGCGTCGAGCAGCTGAAGAAGTTCATGTGGATCACCACCTGCATTTCCTCGGCGGTGCTCGCCGACAAGAATTTCAGGTATATCTTCCGTCCGCAGGCCAGTGGCGATCAGTTCGGCCTGATGACGATGGATTTCATCGCCCAGAACTCCAAGGAAAAGTTCGGCAAGGAGCCGAAGGACCTGCGGGTTGCGATCATCCATGAGGACGGCGCCTATGGCGTCGACGTGTCGAAGGGCAATGAGGCGGGCGCCAAGAAGGCCGGCTTCAACGTCGTCCTGAAGGAGGGCTATTCCGCCACCGCGCCGGATCTGTCCGCGCTCGTCACCAAGCTGAAGCGCGGCCGGCCCGACGTGGTCTTCCACACCGGCTACAACCCCGACATCACGCTGCTGCTGCGCCAGGCGCGCGAGCAGGGCCTGAAGTTCGGCGCGCTGGTCGGCCATGGCGCTGGCTATGGCGTCTACGAGAAGCTGAAGGAAGGCCTCGGCGCCGACGTCAACTACGTCTTCAACACCGACCCGATCTCGATCTGGCTTGCCAACCAGAAGTCGATGGATCCGAAGCTGCCGCCGATGATCAAGATGGTCGGCGAGGAATTCGACAAGGCCAAGCCCGGCGTCGCCATCCGCTCCGCCCATGTCGGCATGGCCGCGTCGAATACCTACGTCTTCATGACCGAAGTGCTGCCGCGCGCGATCAAGAAATATGGCGGCGTCGATCCCGAGGCGCTGCGCAAGGCCTCGCTCGAAGTCGATTTGCCGGAAGGCGGCACCATGCTCGGTTTCGGCGTCAAGTTCTACGGCGAAGGCCAGCAGATGGCCGGCCAGAACGAGCGTTCGTTCCCGGTGGTGATCCAGTATGTCGACGACAAGTCGTATGTGGTGTGGCCGAAGAGCCAGGCGCAACGCGAGGCCGTGTTGCCCCTGCCGAAGGGCACCACCTTCAGCAGCCAGTAGGTTAGCGGAGTATCTGGGGTGCTGACGGTGAACGGGTTGGTGAAGCGCTTCGGCGGCTTCACCGCGGTCAACAACGTATCGTTCCGGGTCGAGCAGGGCGAGATTCTCGGCCTGATCGGGCCGAACGGCTCCGGCAAGAGCACGATCTTCAACATGCTGTCGGGCACGCTGGTCCCGACCGCCGGTTCGATTCTGTTCGACGGCGCGGAGATCGCGGGCGTCGCGCCGCATCGCATCATCAACCGCGGCATCGGCCGCACCTTCCAGATCCCGCGGCCGTTTCACCGGCTCAGCATCTTCGAAAACGTGGCGCTGGCCGGTTACTACGGCCAGGGCAGCCACAGTCGTGCCAAGGCCAACGAGGCCGCCGAAAAGGCGCTTCATATGGTCGGCCTGACCACCAATCGCCATGCCACCGTCGACGGCCTCGGGGCCGCCGGCCTGAAGAAGCTCGAACTGGCGAAAGCGCTGGCGACCGGGCCGAAACTTCTGCTCGCCGACGAAAGCCTCGGCGGCCTCGACGAGAAAGAGATGGATGCGGCGGCGGACATGCTGCGCAAGATCCGCGACGAACTCGGCATCACCATCATCTGGGTCGAGCACATCATGGGCGTGCTGATGCGGGTGGTCGATCGCGTCATGGTGCTCGATCACGGCGAAAAGATTTCCGAAGGCTTGCCGAGTGCGGTGTCGAGCGATCCCCGCGTGATCGAGGTCTATCTCGGCACCGATGCGGATTCGACCCAGGTTGCGGCCGGGGAAGCGCGCCGGCGGGCAGGGGACTAGGCATGCTCGAATTGAAATCGGTCGATGCGGGTTACGGCACCTTCCAGGCGTTGTTCGGCGTCAGCCTCGACGTCAAGGCGGGCGAGGCGGTCGGCGTGATCGGCCCCAACGGCGCCGGCAAGACCACGCTGATGCGGGTGATCTCCGGCCTGATCCGGCCCACCAGAGGCTCGATCTCGATGGAAGGCACCGACGTGCTGGCGACCCCGGCGCATCGCATCGTCAGCCTCGGCATCGCCCATGTGCCGGAAAACCGCCGGCTGTTTCCGCGGCTCACGGTCGACGACAATCTGAAGATGGGCGCCTACATGGAAGGCGCCCGCGCCAAATATGCCGAGCGGCTGGAATTCGTGTTCGACCTGTTTCCGCGCATGAAGGAACGCCGCAGCCAGATGGCCGGCACCATGTCGGGCGGTGAACAGCAGATGTGCGCGATCGGCCGCGCGCTGATGTCGAACCCGAAACTGCTGCTGCTCGACGAGCCGTCGGCGGGCCTGGCGCCGGTCGTGGTTCAGCAGGTGTTCGAACTGGTGAAGCGGATCCGCGCCAGCGGGCTGACGGTGCTGATCGTCGAGCAGAACGTGCAGCAGGTGCTGCGCGTGGTCGACCGCGCCTACCTGCTCGAGGCCGGCAGCATCCGCGCGTCCGGCACCTCGGCGGAGATGATGAGCAACGACACGATCAAGCAGGCATATCTCGGCGTTTAGGACAGACAAGCGATGCAGGGATTTCTTGATATCTTCGACATCTATCTGCTGGAAGCCGTGGTCAACGGCATCCTGCTCGGCGGGGTGCTGGCGCTGCTGGCGCTGGGGCTCAATTTGATCTTCGGCGTCATCGACGTGACCTGGATCTGCTATGCCGAGCTGGTCATGATCGGTATGTACGGCATGTACTATCTGGTCCAGTTTTACGGCCTGCCGTACTGGGCGGCGGCGCCGCTGACCATCCTGCTGGTCGCGCTGCTGGGCGCAGCATTGCACTACATCGTGATCGCGCCGCTGCTCACCGCGCCGCCGATCAACCAGCTGCTCGCCACCGGCGGCGTGCTGTTCATCCTGCAGAGCTTTGCCACCGTCGCCTTCGGCATCGACTTCCGCAATCTCGGCATCCGCCTGCCGGTACTGGCGCTCGGTGAGATGCACTTCAGCTATTCGCGGCTGTTGTCCTTTGCCGCCGCCCTGATCGGCATGGTCAGCGTCTATTTCTTCATGACCCGCACCTATACCGGCACCGCGATCCGCGCCATCTCACAGGACCGCCAGATCATGTCGCTGATGGGCGTCGACACCAAGCGCATCTACCTCGTCACCTCGGCGCTGGGCGGCGCGCTGGCGGGGCTGGCGGCCTGTCTCCTCGTGCTGCAATACGACGTGCATCCCTTTGTCGGCCTGTCGTTCGGGCCGATCACCTTCCTGATCTGCGTGCTCGGCGGGCTCGGCAACTTCGTGGGCGGCTTCATCGCGGCGTTCGTGTTCGCCGAGATCATTTCGCTCGGCGGCCTGTTCTCCGACCTCGAATGGGGCTACGTGCTCGCCTTCGCCTTCTTCATCGTCATGATGTTCATCCGGCCCGCCGGCCTTTTCGCGAGGCGCTCGTGAACGCACGAACCATTGCCTGGGCCGTCGGAATAGCGGCGCTGATCGCGCTGCCCTTCGTCTATCGCGACCCCTATCATCTGCACATCCTGGTGCTGATCCTGATCTGGTCGTTCGCCTACACCTCGTGGTCGATCATGGGTCGCTTCGGCCTGGTGTCGCTCGGCCATGGCGGCTTCATGGGCGTCGGCGCCTATGTCACGGCGCTGCTCTGGAACCATCTCGGCGTCTCGCCGTGGATCGGCATTCCGCTCAGCATGGTGGCGGCGGGCGTGCTCGCGGTCATCGTCGCCTATCCATGTTTCCGATTCCGCATCACCGGGCATTATTTCGTGCTGGTGACGCTGGCGCTGTCCGGCATCGTGCTGCAGGTCATCACCGCGACGCGCGACTATACCGGCGGCTCGCTCGGCTACACGCCGAACCGCACCAAGGGCAGCCAGTTGCTGGCGCTGCAGTTCGACGACAAGACGACGTGGTATCTGATCGCGCTGTTCGTCTGGGTGGTCGGACTTCTGATCTGGCAATGGGTCGACCGCAGCATGAGCCGCTACGCCATGGAGGCGATCTCGGACGACGAGGACGCAGCGGCCGCCGCCGGCGTCAACGTCACCTTCGAAAAACTCAAGATCACCATCATCAGCGCGCTGATGACGGCGCTGGCGGGCGCGCTGTACTGCCAGTACCAGATGTTCATCTCGCCCGACACGGTCAGCGGCATCGCCGTGTCGCTGCAGATGGTGTTCGCCGTCATCGTCGGCGGCGTCTACGTTTCGTTCGGGCCGACGGTCGGCGCCATCATCACGATCCTGCTTGCCGAATTTCTGCGCATCTGGTTCGGGACCAAGGCGGTGGGCTGGGACAACCTCGTTTATGGCGTGCTGCTGGTGCTGTTCATCATATTCCTTCCCAAGGGCATTCTTGGTAGCGTCATGGATCGGTTCAAGACGCAACCCAAGAAATCTGGGGAGCAGAAGCCCGTGGCCTCATGAGCAAGAAATCACAGCAACCGCTTGGCGATACCCTGAAACCCTTTGTCGCCCCGTTTCGCGTTGACGGGACAAGCGAATTTCACCTGAAATCGCACAAGACCAGCGAGAAGGGCGGTCTCGACAAGGACAAGGGCGAGAAGATCATCGAGGCCAACCGCAAGCGACTGAGCGATTATCAGGAAAAGCTCTACGCGCAGGACAATTGGTCGATGTTTCTGGTGTTTCAGGGCATGGACGCCGCCGGCAAGGACTCGGCGATCAAGAGCGTGTTCGACGGCATCAACCCGCAGGGCTGCGAGGTCACGTCGTTCAAGCAGCCATCGACCAGGGAGCTCGACCACGATTTTCTCTGGCGCAGCATGATCGCGCTGCCCGAGCGTGGCCGGATCGGCATCTTCAACCGCTCCTACTACGAGGAATGCCTTGTCGTGCGCGTGCACACCGAGATTCTCGGCAAGCAGAAGATTCCGAAAAAACTGGTGACCAAGAACATCTGGCGCGAGCGGTTCGAGGATATCTCCAGCATGGAGCGTTACCTCGCGCGCAACGGCACCGTGATCCTGAAATTCTTCCTCAACATCTCCAGGGAAGAGCAGCGCGAGCGCTTTCTCGCCCGGCTGGACGAGCCCGCCAAGAACTGGAAGTTCTCGCTGGCCGATATTGCCGAGCGCAAGCTGTGGGCAAAATACCAGGCCGCCTACCAGGACATGATCCGTCACACGTCGGCGCGCCACGCGCCATGGCATGTGGTGCCGGCCGACCACAAATGGTTCGCCCGCGTCGTGATCGGCTCGACTATCGTCAGCGCGCTCGACAGGCTGGATCTGCGTTTCCCCGAGGTCGACAAGGCCGACCGCAGCGAGTTCAAGCAGGTACGCGAGGCGCTGCTGGCGGAGGAGAAGGGTGAGGTTGCGAAGAAGTAGGGTGGGTAGAGCGCAGCGAAACCCACCATTTCATCCGCGGCGCAGAGAGCGATGGGTTTCGCTGCGCTCTACCCATCCTACTGACCCTTCAGTCCCGACCGCCCTCCAGGCCATACTCCCGGTAGATCGTCTCCGGGTCGGTTTGTGGGAACAACCGGCACTTCGCCTGGGCCAGATGCAGACCCTCGCTACCGGGGGCGCAGCCGGCAATCAGGAGTTTTCGCAAGTCCTCCATATGGGGTCGCGGCTGAATCTTCTCCGGAAGCTGTTCGAGCGCGACCAGGGCCGTGGCGAGTGCCTGGGTCACCACCCACTCGTCATGGCCCGTTACCCCCTTCTTTGGCATGGGACAGCCTCCTGTCGGATCGGTACCCGGCAGCTTACGTCCATAAACCGGCTTTACGCAAAAGTTGAGGCAGCGGCTAACGCAACAAGGCACCTTCAGCTGTCACCCCGTCAGGTCCGATCGGGTTTGCCACCTTCGCCTTCATCGCTCTCGTCCTTGACGAGCGTCAGGAGGCGCAACGTCAGGAAGGTGAAAATGGCAACCGTGACGGCGACGTCATAACTGCCGAGGCCGACGGAAACGCCGATCGCACCGGTCGCCCACAGGCTTGCGGCGGTCGCGGTGCCGTGAACGGAGGTGCCCTGTTTGAGAATGGCGCCGCCGCCGATGAAGCCGATGCCGGTAATCAGCCCTTCGATGACTTTCGCCATGCCGTCGGGTGAATGCACGAGCAGGTTTTCGCTGGCTTGCACGAAGCCGCAACTGGCCAAAGCGACGAGCGGAAAGGTTCGCAACCCGGCGCTTCGCGCCCGCTTCTCGCGATCCCAGCCGATCGGCACCGCGAGCGCGAAGGCGGCGGCGAGTGCAATAAAGTGACTGCCGATCTGAAACCTGTCCAACCGCGTGCCTCGTCCATGAACCGATCACCGGTCATACAGTCGGCATCCACGCATCACCATGCGGCTTTAAGCGCTCAGGGATGGTGGAACAAATGTGACATCAGCGTAAGGCGTATCCGGTCCGCTCAACCCCGGTGCTGCGGTTGCGTGATCGCGGACGTTTGGATGTGCAGCTGCCGGACCGTCGTGAGCGTTGCAAACAGAACCGCAAGGCCAAAGGCCGCCAGCAAGGTCAGCAGGAGAAACCGAGGGCTCATGCGCCGCTCCATTTTACAAATCTCCACCCTCGCTAGAGATGGTTCGCGCGGCCTGGCTTTCAACCCGGCGCAACGACGGGGAAGGAGAGGTCGGTCCCCTCACGGGTGCGTGTCCCGGGGGCTGACGGCAGGATGCCGTTTACCCTGCGGCGCGTTTGGCCCGTTAGGTCATCCATCCTGACCATCTTTTGGCATTGCGGCCGGCTATATTTCTCGTCTAGAACGGCCATGGAACGTAGTCCCGGCAACGAACCGTCAATGGTTTTGGCTAAGGATTTCGTCTCCTCAAGGGTCTGGCAATGCTGATTCGCAGCGAAAATGTTGGAGTTCAGGGTGGATCGGCCTCGGCCGTTCGTGCTCTCGCGATTCCGGCTGCGTCCTTGCCCACCCTCCTTATTGGCGGGCTTCTGCTTCTTATCGGCCCCTGAGGGCCGTCTGGGCGGTTGCGCCTGGGCACTCAGGGGTTGCGTGAGATCAAGGAACCCTTCAGCGCCCAAAAACGGCGCACCACCCAAAGGAAGTTGCAGATGACCACAGCCAATAAGTCCGAGAAGGACCGCGTAATCGTATTCGACACCACCTTGCGCGACGGCGAGCAGTGCCCCGGCGCCACCATGACGTTCGAGGAAAAGATCGAGATCGCCGAGATGCTCGACGACATGGGCGTCGACGTCATCGAGGCCGGTTTTCCGATCACCTCCGAAGGGGATTTCCAGGCCGTCAGCGAGATCGCCCGCCGCTCCAAGAATTCCGTCATCGCAGGCCTGTCGCGCGCCAATCCAAAGGACATCGACCGCTGCGCCGAAGCGGTGAAATTCGCCCGGCGCGGCCGCGTCCACACCGTGATCGCGACCTCGCCGCTGCACATGCGCGTCAAGCTGAACATGACGCCCGAGCAGGTGATGGAGCTCTCGATCGCCAACGTCACCCGCGCCCGCAACCAGATCGACGACGTCGAATGGTCGGCCGAGGATGCCACCCGCAGCGAGATGGACTATCTCTGCCGCATCGTCGAAGCCGTGATCAAGGCCGGCGCCACCACGGTCAATATTCCCGACACCGTCGGCTACACGACGCCCGAGGAATACACCCGCTTCATGCGCACGCTGATCGAGCGGGTGCCGAATTCCGACAAGGCGGTCTTCTCCGTACACTGCCACAACGACCTCGGCATGGCGGTGGCGAATTCGCTGGCCGGTATCGCCGGCGGCGCGCGCCAGATCGAATGCACCGTCAACGGCATCGGCGAGCGGGCCGGCAACGCCGCGCTGGAAGAAGTCGTGATGGCGATGAACGTCCGCAACGACGTGTTTCCGTGGTGGAACAAGATCGACACCACCATGCTGACGCGGGCCTCGAAACTGGTGTCGGCGGCAACCTCGTTCCCGGTGCAGTACAACAAGGCGATCGTCGGCCGCAACGCGTTTGCCCATGAAAGCGGCATCCACCAGGACGGCGTGCTGAAGGACGCCTCGACCTACGAGATCATGCGCCCCGAGATGATCGGCCTGAAGAAGTCGTCGCTGGTGCTGGGCAAGCATTCCGGCCGCCACGCCTTCGTGCACAAGCTGGAGGAGATGGGCTACAAGCTCGGCGCCAACCAGCTGGAAGACGCGTTCGTGCGGATGAAGGCGCTGGCCGACCGCAAGAAGGACATCTACGACGAGGACATCGAGGCGCTGGTCGACCAGGAAATCGCCAACTCGCATGACCGTATCAAGCTGACGTCGCTGACTGTCATCGCGGGCACCCATGGGCCGCAGCGCGCTACCATGAAGCTCGACATCGGCGGCCAGATCAAGATCGAGGAAGCCGAAGGCAACGGCCCGGTCGATGCGGTGTTCAACTGCATCAAGGCGCTGGTGCCGCACGAGGCCAAGCTCGAGCTGTACCAGGTCCACGCGGTCACGGAAGGCACCGACGCTCAAGCCGAGGTCTCAGTGCGGCTCGCCCATGAAGGCCGCTCGATGACCTCGAAGGGGTCTGATCCGGATACGCTGGTGGCTTCGGCAAAAGCCTATCTCGGCGCACTCAACAAGATCGTCATGAAGCGCGAGCGCGACATGCCGTCGTCGGCGGTGGCGAGCTGATCGCTACGCACGTGACGAATGAGCGATAGCGAAACGCGGCGCCTTGGCGCCGCGTTTTTGCGTTGGGTGCTCGGGTTGAACGCAGTGGCGGGCTGACACCGTGATTCCAGTCACAGCGCAAACATCCGGTTTTGGCCAGCCTCGATGCCGACCCTCGACGATCTCAGGCCCTTGAATGGGCGTCGGGGGGTGGACGGCCTATTGAGGAGACAATGATGGCCAACACGCAAGCAACCCTGAACGCCGACGGTCTTGCCCAGTTGTCTGATGCCAGACTGGACCAGGTCAGCGGCGGCTGGTTTCCCTTCATCGCCTTGGGCGTTGCATTGGGAATTGGCTACTGCATCATGGATGGAACGCTCGACCCGAAGCCCGGCCCGAAGGGTGATTTCCCGATCGGCCCGAAGAACGTGGGTTGATCGGTCAGCCAAGGTTGCCGCGAAGCGACGCCGTGCCTAACAGGGTGCGGCGTCGTGCGTTTGGGCGGCACGAGAGCGCGACTGGCCGAAGCCCGTTCTACTTCCGGCTGGCGGCAGGCAGCTGGACCGGGACGTGCGGCGAGGTGCTGATCACTCTTGTGCTGCCGTCCGAATAGGTCGGACTTCGCTCGGCCTCGCTCCGGAGGGTTTCCAACAGCAGAAAGAATTTTTCTGAAAGCATGGCGTGTTCCACTTCGTTGAGGATGCCACCGCTGGTCTGGTGAAATTGCTTCTTCAGTAACGCCTCAGTATGCCTGACAATGGTTTCAGGAAGTGTTCGCCAGATCACTAAAATGGCTTCGTTGGTGGACAGAATTGTTTCATCAAAGCCGGTTTGCGAAACACTTATCACGGAAACGCGACGGCCGGCGTCCGTAAGAAACCGGTGATCTTGCCTCGCATCAAGCCGCCGTCTTGCGGCCCCGGACCATCAGGACGAACAGGACGGCGAGGCCCGACGTCACCGTGTACATCGTGAACGCGTTCAGATAGCCGATCATCATCGACTGGCGGGCAATCTCCTTGGCTACCTTGGCAAGGCCCGGCACGGTGTCGAAATTCCACCCGCCGGTCAGGCCCGGCGTCGTCAGCGCGCGGTTATAGGGTGAGATCATCTCGGTCATCCGGCTGTAATTGGTGCCTGAGGTGCGCACGATTTCGGCGATCGAAAGCGAGATGAAGAAGCTCGATCCGATATTGCGCAGCAAATGGAAGATGGCGGACGCTTCCGCATAATGCTTGGCGTCCAGCGTGCCGAACGCGACCGCCGTGATCGGCACCCAGACGACGCCGACGGCAAATCCCTGGATCACGCTGTTGATGACCAGGATCTCCATCGTGACGTTGAGGTCGAAGGTCAGCATCCACAGCCCCGCCACGGTCTGCAGGCCAAAGCCGAAGGCCATGGTGAGGCGCGGATCGAGCCGGTTCATCAAGCCGGCGAACATGAAACCGACCAGCATTCCGAGGCCGCGCGATCCGATCACCTGTCCCACCAGGGCGTCGGGATAACCGGCCTGCTGCTGCAGCAGCGGCGGCAGCAACACCATCGGCGTGAAGTTCAGCATGCCGTAGATCGTCACCAGCGCCAGCCCGATCGCATAATTGCGGTCGGTCAGGAGTTTCAGGTTCACGAACGGATTGCGGGCGCCGAGGCTGTGAATAAGGAAAACATAGAACGCGATGCCGGCAATCAGGCATTCGACCACGATCTCCGTCGAGTCGAACCAGTCCAGCCGCGCGCCGCGCGCGAGCACCAGCTGGATGGCCGCCAGCGCGGTCGCCAGCGCGATGAAGCCGGTCCAGTCGAAGCGGACCTTGGTCAACTGGTTGTCGGAAGGCAGCGTCCAGGCCATTCCGATGGTGGCCGCGATCCCGATCGGCACCAGCATGTAGAACGACCAGCGCCAGCTATGCGCCTCGGCGAGATAGCCGCCGTACACCGGGCCGAACACCGGCGCGACCGCGACCGCCATGCCGAAGATCGACATCACCATGGAGTGCTGGCGGCGCGGGAAGGTCGCGAACAGGATCGACTGCGACAGCGGTACCAGCGGCGCCCCGGCGCCGCCCTGCAGGATGCGCCACAGCACCAGCCCCTCGAGCGATTGCGCCATGCCGCAGAGCAGCGTCGCCAGCGTGAACCATCCGACCGACCACACCATCACGCGCCTGCTGCCGAAGCGGGACACCAGCCAGCCCGTCATCGGCGTCACGACAGCGGTCGCCAGGATGTTGAAGGTCATCACCCAGGCGACCTCGTCCTGGGTCGCCGACAGCGCGCCCTGCATCTGCGGCAGGATGGTCGATGTCGTCAGCAGCGCCGTGCCGTACAGCGAAGAGCCGAGCACGACCGTCATCAGCGTCAAATACCGCTGCGCCGTGGACATGGTCCCGGCAGGGTCCTCGGCCTCCATGCTGGTGGAACTCAAGGCGATGTCCCTTGCGGCAGCAGCTGTCAGATACTAACCTAGCTTACTAATTTCAGGGCGGCTACAACAGCGCCATGTCGAATACCGATGAATATATTGGGGTTGTGATTTCGGACGTTGCCCGCCTGTTGCGGACCGAGTTCGATCGCCGCGTGCGCCGCCTCGGCATCACGCGGGCACAATGGCTGGTGTTGACCCGCCTGCACCGGCGCCCCGGCGCCTCGCATTCCGAACTGGCCGAGATGATGGAGGTCGAGAAGGCCACCGCCGGCCGCATGATCGACCGCCTGGTGGCCAATGGCTGGGTCGAACGCCGCACGCAAGCGGACGACCGCCGCGTCAAGCGCGTGTATCTGACCAAGGAGGCCGAGCGGGTCCACAAGCGGATCTGGCGTATCGCCGAGGATACGGTCGATGCCGGGCTGGCCGATCTCGCCGGTCCCGAACGCAAACAGCTGATGGCTTTGTTGCAGCGCATCAAGAAAACCCTGGTGTCGGCGGATGACGGCGAGGGTGCGCAGCGGGAGTTGGCGGCGGCCCCGCGAAAGCGGGCTCCCGTGGCGACAAGCCGGCTCAACGGCAGGGCCGTGCCATGACCAAGCGGATGAAGCGATTGGCGCTGGTTGGCGTGCCTCTATTGGTCCTGGTGGGCGCGCTGGCGTTCTGGCTGCAGGGCGGCCGCCACATCTCGACCGAGAACGCGTTCGTCAAGGCCGACATCGCCCAGATTGCCAGCGAGGTTCAGGGACGCATCACCGAGTTGCGGATCCACGATCATTCGGCCGTCGCCGCCGGTGACGTGCTGCTTCGCCTCGATCCGACGCCCTACCAGTTGGCGCTCGCCAAGGCCGAAGCCGAAATTGATTCCGCGCGCGCCGCCGTCGAGCAGCTCAAGGCCAGCCTGCGCGAGATCCGGGCCGAGACAAAGGAAGCGGAGAACAAGCTGTCGTATCTCCAGTCCCTGGCGAGGCGCCAGCGTGAATTGTCCGGACGCGGCGTCGCCTCGACCGCGAAGGTCGAGCAGACCAACAGCGAGGAGCAGGAAGGCGAAGATCGCGTCGCCGTGCTGCACCAGCGCATCGCGCGCGTCGAGGCAGCCCTCGGCGGCAGGCCCGACCGGCCGACCGATGCGTTCGCGGCGGTGCGCGAAAAGCTGGCGGTACGCGATCGCGCCGCGCTCGACCTTGCCTATACCGAGATCAAGGCGCCGAAAGCGGGCGTGGTGGTCAATTTCAAGCTGCAGCTCGGCGAGCAGGTCAAGGCGCAGACACCGCTGTTCGCGCTGGTCACCGACCGCAGACCCTGGCTGGAGGCGAATTTCAAGGAGACGGACCTGACCTATGTGACGGTGGGGCAGAAGGCCAAGGTCGTGCTCGATATGCACCCCGAAATCACCTGGGACGCCGTGGTGGAAAGCATCAGCCCGGCGACCGGCGCGGAGTTTGCGATCCTGCCGGCGCAAAACGCCTCGGGCAATTGGGTCAAGGTCGTGCAGCGCCTGCCGGTGCGGCTGCAGTTGGTTGCGCGGCCCGGCGAGCCGCCGCTGCGCGCCGGCATGACCGCCTATGTCAGCATCGACACCAGGCGCGCCCGCAGCCTCGCAAGGCTGCTCGGCGGCGGACCTGCGGTTGCGGCGAACCCCGCGCAAGAGACCACCAAGGCGGAATAACCCGGGGCGCGCGGCCCTGGCTCGTCCGGCAAGCAGGTCGGCGCCGGCATTCGTGACATCCATCACGGCAGCAATCCTTGCAGCACCCTAACGTTGCAGTCGTTGGAGGTCGGGAATTCCCCCGCCGATTTGGGAGCGCGACATGAGCAATGCAATCAACGAACTGAGCATGGACGAACTCGATGCCGTGAACGGCGGCGCCGTCACCGTCGTTGCCGACAAGGGCTACGTCGGAATCGAAATTAGGGTTGGAGGCTACGGCTTTGGGGTCTGGGTTACCGGTGGTTCCGTCTGCGGCGCGTTATTTTATCCGGGGCACACTGGCGGTACCTGCATTCCAAAATAGCGATACGCAAGTCGCCCAGGGCTGAGCGATCAATCCTGGGCGTTTTGTTGTCAGCCCGGCAGAAGCTGTTTCAATCGCTTCCACGCCGGCGCAACGGCAAATCCAATGATCGGGATCGAGGCAGCGCCGACCACCAGTCCAATGATCCCGGATATGGCCGCCTCGACGATCCATTTGAGCAAACCGGCGACCGCCGGCAGGGCATGGGCCGCAGCGTCGGTCGCGGCGTGGACGCCATGACGGATGGACGGCGGGCCGTACACCTCCATGCCGTGCAAGATGATGCCGCCGCCGACCCAGATCATGGCGGCGGTGCCGATGGCGCTGAGAAAGATCAGGAAGATGGGCATGCCCCGGACAAGGGCGTGTCCCAGACCGCGGCCGATACTGGCGATTGCTGAGACATTGTCGTTGCGCGCCAGCGCCACACCGGCGTCGTCGGCCTTCACGATCAGCGCCACCAGGCCATAGACCGCGACAGTGATCACGATTGCGACAACCGCCAGCACGACGGCCTGTTTCAGGATGCTGCCAGCGGGCAGGGCCGCCAGTGTGATCGCCATGATCTCCGCCGAAAGGATAAAGTCGGTCTTGATCGCGCTCGCGACCTTCTGGTCCTCGAGCGTCTGCGCCTGCAACGCCACCGTGCCGAGCTCGGCCTCATGCTGGTGCGCATGATGGGGCATGACGGCTTCGTACAGTTTTTCAACGCCTTCGTAGCAGAGATAGGCCCCGCCAAACATCAGCAGCGGCGTGATCGCCGAGGGCAGGAAGTAGCTGAGCGCCAGTGCAGCGGGAAGCAGGATCAGGAGCTTGTTGCGAAGCGATCCCGCCGCGATCTTGCCCACGATCGGTAGCTCGCGCTTGGCCGCGAATCCGATCACGTAACCCGGCGTCACCGCGGTATCGTCGATGACGACGCCGGCCGCCTTTACCCCCGCCTTGGCGGCCTGGCTGACCACATCGTCAAGGGAAGCCGCTGCCACCTTTGCGATCGCCGCGATATCGTCGAGAAGGGCGATCAATCCGACGCTCATCGATAAATCCCGTTCATGATTCGCGGGTTCCTCGCCGAGCGTGACCCTCCGCAGATTGAGCTTTGACAGCGGATCGGCTTTTACAGCATTGGGCTGACTTTCACGATCTGCTTTTTCGACGCAATCCAGACCTGCGGTTCAGCGCGCGAGGTTTCAACGCGCGGAGACGTCGGCTATAGCGTTTTCGAGCGAAGTGGATACCGGTTCGCGTCAAGAAAACGCGTCAAGAACAGAGATCTGGAGCAAGATCGGTTCTGATTTGATCAGAACCGATCTTGTTCTAGTGTGCGCACGATCCAATGGGGAATGACATGAACTTTTCTGCAATTTTTGCGCGTATCGTCGCGCTGATCGGCGCGGCTGCCTTGTTTTGGCGCAAATTGCAGGGCGCGGCGCCTGCACCTGCCTGGGGCAGCACGCCTGTGGTGCCGGAGGCGAAGCCTCAGGGCGCCATTCCGACGCTCAAGATGCCGTCGGCGAGGGGCTGGGACAAGGGGCAGAAGCCGACGGCCGCACCGGGGCTCAAGGTCAATGCATTTGCGACCGGCCTGAAACATCCGCGCTGGATCAACGTGATGCCCAACGGCGACGTCCTGATTGCGGAGTCGAACCAGGTCCCAGGTCCGGTCAGAAACGTGTTCGGCTATGCGATGCAGGCGACGATGCGGCGGGCCGCGGCGCTTGGCGAAAGCGCGAACCGCATCACGCTGCTCCGCGATGCGGATGGCGACGGCGTCGCCGAAAAACGCGGGGTCTTCATGGAGGGGCTGAACCAGCCGTTCGGCATGGCGCTGGTGGGCGACAATTTCTATGTCGGCAACACCGATGGCGTGGTGGCATTCCCCTATGTGGCGAATGCCGACCGCATCACGGCAACAGGTCGCAAACTCGTCACCTTCAAGCCGGGCGGACATTGGACGCGGAGCCTGCTGCCGAGCCCGGATGGCAAGAAGCTCTACGCTGGTGTCGGCTCCCTCACCAACATTGCCGACAACGGCATGGAAGTGGAAGAAGGCCGCGCCGCGATCCACGAGCTCGATCTCGCCGGCGGCTCCAGCCGTATCTTTGCCGGCGGCCTGCGCAATGCGGTCGGTATGGCCTGGGAGCCGCAGACCGGTGTGCTCTGGACTGTGGTCAACGAGCGCGACGGCCTCGGCGACGAGACCCCTCCTGACTATCTGACCTCGGTGCGCGAGGGCGGCTTCTACGGCTGGCCCTATTGCTACTGGGGCCAGACGGTGGACGATCGCGTGCCGCAGGATCCGGCCATGGTCGCCAAAGCGATCACGCCGGACTATGCGCTCGGCGGGCACACTGCTTCGCTCGGTCTTTGCTGGGTGCCCGCTGGCACGCTGCCGGGCTTTCCCGATGGCATGGCGATCGGCCAGCACGGCTCCTGGAACCGCAGCACGCTGAGCGGTTACAAGCTCGTTTTCGTGCCGTTCGAGAATGGGCGTCCGTCAGGGCCGGCGCGGGATATTCTCTCCGGCTTCCTCGCGCCCGACGAGAAGGAATCCTATGGACGACCGGTCGGGGTGGTGGTCGGTCCCGACGGCCGGTCGCTGCTGATGGCGGACGATGTCGGCGACGTGATCTGGCGCGTCACCGGCGCGTAGCAGACTGCACGCCCGCGACGGCTGGATCGGCGAACGAAAGGGCCGGCCGGCCGTCACCGGATCTGGCGGCAATCTTGTGTTGCGCAGCTTGCCGGAAGCGTTGAGAATTAGCGCTCACGTTTAGCAGTTGAATTTGGCCCGTGTGGTGGAGAAGGCCTGTTAGTGCGCGTTGCCGGATGGATATTGCTGATTGCCGGGGCTCTGCTTTGCGTCACGCTGGTATGGGCGACGGTTGGGTTCCTGCTGATGGGCGTCGGCCTGCTGTCACTCCTGGTGGCAGAGAACAGGCGACGGCGGGTCAGTGTCTCAACGTTAAGCCGGGCTCCGGCCGATGAGAGCATGGCGCAGCCTCCGGTTCCTGAACCGCTCGTCTCTCGCGACCCCCCGAAGCCGATAAGCCCACCGGCGGTTTCCTATGACATGCAGGCATGGCGTCAGCTTGTTGAAAGCGATGTCGATCTCGCGCGGGTAACCTCCGTGTTGGCCGACTACGGCCAGCAATATGTCGACGAGTTAGCCGGCGAATACCTGGCTGACATAGACAAGCAGCGCCTTCCCGCCATCGTTGAGGGCATCATCGGAAGAGCAAGCAAGAGTGTTGCGCCGCATGGCGATGGCAGGCTGGCTGACGACGCCAGGCCGCCCAATCCGGCTGGCAGCTCGACGACAGCCCGTCGGCCGCCGAGCCCTCTGCCGGAGTCGACATTAAAGCTTTCCGAAAAATCGCCCGATTCCGCGTCCTCGCCGGTCGAACCGGCCAGACAGGCAGCTGCCGGCACACCCGCCGAGCCGTCAACTGCAGTGGATCCTGCAGCGGGCGAGGCAGACAGCAACAAGACGATCATCAGCGCCGATGAGGAACTCACCGCCATGCTCGGCAAATTGTCTGCGGACGCGGCCACGCCAAGCAAGAGCTGAGCGCTGCCGCGGTCCAGCCATCACATTGCCGGGATCGGCCGGCCTATCTTGCATTAGCCACACTTCGACCACGAGCCGCTGGCTTGATTTGCGCACACCCGAAAACAAAACGGGAGATCGCAATGAAGCGAGACATCGGGGTGATAAGCGGCGCGACGCTCGCGATTGGCGTGGTCATGTGGGCGTTTGTGGGCAATCCGGCCAACACGAAGCGAACCAATATAGCGCAGCACGTGACCCAGACGATGGACGTTGCGCCGGAACTGAAGCAGATATCCGAGCGCAGCCCGTATATGCGGTCCGAGCGCTGACCAGTCTGGGTCGAAGCGACGAACTTTCTTGCCTCATTTCTTGCCTTGTGCCGCTTTTGCCGGCCCGGCTGCGACAGCATCTCGCACGGGCGACGTGATCGCCTTGCCTGCGAACGCAGTGAATTCATCCCCGGATGTTGCTAGGCTGCTCCAGAGATCGGTGACCCGAGTCGTTGGACGCCGTCACGTCCCAACGCGACCGGCGCGCCGTCTTTGACGACCCCCACAAAGGGGAACGTTTCTGAAATGCAGCCAGCGAGGCAGGCCATGGTGAAACCGTTTCCGTCCAAGACCCATATCGGCAACCACATGCTGCATCCGGAAACCTTGATGCTGAACTACGGCTACGATCCGCAATTGTCGGAGGGCGCCGTCAAGCCGCCGGTGTTCCTGACCTCGACCTTCGTGTTTCGGACCGCCGAAGACGGCCAGGATTTCTTCGATTTCGTCTCGGGCCGGCGCGAGCCGCCCGAGGGGATGGGCGCCGGCCTAGTCTATTCGAGGTTCAATCATCCCAACAGCGAGATCGTCGAGGACAGGCTTGCGGTCTATGAGCGCACCGAGAAATGCGCGCTGTTCTCGTCCGGCATGTCGGCGATCTCGACGGCGATCCTCGCCTTCGTCCGCCCCGGTGACGTCATTTTGCACTCGCAACCGCTGTATGGCGGCACGGAAACCCTGTTCACGAAAACGCTTGCGGGCCTCTCGATCAGCTCGGTGGGTTTTGCCGACGGCATCGACGAAGCCGCGGTGCAGCTGGCGGCGGAGGACGCCATGCGCAAGGGACGGGTTTCGATGATCTTCATTGAGACGCCGGCCAACCCCACCAACGGCCTCGTCGATATCGCGATGGTCCGCCGCGTCGCCGAGAACATCGGCGAGGCGCAGGATCACACGCCGATCGTCGCGTGCGACAATACGCTGCTCGGGCCGGTGTTTCAGCGGCCGATCGAACACGGCGCGGATCTGTCATTGTACTCGCTGACCAAATATATCGGGGGCCATTCCGACCTGATCGCGGGCGCGGCGCTCGGCTCAAAAGCCTTGATGAAGGACATCAAGGCGCTGCGCGGCGCGATCGGCACCCAGCTTGACCCGCATTCCTGCTGGATGCTTTCCAGGTCGCTTGAGACCTTGAGCATCCGCATGGAAAAGGCCGACGCCAACGCACGGCTGGTGGCGGATTTTCTGCGCGACCACGCCAAGGTGGCGCATGTCCATTACCTCGGCCATCACGATGTGAACTCGCCGGCCGGGCGTCTGTTCGCGGGGCAATGCACCGGCGCCGGCTCGACGTTCTCGTTCGACATTGTCGGCGGCCAGGCCGCCGCCTTCAAATTCCTCAATGCGCTGCAGATCTTCAAGCTGGCGGTCAGTCTCGGCGGCACCGAGTCGCTGGCCAGCCTGCCGGCGAGCATGACCCATTCCGGCGTTCCAGCCGACATCCGCCAGAAAATCGGCGTGCTCGACTCCACGATTCGGTTGTCGATCGGCATCGAGCATCCGTCCGATCTGATCGCCGATATCGCGCAGGCCCTGAACGCGGCGTAGCTGTGCGCCTCGCCTGGTGCCCGCTCGTGCCGGGGGACGACGTTCCCTCTGGGGCAGCTTGCCGCGGGCCGTGCCCAAAGCGACCTCCATGGTTAATGAAATACGATCACAATTCCTAACATCCGATCCAGCGCGAGGGTGAAACGCTCACCCACTCTGCTGTTGCTGTCGTAGAGGCAACGCGGCGTTAAGCCCTCCATGGAAATTTGCTCGGATCGGAGCAGCCTTAAGATGATCACCAGCCGCCGGGAAATTGGCAAAGCACATATCCCGTTGTGGGCGGCGGGATTTGTGGCGTTGGCTTGCGTTGCAATTCTCGCGCTAAGCGGCTGGCGCGAATGGGAGTCCCGGCAGGTCGACCTGAAGAACGCAGAAGTGGACATGGCCAATCTTGCCCGTTCGCTGACGCAGCATGCCGACGATACGTTTGACCTGGCTGACACCATTCTAACCGGAATGGTTGACCGCATGGAGACCGGCGGAACCAGCCCCGCAGCACTCGAAAAGATCCGGACGTTTCTTCAATCGCGCAAGTACAACCGGCAACGTATCCGCGGGATCTTCGTCTATGATGAAACCGGCCGCTGGCTCGCAACCACCGAAGACGTCAATCTGGCCGGTCTCAACAACGGCGATCGCGACTACTTCCAGCAACATCGCGCTTCCACCGAGCGCGGGACGCTGATCGGCCGGCCGGTCAAGAGTCGTTCGGGAGGACAATGGATCATCACCCTGTCCCGTCGCTTCAATCATCCCGATGGCAGTTTTGCCGGCGTGGTGTTGACCAGCATCGACGTGGCCTATTTCACGCAATTCTACCGGCGATTTGACATCGGACCGAACGGCTCGGTGTCGCTGTTGAATGCCGATGGCATCATGCTGGCGCGCAGCCGTGACGAAGACGGCAGCAATGTCGGACGCGATATGTCCAAGTCGCCATTGTTCCGGACCCTGAAAGACCGCCCCAGTGCCAGCGTCTATTACTTCAAATCGCCGCTGGACGGACTTGAGCGGTTGAGCTTCTACCAGCTGAGCAGCCGATATCCCATCCTGGTTCTGGCGACCAAGGCGCAGGACGATGTGCTGGAGCCATGGCGCCAGCAATCGTTCACACGGCTGGCTGTCGTCGCAGGCCTCTTGCTGGTGATTGCGCTGACCGGCTTTGCTTTCGTGCGTTACCTGCTGCAGCGCCAGCGCATGGCGGCAGCCCTTGTGGCCAAGGAGGCGGACTTTCGCCTGCTGGCCGAACAGTGCAGCGATGTGGTGATGCGTATCGGGCTGGATGAGCGGATTCTCTACGTTTCGCCATCATGCGCCCGCGTTTTCGGCCACGACCCCGCCAAGTTGCTGGGAGCGCCGGCCCTTGCGGCAATCAATGAGGAGGACCGGCTGCGGGTTGAGCAAGCCATCGCTTCATTGAAAAACGGCGAGGCCGAAGAGGCGCGGCTCATCTATCGCGTCCGTCACCGCGAGAAGAACGAAATCTGGGTCGAGACGGCGCTGCGCGTGACGCGGGCGGCCGAGACCAACAAGATCGACGGCGTGGTCGCAATCTCGCGCGACATGACGGAGCAGCAGGATTTGCAGAACAAGCTGGCGGCCCTTGCCACGTCCGATGGATTGACGGGATTGGCCAACCGACGGCATTTCGACGAGCGCCTGTCGGAGGAATGGGCGCGCGCCAGGCGCGATGGCACGCCGCTATCGCTGTTGTTGATCGACGTCGACCATTTCAAGAAATTCAATGATCACTATGGTCATCAGGCCGGAGACGCCTGCCTGCGCGCGCTGGCGCGGATCCTGGACGCGCAAATTCGCAGGCCGGCTGATCTGGCAGCCCGCTACGGCGGCGAAGAGTTCGTGCTGCTCCTGCCCAACACCGATTCGGAAGGCTGCATGCAGGTCGGCGAGAAGGTGCGTGAAGCGCTTCTTGAACTCGGCATGCTGCACGCGCTCAACCCGCCTTCCAAACTCATTACGGTCAGTCTCGGCGGTGCGACGAATGTCCCGGCCCAGAGCATGACCGAGCACGCGGCCCTGATTGCCGCAGCGGATCGGGCGCTCTATTCGGCCAAGAATGGAGGACGTGATCGGCTGGTCATGTCAGGACAAGTCGTCGCCTGGCCTGATGTCAAAAGCGCTTGATACAAGACCGCGTGAGGCGAGACGCGTCGCCATTTTCGATCTGGCGCTTGGCTGACTTCACGAAGTCTTTTTGGCCCTGACCGAATACGACAACGGCATGCGCGGCACGTCATCGGCAAGCCGCCACAGCCTTTCCGATGCCGGCACCAGGCTTGGCAGGCCGCGCCAGGGCAACACTTCGTGCTCCCTGAACATCGTAATCGTCAGTCCGGCATCAATCAGGCCGCCGAGCACGGCCGAAAGCGAGTGGATCCACTCGCGGGTCGATCGATGCGACATGATCGTGGGATCGCCGGTGTAGGTGGTCTCGTTTGCGAATTGCAGCGGCCGGTCGGCAGGCGTTTGAAAGTCGTAGGTGGGAACAAACCTGCCGGCGAATTCTTCCATCACCGTGAAGCTGGGATGCGCGTCCGCGAAATAGAGCTCGCCACCCGGCGCCAGCACGGTCGCAATGGTCTGTGCCCATTTCTTCATATCGGGCAGCCAGCAAATGGTGCCCCAGGTGGTGAAAACGAGATCGAACGGGCCGGGCGTCAGGGCAGGGGCCTGATCGACGGTCCCCTCGACGAAGTCAGCCTTCAGCCCGGTCTCATTGGAGAGGCGCCGTGCCACATCCAGCGCGGGCGGGGAAAAATCCAGCCCGGTAACCGTCGCGCCGCGCCGCACCAGGCACAGCGTGTCGCGGCCGATATGGCACTGCAGATGCAGGACGCGCTTTCCCCTGATGTCGCCGAGTTCCGCCACTTCAATCGCACTCAGCGCATCCTCGCCCGCCCGAAACCGGTCGAGCATGTATTCACCGTTGGTATCGCGTGCATGAATGACGGTGCGCTCGTCCCAGTTCCGGCGATTGATGTCGAAGGGGTCGGTCATGTCTGCTCCATCGTGATGACCCCTAACAGATTTCAATGTGCTTCGCGAATGTCCGCTTTGCGATCGTGGACGCCAAATCATTCCTCTGGCATCCTATCGAGATGTCGTTGGCCCTGATCATCCTGATCGCTCTCGCCGTGCTTTGGTTGGCGGAACGCAGCCTTGAGCATCTTACTTTGGCTGCGGCTGCGCTGTGTTTGTGCACCGCAATGCTGCTGTTTGTCGTTGGCGATCTGGAACGCGCGATCCTGTTGTCATCCATCGTGGCGGCGGCAATTTTCGGAGCATCGAGAGTCAAATATAATCACAGCGGGATCAAACTCATTGCAACCGATTTGCCGCTGGCTTTTGCGGGAACAGTTCCATTTTTATTGGTGCAGTATCCGCTTGCACTGACGGCTGCTCTGGCGGGAAGCATCACACTCATGCTGGCCGCGGTCGCGACCGTGATTTACGTGCGCGGACCGCCAGTGCCGTTTGAACTCCAGATCCTGTTTTTCGGCGTGGCTTGTATTGGCCTGGCGGCAGCCTACAAAGCGAGCGGCGGGCCGGTAACTTTCCAGCGCAATGCGGCGTTCCGCCGCTGTTTTCTTTCCAGCTTCATCGCTTCGCTGCTCAACCCGCTTTCCTGGCGGCCGTCCGGCGGGCTCGCGCTGAGCGATATCGCCAAAGACCCGCTGCCGCTGATGGCGGCGGTGCCGGCGCGCAGCCTCGACTATCCCGACATCATCGTGATCCAGCACGAGTCGATCTTCGATCCACGCCTGTTTGGTCTCCCGGTTGAGCCGATTGTCGAGTCGTTTCTGTCACCGAAAGACGGACTCCATGGCAGCCTCAACGTGGATATTTTCGGCGGAGGATCGTGGCAATCGGAATTCAGCCTGCTGACCGGCCTTTCAAGCGCGAGCTTCGGTTCGAACGCCTATTTTCTCTTCAAGCGCGGGGCCGGCCGCTTCCATAGCAGTCTTCCAGGGACGCTTTCGGCGCTTGGATACAGAACAATGCTGACTTCGAGCTGCCGTCGCAGCTTTCTCAGCTATGACAGGTTCTACCGTTCAATCGGGATCAACGAACGTCTCTTCACGGATGATTTTGAGCCGCCCTTCGACGTCGATCGTTTCGAAACCACACATTCCGATGCGTTGTTTCTGGGTGCCGCGCTCAATGCGCATATGAAAGGCATGGCCGACGATGCCTCACCTCGCTTTCTATATGCGCTGACCAACTTCAATCACGGCCCGCACAACCGAAACCTGGTTGCCGCCGGGCGCTTTGAAGGCGAGCGGGCGTTTGCTGCCGCGAGCCTTCCCGATGCACATTATACCGAGTATTACGCGCGGCTGGTCGAGACCGCCGTGACCTGGAATAAGCTCAAGTCCGAGCTTTCCTCCCGTTTTCCAAGGCGGCCGACTCTCATTGTGCACTATGGCGATCATCAGCCCGTCATGACGCGGCGGATCGAGAGAAAACTCAAGCTCGGCCCGGACGCGAGGCGGCAGTTCCGCACGTTCTACGCCATCGAAACCTTGAATGACTTCCCCGATCGAGTTCCGCGTGGACGCGGCCCGGATCTGGATATCGCCTTTCTCGGCACCGTGGCTTTGCAGCATGCCGGTCTGCCGCTGGATGAGATCTTCGCGACGCGCGCGAGCCTGCTTGATCAGTGCGGCGGCGCCTATTTCGCATCGTCGTCGGAACGGAAACGCCGGTTTCACCGTACCCTGGTTGATCTGGGCGTGATCGACGTGGCACCGGCCGTGCGATACCAGCGCTAAACCTTCCCAGCAGGGGCCCACATCGCCCGCTTGCCGAACGTCCGCTGCTGCGCCAGCAGCCTCGTCCCGTTGCGAGCTTCGCGAATGCTTGTCGCTGTGGGATACGGCCCGTGCTTGGTTGCTTCAGCAGGATTTGTTGCATACCCTCATAAGGTTCATCGTTAGCTTCCTTTCAGGCGAGATCATAGTTTAAGCGATACGGGAGAAGTTGGTGGCTGCGCGATTGCTGTTTACGAGCGCGGGTAACGGTTCGAGTAACAATTTGGCCCGCAGCATCCGGGCCGGCGCCGGCTCTTCCTTCATCGTTGGCTGCAACGACGACCAGTTCGCCCTGAAGAAATCCGACGCCGACAGGAATTACCTCGTTCCATCAGCCGATCACCCGGAATGGAGCGAGGTGCTGCGCTGGATCATGAAGACCGAACGCCTGCATCTCATCATTCCGACCGTTGATTCCGATGTCGAGAGCCTGTCGCGCGCACGGAAGACCCTCGGCGAATATCTGTTCCTGCCGAGCGAGGCCGTGCTGAGTGTTGCCCGCGACAAGTACCGTCTCGCTTCACTGTTGCGCCGCAACGGCATCGACGCGCCCGAAACCTATCCGGTGCGAGATCTGAACAACGTCACCAAAATCTTCCAGCAGCTCAAAGGCGGCAGACCGTTGTGGTGCCGGGTTCGGAGCGGGGCCGGTGCGCTCGGCGCGCTGCCGGTCCAGACCGCCGAGCAGGCACGGAGCTGGATCAGATACTGGAAGGAGATGCGCGGCGTGCCGGTCGCGGCGTTCTTGCTGTCGGAGTTTTTGCCGGGCCGCGATTTCGGCTGCCAGAGCGTCTGGAGGGACGGCGAGCTGGTGCTCGTCAAGACCTACGAACGGCTTTCCTATCTTGGCATGGGCAGCCAGCCGTCGCGGGTCTCCTCGGTGGCGGGGCTGGCCAAGACGGTCTTCGAACCGAAAGTCGTGGACACCTGCGTGCGGGCCATCAAGCTGCTTGATGCAAGGGCGTCCGGCGTTTTCAGCGTGGATCTCAAGGAGGATGTGCGCGGCATTCCCTGCATCACGGAAATCGGCGTCGGCAGGTTTACGTCTTCGACCAACATTTTCGACATGGTCGGAAAGCACAACATGGCCCGCACCATTGTTCAGCTGGCGCGAGGCCTGAAGGTCAAAATCGAAGACAGCTACGAGGCCACGCCGGACTGGTACATGATGCGAGACCTCGACAGCGCGCCGCGCATCTTCCACGCATCCCAATTCGCTGATAGCATTCGAAGTACTTGGCAAGGGGCAGCCTCGGATCGGGGCCGCCTGAAAACAACGGGAAGGGGCAAGAGCGGATGGCGTACATTCAAGTCAACAAGAAGATAAGCACCACAGGCCGTACCTATATTCGGGTGGCGGTCACGCCGAAGAGCGCCGAAGGGAAGGCGATGCTTCGTCAGTTCGTCGCGGGAGTGAAGGATTTTGAGAAAAAGTGGAAAGCGACCGCGGCCGCAAAAAAGGACCGTCTTGCAAGGGAAGCAAGAGCCAAGAAGCGAGCTGCCAAGAAAAAGAAGGCCGCCAAGAAGTAAGTCTCCCGAGATCCGGGATCCGGTCGTCACCGTGCTCGCAATCGATGGAGGCCTCGACAGCCATGAGCTCGAGGCCCTTCAACTCGAGCTGCGAGCGCTGGCCAGCGCTTGCGGACTGGAGGTCACCGCCCTGGAAGTTGCCGCCCCGGAAGCCAAGGCTGCGAAGCAGCTCCGCAAGCCAAGGCTGCGAAGCGCCGCTAGGACATGATGCGCTTAGGTCGGAGCCGATACGAAAAGGCTCCCCTCCAGGGGCGCCTTTAAGCCACCAGCGCTTGAAGCTGAACCGCCTGTTCCCGGCTATGCAAGGCAATAGCGGTGTGACTATAGAGGGCATTCGACTGAAGGGTAGCGAGGCGGTCAAGCAAACTGCCGCCCTTGACGACGTGCAGACCCATTCCCTGTTCCGAGGGGAAGATGCCCAAAACAACATCATAGGCCGCGACCACATCCCTCAATGCGGCGGCCGGGTCATTTGAGTTTTCAATGAATGTGCGAACGTCCGCCGCGAGGTCGCGCAGCTCGTCAAAATTTTCCAAAGCGGTACTCCAACGCAACTAACTGCCGGAATCTTGAATGCAGAAGATTACCGAACCATCAACAAATCCCTCGTAAGGGGGGTTTGCGCCGGATATGGCGTCTTCCTTTTCCGGCTCCCCTTTTCGAGCCTGGACTAGAGCCTGTTCCGTTCCGATGGAATCGGAACGGGGCTCTAGCTTCTTTTTTTGACGCGTTTTCTTCACGCGAACCGGTGTCCACTTCGCTGGAAAACGCTCTAGGACAATGAAGCAAGCTGCGACTGCGTCTGCTCCAGCCAGAATTGCATGCCAAGTTGCTGGAACAGGACTGCGGCCGCATTGAGGTGCTGCTCGGCGCTTCCGCTCTGGCCGGCCGATCTGTAGCGTTTTCCGAGCCCGAGGTGACATTGAGCCGCCAGGGGACGCAGCTCGAACGCCTCGGCCTTTCGGAGGGCTTCGTGAAAATTGGTTTCGCTCTCGTCGAGAGGGGAGGGGTCACTCAGTCCAAGCTCGGCAAGGAGTCGGAGCGCGTAGGCTTCAAAACCGTACTCTCCTTGTTTGCGCGCAATCAGGAGCGCTCGCCGGGCGGTTCGCTCTGCGTCGGCCGTGCGGGCGCCCTGTAGATAGGCTTCGCCCAGGCGAACCAGAATCATGGCGTGGCCACCGAGGCGATGCATGGTGTTTCCGTCGCGTTCGGTTTCTTCCAGCAGCGCGATCGCCTCGTCCGCTCGATCCGCCAGGCAATAAGCGTGCCCGAGCGCTAGGCCGATGAGCGGCAGCACCAGGGGAAGCGTCCACGAGCGGCCGAGATTGAGGGCCTGCTCAAGCACCACGATGCCTTGCGCCACGTTGCCCTGCAGCGCCAGAACGGTGCCCTTGCAGTAATAGGAAAAGGCAAGGCTGTAGACCTGGTTCGCGCTTTCGGCGATTTCGACGGCCTCCTTGGCGAAAAACGCAGCGCGTTCAAACTCGCCGAGTTCGGCGAGCGAGCACGCAAGATATCCGCGCATGAATACGCCAAGAACCCCCGTGGTGCCCATCATCTCGGTGGCAATGTCGCCGCGAAGGCGCTCAACGGCCGCGTCCAGTATCTCTGCTGCGCGACGGTGATTTCCCCTGGCGGCACACAGGGCCGCAAAATGTCCGCTCACCACCATCCGCAGCGGCAGTTCGTCGAGCTCTTCCGCGATCGCCATGGCGCGTTCGCCGGCTTCGGTGGCGGGATCGAGCTCCCCCATCAGGCGGTAATACTGACACAGGAACGATGAAGCCTGGCCAAGTCTTCGCTTGTCGCCGAGCTGCGTGGCCTGCACCTGCACCTTCTGAAGGTGATCCAGGCATCGCTCGAGGTGGCCCAGCGGGTGAAGCGAGTTGCGCAGATCGAACCGGATATCGATGGAAAGTTCGATATTCTCCCTGGTTTCGGGCACTTTCTCGAGGATGGAGAGGGCCTGTTCGAACCAGACCCGTCCGTTCTCGAGCGCCGAACGCGACAGCGCTTTCTGTCCGGCCTGCCGGAGGTATCGAACAGCTTTCTCCAGCAGCTCACCACGAACGGCATGCTGCGCCAGCCGCTCGATATGTTCGCCGAGCCGGTCCCGATACAAGGTCTCTATCGCGTTGACCAGTCGCGCATGGAGCGAGCTCCGCCGTGCCCGCAGCAGCCCATTGTAGGTCACTTCGTGCGTGAGCGCATGCGTGAATGAATATTCAACGTCCGGGTAAAGTCCGGTCTCAAAGAGAAACTCGGCCGTCTGCAAATGTTCGAGCGCATGCTCAAGTGCTTCTTCGGTGAAATCGGCCATGGGCCGAAGCACCGCCAACGGAATCTCCCGGCCCACCACGGACGCGATCTGCAGCAGATTTTTGTCGCCGGGGAGAAGCCGATCGATGCGCGCCGCCAGGATGGCCTGTACCGTGGGTGGAACCTGAATGTTTCCAATCGGGCGCATCAGCCGATAGTGACCTCGTTCTCCCGACAAGGCCTGTGTTTCCACCAGGGCACGGACAGTTTCCTCGAGAAAGAACGGATTGCCGCCGCGCCCCATAAGAAGCTGCTTGAGCGGATCAAGTTCGGGATCCCGGCCAAGCAGCACCTCCAGCAGATCATGGGTGTCATGGGTCGGCAGCGCGCTTAACCTGACCTGACGGTAGTTTGGCCTGGAGCCCCAGACATCCTGGTAGCCGGGACGATAGGTGACCAGCAGCAGCAGGCGAGCCGTACCCAGAGCGCCCGCGAGCGCGTCGAGCAATGCTTGCGTCTCGTTGTCCACCCAATGAAGGTCTTCGAAGATCAGGAGAACCGGCTGTTTGCGAGCTGCCTGCAGGATCAGGCCTCTTACGGCGTCAAGATAGCGGCGCCGGCGCTGAGCCGGATCGAGCGCGTGCCAGCCGGCGTCATCGACGGGGATGTCGAGCAGCGCCAATAGCGCGGGAAGCGTCGGTTCAAGCCCTTCGTCGAGCGCGATTGTTTTCTCGACTACCTTGCGGCGTATTTCGTGCTGCTCATCCCGGTCCTGGATCGCAAAATAGCTCTTGAGAAGCGCGACCACGGGCAAGTAGCTCGTTCCTCGTCCAAGCGAGATCGCTGTGGTCTCGAGAACCAACCAGCCAAGCAGCCGATGCGAGTGGGTGAACTCATAAAGGAGACGCGACTTGCCAACGCCGGCCTCGCCGATAACCGCGACCAATTGGCCCGCCCCGGTGGCCACCGGTTGCTGGGCACGGCGGAGCTGATCCAGTTCGGTCTCGCGGCCAACGAACTGGGTTAGCCCCCGAATGGTTGCCGCCTGCAAACGGGTGCGTGCGGGGCCTGCGCCAACGAGTTCATAGACCTCCTCGGGCTCGGCAAGTCCCTTGATCGGCATCGGACCGAGAGGCCGCGCGGTGATGTATCCTTCCGCCAAACGGATGGTCTGCGTTGTCGTCAGGATCGAGCCGGGCCGCGCCATCTGCTCCATACGAGCCGCCAGATGCGCGGTCTCGCCAACGACGGTGTATTCCATATCGAGATCTTTACTGATGGCGCAGACGACAATTTCCCCGGAGTTGATCCCAACGCGGATTTTGAGCGGCTGTTCGGCACGATCCGCCATTTCTGCGGCAGATTCCTGTATCATCAGCGCGGCGTAGCAAGCGCGCACGGCATGATCCTCGTGGGCCAATGGCGCGCCGAAGATCGCCATGATCCCGTCACCCAAAAGCCTGTTGACCGTCCCCTCATAGTAATGGACGGCTTCAATCATCTGCTCGAGCACGGGATTGAGGATCGCCTGCGCGCTCTCGGGATCCCGGCCGTAGATCAGTTCCAATGACCCCGTGATATCAGCGAACAGCACGCTGACCTGCTTGCGCTCGCCCTCGACTTCGGCTCTGGCCGTGAGGATCCTTTCGGCGAGGTGGCGCGGGGTCGGCGGTCTCAGCGCCAAAGAGCGCGAAGACAAGAACGTCGGCACACTCCGGCCCGTGGGGTGACCGCAATGCGAGCAGAACTTGGCCGTGGGTGAATACTGGGCGCCGCAATTCGTGCAAGCAGGTGCCAGGGCGAAAGCGCATTCCTCGCAGAATTTCGCTTCCGCGCTGTTTTCGTGCTGGCAACCCGGGCAGATCATTTGAGCTTCCAGGAAAAAATAGGGTAATCGAAAAATCGGGCAATCAAAGGTAGCGTCCAGCACCACTGGCAACAAGTCAGTATTTCGGGTGTAGCTCAATTGGCGAAGGCGGCCGTCCGAGGGGGAATTCGGATTGAGCCGGCACCGCGAAGCACCACCAGTGATATGATCTCCTACGTGGGGTGAGAATCGTCGAGCGAGAGTTGGTTATTGGCAGGAGTCAACAGGCTGGAGGTCACGTGACAGATCGGACAGTGGGTATCATCGGACTGGGCATCATGGGGGGCGCCATCGCCCGCAACCTCGCCACGCGCGGCTGGGCCGTCGTCGGATTCGACACCGAGCCGGCGCGCAGGAGCGAGCTTGCGCTTGCCGGCGTTGATATCGTCGATGGCACCAGCGCCGTCGCCGCCCGCGCCTCGACGATCATGACGAGCCTGCCCAACGCCGGGGCTGCCCATGCGGTTGCTGCGGAAATCGCCGCGTCTGCGCAGGGTGAGCGCATCGTCGTCGAACTCAGTACGTTCACCATCGCTGACAAGGTGCGCTTCAAGCAACTTCTCGAGCCTGCAGGTCATGTCGCGCTCGACTGTCCACTCAGCGGCACCGGTGCCCAGGCTGCGGTCCGGGACCTCGTCGTCTATGCGAGCGGCGCTAAAGCCGCGATTGCGCGCTGTGGCGGTCTGTTTGCCGACTTTGCCAAGCAAAGTGCCGATCTCGGGGAATACGGCAATGGCAGCCGGATGAAGTTCGTCGCCAATCACCTGGTCGCCATTCACAACGTTGCCTCGGCGGAAGCGATGTTGCTCGCGGAACGGGCCGGCCTCGATTTGAACCAGGTGATCGAGATGATCGCTCCCGGCGCGGGCGGTTCACGGATGTTTCAGATGCGGGCCCCGATGATGGCAAGCCGCCTCTATGAGCCGGCAACGATGCGGATCTCGACCTGGAAAAAGGACATGGCCATTATCGCGGAGTTCGCCAGCGAGGTCGGCTGTGAAACGCCGCTCTTTGCGATGACGCAACCGGTTTACACCCAGGCCATGGCGATGGGATTGGGCGATCAGGATACGGCCGCGGTGTTCGAAGTGTTGAAGGCGGGCGGCCCGTAACGGGTCAGCGCCGAACGGCCGCCTGGCGCCCGGACTGTGCCTTTGTGCGAGCCAGGCCTCGCGTTGCTTCCGCTGGTTTCAGGCGCATTTCCCCGTCGTCGCGTTAGCATCAACCTGTTCTTTTGAGGCGACGTTACTCCGGCCCAACCCCCAACGGTTTTCCTTTCAGCCAGCCAGCACCTTGAGCGTAGAGACGCTCGACCTCCGGACCCGTCAGTCCGGGCATGTCTCGCTTCACCGGATATCCAATGCCGGTCTGCAAATAGGCGAGGTGGCGATAGCCGATGGGAAAGCTCATCAGCCGATCGCGATCCAACTGGAGGGAGGCGGAGGGATCAACGGGATCAATCCGATCCTTCTCGTAAATCGGCTGACGCAGAACGACGCCCCATTGATCGCCTCGCTTCTCAAGAAAATCGTAGAAGCGCCCGGTGCAGACGACATCGCAATCGACACCGTCGACCGACGCACGCTGGCTGATTGTCATCTTGGTCTGTCCAATCGCGCGCGTACCCGCGATATCGATCGAGATCCCGCCAAGGAAATGCAGAATGCGGACGCCGCGCTCAAAACCCTCTCGGCTTACCGCAATGAACTCGTCGGCGGTGCCCTGGAACCAGGTTGCCATCATGCGCCCGTCGTCGTGCCAGACGGTGCGGAAGCGTTCCCAGTCGCCGGCATCGCGCCAAATCGCCCAGTTTTCAAGTACTTCGCGGATCGCCAACCGGTCGGCTGTCTCTGTGGAAAAAGTCATTGTTCACCCTCACCGTTCGCTAACTTGTTTCTTGGTCGGAATAGTTCATATATATAAACAATTCACAAGGGCAGAAGGCATTATGCGGCGGATGTCACTCGCTCATTTGACGGTCCTTGATGCCGATCCCATCGGCCTGATCGATGCCGGCAAAGAAGGCGGGTTCGACGCGGTCGGATTGCGGGTCGTCCCACCACTGCGCGGTGACACGATCATCCCCGTTGTCGGGGATGCAGCACTTCAAAAGCGCATCAAGCAGCGCCTTGGCGATACCGACATGGAAATCCTCGACATCGAGGCCATCTGGATTCAGCCTGACACCAATGTCGCCTCATTACGCGGAGCACTGGAAGTCGGTCGTGATCTAGGCGCCCGGTATGTTCTGACCGTCGGATTTGACGAAAACCGCCAGCGCCTTGCCGAGAATTTCGGTGCATTCTGCGAACTTGCCCATTCGTGCGGGTTGCGCACCATGCTGGAGTTCATTCCATATGCGACCATCGGCACGCTCGCAGAAGCGCACCAGTTGCTTCAATCCGTAAAGCCTGACAACGCCGGGCTGTTGGTCGACGCGCTTCATCTCAGCAGGTCTGGTGGCCATCCCCGCGACATTGCAGGCTACGATCCGTCGCTGTTTTCATACATACATCTTTGCGACGCCCGCGCGAATGTTCCTTCACCTGGTGAAATCAAGGCGGAGGCGCGGGGCGGACGAATGTACCCTGGTAACGGTGAGCTCTGGCTCGATGCATTCCTGGATGCGTTTTCGGACGGGACCCCGGTTGGCGTTGAGGCCCCAGATGCTTCGCTGGCCACTCTGCCCGTGATCGAGCGGGCGCGCCTTGCCGGGGCCGCGACTCGTGACTTGCTCCGTCAGCACGACGGTTCAGCATCATGAACGGTCCGCTCGAGCATTCGCCCACCGCGGTAAAATCAGCGGACCGGGTCCTGGACTTGTTCGAGTTGCTTGCTCGCCGCAGCAATGGGCTCCCTCATCAGGAGATAGCCGAGGCGCTCGATATTCCAAAGAGCAGCCTGACGCAGTTACTCAAGACGGTTATTAGCCGCGGTTACGTTTCCTACTCTGGCAGCGACAAGCACTATCATCTTGGCGACCGCTTCACGAGCATCGTACGCCAGATATCTCGACCGTTGGACCTGGTGACGCAGGCGCTTCCGATTCTGGAGGAGATCACCGCCAAGACGCGCGAATCCTCGGCCCTCAATCTGCTGAAGGGGAATCAGGCTGAAGTTGTCGCGACTGTCAGCGGTTCGCAACGGCTTGGGTCACATATGCGGACGGGCGACTTGGCTCCGCTCTATGCGACTTCCGGCGGCAAAATCATCCTGGCGCACATGCCGGACGCATTACGGGAAAAGTATTTGGCGAAGGTCGAGTTCGAAGCCGCGACCAAGAAAACGATCTCCTCGGTAAAAGAGCTGCGACGTCAGCTCGTCAAGGCAAGGCAAACAGGGATCGCCTATGCCTTCGAAGAATTCACACCGGGAATCGTGGGATTGGCCAAGGCCATTTTGTCCGAGGGCGGCGAGCCGCTTGGTTCAATAAACGTCGCGCTTCCGGCCGTTCGATTTGACTCGAAGATCGAGAAGTTGGTGACGGAGGCGCTGACAGAGGCCAAGCTTGAGCTGGAGCGCCGCATCCGCTTTTGATATTGGCCGCGCGGCAGTCCGGTCGCACGATACACCCCAAACCAAGGGATAGCCGGCTCCATCCCAACCGGGTAGCGGCAGGCTACCTCGGGACGGCCGAACCATACCCGCGTGCAATGGTGCTCGCCGACGCGTCGCGCTACCAATCCAGCACGACGGAATGCAAAGCAACGGAACAGGACCCCCGAGCCGGCAGTTGCAAGACAAGGTCGGCGGCGTAATGCCCGCCGGCCTTTTTCTTTTCATCGCGCGGCACGCCGAATTTCTCGCCATCGTGCGATTCATGATGCGTTCCTGATTGCCTGCATCGAACGCCCGCCTTGCGCACCAGCAGCAGCCACTCGGCCCGGTGGAACGGCACCACTTCCGTGGAAGGAACAAACTTCAGAACTCGGCCGTTTTACATACCACTTTCCGATCAACCAATCGTCCAGCTACTATCGGTCCCGTGGCCCGACCCTGCCTTCCGGACAAGAGAAGGCGTTGGGGCATGCGTTGTGGTTCCCAGGGAGAACAAAGATGGCCATCGTCAACGAACCGCTTTCACGCCATGCGCTCGCCTTCGTTCTTGCGGGCGGTCGTGGAAGCCGGCTCCTGGAGCTGACCGACAGGCGCGCCAAGCCGGCGGTCTATTTCGGCGGAAAATCGCGCATCATCGATTTTGCCCTCTCCAACGCGGTGAACTCCGGAATTCGCCGGATCGCGGTTGCAACCCAATACAAGGCCCACAGCCTGATCAGGCACCTGCAGATGGGCTGGAATTTCTTTCGCCCGGAGCGCAACGAGAGTTTCGATATCCTGCCGGCGAGCCAGCGCGTCTCGGAGACCAACTGGTACCTCGGAACGGCGGACGCGGTTTATCAGAACATCGACATCATCGAGTCGCACGATGCCAGGTTCATCGTGCTGCTCGCCGGAGATCACATCTACAAGATGGACTATGAGCGCATGCTGAAGCAGCACGTCGAACAGCGCGCCGACGTCACCATCGGCTGCCTGGAAATGCCGCGCGCGGAATCCAGCGGCTTCGGGATCATGGACGTGGACGACGATGGCATCGTGAAATCCTTTCTCGAGAAGCCGGCCGATCCGCCGCCGATGCCCGGCAAGCCCGACAAGTCATTGGCCAGCATGGGGATCTATGTTTTCGACTCGAAATTCCTGTTCGACGAGTTGCGGCGCGACGCGAACGACCCGAATTCGAGCCATGATTTCGGCAAGGATATGATACCCTACCTCGTCAAGAACGGCCGGGCGGTAGCGCACCAATTCTCGACCTCCTGCGTCAGGTCCGACGGCGATCCACGGAGCTATTGGCGGGACGTCGGAACTGTCGATGCCTACTGGGCCGCCAACATCGATCTCACCGACGTTCTACCCGAACTTGATATTTACGACCGTGCATGGCCGATCTGGACCCATGCCGAGATCACGCCGCCCGCCAAATTCGTTCACGATGAGCAGGATCGGCGGGGACAGGCGGTGACTTCGTTGGTCTCCGGAGGATGCATCATCTCCGGCGCCGCATTGCGCCGCTCCCTGCTGTTCACCGGGGTGCACGTCAATTCCTATGCAAACATGGAAAATGCCGTCGTCATGCCTTATGTGAATGTGGGCCGGTATGCGCGGTTGAAGAATGTCGTGATCGATCGCGGTGTTCGAATCCCGGAAGGTCTCGTGGTCGGCGAAGATCCCGAACTCGATGCGAAACGGTTTCGAACCACGGCGCAGGGTATCACGCTGATCACGCAACCGATGATCGACAGGCTGGATGCATGACGGAGCTTCGCGTCCTTGCGGTCGCCTCTGAAATCTATCCGATCGTCAAGACAGGAGGTCTTGCCGACGTCGTCGGCGCGCTCCCGGTTGCGCTACAAGCGCATGGCATCGAAACGCGGACTCTGGTGCCGGGATATCCCGATGTCATCAAGGGGCTGACGGTCGCGGAGGAGTTCCTCCATGTGCCGGAGTTTTTTGGCGGTCCGGCCCGCTTGCTCGGTCGCGTGCATGGCAACCTCAATTTGCTCGTGCTCGACGCGCCGCATCTCTTTGCGCGGCCCGGCAACCCCTACGTCACCCCTGATGGCAAGGACTGGCCTGATAACGGCGTGCGCTTTGCCGCGCTTTCGAAGATGGCGGCAGAAATCGGCCAGGGCGCCATTCCGTCGTTCGTGCCTGATGTGGTGCATGCCCATGACTGGCAGGCTGGCCTCGCGCCTGCCTATTTGCACCTCACCCATCAGCGCCGGCCCGCCACCGTGATGACGGTCCACAATCTGGCCTATCAGGGCAAGTTTCCGCATCACATGCTCGGTGCGTTTGGCTTGCCACCCGAGTCTTTCTCGATTCACGGCGTCGAATATTATGGTGAGATCAGCTTCCTGAAAGCGGGCCTGCAATTCTCCGATCGCATCACGACGGTTTCGCCGACCTATGCGCGCGAGATTCAGACAGATGAGGGAGGCATGGGGCTGGGTGGGTTGCTGCGCGAACGGTCACAGGTCCTGAGCGGCATCCTCAACGGCATCGATATGTCGGTCTGGAATCCGGAAACCGACCCCGACATCGCCGCGCGTTTCAGCGCGACCGAGCTGGATCCCCGTGCGGCGAATAAATCGGCCCTGCAGCGCCGGTTTGGTCTTGATCCATCGTCAAACGCCCTGCTGCTCGGCGTGGTGAGCCGGCTGTCCTGGCAAAAGGGGCTGGATATCCTCTTGGAGAACCTCCCGACCATCCTCGGTGAGGGGATGCAACTTGTCCTGCTCGGGAGCGGAGAGGCGGGCCTCCAGCATGCTTATCAGGCCGCCGCAAAGGCGCATCCGGGGCGGATAGCGGTTCTGATCGGCTACGACGAAGCTATCGCCCACCTCATTCAAGCCGGCGCCGACGCCCTGGTCGTGCCGTCGCGCTTCGAACCATGCGGCCTGACCCAGCTTTGCGCCTTGCGATATGGCGCCGTCCCGATCGTATCGCAGGTCGGCGGCCTTGCGGACACCGTCATTGACATAGGTGAGGCCGGTGGCGCTGCAACCGGCTTGAAGTTTGGACCCGTCACGGCCGAAGCCCTCGCTGGCGCCCTGCAACGAGCCAATATCCTGTGGCACGATCAGCAAGCCTGGCGAAGGTTGCAATACAATGGCCTGTCGACGGATGTGTCATGGCGCAATCGGGCGAGCCGCTACGCTGCCCTGTACCGCGATGTCGTCGCGTCCCGCCGGAATCAATAGCGCCGCATTGGCTGGACGGCCGCTTTAGCGTCGTCGGCGCGGCGACGCGCCCGGCGCTATCGGTTGGTCGCCATTCGATATCGGCAGATTGACCCGCACGGGGACAGTATCCATATGGGAAGCAAGAATCGGATGAAGCCAGCCGTTTCGGACTAGCAAGCATGCGGCCTTGTAGCTCGGGCGGCGTCATTTCAAGTGGTTTCGTTCGGGAGTTTTCATGACTGCACTGTCTATCCTCGATCTCGTCCGCGTCACCGAAGAGACCGATGCGCGCGGCGCGCTCTATAACGCCCGCGATGTCGCGGTTCATGCCGAGGTTTGGGGCTATCGCCGCATCTGGGTGGCGGAGCATCACAACATGGCCGGCATCGCGAGCGCCGCGACCTCGGTCGTGATCGGTCATATCGCAGCGGGAACAAAGACCATCCTCGTCGGTGCGGGCGGCATCATGCTCCCGAACCATGCACCCTACGTCATCGCCGAGCAGTTCGGCACGCTGGCGCGGCTGTTTCCCGGCCGCATCGACCTTGGGCTCGGCCGCGCGCCCGGCACCGACCAGCTCACGCTGCGCGCCTTGCGCCGCACGCCTGAAGCGGCCGAAAATTTTCCGCAGGACGTTCTGGAGGTGCAGGCGTTCCTGGCGCCGGCTGGTCCCAATCAGCGCATCCAGGCGGTGCCGGCGGCCGGAACGGAAGTGCCGCTATGGATTCTGGGATCGAGCAATTTCGGCGCGATGCTGGCGGGCGAACTCGGGCTTCCCTATGCCTTCGCCTCGCACTTTGCGCCCGAGCTCCTGATCCCGGCGCTGCAGATCTACCGCAGCCGCTTCAAGCCGTCCGAGCAGCTCGACCGTCCTTACGCGATGGTCGGCGTCAACATCATCGCCGCCGACAGCGATGACGAAGCGCGCCGGCTGGCGACGACGCAGCAGATGTCCTTCACTAACATCTTCCGCGGTGCGCGCGGCCTCAGCCAGCCGCCGATCGACGACATCGAGAGCTATTGGTCGCCGGCGGAAAAGAGGCAGGCGATGGGCATGCTCGCGCGCTCCATCATCGGATCGCCCGAGACTGTTCGCGCCGGCATCGATGCGCTCGTTGCGGAAACCGGCGCCGACGAACTCATGATCGTGTCCGATGTCTACGATCACGCCAAGCGGCTGCGCTCTTTCGAACTGATCGCGCGCGCCGCAGGGATCGCAGCTCGCTGAACTAGATTTCGCAGCCGGCTGTATTCAAGGCTTTGCGCAAGCCACCAAACGCGCTCAGCCGGCAGTGCAGGGGCTCGCTGGCGGCGGCTTTTGAACGCTCGGTACTGGTAGCGCGCCTGATATCGGCAGTTCGCCTGATATCGGTGGCCTTTGGTTTCGGCTTGGGAAGGGCAGCGGTAGTGACCTTCTTTGATTTGGGATCTTGCCGGTGGTGGTTAATCCTGGGGGCCTCCGAAGGCCATATGAAGGTGGCTTCCGGAGGCGGCGAGGGAGAAACGCGTTCGTTGACCAGAGCAGGCTGCGCTGGCGTCTCGGTTTTCGCATAGTTAACTTCGAGCTTATCGGCCTTCGCCAACGCGCCATGTGAATCGGAAATGTCGACGGTTGTCTCGGCAAGGGGCTGAACGACCGCTGTTGCAGTACGCGGCGGAGTTCTAAGTTCCATGGCGGCAAGTGCTCCTATGCCCAACGGGATGAGGAGGCCCAACAACACCATTCTCAACATGATGCTTCTCCGGCCATGATAGTGCCGGTGCAAATTCTCCGCTCTAATGGGGCAATCTGGCGGCGGTCCACGCAGGAACCTCACCCGCGTGCAGGATGTTTGCCGACAGGGTTAACCGCCCGCCGATGTCGCCTTACCGAGAGTATCAGCCGATCAAGGATCAGCCGATCAAATGGATTGTCGGCGCGCCCTCCACACCGGCCTTTTGCATCGCAGCCTTCAAATCATCACTCGCCGTCCAGGCGCGCGCCTTGGCCAGGTCCGCCACGTTGGCAACGATTACAAGGTCGTTGGCGTCTTCCGTGTTGCGGTAGACGCGGCAGTTCGTGACTCCAGCCGCGGTCCGGCTCGATTCGTGGGCGTCATAGCCCGGACGCCATGCTGCGTAGTCGCGGACTCTGTGATGGATAATCATCGAAGCCATCGGTCCCTCCCGCATGTTGTTTTCCAGCGAAGGGCTGCGCCAATCGCCGATCAAGATCGTAAGCTTCTTTGCAGCTGGCGTCTAATGGATGGCCTGCTGCACTGCAATTGCGGGCCGATATGGCGCTTCGATCAGCAATGACGCGCGCCGCGATTGGAGCGGACCCTCCGCCCGAACGGGTATAGCCGTTATGACGTCTATCATCCGAAGCGCTGCAATCCGAATTGACGACTCGGCTTTTGACTGGCGCAGGGTGACATTCCTTCCCTGGGTCGGGAGAGTCCCGTCGGGTTGTGCAGTGCGATTGCGACGAGGGAGGCGACCATGAATTTTTGGCAGATGTCCGACGGAATCCGGCTGCATCATCAACAGCCCCCTCACCATGACGGGTACGATGGCGAAGGCGTTCGAGACGTGGCATGGCTGGATCCTTCACTGAATTCCGCGATCGGCACCGGTTACAATAGCGCTGGCGACGGCGGCTATGGCTTCTTCGTCGGCGCGATGCATCCGCCTGTCGCGCGTTCTGATTGGCTTGATGCCGGACACGGGGGTATTCAAAGCAACGCCGATGCCCAGTCCAATGCGGTGCACGCCGATCAACATGCCGGCCAGACGGGCCGCAATGATGGAGGCGGCAGCGCGACGACTGGCGCAGAGGTATCAGCCCTCAATTCTGGTTCCGGCCCAGGCCATGGCTGGCTTGATTCCACCACGATCCAGAGCGGGGCCAATCAGGCCGGCAACGGCGGAGATGGATATTTTTATGGAGGCACCATCCACGCCTCCTTCCTCATTTATCAGCCGATCAACATCGCGATCGCGATTGGATATGGCTCCAGCGCCCACGCTGAGCAAACCAACAATGTGAGTATCGATCAATCAGCCGTTCAGATCGCCGGCGTCGGGGGAAACGGCGGCAATGGCAACGCCGCATCGGGGGGAAACGTCGGCAGTTCTTCTTCTGGCGCCGACCTGATCGCGACCGGCGGCAATGGCGCCGGCAATGGCGGCGACGGCTACTTCTTCGGGAGCCTGGTGAATGCTCCTGTCGTTATCTACCATCCCGTAAATATTGCCATCGCCGGCGCTGGAGGCACGGCCGAGGCTACTCAGTCCAATACGGTTGAGATCGATCAATCCGCCGTCCAGATCGCCGGTGTCGGTGGCAATGGTGGTAACGGAAATGCGGCAGGCGGCGGCAACGTGTCGATGCTCGGACACACTTCCGGATCGGGCTACGGCGGGACTGACTCGCTCATACATACTGGCGACAACCATGCGGGTAATGGCGGCGACGGTTACTTTTATGGAGGCCTCGTCCACGCATCCTTCGCGATATATAATCCGGTCAACATTGCGGTGGCCGGGTATAATTCCAGCGCGCATGCCTTCCAGGCAAACAACGTGCAGCTGGATCAATTCTCCTTTCAGATGGCCGGCCTCGGAGGAAATGGGGGCAACGGCAATGCCGCAGCGGGCGGAAACGTCTTCTCCGGCTTCGGAGGTGGCTCCATCGCAACCGGGGACAACACTGCCGGCAACGGAGGCAGCGGCCATTTCACGGGCAGCATGATCGATGTCAACATCGCGATTTATGCGCCGATCAACATTGCGATCGCTGGCCCCAATTCAACGGCCGAAGCCGACCAGATCAACAATGTGATGTTCGACCAGAGCTCGGTCCAGATCGCGGGAATCGGCGGGTACGGCGGCCACGGCAATCTTGCGCTGGGTGGTGATGTCGCCACGCATCTTCTGTCTGAACTTCATTTGATAGGATAGGGCGAGAGTTCGCTGCCGCTCCGATGGTGAGGCCGAAGCCGCTCGCGGCCCGCTGATCGACCAGGCGCGCTCGCAGCTTCGCCATGCTGCGTCGCCATCGAGGGGCGCCAAGGCATGTAAAAGGCATGTAATCCTTTCGTGTGTAACGCCTACCGAACAGGATGGCACTCCATTTGCCATCTATCCGCCTCATGCAAGTGGGGATCAGACTTGTTGACACATCCGCTATCCTGATCCGGACGGATGGTGCGTGAAATCAACACAGGACGGAGGCTGATATGATGGCCAAGGCAAAGGGATTGATCAACGTTTCCGACTCCATCGAATTCAAATCGATCAACACCGGGGGCAACAACGCCGGAAATGGCGGCGACGGCAGCTTCTCGGGAAAAATCGTCAACCAACCGAGCATCAGCTTCGATCCATACAACAAGGCGAGCGGTGCCAGCGTGGACGTGAAAACCGGCGATCACGTCAATCAAAAGGCGGAATGGGATGCCGGGGGCGCAAACGGAAAGGCTTCGTGGTTTGCGAAGGCCGAGGGAGGAAAGGCCACGTCGAACGGAAACCAGGACTCCGACAGCGGCCATAATACCTCCAAGGTATACGCCAACACGACGGCGCAGCAGTCAAACTCGCTGAAGGCGGACATGCATCAGGAAGTGGTGGCTGGTATCGGCGGCGACGGTGGAAACGGCAACATCGCGCTGGGTGGAGACGTGAACTTCGTTTTCGATACCTTCTGATCGGCAGCTTGTCCGACTGGCAAGACCGGCGGCAGCGGCCGCCGGTCCACGACCCGGTCGAATCCTCAGGGCTCTGGCGGTGACGACAATGCTGATGCCGCCCCTCCGACTAAACCTCGCAGCACGGCCACAGACGAGGCTGCAGGCGGCGCTCTGGGCCTGTGCCGGCACGCTTGGCATCGTGTTCGCATACAGTTGCAGCTACAATCTGCTGCTCTTCGCTCCGTCCATCTACCTGCTTCAGATCTATGATCGGGTCTTGTCGAGCCGGAGCGGCCACACGCTTCTGATGCTCACCCTGATCGTCGCGCTCACCGTTGTGGTTGGTGGCGTACTTGACGCGCTGCGCCGCGCCGTGCTGGGGCGGCTCGGGGCATGGCTCGACGATCGCCTTCGTCCCTCCGTGCTCGCGGCCAGCCTCGAATGCGCCAACCGCGGCAACCCGGCGCAGGCATCGCAGGCGTATCGGGATCTCACTGTTCTGCGTCAGTTCGTCGAATCCAATGCATGCCCGATGCTGTTCGACGCGCTCTGGGTACCTTTGTTTCTAAGCGTGCTTTTTCTCGTACATCCATTGCTGGGAGTGATAGGAGCCTGCAGCGTGCTCTTCCTGTTCGGCGTCGCTCTTGTCGGCGATGTCCTCACCGAGGATGCGCAGGCCAGGTCCGGAACTACCTGGGCCAGGAGCCATAGCCGGTTCGCGACGGCTGTCGATAATGTTCAATTGATCCATGCCATGGGGATGCGCGACCGCGCCGCGCGCCTGATCTGCCAGGGCGCGCAGGATGCGCGAAGCGAGCACGACGAGGCCCAGCGGCGATACGAGATCATCATGCTTGTCGCAAAGCCGGCACGCGCATTGTCGCAGGTCCTGATCATGGGAGCCGCCGCGTGGCTGGTACTCGACTACAACAGAAGCCCCGCCATTATCTTTGCCTCGACGCTGCTGTTCAGCCGCGCGCTCGCACCCGTCGAGGGTGCCATCGCTGGCTGGAAAGCTTTCGCGACGGCCTTGAGCGCCTACCGGCGGCTCACGGACGTCCTTGTCGTCATCCCCGCTGTCCCGGAGAGCGCGGGCATTGCGTCGAACCGGGGCCGTCTCGTCGTCGACAATGTCGGCGTGGTATTGCCAGGCTCCGGCGGGTTCCTGCTGAGAGAAGTCTCGTTCAGCCTCGCGCCTGGTGAATGCCTTGGCATTATCGGTCCGTCCGGTTCCGGCAAATCAATGCTCGGCCAGATCATTGCCGGAATCTCGACGCCAACTCAGGGGCGCGTCCTGCTCGACAACGTCGACGTTTCGGTCTTGCGTGAGGGAGGGGGCGATCGTTACCTCGGATATCTGCCGCAGGACATCAACCTGTTCGGGGAGACCATAACGGACGTCATCGCAGGGCTCGATGATAGCGATCCGCGGAAGGTTATCGCAGCCGCGAAGCTCGCCGGAATCCATGACACCATCGTAGGGCTGCCACAGGGGTATGACACCGTCATTCCCGGCGGCGGCTGTGCTTTTTCGCGCGGGTATCGCCAGCGTCTCGGCCTTGCGCGGGCTTTCTTCGATGACCCGCGCCTTGTCGTGCTCGACGAGCCGAACGCCAGCCTCGATTACGTGGGCGAGCGCGTGCTGTTCGATGCCATCGAGCAGCTGAAGAAAGCCAACATCACGGTGATCATCATCACCCATCGAATGGGGATTCTCGCGGCCACGAACAGAATTGCCATCATGCAGGGCGGCGCCGTCACGGCATGTGGCGAAAGCGAGGAGATTTTCGAGAGGTATTTGAGCCGACCGCAAGTCGCATCACAGGTCACGTTGCCCGAGAGTACCCCCGCAGCCGCCAACGTGTCATCGCAGCGAGTTGTCCCGTGACCGACGTTCCAGACAAGCCGCCGCATTCGTCGTCCCTCGTCCCGGAACGGGGAACCAAGGTCGTGATTACCGCGATCGACGATATCGAGCCTCTGGAGTTTGCATGGTGGACGGCCCCGACGCCGGCCTCACCTCGCGCCGCGCTCCGCGGCTTCACCTGGGCAGGCAATCTGCTGGTCGTCTGCTTTGTGCTGGGCCTCGGGATCTGGTCGGGCTTTGCGCCGCTCGAGAGTGCCGCGATCGCTTCCGGCGTCGTGGAAACGGAATCGAGCCGGAAGACGATTCAGCACCTTGAGGGCGGCATCGTCAGGGAAATTCTGGTTGCCGACGGCGACGCGGTGCGCGCCGGGCAGGTGCTGATCTGGCTCGACGACACCAGGGCCCGCGCCGAGATGCAGAGCCTTCAGGGCCAATTGTGGGACGCGACGGCACGTGAAGCAAGGCTCCAGGCCGAGATGCAAGGGCAAGAGCAGGTGTCGTTTCCCGCCAGCATGGCGACTGCGGGGAAAGAGAATTCATCGGCCGCAGATGTCCTCACCGCGCAGCGAAACATCTTTGAAACGCGCCGGCAGGTCTTCAGGTCTCAGCTCGCCGTCGTCCGGGAGAAGAGCCTCCAGGTCGACAAGGAAATCCTGGGCCTCAAGGCGCAGGAAACCGCCGTCGCGCAGCGGGCCGCAATCGCCCGCGAGGAACTGGAAATGGTGGCCACCCTCGTCAGCAAGGGGCTCGAGCGGCGGCCGCGCCTTCTGAGCCTCGAACGGGAAGTGGCTGAAATACAGGGGCGGCGGGGCGAGATCGCCGCGCATATTTCGCGCGCCGAGCAGGTCATCAGCGAATCGCAGGCGACGCTGCTCAAGCTCGAGAACGACCGGCAAAACGAAATCGCGCAGTCGCTGCGCGAGGCACAAAACCAGATATTTCAGCTACGCGAGCGATTGCGGGCGGCCGTGGACCAGCTGTCACGAACCGAGGTCAAGGCTCCCGAGGACGGCGTGGTAACCGACCTGCGGATTCATACCCCCGGCGGCGTGATCGGGGCAGGTGCCCCGCTTATGGATATGGTGCCCCGGCAGGATCGCCTCATCGTGACCGCGCGCATCAAGCCGGAGGATATCGATGTGGTTCATCCCGGACTGAATGCCGACGTGCACCTGCTGCCCTACAATCAGCGCCGCGCACCGCGTCTCAGTGGGACGGTGACGCACGTATCCGCCGACCGCCTAATCGACAAGCGTACCGAGCAGCCCTACTACGCAACCAAAATTCGCGTGCAGGATGCGCGGATCGCCGAGCACGACATCCGGATCATCCCCGGAATGCCGGCACAGGTGTTCATCACAACCGGGCGCAGCACCGTGGCACTCTACGCCCTGAGGCCCCTGCTCGACAGCTTCAACGGCGCGTTCAAGGAGGATTGAGCTACGAACTGTCTCAAGATGCGCCTGTGCCGGTATCGCGTTCATGCCCCGACAGCCGGCCGCTCCAGCGGAGCACCGCCTCGGTGCGGTTGCGAGCGGCACACTTGCGCATGATATGATGATTATGCATTTTAACGGTGTTTTCCGAAAGGTTGAGTTTAGCGGCGATCAGCTTGTTCGGAAGACCGAGCTCCAGTTCCGCAAGCACGTGTTGCTCGCGAGGCGTGAAATCGATCAGGTGTTTTTCCGGCGCGTCTTTCGGAGCGTCAGCGGCCAAATATCCCGACGACAACTCGGCAGCAGAGAGTAATTCCGCCGCTGTCGTGCCATTTTGCGCGATGATCGGAAGTGGTCTGTAGACGCCGCCGGCGAGAACAAGACGCAGGCCGGCAACCGCGACCTCGACCGGGATCGAGGTCGGGAAGAAGCCTCGTACTCCCCTGTGCATTGCGGCCAATGCCGTAGCCTCGTCATCACGGTTCGACAAGAGCGCGATGGAGGCATTGGGGCAGTAGTCCACGAGGAGAGCAAGATCGTCCTCGACAGACGGATCGGCGATGGACTTGTCCCCGGTACTCAGCGCCACCAGGCAAACATCTCGCCCCGACACGAAATCCAGACCGTCCGTGGTCGCCATTTCGACGATTTCGAACCCCGGCAATTCCCGCCGGAGAATGCTTAGAATGCAGGTACGCGTTAACGTGAGAGGCTCGATGATCACCAGGGCCGGCATTTGCGGCGATCCATTGAGCCGTTCAGCGTGGTTGACGACTTGGTCCATAATAACCCCGAATTCAAAAAGCTGTTGGGCCACCCCACTGATTCCAAATTTCCACCGATCGTAATTGCCTGGCACCATGTCCATGAGAGACGCCCGATTGAGCAATCGGTGCTCAAAGGTCTCAGGGATATCCACGACGCCGCAGTTGCAGGAGGAAATTCTTTCCACGCAATTTCACAGCCGGGCACGATGCGATTTCATCGCATCGCGCGCATTCTGGGCTTCTGAGCATGATAGAACCGGTATCCGCAATCCCGGATCATGCCTTAGTTGCAGATGTTACGATACGCGATCGCCGCCGCTGAATCTGCCTTGCCAGCAACGACGTATGCATCATCCTCCTTCACGAGATATAGAAACGGCCTGTCTCCGGTATCTGAACCGGACGCATTCTTCCCTCTGACGTGACCGCAGATGGTGTCCACCGGACGCCCCCACATATTCAGTCTGATGGCCCGCTTCATGTCGCCGAACTCGGCAGATGCCGGATCGTCCATCTTTGCGGCGACTGAGATCTTTGCCTTGGCCAGGACGGGATCCGGGCTTTCGGCGGATCGATGGGTTGGCAAGGCGGGGCTCCTCGACGACGCGTGCGCGGTTTTGACGACGTGAGCCCGTCCGCGGGACCCGGCCGATGATGGTTTCTTGGACTTGACCGCAGCGGACTTCGCTCCAGCTGTTGCAGGATTTGGCCTGAGCGCCGTTGACTTCTGCGCCATCGGTGGACCGGTCGGGGGTCCGTCGAGGCAGCCTTGTGGCGCGCACTCCCGGAGGCTTGCCTGCGACGGGCCGAGCCCATAGCCGATCAGGAGTCCAGCCAGTACGCCAATGAAAAGCAATCCCATGCAATTCCCCTCCTCGAGGGCGGAATTCCCATTGCACTCTTGCCGCAACTTCTTGATTTTACTGCTGAGGAGTTATCTGTTGCGCAAAAGCGTTAAGCGCTCATTAAGCGCTCATTAAGCGTGCATCCCGTGCGAAATCACGCTCCCGCATGGTTAACGTTGACGCACCGCCGAGCGGTCGATTGCCCGACGGATCCGTCCGGTCAATTCAAATCTGACCGGCTGTCCGGTTTTGCTTTGCTGGGCCGTTGCGCCATCGGCCGAATAGCCGCTCGCTGCGACATCCTCGACCCGTCATGGCCAATGGCTGAGCCCGGTTGCGCCATTTCCCGGCTCGATGCCCGGCGAAAAGTGCTAGCTTATCGCGTGGGGCGCACCGGACATCTTTCAAATGGATCGGTATCCAGGCGATCAATTCCCTTATGCGGCGTTCTTCTGGCCTGCGATCGTCGCTGCATCGGCCGCTGAAACCGCCTCGTCCGTCGCGGCGCAGCTTCTTGGATTCTCTGCCGACGCCGCCACTCCTGCGCAGGAGCCTGAAGGCGCCACGCCAAGCTCGATCGCGCTGGAGCTGCATGCCGTTCGGCTTCGTGACTTTACGGTGGGGGGAAGCGGCGTTCCCGCCCTGCTGTGCCCACCGCTCGCGCTGCATGGAGCTGCTATCGCTGACCTTGCAGCCGGCCACAGTCTCGTTGCGGCCCTCCGTGGCGCTGGAATTGAACGGCTGTTCATGGCCGATTGGCGTTCTGCCAGCGCTGACATGCGATTTCTCGGAGTCGACGAATATCTTGCCGATCTCAATGTCCTTGTCGATCATCTCGGCGGCCGGGTCGATCTTGTGGGGCTGTGCCAGGGCGGCTGGTTATCCCTGGTCTATGCGGGACGCTTCCCGGCCAAGGTACGCAAGCTTGTGATGGCCGGCGCGCCCATCGATATTGCCGCGCAGCAGTCCGGTTTGTCTGTTATCGCCGAGGCGACCCCACGGTTCGTGTTTGAGAGCCTGGTCAAGTCAGGCGATGGTCTCGTCATCGGCCGCAAGGTCGCGCCGTTCTGGGGGAACGAGACTGACCCGAACGATATCCGAAACTCTCTGCAGACTGTGCAGCCGATCGAATCGCCGGAATTCACCCGACTCGAAGCCATCTTCAAGAACTGGAATTCCTGGACGATCGACGTTCCCGGAAAATACTACCTCGAAGTCGTCGAGAAACTGTACAAATGCAACGCGCTCGCCACCGGAAACTTCGTCGCCCTGGGACAAGAGATCGACCTCTCGCGGCTGCAGCTTCCGATGTACCTTCTGGCCGGGAGCGCCGACGACGTCGTCGCCCCGCAACAATTGCTTGCAGTGCAACGACTGGTAGGAACGCCGGCGGAATCCCTGCGCCACGCGGTTGCCCCGTGCGGCCATCTAAGTCTGTTCATGGGCAGGCGCACGCTTGAAGAGCATTGGCCCGGGATTGCGCGCTGGATGAAGGAGGCTGAATGAGCCCGGTGCTCATCCGCGAAATGCCGAAGCGCCTGGCGCGGCAGTGAGCACCTCACAGAAAACGAAGAAGGCCCCGTGGGGACGGGGCCTTCAGACGCACAAAAACTGCTCTCGTCTTACTTCTTTCCCTTGGCCGCCGGCGCAGACGCGATGGGCGCACTGGCGCCTGCGTTGGGCGGAGCGGCGCCTGCTTTGTGCGCGTAATCAGCGCCTGCCATGGGAGTCGGTTTCTTGGCTTTTGGATCAACCGCGATGGGTGCACTGGCGCCTGCGTTGGGCGGAGCGGCGCCTGCTTTGTGCCCGTAATCAGCGCCTGTCATAGGCGTCGGTTTCTTGGCTTTTGGATCAACCGCGATGGACGCACTGGCGCCTGCGTTAGGTGGCGTGGCGCCTGTCTTGCTGGTTTCCTTCCCCATCATTGGCGCGGTCTGAGCCAACGCCAATGACGATCCAAGCGCAAAGAACGAAATGGCTGCCGCCGTAACGAGTTTCTTCATGTCCGCCTCCCATTTAATAAGTGATCAAGAAAGGACAGTTTGTTCCACGGCGGCGCGGCGGTCAAACTTGATTTTGCGGACCAACGGTCGCAGCACGACATCATTGCGACCGGCACCAGGCCAGGCCAGGGCAACGACGGAATTGCCCGTGGCCTCGGCGTTGCGGGACCGTCAGCGCCGCCGTGCTGCAGCAGCGAAGCAGGGTTCAGGCTGCTATCGACGCCCCCGGTTGGGCCCGGTACGATGTGGATTAATGAGGCGGCGGAAGACCGCCCGGTGGCGGCAAGGAGACAAAGGGGGGCGGCAATGGTGCGGCTGCAACATGCGGTGCTGGCGGCGGCGATGATGGCGGCGATGGGCACACCCGTCGCGGCGCAAGTGCTCGACGCCACCTATCGCGGCACCATGGTCTGCGACAAGCTGCCGTATACCAGCGACAAGATGCGCGAAGCCATCGAGGTCACGATCAGCGGCAGCACCGCGCGCTACACCCATGTGGTACGGCTGCGCAAGGCCGCCGTCGAGGCCACCGCCGAGCAGGGTACCGGAAAAATCGACGGCCAGAAAATCGACCTTCAGGGTACCTGGAAAGGCGGCAGCCGCGAGTACCAGGCGAAATACAGCGGCAGCTTCGTGCGGCGCAGCGCCAGGCTGAAGGGCACGCAGACCTGGACCGACGGCGGCAAGACCGTCACCCGTGCCTGCGCCGGCGCGATCAAGCGACCGCTCAAGCCATTCCTGCCGCGCGACAACAAGCAGGGCGCGGCGAAGTGAGGTTGTGCTTTCCTGTCGCGCCGGAAGCCAGCTTCCTGATGGACTGTCGGGCGCCGTGAAAGACCTCGCCTCCCTGGCAGGGGAGGCGAGATCAGGCAATTCAGCGTTCGGCTTGCAAAAATCAGCTGCGCGGGATCGGCGGGCTGAAGCCGCCGTTGAACGAAAGCAGCTTTTCGATCTGCTGCGGCGTCAGCAGGTCGTGATTGCGGGGAATGTGCGGATGCGCAATGGTGCTGGTGCGGATCAGGGAAGTGACGCCGCCTGAAGCGGTCGCAAGCTCGGTGTCGTTCAGAAGTCCGGTATGGCTGGTCATCGGTTTGCTCCGTCGTGTCCGACCGGGGCGATCATCGCTCCGTTTCATCGGTGAGCAGGACAATGCGCAGGTCTGCCACCCCGCGCTGTTCCCTGGGGAACAAGCCTAGCGTTGGGCGCAGTCCGCCTTTGGCAGAGCGGCATTGGGCCACTCATCACTTCTCCCGCATGCGCGCACGCACAACCCCGACTGACCTTCGCGGCACGGCGAAGACTTCGCATGAGGAAGAGGAGAGGCACCGTGTTTCTACGGGGTGCGAGGCTTGGGCCGTTCAAGGTGCATTCATCATGAACTGCCTATGCAGCGCCGGGGGCGGCAGACTGTTTATGATGGGACCGTTATGTCGTTTGCCCCTGATGACTTCGATCCGCTGGCCGTTGTTATTGACTGGCTCGACGCATGTCGATCAGGCGACCTCGACGCCTTGCTCGATCTCTACGACGAGCGCGCCACGCTTGAATGCGATTGCGAGGGTGCGCGCCTGACCGGACGAGAGCCGTTGTCGGCTTACTGGACCGGCAAACTTCAAAACCAGCTCCCGGCTGCCTTTACCCTCGACGATCTCACGGTGACGGAAGACGGCATTCGGGTTGATTATCGGAACAACAAAGCCAGTCTGGTGCGGGCGCATTTTCGTTTCAGCCCGGCAGGCAAGATTGAGCGCACCCTCTGCGGGCCGGTGAACCGACGTCTGTCGGCATAACCGACATTCGCGAACCGTCGATGATCGCTATCAGGTTCAAAGCGGACGGCGATTAAGCGACAGACTTTCCCGAGAGTATCCTACCGGGAACAAGTGGCAATCCGGGACGTTGGTGCCGACGCTAATACGCTCGCAGACCCTCGATGGGCCACCAAGGTCCCCGCTTGCCGTCCGTCGACTTCTCTGCGTGAGCCCTGCCGAGCACCCGCTCGGCGGGGCTTTTTATAATGTTCGGCAGCGCTGCCAATCATCGTGACGACGAGTTTTTCGGACACTGCATCAGCGTTCTCAAACGAGGCGAAAACTTCAAGCGCGTGCGGGCAGGGGGTGCAGCGGCCAAGGAAACGCCGGTTACCTATTTTTCCCGGCCCGGAACATATCGCGAGATGACGGTGTTGACGTGCATTCTTGGAGACACGGTCATGGCATCGAGCGCGCGCATTTTTTTCGCAGGGGTGGGAACTACTTTTGTCATCCTGGGAGTTGGCTTTGGCAGCGGACTCCTGATGGCTAACTCGGCGCTCAAGGAGCGCTCCGGCTACCAGGCACGTACGGCCGCGGAACTGCCGTCCCCCGTCAGGGTCATTCTGCCTACTACGGCCGAGGCGGCCCAGCCGCCGCAACCGCCCCAACAGACATCGCAGCAGGCTGCCATGGTGGACCCGGCACCCGCCGAACCGGTGCAGGCAGCGCAGCCGGAAAAACGCGCTGAGAAGCCAGACGCGAAGAAGGCCGAAGCCGAAGTGCGCGCGCCGCAAACGCTACGCTGAACGCAAATCCAGGCGCGAGGCTGCCCGGGCGAAACAGCGACTGGAACCACGAGAGCAAGAAGCAGCCTCGGTCATGGCTTTTGGCGGTGACGCCACTTCGCGCCTGGTGATGTTCGGCAACTAGGCGCCGCGAACGCTTGAATGCGTGAGCGGCTCCTCAAGCCCGTCCGCCTATTTGTCCGTAAAAAACGTCAGTAAGACTTTGCCCTTTTCGCCGATCAGGCAGAGAAAGGTTCGGCGCGTGTCCTGCTTGCCTTTTTCGAGATAGGCATCGCCAATAACAATGGTTTTGATGGGCGTGTCCTCGACCTTCGTATTGGCCTTTGCAACCGTCATTCCGTCAACGTCGAGAGTCACGTCCTTGATGCCAGGATTGCGCTCTCTCAGTGCAATCAAACCCGTCGACCGGCACGCCTCCAGTTCGGGGTTCGCAACTTGAGCAGATACATTTCCGACGGAAATGCCGATAAACAATGTCGCGAGAGCGATTGCAATTTTTCCAACGCGCATTTTGGTCTCCAACATGAAGTTTCAATACGAACAAGTGCCGGGGTGTCGCCGCTGCTGGCCAGGTGAAAGTTGTGGCTGTCACCGCGGATCCGTGTCAGACACGCGTGAGCGGCACCGTGGATGCCCGCTGCTGGTCCGGGGTGGATACCGCTTCGCAGAACAATCAAGTTTACGCAGATTGCGTAGACTTATCTGCGATAGAAAACGCGTCCAAGACAACAGTCTGGAACGTCGGTTCCGGTTCAATCAGAACCGATAAGCCTCTAGGCCGCAGCGATCGTCTTTTCGATATCATGCACCGCATGACCGGTAAGGTCCTTCGAGATCTCGCCGCGAAGAACTTCCGACAGCTTTTTGTGATAGCTCTTGCGAAGCTCGCCGAGGGTGCGCGGGGCGGCGATGATGATGAGATCCGAAATTTCACCATCCAGAACCCGTTTGTTGAGCAAATCCGCTATTCCGCCGGCGAAGCCGTCTTCCGCGGCCTGGCTTTCGTCAGGATTGGCAGAACTGCTCTGATGGCCCGCGCCGGACCCCTTGTTTACGTTTTCGATCTCCGATTCAGGCATCGCCGTCAGCGTTGGGCTGGCCTCATCGCCGGTATTGCTAAAAAGGTTGAACTTTTCTCCGTCGGCGACGGCCACGATTGTTCCCTTGGGGAGCAACATGAAATCTCCAGAGTGTGAGGAATGCACTGCGATGCAGGCGGTACGTCAATCGATCAGGGCGCGCTTGGTTCCGGAACCGGCATGAGGCGCGCCCCAACTAAACCTGCTATGTCCGCTGGGGATTGAGAGCGCCGGAATCTCCTCAGTTTCGACTTTGGGAGACAGGCATCAGCCCCGACGCCGAAGCGATCAGTGACACGCCCGCCAGGAGAACCAGTATCAACACCGCCTTGCGAAACGTATCGTCGTTGATAGTGCCATACAGTTTGAAGCCGATCCATATGCCGGCTACCATGAAAGGAAGCCCGATGCCGTACAATTTGACGGTTTCGGCGGTGTACGACCCTGCGACGAGTTGCGCGAGCGAGATGATCACAAACGCCGCAAATAGCACCGGTTGAAACACGGAGCGTTGCTTGTCCCTGGACCAGCCGCGCCACTGGCAGGAGATGGTGGAGATGATGCCGCCGAGACCGGTGAGACCTCCGAGCAATCCGTTGGAAATGCCGATGGCAACGTCGGCCGGCGTCCCGATCTTCATTGGCTTTATGGGTGGGCGTGCAAGGCTGTATGTCGCGTAGAGGACGAGCAGCACTCCGACGCCGAAGCGCAAGTAAGTCGGATTGATGTGTGTCAACAGCATCACGCCGATTGGGATGCCGATTGCCGTTCCGAGCGTCAGCGGCCAAATGTCTTGCCAGCGCAACTCATGGCGCAGCTTCGCGATGCCGTAACCTTGCGTGAGTAGCCCGTAGCCGGCAATCAGCGCGGCCGTCTGAATGATGTGCAGCCATATGCCTGATACGACGAGGCCCATCGCGAATCCGGAAAACCCGCTGACGAAGCCGCCAAGAAATGTTGCAAGAATAAAAGGAAGTACGAGGTTTCCATCCATGTTGCTCGCTCCATAGGAAAGCGAGCAGCGCTTGCATGGGGTCACCCACTTCACGGGGAGGCTGCGACGTCCCCAGGCAATACTCTATAGGCTTTGACTTCGGGTTGGCAACGGCAGCGATCCGATGATCGTCCTAGAGCGAGGGCCGTTAGCGTGTCTGCTCGCGGCGCCGGTGAAGCGTCCGAGACCGGTCGCGAACAGCGGCTCGCACAACCGCGGGCCACCGATCATTTCGACCGCCATGGGGTCATCCGCGGTATCCAGCGCGGGACGGCGGCGCGGAACGCCTCGTACTCACTCCCAAACGTCTGCTCGAGCGTGGGTTCTTCGTACGCCACGACGAAGACGTGGAAGGCGAGCCAGAGCAGCGCGCCGTAGACGATGAGACGCCAATCGCCCATCAGCATCGCTTGACCCAGGATGATGGCAACGACCGCGACGTATATTGGATTACGCACATAACGGTAGAGACCGGTCACCACGAGATTCCGGGTCGGCGCGATGGGTGCGGGGGTGCCGAGACCCTGCAGCGCGAAACGCGCAAATGCGTCAACGAGCCCAGGCACGCCTGCGAGAATCATTATCGCGCCGATGCCGCGCGTCAGCTCCAGACCAAGGAACGGCGGCCGGAGTTGCCAACCCGTGATGGACCATGGAACGAGCCCCGCCAGCGTACATGGGGCGACCACGAAGAAAACCGCCGAGCCCAGGACGGCAATGGTTCGTTGCACGGCGGTTCCCGACACTCGCGGCGAGCTCATTCCAAGCTCCCCCTTCATGGTTTCCCGTCGTCATCCGGGTGCCGATACGCTCGCCATGTTATCCCAAAAGCGGAAACCGCGCACGACTAAAGCCAGAATGCCACGGCGGCAACGAGGCACAGAGCTTGTGGGGCGGATTGGAGCCGAAGCCGTAATCCGCCATTCCGTGTCCCCGCAATTTTCCTCACCAGGCGTGACGACAAGTCAACGTCGCACGCAGGATAGCACAGCTACATCGGCGTTGGAGCCAAGGGTGGCGGATTACGCCTTCGGCTCAATCCGCCCTACGAACTGCGTCGCCTTGCGCGCAAGCGCAATCTTGCGACCGGCATGCGACAAAACAACCCGACGGGCAAATCACTTCTGATTGTCAGAATTCGTGTCAAGCCCAGAAATCAAAAATATTTCTGTTTTACGGAAGCAAAAATCAGTTTACATAATAGCCATCCCGTCCCACTCAGAGGGCGTCGGCCGTCGTCACGGACGTTGGACGGGTTGCGGTGGACGCTGGTTTACGCCTCGACGATGGCGTGGATAGGCGTACGGCAAAACCGTGTGGTCCTGGCGCCCGTTGCAGGCGTCAAGCTGTCGGAGAAGCGTGAGCGAAAACGGCAGCGACGGAGTCAACCAAGAACTCGTCTCCGGGGAGATCACGGCATAAGCCGTAAAGCCACTGCGCAGGGAATGTCGGATGTTCTCCGCTGCCCTGTATGCTCATGTGCAGCATTCTTATGCACAATCGCACATGAGACCGCGGGTGCAGCGCGCATCCGGCATTCCCTGCGCCCTCT
>NZ_JAFCLS010000149.1 GCF_018131075.1 Bradyrhizobium sp. JYMT SZCCT0428 | reverse complement strand
GGCACGATTTCGAGGACGCGATCGACATCGAGGACGACCATGAGCTGGCCGTCGAGGCGGTGGACGCCGCCGGCGAGCTTGGCCATGCGGGGATCGAGATTGACGGGGTTTTCCTCGCGGCTGTCGTCGGGCAGCCTTAGCACCTCGCCGATCTGGTCGATCAAGAGGCCGTAGGACTCGCCGCGCAGGTCGACGCCAACCGCCATCGGCGGCTTGCCGTCGTCGTTCCGGGGTAGCCCGAGCCGGGCGCGCATGTCGACGACCGTGACGATGCGGCCGCGCAGATTGAGCACGCCGGCGATCTCGGCCGAGGACAAGGGAACGCGGGTCAGCCGCTCCGGCATGAACACGTCCTGGACGCGGGAGATCGGCAGGCCGAACAGCTGCCCGCCGATCACGGCGGTGACGTATTCGACCACGGTGCCCTCGATGGTGTCGGTCTTGGTTGTCATGATGTCTTGCCCTTAGCTCTATGCCGCGCGCCGGGTCTCGCCGGCGGTCTGTTCCTTCAGCGCCGCGATCAGGCCGGGACGGTCGAACTTGGCGACGTAATCGTGGAAGCCGGCCTGCCGGCCGCGCTCGATCGCCGCCGGAGAGACCATCGAGGACAGCGCGATGATCGGCATCGCGCTTAAGTGCTGGTCGGCCCGGATCGTCTCGGCAAACTCGAACCCGTTCATGTCGGGCATCTCGATGTCGGTCAGCACCACATCAAAAGTCTGGCCCGAGCGCAGCGCGGTGAGGCCTTCCTGCGCATTGGGGGCGACCCGCACCCGGTAACCGGCGGCTTTGAGTACCGGCGCCAGCATGTTGCGGAAGAAGGCTGAGTCGTCGACCAAGAGCACCGATTGCGCGGATACCGAGGGGCGCATCTCCTTGCGGGAGAACCAGTCGGCAAACGCCATCGGCAAGAAATGGCCGACGTCGATCACTTCGGTGGCCTGGCCCTTGATCACGGCCGAACCCAGAATGCCTTCACTGGAACCGGCGACCTCGATGTGCAGCCGCTCCTCGACGATGTCGATGATCTCGTCGACGACGAGCCCCATCGAGCGGCCGTCGTCGGCGAACACCAGGATCGGCTGGGCGCCCGAAGTCTGGACGTTGACCCCGTTCATCTGCACCAGCGGCATCAGCTGCTCGCGGTACTGCACCATGTAGCGGCCGTTAGAGAGTTCGATCTTGTCGGTGGCGATCTCTTCCAGCCGGGTGACGAGGCCGAGCGGCACCGCCTTGGGCTGGGTCGAGCCGGCGCGGAACACCAGCAGCGAGGTCAGCTGTTCGCCGGTGTTGGCATGCGCCGCCGCGTTCTCGTCCGCCATCCCCTGGGCGGAGGAGCCGGCGGCGCCGAGCGCCTTGGCAAAGCCGTTGGGGTCGATGATCATGATCACCGCGCCATCGCCCAGGATGGTGTTGCCGGAGAACATGTCGATGTGACGCAGTTTGGTGGACATCGGCTTGACCACGATTTCTTCGGTGTGGAACACGCCGTCGACCACGATGCCGAAGGTCTGGCTGCCGACTTGGGTCACCACGATAAAGCCGTTCTCGGGGTCTGACGAAGAGCCGTCGTCGATCTTCAGAAGCTTCTTCAGGTGCATCAGCGGCAGCAGCTTGTTGCGCAGTCTGAGCACAGCGGTGTCCTTGATGCGCTCGATGCGGTGTTCGGAGTTGGCGCGGGCGCGGACCAGCTCGACCACAGACAATTGCGGTATCGCAAAGCGGTCGCCGCCGGCTTCCACGATCAGGGCCGAGACGATGGCGAGCGTCAGCGGGATCTTGATGGTGACGCTTGACCCCTCGCCGGCCACCGACTTGATGTCGATGGTGCCGCCGATCTGGTCGATATTGGTGCGCACCACGTCCATGCCGACGCCGCGGCCGGAGACCGAGGTGACGGTGGCGGCGGTGGAGAAGCCCGGCGCGAAGATGAACTTGTGGATCTGGGCTTCGGTCATCTTCTCCAGTTCAGCCTCGGAGACGAGCCCGTTCTGCAGTGCCTTGGCCTTGATCCGCTCGGTGTTCAGCCCGCGGCCATTGTCGGCGATGCAGATGATGATGTGGCCGCCCTCGTGATAGGCGGAGAGGCGAATGGTGCCCTGCTCGGGCTTGCCGGAGGCCGCCCGCTCGGCCGGGGTCTCGAGGCCATGATCGGCGGAGTTGCGCACCATATGGGTGAGCGGGTCCTTGATCAGGTCGAGAACTTGACGATCAAGTTCGGTGTCGGCGCCGTGCATCTCCAGTTCGATCTGCTTGCCGAGTTCGCCGGAAAGGTCGCGGACGATCCTTGGCAGCTTCTGCCAGGCATTGCCGATCGGCTGCATCCGCGTCTTCATGACGCCTTCCTGCAGTTCGGCGGTGACGTTGGAGAGCCGCTGCAGCGGCACCTTGAACTCGGTGTCCTCGTTGCGGCGGGAGATCTCCAGCAGCTGGTTGCGGGTCAGCACCAGCTCGGAG
>NZ_JAFCLS010000148.1 GCF_018131075.1 Bradyrhizobium sp. JYMT SZCCT0428 | reverse complement strand
AGCAAATGATCTTTATACGGTCAGTCATAAACCGCTCCGTTGAAACAGCCCCTAACTTACTAAGGTTCGCGTTTTGGCCGCGGCGTTGTATATTTCAATTTTCAGCATGGGAAAATTGGCGAGTAGTTGTGTCGCGGCGGCTTTAGCTTCAGTCGGTTCCGAAAATTGGGTCTTAAAGTGGCCGTCAACGACCATTGCGTACCCACTAGTCGGGGCAACGTCTGCTCGTTGAATGGTTCTAGACGACTGCTCAGGGATGCGAAGGGTGTTCTTTGGTCCCGCCATTATTGCACCAAGTGAAAGGGTTCTGAGATAACTTCAAACTGCGTGTCTGCAACTGTGGACCCAACGCAAGCGCAGGCAATGAAAAAAATAGCGCGGACTAACAGCGGCATAACTTACCTCCTCTTTTTGGACGCAAGCTAGACGAGGTTCGTTTCGAGCTACTTAGGAATATTAGTTTCTTGATAGTTACCAGACTAATTCAAAGGGTCGGCAGACCTCGTCGGTCGTCTGACGAGAAGAAATACTTTGACGTCATCGCGCGGGCATCTATGGCCGCCCTGATGTCCGACTTCCGTTACCGGGAAGACAACCGCAACTCTCGATGTGCGTGGCTTCGAATTCCGCGCAGCCGGTCGCCTGCCCATTGATCTCGGCTGGCGAGCAGCATTCCCGGAGTGGCAGCCCGCCGACGAAAAGGGCGATGAGGCGCAATTGCTGCCGCCGGTGCGCAACGGCGAGACGCGCAACTGCAAGATCCAAAAATTGAGAACAACGAGACGCGGTCGCCCCCGCGTTACAACGAAGGCACTCTGATTAAGCTATGCAGAATGCCTAGCGTTTGTTGATGACGAGGTCCTGCGGGATCGCCTGAAGGAAGCCAAGGGTATTGGCACGCCTGCGACCCGGGCCGAGATCATCAGTGGGCTGAAGAGCAGGGTTTCCTGATTGCCTAAGGAAAGAATATTGTGCCGACTGAGACCGGCCTGTCGTTGTTCGGCGTTCTCAAACAAGCCGATCCGGCGCTAGTGGATCCGGGTGTGACGGCGCAGCTTGAATGCCTGGCGCCTCAGCGACATCGCATACTTCGTCAATTGCGCCGACCATCTCCTGTTTGCCTACAACAACGTCGTCGAGCATTGGTCGCAATGACTGCGCCGCCCTTCTTCAGCAGACCCTAGATGAAGCGAAGACCTGCGGCCAGAAGCTAACCAAGTTGGCTGAAGGACTATCAACGTCCGCGTTGTTCGTACAACTCACGGAAACGCTGTGGGTTTTTCTTTGATTGATTGCTGTCAATTTCGTTGGGCACACTCCGCTGATCCAGCAAAGCTTTCTGAAGGAGTGGAACCGTTCAATCAGGGGCATATGACCGTCTTGGTTACCGGCTGCTATCAGTCAGTGTTTCACGGAGTTGGGTGCGGACTTTTTCCATTGTGGCATTGCAATATTCCTCCCGCTCTCGTTGAAAACGCTTTTGGTTCGCTTTGAAGCTCTCTACCCGCTTTCGCATGTCGGCTCGGTCTATATCTAAACGCTGTTCCGGTGTGAGGTTTTTCGCGATCGACTCTTGCGAAGGTGGGATCGATTCACCTGCCTTAGCAGTTTCCTGAAACGAAGACGGGGACAACGCTCTAATAGGTTCGGGTCCGGAAGGTGTGACACCCGTGATGATCCATTGCGAAATCGCCCGTTGCTCTCCCTGTGCCAGTGGCTTGGTTCGCACATTATCGGAGGCGTGATTCCCAACGGGAGGCTGCAACGAAGGTAGCTCATCCGACACAGCGGACTTGGAGATCACGACGGCGACCATCGACATCGTCCGGCTAATTAGGGAAGCACTTTGCTGTTCATGAACCGGCGGGACCGGAACGTCTGGTCGGTTTGCAACGCGTTGATTCATCGACTGTTCGACCATGGACAGCGTTTGATCAATCAGGGATGGCGTTTCCTTTTGAACCAGTGGCTTTATCGAAGACATCCTTTCTGAGACTTGCTCGACAACAAGCTGCCGCACGGCAGGCGGCGTCTCGGATTGCTCGTGGACAGCGACGGTAGCGATGTCCGCCGTCGGCGACCAGGTCTGACCAACCGCAGACGATTTCGAGGGCGCCATAGCTTTCGACTTGGCCATGGCGCTGCTGAGTATGGACAGAGCCTCGTCTATCAACCGGTCTGGGGTGTTTGTCGGTCCCATATCAACACCTAATCACTATCGAGATGCGATCATCTCGAATTGCTGACCGAGCCGATTGTTCAAATTTGGGAAAAATTGAGGCTATGGCACGCCTTCGTGCTAGGGCGCAAAGGGCGAGCGTTGCTGCGCCATTCCGCACAAGAGGAGGGCAGAAGGATCGCAAACACCTCGAGGCCCGGGCTCGGCGGCTGTTGAAAAGCTATAGCGTCTGCATCGGCGCTTTTTCCATTTTTTACGTATGCATCCGACGACCGCGTCTTATCTATCGTCTCGTGTTTTGC
>NZ_JAFCLS010000147.1 GCF_018131075.1 Bradyrhizobium sp. JYMT SZCCT0428 | reverse complement strand
TCTATAGTCTTTGAAGACGACGTCGATCGCCTCGATGACCTTCTTGCCCGGATTGGCCTTGCAATGGACGATGACTTCGTGTTGCAGAGCTTTGGCGCGCGAGACCTGCATCATGTGCTTCTTGCCAAGGCCGTTGTACCAACCGCTATACCAGGCAGCCAAGTAATCCGCGTCTTCCTGAAACGTATTCGCCAGTTGAGCGCAGGTCAGCTTCTGAACGTCAAGATAGCCGTCGCGGTCGGCGTATGTCTTGAGTTCGACCTGGGCAACGGCCTGGCCCGCAAAAACGATGCTTGCGCAACCCAAAAACAGTTTCTTTGCGATCATTTCAATGTTTCTTTCTAGCATTTTCACACATTAATTTTCAGCGGCCCGATCACTGGCGGGTTCACTGCTTGCGACCATGAACCCGCGATCAGCAGCGCTGACGACGAATTCGGAAACGCTGAGCCGAATGCTAGTTAGGAAGCCGCAGCGCTCCGAAGCTCTGCGGCTCTTCTCGTCGTTAAGAAACGACTTACTGGCAGACCGTGACGATCCGCCCGTAGGCATCCGCGACCTGCGAGCATGCTCCCGCAGCTCCATAGTAGGCTCCGGCCGCGACGGCGCCACCTACTACGGCTCCGCCGACTATGGCCCGGCGCGTGGTGCGCCGGGCAACGCCGGCGTAACTCATCGGCGTCAGCGGACGGCCGATCCTGGCTTCGGCTGACGACACCAGCAATGACTGTCCAGCGTGGGGCAGTTGACCTCCCCAGAAAAGGGCGCCGACGCCGAGGACAGTCGCGAGTGACAGACGGAATAATGTCATTCGGATCATTTCTTGTCTCCTGACTTGGTCGTGCCCTGCGGGACTTCGTCGATATCGGAGAGATCGCCGAGCGCGATCTTCTTGAAGGAAGGATCTGCCTTGAACGCAAAGGCGTCGGGCGCCACATCGGTCTTCCAGTCCTTGATCCGCAGGGTATATTGCGGCGCTTCGCCGATGCCCTTGCTGGTAATCACGTACTTGCGCGGGATCGGCTTTGCGCCGGATTCGATCCAGATCTGCCAGTCTGTTTCCACGTTACGGAATGCGAGGTGGTCGCATTCGACGCCGTCGATGACGCCCTTGCCAATGACGGCGGCCTCAATCACGTCGGTCATCAAGACATTGAAGACGTTGGAAAGCAGCAAATCGGCACCGGGCGCTACCACTCCGTGCTTATCTCGAAGTACATCAATCAGTTCCTCGGCAGTGCCGGGAGCTTCGATCTGGGCGTAGTCCTTGCCGTCCTTGTTGTTGACGGTCAGCATTTTGCCGTCGAACACAATCTCGACGTCGCGGTAACCACCCGTTCGCGTGGCACGAAGCTTGTCCGGGCGGCTCAATTGCACCTGTCCGGAGCTTGTGAACTGGATTTTCTGTAACTTTGACGTAATCACCTCGATATCGGAGTCGTAAGTTACGGCGAGAGTTTTCTGGCCGGAAACATAGTCCGCCATTCCCTTTAGAAGCTTCTCGGCTTCGCCGTTCTGGGCACGGGCAGCGGGCATTACGGAAACACTCACCATGAGCGCGGCCCCGATCAATATTCTGTGCCGTGGTTTCACTCGCTTCACACTCATCATCGCAATTTTCTCCCGTTGAAAATGTCAACATCGGTGGCCTTCTATCGACAGTAGCGGGGGCCTTACGATTGCGCCAGTAATGTCGCAGCTCGAGATCGTTTTAGGAAACCCACAAGATCGCGCCGTGATCCTGGCACGATGGAGGACTACCTGAGCCTAAGGCTGAAAGCGGACTATACTATTCTAGATTAAGGCTGGTTCGAGAGCTTCACACCAGTCCTTGCGCTTCTCGAAAACGCGCTGCCAAGGTCAAAAGGCCCAGTGCAGCCCTGATAACAAAAGAACCAGCCGGCGATTCAGCACAAATCGGGATGGCACAAACTGCATATAATGAAAGTGAGGCAATTCGGGAACGAGCGGCTCCGTTCCCACATTATGAATGCAATCGGCTGGTTTTTCTACTTGTCCAAAAGAACGAAACGGCCCCAGCCTCAGGAAGAGATGCTGGGGGTCGATGGTTGAGGCACCGAATCCCAACGCTCAACCGGAAAGTCGGCTTTGCCGGCGGGTTCAATCGATTGCTGCGAAACAAAAACCCGTAGTTTTGCGGGTATATGCCCAGGCGCGTGTTGCTGTCCGATTTTGCATAGACAATCACCAAACTCTCTCGTAGCGGAGCAACCTACGGTGACGCTAAAACGGTGCTGCCCAGGAAGATTATTTGGACGGATTGCAGCTATCCTGCGCCATTAGACGGAACGCAGATGCTTACATTCCGGACTTCCATCACGTTTGCGGTGATGGCGTTTATCGTCGCGTTGACCGCGTTGCTGATCGCCATTCAGTTACGGTCCCTGCGCTTTGCCACCCATGAAGCCGCGTCAGCCTACATGGACGCAACCAGCACCAAAGTCCTGGGGCGCCTGCAAGGCGAACTCTCTACCATCTCCTCCCTGGTCCATGTGCTGGCCACCAGCTCAAGCGTGGCCGACTCAGATGAACGAAGCGAGACCGGCCGCGCCATTCCGCTGTTCAAGGC
>NZ_JAFCLS010000146.1 GCF_018131075.1 Bradyrhizobium sp. JYMT SZCCT0428 | reverse complement strand
TGCTTGGCCAAGCGTTTGAATTCATCATCAGTAGCTCCGCCAAAAGCAACAATTTCCTCGTCCGTCTTGCTGGCGCGCCAGTTAAGAAACGGCTTTGCATCCGGCCCTACTGGATACCGAAGCTGTTCACTATTGCCATCAACGATTTGCCGTATCTGTTCGCCAACAACGTAGGGCGAAGTTGGCTTCGTAAGTGAAGCGGTGAAAAGTGCCCTTTGACGCTTGGCATGAGGATAAGGACTCTGTTCGCGCACTGGCTTGGCTTTGCCGAAAATCGGCGTAGCGATAACGCCCGGTTCAATGATGGCAACCCGTACATTGAATGCCTTCATTTCCTGTGCGAGGCACTCGCTCAATGCCTCGAGGGCAAACTTTGATGCAGAATAGGCAGCTTGTGGGGACAAAGCCATTCGGCCGGCAATTGAGGTTACATTAACGATGCAGCCTTGCCGACGTTCGCGCATCCCCGGTATCACAGCCTGGATACAACGAAGTGCGCCGAAGAAATTTGTCTCCATCTTTTCCTGGAACTCGGCCAGCGGCGTCTCTTCTACCGAACCTCCACCACCGATTCCCGCATTGTTGACCAGAACATCAATTGAGCCATTGTCCACAATCACTTTCTTAATTGTCGTATCGACCGAAGCGTCGTCGTCAACATTCAGGCGAGCAAGCGTTACCGATAACTTCTCTGCTGATACGATCCTTTCTAGTTCACCGCCGCTATTCAGATTGCGCATGGTCGCAATGACTTTGTGGCCAGCACGCGCCAGTGTTACGGCGGTTGCCAATCCGATGCCGCTGCTAGTGCCGGTAACCAGTACGATTGCCATTCTCGCCTCCCTGAAAGTGCATTAGTCTATCCTTCCAAACTTAAACTTGGAAGAAATCTCGGGTTCTTGGAATATTGCCGTCGGTGGGGTCCCGCTATCCAGGCGCCGCGATCGACTACTCGGCCGCCATGTCCATCCGACGGCAGAAGCAGGACGCTCTTATCGGATCCTCCGCCCGCGCCTGCGCCAAGTCGAGCCGCTGCTTGATCAGAGCTGTCTCGACTTTTTCTCCGCGACGGACCAGGCATTCGTGCAGCCCGTGCAACGACCACAGATTATCGGGGTGCTGGCAGGCGCGACTCAGTTTGCCGTCAAGGCCGAGATCAGAGCGATACACCTCCTCGGCTTCCTCGATCCGTCCCTGTTCGAGGAGAAGTGCCCCAAGTGCATGACGGGTCGGCTGCATCCATCCCCAAGGCTCATCATAGGGCAGCGAGTCACTGAGCTGGACTGACCCGCGCAGGTGGGCGAAGGCTGCGTCATGATTGCCCTTTCGATATTCCAGTTCGCCGTTCAGCATCGCCTCGGCCACGCTCAGCAGACTGACGACAGTATTATTGTGGACGCGGCGGCTCTCGGGCACCCGGGTCTTCGCCGCCATTAACAACGCCTTCTCAATCTCGGCTTCGGCGACATTGCCAAGCGCCGAATGAGCGACTGCCTTAGCGTAGTGCATCATGGCGACAACCGAGCAGTAAAGGTCTCGGTCCTCCGGTAGGTCTTGTTGGATGATTTCGCGCCATTTGCCGAAGCGCACGAGGACGTGCTGCTTCATCGTCAGGTAGCCCTCAAGGAAATCCGCCATCGGAGGCGATTCAATGCGCAAAACCGCCTCCGGGATCGTGGCGATCAGTTCTTCGGCCGCCGCGATTGCGGGTGTGTACTGGCCAAGAAACATTGCGCCATAGATCGCGAAGTGGAAGTCGTGGATGACGTAGACCAGATAGACACCCGGGTCGTCCGAATAAGCGAGGAACCTGCGGTCGGTCGCCAACGCCTTCTGATTGTGGACTAGGACGTCATTGTAGTGCCCACACAACACATCGAGATGCGTCGGCATGTGGATGAGGTGACCGGAGTCGGGGACGATCTCGCGCAACCGATCACCGGCCCGCAGAGCCCGCTCCGGAAAAGGCGACATCTCCATCAAGTGGACATAGAGATGTAAGAGTCCCGGGTGTCCCCATGCGGCAGGAAGTCTATCGAAAGCATCTTCCAGCACCGTCCGGCATTCCTCGGTCCCAGCGCCCTCCGCAGGCGCGCCGGAGCGAAGGTCCCACATCTGCCACGGCGTCTCGTTCATGATTGACTCAGCAAAGATCGCCCGGACCTCGAGATCATCGGGAAAGGCATCGAAGACCTTGCGCATTACCCTGGTGTAGGCCTTGTCCCACGGCGCCATATCCTCGATCGCGTCGCGCTGGGGATAGCGCGCGGTGAGAGCCTGGATCATCGCCCGCTCGAGCGCACTTGCCTTCCGGGCGTGCGCAAGCGCTTCCTCCATCGCATCGTAAGATGCCGACAGCGCCATCTGCCGACCATGAGGGTCATAGCGAACCCAGGGCAGGTTATAGTTGGGCCCCGAGGCATAGCTTACGCCCCAGTGCGCCATGGCGCATTCGTGGTCGTGCTTCAGCGCCTTCTGAAAGCACTTGATCGCCTCGCCATGGTTGAACCCAAACAGCCAGTTGAGCCCTCGGTCGAACCAAAGCTGGGTATCGGGCGATGACGTGGTGACTTTGCGGCTATACGGACCGAGATCAAAATAGGTCATGCCCA
>NZ_JAFCLS010000145.1 GCF_018131075.1 Bradyrhizobium sp. JYMT SZCCT0428 | reverse complement strand
GAAGGTGATCAGCGCCCTGTTGGTAGCGCCGGAGTTCTTCGCATGTTCGAATGTCCGCTTGAGCAGTTCACTGCCGATGCTGCGCCCCCGATGATCGGGCGACACGAATAGCTGCGCGAGAAACCACAGGTCGCCGCAAACCCAGCTCCATGCGAAGCCGAGAATTTCGCCGGCCTCCTCCGCCACCCACAGCCCGTCAGCATCATCCTTTAGCGAAAACAGCTGAAATGCGGGTGGCCTCGATGCAGCGATCGGGCCGAAGCCGTGCCGCTGCGTGAGGTCGTTTATGCTGGCGACCACCAACCTATCGCTTATCTCCAGGTCCCCATCGCGGGCGGGCCGGTAAGTGATCGGCATCGGCAATTTCCCCATACTCAGGCTGACGGTCGAATGTTCTGGTTCATGCGAAAGAAGTTTTTCGGATCGTACTTCGTCTTGAGCTCCTGGAGGCGCCGGTAGTTGGGCCCATAGGCGGCGGGCACCGGATCGCCTGTCTCGTCGTCGTCAAGGTAATTCACGTACCGGCCTGCGGCGACGAAGGGCTGCATCTCGGCATAGGTCTCCCGCGCCCACGCAATGCATGCGTCGGTGTCGGCCGCATCCCTCCATTGCGAGAGGACCAGGAAGTTATAGCCTTCGGCGCGGTGCGGGAAGGCCGTGTCGCCGGCGCCGATCCGGGCCGCGGCGCCATGGACGTGCTCCAGGAGCAACTGGCCCATCGGGGTTGGGCATCGCGCGAAGCAGGAGATCATCGTCTCGATGGCATCGTCGCTCAATCCAGCGAGGAAGCTCGATTTCCAGTAGTTGAAGGCGCCACGAGGATAGGCGCCGTCGAGCATCCCATTGAGTTGGCAGTAGGGCATCGGACCGATCGCGTCGATGACGGGGGACCCGAAGCGCTTCAGCGGCCGCATGGCTTCCTCGCCGGCCTCGACCGAGCCGCAGTGGCACGTCGCCATGGCCGCCACCTTGGTGCCAGAGCCGTCGGGAGCATGTGTGAGGGTTGCGAAAATCGTGTGTTCATCGGGCAGGGAGGCCGAGGCGGTGCTCTCCCGAAAGAATCGCAGCAGTGCGCGGGCTGCGTCGAAGGTGTGGATGACGAGGCCAGCGGTTACGGTGGGGCCGACCGGGTACAACTGATATTCGAGTGAAGTTGCCACGCCGAAGTTTCCGCCCCCGCCGCGAACGGCCCAGAAAAGGTCGGGCTCTTCGTCCCGGCTTGCCCGCACCACCTTGCCTTCGGCGGTGACGAGCTCAACCGATCGAAGATTGTCGAGGGCGAGGCCATACTTGCCCATCAACCAGCCCAGGCCACCACCGAGGGTGAGCCCGGCTATTCCAGTGCTGGAAACAACCCCGCCCGTGACCGCCAGGCCGTGCAGTTGGGTTTCCCGGTTGAGCTCGCCCCAGGTGACGCCCCCTTTGGCACGTACCGTCCGACCCTTGGGATCGACCTCGATGCCTTTCATCAGCGAGAGGTCGATGACCAATCCGCCGTCGATGGTCGCGCGGCCCGCCACGTTGTGACCGCCACCTCGAACCGCGACTTCGAGACCCAGCTTGCGCGTGAGGTTTACGGCATCGACCACGTCGGCGACGCCACGGCACCTGGCGATCAGCGCGGGACGCTTGTCCACGAGGCCATTGTGGACTTTTCGCGCTTCCTCGTAGCCTGCGTCCGCCGGCCTCAGGAGTTGGCCGGAGAAAGTGGCGGAAAGCTCACCGGTGACTTCGGCCACGGATTGAACTGAGCTCATGGGGGCGCTCCGGGTTGCGGGTCTCATGCCTTCTTCCGCCCGGACCGTACCGGGAGCAAACTCGAATAATTCAGCCTAGGGTGAAGGATCTTCATCTACACTAGGGTATGGACAAGCTTCCGCCACTGATCGAGCTGCGCGCCTTTGATGCGGCGGCACGGCATTTGAGCTTCAAGAAAGCCGCGGCCGAGCTTGGCGTGACGCCGACGGCGATCAGCCATCAGATACGGCAGTTGGAGCGGTATTGCGGGCGGGCCCTATTTCGGCGGAGGCCGCGACCACTGTCTCTGACGGACGCCGGAGCACGCCTTTTTCCCAGAGTGCGTGAGGGTCTGGAAACGTTCGTCACTGCTTTTGCCGCCATGAGGCGCGATGACGACGCGCAACCTCTTCGGGTCACGACGACCAACGCGTTTGCGAGCCGCTGGCTTGTGCCGCGGCTGCCGCGCTGGAAGAAGGCGCGTCCCAATGCGCCGCTCGACGTGATCGGCACCGACGGCGTTCTGGACCTGCATGCCGGCGATGCCGATGTCGCGATCCGCTATGCCCGCACCTTGCCGATGGAGGGGCCCGCCAAGGAATTCCTGAGCGACACGTACTGGCCTGTCTGCAGCCCTGAATTGGCCTCGGGCCTGAAGCGTGCCGCCGGCCTTCGCGGACAGGTTCTCGTTCATTGCTGGTGGTCGCCGTCCGATACCGAGGCACCGACCTGGCATAGATGGCTCGCCGCAGCGCGAAGCAAGTGGCGCGACGTGCCGGAATTCAAGGAAATGGACCACCTGAGCTTCAGGGAGGAGCTGCATGCCATCGAGGCGGTGGTTGCCGGTCAGGGCATCGGCATCTTCAGCGACGTCCTCGTGGCGCGCGAACTCGCGGCGCGGACGCTCGTGAGACCTTTC
>NZ_JAFCLS010000144.1 GCF_018131075.1 Bradyrhizobium sp. JYMT SZCCT0428 | reverse complement strand
CGCGCCAGCAAGACGGACGAGGAAATTGTTGCTTTTGGCGGAGCTACTGATGATGAATTCAAACGCTTGGCCAAGCAGGACTTCGGCTTGGATGTGACTCTTTAGTTGGGGTGGCTAGCCGGACCCAACCCAGTGCCCTCGCACCGGATTGGCGCTCGTGTCTAAACTGGCTCCAGCGCCAGCTTCGAAGCGCCGCCCCCAATGATTGGTTTGGCTCAACCCCATGCACCAAGGTAGACCGGCAGGCTTCTCGCCCTTGAGAACGATTGACTGAATTTATAGGTTCCTGACGCTCCAGACTCGGAGGAACGAGCTAGGTAAGCATGCTCCCGATGATTGATAGATGAAAGTCTGAAACCCCGAACTGGCGCCCAGCTAAGGCCGTAATATGAACTTGCCAACCGGAGCTTTCCAGTAGGCGAGCTTTATCGGCAGCAGCGTTTGCGCTGATGCGAACAGTGACTGCCATAGGGTCCTTTTCGCAGTCAGGAGTCATGCCCACGACTCCGCGAACCGACGCACTACCGCTTCTATCACGGGCCCTAAGCTACTCTAAGCGTACCGATGGAACCGTCAACCCTGGCCGATGTTTTAGTTGATAGGCCAAGCTCTGTGATTCTGCTAGGGATGGCTATTGAGGCTTATAGTTGAGTGTATTCGTAATAGACGCCGACCAGGACGTAAATGAGCTGATCCGCAAGCTTCAGGCGCGGGAGTCGGAGCTCGCTCTCATTCATCGGATTGCTGGCATTGGTGGAGTTGAAGTTGACCTGAGGGACGGATATCGCAATCGGAGGTCTCCAGAATACCTAGCGATCCACGGCCTCCCCCCAACAGCCACTAATGAGTCTCATGAGAGTTGGGTTGCGCGTATACATCCGGAAGATCGGACACGGACAGAACAGCAATTTCTAGATGCTTTGGCCGGTGCGACCCAACTCTACTCGGCGGAATACCGCATCGTTAGGCCAAGTGACGGTCAGACGCGATGGGTACGCGTTGCGGCTCAAATAGAACGTGATTCGGATGGTCTGCCCGTTCGCTTAATTGGCGCGCATTTCGATGTGACGGACTCGAAACTTGCGGAACGGATTCTGAGGGAGAGCGAGGAGCGATTTCGGTCAATAGCTAATAGTGCACCTATTCCAATGTGGGTTACTCAGCTCAACGGCGAACGCTCCTTCGTGAATCAAGCCTATTCTGAATTCTTCGCACTCAGCCACGACGAGGCGCTAAAGCTCGATTGGCGCAGCCGTGTGCACCCGGACGACGCTGCCCAATTAGCAGAGCCCGAGCAATTGCGGACACTGGTACCGAACTCCACTTCTGCCTCCGCCAACCCCTTTTCAGTACAAATACGAATCGCTCGGGGAAATGGCGATTGGCGATGGGTAAACGCCGTCTCCCGGCCCAGGTTCGATGAGCATGGGCATCACATAGGATTTATCGGCGTAGCACACGACATCTCTGCAGCGAAGCAGGCTGAGATCGAACTTCGCGCGTCCGAAGAACGTTTTCGGCTAATGGCCGAGAACGCACCTGTGATGATTTGGATCAGTGACGAGAAGGGTAACTGCGTTCATCTCAATCAGATGCTTCGCGAATTCTGGGGCGTTTCCGAAAAGGAGGTTCCGGCATTCGAGTGGAGCAGCACGCTGCATCCTGAAGACAAAGCCATCGTGGTCGATGAAGTCGCGTCCGCTATAGAAAAGCAGAGTACGGTGTCGCTGAAAGCTCGTTACCTCGATGCGAAAGGACGCTATCGCACACTCGAAGCACGAGCGCATCCACGCTTCTCCCCGCTTGGCGAGTTCTTGGGAATGATCGGAGCAAATGTTGACGTCACCGAGCGGCAGGAAGCTGAGAAGGCTCGGGAGCTACTCGTGGACGAACTCAACCATCGCGTCAAGAACACCCTATCAGTGGTTCAAGCGATTGCACATCAAACCTTCAATAAGAACGTCGACCCAGTCTTGGCGCGGCGTGCCTTTGAAGGACGGCTGGTTGCACTGGGGCAGGCGCATGATCTGCTCACGCATGCAAGTTGGGAGAACGCCTCGTTGGCGGAGCTTGCTGAGCTAACCCTCGACTCGAAGGGCGCAACAGCAGGTCAAATATTCCTCGCGGGACCGATGATTTTACTGTCGCCGAAACAAGCCGTTTCTCTTGCGATGGCTTTTCATGAGCTGTGTACGAATGCGAGGAAATACGGAGCGCTTTCTACCAATGACGGCCAGGTCCATCTTGAATGGACGCGAATACACGGTGCGAAGCCGCAAGTCCACATACTCTGGTCTGAAACGGGTGGACCTCCGGTTTCTGTGCCGACACGACGCGGTTTTGGATCTACGCTTCTCGAACGCACCTTAGCTGAAGATCTTGACGGACAAGTAACCGTCCAATTTGACTCGATAGGGCTTCGCTGCTCGATAGCCCTTCCCATTCCTTACGCTGCAACAAAATGAGCGACATTGGAATTATCAAAACTGAGAAACGTCTCTCTACCGAGGACCTTTAGTGCGCTTTTCGCGAAGAAGCCCGCGCTCGCCTTGACGAGGTCCGCTCTTCCAAAAAAACCTCGCGCAGCTTTTTTATTGGGATCACTCAGGCAAATTCCAAAAAGCATGGACTCGCAGTTTTGCTCGTCTGGCGACAAGCCAAATTGGACCATGAGCGGCCACGGTTCCTTGAGATTGGAAATCCGCACCGCGGGGTTCAGCTGAAGAAGGCGGTCAACAGCCGCCCGTGCTTCTTCAAGGCGTCCCGCGAGCGCCTTGCTTGCCATCCGTATCCAAGCAGTAGTCCGCTACTGGCCCCGCGAAGCAAGGCTTAGTAAGATCATGCTGTCCTGTTGCTCGCTTTAGGGGCCAGTTTGATGC
>NZ_JAFCLS010000143.1 GCF_018131075.1 Bradyrhizobium sp. JYMT SZCCT0428 | reverse complement strand
TCGGAGTATCTTCTCTAGGTCACCGCAAGAAGCTGCTTAGGGCCATTCAAGCATTGACGCCCGCGCGCCAGCCCACCGGCACAGCAAAAGCGATTGCAAGCGCCACTGTGGTGCCACCCTCTCCTGTGCAACATCGCGAAGCTGAATTCCGTCAGATCACAGTGATGTTTTGTGACTTAGTGGGATCTACGCAGCTATCGGAGAAGTTAGATCCTGAGGATCTCCAAAAACTCATTGACGCGTATCGGGTGGAGTGCAGCGCTGCGATTGGGCGCTATGGAGGCGAGGTCGCCCGCTATTTCGGCGATGGAGTGATGGCATTTTTCGGCTGGCCCCGTGCACATGAGGATGACGCCGCTCGTGCTATTCACGCCAGCCTGGAGATTGTGTCCGGAGTTACGAGGATTTCAGGGCCAGTTACTTTGAATTGTCGAGTGGGTGTTTGCTCGGGTCCGGTTGTTGTCGGTGAAATTGGAGCTAGTGGTACTTGGTCGATGGACGCGGTGGGAGAGACGCCGAATATCGCCGCACGTCTCCAGACCCTTGCCGCTGTCAACACGGTACTCATCTCGGAATCGACGAGGCGACTCGTATGGGCAGCTTTTGATTTTCAGGACCTTGGGCTCCAGGAACTCAAAGGTGTAACTGAACCTCTTCACGTGTATCGCGTGCTCTCAGCCAAAAATACAGCTAGCCGCTTCGAGGCTGCGCATACGGGCGCTCTTACCCCGCTCATTGGACGCTCAAGCGAACGAAGCTTGCTGCTCGATAGGTGGCAGAAAGTCAAAGAGGGTGACGGCCAAGTCATATTGCTCTCGGGTATTCCCGGAGTCGGAAAATCAAGGCTGCTCCACGAATTGAAATCTTATGTTCAGCAGGAACCACACGTCTTGCTGTACCATCAGTGCTCGCCCTATCACAGTCAGAGCGCGTTCTTTCCGGTGATCGGGCAGATCGAACAAGCGGCCCAACTAACAGCTCGCGAGGCCGAGGCAGATAAGATTGCCAAGCTTACAACTTACCTTCCGCGCTCAACTGATAACTCCAAAGAGCCGGTCCTGCTCATTGCCAAACTGTTATCAATCCCTTTTGAAAATCACCTCGAATTATCTGCTCTTACGCCGCAGCAAATAAAGAACAGGACGATAAGCACGCTTGTCGACATGATCTTGGCGTTTTCTGTCGAACGCCCCGCCGTCTGCATCTTCGAGGATGCGCATTGGGCAGATAACTCGACGCTCGAGCTGCTTGAATCGATTATCAGCCGGATCGACCACGCCCGCGTGCTACTTATTGTGTCGTGCCGGCCTGAGTTTCGCCCCACGTGGATGACCGATGCGAACACCACCATGCACTCGCTTACTCGATTGTCGCTCACCGAAGTGAATGCGATGATCCGAGATATCTTGAGGGGAGGGAGCATGCCCCAAGCGGTGCTTGACCGGATTGTCCAAAAGGCCGATGGAGTTCCGCTATTCATAGAGGAGCTGACAAGCAGTATGTTGAGTACGCCTTTCCGAACCCGAGGCACTTTCGAGCGCGCAGTACAGCCAGCATTACTCAGGGTTCCGGACACGCTGAGTGATGCATTGATGGAGCGGCTCGACCGCGTTGCGCCGAGTCGCAAACTTGCGCAGATTGCGGCTGTGATTGGGCGTGAGTTCTCCTATGATCTCTTGTCGGCTGCATCGCAAATTGACGATGACGAGATACTGTCGGCCCTTTCGCTGCTCGAACAGGCTGACATCATCTATCGAGCCGGAATTTCGCCTGTTCTTCGTTTCGCCTTCAAACATGCGTTGTTGTGTGACGCAATCTACGACTCTTTGCTTAGGAGTAAGAGGCAGCAGATACACGCGGACATCGCGGCAATCTTAGAGCATGACATTTCGGAGCTCGCCGAAAATCAACCCCAAGTCCTGGCCTATCACTATCAAGAAGCAGGCAATCACCAATGCGCCATTCGTTGCTGGTTCGAGTCTGGGCAGGACGCGCTAGCGCATTCCGCCAACGTCGAAGCGATTGCTAGCTTCCGAAAGGCCCTTCAGCTTTTGGGCGCTTTGCCGGAAACGCCCGAACGGATCAAACAAGAAATCGACATTCAATTGGCGTTGGGAATACCGCTTATCGCGGTTCAAGGATATGCGTCGGAGGAAATCCGCGAAGTGTTTTCGCGGGCTCATTACTTGTGTGTGCAACTCGGCAACGTCCCTGAGTATTTCCAAGCCCTGTTTGGGTTGTGGGGGCACTGCTGGATGGGCGGAATGAATGATGATGCGCTCCGCTTCGCTGATGAGTTCCTGTCACGGGCGCAAGCGTCGTCCCAACCGGTTCCGCTAATGGTGGCTCATAGAGTGATGGGCAGTACGTTATTGACGATTGGGGACTTCAAATTGTCAGCGGACCATTTCGCGGAGTCGATCAAACTCTCGATTGGTAAAGGAAAGCAGCCCCTATCCAATCTTTACATGGTGGAACCTCAAGCGGCTTCACTTCTGCTCCTATCTTGGGACTTGTGGTTTCTGGGCTATCCGGATCAATCCCTTGCCCGCGTTTCGGAAGCGCTTGCTTTGGGTCAAGACCTTGGCCACCCCTACACGGTGGCATTCGCTCATTACATGACTTCCGTTGTGCACCTTCTGCGCGGGGAGGCCGCTCGCGCCTTCGAAAGCGCCGAAAAAAGCTTGGAAATGTCAAAAGAACAGCGGTTTTCGCTGTACGCGATTTTGTCGCAAATTTCGAGAGGCCGAGCAGTCGGCGACCTGGGCCAACTTGGAGAGGCCCGGGCCGAAATAGCACTGGGAATCGACGAAGCGCGACGTAATGGCGTCGGCTTCATGCTTCCGATGATGGAAAGCTGGCTGGCGAACATGCACGCCAAGGCTGGCGAAAATAAGTCCGCACTAGCGATTGTCGAGAGGACTCTGGCCAGTATCGGTGACGTGACTGGCAGATCATGGGAAGCAGAATTGCATCGGCAAAGAGCGCA
>NZ_JAFCLS010000142.1 GCF_018131075.1 Bradyrhizobium sp. JYMT SZCCT0428 | reverse complement strand
CCCCCAGCGCTGTTCATCTTCTCTCGGAGGACCAAGGAAAATTGATATATCGATCACGGGTATCATAACAAATATTACCGTACATTTTTAGATACGCGGCACGGCGCTGAGGGTCGCGGTACACCGCTGCCGGGTCGGCCAAGTCCGACTCGTACAAACTCATGTTGTCGGACGTCAGCAGCTTGGGCAGAATGTCCATGGCCTGCGGAACACTTTTCCCTTCCAGCCAATCTGCAGCGTGCTGGGCCATGGCATAACCAAAAACGGGAGATGCGAGACTGACGCTTGTCTTGTAGGGACCGCCTTGCTTAATCTCTGCGACCGCTTCCGGCTCGCCATCGATACCGCCTAAAAACTGCTGCGGGCGCGCCTTGCCAGCCTCCCTTAGAGCAGCCAGCGCGCCTAAAACCACCGTGTCGGCGCCCATGACAACGTCAATGGAGGGGTCGGCGAGAAGGATGGTGCGCATCATGGCGGCACCACCTTCCTTGTCGACGGTCGCCGGTGAAATATCTGCAACGATGGTAACACCCGGAATCTCCTTGAGTGAGTCACGGATGGCGGCAAAGCGGGGCGCCAGAAATTGAAGACTATCGTGTGTCAGCAACACGACCTTCGCCTTGCCCCCAAGCTTCCCTTTGATGTAGGCGGCCGCCGCATCGCCGAGGACTTTTCCCGTCAGGTATTGCGGAGCGTTTAGAAGGGAGATAGCCGGCGGTGGAACAACAGTCCCGACATACCCGCCCGACCAGATGACCTTCTGAAGACTCCGGCTCAGAGACGGCGCATCGACCGGAGCGGCGACAACCGCGCCAACGTTGGAGGTTTGAAAAATGTCTACCTGCTCGATCATTTTTCTTGGATCGTTGTTGGCCAGCGCCAGCTGAAATTCGAGGCCTCGGTCTTTAGCAGCCATGGCGAGGCCGCGTGCAACACCTTGCATGAATTGGCGTTCGTTATCCTGCGCAAAGACCAATATTTTATGGAGCCCAGGAGGCGCCGCGCAGAGGGGCGACCGTTCGTCGAACTGTGGTAGCACAATCGGCGAAGTAATGCCTGGCGGCCCGTCCTGCGCCATCGATAAACTAATGCCGGCAACCAAACAAAGCAAAAGAGCCAATGCGCCGCCGACGGCAGCTCTATTCACGGTGCTAAGCGCAGCACCCAATGACGACGTCGCGCTTTTCCAGGATGAAACTCGGGGACCATTCATATCAATCGGCCGGTAGCGGAAACGTAAGACGCGCAAGGGTGCCGGGCTGACGCGCGAAGTATCCCACCTCGCCGCCAAGATTGCCAGCCATCGCTTTCACCAGCCGCGTTCCCAACCCGGTGCCCTTGATCGCACCGTTATCAATCCGACCGATACCGTCATCCTCCACGAGCAGTTCTCCGCGGCCATCCGACAAACGCTTCAAATTTACCCGGACCTCGCCGCGGCGTTCGGGATAAGCATATTTGAATGCATTCGTGACCCATTCGGTGACGACCACGCCGAGATTGATGCTGGAATCAGTCGGCAGCTTGAGTGGCTCAAGATTGTAGTCGAGCGACGCCCCATGGCCTTCGTCCTGCATCGAACTCTGCAGGCTAAGAAGCAAACCTGACAGATATTCGTCCAACGCTACCAAGCGCACGTCACCCGAACTGTAAAGCTTCTTATGCACATCCGATATTGCATAGATACGGGCCTCGGTCTCGGCAAGCGCATCCTTGGCAATTTGGTTTTGTACCGCGTTCGATTGAAGCCTCACCAACGAGGCAACCATCATCAGACTGTTGGCGACCCGGTGATTGACCTCGGCCAACAACACTTCGGCGCGATCGCGCGCCTGCGCCAAGGCGGACGTGCGCTCCTTTACCCTCTGCTCTAAATTGACATTAAGGTTTTTCACCTCGTCACGCGCCTGGGCGATTCCGACCGCATAACGAATACCAAGAATGGTTACTCCGCTAACAACCAGCACAATGATGATGCCGCCAAGCAGCGACACCCAGCGTAGCTTTGCCGCATTTTCACTCTGCTCAATCACACCAGTTATGAGCCGCTCGTCGGTCATTCTGATAATGCTGGAAAGGAAGACGTTTGCTTCGTCCATCAATGCTTTGCCGCGATTGGATCTGAATATCGCAAGCGCTTCGGCATCGCGCTGCTCCTTCTTCAACGCGATCGTGCGATCCATTTCGTCGATTTTTTCGCCGATGACGGTCGATAGCCGCCGAAGCATGGCATCGGCTTGCCTGTAGGACACCAGCAATACTTTAAGCCGGTCGAGTTGCCGCTCTAGAGACACCTTCGCGCTATCGTAGGGCGCAAGATAGATTTCGTTGCCGCCGACGATGAATCCGCGTTGGGCTGATTCCGCGCTCTGAATCGCACTGCGGAGTTCAACCGCCGAGATACGAGTATCACGCGCCTCGATGGCATCGTTAGCGTACGTCTGAGCCCGCTCGCCAAGCCAGATGGTCATCCCGACGATGCCCAGTAGGGTCAGAAGCCCAATAGTAAGCAAAACACCGGTGTATCTGAAAACAAAACGCCCTGAAATCGGCATTACGTACGTACTCATAAATCGATCGTGACTTCAAGCGCCGGACGGGTAGTGGATATCGGACGCAAGAGTCATCGACTGAGGCGGCTTACGCGGTCGGCGGGGCACCGTTAAGGAGCTGGGAAACTGCGGTGACGAGTTGCGCCAGAGCAAACGGCTTTGCTAGCAGAAGGCTATTTGGAACGCCCTTGGATGCCCATTCCTCGCCGTGAGTGCCGGTCATGTAGACGACGGGCATTGCCGGATCGATCTCCCTTGCGACGCGGGCCACTTCCCAGCCATCCAGTCCTCCGGGCAGATCGATGTCAGTCACGACTGCGCGAAATTTGGAATCGCCTTTGAGAAGCGTAATTGCTTCCTTGCCAGATGGTGCATTGGCCGATTCAAAACCACCGTCTGAAAGAGCTTCTTCCACTAAATCCCTAATAACCTGGTCGTCCTCGACGACCAGAA
>NZ_JAFCLS010000141.1 GCF_018131075.1 Bradyrhizobium sp. JYMT SZCCT0428 | reverse complement strand
AACACTGCTCGCCCGCGCCGACGAGGTGATCGAATGAAATTCGCATTTGGTGCGGTGCATGAGTCCGGATGTGGCACAAAGCGTCAGTTTGCGCGGTGCAAGGCCATGTCCTGGCAAAGCTGACCTGCGGGATGAACGCCCGGACTTCTCAGTTTGACCCCATTTCGGACATCAGCGCGGTCCCCCGAAATGGCCGCGCGACGCGGCCAGGCTCCTGCCGGAACCGACCGCGTCGGTGTTATGGATCAGGTCTCACCACCGGCGAAGATATCCTTTTTGATGACCGCGTGGACGCCCCAGTTTCCATCAACCACCTGGGTGATGCCGAAGTCGACACCAATCGTAATTAAAGAGATCGCTTCATCTTCGGTTAGCTTCTTGGTCGTCATCAGAAATTTGCGCATCTTGCGGAACGCATCGCGCAAAGCGAGGTCAACCGACGATTTCGAGTAAATGTCCGACTGCGCCTTGTCCCCTAATTCGGCGAGATAATTGGCGAAGCTGAAGCCATGCACCAGCCACTCGTCCTTGGTTTCCAGCATCGGATAGTCAAGGGCTTCGAGAGCCGTACCGACGAGATCGGCTTTCTTGTGCAGGATGATCTGGAAGGTGCCGTTCAGCGAGCATTCGATTGCCGTACCGCACAGCTCGGAATCTCCCTGCGAAGCGTGCGAGTCGCCAACCGATAACAGGCCGCCATCGACCGCAACCGGATAATACATCGTGGCGCCCTTGCCGATCCGCCAATTATCGATGTTGCCGCCGGTATAGCTGGGCGGAATCGAGTCGACGATATCGGCTTCCTTGGGCGCCAAGCCTATTACGCCGAAATGCGGACGTACCGGAATGCGCACATTCTTCAGGATGCCGTGGTTCTCCTTGATCGTGGAGTGATCGACGGGAACGCCAGGATAGTCGATGGTTTTGTGCACGACGCCGGAGGGGTCGGTCTGCGGAGTCCATCTGAAATTATACACGGCTTTCGCCCAGTTGCGTTCGCCGGTGGCGTCGACCTCGTAGATCGTGATCACTTCGCGCGGCTTGGGCTCGGTGAGCAGGTCCTTGTAGTGAAAGCCCCACCATGCGGCCGCGTTGCTGCCGAAAGCCTTGCCGGGATATTCCGGATTGGCGCAAGGCCGGGGGGTAACGTCGATAATTCGCAACTCGATCACGTCACCCTCCTGGGCGCCGCGTACGTAGACCGGGCCGGTGCAGATGTGCACGCCAAGGCCCTCGCCGGCGCCGCGCCCGAACAGCGAGGCATCCATCGGTCCGGCGCCGCGGCGGTTCACTCCCTTTTTTTCCTTGGTCCACAGGAACACGCTTTCGGCGCCGGGATCGCCCTTCACCATCCGCTCGGCGTCGTCATTGGCATGGTGGGTCAATGCCTCAATGGTGATGAAGTCGCCGGAATCGATCTCGACCTGCGGTTTGAGCTTCTTGCTGAAATAGCCCCAATGCACTGTGTCGGCATTCGCGGGCAAATGGTGATAGGACCGCTTGGCCGGTTGGTTCTTCTCGGCGGCAGCGGCCATCTGCGGCGTCACCAGAGAAATGCCGCCCGCGGTCATCGCCGCCGCGCCCCCGGCCGCGGCGAAGCTGGACCTCAAGAACGACCTGCGTTCCCGATCAAGCGTTTCCTTGAACTTGCGGTGGTGCAATTCGAATTCCGGACAGTTCTTGTCGTCACCGGCACACATCGTATCTCTCCTGGTTGCATTTTTGGGCCCACGACTGATCCCACCTCAGTTCATCGCAACAGTCAAACTTGTGCGCCATGTCGCATTGCTGGACGGAGAAATGCGGTGTCGCCGCATCATCTAGTAAAGAAAAATAGACGTTTGCCTATTGCTTGAGCCGTGCGTGCTCAAACTTTGAGAAATACGGACGCGGCGAAGACCCGACATCATTGCTGTTGCGCGGCGATACGAAGGTCGAATGATGGGCGATGTCGGTTCATGGCACCTTTGAGACGTGCCGACAGACTATGAAAAGGTCTGCTTATTGAGGTAGACCGGAAGTAACCGGCCTATTGTCAGAACGATGTGATTCCCAAAGCGAACCGACGCACCGGATGCCGGGCTACCAGTGAGCCCGTCCGGGATCGATTGCGGACAACCCTTCTGCCAATGCCGCCATCTGAACGAAATGATGCATAATCGCGCGTCTAATAGACGCATTGGAAACTCAAACATGGAGGTCTTTTCTCGACAGCGTGTAACCCCGCAACCCATCTCGGAGGAAACCATGAGGTATCATCTCAATCCAGCGTGGATGTTTGGTTGTGTTGTGCTTGCTTTGGCAGTTCCAGCAGCCGCTGTCCCGGCCGTGGCGGAAGAAGCGGGCCAATGGTTTGGTCGAGCCGTTCTGGTCACCCTCTCCAGCAAGAGCGTGAAGCTGGAAGACCGGGCTGACCATACGGTGTCGGTCACCGAATTCGACGGCGCTGTGTTCAATGCCGACGGCAAGCCCTTCCTCGACAAAGCCCGCTATCAGGTGGTTGACCTAACGGATGCTGGCACTTCCAGCGGCGGCCACAAGACCTTCACAGAGGCCGATGGATCCAAGGTCTTTGCCAAGTACGTCCTGAAAGACGCGAAGCCGAAAGAGTTCCGCGGTACCTTCGAGTTCACTGGCGGCACGGGAAAATATGCAGGGATCACGTGCCGCGGTGAGTACCACGTCGTGCAGGTCAGCGACACGGCCTTGTGGGATGAACTCCGCGGCGAGTACAAGATTCCGGGTACCGTTGGAAGTTCGCGACCTGAACCGGCCAAATGAGCATCGAGAACCGCTACGGCGAGCGCTGCGCATTCAAGGTGAGCTGCTCATCGATGTTCAGAAGCACCGCCCGATCTGATTTCCGCTGCTGGCACTTTTGAGACATGCCGACCGGCCGTGACGATGTCTGCTTCTGGAGGTGGACCGGAAGTCATCGGCAGACCGTCAAACCGACGCCTTTTGACCCGAAGCGGACATCGGCCTCTTCCAGAATGCTTGGCTTAGCCGCTACAATGCCTCGTCCCTGAGCCCTTGGTGGTTAGCATGAGGCG
>NZ_JAFCLS010000140.1 GCF_018131075.1 Bradyrhizobium sp. JYMT SZCCT0428 | reverse complement strand
TCAACCCTGTCGACGCCCAGCGCCAGAAGGCCTGCCGTCTTGATGTCTCCCTCGGCCTGCTCAAGCCAGCGTGCCGCATGCGAGGTATCACACTGCGCGATTTGCGCCACCATAGCCTCGGCGCGCCGCTTAAGCTTGGCGTTGGTCGGCTGCATGTTCACCATCATGCCACGGTACACCCGGCCAAGGCGCAGCATAATACCTGAGGAGATCAGGTTGAGCACAACCTTCTGCGCGGTGCCCGCCTTCATCCGCGTGGAGCCGGCGATTAGTTCGCGGCCGGTCTCGATCAGGATCGGAAACTTTGCCGACGTCAGCAGTGCGGTGCCGGGATTGTTGGCAACACTGATCGTCACTGCACCGAAAGAGCTTGCCTGCTGTAGGGCGGCGACCGTGAATGGCGTTGTCCCACTGGCGGCAACGGCGATCACCGCGTCGTGCGGTGTGAGCCGCGTGGCATTAATCTGCATGACCGCATCGTCGACATCATCCTCTGCACCCTCGATGCTGGTGACGAACGCGCTGTCTCCGCCGGCGACGATGAAGCGGACGCGCTCGCTGGGCCAGGCAAAGGTCGGCGTCAGCTCGGCACCGTCCTGGACCGCCACACGGCCCGAGGTGCCGGCTCCGATGTACACAATGCGTCCATGATCACCCAGCGCCGCCTTGGCCGCTTCGGTCGCCGCAGCGATCACGGGAAGGGCATGGCCGATCGCTGCGACTGCCGCAAGCTGGCCCTCCCACATAGCTTCGATGGCTGACGTCAGCGACCATGCATCAAGATCGGCAAAGCGGGGGTCGACTCCTTCGGTGGCCATATCGTTGATCCATTCGCCATCAAACGCGGTACTTTGAAGCCTGTTCATGGTCAGTTTCTCTCTTGGGTAGGTTAAGCCGCCCTCGTGCCATCAGTAACGCGCCGGCCGCCGCATCCGCGTCAGGACACTTCAGGCGGACGCGCAAGTCAGGCGTCAGCCAGGGCGTAATGGCATCCGCGAGCCCCCCTACCAGCGAGACCCGGTCAATTCCTCTTGCCAGGAACAGATCAAGCAGATCGCCAATGGCATCCGCCGCGCGTTCGACAATGCGACGGCCAACCGGATCGCCTTGATTGGCGTGCCGCATCACGATCGGCGCGAAGGCAGCGTAGTCTGTGGCCCTGGCCTCTTCAGACCAAGCCACCGCCTGATAAGGATCATGGTCGAATGCGCCCAACACCTCTGAAAGCAACGGGGTCAGCTCGCCGCGGCGATCCGCTGCCCGAAGCGCCAGTCGGACAACCTGCAGGCCGATGTCGGCCCCGCTGCCTTCGTCCGAAACGGGAAAGCCGTAACCGGCGAGACGGATTTCGCGGCCATCGATCAGGCCGACACCGACCGATCCGGTGCCGGCTACCACGATGGCCCCGTCCGCGCCGCTATGGGCGCCGAGACATGCCGCCAAGCCGTCGCTGATGAAGATGACGGAGGCAAAGGGGTGCGCGATCTTGTTGAGCGCCGCTTCGGCGCCCCGGCGGCCAAGACCGGCAAGACCAATTCCGGCGTGCATCCGCGGGAATTCCTCGCCCGTCAGTCCGGCCTGTGCGGCTGCCGCTTCAGTGGCCTCCATGATGGACCGCCCGGCCTTCTCGAAGCCAATTCGCGTCGTGGCAGGCCCCGAGGTGGCTAACCCGAGTACGCTGCCGTTTTCGTCCTCGATCCGGGCGCGGCAGCGGGTTCCACCGCCGTCAATGCCGAGATACATGGTACCTTTTGTTTCCATGGAAGGTTAACACCAAGGTTTCGCTCCGGGTCCCTCTCAAAGACCCCTGGTAAACATATGAGTCTTGTACTCGCCTCACGAGTTCGTGACTCCCACTCGGATCAACACTGATGGGCCAGGTTAGTTCTTCCTCTCTCACGATTGCCGCGCAGCACATCTTTGATGGTGCCGACATGCGCGGGCCGGGGTCCGTTAGGATTTCGCAGGGGCGGATTGAAAGCATCGCCTTCGGCCAGGCGGAGCCGCGCGCCACCATCCACGCTCCCGCGGACGCGATCCTGGCACCGGGATTCATCGACATTCAGGTCAACGGAGGCGGGGGCGTTCTTCTCAACGATCAACCAACGGAGGCTGGCGTCCGATGCATCGTTGAGGCGCACCGCAAGGAGGGCACCACGGGCTGCTTGCCGACCCTCATCACCGATCGCATCGAGGTCATCGAGCGATTGGCTGCAGTCGCCCAGGCTTGTCTGAAGATCCCCGGCGTTCTCGGCTTTCATCTGGAAGGACCGGCCCTCAACAGGTACCGCAAGGGCATTCATCCCGAAGCCGAGATACGCGTGCCAGATCGGCGCGATATCGCCGCGATCAAAAGTTTTGGAGACCGCGGCCGCTCTATTGTAACCTTGGCCCCGGAATGCGTGCCTGCAACCATGATCGATGAATTGATCGGCGCCGGATTGCGTATCGCGGCCGGCCACAGCGACGCCACCGCAGCCGAAATCGGGCGGGCGGTCGATCTCGGTCTCTCGGGGGTGACCCATCTGTTCAATGCCATGTCGCAGTTGAGGGCCCGGGAACCGGGCTTGGTGGGCGCTGCGCTTGACGATGACCGGCTGTTTGCAGGGATTATCTGCGACGGTATCCACGTTGACCGCGCCGGTTTGCGTGTTGCCTTCCGCTGCAAGGGACGCGATCGATTGATGCTGGTCACCGATGCCATGCCACTGGCAGGCACGAACGACCGGCAATTCATGCTGCAAGGAAGGCAGATCACGTTGCACGAAAATCGCGTGGCTGGCCCCGATGGCACACTCGCTGGCGCTCACCTCACCATGATCGAGGCGGTGCGCAACGCTGTTGCGATGCTCGGAATCTCACTTGTCGATGCCCTCATCATGGCCTCTCGGACGCCCGCGGCATTTCTGGGTCTTGAGTCCGAGCTTGGACGGATCGCGCCCGGCTACCGTGCGGACCTTGTCGCCTTCAGTCCGAACTTTGAAGTCGTCGGCTCATGGATAGGCGGGGCCGGTTTTACTGGCGAGGCGAGCAAGGCTTCTCACCGAGGTTAGAATGCACAACCATCCCATCATCGTGCAAAAATATGGCGGTGTCTGCCTTGAAACACCGGCGAAAATTTGCGCGGTTGCGCGCAGCCTCGCCGACCTGCATGGCCGTGGTCATCGGGTCGTGGCAATCGTCTCGGCCATGGGCAAGACCACCGATCAATTGATCGATATGGCCTATCAGGTAAGCCCGACCCCCAATCGACG
>NZ_JAFCLS010000014.1 GCF_018131075.1 Bradyrhizobium sp. JYMT SZCCT0428 | reverse complement strand
AGCGCAAACCAGCGTCCATCGCAACCCGTCCAACGTCCGTGACGACGGCCGACGCCCTTCTGAGTAGGACGGGATGGGCGAATATATGCCCCTGATTTGCATTCTGGTAAACAGAAATATTTCTTATTTCGGGCTTGACACAATTTCCGTAAATCGGAAGTGATTTGCCCGTCGGGTTGATTTGTCGCACGCGGGCCGCAAGATTCCGCTTGCGTGGGGGCGACGCACGTCGGTAGGGCGGATTGAGCCGTAAGCGTAATCCGCCGTGCCGGTTACAACTCCAATAGGCTCAGAGCGGAGACCGCAGCGAACAGCCCAAATGGCGGATTACGCCTTCCACCTCGCTCGTGGAGTGACCGCCGATGTAGTCGACTCCAATCCGCCTACCCCCTCTCCTCCTCCGCCCGGCCCTGCCCAGCCCCTCTCGCAGACGCCCCGCGCCCCCAGTTCCCGTCATGTTCAACGAGATTCGTATTGAAGCCTTGGGCTTAGGCAAATTTTAAGTCGCACGGCGTAGGTTATCAGGGTGAGTTCAGTGGTTGAGAGTTTGTGAGTACGCCATGACAGAACCCCATCGCCCGAGGGTAAAATACGTCATCGGGCCTGACGGAAGTCCATTAACAATTGCGGACCTGCCCGCGCCCGGCACCAAACGGTGGGTGATCCGCCGCAAGGCCGAAGTCGTTGCCGCAGTTCGCGGCGGCCTGCTCTCCCTCGAGGAGGCTTGCAGCCGCTACACGCTGACGGTGGACGAGTTCCTGTCCTGGCAGTTCTCCATCGACCAGCATGGCCTTGCAGGCTTGCGGACCACCCGCATCCAGCAATACCGGCAATAAACTCTCCAAACCGGAAGATTTGATGAAAACCGGCTTCGTTTTGCGAAGCTGGTTTTTTTCATGCCCAAACTTCTTCACCGACTTTAACGGTCGTTAACCATATGGAAACCATCCCCTAGGCAATAATTGCCCAGTCGGTCCCCGGGTACGAATCTGGGCCGAACCCCTGGGGGCGGTTGGTGCAAAGTCTCGTTGCTTTCCTGAAAGGCCTTGGCGCGTCGCGGCTGATGGCCATGGTCGCCGTGACCGCAGCCCTGATCGGCTTCTTCACGTTCGTCATCATGCGCGTCACGACGCCGCAGATGACCACCCTCTTCACCGACCTCACGGCCGAAGACTCCTCCAGCATCATCAAGGATCTGGAACGCCAGGCGATCCCCTTCGAAATGCGCAACGAAGGCGCCGTGATCATGGTGCCGAAGGACAAGGTGACGCGGCTGCGGATGAAGCTGGCCGAAGGCGGCCTGCCCAAGGGCGGCGGGGTCGGCTACGAGATTTTCGACAAATCCGACGCGCTCGGCACCACCAGCTTCGTCCAGAACATCAATCATCTGCGCGCGCTCGAGGGCGAACTCTCCCGCACCATCCGCGCCATCGACCGCATCCAGGCTGCCCGGGTCCATCTGGTGCTGCCGGAACGGCCGCTGTTCTCCCGCGAAATCCCGGAGCCGTCGGCTTCGATCGTGGTCCGGGTGCGCGGCAGCCTCGAACCCCAGCAGATCCGCGCCATCCGCCACGTGGTCGCTTCGGCCGTCAACGGCCTGAAGCCGCAGCGGGTGTCGATCGTTGACGAGGGCGGCCGGCTCTTGGCCGACGGCGCCAGCAGCAATCCCGAGGGCGCGAGCGGCGACGAGCGCCGCACCGCCTTCGAGAAACGGATGCGCAATGAGGTCGAGGCGATCGTCTCCTCGGTGGTCGGCCAGGGCCGCGCCCGCGTCCAGCTCACCGCCGATTTCGACTACAACAAGGTCACCCAGACCTCGGACAAGTTCGATCCCGAGGGCCGCGTGCTGCGCTCCAGCCAGTCCCGCGAGGAATCCTCGGCGACCGCCGGCGACGCCGGCCAGGTCACGGTCAACAACGAACTGCCCGGCAACCAGGCCAATGCCGGCGTCCCGGCGCGCGACCAGAGCAAGAAGAGCGAAGAAACCAACAATTACGAGATTTCCCGCGTCACCAAGACCGAAGTCACCGAGGCCGGCCGGGTCAACAAGATCTCGGTCGCGGTGCTGGTCGACGGCGCCTACACCAAGAACGAAAAAGGCGAGATGGTCTATTCCGACCGCAGCAAGGAAATGCTCGACCGCATCGCCACCCTGGTTCGCTCGGCGATCGGCTTCGACCAGAAGCGCGGTGACCAGGTCGAGGTCGTGAACCTGCGCTTTGCCGAAGCCCCCTCGGTGCCCCCGGTTGCCGAGCCGACCGGCCTGCTCGGCATGTTCCAGTTCACCAAGGATGACGTCATGTACGTCATCGAGCTCGGCGTCATGATGCTGCTCGGCCTCGTCGTGCTGTTCATGGTGATCCGCCCGCTGGTCAAGCGCATCCTGGCCGCCGAAGCCGTTCCCGCGCTGGCCGGCGGCGCCGCCCTGCCGGCGCTGACCGACGGCAGCGCCGAAGGCGCGCCCGGCCAGGCCCTGATTCCCGCCGGCGGCGCCGCAGCCTTGATCGACGTCGCCCAGGTTCAGGGCCAGGTCCACGCCCAGGCCGTGCACCGGGTCGGTGAACTCGCCGAACGAAATCCGAACGAGACCGCCTCCATTGTTCGTCAATGGCTCACCGAACCTGTCGAGTAAGCTGACATGGCCGTACCGCAAACCACCAACGCCAACGACATCACCACCGTCATCTCGGCGCTGGCGAGCCGTCAGGCGACAAGGCCCAAGGGCAAGCCGCTGAGCGGCCCGCAGCGCGCCGCCATCCTGATGCTGGCGCTGGGCGAACAATATGGCGGCAAGGTCTGGGCGCTGCTCGACGACGACGAGGTGCGCGAATTGTCGATCCACATGTCGACGCTCGGCACCGTCGAGGCCGACGTGGTCGAAGACCTGCTGCTCGAATTCGTCTCAAGGATGTCGGCCTCCGGCGCCTTGATGGGCACCTTCGACGCCACCGAACGGCTGCTGCAGCAATATCTGCCGGGCGAGCGCGTCACCGGCATCATGGACGAGATCCGCGGCCCCGCCGGCCGCAACATGTGGGAGAAACTCTCCAACGTGCAGGAAGAGGTGCTCGCCAACTACCTCAAGAACGAATACCCGCAGACCATCGCCGTGGTGCTGTCGAAGCTGAAGCCGGAGCACGCCGCCCGCGTGCTGGCGATCCTGCCCGAGGATCTCGCGCTCGACGTGGTTGGCCGCATGCTGAAGATGGAAGCGGTGCAGAAGGAAGTCATCGAGCGCGTCGAGCAGACGCTGCGGACCGAGTTCATGTCGAACCTGTCGCAGACCCGCCGCCGCGACGCCCACGAGGTGATGGCCGAAATCTTCAACAATTTCGACCGCCAGACCGAAACCCGCTTCATCACCTCGCTGGAAGAGGAAAACCGCGAATCCGCCGAGCGCATCAAGGCGCTGATGTTCACTTTCGACGATTTGATCAAGCTCGACTCCGCCTCGGCTCAGACCCTGATGCGCAACATCGACAAGGACAAGCTCGGCATTGCGCTGAAGAGCGCCAACGAGGAGGTCCGCAGCTTCTTCCTCGGCAACATGTCGTCCCGCGCCGGCAAGATGCTGCTGGACGACATGGCCGCGATGGGACCGGTGCGCTTGCGCGACGTCGATGAGGCGCAGGCGCTGCTCGTCAACCTCGCCAAGGACATGGCCGCCAAGGGTGAAATCACCTTGACCAAGAACCGCGCCGACGACGAGCTGGTGTACTGATGGCCGCGCCCGCAAAATTCCTGTTCGACATGGACTTCGGCGCGCCGGACAAGACGCGCGAGCGCCCCGCCACGCCGGCCGAGATCGCGCAGAAGATCGCCTCGGCCGAGGCCCGCGCCTATCGCGACGGCTACGAGGCCGCGCAGCGCGAGGCCAAGGCGGAAAGCGACCGCCGCGCCGCGCTGGCGCTGGAAGAGATCGGCATTGCGATCAAGGGCATCGCCTCGCGCTTTGGCGGCATCGAAGCGCGGATGGAAACCGAAGCGGTCGATGTCGCGGTCGCGGTGGCCCGCAAGCTGTGTAGCGAATTGATTGCCGCCGAGCCGCTCGGCGAGATCACGGGACTGGTGGGCGACTGCTTCTCGCATCTGGTCGCGACGCCGCACCTCGTGGTCCGCATCAACGACTCCCTCTACGAGGCCGCGCGCGAAAAGATCGAGCGGCAGGCCACCCAGAGCGGCTTCGAGGGCCGGCTGGTGATCCTGGCCGAGCCTGGGATTGCAACCGGTGACTGCCGGATCGAATGGGCCGACGGCGGCGTGGTGCTGGAGCGAGCCGCCATCGAAGCCAAGATCAACGAACTTGTCGGGCGCTACATGGCGTCCCGCGATCAGGCCGGAAGGCCGTGAGGACTGAACCATGAGCGACACCGACACCCGGGTCCCGCTGCAAGACCTCAACGCGTCAGCCGCGGAGCCTGCGGACGATCTGGCCTACAATGAAGACGAACAGGCCTCGCGCATCGCGGCCGACCTGGAGGCCGTGTTCGACGTTCCGGTCCAGGTCTCGGCGGTGCTCGGTCGCTCCAAGATGGACGTCGGCGAGCTGCTGAAGCTCGGCCCCGGCACCGTGCTCGAACTCGACCGCCGCGTCGGTGAAGCGATCGACATCTACGTCAACAACCGGCTGGTGGCGCGCGGCGAAGTCGTGCTGGTGGAAGACAAGCTCGGCGTCACCATGACGGAAATCATCAAGGCGGAACGCACCTAAAACAACGGCACGCGCATAAGCTGCGCGAACAGACGAACAGGAGACTATGATGCGGCTTCTCATCGTTGGCACATTAAAGGGCCAGCTCACCACGGCCACCAAGATCGCGATGGACAACGGCGCTTCGGTGACCCACGCCGAGACGATCGAACAGGCGATGGCGGTGCTGCGCGGCGGCAAGGGCGCCGACCTGATGCTGGTCGACGTCGCGCTCGATATCCGCGATCTGGTGATGCGGCTCGAGGCCGAACACATCCATGTGCCGATCGTTGCCTGCGGCATCTCCAACGACGCCCGCGCCGCGGTCGCCGCGATCCACGCCGGCGCCAAGGAATACATCCCGCTGCCGCCCGATCCGGAACTGATCGCCGCCGTGCTCGCCGCCGTCGCCAACGATTCCCGCGACCTGATCTATCGCGACGAGGCGATGGGCAAGGTCGTCAAGCTGGCACAGCAGATCGCGGGCTCGGACGCCTCGGTCATGATCACCGGCGAATCCGGCACCGGCAAGGAAGTGCTGGCGCGCTACGTCCACACCCGCTCGACCCGCGCCAAGCGGCCGTTCATCTCGATCAACTGCGCGGCGATCCCCGAGCACCTGCTTGAATCCGAACTGTTCGGCCACGAAAAGGGCGCCTTCACCGGCGCCGTGGCGCGGCGGATCGGCAAGTTCGAGGAAGCCACCGGCGGCACCCTGCTGCTCGACGAAATCTCCGAGATGGACGTGCGGCTGCAGTCGAAATTGCTGCGCGCGATCCAGGAGCGCGTGATCGACCGCGTCGGCGGCACCAAGCCGGTCCCGGTCGACATCCGCATCATCGCGACCTCGAACCGCAACCTGGCCGACGCCGTGCGCGAAGGCACTTTCCGCGAGGACCTGCTGTTCCGCCTCAACGTCGTCAACCTCAAGATCCCGGCATTGCGTGACCGGCCGGCGGATATCATCGAACTGGCGCACCATTTTGCGAAGAAATATTCCGAAGCCAACGGCGTGCCGCTGCGCCCAATCTCCAGCGACGCGCGGCGGGTGCTGACCGCCAACCGCTGGCAGGGCAACGTCCGCGAGCTGGAAAACACCATGCACCGCTCGGTGCTGATGGCGCAGGGCGACGAGATCGGCGCCGATGCGATCCTGACCCCGGACGGCGACCGCCTCGACCTTGCCAAGACCGCGCCGGCCGTGGCCCACGCCACCTTCGCCGCCGAACAGGTCACGCGCGCGCTGGTCGGCCGCACGGTGGCCGACGTCGAACGCGACCTGATCCTGGAGACGCTCAAGCATTGCCTCGGCAACCGCACCCACGCCGCCAACATCCTCGGCATTTCGATCCGCACGCTGCGCAACAAGCTGAACGAATATGCCGACGGCGGAATCCCGATCACGCCGGCCGGCGCCGGCGACTATCAGCGCTTTGCGGCGGCGGGCTAGCCGACGAGCCATCACCGTCATTGCGAGCGAAGCGAAGCAATCCACCTATCCGTTATGCCGAAGGATGGATTGCTTCGCTACGCTCGCAATGACGTTGGAATACCGGAATAGCTCGGTGCGTCCGGCTTGCGGAAGATGTGGATGGGATCGCCGGGCTGCAGATCGCGGCCGGTGAAGACCGCATAGGCGTAAAGCGCGAGATAGCCGGTCGCGAGCGCGCCGACGCCGTAGAATGCCCAGACCGCGATACGTTTCATCAGATTACACCGCATTGGACCAGACGCACGGCATGGCGTTGCCGAAACGACTGCGTCGGTAAGACGATTTTGCAGGAGCTTGCGTACCAAGGCACGATATCCCAATCGGGAGGAAAACGCCTCCAAGGCTTCTAATCCGTGCGCGCGCTGAAGGCCATGGCCACGACCGGTCCGCGCCGGTCCCCCGTCACCGAATTTTCACATTTTCCGGTCCGGCGATTCCATTTGCCTTGCTCAACCTTTTGTTGCTAGGCATTTATCAGACAACGGGAGAGCGACCATGGCCATATACGCGCAGACGAGTGGGACGCAGTCGACAACGTCCGATTCGTACGTACCGATTCCCGGGCTCACCTTCAGCATTCCGGAAGGCGTCGGCACTTCTGCGCTGATTATCCTGAACCTGCCCTATGTTTACGCCGAGGGTCCAGCCTCCCCTGGCGGAATCTTCGGCATCGCGATCAACGGCGCCGTGTCGCCGGTCGTGGGAGGATTCACGAGCGGTACGCCAATCGTACCTAACACCGGCCGCGTACCGACCACGCTGATCGTCAACATACCGTTGGCCGGTGCAGCGCAAAGCATTACCGCTCTGTGGCGAGGTGTGCGTGGCAGCACAGTGATCATCGACTCACCGGCGACGCTCAGCGCAATCCTGAACTAGACCGGCTGACATTATCGCGAGGCATGCGTGGCGCAGGGACGCTGACCTCCGCCAGCCTGACCGCGTCTTCGTCGCGATCGATCGCGACATACTGGCCCTGCCAATAGGCGAGCGCCGCGGTGCGGGTCGATAGCTGCAAGTCCAGCACGCGGCCGATCAGGATCGCATGAGAATGCCGCTCGACGATTTCCTCCACCTCGCACTCGATCGCGGCCAGCGCGCCCACCAGCAGCGGCACGCCTGACGCGCGCGTCGTCCACTCGGCGCCGGCAAACCGCTCGGCGCCCTTGAGCCCGTCCTTGCCGGCAAAACGCTCGGCGACGTCGATTTGGTCAGAGGTCAGGATATTGACGCCGAAGAAGCCGTAGCGCTGCACCAGCGGCCATGAGGACGCGTTCCGGTTGACGCTGACGATCAGCGCCGGCGGATCGACCGACAGCGACGATACCGAGGTCACCGTCATGCCCGAAATGTCCTTGCCGCGTCCGGCCGTGACGACGCTCACCCCGCCCAACTGGCGCATCGCGCCACGAAAATCGTCTTGGGAAACCTCTTGGGAAACCGCGCGGGAAACCTCTTGAGAAACCTGACGGTCGATCGCGATATGCCGGACAACGGAGTTCATGATGGCCTCACAGGTCGGAAGTGTCCTCGGTGCCTTGCAGCAGGTTCTTCAGGATCGAGCCTTCCAGCGCAGCGAGCTCCGCCGAACCCCGGCGCCTCGGGCGCGGGATATTGACGTCGATGTCATGCGCGATGCGCCCGTCCTCGATCACCAGGACGCGGTCGGCCAGCGCAACCGCCTCGGAGACGTCATGCGTCACCAGGATCGCGGTGAAGCCCTGATCCTGCCACACCCGCTCCAGCAGCCGCTGCATCGAGATCCGCGTCAACGCATCAAGCGCGCCTAGCGGCTCATCGAAGGCCAGCACGCGCGGGCGGCTGACCAGGGCCCGCGCCAGCGCCACGCGCTGTTTTTGCCCGCCGGAGAGAACCGCCGGCCATTGCGCCCGCTTGTCGTCAAGACCGACTTCGACCAGCGCGCTGTCGGCGCGGGCCTGCGCGTCCGGCGAGGTCCGCTCGCGGCCGAGGCCGACCTCGACGTTCGACAGCACCCGGGCCCAGGGCAGCAACCGCGGCTCCTGAAACATCACGCGGACGTCTTCCGCGCGGGTTTCCTCGCCAAAGCTGATGGTACCCGCGGTAATCGTTTCGAGGCCCGCGATCAGCCGCAGCAGCGTGCTCTTGCCGCAACCGCTGCGGCCGACTATGGCGACGGACTGCCCTGCCGGAATGTGCAGATCGATGCCGCGCAGCACCTCGTTGTCGCCGAACGATTTGCGCAATCCCCGGATCGTCAGCGAAAGCCCGCGCAACAGGGCGTCGGCATCCCGCCGCAACAGCCGCGCCTGCTTGACAAACTCGGGCTGGTCTACGGCTTCGGCATCCGCGGGGCGAAAACGAAGAGCTTCCTGCATTTTAATCCTCAATGTTTCTGGAAGGCCGGATGCCAGGACAGCGTCAGCCGCTCCAAGGCGCGTGACGCGCTGTCGGCAAGCTTGCCGAGCAACGCGTAGATCAGGATGGAGAGCACCACGACGTCGATCAGCATGAACTCGCGCGCCTGCATCGCCATGTAGCCAACGCCGGATGACGCCGCGATGGTTTCCGCCACGATCAGGGTCAGCCACATGATGCCGAGCGCAAAGCGCAGGCCGACGAAGATCGACGGCAACGCGCCCGGAAAGATCACCCGGCGGAACAATTCACCATCGGTCATGCCGTAGATGCGGCCCATCTCGATCAGCTGCGGATCGACGGTGCGGATGCCATGCAGCGTGTTGAGGTAGATCGGGAAGAACACGCCGAGCGCGACCAGGAACAGCTTTGCGGATTCATCGATGCCGAACCACAGGATGACGAGCGGGATCAGCGCCAGATGCGGAATGTTGCGCACCATCTGCAACGTCGTGTCGGTCAATTTGCTCGATAGCTGCGACAGGCCGTTGGCGAGGCCGAAGGTAAAGCCGATGCTGCCGCCGATCAGGAAGCCGACACTGGCACGCCAGAAACTGACCCAGATATTGCGCACCAGTTCGCCTGACAGCAGCAGCTTCCATCCAGCCAGCGCCACATCGCTCGGCGCCGGCAGCACCCGCGCCGAGACGAAGCCGGTGACGCAAGCCACCTGCCAGAGCAGGATGATCGCAAGCGGCACGATCCATGGAATGAGGCCGTCGGCCCGCGGCAAGCGCAGGCGTCGGACACGCGGAAGACTTTCGATCAGACTCATGATTGCGATGCCTTGACGAGGGGACGATGTTCGTTGGCGATGGTCTCGCCAAACGGGCCGGTATTGACGCGGATCGGCGTCACGTTGTTCGGCTGCTTCAGCGACAGCAGCGGAAACACCAGTTCGGCGAAGCGATAGGCTTCCTCCAGATCCGGATAGCCCGACATGATGAAGGTATCGATGCCGACCTTCTGGTATTCGCGGATCCGCGCCGCCACCGTGGCGGGATCGCCGACCAATGCCGTCCCTGCCCCGCCACGCACCAGACCGACGCCGGCCCAGAGGTTGGGGCTGATCTCGAGCTTGTCGCGCCTGCCGCCATGCAACTGCGCCATGCGCTGCTGGCCGACCGAATCCATCCGGGAAAATATCTTCTGCGCCGAGGCCACCGTCTCGTCGGTGACATGCTGGATCAATTCATCCGCCGCCTTCCAGGCCTCCGCGTTGGTCTCGCGGACGATCACATGGAGCCGAATGCCGAACGAGAGTTTTCGTCCGCGCGCGTCCGCGACCGCTTTCACGCGATTGATCTTGTCGGCGACCTGCGCCGGCGGCTCACCCCAGGTCAGATACTTGTCGACGGTGTCGACCGCGACATCGATGCCGGCGTCCGACGATCCACCAAAGTAAAGCGGCGGCCGCGGCGACTGCACCGGCGGAAACAGCAGGCGGCCATCCTCGATGCGGATGTGCTTGCCTTCGACATTGACGGTCTTGCCCGCGAGCAGGTCGCTATAGACGTTGAGGAACTCGCGCGTCACCGCATAACGCGCGTCATGATCGAGGAATATCCCGTCGCCCTTGTTCTCGACGGGGTCACCGCCGGTGACGACGTTGACCAGGAGCCGCCCGTTCGACAGCCGGTCGAGCGTCGCGGTCATGCGCGCTGCCACGCTCGGCGATTGCAGGCCGGGCCGCACCGCCACCAGATAACGCAGCCGCTCGGTCCAGGGCGCGACGGCCGACGCCACCACCCAGGAATCCTCGCAGCTTCGCCCGGTCGGCAGCAGCACGCCGTAATAGCCGAGCTGGTCCGCGGCCTGCGCGATCTGGCGCAGGTAATTGAAGTTCACTTCCCGCCCGCCGGTGGTGGTGCCGAGATAGCGGCCATCGCCATGGGTCGGCAGGAACCAGAGGATGTTGGCGTTCGATTGGTCGCTCATGAACCCGGCCTCCGTGCCGCGTCGGAAATCTTGATTTGCTTGGGAATAAGACCGAGCGCGAAGAACGCGTCGGCGACCTGCTGCTGGTCGGCGATCACGCTGTCGGTGATCGGCTTGATGCCGTAGGACTGCCGCTTCAACGCGACTTCAACGACAGGTACCGGAAGGCCGATCGCCGGCGCCAGCTGCTCGGCGACGGTGTGAATGTCGCCCTTGACCCAGTCGTCGACTTCGCTGAGCTGGGCAAGCACGAGATCGACGATGCCAGGGTCGGCGCCAATGAACTTCTTCGAGGCGAAATAGAACTGATAGTTTGAGACGATGCCGGCTCCGTCGGCGAGCGTCCGCGCGCCGGTGGCGGCTTCAGCGGCGGCCTGGAACGGATCCCAGATCACCCAGGCGTCGACCGCGCCACGTTCGAACGCCGCCCGCGCATCGGCCGGCGCAAGAAACACCGGCTCGATCTCCGAGTATTTGACACCAGCCTTCTCCAGCGCTTTCACTAAGAGATAGTGGACGTTGGAGCCCTTGTTCAGCGCCACCTTCTTGCCTTTGAGATCGGCGACCGAAGCGATCTTGCTGTCCTTCGGCACCAGGATGGCTTCGCCCTTCGGCGCCGGGGGCTCATAGGCGACATACTGGATCGGCGCGCCCGCGGCCTGCGCGAAGATCGGCGGCGCTTCGCCGGTGTTGCCGAAATCGATGGCGCCGACATTGAGCGCCTCGAGCAGCGGCGGCCCGGATGGAAATTCGGTCCATACCACCTGATAGCCCGCGGCCTTCAGCTTGCCTTCGAGCGTGCCCTTGCTCTTGAGCAGCACCAGCTTGCCGTATTTCTGGAAGCCGATGCGGACGACCTTGTCCTGGCCGTAGCTGAGGCCGACCGTCGAGCCGACGATGGCAAGAGACAGCATGGCGCTCGCGATCAGGCGTTTGATGAAACGCTTCATGTTGAAATCCTCTGCGTTGATTGGAATGGCTTTTCTCGAACTCAGGTCTGGGTATTGCGCCAGACGATGTCGCGAACCACGATCGGCTTCGGGATCAGCCCGAGCTTGAAGAAGCGATCGGCGACGGCCTGCTGGGTCTCGATGATCGGCTCCGTCACCGCTCCGATCGCGAATGAGGCGCGGTTGGCCGCGACGGTCTGGACTTCCAGCGGAACGCCGGTCACGGCGGCGAGCGCGGTTGCCACGGCGTCGCGATTTCCTTCCGCCCAGCGGGCGGCTTCCGCCAGGCCGGCGATGATGTCGCGGGTGTGCTGAACGTTGGTGTTCGCGAAGTCGCGGTTGGCGAGATAGAACGAATTGGTCTTGGCGACCTCGTAGGCGTTGATCAGGATCCGGCCGTTCTGCTTTTTCTCGCCGATCGCGAAGTATGGATCCCAGATCGCCCAGGCTTCGATGCTGCCATTGGCGAATGCCGGCCCCGCATCGGGCGGCGACAGATAGACCGGCGTGATATCGGCGTAGGTGAGACCGGCCTTTTCCAGCGTCGCTATCAGGACGTTATGCGCGCTGGTGCCCTTGGCAAATCCGATCCGCTTACCCTTCAGATCGGCAATCGTGCGAATGCTGGAACTGGCGGGAACCAGAATGCCCTGCCCGTTGGTGATGGGCGACGCCGCCACATAGACGATGTTCGCATTCGCGGCCTGGGCAAAGATCGGCGGGCTATCGCCAACCGCGCCAAGATCGACACTGCCGGTGCTCATCGCCTCCAGCAATGGCGGGCCCGACGTGAATTCGATCCATTTGATGGCAATTTGTTTTGCGGCGAACTGCTTTTCGAGAATGGCCTGCTGCCGCGTGATCACGAGGACGCCGGTCTTCTGATAGCCGATGCGGATTTCCTTTACCGGCGCTTGCGCCCGTGCACCCGGCGACAGTGCGACAAAGGCACCGGCAACCGACAATCCGAGAAACTCCCGACGCTTCATCACATTCTCCTGAACGATCATGCTCGCGAAATTGCGCGATCATGCGATGCAAGAGATGATGGTGGCGCTTTGAAACGCTGTCGAGTGCTCTGCAAAAATAGCAATGACGGCACTGCCAAGCCGTCGCACGACGACGCGTTTATTGCCGTAACACGATTTACAACGACGCATTTTTCTTGACGCTCGCCCGACGCCATTTCGTTAATCTTGCATTAGGCAGCGGCGGAACCCGATCCATCCAGAGTCATAAGCGACCGCCGCCGAGATCGACAAACGCTTATCAAACATGCAGCTTGGAATTTATCTCTGCGAACAGCGGCCGGCGTAGCATCGTCATGCGGATCGCCGGACAACAATAGACGGCGGTTCTGTTGACTGAGGTCGCCTCGTCTTTAGCTTGGCTGCATCCTTTTAATTTCAGGCAGATCAAATTCCATGGGCAACCGTACCGCATCAATTATCGGAGCCATCGCAGCCATCGCGGTCGTTTCAGCAACATCCGTGGCCGCGCAGACACCGCCCTCCGATACGATTCGCATCGGCTATCAAAAATCCTCGACGCTGACGGCCATCCTGAAAACCAATGGCGAACTGGAAAAGGCGCTCGCGCCGCTGGGCGTCCGAATTTCATGGCATGAATTCACCAGCGGCCTGCCTTTGCTGGAGGCGATCAACACCGGCAACATCGATTTTGGCGCCGACGTCGCCGATACCGTGCCGCTGTTCGCGCAGGCCGCCGGCGCCAGGCTTGCCTATATCGCGGAGGAAGCCGCTTCACCGTCGGCGCAGGCCATTCTGGTCGGCGCGGAATCGCCCATCAGGACGCTGGCCGACCTGAAGGGCAAGAAGGTTGCGGTGACAAAAGGCGCCGGCAGCCATTTCCTGCTGCTTGCCGCGCTCGCCAAATCAGGCCTGAGCTTCAAGGATATCTCGCCGGCCTACCTGACGCCGGCCGACGGCCGCGCCGCCTTCATCGGCGGCAATGTCGATGCCTGGGTGGCCTGGGATCCGTTCCTGACCAGCGCCCAGCGGCAGTCCAACGCGCGGGTGCTGTCCGACGGCAGCAACGGCCTTGCGAGCTACAAGCGATACTATCTGTCGTCGGCAGCGTTTGCCGATCGGCGCGGTGACGTGCTGAATGCCATCTTCGGCAAGCTCGACGAGACCGGCAAATGGGTCAAGGCGCATCAGGATGACGCGGCCAAATTGCTGTCGGGCCTCTGGGGCATCGATGCGGCGACGGTGAAGGAAGCCAACAGCCATCGTTCCTACAAGGTCGGTGTCGTCACGGCGCCGGGCCTGTCCGAACAGCAACGCATTGCAGATGCGTTCTTTGCGGAAGGATTGCTGCCGGTAAAGGTCAACGCGGGCGATGCGAAGATCTGGACGCCGAAGCGCGATTGATCGGAACATCGTCATGCCCGGCCTTGTGCCGGGCATCCACGTCTTGGCTTCCATTGAGCAATAAGACGTGGATGGCCGGGACAAGCCCGGCCATGACGAAAAGGGGTGCGGCGGATGTACGTAGCGAGGCGGCTTCTATGCCGCCTCGAACGCCGGAACCGGCAATGCGGTGACCGACTTGATCTTTTCCATCGCGAACCGCGAGGTCACATTCTTCAGCGCGACCGCGCCGATCAGCTTCTTGTAGAAAAGATCATAGCTCCGCATGTCGGCGACGACCACGCGCAGCACATAGTCCACGTCGCCGGCCATGCGATAGAATTCGATGACCTCGGGCATGGCGCTGACGGCGGCGGCGAATTTCTTCAGCCACGCATCGGAATGATCGTCGCTCTCTACCGAGACAAACACCGACAACCCGAGGCCGATCTTGTTCTGGTCGACCAGTGCGACCTTGCCGGTGATGATGCCCTCGTTCTCCATGCGCTGGACGCGCTTCCAGCACGGCGTGGAGGAAAGCCCGACGCGCTCCCCGATCTCGGCCACGGACAGCGATGCGTCTTCCTGAAGCACCCGCAGGATCTTGCGGTCAATCGCATCGATGCGGCGGGGAACTTCCGAGGAAGCGGTGACGACGTCGCTCATGTGTAAAACTTTCTTCCAAATGCATTGCTCTCAACAATGCTATTCAGAAAATAATTCCACACAAGCCTGGTACCGTTTCGAAATTAGCGGCTGCCGGAGAAAGACTTGCTGCGCGGACCGCGTTCGCCAGTTTAAAGACCCGCGCCCTTGCCGATCGCTCCGGAAAACGAGCGGTCGACGATATCGGCGGCATTGAGCTTCTGCTTGATCAGGCCCGAGCGAAAATAGAGATCGATGGTTTGCTGTTCGTCAGCCACCACACCGTCATCGATCGGGGCGACGCGGATTTTGGCCCGGCTCAGCCAATTCAACGGCACAGCGGGCGGAATGTTCATCAGCCTGCCCCACGTCTCGGCATAGGCCCCGACGTTGGTCTGCGACCACGCCCGCGCCGCCGTCAGCCGTCTGACAAAATCTTCCAGTTCCGGCCGCTTGTCACGGATCGCGTTCGGCGTCGCGACCTGGAATCCCAGTCCAGGCGTCAGACCCTCCGCCGTGATCACGCGCCGTGACTGGAACAGCACTTCTTCCTGGCTGACATAAGGCTCCCAAGTCGACCAGGCATCGACGGAGCCCTGCGTGTACGCGACCTTGGCGTCCGACGGCGCGAGGAACACGATCTGGACGTCGCTGGTCGACCAGCCCTTCGATTCGAGGGCTGCAAGAATCAGTTGATGACCGATCGAGCCGCGGCCGGTCGCAATCTTCTTGCCTTTCAGGCTCTCGAAGTCGCGGACTGGCGAGTTGTTCGGAACGAGTACCGCCAGCCCTTCCCGAGTTTGCCGGATCGCGGCGATGGCTTTCACGGGAACATTGGCCGCCGCGGCGAAGGTGAACGGCGCGTCGCCGACCAGGCCGGTTTCAATCGCGCCCGCACTCAGCGCTTCCAATAGCGGCGCCGCGGCCGCGAATTCCTTCCACTCGATCTTGTACGGAACATCCTTGAGCACGCCGGCCGCCTCCATCACGGCCTGCGAATTGCCCTTTTGATCGCCGACCCGCAATGTGGTCTGGGCATCCGCCGAGGCAATCGCACCCAGCAACAGGCCCGCAACGAGAACAGCGCGCATCATTCCGCGGCCACTCCCCGGGCAGCACTGCGTCCGGCGATCAGTTGGCGCGTCAGCGGAATCAGTTCGCGGCCGTAGTCGATGGCATCGATCAGCGGATCGAATCCGCGAATCAGGAAGTGGCTGATGCCGAGATCGTAATAATCGCCGAACACTTCGGCGACCTGTTCGGGCGTGCCGACCAGCGCCGTCGTGTTGCTGTTGGCGCCGGTGAGCTTTGCGATTTCGGTCCACAGCCGCTTGTCGATCCTTGTCCCCTGATCGGCCAGCGCCAGCAGCCGCTTCGCGCCGGCGGTGGCATGGCCGTCCGCCGGTTTGCGATAGCCGGTCTTGTCCTGCAGCGCGGTAGCGCGCGCCAGGATTTCATCGGCCTTGGCCCAGGCCTTCTCCTCGGTATCGGCGAGGATCGGGCGAACCGAGAGGCTGAAGCGCGGCGTCGGCCGGCCATGTTTCGCAGCCGCGGCGCGAACCCGCGACGTAACATCGCGCACCTGCGCATAGGATTCGCCCCACAGCGCAAACGTATCCGCGTGCTTGCCCGCGACCTCGATTGCCGCGTCCGATCCGCCGCCGACGAAGATCGGAATGCCCTCACTGCGATACGGCTTAAGCTGCGAGAAGCCGTTGTGCACCTGATAATACTTCCCCTCATAGGTGAACGGCTTTTCGCTGCTCCATTCGGCGCGAACCACATCCAGGAATTCGCTGGTGCGGGCGTAGCGTTCGTCCTTGTCATCGATGACATTGCCATCCTGCCGCAGCTCGGTGGCGTTGCCGCCGGTGATGACATGCAAGGCGACGCGGCCGCCGGAGAGTTGATCGACGGTCGCAAGCTGGCGGGCGAGCAGCGTCGGCGCGGTGAAGCCGGGCCGCTGCGCGATCAGGACATTGAGCTTGTCGGTCACGCCGAGCACGTGCTGGCCGATCTGCAAACCATCCGGCGTGGTCGAGTGAAACGCCAGCAGCGCGCGATCGAAGCCTGCGTTCTCATGCGCCTTGGCTACGGTCTCGACATAGTTCCGGTCGAGAATCGGGCCGTTCCGCACCACGGTTTCGGACGAATAATTGCTGCCGATGTATCCGATGAATTCCACTGACATGAGCTTGCTCCAGAGTTTGGGATTGGATTGTTGATATTCAGACGCCAAGCACGAGGCGTCCTGCGTTGACGCGGGTGGCGTCGTCCTGCGGGGTGTGAACCCGCCCGCACAGCACATCGCGATAATGCCGCTCCAGCGGATTGGCGCGGGTGAGACCATGATTGCTGGTCAGCGACAGCGCGTCCTCGAGAACCGCGACCGCATTGTTCGTGACCGTGAGCTTGACGATGCTGGATTCGGAGGCGCAGAGCTGCACGCCATCGTCGAAATCGCCCGCAAAGCTGTCGATCAGGCGCGCATTAACGGCAAGCCGCGCCTCGATGCCGCCGACGATCTCCTGCACTCTCGGCAGCGTCGCCAGCGATGCGCTGAGATTGGATGGCTTCCGGTTCTTCAGGAATTCGACCAGCCAGTCGCGCGCGGCACGGGCGACGCCGTCATAGATCGCGGCGACGAAGATCGCATGCACCACGGACTGGGTGAAATCCGGCACCCGCCAATCCTCGGGCGCGCGGACGTCGATCTCATGGTCGAGCGGGAACACGACGTCCTCGAATACGACGTCATGGCTGCCGCTGGCACGCAGGCCGAGATGGTCCCAGGTTTCGACGATTCGCGTGCCCGGCAATCCCGCAGGCACCAGGAACAGGCCGACGCGCGTTTCCGACTCATCAGTCTTCGCCCACACCGCATACCATTTCAGGATCGGCGCGCCGGTCGAATAGACCTTGCGGCCAGAGAGCCGCCAGCCCGTCTCGGTCTTTCGCGCGGTTGTCGCCGGCAGCCCGCCGCGCGCAGGCGAGCCCAGATCGGGCTCGACCCGCAGCGCATTGATCAGCGCCACGCCATCGACCGCTTCCCGCGCCAGTTTGCGCGACAAACGCCCCGGCCAGCGCGTGCTGCGCGCCATCACCAGATGCTGGATGTAGTGCATCGACAACACCAGCGCCGTCGATGGATCGGCCTTGCCGAAGATGCCGAGGATGCGCGACGTATCGAGCGCACCCGCGCCGTGGCCGCCCAGCGCGGTCGGCACGGTCAGCGCCAACAATCCCGCCTCGGCAAGCTCCTTGAAATTCTCATGCGGAAAACTGGCGTCGCGATCGTGCTGCGCCGCCCGGGCCGCGAATTCGGAAGCAAGTGCCCGCGCGCAATCGTACGGCACGGGCGCGGCGTCCTTCGGAGGCTCTTTGCGTATCGAACTGTTGATCGCGCTCACCATGTGGCGTCCAATCCGAGCAGGCCAAGGATGTTACGGCGAAGCTCCGCCAGCCTGGGATCACCGCGGTGCCGCGGATACGGCCGATCGACCGCGATGTCGGCCTTGATGCGCGCGGGACGATCGCTGAACACGATGACGCGGTTGGCGAGGAACAAGGCTTCCTCGACGTCATGGGTCACCAGCAGCGTGGTAAATCCCTTGCGCTGCCATAGCGCCACGATTTCAGCCTGCATCGTGATCCGCGTGAGCGAATCCAGCTTGCCGAGCGGCTCATCGAGGATGAGGATCTTTGGATCGTTCACCAGCGCCCGCGCCAGCGCGACACGCTGCGCCATGCCACCAGACAATTGATGCGGATAGGCATTGCGAAATTGCGACAGCCCGACGAGGTCAAGCGCGGCGTCGACACGCTGCCGCTGGCTCTTAAGGATGCCCTGCGCCTCGAGCCCGAGCGCGACGTTGTTCCACACCGTTCGCCACGGAAACAGCGTCGGATCCTGAAACACCACCACGCGGGACGGAAATGGTCCGGTGACGGGATCGCCGTCCTCGCGCAGCACGCCGGAGCGCGGCGCCTCAAGCCCCGCGACCAGCCGCAGCAAGGTTGACTTGCCGCAGCCGGATGGGCCGAGCAGCGCGATAAACTCGCCGGGCTTGACGCTGAAATTGACGTCGTCGAGCACCGGCAAGACGCTGCCGTCGATGTCAAAGGCGTGGCTGATGCGTTCGACATCGAGCGAGGCACCGACGGCGGGATAAGTGACCGCTTCGGCCAAAGCATGCGCTACCATTTGACGACTCCCTTCTGCCAGATCAGCAAACGGTCGCGCGTCCGGAACAGCAGCGTGATCGCGCCCGAGCACAGCAGCGACATCACAATCAACGCGGCATACATGTTGGCATACGCCGCCCAGCCCTGCGCCCATTGCAGATACCAGCCGAGCCCAGCCTTCACGCCGATCATTTCGGCGACGACCAGCACGGCAAACGACGAGCCGAGGCCCATGAACAGGCCGACGAATACATGCGGCAAGGCGGCGGGAATCGCGACCTTCAGCACCAGGAACGACGGTTTCGCACCGAGCGTCCGCGCCACGTCGTAATAGGAATTGCTGACGCTGGCGACGCCGGACCAGGTCAGCACCGTGACCGGAAATCCGGTTGCCAGCGCGATCAGGAACGTCGAGGCGCTCCAGCTCGACGGGAAGGTAAAGAACGCAATCGGCAACCATGCCGTCGCCGGCAGCGGACCGATGAAGCGCAGCACCGGATGCACCCAGTAGCCGACGCTGCGCGACCAGCCGATCGACACGCCGGTCAGAAAGCCGACGGTGGCGCCGATGACATATCCGCCGAGCTGAAGCTTTACAGACGCGATGATGCTGTCGAGCAATTTGGGCAGATCATCGGTGTAGACCTCGATAATCGACTGCGGCGGCGGGAAGAACGGCAGCGGCAGCCATCCGAACTTTGCGGTCGCCGCTTCCCACAGCGTCAGGAACAGCGCCGATACCAGCAGCCACGGCGCACGCCGCTGCAGGCCGGCATTGAACCGCCCGAGCCGGCTGCCCGCCACCGTCGCCAGGAAAATGGCGCCGGCGATAACGAAGGCAGCGGCGGCGAGCTGATGGGTGCGCGTCCAGTCGCCGATATCCGGCCACCACAGGCACGAGATGCCAAACCCGACCCACGCCAGGCTTGCGAACACCCCGGTCCCGCCTGCCGGAAAGGAGACCGCCAGCGAGAGCGGCCGCCCTGAAAGTGCTGCGCCTTCCTCCGCCGATTGCGCGAGAGCGACCGTTTTAGACGCCGAATACGTCGACATAGATCCGCTCCGCAAATTTCGCCGTATCGGTGCTGGCCTTGAAGACCGAAACGCTCTTCAGGTCGTCCGCATAAGCCTTCAGTTCCCGCTTCAACACTTCGCCGACGGGATGGTGATGGTGGGTGTGGTAGCGGACCATCGCCTGCAGATCCTGCAGGCTCGCCGTCTTGGGGGCGTAAGGCTGGAACGAAGCCGCGGCGACATCGGGGTTTTGCGCAGTGAACATCGCGGCATCGAGCAACGCCTGCGTGATGGCGCGCGCGACCTGCGGCTCTTCGCGAACCAGGCTGCCGCGCAAACCGAGGATGCAGCAGGTCTTGTCCTTGTATTCACCATCGAGGTTGGACGCGACCTCCTTGTAGGCAGAGTCCTTCAGCCAGATATGGGCAATCGGATCGGAGGCGAGGAACGCCTGAACTTCGCCCTTCTCGACGGCGAGCTGTAGCAGATTGCCGGGATAGGCGCGCCAGTCGACGTCCTTGTTGGGATCGATGCCCTGCTTGGCAAGCTGGATCGAGAAGAAATTCTTGTCCGGCCCGCCGAGATCGCCGACCGCGACGATCTTGCCCTTGAGGTCGGTCAGCTTGTCGACACCGGAATTGACGCGCGACAGCACGCGCATGCAGCCGCCATGGGTTCCGGCCGCGATCTTGACGTCAAACCCCTGCTCCAGCGGCTTCAGCCAGCGCAACGCCATGCCGAGCCCCGCGTCGCTCTTGCCGGTCGCGATCGCCTCCAGCAACTGATCGGTCGAGCCGCTGTAATTGATCAGTTCGACGTCGAGATTGTGCTTCTTGAAGATGCCTTGGTCGATCGCCACTGGAACCGGCACGAGGCAGACCGCGCCGGCATTCCAGGACAATTTCAACTTTCGCGGCGCTCCTGATAGCGCCGGCGCGTTGGAGGCGGTCCTGCAAATCGGAAACTCCGAGAGATCGATGCCGGGTGTGGCCGGGCGGAACGGAAAGGCTTGCGCGCCGAACACGCCCAACGGTGCGGCGAGCGCCGCGGCAGCTCCGCCGCGCAGCAACGTTCGGCGATCCAGCCGCGTTGCGCCATTTTTTTCATCTCGTGACATCCTGCACTCCTGCTCTCAAAACGGCATGGCTCCGCCGTCGGCGCAGCACGTGGATGCTGCGGCCCGTTATGTTCCACACTGGCGATCGGTTATTCGGTTCAATCCCGGCGAGACTCCGATCTCGCCTCCTTTGATCTGACGTTCAAATGATGCGCGGCAGCAACGCCATCGTCAATGAAATGGAATTTTGAATGTGAAAGCGAACGGAGAGATTATCTCCACGCTGACATCGTCGTGCGATGAAACGGTTTTCGCGCGCTCGCAAAATATGCAGCGACCCGCATCGATTCAATTCTTCCGGTTTCGAACGAATTCAAGCCGCACAGCAGACAATTTTTATTCGCGCGCGAGTAGCGAGGCGATCGTTGCCGACGCATCAAAATATTCAGTCAGCCATTTCATTGACTGCGGAGCCGTCGCCCGTACGCTTGCTGCATCGCCGATTGCCTCACGCAATGCGGCGGATCACACCGGAAAGAACAAAGGCATGCACAAACTCGAATCAACAACGCGCTCACGCATCCGCAAATTTAACACCACCCTGTTCGGCGCGGCGCTGGGGCTGGCGATGACAGCATCGGCCATGGCGGCAGACATCGTGACGCTCCGCGTCGGCGACCAGAAGGGCGGCAACCGTTCGCTGCTCGAAATCGCGGGATTGGCGAAGGATCTTCCCTACAAGATCGAATGGTCGGAATTTCCTGCCGCGGCGCCGATACTCGAAGCGCTGAACGCCGGGGCGCTCGACGTCGGCTATACCGGCGATCTGTCCTTCCTCACCGTCTATGCCACCGGCGCGCCGATCAAGGCGATCGGCGGGACGCGCTCCGATGCCCGCACGCAGGCAATTCTCGTTCGACAGGATTCGCCGATCAGGACGGCCGCGGATTTGAAAGGCAAGCGGCTGGCGGGAACGCGCGGCGGCTGGGGCCAGTTCCTGATCGACGCGACGCTGGAGAAAGCCGGATACAAGGTCGACGACGCGACCTTTGCGCCGCTCGGACCGGTCGATGCCAAGATCGCGCTGGTCGCCGGCTCGATCGACGGATGGGCGGTGTGGGAGCCCTACGTGTCCTACGCGACGCTGAAGGACAAGGCCCGCGTCGTCGCCAACGGTGACGGCCTGACGCCGACCATCACCTTCATCGTGGCATCCGATTCCGCCATCGCCACCAAGCGGGCGGCCGTGCAGGATCTCGTGCAGCGGCTCAACAAGGCGCGGCTATGGTCGCTGGATCACCTGCCCGAATATGCCAGGAACACCTCCGAGCTGACCAAGCTGCCGGAAGACGTGCTGCTCAGCGCCTACACCGCGCAAAAAACCAGCCCGATCGTGATCGATACCGGCATCGTCAAGGAAGTCCAGGAAGCCTCCGACCGCGCGACGCGCTACGGCATCCTTTCCAAGACGCTCGATGTCAGCAAATCCGTCGATCGCAGCTTTACCGCGGCGGCTGCCGGATCGAACTGACGCACCACTCAGATGAAACGGACAGGGGCCGGCATCCGGTGCCGGCCTCACCCCGTTGTAATTTCTTCTGCAGTGGCCCACGTCCAGAGAATGTTGTGCGAGGAACCTGCCTTGCTTTGGAATTCAAAAAGCAGCGCTTCGAGGGAATAATCAGGCCCGTTCGACATGACTCGTCACGGCCACGCGAGCGAGCGCACGAGGTCACAGATGATTCAACGCAGCACGATCTATCCGATCAAAATGGCGGTGGCGATCATCTGCCAGGCGGCGCTGCTGACCATGATCGTCTGGGGATTTCACTGAAATTCTGAACTTCCCGGCGGAAGGCCAATCAACGAAACGAACTGGGCAGCATCAGACATGATCCCGCATTACACCATCCGGCATCTCGCGGGAGCGCGCGAAGAACTCTCGTGCTTCCGACAGCTGGAGGATGAAAGCGCGGCGCTGTACTTCAATATTGTGCACGGTGCGAAGGTCCGCAGACGCTTCACCACCGCAAAGTCGGGACTGCCGTGCACGGACTACGTGCTGATCGCGCGCGAGGATGGCAGCGGCGGAGCCGTCAGGGAACGGGCTATCGCGCTGTTCGACGCCTCCTGACCAAGACTTCCCCAGGCGATCTCGGCGTGCCCGCTATCCCGCCACCGCAACCTTTTGCGTCGGCGCGACGCTGACCGCCAGTTTACCGTAACGGTCCTTGAACGCCTCGGTGTCGATTTCCTCGAGCTGGATCGCACCGCTCATCACGCCGGCCTTCCAGGCCTCGTGCTCGGGATCGTGCTGGAATTCCGGCATCACTTCCCTGGCGAACAATTCCAGCGAATCGCAGATGTGCTCATGGCTGTTCTTGCCGGCCTGGTTGAGCAGGATCACCTGGTCGATGTGCGAGGAGCGGAACCGACGCAGCTTCTTGCGGATGGTTTCCGGCGAGCCGATCAGGCCGCCACGAAGGGCTGCTTCCTGCGCCTCCGGATTTTCGCGCTTCCACTTGTTGTATTCGTCCCACATGTTGACGGTGCCGGGGTCGGGGCGCTGCCGGTTCTGCGACGCGCCGTAATAGCGCAGCGCGAACTGGAAGAAGGTCGCGCCATCGGCGCGCGCCCGCGCCTCTTCGTCGGTCTTGGCGCACATGAAGAACGACACCAGCGCCATGTTCGGGTTGATCTCGTAATCGGCGAGCTTCTTCAGCCGCTTGGTGATCGCGTTGTAATAGGCGTGCACCCAGGCATGCGCCGCTTCGGCGCTGACGAACTGAAAGCCCAACGCGCCAAAGCCGTTCTCGCCGGCGCGTTCAATGGTCTGCAATTGCGAGCACGCCATCCACAGCGGCGGATGCGGCTTCTGCACCGGCTTCGGCACCACGTTGCGCAACGGGATGTCGAAATATTTGCCGTGATGCTCGGTGCCCACCTTGGTGAACATCGGGAAGATCGCCTGCACCGCTTCCTCGAAGACCTCGCGCTTGGTCTCCATGTCGCGGCCGAACGGCGTCAGCTCGGTGATCGAGGCGCTCTCGCCCATGCCGAATTCACAGCGGCCGTTGCTGAGCAGATCGAGCACCGCGACACGTTCGGCAACGCGGGCCGGATGGTTGGTGGTGAGCTGGAAAATGCCGTGGCCGAGCCGGATTTTCTTGGTGCGCTGGGAGGCGGCGGCGAGGAACGATTCGGGCGACGGCGAATGCGAATATTCTTCCAGGAAATGATGTTCCACCACCCAGGCGTGGTCATAGCCGAGCCGGTCGGCGGTCTCGAGCTGCGTCAGGGCATTCTGGTAGAGCCGAAGCTCATCGCCCTCTTCCCACGGGCGCGGCAGTTGCAGCTCATAAAAGATGCCGAACTTCATGACGTCGCTCCCGATTGTTGTTTTGTTGCAGTGTATTCGCCGCGCTGCCCAAGTCTAGCCTCGGGCATGAAACTCCAATTCCGCGCCGCGGAAGCCGGCTTGCATGGAACGCGCAAATGATTAGCTTGAGTTTTCGATGAGTCGCGGCCGATCACGGCCCGCTTGCCCCTCCGCCGAGACCAAATGACCACGTTTACGCCGCATCAGGATTCCGCGCTGAAGGCCGTTGCCGACTGGATGAAGGCAAAGCCCGGCAAGAACGGCACGCCGCCGGTATTCCGGCTGTTCGGCTATGCCGGAACCGGCAAGACCACGCTGGCGCGGCACATCGCCGACGGGGTCGACGGCGAGGTGAAATTCGCGGCCTTCACCGGCAAGGCCGCGCTGGTGATGCGCAACAAGGGTTGCGACAACGCCTCTACCATCCACTCGCTGATCTACCGCGCGCGGGAATCCGGCGTCGAGCAGCCGAGTTTTGAACTCTGGGACGACGCGCCGGCCTCGAAGGCGAAACTGATCGTGATCGACGAATGCTCGATGGTCGACGCCGAGCTCGGCCGCGACCTGATGTCGTTCGACTGTCCGCTGCTGGTGCTCGGCGATCCCGCGCAGCTGCCGCCGATCCAGGGGGGCGGATTCTTCACCGATTGCGAGCCCGACGCGATGCTGACCGAGGTGCATCGCCAGGCCCAGGACGATCCGATCGTGCGGATGTCGATGGATATCCGCGAGGGCCGCGAACTCGAAATCGGCCGCCATGGCGAGAGCGAGGTGGTGTCACGGAGCGAACTCGACCCGGACCGGGTGATGAAGGCCGATCAGGTGCTGGTCGGACGCAACAATACCCGCCGCGCCTACAACATGCGGGTGCGGCAGAAGCAGAACATCGAGGATCCGTTGCCGGTTGCCGGCGACAAGCTGGTCTGCCTGCGCAACAACCGCAAGAAGGGCCTGTTCAACGGCGGGCTGTGGCGGGTGAAGTCGCGCGCGCAGTCGAAATCGAAGATCATCACGATGCGGCTGTCGCCGGATGAAGATTTCGGCCACAAGGTGACGAAAGTCTCCGTGCGCGGCGATTGCTTTGGCGGCGCCATCGAGACCATCCCTTGGGAACAGCGCAAGCCCTATGACGAGTTCGACTATGGCTATGTGCTGACCGTGCACAAGTCGCAGGGCTCGCAATGGGACGACGTGGTGCTGTTCGACGAAAGCTTTGCGTTCCAGGACAGCCGCGCGCGCTGGCTCTACACCGGCATCACGCGCGCCGCGAAGCGGCTGAGCGTGGTGGTGTAGGGACGACTGTTCCGCTCCCCTCTACGTCATTACGAGGAGCCAACGGGTCGCGCGAATGCGCGCCCGATGACAGGCTCCGCGACGCAGCACTCCATCTATCGATTATGCCGCGCTATGGATTGCTTCGCTTCGCTCGCAATGACGGCAAGGCTTACTTCTCCGCGACAAAATAAAAATCCTCCTTCCCGGGCGGCGAGCCGTAGGTGAAGGGCTGCTGCGCGCGCTTGGTCATCGTCCAGACGTCGTCGCGGACGATATCGAACAGTTTCCGTACCTCGACCTTCGGCGTCTTGAGTTCACGCGCCAGCACGGTTGCGAACGGGCTGTTGACGGAATCGCCGTCGAGCGCGGTCTCGCCGTGCTTGGCGGCGTAGACCACCATGAAGCCGGCCTCCGGCTCGATGTTGGAAAAGCCCTTGTTGACCAGCTTCAGCGCAATGGTCCGCTGCATGTTCTTCTCGAACGGATTGTCGCGGCAGGCGTCTAATATCACCAGCCGCAGCTTGCGCGCGCCGGAAACCGCGGCGATCAATTGCTCAAGCGCCACCGCCTGCGTCTCCGCATCGCGGTCGGCGGCGAGCTTGGCGTCGGTCGGGATCAGATAATTGACGCCGCCGATCTCCATGCCGTGACCGGCATAGTAAACCACCGCCCAATCGGCTTTTTCAGCTTGCGTGCCGAACTCGTGCAGGGCCGCGAAAAATCTGTCGCGGGTGAGGTCCGGCGCCAGCGTCACGGTCGCAAAGCCGAGGTCGCGAAGCGTGGACGCGATCAATTTGGCGTCGCGCGCCGGATTGGCGAGCGGCTGCACGTTCTTGTAGGCGCTGTTGCCGACGATCAAGGCGACCTTGCGCGGACCTGATGACGCGGGGGCTCCTCCGGCCGTCAGCGCCGCCAGGCGCTCCTTGGCGAAGCGGCGCGCAATGGCGGTATCGATATCATCGAACTTGGTCAGGGCCGCGCTCGCCGCACGGTATTCGCCGCGCGCGCCCGCGAGGTCGCCGCGCTTTTCGAACACCTTGCCGCGGTTGGCATGGGCGCGGATATTGTTCGGGTTGATCCTGAGCGCCTCGTTGTAATCCTTCAGCGCAGCGTCGAGGTCACCCTTTGCCAGATAGACATTGCCGCGGCTGGTCATCGCATAGACCGAATTCGGCGTGTGGACCAACGCCACGTTGCAATCCGCGATCGCTTCGTCGAACTTCCTGATCTCGGCGTAGGTGATGCAACGGTAGGCCGCGACCTGCGGGGCATCAGGATTGATCTTTTTCGCCTCGGCGAAATCGGCGAGCGCCGCCTCGTATTGCTTGCGGTAGGTCTGGACGCGCCCCCGGTTGAAGCGGTGATTGTAGCGGCTGGCGTCGTTGTTCGCGAGCCTGACGGCGGAATCGAGTTCGGTGAGGGCGCGCTGCAGGTCGCCCTGACGCATGAAAATAAGCGCGCGGTTGTTGTAGGGGCTCGAGAAATTCGGCTGCAGTTTCGAACTCTGCGCGTAGTCGGCCAGGGCCCGTTCGTCCTCGCCCTTGCTGCTATAGGCGAGGCCGCGCATGTTGATGTATCCGGCGTTATCGGGAACCAGATCGATCGCCGTGGTATAGGCAGCGATCCCGCCGTCATAGTCGCGCTTCTTGATCAGCGCCTCGCCGCGAACGGCGAGAGCGCCCGCCTTGGCTTTGGCGGGCATTTTGTTGTCGGCAATCACGGTGTCGCAGGCAGCCAGTCTTGCGACCGGTTCCGCATCCTTGTTCCGGCAGGTGTCGATATCGCCCGCCGCCCGCGCAGAGCCGGCGGCGACAAGCGTGACGATGACCAGGAAGGCGCGCAACATCAGTGAAACGCTCCGGCGCATGAATTTTGGTCGCCGGAGGCTGCCGGCGGTTCATTGTGGGAAGCTGCGCCGGATTCGGTCAAGCGTGGCCAAACATCGCGCCTAATGCGCCGGCGCGGTTTTATTCACGAACTCGTGTGTCGCCGGCCGTAACAAAATGAGCCCGGGCTCGTATCTCTGCGTATCTGAGGAAGCTGCGCCGATTGCGAAACGCGGCTCCCGCTCTAAACTGCCTTCCAACAACCCCAAGAGGAAACCATGTCCCCTCGCCGATCCAGCCGCCTTTCGCTGTGCGCCGCCGCCATCGGCGCGCTCGCCATTGCCGCGTTCGCCGTCACCCCCTCGCGCGCCGCGGAAGAAGCCGTGATCATCCCCCCGCCCGCCGCCGACGTGCAGCCGGCCAGCGGCCTCCAGACCGCGGTCCTTGCCGGCGGTTGCTTCTGGGGTGTCCAGGGCGTGTTCCAGCACACCGCGGGCGTGGTCAACGCCGTATCCGGTTACGCCGGCGGCACCAAGGCGACTGCCGACTACAATCTGGTCTCGATGGGAACTACGAATCATGCGGAAGTGGTCGAGGTCAAATACGACCCGAACAAGATCAGCTACGGCAAGATCCTGCAGATCTTCTTCTCTGTCGTGCACGATCCGACCCAGCTGAACCGCCAGGGCCCGGACACCGGCACGCAATATCGCTCGGCGATCTTCACCACCAGCGACGAGCAGAAAAAGGTCGCGGAGGCCTATATCGCCCAGCTCAACGCCGCCAAGGTCTACAAGAAGCCGATCGTGACCAAGGTCGGTCCGCTGGAGGCGTTTTATGCGGCGGAAGCCTATCACCAGGACTACATGACGCTGCACCCGAACCAGCCCTATATTGCCTTCAACGACATTCCGAAGGTCCATAACCTCAAGAAGATCTTTGCGAGCGACTACCTCGACAAGCCGACGCTGGTGAGCAGTGCGAAGGCCAGCAACTGAGGGACCAAATTCAAAGGAGACTCCATGTCCGACACCAAGACCAAGGTCGAGAAAAGCGAGGCCGAGTGGCGCCGCGAGCTGACGCCGATGCAGTATGCGGTGCTGCGCGAAAAGGCGACCGAGCGGCCGTTCTCCGGCGAATACGAGCATGAGCACCGCAAGGGCACCTATACCTGCGCCGGCTGCGGGCAGACGCTGTTCGAATCCGACGCCAAGTTCGATTCCGGCTGCGGCTGGCCGAGCTTCACCGCACCCGCCGTCGACAGCCATGTCGACGAGGAACGCGACGTCAGCCATGGCATGATCCGCACCGAGGTTTTGTGCTCGAAATGCAATGGCCATCTCGGCCACGTCTTCGAGGACGGCCCCGGCCCGACCGGCCTGCGCTACTGCATCAATTCGGCCGCGCTGAAGCTGGAGCCGAAATAGCTGGCATTCGCCGTCGTCCCCTACTCGTCATGCCCGGGCTTGACCCGGGCATCCATCGACTTCTCTCAAGATGATGGATTGCCGGGTCAAGCCCGCCAATGACGACAGATGGATAAATCGCACCTAACATTCGAACTCATTTCCCACCCCGTGCGACCAAGAGCTGGTCGCGCGGGGTTTTTCATTTTTCAGGGGTGCTTCTCCGGTTTGCCCGGCGCGCAAACAAGGAAAGTTCAGATGCAATTATCGAAACGTCTGCTGCTCGGTCTCGGCGCAGCCACCCTCATCATGGAGAGCGTTGTGATCCAGCCCGCTTTTGCGGCCGACAAGGTCTCCCTGTTCAAGGTCATTACCGCCAAGGATGAAATCGTCATCGGCATCGCCGAGGACGATCTGGCGCAGATGGACGGCAAGAACGCCGGCGGCATCGCCAAGATGCTGGTCGCCAAGGGCTCGATGAGCGTCTGGCGATACGCCGTGCACAAATCCGCCTCGGGCGACCTCGAACAGGCGCCGCTGCACAAGATCGGCCTGCTCGCCTCGGACTCGCTGCGCGTCGAGCCCTACGCGACGCCGCTGAAGGTGCTGCCGATCGACGAGACGAAGAAGTGACGACGTAGCCGTCATCCCGGGGCGCGAAGCGAACCTCAGGTGCGCAATTGCGCACCCGGGATTTCGAGATTCCGGGTTCGCTTCGCGCCTCGGAATGACATTTCCCCCTTTCGGCGGAGCGAGAACTCGCGGCCTGGAGTATGCTTTGCTCCGGGCCGCGGGGCGTTTTCACCTGACGCCGGCCACGCTTTCAGGAGGCCGCCATGTCGCTTGGCACAATACTGATCATCATCCTGATTATTTTCCTCTTGGGCGGCTTCTCCGGCCGTTTTGGCGGCTATGGCTATGGTCTCGGCCATTCCGGCATGGGGCTAATCGGGGTGATCCTGATCGTGCTGCTCATCCTGGTGCTGCTGCGCAAACTTTAGGCGTCGTAGCCCATTGAAATAACAGGCCTTATTTCGGTCCGAAACGGCCCCAAAGCCAGCCATGCGCGGATTCAGCATCACCCCCGATCTGCGCATCAGGAGTCGCATTTCTGTCAAACAGGCTTATATTGGGGGTCGAAATGACGTGCACGGCGCGCCGCCCGGGATAGCGGCCCACCGTCATCCAATCCCCACTCGCTCGACGAACGAGCCAAAAAGATTGAGGTCACAAACCATGCGTCCATTCAGCTACGACACCGCAGCCGAACTGTTTCCTGCCGCGATCCGCAAGAAGAAGCGGGCTGGCTTTGCATATCGGCGTTTTGGCACCGCGGCCGAAGCGGTTCGCTTCGCGATCGAGGAGCTGCCGGCGGACTCGCTGAACGGCGCTTACTTGCAGGTGGAGGAAGCCCGCTTCGACCAGAGCGGCATCCGCACGCTCTATGAGAGCGAGGCCTTCCCGCTGACGCGCCGCCCCCGTGCGCCCGCCGCGACCGAAACCAACGCCGACGCTGCGTAACAGTTAAGCTTTCGAGCTGTCTGCCCTCGGACGATGTCCGGGGGCATTTTTTCGTGCGAGTATCTCTTAGTCTCCGTCATGCCCGGCCTTGTGCCGGGCATCCACGTCTTACTTCACCTAGGCAAGGTAGACGTGGATGGCCGGGACAAGCCCGGCCATGACGAAAGATTAGGATCACTCGTCACGAGCGCGGCTGCTTGTCGAGCCAGCGCTTGAGCATCCGCACGTTGCGGACGTTGGCGCGGAACATGACGTCGAAGGCGTCGCCCGCGACCGGCACCAGGCCGACTACGCCGTCGAGCGCGACATTGGCCAGCATCCGCGTCGTGATGTGCCAGGGCGCGCCGAGCGCGCGCGCCTCGCGCACCACCCACAGCGAGATCGCTGTCGTGATGATGTCGCCGACGACAGGGATCAGCCCGATCAGCCCGTCGATGCCGTAGCGGATCTTGGTGCCCGGCACGATGAAGGCGACGTCGAGCAGTTTCGACAGCGCTTCCAGCCGCGCCAGCCGCTGCTCGCGGGTGAGGTTGCCAAACGGGTTGGCGCTGGAATTCCCGAAGTCGATCCTGAAACCCTCGAATTGCCCGCGCAGGCCGGGGTCGGGGATCTCGCGCCCCTCCTGGTCGATCACAGGCCCACGGCCCTTCGCGCGGCCCTGTGAGGGACGTTCGGCGGCGCGGTTCGGCACAAAAATATCGTCGTTTGTCATGGCCATCAGATGGTAACGCAGAAGGCGTGTGCAAGTTGCGTCAAATTATCGCTGAACTCGCTGAGTTAGCACCTGTGCGGCCGTCGAAGTTCGTCCCAACAGTGCAGGAACCCACCTCCGTCATTGCGAGCGAAGCGAAGCAATCCATCGGGCCGCCAAGCAAGAATGGATTGCTTCGCTCCTCGCGATGACGTGGCTTGCAGTTCCGATTCAAAATTCAAACAGCTCAGTCTCAAACCCGTCATCCTGAGGTGCGAGCGCCAGCGAGCCTCGAAGGATGAATCGGCCACAGTCGGGCCGTCGTCCTTCGAGGCGCGCAAGAGCGCGCACCTCAGGATGACGGAGCTACCGTCAGACGCACCTTCGCGTTCCCGCGGCACATTGCGCCCGAGGTGTGCACCTTCTGGCTTGACACGATTTCTGAAAAGCGGAAGCTATTGTCACGATTCTACGTCGAGTGCACCGGCGCCTGTTCGTCGGCATACTTGTGTGCCAGCCACGACGACAGCACCGCGGGCACGCCGCCGACCAGCCCGTAGAGGATGAACTGAATCACGCCGGTGTCCGGGCCGCGCGAGCCATAGAGCAGTTCCGTGATCGTGAACCCGATCGCGCCCACGATGCATACCCGCACCCACCAGGGTATCCGCCGCACGTGGTACAGGATGTCGTCGATGGCGCCGATCATCAGCGCCGGCACGACGCCGAACAGATAGCTGTATTGCAGCGTCTTGGCGAAAGTGCCGAAGAATTTCCCGACCTCCTTCCAGTCGGTCTGAGCCCAGTAGCCCGAAGCCATCGTGATCGCGAACAGCATCAGCAACCCGCCGACGAACGGGCCGATAGCTCCGAAGATCAGATAGCGTTTCATGGACCGTCCTTTTCCAATCGCGGGATCAGATGCGGTCTCCGTCTTACGACGATCTTGCGAATAATTCGACAAGCTTGACGGACGCGTTGCGACACAATCCGCCGCCGCCCCTACTCGCCCCAGGCCGCGAACGCCTCGTTGAACGCCCGTTCGCCCGGCGCGCCCTTTTCGATCGCGATGATGGCGCGGCGCTGGTTGACGTAGACCAGCGGCACGTCGAACCAGGAACGCTCCTTCAGGAGCTGCAGATTGCGGGCGCGGTCGGCGTCGACGTTGGAGAGGCCGACCAGGAAGAAGCCGTCGGTGACCTTCACGGCGAGCCCGGCCAGCGGCGTGCCGCGCGCCTGCTCGTTGGATTTCATCAAGATGCCCGGCACGTTGCCGACGCCGCCGCCGGAGAAATCCTGCGGCAGGATGAAGGTGAGCTCCGCGGTGTGGCTTGCGGGCAGCGACGTGTCGGTGTTGCGGCGGAACGACATCGTCATCTTGAACTTGCGGTCGGGAATTTCGATGTCGGCGCGCACGCTGATGTCAGGCTTCTGGTTGCCGCTCGCCTTGATCGGTTCGGTACGCCAGATCACCGAGCCGACATATTGCTTGCCCTTGGGATCGGACGGGTCCTCGTCATACAGCACCACGCGCTGCGCCACCGGCGCCACCTGGTCCGACGACGGCTGGCCGACGCGATCGGGGATCTTCGGCTTCGACTGCGGCGCCGCGGGATCCTTCGGCGCTTCGACGACGGGTGAGGATTTGAACAGGCTGCTCACCACGTTGATGGCGGACTTGCCCCCTACCATCGCAGCGCCGATCACGACCAGCACGATGCCGACCGCGATCGCGCTCTTGAACGGGAATGCCGCGCCGACCCGGCGTGCCTTTTTCGGCTCGCGGTCGCGATCCTGCGACAGCCGCGAACGCTGCGGCGGCGGCTGCATCGGGGAAGCCTGCGGCGAATAGCGGTCGGCCTCCTCGAGCGACTCTTCATAGGAATACGGCGCTTCCGGATCGGCGCCGCGGTTCTCCATGCTCGGCTCCAGCCGGTCGAACTCCGGCGTGGGCGAGGGTACGTTGGCGTAGGTCTTGCGCGCCGAGCGGTTGGCCTGCGCGGCGGCGCGGCCGAGATCGTCGGCGTCGGCGGCGATGTCGCGGAAGCCGCGCATGCCCGGGGGCTGCGGCATCTGCGGCGCTGAATTGTCGGGGCCGCGGCGCGCCGCGCCTGACCGTTCACGGGTCGGCGGCAGCGTAGGCTCCTGCGCCGGCAGCTGCGGCGGACGTGGCGGCGGCGGCGGCAAATCGGGCCGCAGGTTGCGCGGCGCGCGTTGCTGGTCGCCGTCACCGGACGGCGGACGGGGTTCGCGCGCGGGCGGCGGCGAAGCCGGGCGCGGACGGGGTGGGCTCGCTGCAGGCGCGCCGGATTCCGGCGGGCGCGCATTGGCGCGGCGGAAGGCGTCGCCGCCACGCGAAGCCCCGGCGCCGCCGGGCCGCGAGGCGTCACGGGCGCGCTGGGCGGCCTCGGATTCGACCTTGCGGACGGCCTCTTCCAGCGACAGCCGCTCCCGGGTGATTTCCGATTCGCTCAGCGGCGGCTGCACGCTGCGCAGCTGCGCGATCAGCGCCGAGCGGGCCCGCTCATAGAGCGCACGGCGGCTCTCGCCGGGAGCACTGGGGTCCAGTCCGGCAATGGCGCGGGCGATCAGCGGGTAGTAGTCAGCCATAACGACTCAACAATGCGGACTTATGGGTAACAACTCGTTAAGCCTCGAACGGGTTTTGAACGAGAATAGTATCCTCGCGTTCCGGGCTGGTGGAAAGCAAGGCGATCGGACAGCCCACCAATTCCTCGACCCGGCGGACATATTTAATGGCCTGGGCCGGCAGATCCGCCCAGGAACGGGCATTGGCGGTCGGCTCCTTCCAGCCTTCGATGGTCTCGTAGATCGGCACCACCCGGGCCTGGGCGCCCTCGCCGGCCGGCAGATGGTCGATTTCCTTGCCGTCCAGCATGTAGCCGGTGCAGACCTCGATCGTGTCGAAGCCGTCGAGAATATCGAGTTTGGTCAAGGCGAGGCCCGTGATGCCGCAGGTTCTTGCGGCTTGTCGTACCAAGACGGCGTCGAACCAGCCGCAACGCCGCGGCCGGCCGGTATTGGTGCCGAACTCGCGGCCCCGCTCGCCGATCTTGCGGCCGATCTCATTGTCCAGTTCGGTCGGGAACGGGCCCTGACCGACCCTCGTCGTATAGGCCTTGCAGATGCCAAGTACATAGCCGACCGCGCTCGGCCCGAGGCCGCTGCCGGTCGCGGCCTGCGCCGCCACCGTGTTGGACGAGGTGACATAGGGGTAGGTGCCGTGGTCGACGTCGAGCAGCGCGCCCTGCGCGCCCTCGAACAGGATGCGCTTGCCCTCGCGGCGCTTGAGATCGAGCAGCCGCCACACCGTCTCGGCGTAGGGCAACAAATGCGGCGCCAGCGCGGTGAGGTCCTTCAGGATGACACGGCCGTCGAACTCCTCCAGCCCGAGGCCGCGGCGCAGCGCGTTGTGGTGCGCCAGCAGGCGGTCGATCTTGTGCGGCAGGGTGTCGAGGTCGGCCAGGTCCATCAGGCGGATGGCGCGGCGACCGACCTTGTCCTCATAGGCCGGGCCGATGCCGCGGCGGGTGGTGCCGATCGCGGTGCCGGCGTTGGATGATTCGCGCAGGGCGTCGAGCTCGCGGTGCAGCGGCAGGATCAGCGTGACGTTCTCCGCGATGCGGAGATTTTCCGGGCTGATGGCGACGCCCTGGCCCCTCAGCCGGGTGACCTCGTCGAGGAAGGCCTGCGGATCGAACACCACGCCATTGCCGATGACGCCCAGTTTCGAGGGCCGCAGCACGCCGGACGGCAGTAGCGCCAGCTTGTAGGTCTCGCCATTGATGACGAGCGTGTGGCCGGCATTGTGGCCGCCCTGGAAACGCACGACGATGTCAGCCTGCTCCGACAACCAGTCGACGATCTTGCCCTTCCCCTCGTCACCCCATTGGGCGCCGACGACGACAACATTGGCCATTTCTAAGCGTTTCCCTGCGACTCACGTGGTTTCAGCATGACCTCCCCGGAAAACTACTGTCCGACTTTCCGGATCATGCTTTAGATCGCCCAGCCCAAATCACGGCTTAAGGCCGTTCGCATGCGAGGCAGCCCAACCGGATAAAGGAAGCGGCCCGTCTAGGCAAGCAAGAAGGGAGCTTCGGGGGTCGTCAAAAAGGAGGACAACCCTTTGATATCCCCCAAAAATTTGTGGCGGCGCGAAGGCGGCGACATGAACGCGGAGTAATCTGGCAAATGTCTAAAACCACTCCTGCGACAAAGGCGCTGGAAAAGCTCGGCGTGAAGTTTGTGCTGCACAGCTATGTCTATGATTCCACCGCCGACAGCATCGGCCTGCAGGCGGCCGAGGCGCTCGGCGTCGACCCCTCCCGGATGCTGAAGACGCTGATGGCCGAGGTCGACGGCAAGCCGGTCTGTGTGGTGGTGCCGTCGGACGGCGAAGTCAGCATGAAGAAGCTCGCCAGCGCGTTCGGCGGCAAGGCCGCGAAGATGATGCGCCCGGCCGATGCCGAGCGGCTCACCGGCTATCATGTCGGCGGCATCTCGCCGTTCGGGCAGAAGAAGCGCGTGCCGGTCGCGATCGAGGCCACGGCGCTCGGCCACGCGACCGTGTTCCTCAATGGCGGGCAGCGCGGATTGCAGGTCGAGCTCGATCCAAGCGACGCGATGCAGGCGCTCGGCGCGATCGCGCCGGCGCTGACGGTGTGAGGATTCAAGACGCCGCGCGCAGTTTTGCTTCGGGGCTCGGCTGCGCGAAATCGCAGCGCTTGGCGACGACCAGGAACAGCAGCACCAGCGGCACCATCGATGCCAGCAGCGCGGCGCTGGCGACCAGCGCCGCCGCCGGCGATCCCCAGGCGTCCTGCAGGCTTCCGGCGGCGGTGGGTCCGGCCGCCATCAGCACGTAGAAGCAGGTATAGAACAGGCCGAAGCCCATCGAGCGGTCAGCCGGCTCGAGCACCCTGGCAGGCATCGACAGGATCGCACCCGACATCGGACCGATCGCGACGCCGAAAATCAGGCAGGCGATCGTCGAATGAAAATTCTCCACGAATAGCATCAGCGCACCGGCTGCGATCAAGCTGCAGGCAATGATTGCGGTGATCGGCCGGCCGGCGCGGTGCACGAGATAGCCACCGGCCGGAATGGCGAGAATGGTGAACCAGATCGACAGGCTCGTCAGCGACGCCGCAACCGTCGGCGAGGATCCCTGCGCCACCATCAACAGCGGCGCGTAGCTGAAGAACAGAACGCAGGCGAGATTCATTGCGCCCCAGATGGCGCCCGATATCACCACCGGGATCAGCGCCGCGCGTGGCAGCCGTCCGGGGCCGGCGGCCTCCGCCTCGGCCAGCTGCGCCGCGCGCGGTATCATCGCAAACGCCAGCAGCACCGCCACCGAACAGATCGCGCCCGACACCATCACCGCCTGCCAGCCGAGCGAATGGGCGATCCAGGTCTGGATCGGCAGCGCAATCATGGCGCCGAACGGCCAGCTCATCTGTAGGAACGACATCGCCAGCACCATCTCGCGGGCATCGAACCAGTCCGCCACCATCTTGGTCGCGACCAGCCCCACGACCGTGCCCCCGATCCCGCCAATCGTGCGGGCCGCCAGCGCGAAGGCGAGATCGCCGGAATAACTCAATGCCAGGCCGGAAACCGCCATCAGCAGCAGGCCCACGATCCCGAGCGTCTTTTCGCGGCCCCGGCTTCCGAGCAATCCGGCCGGGAATGCGACGATGACGCCCGGCAGCATATAGGCGCCGAGCAGCATGCCGATTTCCGAATAGCCGATGCCGAGATCGGCCATCAGAAGATTGGCCGCCGACCCGATCGATTGAAACTGGAATCCGATGGCCGCGCGCGTCGCGAACAACACCGCAAGGATGACCCACCTGCGTCCGGGCATACAGCTACTCCCGGGGTTCAATCGGTGCGTTCGCCGCTGAGCACGTTGGAGAACTCGGATAATTCATCCTCGGAGATCTCGTGCAGCGAGAGGCGCAGCTGCATGATCGCAAGATCGACCAGATGACCGGCAAAGGAGACGCCGCCGGAAACCAGCAAATTGCGCTGCTCTACCAGCACCGGAAGCACATTACGCAAACGACGCGCACTTAACTCATCCATAGCGATGCCCTTTGAGAGGTCGCTGCGACGTCGCGACCAGCCACTGGCCTGTGGTGGCGACGTCGGCGAAAAGTTCGATCGCCCTTGTGGCGAGCACATGCACGGCGGCGGCATCGGTATTGGGCCGCGACCGGCTCACGGATGCATCACTCAGGAAGGTGACGCTGTGCTCCCTGCGCGCGGCATCCATCGCCGTCGCAAGGCAGGTTTCCTCGGCGACAAGACCGGCAATGGCGAAGCTGCCGGCCTGCGAGACCACGCTTTCGAACAGATGATTGCTGTAGCAGGACGGCTGCTGGCGCTCGAACACCATGTCCGACCGCCGCGGCTCAAGACCGGAAATCCAGGCCGACTGGCTCGAGCGTTCGAGTATGCCCGGGCCATCCCCCCGACCCTCGGCTTGCCGCGTGAACGCGATCGGTATGGCGAACTCGCGCGCATGCCGGATCGCGGCCATGCAGTTGTTCAGCGACCGCTGGATGTCGCGCGCGTTGTCCCTGGCCAAAGCGGCGTAGTTTTTTTCCTGCAGGTCGACCATGATCAGCAGGCGGCCACGCGAGGCACCGACATAGGTTCGCAGATCAATAACCGAACTCATTGGACATCCGCCGCTTCGCAAACTCCCCGGCTGGTGGATTTTTCGAGGATGCCTGGTCTATCCCAGCGGCCTTCGGGACGAATGAGCACGTAGGGATCGTCGTTGAGGGTGATACATTGCGGATGCTTCTCGGTCTCGAGTCTGACCTCGACATAGTCAAAGTCGGAAAACACGAACTTGCGGCCGGGCGCGCGTTTGAAGCCACGTTGCTGCCAGAAGCCGAGCAGCCGGGTCTGCGCATGCGCGTACAGCACGCGATAGCCCTTCTTCCGGCACAGCTCGATGGCCGTGTCCACGATCTGGCCGGCCAGGCCGGCATTGCGACTTTCGTTGCGGACGGCCAGCCGTTCGAGCTTGGCGAAATCGGCAAAATAGCGGATCCGCATGCAGCCGACCGGCTCGCCATCCTTGTGGCAGATCAGATGGGTGGCGGAGAAATCGTTGCCGTCGAATTCCTCTTCAAACGGGCAGTGTTGTTCGCCCATGTAGACCGCTCCGCGGATCGCAATGACGCGCGCCATCTCGTCCATCGAGCGGACGACCTCGACGGTGACCGGCTCGGGCGGCATTGCCTTGACCCGCGGAAGATCCTTCGAGCGGTCGAACATCTGCAGATGCGGCGCGAACAATTCCTCGTAGCTCGCGCCCGGTTGGAAGCCGAGCGGCTCCAGCACCCGCAGGCCGCCCTTGGTGATGGGACGCGAATAGAGGTTGACGCCCTGGTAGAGCGGCGAGGAGATTTTCTGCAGCACCAGCGGGATCGCTGCCGCGAGCGTACCCTTGGCCTGGATCGCCCAGACATAGATGCCGGCCGGACGCTCGGATTGCCGCGCGACGTAGCACAGCTCGGGATCCTTGGTGTTGAGCCGGCCGTCGAGCAGCCGGCGCATGCCCTCATGGGTCAGCGGCAACACCGCAAGGAAGCCCTCGCCCTTGGGGTCGCTGATGTCGAACCGGTCGCTTCGCGCGATGGCCCAGAAAATATCGGGGTTGTGGCGTGCCGCCGCCTGGAGGACTTCGTTCTTGGTTAATCCCGGTATGTCGGCGCGGGCCCTGTCAACCAGCGAGGCGATGCCGGCGGCCCCGACGGTGAAAATCACCGTGCGTCTGGCCACTTGAAGATTGGTCATCCTCTCGAGAGAATGGGCCGTAGACCGGCTGGCGGGAACCGAGCGGCTGGCGCGAGCGTGCTCCCGGGCGGATTTTCTGATCAGATCGATGTCGAGCGCGTTCATTGATCGTCTCTTGATTGTGTAAAACTTGGTTTTCTGCCAATAATAGAAATATGGTTCTCTTAAATTAGAAGGCGACAAACGAGGCGATTTGTATGCACTCAGGTGAGCGCAGGGGCGCGCACAGCGGCGCGCACATGCCGGGACGAATGGCGAACTGGGATCTGGTCCGGATTTTCCTGGCGGTCGCCAGAACCGGAAGCTTCCGCGCCGCAGCTGCGGAGCTGAACATGTCCGCCAATTTCCTCAGCAAGCGTATTTCAGTCCTGGAGAATGCCTACAAGACGCCCCTGATGACCCGCCACGTCGACGGCATCAGACTGACGCCGGAAGGCGAGGCGGTTCTGGACGCCGCCAAACGGATGGAAGAGGCGTCCTTCGGGCTCGACCGCGCGCTAAGCCGGGCGACGCCGGCGCTCACCGGCGAGGTCCGGCTTGCTGTGACCGAGGGGCTCGGCACGTTCTGGCTGGCGCCCCGGCTGGTCGAATTCCAGCGGGTCTATTCCGGACTGCTGGTCGATCTGAAATGCGAGATGCGATCCGCGGACGTGCTCCGGCTCGAAGCCGATGTCGCCGTGCAACTCGAAGAGCCCTGCAATCCCAACCTGAAGCGGGTCAAGATCGGCCGGCTTCACATCATGCCATTCGTCAGTCCGTCCTATGTCGAGATCTACGGCATGCCGACAGACCTGAACGACCTGCAGCAAAATCATCGCATGGTGATTCAGGACGCAGAGCAGACCAAAGGCAAGGAGATGTACGAACGGCATGCCGCACGCGAACAGCTCGGCTTTGTCGCGATGCGCAACAACGTCTCCAGCGCGCATGTCTGGGCCGTCTCCAAAGGCGCCGGCATCGGCTGGTTGCCGACTTACATACCGGCGATCGCCGGGCCCCTGATTCCGCTCGATCTCGGCGTCCAGTTTCCGCTCGATATCTGGCTCACCTATCATCCCGATGCGAAGCGGATTCCACGCGTCAAGCAATTGATCGACTGGACCATCCAGGCGTTCGACGGCCGCAAATATCCGTGGTTTCGGGATGAGTTTGTCCATCCCGACGATTTGCAGAAAACCTACAAGGGCGAGCCGCTGGTGAATCTGTTCGCTGGTTTCATGAAAGAATCACGGTCAAAGATTGGCTGAGCGAGACAAATGAGCAAGTCGACCGACGGGCAAATCGATCAACTGGTGAAGGCGCGCTGGCTCGCGCTCGGGCTTTCGCAGAACGATCTTGCGGAAGTACTCGGAGCCCCCGGCCAGCCGACGCAAACCAACAACGGGTCGGGCCGCGTCAGCGTCGGCCGCCTGATGCAAGTGGCGGACGCGCTCGGCGTTTCCCACGATCTGTTCGAAGGCCTGTCGCCGTCGACCAAGCCGCAAAAGCCGCAATCCGATATCGCCAATTCCGATACGATGCAGGCGCTGCTCGAACTGCGTTTGCTGCGCGTGTTCCGCGAGCTGCAGGACAGCAATACCAAACGGATGCTGATCCAGCTCGCCGAGCAGATCGTCAAGCGTCAGACCGCGGGCCCCGACGAAGCGGGTTAGCCGGAACGCTGCGCAACTCCCTCCACGCATGGTCGCGATGCATCTGCCCCATTGATGAACGCGGCAAATCGGTGTCTGTGACACAGGCCGGGCGACCTTCTCCGGCCCGGCTTGCATCGCCGGGCGGGCCGCGGCGTCATGAACCGGGCCTTGTTTTTGCGAATGTCTGCTTCCCAACCCAACTCGCCCGCGCAGCCTGCGACATGGATCGCCAACCAGCCCTATTTGTTGCTCAGCATCACCGCGCTGTGCTGGGCCGGCAACGCCATCGTCGGCCGCCTCGCCGCCGGGCATATCCCGCCGGTGACGCTGTCGTTCCTGCGCTGGTCGTTCGCGTTCCTCATCATCCTTCCTTTTGCCTGGAAACATCTGGTGCGCGACTGGGCTGCGATCCGCGGCCGCCTCGGCATCATGATCTTTCTGTCGATCGCCGGCATCGGCGCCTTCAACACCCTGCAATACTGGGCGCTCGAACACACCCAGGCGCTCAACACGCTGCTGCTGCAATCGGCCGGGCCGTTGATCGTCGCAGTGTGGTCGCTGATCCTGTTCGGCACGCGGCTGACGCTGGCCCAGGCCGGCGGGGTTCTGCTGTCGCTGGCCGGCGTGCTGGTGATCCTGCTGCACGGCGATCTCACCACGCTCAAGAACATCGAGTTCAACAAAGGCGACCTCATCTTCACCGTGGCGCTGGCGATCTTCGGGCTTTATTCGGTGCTGTCGCTGAAGCGCCCCGCCATCCATGGCCTGTCGTTCGTCGCCTTCACCTTCGGCGCCGGCGCGGCCTGCCTGATCCCGCTGTTCATCTGGGAACTGTTCGCACGGCCCCTGATGCGGATCGACACCGCCAACCTGCTGACGCTGTTTTATGTGGCGCTGTTTCCCTCGACGCTGGCCTATCTCTGCTTCAATCGCGGCGTGCAGCTGATCGGCGCCAACCGCGCCGCCCCCTTCTTTCATGTGGTGCCGGTGTTCGGAACCGTGATGTCGATCGCCTTCCTCGGCGAGCACCCGCAGCCGTTCCATTTCCTGGGCTTTGCGCTGGTCCTGACCGGGGTGTTTGTGGCGTCGCGAAAGCAGCCCAGCTAGTTTTGGACAGCCTGGTTGCGGTGACTTGCAGCGGCAAATCCGTTATCTATCGGGCCTGCTTCGCAGGATTTCACTGATGGCGCGCGCCAGCAATCTGATGATCGGGACCTTGACCCTGGCGTTGATCGCCGGGTCGCTCGGCTCGTTCCTTGGCTATCAGAAATTCGCCAGCAATAAGCAGAAGACGCCGTTCCGGGTGATCTTCGAGGGCTCCGCCTCCGGCCTGCGCCAGGGCGGCAGCGTGAATTTCGCAGGGGTCCGGGTCGGCGAAGTGGTGTCGATGAAACTGGACCACCCGCGCCGCGTCGTCGTGCTCACCATGATCGACGGCAACACCCCGGTGCGCCGGGACACCCAGGTCGGCCTCGAATTCCAGGGCCTGACCGGCATCGCCGCGATCTCCTTTACCGGCGGCACGGTCGATCCGCCGCCGCTCGGCGCCGACGGTATTCCCGAACTGACCGCGGATCCGGAAGGACTGCTGGACATGCAGGAAAGGATCCGCGTGGCGCTGCGCAACGTCGACAAGATCATTGCCGACAATGAAGTCGCCGTGAAAGACACGCTGCGCAACTTCGAAACGTTCACGGCCTCGCTGTCCGGCAGTGGCGAGCGGATCAGCAACATCATCGGCACCGCCGACGACGGCATCAACGCGGTCGACGGAGCGCTGACCAAGACCAGGGATTTCCTCGGCGGGCTCGGCAGCGACAAATATGGCGGCGACCTGTTGCCGACCGTGATTTCGATGCGCGAACTGATCGTAAGCTTCGACAAGAAGTCCGACACGGCGCTGAAAGAAGCCCGAAAAATGCTGATCGACCTCAGCCAGTCCATCAACAACAGCAAGTTTGCCGCGCCCCCCGCCAGACGCTAAAGCGCTCTTTGTTTGAGCATGATCTTTTTCGGAAAACCGCTTCGCACTTTTCCGGATCATGCTGTAGCGTCTTGCCCCGATAATAACCAAGAACAGGGACTGCTCCGCCGTGCTCGATAAATCCGCTGGCCTGACCGCTCCGCCCGCAACAGTGACCCGGGCCACCAGCGCGGTTCCACGTCACTTGAAACGCTATCTCTCGCTCGACGATTTCGAAGCCACCGCGCGGCGGCGGATTCCGAAATTCCTCTACGGCTATATCGCCGGCGGCGCCGAGACCGACGCCGCGGTCCGCGACAACCGCGCAGCCTTTGACGAATACGGCTTCGTGCCGCGCGTGCTCAACGACGTCTCCGGCCGCGACCAAACCACGACGCTGTTCGGCAAGACCTACGCCTCGCCGTTCGGTATTCCGCCGATGGGCTCCTCGGCGTTGTGCGCCTATCGCGGCGACATCGTGCTGACTCGGGCGGCGGCCGCCGAAAACGTGCCGATGATTCTCTCCGCCTCCTCGCTGATCACGCTGGAGGACGTGCGCCGGGAAAATCCGGCCGCCTGGTACCAGGCCTATCTGGCCGGCCTGCCCGCGCGTATCGAGCCCCTGGTCGATCGGGTCGCCGCGGCCGGCTACGACACGTTCGTCGTCACCGCCGACGTGCCGGTGCCGCCCAACCGCGAGAACAACATCCGCAACGGCTTTCAGGTACCGCTGGCGATCACGCCGCAGATCGCCTGGGACACGGTGACCCATCCGCACTGGCTGTTCGGCACCTGGCTGCGCACCGTGAAGAATTACGGCATGCCGCATTTCGAGAACATGGACGCGCAGCGCGGCCCGCCGGTGCTGGCCAAGAATCTGATGCGCAACATCGGCGCCCGCGACCAGCTCGCCTGGAAGCATGTCGAACTGATCCGCAAGCGCTGGAACGGCAAGCTCGTCGTCAAGGGACTGGTCTCGCCCACCGACGCCCGGATCGCGCGCGAGAGCGGCGTCGATGGCGTGATGCTCTCCAACCATGGCGGCCGCCAACTCGACTACACGATGTCGGGCCTGCGCACGCTGCCGGAGATTGCGGCCGAGGCGAAAGGCATGACCATCATGGTCGACGGCGGCATCCGCCGCGGCACCGACGTGATCAAGGCCTTGGCGCTCGGCGCCCATTTCGTCTGGGTCGGCCGCCCCTTCCTCTATGCTGCGATCGCCGGCGGCGAGGCCGGCGTGCAGCGCGCCATCAGCCTGCTCCATGCCGAGATCGACCGCGACCTCGCGCTGCTCGGCATCCGCAGCATCCGCGAGATCACGCCGGATCTGGTACGAAAGTTCTAGGGCCGGGCGGCGCTCCCGCAGCACATTGCAGGCATGGCGACTGCTCGCGCGGGCCGGTCAGGGGGCCCTACTGTATTGCCCAACCCTGTGCAGGCTGGGTATCCTCGGCCCCCTCAAAGGCGAGGGGAGAAGGCCGATGACCGCTTTCAATACGGTGCGATTCCGGGTGAAGCCAGGGCGCGATCAGGAGTTTCTGGATGCCCACAAGAACGTTGAAGCGACGTGGCCAGGCCTGACGCACGCCAACATCATCAAGACCGGTGACCGCTCCTACTGCATTATCGCCGAGTGGAAAGACATGGACGCGTGCGTCGCGGCGCGGCCGAACATGATCGCGACCCTCAATTCCTTTCGCGATACGCTCGAAGACCTCGGCGGCGGCCTCGGCGTCACCGATCCGACGGCGGGTGAGGTCGTCCTGGCGCTGAAATAGTTCGTGGCGGCCTTCTTCGGCATTCGCAGAACGTCCCATTGACGGTTCTGAACAACTCGGAAACCCTGCCCGCGCTTTTCGGGATTGACTTCAGTCGCCCGTTTCGAGCACGGCTGACGGGGCATTTCCGGCCAGGGACGGTTGGCTGAACTGGTACGTCTATTGCTTCCGGGCAATCTGCGCTTGAGGGGAAAGAACACACGATGATCCGCCTGTTTCTCGATCGGCTCTATCTTTTCTCCGGCTATCTCGCCGGACTTTTCCTGATTGCGATTTTCGTGCTGATGATGCTGCTGTCGGCCGGCCGGCCGCTCGGCATCAATATCCCGGCAGGCGACGATTTCATCTCCTGGTGCATGGCGGCGACAGCCTTCCTCGGGCTCGCCCATACGTTCAAGCACGGCGAGATGATCCGCGTCGGTCTTTTGATCGACCGCCTCAGCGACGGCGTCCGCCATTATGTGGAGATCGCCGCGCTGCTGGTCGGCACCGGCTTCATCGGCTTTTTCGCCTGGCACGCTTCGGTCATGACGTGGCAGTCCTGGAAGTTTTTCGACATTTCGCAAGGCGTCATCGCGGTGCCGCTCTGGATCCCGCAGCTCGGCTACAGCGGCGGCCTCGTGATTCTCTTCATCGCCTTTGTCGACGAGCTGATCCACGTGCTGCGCGGTTTTCCGCCGCGCTACGAATTGCCGAAACCAAAGAGCGCCGAAGAGATCGTCGAACGCGCCATGCAGAGCGGGGTCTGACATGGAGCTGCTCTCGATCGCCGCCATCCTGCTGGGATTTCTGGCGCTGCTGCTCGGTGGCGGCGTCTGGATCGGCGTCGCCCTGATGGCGACGGGATGGGCCGGCATGCAATTCGCCGGCGGCGCCATTCCGGCGGGCAGCGTGCTGGCGACGACGGTGTGGGGCAACAGCGCGTCGTGGTCGCTGGCAGCCTTGCCGCTCTTCATCTGGATGGGCGAAATTCTGTTCCGCACACGGCTGTCGGAGGAAATGTTTCGCGGATTTGCGCCGTGGCTGAACTGGCTGCCGGGCCGGCTGATGCACGTCAACGTGCTCGCCTGCGGCGTGTTCGGCTCGGTGTCGGGATCGTCGGCCGCGACCTGCGCCACGGTGGCCAAGATCGCCCTGCCCGAACTGAAGAAGCGCGGCTATGACGAAGGCCTGAGCCTCGGCTCGCTGGCCGGCGCCGGTACGCTCGGCATTCTGATCCCGCCGTCGATCACCATGGTGGTCTACGCCGTGCAGGCCAACGTCTCCATCATTCAGGTCTTCCTCGCGGGCTTTCTGCCGGGCTTGCTGGTGATGGCGCTTTACTCCGGCTACATCGCCGTCTGGTCGCTTGCCAATCCGAAGCGCACGCCGCCGGCCGACCCGCCGATGAGCTTTCGCAAGCGCATATCGGAATCGCTCAATCTGTTCCCCTGTCTGCTGCTGATCGCTTTCGTCTTTCTGTCGTTGCTGATGGGCTGGGCGACGGCGACGGAATGTGCGGCCTGGGGCGTGCTGGGATCGCTCGCGATCGCATGGTGGCAGGGCGCGCTGACGTGGGAAGCGTTCTGGGCCAGCGTGATGGGCGCGACGCGGGTCAATTGCATGATCCTGCTGATCCTGGCAGGCGCTTCCTACATGGGCACATCGATGGCTTATACCGGCATCCCGCTGGCGCTGGCGAACTGGGTGAACGGTCTGCAGCTCAGTCCCTATGCGCTGATCGCGGCGCTCACTGTCATGTACATCGTGCTCGGCACGGCCCTCGACGGCATTTCCATGATCGTGCTAACCACGGCCATCGTTATTCCGATGGTGAAGCAGGCCGGCTTCGACCTCATCTGGTTCGGCATTTTCCTGGTGCTGGTGGTGGAAATGGCTGAAGTCTCTCCGCCTGTCGGCTTCAACCTGTTCGTTTTGCAGACCATGAGCGGCAAGGATTCCAACACGGTCGCCAAGGCCGCCCTGCCGTTCTTCTTTTTGCTCGTTGTGGCGGTTGCCATCATCACGGCGTTTCCTGCTATCGTGATGCTGCTGCCGCGAATAGCGTTCCCTGGCTAGAGAAAGGTATTGTCAATGTTGAGGCTTGTTAAGACGTGCGCAATCGCTGCCGGCGTCGCGGCGCTTGCGGTTTCCGCAACGGTCGTTCCCGCAACCGCGCAGACGAAATGGAATCTTCCGGCGGCCTATCCGGCGGATAATCCGCATTCGGTCAATCTGATCGCGTTTGCCAAGGACGTCGGCGACGCCACCGGCGGCAAGCTGCAGATCACCGTGCATCCGGCGGCGTCGCTGTTCAAGGCGCCGGAAATCAAGCGCGCGGTCGCAACCGGTCAAGCACAGGCGGGCGAGGTCCTGATCTCGCTGCATGAGAACGAAGACCCGCTGTTCGGCATGGACGTCATCCCGTTCCTGGCGACGAGCTATCCGGCAGCCAAGAAGCTGTGGCTGGCGTCGAAGCCCGCCATCGAAAAGAAGCTCGCCTCGCAAGGCCTGATGCTCCTGTTCGCGGTGCCGTGGGGTCCGCAGGGCATTTTTGCCAAGAAGGAGCTCAACAGCGTCGAGGACATGAAAGGCCTGAAGTTTCGCGCCTATAATGTCGGTACCTCGCGCATCGCAGAACTCGTCGGCGCGCAGCCTGTCACCATCCAGGCGGCGGAATTGCCGCAGGCGCTGGCGACCGGCGTGGTCAACTCGTTCATGACCTCGGGCTCGACCGCCTACGACAGCAAGGCCTGGGAAACCATGACGCATTTCTATGATGCGCAGGCCTGGATTCCGAAGAACGTCACCTTCGTGAACAAGGCGGCTTTCGACGCGCTCGACAAGCCGACCCAGGACGCGATCCTCAAGGCGGCGGTTGTCGCCGAAGAACGCGGCTGGAAGCTCAACGAAGAAAAGGCCAAGTGGTATCTCGAACAGCTTCAGGCCAACAAGATGAAGGTGCTGCCGGTGCCTCCGGCGCTGAAGTCCGGCCTCGAGAAAATCGGCGAGCAGTTGACGGCCGACTGGTCGAAAAAGGCCGGCGCCGATGGGGAAGCCGTGATCGCCGCCTACAAGAAGTAGGACGGTCGCTATCGCGTTCTGTTAGTTAGCAAAAAACTCGTCATGCCCGGCCTTGTGCCGGGCATATACGTTCTTGGTACGAAAATGCGACCTGTTTGTTCGGTCAGACTCTCGGCGACGCCGCAATCCCGAACTTGCTGTACGCCTCGTTCGTACAAATGATCACATGCTCGGCGCAGCCATTGTGGCGGTGCGGATCGCAGCGGTTTTCGTAATCGGCTGATGTCATCATGTCGATGAAAGCAGCGACGTCGGGATAGTACACCAGCGCCAGATAATCCCACTGATTGCCTTGCTGCGCGCCGAGCGCGACCGCCTTGGCGTCGCCGGTCCACAGCAGCGTGCCGCCACGCGCCTTGATCATCGGCACGGTGAGCGCGCTGTAGCGCAAATAGGCATCCCAGCCCGAGCCGTCACCGTCGAGCGAGCGTTCACGGAAGCGCATCAGATTGACCATCACGACCGGCCCCTGATGCGCCAGCTCCTCGAGGCCCCTGACATTCAATAGATCCACACCCATGACTTGCTCCCGGCCGGCTCAGACCCATTCAGGACATTGTAGCATTGCAGCCATAGTAGCATTGCAGACTCGGGCCTTGTCGCGCGGCGAAAATCCGGCACAACTCGCGATAGACCATGACCAGCCCCGCGCCACTGCCGCCCGCCCGTGATCCGGTCGGCTGGCTCAACAACCAGCCTTACGTCCTGCTGACCCTGACCTCGCTGTTCTGGGCCGGTAACATCGTGCTGGCGCGGCATGTCGGCGACCACGTGCCGCCGATCACGCTGACCACGATCCGCTGGTTCGGCGTTTTCCTGATCCTGCTGCCGTTCGCCTGGCCGCATCTCAAGCGCGACTGGAAGGTCTTGCGCGCCCATCTGCCGCTGATGCTGTTCCTCTCGCTGATCGGCTTTGCCTACAACAACGCGATCTCCTTCTGGGCGATGCAATACACCCAGGCGCTGAACGCGCTGCTGATCCAGTCGTCCGGCCCGCTGTTCGTGGCGATGTGGTCGCTGGTCCTGTTCGGCGTGCGGCTGACCGGCGCGCAGCTGGTCGGCATTGCCCTTTCGCTGATGGGCGTCCTGACCATCATCCTGCGCGGCGATTTCTCGGCGCTCGCCAGCATCAGCTTCAACAAGGGCGACGTGATGTTTGGCTCGTCGCTGGTGTCGTTCGGGCTTTACTCGGCGCTGATGCTGCGCCGCCCGGTGACGCATCAATTATCGCTCATCTCCTTCACCACCTGCTGCGGCGCGATGATGCTGGTGCCGTTCTCGGTCTGGGAATTTTCGACCGGTGCCGTGCTGAAATTCGATTTACTGACGCTGGCCACATTGGCCTATGTCCTGATCTTTCCCTCGGCGCTGGCCTATACGTTCTTCAACCGCGGCATCGCGCTGATCGGGCCGAACCGCGCCGCGCCGTTCTTCCATCTGGTGCCGGTGTTCGGCTCGGCGATGGCGATCCTGCTGCTTGGCGAGCAATTGCGGCTGTTTCACCTGGTCGGCTATGCGCTGGTGCTGGCCGGCGTCGTGATCGCGTCGCGGCGGGGCTCGGCGCGGAAATGAAAACGCGCGGCTGCGACCTCTCGACCAAGCTGTACCGCCTTTCGCTTTTATCCCGGGCAGGCTAGCTTGCCCGCCAACCCCTCAAAAAAACCAACCGGGAGAAACGACCCTATGATCGCGTCCTTGAAACGATACCGGCGCATGGCGGCGGCAACATCCTTGCTGTTCGCGCTGGCATCAACGGCTTCCGCGCAGGCTCCGTATCCGAACCGCAACATCACGCTAGTGCTGCCGTTCGCCGCCGGCAGCGGCACCGACACCACGACGCGCCTGATCTCGAAGGAGGTCGGTGTTTCGCTCGGCGTCAGCATGGTGATCGACAACAAGGCGGGCGCCAATGGCTCGATCGCCGCAAGCTATGTCGCCCGATCGGCGCCAGATGGCTACACGCTGTTCGTGACGACCAACACCACGCATTCGGCCAATCCGTATCTGCTGAAGAACATGAGCTACGATCCGGTCAAGGATTTCACGCCGATCGCGCGGACCGGCGACCTGCCGTTCATGCTGGTGATCCACCCCGACATTCCCGCCAACTCGGTCGCCGAGCTGATCGCGCTGGCGAAGAAGGAGCCGGGCAAATACTCCTACGCCAGCGGCAGCTCGTCGGCGATCGTCTCCGGCGCGACGTTCGCGCGCCTCGCCGGCATCGATCTGCTGCACGTCCCCTACAAGAGTTCGCCGCCGGCCTTGACCGACGTCATCGCCGGACGCGTCTCGATGATGTTCATCGACGTTCCGACCGGCCTGCCGCACGTCAATGCCAAGGCGCTCAAGGCGCTCGCCGTGACCACCAAGCGGCCTTCCGCCCTGCTGCCGCAGCTCCCCACCATGGACGCCACGGTGAAGGGCTTCGACATCACCTCATGGCAGGGCTATCTCGGCCCGGCCAATCTGCCAAAGGACGTGGTCACCAGGCTGAACGCGGAAATCCGCAAGGTCATCGAGCGGCCGGACATCAAGAGCCAGCTTGCCGAGCGCGGCATGGAGGCCTTCTCGGGCACGCCGGAAGAGTTCGACGCGTTCCTGAAGGAGCAGCTGGTGCTGTGGGAAAAGCTGATCGCCGACGCGGGGATCGAGAAGCAGTGAGAGCGTAGATCGTAGGGTGGGCAAAGGCGCATCGCGCCGTGCCCACCATCGATCGATTGACCGTCATCTGCGATGGTGGGCACGCTTGCGCTTTGCCCACCCTACAAAGCTACGAAGCGAGGCCGGTCGGAATACCTGGCTCGAAGCCCAAAGCGGCTTCGACCCATTTCGCCACCCGCAGCATACGATGATCATTCAGATACGGGCCGACGATCTGAACGCCGAGCGGAAGACCATGCTTGCCGAATCCGGCCGGCAGGGTGACGGCCGGCACGCCGAGCAAGGTCCACGGCGCGCAATATTCCGCATCGCCGGTATAGTGCAGGCCGCGCGGGGCTTCGCCAAACGCCGGCAACGTCAACACGGCATCATAGCCCGACATTTCCGAAGTCAGCCTGTGACGCCAGGCGTCCTGGAATGCCCTGGCCGCAAGGTAGCCGGTCGCCGAATGAGCCTTGCCGCTCTCGACGAGCGACTTCAGATGATCACTGGTGCGTTCCGGATAATTTGCGACGAGACCGGCGAATATCAGGGCAGCCTCGCTCGACAGGATGCAATTGATCGTCGTCCAGTTCGCCTCGTCGAGTTCGGATAATTCAAGTTCCTCCAGAATGGCGCCCTCGCCACGCAATTTGTCGATTGCAGCGTCGAACACCTTCTGCTGTTCGACTTCAACGCGCGGCCATTTTGCAAAACGCACGACGGCAAGCCGCGGCTTGTTCAGCGGCGGCAGCCCGGTGCCGATATCGACGGTAAAGGCGGGCAGCGGCCGGCCATGGAGATCGCGATCGCTCGAGCCGGCAAGAAGCGACAATGCGAACGCGACATCGTCGACCCGCCGGGCAAAGAAGCCGACATGGTCGAGCGACGGGCTGAGCGGATGCACGCCGACGCGAGGGATGGCGCCGAAACTCGGCTTGAATCCGACGATGCCGTTGAACGCGGCCGGCCGGATGATCGAACCGAGCGTCTGGGTGCCGAGCGCCAGCGGCACCAGTCCCGCGGCAACGGCGGCCGCCGAACCTGACGAAGATCCGCCCGGCGTATGCTCGCGATTCCAGGGGTTGACCGTCGGTCCCGGATGCCGCCAGGCAAATTCGGTCGATACCGTCTTGCCGAAGATCGTCGCGCCGAGATTGCGCAACCGCTCGACCACCCAGGCATTGGCGGCCGGAACCTGACCGGCATAGACGGGCGAACCGTTCGCCGTCGGCATGTCTGATGTGGCGATGATATCCTTGATCGCTACCGGAATGCCCGAGAGCGGGCCTGGCCGCCGCGCGGTATCGACCGGCAGGTATTCAAACGCTCTCAGCGCGGGCTCGAGGGCTTTCGCCTTCTGCAGGCACAAGGCCGCATATTCGTCCGCCATTGGCTGGCTATCGCCAAAGAGACGCAGAAGCTCAAGAACCCCTGCTTCCGAATTGGATACGGGACGCGCGCGTCGATCGGTCATGCCAGCTTCCGCGGAGAATTAGCTCAAGACGGCAGTATAGCAGGCCCGCCCCCGGTCCAAAAGCATCATGCCCGGGACAAGCCCGGGCATGACGATGTGGTTGGTGCCGAGATCTGGTTACGCCGCGCGCACCTTGACGAGGAATTCATCGACCGCGTTGCGCAGCATGCCGGATTGATTGTCGAGTTCGCGCGCGTTCGAGAGCACGTCGGACGCCGCCTTGCCGGTGGCTGACGCCGCCGTGGTGACGCCGCCGATATGGGCGCTGATCTCGCTCGACCCGCCGCCACCGACTGGATGTTGCGCGCGATCTCGCGCGTCGCGTCGCCCTGCTGTTCGATCGACGTCGAGATGCTCACGGTGATCTCGCTCATCTGCGCGATGGTTTCGGTTATGCCGCCGATCGAGGAGACCGCCTCGCTGGTGGAAGCCTGCATCGCCGCCACCTGGGCCGAGATTTCCTCGGTCGCCTTCGCTGTCTGGTTGGCCAAAGCCTTTACTTCGGAAGCGACGACCGCAAAGCCGCGGCCGGATTCGCCAGCGCGCGCCGCTTCGATCGTCGCATTCAGCGCCAACAGATTGGTCTGCGCGGCGATCGAGTGGATCAGTTTGACAACCTCGCCGATCTTCTCGGCACCGGTGGAGAGCGCCTGGACGGTGGAGTTGGTGCGCTCGGCATCGCCGACGGCCTTGCTGGCGATGTCGCTGGAACGTGCCACCTGGCGGGCGATCTCGGCCACCGAACTCGACAGCTCTTCGGCTGCAGCCGCGACCGTGCCGACATTGTTCGACGAGCTCTCCGAAGCAGCCCCAACCGTCGCAGCGCGCGCGCTGGCGTCGCTGGCGGTCGCCGTCATCGACTGCGCCGTGGTCTGCATGCCGGCGGCGGCCGTCGATACCGAGCGAACGATGCCGTTGACGCTGCGCTCGAAATCGCTGGCGATGTTCTCCATCGCGGTCCGCCGTTCGGCTGCCGCACGCGCCTGCGTCGCCGCTTCGGCCTGTTCGAGCCCGCGGATCCGCACCGCATTGTCCTTGAAGATCTGCACGGTTGCCGCCATCGCGCCGACCTCATCGCCGCGCCCGAGCCCGGGAATTTCACCGTCGAGCTTGCCGTCGGCCAGCGCCTGCATGCGCGCGCCGAGTTCGCCGAGCGGCTTTGAGATGCTGCGGCCGATCATCCAGGCGATGCTGCCCCCGATCACGCCGATGCCGAGAATGGCGAGCCCCAGCAGCCACGCGATCGGCTTCAGCTTGGCATCGAGATCGTCGAGATAGGCGCCGGTGCCGACATACATGTCGAAGCCGGGGACCGCCACCGCGTAGCCCATCTTGCGGATCGGCTTTTCCTCGCCGGGTTTGACATATTCATAGGTCAGCAGGATTGAACCGTTGGCTTTGACGCCGTCCATCAGCTCCTGCGACAGCTTGCGGCCATTGGTCACCACGTCCATGCGGTTGGTGCCAACCTGCTTCGGATCGGGCGCCATGACGGTGATGCCGTTATAGGCGGTGCCGAACAGATAGCCGGCGCCCTTGTCGTAGGTCAGGGTGTTTCCGCGCTTGCCGAACTCGGCGATGGCCGCTTCCTTGGTCATCTGGCCGGCATCGACCTGCTTCTTCAGGCCGGCGGCCATGTTGAGCGCCATATCGACGATCGCCTTGGTCTGGTCGATGCGCGCGTTCAGCATCTCGCGCTGCATCAGGTAGCCCGCGAGCACGCCGGCGGCGCACAGGCCGAGCAGCGTCACCCCCACCAAGATACCGAGTTTGGGGGTGATCTTCAGATTTGACAGCTTCACAGGGGTCTCCGGACATTTGCGCGCGGGACGCGATTGGCGAATTGATTCGCCGCACGTTATCGTGCGAGCCTTTAGCGCTTTGTTACGATGCCGCCCCGTAGAAGCCCGGACATGCAAAAAGCATGGGTCTCTATGTCGCAGGATTGTGCGAGAAGCTGATCAGGACGTTTATAATTCGGGGGCATCGGCGCGTGCCGCGGGGATAATCAACACCGAAGAGTCAAATCGGGAGCAGGAAATGCCGAAATTCAGGATATTGACGCCGAAAGGCGCGAGTTTCACGGTCGCCGGCGGCGGCTACGACTATGAAATGGAGGCGCTGGAGCCGATCGGGGCCGAGATCATCGAGGCGCCCGCCAACGAGGCGGAATTCATCGCCGCCGCCCGCACCGCCGATGCCATCTACGCCAAGGGCATGCGGATCTCAAAAACGGTCATCGACGCGCTCGATAATTGCAAGGTCATCACGCTCGGCAGCGTCGGGGTCGACAGCGTCGACGTCAAAGCCGCGACCGCCCGCGGCATCCCCGTCACCAACATCCCCGACACCTTCATCGAGGAGGTCGCCGACCACGCCATGATGCTGCTGCTCTCGGGCTTCCGCCGCCTGGTCGAGCAGGACAAGATGGTCCGCACCGGCCGCTGGTCCGAAGGCCGGCCACAGCTTTTGAAGATTCCGCGGCTGATGGGGCAGACGCTCGGCTTCATCTCGTTCGGCCGGGTGGCGCGCGCGGTCGCCAAGCGCGCAGCCCCGTTTGGCCTGCGGATGATCGCCTACGACCCCTTCATCCAGGAAACCCTGATTTCCGACCATGGCGTGCTGCCGGCGACCCTGTCGGAGGTGCTGTCGCAGTCGGATTTCCTCTCGATGCACGCCCCGGCGCGGCCGGAGGTGCATCACATGCTCGGCGAGAAGCACTTCAAGCAGATGAAGAAGAGCGCAATCTTCATCAATACCGGCCGCGGAGCCACCGTGAACGAGGAAGCGCTGATCAAGGCGCTGCAGGAGGGCTGGATCGCGCACGCCGCCCTCGACGTGCTGGAAACCGAGCCGCCGTCGCACAACAACCCGATGCTATCCATGGAAAACGTCACGCTGACGGCGCATGTCGCCTCGGCATCGGCACGTTTCGACGAAGCGCGCAAGCGCCGCGTAGGCTACGAATTGTCACTGGTATTGTCCGGCATGTGGCCGGTAAGCTGCGTCAATCCATCGGTGCTGCAAAACACCTCGCTTCGTCGCTGGCAACCTGTCAGCATGGACCGGGGGCCCAACAGCTAGGGCCGGCTGAACGCGCTATCTATCGGGCAACGCGGAGAGCGGTCCGCGCCCGGGAAGACGCACCAGAAAGAAATACCCTTTGGTTCCACTAGGAACCGGAGGCCGCGAGTTCATCGGCGATCAACGCCGGGAGCAGAAAACAGGGAGACGATAAAATGACGATCGATATTACCCGCCGCGAGGCGCTGGCACTGGGTGTGTCCGCCGCCGCGCTGGCCGCCACCGGCGCTTCGGCGCAATCCCCCATCAAGGCCGCCGATGTTCCGGCGCCGAAGTTTGCGATCGAAAAAGGCGCATCCTTGCGCATGCTGCGCCCGGTGCGCTTCGTGCAGGCCGACGAGGACGTGTTCCGCGCCAATGCCGCCAAGTTCACCAAAGAGACCGGGGTCGAGGTCAAGGTCGACTTCGTCGGCTGGGAAGACATCAACCAGCAGACCGCGGTGACCTCGAATTCCGGCGCCGGCCCGGACATGATCATCGGCTTCTCCGACGCGCCGCACATTTACGTCGACAAACTGGTCGAACTGAGCGACGTCGCCGATTACCTCGGCAAGCGCTACGGCGGCTGGCTGCCGCTGGCGCAGACATACGGCAAGAAGAGCAAGAGCAACGCCTGGATCGGATTGCCGTTCGGCGCCACCGCCGGCCCCCTGATCTACCGCAAGTCGATCCTGAAGTCGGTCGGCTACGACTCGGTCCCGGAAGATCACGCCGGAATTCTCGAACTGTGCCAGAAGCTGCAGAAGGCCGGCAAGCCGGCCGGCTTCGCGCTCGGCAACGCCAAGGGCGACGGCAACGGTTTTGCCAACTGGGTGCTGTGGTCGCATAACGCTGCCCTGCTCGATGAATCCGGCAACATCGTCATCAACAGCAAGGAGACCGTCGCCGCGCTGAAATGGGTCAAGGAACTGTACCCGACCTTCATCGCCGGCACGCCGTCGTGGAACGACGTGAGCAACAACCGCGCCTATTCCGCGCAGGAAATCTCGCTGACCGCCAACGGCGTCTCGTTGTATTTTTCGCTGAAGAACGATCCGGCGACCAAGGCGATCGCCGAGGACAGCGAGCATCAGTTGCTGCCGAAGGGCAACGCCAAGATCTCGCCGATGGCCGGCCTGACGCTGAACGCGATGCTGTTCAAGCACAGCCAGTATCCCAACGCCGCCAAGGCGTTCCTGACATTCATGCTGGAAAAGGACCAGTATGAGCCGTGGCTCAACGCCAACTCCGGCTACTGGTCGCAGCCGCTTGCGGCCTACGCCGAAGCCAAGGTCTGGTCCGAAGATCCCAAGGTCGCGATCTTCAAGAACACCATGCAGAGCACCTATTACGACGGCTACAAGGGTCCGATCACGACCGCAACGGGTGCTGTCAACGCCGATTACGTGCTGGTGCAGATGTGCGCCGCGGTTGCGACCGGCGCCTCGACGCCGGAGGCCGCCGCCGCGGAGGCCGAGCAGCGTGCGAAGCGGTATTTCCGGCGCCAGGAGCGGTAACGGCCGAACAGAGCGACCGTCATTGCGAGGAGCGTAGCGACGAAGCAATCCATTCTTTCTTTCCATGGAGACGTGGATTGCTTCGCTTCGCTCGCAATGACGGCCTCACATAGCTCGCATCGGGATAATTTTGATGTCTGTGACGACCCTACCTTCTCGACCTCGACGCATCATTGAGCAGCGGCAACCAGGCTGGATCGTGCGCCTGTTCGACTACAAGCCGTTCCTGATCGTGATGTGCCTTGCGCCGGCGATCGGCCTCTTGGCGGTGTTCCTCACCTACCCGCTCGGCCTCGGCGTCTGGCTCGCCTTCACCGATACCACCATCGGTCAGCGCGGCGTCTTCATCGGCCTGGAGAATTTCCAGTACCTGCTGAAGGATCCCTTGTGGTGGAACGCGGTGTTCTACAGCGTGTTCTACACCGCGGTCGCGACCATCGGGAAATTTGCGCTCGGCTTCTGGCTGGCGCTGCTGCTCAACAACCACTTCCCGCTCAAGAGCCTGCTCCGCGCCATCATCCTGCTGCCGTGGATCGTGCCGACGGTGCTGTCGGCGCTGGCGTTCTGGTGGATCTACGATCCGCAATTCTCGATCATTTCCTATTTGCTGGTCGACGTGCTGCACGTCCGCACCACCAACATCGACTTCCTGGGCACGCCGTGGCCGGCGCGGTTCTCGCTGATCGTCGCCAATATCTGGCGCGGCATTCCGTTCGTGGCGATCTCGCTGCTGGCGGGCCTGCAGACCATCTCGCCCTCGCTCTATGAAGCTGCCATGCTCGACGGCGCCACCGCCTGGCAGCGCTTCCGCTTCATCACGCTGCCGATGATGATGCCGATTCTCGCCATCGTCATGACGTTCTCGATCATCTTCACCTTCACCGACTTCCAGCTCGTCTATGCCATCACCCGCGGCGGACCGGTCAACTCGACGCATCTCCTGGCGACGCTGGCGTTCCAGCGCGGCATCGCCGGCGGCGAGCTCGGAGAAGGGGCGGCGATCGCGGTGTCGATGATCCCGTTCCTGGTATTCGCGACGTTGTTCAGCTACTTCGGCCTCGCCCGCCGCAAATGGCAGCAAGGAGAAGCCAATGACTGACGTAGCCGCCTCACCGGGCAACAGCAATGTCGCCAGCGCCACGCCGGACACCATGTCGTGGGATTCCCGCGCCCGGCGGGTGATGATGATCTATCTGCCGTTGTCGTGCTTCGTGCTGATCCTGCTGTTCCCGTTCTACTGGATGGCGATCACCTCGTTCAAACCGAACGCGGAGCTTCTGAACTACAAGGAGCATAACCCGTTCTGGATCACCTCGCCGACCATCGCCCACATCAAGCATCTGCTGTTCAATACAGCGTATCCGACCTGGCTGAAGACCACGATGTTCGTGGCTGTCGGTTCGACCTTCCTGTCGCTGTTCGCCTCGACGCTGGCCGCCTACGCGATCGAGCGGCTGCGCTTCCGCGGCAGCCCCTATGTCGGCCTCGGCATCTACCTCGCCTATCTGGTGCCGCCCTCGATCCTGTTCATTCCACTCGCCACCGTGATCGTGCAATTCGGCCTGTTCGACTCGCCGATGGCGCTGATCCTGGTGTATCCGACCTTCCTGGTGCCGTTCTGCACCTGGCTGCTGATCGGCTACTTCAAGTCGATTCCGTATGAGCTCGAGGAATGCGCGCTGGTCGATGGCGCGACGCGGCTGCAGATCCTGCGACGGATCACGCTGCCGCTGGCGGTGCCCGGCCTGATCTCGGCCGGCATCTTCTCGTTCACGCTGTCGTGGAACGAGTTCATCTACGCGCTCGCCTTCATCCAGAGCGGCGCCAACAAGACCGTCCCCGTTGCGATCCTGACCGAACTCGTCACCGGCGACGTCTACCAGTGGGGCGCGCTGATGGCGGGCTCGCTGCTCGGCTCGCTGCCGGTCGCGCTGTTCTACTCGCTGTTCGTCGACTATTACGTCTCGTCGCTGACCGGCGCGGTGAAGGAATAGACGACCCGTCTACCTGACGGTAAACGCCACGGGGATCGTGAAGCTGATCGATCCCTGCGGGATTTCGGATGGGATCGGGGGAAATGGCGAAGCCTGGCGGATCATCGCCGAGGCCTGCGCGTCGAGCGCGGCAACGCCTGACGATCCGCTGAGGCGGCCTCCGCTGACCTGTCCGCTGCGGCTTACCGTGAAGGACAGCCGCGCGACGCCGCGCTGGCCGTTGGCGCCCGACGGGTACTGGTGGAAACGCATCAGATGGGGGCGGACGCGCTGATTATAGGATGCGAGCGCCGAGGCCGATGCACCGGCGCTGGCCGCGGAGGCGGTCTGGGCCTGGCGCTCAACACGCGGCGGCGCCGCCGTGCGTGGCGCGGGCGTCGCCTGGTTCGGCTTCTTCGCGTCGGGCCGGACGACCTTTGGCTTGACGGGTGTCGGCGTGGCGGTCGGGACGGGCTTGGCGGGCTCGGCGGCCGGCTTCATTTCAACCTTCTGCTCGGGCGGCGCCACCACCTCCGGCTTCTCCTGCGGCGGGGTCGGCGCAATCTGCTCTTCGACCACCTCCTGCTGCTTGACCGGCTCCGGCGGCGAGGCGTCGGCCTGCTCCATCAGCTGGTCAGGCGCACGCTCCAGCTCAGTCGATTGCGGCGCCGCCGATACCGGCGCCATCTCGACCATGATGGCGGGCAAGGTAGCGCCCGGCGGCGGCCGCTGCGTGTACCAGTTCATGAACAGCGCGATCAGCGCGGCATGCGCGGCGAGGATTGCAATGCTCGATGTACTCCAACGCCGTACCCCGGCGTGATCGGTGGCATCATGCAGCGCGAACGCGTTCATGGTCATCTATTTTGTTTGCGCATGATCTTGCCGGAAAACCGGCGTCCACTTTTCCGGATCATGCGCTAGCTTCGTCCGTCGAGGCCGACCAGGGCGACCTTGAGATAGCCGGCGTTGCGCAAGAGGTTCATCACCTCCATCAGGTCGCCATAGCTGACGGCCTTGTCGGTGCGCAGATAGATCCGCTCGTCCTTGCGGCCCTTGGTGGCGCCATCGAGCGTCGCGGTCAGCGTGTCGCGCGCGATGATGTCCTCGCCGACCGCGACCGACAGGTCCGGCTTCACCGTGACGAACACCGGCTTGTCCGGACGCGGCGCGGGTTCGACCGCACTGGCGGGCAAATCGACGCCGAGATCGACGGTGGCAAGCGGCGCGGCCACCATGAAGATGATCAGCAGCACCAGCATCACGTCGATGAACGGCGTGACATTGATCTCGTGATTCTCGGCCAGATCGTCGTCGCCGCCGCGCGACCGGCCGCCGAAGCTTGCGCGTGTGCCCAATCTAGCGCCCATGATTCACTCCGCGGCGCGCGCCAGCCGGAACGAGCCGTGATCGCCCTCGCGGCTGATCAGCAGCATCACCATGACAGAGGCGTCGCCAAGCAGCGCCCGGTGGGCCGATATCGTGCGCGTCAGATGGTTGTAGATCACGACTGCCGGGATCGCCGCCACCAGTCCCAGCGCGGTCGCCAGCAGCGCCTCCGCGATGCCGGGCGCGACCACCGCAAGATTGGTGGTGTGGGCCTCGGAAATGCCGATGAAGGCATTCATGATGCCCCACACCGTGCCGAACAGGCCGACGAACGGCGCGGTGGCGCCGATGGTCGCCAGCACGCCGGTGCCGCGCGCGATCTGCCGCGACATCGCGGCCTCGACCCGCTCCAGCCGCAGCGCGATCCGCTCCTTGAAACCGTCATCGGCGATGCCGCCGGACAGGCTGGCTTCGCGCGCCGCGGACTGCACGATCTGCGCCACCGCGTCGCCGCCGCCACGGCACTGCTTTTCGACGTCGGCGAGCACCGTATCGGCCTCGAGCAGGCCGATACGCCGTTTGGCGGTCGCGGTCTTGCGCCTGATCTCGAGCGTCTTCGCCAGCCAGATCGTCCAGGTCACCAGCGAGGCAAACGCCAATCCGACCATCACGGCTTGCACCACGATGTCGGCGTTGACGAACATGTTCCACGGCGAGAGATTGCGCGGCAGCAACGCGGTATCGGTGGCGGCAAGCGCCGCCCCCGGAAATACTGCCACGCCAGCGGCCATCAAGACCGCCGGCCTTCCCGACTTGCACACATTCTGCTGCATGGTCACCTCCCGGCTGACAACACTGCGGATGGTCAGGCCGCCTTTGCCGAAGCAAGGCTGTCCGCAAGCGACTGAAAACGCTTGAGCTGATCGCCGCGCAACGCGCGGGTCTCGTCGCGGCCGACGAACACCTTGAACATGATGCCGCCATCGACATTGATGAAGGCGACGAACGCCGACGACTTGCCCATGAAGGGCCGCTCGACAAAGGCGACCGCGTCGCAGCGTTCATGCCTGAGATGGCCGTGCAATCCCTTGTTAGATCCCTAGGGCTGCATCAGGTTGAAATAGCCGCGGCCGACCTCGCCCGCCGGGATCGCGCCGGTGAATTCGAAGATCGCATCAACGGTATGGACGATCAGCGTCACCTCGCCCCATTGCGCGATGTCCTGCATCGCGGCGGCGAAATGGCTGCCGGCACCGATGCGCACCATCGTTTCGGGCATCGCCTCGATCACCGCGCGCGGCGTGACGTTGCGCTCGCGCGCAACGTCCTCGATCACCGCGCCCGGATTGTCCGCCATATACGCCTTGAGATCGGCGCTCTGCGTGCTCGACATGCAGGCCTCCCGTCAGGCGGCGGCGCTGGTTTTGCGCTCGGACTGGATCACCTCGAAACCTTCGAACTTGGGATGGCCGAGATAGAGGCTTTCGCCGGTCTTGTTGTCGGCGCGGGCATGGGCGCGGCGAAATTCTTCCGAGCGGGTCCAGGCCTCGAACGCCGCCTTGTCGACCCAGGTCGTGTGCGACGAATACAGCGTGTGGTCGTCGGCGACCGGACCCTTGAGCAGATGGAATTCGACGAAGCCGACCATGTTGCCGAGATAGGATTCCCGCGTTGCCCACACCGTCTCGAAAGCCTGCTCCTGGCCCAGCTTCACCTGAAACCTGTTCATCGCGATAAACATGGAAATCTCCTTGGTTGTCGTCGCAGCCGATCTGGCCCGATCATATTGTAACGCAGAAATGCTCCGAGGCCGCGCTGGGACATCAGCACGGCCCGGAGCCCTAATGGTGGCAATCTCTCAAACAAGACCGCCGATTTTTCTTACTCCGATCAGGTGCCTCCGAAGTGATATTTGAGACCGCCCTTGAAGACCATTCCAGGACCCGCACTCGCCCATTTCACGTCGTTCTGCGTGTCGCCGGCACTGCCGACCGGGATGGCGTAAGGCCGGTAGTACGTGTTGAAGATATTCTCGGCAGAGAGGTTGAGGGTCAGGTCGGGCGTCGGCTTGTATTGAAGATACAGGTTGACGAGATCGTACGACGTTGCCGGCGTATAGGTCACAGGAATGTCCCTGTTAGCCTTCGCCGACGTCCACATTACGGAGACCACCAAGGTATTCTCAAGGAACCTCAAACCAGCCGTCGTCGTAAGCTTCTGCGGCGGGACGCTGTACAACCCGAAATTGGTTTGAAGATTCTTGCCTTCCTGGAGGGTGCCGGCGACCCCGAGGAACCAGAGTTGGGCGTCGTACATGGCCTCGGCCTCGAAACCATGGATCCTGGCCCTCGCAACGTTCTGGTACTGCAGAAACGGGAAGAAACTACCAAAGCCCGGAACGACGACCGGCGTTCCGAACGCAACCTGATCGATGTAGTCGGTAATATCGTTGCGGAAGAAATTGAACTTGCCGCGGATGCTGTCGCCGGCAACCCACACGTCGTTCTTCTTCAGGTTGAAGCCGATTTCCTTGGTCTTGCCGATTTCGGGCCGCAGGTTCGGATTGGGAACGAAGCAGAATGTCGAATCGGCGCCCGGACCCGGCGTGCCCGACGGACAGCGGAAGAACGAGTCTTGCGGGGTGGCGCCGGCATGCGGCCCGTTGACGAGCGTCTCGGTGATCGACGGCGCGCGGTAGCCTTCAGCATAGCTGACGTAGGGCGTCAGCACAGCCAGGGGCATCAGACCGACGGTGATCTTCGGCGACAAGCGGTCGCCGCTGGAAGATGTCGTGCCCGATTCCAGCTTGTAATTGTCGTAACGCAGCGCGCCCACCACTTCGAGCATCGAGGTGTAATTGGCCTTCCACTGCACGAAGCCGCCGGAGACCGTGCGCCTGCCGCCCGGCGTCGTCACCTCGGAGGTTCCGCGAAGACCTCGGTCGACACCTTGTCCTGGAATGCATCGAGCCCGTAGGTAACGGCGTGACGCCAATCGTAGGTCTCGAAACGCGTCGTGTTGTGCACATCGATACCGATCGTGTCGAGCAGGTATCCGCGGTTGCTGCCGATACAGCCGGAGACCGCATTTCCGGGGACTCCGCCGCAATAGGTCGATGCCGTCGTGGTCGTATGTCCCGTCTTGATCTGGTCGTTATCGGTGCGATTCCAGTAGACCTTCGCGTCCCAATCGAACCACTTGTCCTCAGGCTTCGAGTATTTCCAGCCGAGCGTGGTGGTGTAGTTCTTTACATTGGTCGCGTAGATCGACGTTCCGTTGAGGTTGTTGGTGCCGTTCGCATTGGTCGAATTGGGATCACCGGCGCGGCGCGGCGGCTGGCCCACGCTGTAGATATTCTCCTGGAAGATCGCGCCGAGCTTGACCTCGTGTCCGTCGGCCGGCCGCACCGTCAGCTTGCCGATACCGCGGTTGAGACGGTTTCCGGTGTTGGCAACCTCATAGCCGGTGCCGTCCTTGTAGTTCTCCTGCGTGCTGTAGGTGCCGCCGGCAAACACATCGACGTTCGGGTTGACGTGAACGCCACCGAAGACCGAACCCAGCGCACGGCCGTAATTGGTGCCGAGAATCGTCTTGGCATCCACGCCCCAACGCTCGCCCGGCCGCACCACGTCTTCGATGTCCTTGGTGCGGAACGAGGCCACGCCGCCGATCGCGCCGGAGCCGTAGATGTTCGCGGTCGGGCCGCGCACGATATCGATTCCGGCGATCAATTCGGGATTGAGGAAGAACGAGCCGTTCGCGAAATGGCCGGTGCGCTGATAGTTCTGCCGGGCGCCGTCGACCACCACGGCGACACGGCCGAAATCCTGCAGGCCGCGAATGTTGATCGCGGTGGACGGCTCATCGCCGCGGTTCTGCACCCAGACGCCGGGGATATTATAGAGCAGATCGCCGACCGTAGAGGCCTGACGTCCCTGGATCTGCTCCAGCGTCACGACGCTGACCGGCGCCAGCGCGTCGATCGCGCGCTCTTCGGTCTTCGATGCCGCAACAGTGATGGTGTCGAGCGCCTGCACGGGTGCGCGGCCGACCTGCGCATACGCATTCAACACCGGCGCGGAAGCCTGCTGCTCGGCTTGCGGTTTGGCGGATTTGCGCTTGGCCTGTTTTTTCCGTTCCGACGGACGATCGGTCTCCTGCGTGTCCGCGGTCTGTGCAACCGCGGCATCGCCCATCAGCAACGCAAATGACACCACCGACGCGCCCAAAAGAAGGGCGCGCGGATACCTAGCCCCGTCAGCCATAACAACCCCAACCTGTTAGCTATTTCTCGGGTCTGGCTGGCGGGCGCTGCGCGACGTGCGAGCTGCTTGCTGGCTACCACTTTTCGAACGCGGGCTCCCCGGCCCGCATTCTGTCACAATTGGTTAAGCGGTGGCGTCAGGGCGGTCAATGACCGCAGGGCACACTTTATATCTATTGTAAATTGCCGCGGTTGGATTGCGCTTGGGCCCACCTATACAAGGTTGGATCATAAGAACTTCTTTGGGGCACAACAGAATTAGATGGCCGCACCGTCCGGAGACAAACTCGGAGACGCCGCTGGGAAAGCAGGGCATCCCCCTGTTGCAGCACGATCGGTTGTCATGAGCGGCAACCGGCTCGACAGCCGCGAGTTGTTTGCAACCGAACGCGAGATCATCATTGCGCACGGCGAAGAGAATTACCGCTTGCGGCTGACGTCGCAGAACAAGCTGATCCTGACCAAGTGATGCCTGCAAGTGATCCCTGCAAGTGATACCTGAATGACAATTTCTCGCACACTCGCTCTGCTCGCCACCACTTGCGCCTTCGCCATTGGCGGCGCCGCGCTTGCGGCGGGCATCACGGTGCATGACGCGCGCAACCGCGACGTCACGATTTCGGATCCGGCGCGGATCGTTTCGATCGGCGGCGCCATCACCGAGATCCTCTACGCGCTGGGCTTTGAGGACCGGCTGGCCGGTGTCGATGCGACCAGCCTCTATCCGACGTCGGCGCTGCGCGACAAACCCAATGTCGGCTATATGCGCCAGCTCTCGGCCGAGGGCGTGCTCGGGCTCAACCCTTCGCTCGTGCTTGCCGTGCAGGGATCGGGACCGAAGGAAACCATGGATGTGCTGGAGGCGGCAAAGGTGCCGCTGGTGCTGGTGCCCGAAACATTTTCCGAACAGGGCCTGCTCGACAAGATCAAGCTGGTCGGCCACGCCATGGGCGCCGACGCGCGCGCCGAATGCCTGACCGCGGCCGTATCCGGCGACCTGGCGCAACTGCGCGCGCTGCGCGCCAAGGTGACAAACCCCGTGCGCGTGATGTTCGTGATGTCGCTGCTCAACGGCCGCGCCATGGCGGCCGGCCAGAAGACCGCGGCGAATGAAATCATCGCGCTGGCCGGCGGCGTCAACGCGATCGACAGCTATGAGGGCTACAAGATCATCAATGACGAGGCGATCGTCGCAGCCAGGCCCGACGTGGTGCTCTCGATCCAGCGCAGCAAGGATTCGCTGGAAGCCGAAGCGGTCTACGTCCACCCGGCCTTCGCGATGACGCCTGTGGTGGCGAACAAGGCTTTCATCTCGATGGAAGGCCTCTATCTGCTCGGCTTCGGCCCGCGCACCGCCGCCGCCGCGCGCGACCTCTCGGTCAAGCTCTATCCGGCGCTGGCGCCGCAGGCGGCGAGCTTCACGCCGGCCGTGCTGACGGCAAATTGCCGGCAATGACCGCCGTGGCGCCGGCCGAGGCGGACGGCGCGAAACAGCGTCGCAGCGGCCCCACGCTGCGGCCCGCCGCCACGCTGACGCTGGTCGGGTTGCTGCTGGCGCTCGCTGGTGCGGCGCTGATCGCGCTGACGATGGGTGCTGCGGGAATTCCCTTAGCACGGCTTCCGGCCGCGCTCGGCCTGTGGAGCGATGCGTCGCCGCATCCGCTGGCGGCGCGCGATCAGCTCGTGCTGTGGTCGATCCGGATTCCGCGGATCGCGGCGGCGGCGATGGTCGGCGGCCTGCTCGCCGCGTCCGGCACCATCATGCAGGGGCTGTTCCGGAATCCGCTGGCCGATCCCGCCCTCGTCGGCGTCTCCAGCGGCGGCGCGTTTGCGGCGGCCTGCGCGATCGTGTTCACCGACAGCCATCTCGGCGAAAGCCTGCGCTTCATGCAGAACCAGTTGCTGCCGCTCGCCGCCTTCTTCGGCTCGCTGGCGACCACCATCGTGCTCTACGGCATCGCCAGCCGTTCGGGACGAACCTCGATTGCGATCTTCCTGCTGGCCGGGCTGGCGATCGCCGCCATCGCCAATGCTGGCATCGGGCTTCTGGTGTTCATCGCCGACGACCGCCAGTTGCGCGACATCACCTTCTGGCTGTTGGGTTCGCTGAGCGGCGCGACCTGGCCCAAGGTCGCCACGCTGGCGCCGGTACTTCTGTTCGCCCTGATCGCCTGCCTGTGGATTGGCCGCGGGCTCGACGTGCTGGTGCTCGGCGAGGCCGAAGCGTTTCACAGCGGCGTCGACGTCGAGCGGCTGAAGCGGATTTCGATCGTGCTGGTGTCGGCGATGACCGGCGTCGCGGTGTCGATCTGCGGCGTCGTCGGATTTGTCGGCATCGTGGTGCCGCATCTGCTGCGGCTGGTGATCGGGCCGGCGCATCGGCTGCTGTTGCCGGCTTCCGTATTGCTCGGCGCGATCCTGCTGGTCGGCGCCGATACGCTGGCGCGCACCATCGTCGCGCCTGCGGAAATGCCGATCGGCATCCTGACCGCGGCGGTCGGCGCGCCGTTCTTCCTTGCCATGCTGCTGCGCCAGCGCGGGTTGGTCGGGCTATGAACCCGATCCTCGAAGCGCGGTCGGTCTCGCTGCGGATCGGTGACGCGACCCTGGTCGACGCGATCGATCTTCGCGTCGCTGCCGGCGAGATGATCGCGATCGTCGGGCCCAACGGCGCCGGCAAGTCGACGCTGCTGCGGATGCTGTCCGGCGACCTCCGCCCGACCCGCGGCCACGTTGAACTCAAAGGGCGCGACATCGACGCCTACAGACCGCGCCAATTGGCCCAGCATCGCGCCATGCTGTCGCAGCATGTCACCGTCACCTTCCCGTTCACGGTCGAAGAGATCGTCGCCATGGGCGCCGGCGACAACAGCCGCGCCGCCGCGCAAAGGCTGGTCGAGACGGCGCTGCACGAGGTCGGGCTGGAGCGCTTCAGCCACCGGCAATTGCCGACCTTGTCCGGCGGCGAACAGCAGCGCGCGCATTTTGCCCGCGTGCTGGTGCAACTCGCCTGCGGCGAGGCGCAGCACGGGCCGGGATTGCTGCTCCTGGACGAGCCGACCTCGAGCCTCGACATGCGCCACCAGATCGACCTGGTGGAAACCGCGAAGCTGCGCGCGCGCAATGGCACGGCCGTGATCGCGGTGCTGCACGACCTTAATCTCGCGATGCGTTTCGCCGACCGGATCGTGCTCTTGCACCGCGGCAGGCTGGCGATCGACGGCGGCCGCACCGACGCCATTACGGCCGAAACCATCCGCCGCATCTTCGAGGTGGACGTCACGGTCGAATATACCGACCATGGCGTGCCGTTCCTGCTGCCGCAGACCATGCGGCCGGTCGCGACCCGGTAGCCGCCCAAGGATCCGCCTAAGGATCCTCGTTCGCGCGGGCGGCGTAAGGCCGCAACTTTATCCAACGGCATCACCGGCGTTTCACAAAACTGTCAGGCGGCTGTTACACGCTCCCCGGAGAACACGGCATCGCTTTTCACAGGAGATACTAACATGCGCATGTCACTGCTCTGTTCCGTCGCCTCGGTCTTTCTGGCTACAGGTGCCGCGTTTGCGCAAGGCGAAGGCGAGTTTCCCGCCACGCTGAAGGGCCACGCCGTCCTGCCCGCGCAATCCTTTGTCGAAGCCCCCGCCGACGCGCCGGATGATCTCAAGACATCAGGCAAATATACCACCGGCCGCCGCGTGGATGCCGTCGGCAGCGTGATGGGAAAATCCTATGAGCGCCCGACCGGCGTCGCGCTACCCTTCAAGGGCCAACCGCTGCAGGGCCATTCCGGCATCAAGGTGATGGCGGACGGCTCGTTCTGGGTGCTCACCGACAATGGCATGGGCTCGCGCTACAATTCGGCTGACTCGATGCTGTACCTGAACCGGCACAAGATCGACTGGGCGACCGGCAAGATCGACCGACAGGAAACCGTCTTCCTGCATGACCCCGACAAGAAGGTGCCGTTCCGCATCGTCCACGAATCCACCGCCAAGCGCTACCTCACCGGCGCCGACTTCGACACCGAAGGTTTTCAGATCATCGGCGACACTTTCTGGATCGGCGATGAATTCGGTCCCTACATCCTGAAAGCCGACAAGACCGGAAAAGTGCTCGCCGTGTTCGACACCACCGCCGACGGCAAGCCGGTACGTTCGCCCGATCATTGGTCGGTGCAGTCGCCGGGCGCGCCCGGCGCCAGCTACACCACCGTCAACCTGCGCCGCTCCAAGGGCTATGAAGGCTTTGGCGGATCGAAGGACGGCAAGTTCCTCTACGGCCTGCTGGAAGGCCCGCTGTGGGATGTCGAGAAAAAGGATTGGGAGAAGGTCGACGGCAAGGAAGCCGCGCGGATCCTCGAATTCGACGTCGCGGCGGAGAAATTCACCGGACGCTACTGGCACTATGTGTTCGAGGCCAACGGCCACGCGATCGGCGACTTCAACATGATCGACGCCTCCTCCGGCCTGATCATCGAGCGCGACAATGGCGAAGGCACCGCGGACAAGGCCTGCCCGCAAGGCACCCGCGGCGAAAACTGCTTCCCGGATCTGGCCAAATTCAAGCGCGTCTACAAGGTCGAGCTTAGCGATGCGAACGTGGGCAAGCCGGTGCGCAAGATCGCCTATATCGACCTGATGAAGATCAAGGATCCCGAGAAGAAGGCAAAGAAGCCGCTCAATGACGGCGTGCTGACGTTCCCGTTCTTCACCATCGAGAACGTCGACCGCGTCGACGACACCCACATCATCGTCGGCAACGACAACAATCTGCCGTTCTCATCGAGCCGCGATCCGAACAAGGCCGACGACAACGAGTTCGTGCTGCTGGAAGTGGGTGAGTTTTTGAAGGCGAAGTGAAGGCCTCCATCCTATCGGCCGTCATTGCGAGGAGCGAAGCGACGAAGCAATCCATCTATCCCCGCGCAGGGAGATGGATTGCTTCGCTTCGCTCGCAATGACGGTGGGTATCTAACTGCACTCGCGCGGTTACTCGTTCCTTGTCCGATAATCCCCAAACGTCGCGTCGCGCTGGTCGAGCTGTGATTTCACGCTTCCACCGTCGCGGCGAAATGTCGACATGTAATTGCGGGAAGCTTCCGTCGTGAACGCCAGCGCCTGGATTTCGGTGCCGGCGCGCATCGCGGCGCGGGCGCCCATGATCTCCATCGCGCGATGCACCGAGCGCTTGTTGAGCTGCTGCAATTCGACCGGCACTTTGGCGGCGCGCTCGGCGAAATCCAGCGTGCGCGCATCCAGCTCTTCGAGCGGAAATGACCGCGTCGCGAACCCCCACTCGGCGGCCTCGCGGCCGGACATCGCATCGCCGGTCAACATCAGCTCCATGGCGCGGCGCATGCCGACCAGCCAGGGGTGATACTGCATGTCGGGCGGGCTCATCAGCCGCACCGGCGGATAGCCGATTTGCGCATCGTCGGCGACGTAGACGATATCGCAGGCGGTCGCGAGTTCCGTGCCGCCGGCAAGGCAATAGCCGTGCACCTGCGCCACCACGGGCTTTGCGAGATCCCAAATCCCGAACCAGCCCTCGACGACGTGCCGCGACCATTGGCCCGGGCCTGCGGCCGAGTGATAGGGCTGGTCGACGCGATTATCGGCGGAGAGATCATACCCTGCGGAAAAACAGGGACCAGCGCCGCGAACAATCGAGATCGAGATATCAGGATCGCGATCGGCCTGCTCCAGCACCTCGAACACTTCCGCCCGCAGACGGTTGTTCAGCGCGTTGCGCTTCTCCGGGCGATTGAGCGTGACGCGCCGGACCCGCGGCCGGGGATCATCGACGAGAATGTGTTCGTAGGGCATTGGTGGCTTCTCCCTGTTCGCGGACCTGTTCGGCGGTCGTCGGCGGTGATGCCGGTATCAGAGAGGAAGTCTGTAGTGACAGCAAGGCCGCGGGATGCAGACCACCACCCCGCGGCTATTGCTCACCTCCGTCATGCCCGGCCTTGTTCCGGGCATCCACGTCTTGCTTATTTTCTCACCAGGAAAGACGTGGATGGCCGGAACAAGCCGGCCATGACGAGCTAACCCGCCGGAATCATCACCACGCCCTTGTCCTTGGGCCAGCGCACGCGCCAGGCAAAGCCGATATCGCGGACTTCGCCGGGCTTGGCTTCGAACGCCCATTCCAGCACGCCGCGCTTGTCGCGCAGGTTGGTCGTGGTCGGCGGCGTCGAGGACGACAGCATTTCGACCTGGATGTCCTCGTTCTCGCTGACCGGCAGTTGATCCTCGATCGCGACCTTGATCGGGAAGTCGTGGCCGTTGCGGATGGTGGTCTTGAACGAGCGTTCGTCGGTCTTCGACGTCGTCACGATCAGGCCGGCCGAACCCTCGTTGCGTTTCACCACGGTGCGTTCGATCTTGATCTTGTCGTCGGCGCCGAAGCCGAGCCGCACGGTTTCGTCCTTGCCGGCGGCGGCCATCTGGCCGCGGCCGACGAACACGCCGTCGCGATAGATCGAGACCCGGCCGGGCAGCAATGGCGCGTCCTCGGTCTGCTTGAAGCTCGCTTCGAGGAATGCGGTCGGGTCCAGCACCGGCACGGCGCGGACCGCAAGATCGGGCGCGATAATCGCAGAGGAGACGCGCAAGCTTTTGGCGCCCTCGCTGGCGCCGAGGCTGACGCGGCCGGGAATCTTGAAGGTGACCTGGAAGCCGTCGACTTCAGCCGTGGCCTGTTGCTCAAGGGCGGTGCTCGGTATCAACGCCTCAACCGTCCTGGGCGCCGCCGCCGGGGCCGCGCGCGCCAATGGTTTGGCGGCATCCATGCCACCGCTGATGGAGGCTGAAGCCCGCGGCGGCGGCGGATATTGCACGATCAGCGAATTCAGATCCGGCGCCTTGCCGCCGCGCGCGGTGCGCACGGTGGAAACCGCGAGCGCGACATTCGACCAGTCCTCGCCGGTGTTCTGGGTGATTTCGGCGCGGCGCACCAGTTCGAGCGCGGGCTTGCGGTCCTTGGCGCCGGTGTCGAGACGGGCATCATAGAGCGGCGTCCAGCGCGCGTTACGCACCGCATAGGTCACCCGCAGCGTGGCCTTGGTCGCGGCCGCGGCGGCGAGCTCGATCCGGACCTCGAGCTTGCTCGGCGGCTTCTGCGCGCGGTCGGCTTCCAGCCGCGCAATCTCACGGTCGAGCTCGCGCTGCTTGCGTTCGGCATCGCGGATCGCGCTGTCGGCAGTGGCGACTTCCTCGGCCACGGCCGCAAAAGCCGCGCGCCATTCGGCAATCGGGCGCGCCTCGCCCTTGTCGCCGATCCCGGCCGGCGAGGCATCGGCAAAGCGCTCGGCGAATTTGCGTCGCGCCGCGGCTGAATTGATGGCGCCCTGCAGATCGGCGCGCTGGTCCTTCAACGCCTCGATGCGCTTGTCGAGTTCGGGCAGATTGACCGGCGGCGCCGCGCGCGGCGGCCTGGCGTCGATGGCGCCAATGGTGAGTTTTGCGCCCGCCTCGCCCTCAACCCGCAGCGAGGACGGATCCAGCGTCAGCGGAAAATCCTTCAGCACAGCCGAGTGGTCGCCGGCCGGAAGATCGAGGGTGATGACCCGGGTGATGCTGGCGCCGTCGGGATAGACGGTGACGGCATCGACAGCCGAAATGGCAGGAACATCGGCCGCCCGCCCCGGTGCTGCGGCCAACGCCGCAACCACGACGAGGCTGGTCGTCACAAGATACTTGGCTAGAAACTGCATTGGTTTCCCTCTCCTAAAGGCCGCCTGCTGAACGGCGAAGCGAAACAATCCCACCCCCCCTGGTGATGAGACGTTGCGAGAGAGGAACTGGTTCGATTGGGGTTTCCGTGAGGCTTATGCGAGGCCGCACCGCGGCGGAAGGCAACGGAGGACGCCAACGGCCGCGGAATATGGGCACAATGTCGTCCCGGCCTTGAGCCGGGACGACGAGAAGTGAAACGCGTCTTTAAAACACCAGCGCCTTGGCCTGCTTGACCTGCGGCAACGCCTGCACCTTGGCGAGCACGTCGGCCGGAATTTCACCGTCGATTTCCACCAGCGCGATCGCGTCACCGCCCTGCTTGACGCGGCCGAGATGGAAGGTCGCGATGTTGATCTTGGCGTCGCCGAGCAGGCCGGCAAAGCTGCCGATGAAGCCGGGCTTGTCCTCATTGGTGACGTAGATCATCGACTTGCCGAACTCGGCATCGACGCGGATGCCCTTGATGTCGACCAGCCGCGGCTTGCCGTCGTGATAGACGGTACCCGACACCGAGCGCTCCTGGCGTTCGGTGACGACGGTGACGGTGATCAGGCTTTCGTAATCGCTCTGCGCCGCGCGCACGATCTCGTCGACCACCATGCCGCGCTCCTTGGCAACGACAGGCGCCGAGACCACGTTGACGTCGCCCAGCATCGGCCGCAGCAGGCCGGACAGCACCGCCGAGGTGATCGCCTTGATCTTCATTTCGGCGACATGGCCCTCATAGGTGATCTGCACCTTGAGGATGCCGCTCTCGGTGAGCTGGCCCGCGAACGAGCCGAGCTTCTCGGCCAGTTCAATGAACGGCTTCAGCTTCGGCGCCTCTTCGGCGGTGATCGAGGGGAAATTGACCGCGTTGGAGATCGCGCCGGTCAAAAGATAATCCGACATCTGCTCGGCGACCTGCAGGGCGACGTTCTCCTGCGCTTCGGTGGTGGAGGCGCCGAGATGCGGCGTGCAGATCACGTTGGGATGGCCGAACAGCACGTTCGAGGTAGCGGGCTCCTCGATGAAGACGTCGAAGGCGGCGCCTGCGACATGCTTGGAATTCAGGGCATCGACCAGCGCCTGCTCGTCGACCAGGCCGCCGCGGGCGCAGTTGATGATGCGCACACCCTTCTTCATCCTGGCGATGGCCGCGGCATCGATGATGTTTTTTGTCTTCTCGGTCAGCGGCGTATGCAGCGTGATGAAATCGGCACGCTTCAAGAGATCGTCGAGCTCGACCTTCTCGACGCCGATGTCCTTGGCGCGCTCCGGCGACAGGAACGGATCGAAGGCGATCACCTTCATGCGCAGGCCGAGCGCGCGGTCGGCGACGATCGCGCCGATATTGCCGCAGCCGACCACGCCGAGCGTCTTGGCCGTGATCTCGACACCCATGAAGCGGTTCTTCTCCCACTTGCCGGCCTGCGTCGAGGCGTCGGCCTGCGGAATCTCGCGTGCCAGCGCCAGCATCAGGGTAATCGCATGTTCGGCGGTCGTGATCGAATTGCCGAACGGCGTGTTCATCACGATGATGCCCTTGGCGGTCGCGGCGGGAATCTCGACATTGTCGACGCCGATGCCGGCGCGGCCGATCACTTTCAGCTTCTTGGCCTTCTCGATGATTTTCGCGGTCGCCTTGGTTGCGGAGCGGATCGCTAGCCCGTCATAATTGCCGATGATCTCGGCGAGCTTGTCCTTGTCCTTGCCGAGATTGGGCTGGAAGTCGACATCGATGCCGCGGTCCTTGAAGATCTGCACGGCGGCCGGGGAGAGAGCGTCGGAGATGAGGACTTTGGGTTTGGACATTTGATGTTCCTTTGGGAAATCGATCGTCGTCCCGGCCGAAGCGCCGCTTGGCGCGTAGAGCCGGGACCCATACTCCGTGCTGTGGTTATGGGTCCCGGCTCGCGCTTCGCTTGGCCGGGACGACGGCTAACTGGAGAGTTAAGCAGCCTTCGGCAACGCGGCCTTGGTCTCGGCGAACGCCCAGTCGATCCATTGCGTCAGCAGCGCGACGTCGGAGGCTTCCACGGTGGCGCCGCACCAGATCCGCAGGCCCGCCGGCGCGTCGCGGTAATAGGCGAAGTCGTAACCGGCGCCTTCCTTCTCCACCAGCGCGACCAGCTTCTTGGAGAAGTCGGCCTGCGCGTCCGCCGTCAGCGAGGTGATCGCGGGATCGACGAATTTCAGGCACACCGAGGTGTTGGAGCGGATCGCCGCATCCTTGGCCAGGAAATCGATCCACGGCGTCCTGGCCTTCCAGTCGGCAATCGCCTTGGTGTTGGCGTCGGCGCGCGCGATCAGCGCCTTGAGGCCGCCGATCGATTTCGCCCAGTTCAGCGCATCGAGATAATCCTCGACGCACAGCATCGACGGCGTGTTGATGGTCTCGCCTTCGAAGATGCCTTCGTTGAGCTTGCCGCCCTTGGTCAGGCGGAAGATTTTCGGCAGCGGCCACGCCGGCTTGTAGGTCTCCAGCCGTTCCACGGCGCGCGGCGAGAGGATCAGCATGCCATGCGCGGCCTCGCCGCCCAGCGCCTTCTGCCAGGAGAACGTCACCACATCGAGCTTTGCGAAATCGAGCGGCTGCGCGAAAGCGGCAGACGTTGCGTCGCAGATCGTGAGGCCTTCGCGGTCAGCCTTGATCCAGTCGGCATTGGGCACGCGCACGCCCGAGGTGGTGCCGTTCCAGGTGAAGACGATGTCGGAGGCGGGATCGGCCTTGGAAAGATCGGGGATTTCACCATAGCCGGCGTGCAGCTTGGTAACGTCCTTGAGCTTCAGTTCCTTGACGATATCGCTGACCCAGCCTTCGCCGAAGGATTCCCAGGCGATGGTGGTGACGGGGCGCGCGCCGAGCAGCGACCACAGCGCCATTTCGACCGCGCCGGTATCGGACGCCGGCACGATGCCGATCTTGTAACCGGCTGGCACTTCAAGCACTTCGCGCGTCAATTCGATCGCGAGCTTGAGCTTGGCCTTGCCGACCTTCGCGCGATGCGAACGGCCGAGCGCGGCTTCCTTGAGATTTGCGGGATTCCAGCCGGGGCGCTTGGCACAGGGGCCGGAGGAGAAATGCGGCACATTTGGCCGCGAAGCGGGCTTCGCTACGGTCATATTCTATCCTTCCAGATAGCAAGCCTCCCGTTGGGGGGAGGTGTCCCGCGGCGGTCATTAGGGGAATCGCGCCCGATCGTCAAGGAACTTCGGGCGCTTCCGATATCACAGGTGATTGAAGCATCGACAGCTGTGGATGAGACCGGCTGCTGCTCCAGCAGTCCAGCCGCATCGTTGATGAGCCTGGCGGCCATTCGCCGGCTCGAGGTTTTCAGAACGCTCTTTTCGCCGGCCTGCACGACATATTCATTGCCGATCCGAACGATCGAATAATCCTTCATCGAAAAATCCCCCAGAGTTGCCCACGGCCCCATGGGAGACGCTGACATAGCGGAGACGTTCCTCTCCGTAAAATCACGGAGATCGAGGTAGTTTATCGCCTGTTAATGGGATTGCAGAGTCACGACTGCTCCAGGCAATTGCCTGCGCCGCGACCCAACTTTGCACAAAAATAAAGCTCAGAATCTCAAGGTCATGCCGACATGGCTGCGCGCGAATCCAAGCCGTTCATAAAACCGTTGCGCATCGACGCGCGTATGATGCGTCAGCAGTTCCACCAGCTTGCAGCCGTTGGCTCGCGCTTCTGAAACCGCCCATTGCACCAACTGCTCGCCAATGCCCCGGCTGCGGCAATGGCTGGCGACGCGGACATCCTCGAGTAAGCCGCGCGCGGCGCCCTGCGAACTCAGGCCGGGCAGGATGCACAGCTGCAGGCAGCCGACGACAGCGCCCTCGCCGTCCTCGGCGACCACGAGATGGATGTTCCGGTCGCCCGCGACGCGATCGAACGCGTCGAAATAGGCTTGCGGCAGCGGATCTTCGAGCCGTTCGCGCGGGCCACCGAGCGGATCGTCGGCCAGCATGACGACGATGTGACCGACATCGTCACGGCGCGCGCGACGGATGGTGACTTGCGAAACGGTGGCCATGGAGCTTTCCGGTGAATTCAGCGCGCCGGCGGAAGGCCGAGCGATTTTTCGGTCTCGCCGATCCAGCGGCGCACGGCGGCATAGCCGTCGAGATGGAAACCGCCTTCATGCGCCAGCCTTGTATAGGCCAGCAGCGAAACGTCGGCGAGCGAGACGGCGTCGCCGACCAGGAACGGCGTGATGGCGAGCTGATGCTCCATGCGCGCCAGCGCCGCATAGCCGCGCTTGACCTTGTCGGGGTCGAGATCGGAGGCAGATTTCCCGAGATAGAACATCTGGAAACGGCAGACCGCGATATAGGGCTCGTGGCTGTATTGTTCCCAGAACAGCCATTCGTCCATCTTCGCGGCGGCGAACGGATCCGCTGGAATGAGATCGCTGCCGCGGGCGAGATAGCGGATGATGGCGTTGGACTGCGCCAGCGTGCGGCCGTCGTCGAATTCGACCGCCGGCACCTGGCCGGCATAATTGAGCTTGAGGAACTCGGTGGTGCGGGTTTGGCTCTTGAGCGTGTCGATCGCAACCCAGCTATAGGGCAGCGCGAGTTTGTCGCACACCCACTTCACCTTCAGGCAGTTGCCGGAATTGGTATCGCCGTAGATTTTCATGCGCCGCCGCCCTCGTTATGGCGACAGTGCAACAGCCCGCGGCAAATCTGTCAACGGTATCAGGATCGACGCCGGACCAGGCCAAGTCTTGAGGCCAAGCCTGAGGCCAGGTCTGAGCCTGTAGCCCATCAGAACTTGTAGCCCAGGCCCGCGCGCACCGTGTTGACGGTGGTATCGACACTGGAGGTGAACCGGAGATATTCCCACTCGGCGCGCAGGAACAGACCCGCATACAGCATCATGTCGATGCCGAGACCGCCGGCAAATCCTGTGATGAACTTGGAGTTGGCGTTGTCTGTCAGGAAACCGGCTGCAGAGTAATTGGGAAGTCCGTTCGTGCCGACATAGAGATAATCAATGTTGGCATCGGCCCTGCGATTGATATTCGCCTGCCCCATCGCAACGCCGACAAATCCATATGGCAGAAAGCTGTCGATGGCGTATCCGCCACGTACCCGCAACGAGCCGTAATCGGTGATCTTCATCGAGGCGCTCGAGGACACGCGCGCCGTCGATATGTAATCGGTGGGGTATTGGAACGAGCGACCCTGGGAACCACTGTTGGAACCGAAGAAGTTGCCGTGGGTATAGTTCAGCTCGATACCGATGAGGGCTTCGCTCCACTGAAAATTATAACCGACGAACCCGCCGTAACCGCTGCTCTGCATGTGGGACTTGCCGAGCAGAGGCCACTGCGAGATGTTGAACTGCGATTCCAGATCGAGATTGTTGAGGAGCTTGGCGAGCAGGTCCTGGCCGGAATTGGTGAAGTCCATGTCCGCCGCACCGTGCGAGACGTGGCCGCCAACATAGACGCCCGACCAGTTGATGCTGGTTCTGCTCAACCCGTCGGTGAAACTGCCGCGTAGAATCGGCAAGTCCGGCATATCGGCCGCCTGCGCGCCAGCCGCCGCGCCACACATCACCGCCACCAGCAAAAAACGACGCATCGCAGTACTCCATCGACCAACTCTAACTTGCTTTGATCATCGCTCGTTAACCCTAACCAATCGTTATCGCAGGCTCCGATGCGACGTGATCTTGCGCGAAAAAGCCAAACCCGTCGCGTGCCTGCGGCAGGCGCCAGCTGCGGGCCCGCCAGAAGCAAAAACGGCGCGGGAAGATCCCGCGCCGTTCTCAATCCTTAACGGATGGCAGTCGCAATTAACCTTTGCGCATCAGCGGCGCCGGCGCATAGACCTGCGGGCTTTCCAGGTTCCAGCGCACGCCGAGCTTGAGGTCATGCGAGGTGATGTTCTTGAACGTCGTCGGGTTGTTGACGGTGTTGACGCCATCGAAGCGGCGGAGATCGCCGGTCAGACCGTCGCCCATGTCGAGATAGCGATAGGCCAGTTCGACCGTGAAGTTCGGCGTGACCTTGTAAGCGACACCGGCGTGGGCCGCCCAGGCAAAATTCCACTTCGCGGTGGTGTCGCCGAAGGCTACGCCACCGGTCGGCGTATTGGTGTCGGTGAAGTTGGCGATCTGGACGCGCGCGCCACCGACACCAGCACCGATGAACGGGGTCACGCACCACCAGGTGCCGAGATCGACATAGGCGTTGCCGAGAACGACCCATTCCGACTTGGTAGCATTATAAGTGTCGACGCCGTATGCGGGGCCTGCATACGTCAGGTGATCGGTTCCGAAGAATTGCGAATTGCCGCGATACTCACCGGTGATGTCGGCGCGGAACCAGTTGTTGACCTTGTAGCCGACGCCGAGGCCGAAGATGCCCGCGGCGCCGAAGCTGTTTTTCTGAACTGACGTCGGCGAGCCGACGGTGTCCAGCACGTTGTTCAGACGCTCGACCCGCTGGTTGCTGAAGCCGATATCGCCGCGCAGATACCAGCCACCGAAGTCTTCGACCACCGGGGGCGGCGCATACTGGGGCGGGGGCGCGATGGCCATGTCCGCGGCGAAGGCCACCGACGACAACAGGGATGCCGCTCCGGCGGCAAGAAGAGACTTAACGCTACGCATTGGCTTCGTCCTTTTGTCCGGTGAGGCGCTGCGGAGGCCCCACATCAAAAACTCACGGGCGGACGATGCCAGCAAATGCTTAAGCGGCGCTTAACCCTAATTTTTAAGGTTGATAATCCGTTGCGCATGATCCGCCGAAGTGCGCCGCGGTTCGGCGATAAGATCATGCGCCACTTATATTTTTTGAGCGCGATCGAACGAAAAACCGGAATCCAGTTTTCTGATGGCGCTCGCATGTTTTTCGCGCGGGCGTTTATGCAGCATGCAACCTGATGCATTTGCAGCACCGAAAATGGCGAAACCGCCATACATCCTAACGATGTGTTGACGGAAATGACACGGATGCTGACCTACCCGATTGCTTGCCCGCGCCGTTTGCAAACGCTTCGTTAACGCGCGAGCTTCGGCATCTTCGGCAGGAACACGGCGAGCAGGCCGAGCGCCGGCAGGAAGGCGCAGAGCTGATAGACAAAGGCGATGCCGGTGTGATCGGCAAGCTTGCCGAGCACCGCCGCCCCGAGCCCGCCGATGCCGAAGGCGACGCCGAAGAACACGCCGGAAATCATTCCAAAGCGATGCGGCATCAGCTCCTGCGCGAACACGATGATCGATGACGTCGCCGAGGAAAGGATCAAGCCGATGATGATTGTCAGCACCGCGCTGCCAAACAGTCCGGCGTAAGGCAGGGCCAGCGTGAACGGCAGGGCGCCGAGGATAGAGAACCAGAGGACGTATTTGCGGCCATAGCGGTCGCCGAGCGGCCCGCCGAAGAACGCGCCCGCGGCATTGGCGGCGAGAAAGATGAAGAGATAGAGCTGGGCCGCCTGGGTCGAGACGCCAAACTTGTCGATCAGATAGAAGATGTAATAGCTCGACAGGCTCGACACATAGAGCTGTTTTGAAAACAGCAGCGCGACCAGTACCACGAGCGCGATCTTGACGCGGCGCGCGTCCGGCGCATCCGGATGCCGTTCGACCACGGCGGACTTCTTCGTCGTGATCTGCGGCCGGTACCAGACGCCGATCCGCCACAGGATCACGATCGCCAGAAACGCGATCGAGGAAAACCAGGCGATGCTGGGCTGGCCGAACGGCACCACGATCAACGCCGCCAGCACCGGCCCCATCGAGGTGCCGAAACTGCCGCCCAATTGAAACACCGATTGCGCAAAGCCATAGCGCCCGCCCGAGGCCAGCCGCGCGATCCGCGCCGATTCCGGATGGAACACGGCCGATCCCAATCCGACCAGCGAGGCTGCGATCAGAATGATCGCGTATTGATGCGCGACGCTCAGCAGCAGCAGGCCGAAGAACGTGAACCCCATGCCGAGCGCGAGCGAGAACGGCTGCGCCTTCTTGTCGGTGAAGTGTCCGACCAGCGGCTGCAGCAGCGACGCGGTGAACTGGAACGCCAGCGTGATCAGGCCGATCTGCGCATAGTCCAGCGCGTAATTGTCCTTCAGGATCGGATAGACCGACGCAATCAGGGACTGCATGGTGTCGTTGAGAAAGTGCGAGAAGCTGATCCCGGCCAGCACGATATAGGCCGGCCCCGCGGCGGCCGCCTTGGCGGCGAGCGCCGGCGACACGTCGGGCACCACCACGGGCGCGGTGAGCGCTTCCTCGGAGACGGTGACGGGCTTGTTCAAGGGCGCGATTCCCGAATATCGACTTGCAATAATGCCCGTTCCTACGCCGCGCGCGGTGCTGCGACCAGCATCAATAGCTAATAGCTGCGATGCGTTGAGGACACTGGCAGGCACTTCTTCCCTTCTCCCCTTGTGGGTGGGAGAAGGAAGAAACGCCGCATGAGAGAGCTCGCCTACGCCGCGGCGGCGTGGCCGAGGGCGGTGACGATGTGGTCGACCACTTCCTCGACCAGGATGCGATCGTCGCCCTCGCCCATCACGCGGATCACGGGCTCGGTGCCGGACGAGCGGACCAAGAGGCGGCCGCAGCCGTTGAGGCGTTTCTCGCCATCGACGATCGCGGATTTGACCTCGGCGTCGTCGAGCGGCTTGCCGCTGCGATAGCGTACGTTCTTCAGGATCTGCGGCAGCGGATCGAATTTGTGGCAGACCTCCGACACCGGACGGCGCAGCTTCTGCACCACGGCCAGCACCTGCAGCGCCGCGACGAAACCATCGCCTGTCGTCGCATAGTCGGACAGGATGATGTGGCCCGACGGCTCGCCGCCGAGATTGTAGCCCTGCTTGAGCATCTGCTCGAGCACATAGCGGTCGCCGACCGGCGTGCGCACCATCTCCAGCCCGATGCCTTCGAGGAAACGCTCCAGCCCGAGATTGGACATCACGGTGGCGACGATGCCGGGCTTGGCGAGACGGCCGTCTTCCTTCCAGCTCTGCGCGATCACCGCGAGCAGCTGGTCGCCGTCGACCACATGGCCCCGCTCGTCGACCAGGATCACGCGATCGGCGTCGCCGTCGAGCGCGATGCCGATGTCGGCGCGCATTTCCCGCACTTTCCGACTCAATGCCTCCGGCGAGGTCGAGCCGCATTCCTTGTTGATGTTGAAGCCATCAGGATCGACGCCCATGGCGACGACGTCGGCACCGAGTTCCCACAGCGCTTCCGGCACCACCTTGTAGGCCGCGCCGTTGGCGCAATCGATCACGACGCGCAGGCCGTCGAGCGAGAGTTCGCGCGGCAGCGTCCGCTTGGCGAATTCGATGTAGCGGTCATGGACGCCGTCGATGCGGCGGGCACGGCCGAGGCTGGCGCTCTGCGCCAGACGCCGGTCGATCGGCTCGTCGAGCAATTGCTCGATCTGCTTCTCGACGTCGTCGGACAATTTGAAACCCTGCGGGCCGAACAGCTTGATGCCGTTGTCCTCGAACAGATTATGCGAGGCCGATATCATCACGCCAAGATCGGCGCGCATCGACTTGGTCAGCATCGCGACCGCCGGCGTCGGCATCGGGCCGAGCAGCAGCACATCCATGCCGACAGAGGTAAAGCCCGCGACCATGGCGTATTCGATCATGTAGCCGGACAGCCGCGTGTCCTTGCCGATGACGACGCGATGGCGGTGATCGCCGCGCTGAAACACCAGGCCGGCCGCCTGCCCCACCTTGAGTGCGAGCTCCGGCGTGATCAGACCATTGGCACGGCCCCGAATTCCGTCGGTACCGAAATATTTGCGGCTCATATAACCCCCAGCCATTCCGTGCCTCTTAAACCATCCGGCAAGAAGCAGCGAACGCCCACCATCATAACGTGCACCGGCCTTATAGTCCCTCAGGCGCTAAAATGGCTTCAAAAAATATGATGAATCATTACCGGCACGGGAAACCGCGATTGGCGCATAAACCATTGCAAAACATGATATTTTTCAATTCATCCGCTGCCTGGGTACCCCTTAATCGCTCCGCTTGATGTGATGGTCGCCCTTCGACGGCGGCGGCTGGGTCACATTCACGGGGTCCGAGCCCGGAAAGGTCTCCTCCAGCCCCTCCTCCAGGGCCTCGTCCAACCGGCGCTTTTCAGCGCTCTCGCGGGATTCGCGGACGGGCTTGGGATGGCGATCAGGTCCGGTCATGAGATGTCCTTGGAAGTTTCCTTGGGATGTCCTCACCGCAGGGTTCCGCAAGCCTGATTTGGCTGACGTACCAACCATGCTAGATGACGACACAGAAAAGAAATTCAAGAAGGGGCCGGGAACGTCCATGAAGCACATTACCTGCATCGAAGATCTGCGCCAGCTGCACAAGCGCCGGGTGCCGAAGGCGTTTTTCGACTATGCGGATCGCGGCTCCTATTCCGAGGACACGCTGCGCGCCAACCGCGCCGATCTCGAAGCGATCAAGTTCCGCCAGCGCATCCTGGTCGATGTGTCCAGGCGCGATACGTCGACGACGATCCTGGGCGAACCGGCCGCGCTGCCGCTGAGCCTCGCCCCGGTCGGATTGCTCGGCATGCAGCACGGCGACGGCGAAATCGCCGCCTGCCGCGCCGCGCAGGCCGCCGGCATTCCGTTCACGCTGAGCACGATGTCGATCTGCTCGATCGAGGACGTCGCCGCCAATGTCGACAAGCCGTTCTGGTTCCAGCTTTACGTGATGAAGGACCGCGGCTTCATCAAATCCCTGATCGAGCGCGCGATCGCGGCGAAATGCAGCGCGCTGGTGCTGACCGTCGACCTGCAGGTGATGGGACAGCGCCACCAGGACATCAAGAACGGCATGACGATTCCACCCGAATGGTCGTTGTCGAAACTGATCGACTTCGCGACCAAGCCGGCTTGGGTCGCCGGCGTGATGCGCGGCAAGCGCCGCACCTTCGGCAACATCGCCGGCCACGTCAAAGGCACCGACGATATCACCCAGCTCTCGCAATGGACCAACGCGCAGTTCGACACCACGCTGAGCTGGAAGGATGTCGACTGGATCCGCTCGATCTGGCCGGGCAAGCTGATCCTCAAGGGCATTCTCGACGTCGAGGACGCCGAGGAGGCCGTCAAGACCGGCGCGCATGCGATGGTGGTCTCCAACCATGGCGGCCGCCAGCTCGACGGCGCGCCGTCGTCGATCGAGGTGCTGCCCGAAATCGTCGATGAGGTCGGCGACAAGATGGAGATCATGTTCGACGGCGGCATCCGGTCCGGCCAGGACGTGATACGCGCGCTCGCGCTCGGCGCCAAATCCTGCATGATCGGCCGCGCCTTCGTCCACGGCCTCGGCGCCGGCGGACAAGAGGGTGTCGCCAAGGCGCTCGATCTGATCCGCAACGAAATGCTTGTCACGATGGGCCTGTGCGGCGTCAACACCATCGCCGAAATCGACGATCACGTGCTGGCGATTTAGCAGTAGTCGCGGCCTTCTTGCTTCCTTCTCCCCTTCTTGTGGGAGAAGGTGGCGCGAAGCGCCGGATGAGGGGTCTCCATCCTCACCTTCAGCTTACTGTGAGGAGAGAACCCCTCACCCGTCTTCGCTTCGCGAAGCCACCCTCTCCCACAAGGGAGAGGGGAAGAAAGCGCTCACCCTCACATCGGCGGTGTGATCCCGTCGCGGCCGACATTGACGCGGGCGGCTTCCAGCGTGCCGTCTTCCTTCTTCGCCGCACCGAAGATGATGATTTTTGCGCCCGGCTTCAGTTCGGACTTGTCGCCGGCGACGAAGGTGACAACAGGCGTATCCGGCGGCACCACGACTTTCTTCTCGCCGTCCTTGTACTTGACCAGGATGTTCTGGCCATCGGTGCCCTTGACCGTCTGGGCGACGGTGGCGTTGGTCATGGTGGAGTTCGGACGCGCATCCCAGGGCCGGAAACCTTCCGCGGCGCCGCGCTGGTTTTCAGGGAAGATGTGAACGGCAACCGCCCGCTGGGTACCGTCGGGCTCCGGTATGCCGGTGACGCCGATGTAGGAGCCTTCCTTGATCTCAGACAGTTCGGTCCTGGCGACGCCGAACACCGCCACATTGTCGGTCATGCGCACCTTCAGGTCGGTGCCCTCGCGCGACTTGATCGACAGGACAGATCCATCGACGGCCTCGATGGTGCCGCGAATCCGCACCGTCGGCGTTGGCGGTTGTTGCGCCCAGGCGGACGCCCCAAACACGGTGGCAAATGTCAATGAAGCAGCGAGCAGGCGTGACGTCATCCGCATGGCGGTATCCCTTCCAATGTCTTTGAGCGTCCCATCAACGCGAACACCGGAGGGGAATGGCTATTCCATCTCTGTCATTCCGGGTCTGGTGCTAACGCACCATCCCGGAATGACGCTTCGCGTCACATCGGCGGCGTCAGCCCATCGCGGCCGACGCTGACGCGGTTGGTTTCGAACGAGCCGTCCGGCAGCTTCTTCATGAAAGCGATCACCTTGGCGCCGGCCTTGAGGTCGGACTTGTCGGCGGGGACATAGGTCACGACCGGCGTCTCCGGCGACACCACAACCTTCTTCTCGCCGCCCTTGTATTTGATCAACAGCGTGTGACCGTCATTGCCGGCCACCGACTGATCCACCGTCGCATTGGTCATGGTGCTGTTGGGGCGCAGATCATACGGCCGCGAGCCCTCGCCGGTGCCGCGCATCGCCTCGGGAAACACGTGCACCTCGACCGCATTCTGGCTGCCGTCCGGTCCCGGCACCGTGGTGGCGCCGATGAAGGAACCGACCTTGACATCGGACAGCGCGATTTTGGTGATCCCGACCACCCTGATATCGCCGGTCATGTGCAGCTTGACGTCTTCGCCGCCGCGCGACTTGACCGCAAGTATGTCGCCCTCGACACCTTCGATGGTGCCGCGAACCCGCGTCGGCGTGGGCGGCTGCTGGGCAACGGCATAGATGGTGGACGCGGCCACCATCGCGGCGGCGAACAGCGGGCGGATGAGTGTAGAACGATGCTTGGACAGATTCTTGGTCATGAGGGATCTCCGGTAGGCCACCACGTAGCCACTGCCCCCAATTCCCGCAACGATACTCCCGCTCAAACCTTGGTGAGATCGGCCTCGACGATCGCACGAAGTTCTGATGTCACTTCGGGGCGCTTGCCGAACCATAGCTCAAATCCGCGCACCGCCTGGTGCAGCAGCATGCCGAGCCCGTCGGCGGTCTGCAGCCCGCGCCCGCGCGCGGCGACAAGCAATGGCGTATCCAGCGGCACGTAAACGAGATCGTTGACGACGGCGCCCGTCGGCAACCGGCCGACATCGAGTTTGAGCGCCGGCTGGCCGTGCATCCCGAGCGAGGTCGTGTTCACCAGCAGCCCGGCGCGCGGCAGCAATTCACTCAATGCATCCCATGCCACCGGCAACACGCTCGCGCCGAATTGATCCGCCAGCGCCTGCGCGCGCTCCCCGGTCCGGTTGGCCAGATGCACGCGCTTGATGCCGCGCTCGATCAACCCGAACAGCACGGCGCGCGCCGCACCACCGGCGCCCAGCACCAGCGCCTCCTCGGCACGCTCCCATCCGGGCGCGCAGGCATCGAGATTATTGATAAAGCCCTCGACATCGGTGTTGGTCGAACACAGCTCGCCATTCTCGAACCACAAGGTGTTGGCGGCGCCGACCGCGCGGGCGCGGTCATCCGGCTTCGACAGCGCCAGCGCGCGCTCCTTGTGCGGAAGGGTGACGTTGGCGCCGACAAAGCCGCGCAGCGAAAGCCGGAAGACAAAGTCCTGAAACTCGTCGGGCGGCACCGCCTCGATGACGTAGCCGCCCTCGATGCCCAGCGTCCGCAGCCAATAATGATGGATCAGCGGCGAGCGCGAATGCGCGGCCGGCCATCCGATCAGGCACGCGGCGGGGGGTCTGGTTGCTCGGGTCATGGCAGTCAATTCGGCCATGCCGGCGGCGGTGTCAATGCCGGCGAAGGTCAGCTGGCCTACCGGAGAGCGGCGCTCTCAGGTCACGGCTCAACCTTGCACTCAAACCGGCCGCCCGGTCCTCCCAACGGATCGCCTGGCGCGCATGAAATGCCTTCGACCGGATGGCCGCGACGGTCGATGGCGCACCATTTGCCGTCGCGCTTGGCCCAGGCGATGCCGCGGAGGCGCGGCAGGAAAGCGACCGGTTCCTCATATTGCGGCTCGACCGTCACCCGCCCGGTCGTATCGACCAATCCCCATTTGCCGTCCCTGAGGAATGTCAGAAGGCCGATATCAAGCGAGATGCCGATCCTCTCGGCGTCGATCTCGATCCAGTCCTGCCCGGCCTTCGACAGGATCGTCCGCTTGCCCTCGCCTTGCGTCATCAGCGCATGGTTGATGTCGCACATGACACCCGGGCGCGGTGGAACGACCCAGGATTGATCTGCGAGCCGCACTACACCGGTGGCGCCGGCAACAGTGACGAATGCGGTGTCGCTGTTCTGGCGTCGTGCCGCAGCGTCGAATTTTGGTTCGATCACCCAAGTTCCGTCCGACCGCATGAATCCACGTTTGCCATCAACCGACGCAACGAAGGTATCGGCATGCCCCGAGAGATAATCGAAACGGGGCTCAAGCAGCCAACGGCCGTCGGGTCCGATGCGCCCCCACTTGCCATCGATCTTCACGTTCTTGACGCCCCCTGGAAATTGGCTGACCGCATCGAACTGCAATTGGATCAAAGGGATCGAGTTGGCGTCCACCAACGTAAATTTCTCGCCGGTCTTCAAGGCATAGGGCGGCACGCTGTTGCATAACGCGCCGACAAGCTTGCCGTCGGATGGCTGCAGCGGTGTGCCATCCGCCTTGAAGGAGAGCAATTCCTTGTTCTTGTGGCCCTCGAGCCGGCCATCGGCGCATCGCGTGATTGCCTGATCGAAATCGGCATCCAGCAAGACGCGGCCATCGAGGTCCAGCAGACCCCATCGATCGGTCTTCTTGAAGTGCCAGCCGAACGCAGGTTCGCGAATGCCAGCCCTGTAGCCGGCAGCGAGACGCATCTGCTGATAGTCGTTCTTGGAAACCCAGGCCCCCTTCTTGTCGATCAAGCCGACAGAGCCGTCTCGCTCTGCCTAGGTGTGCTCTATCCCTCGCTCGAATACCCATGCCTTGTCGAAGACCGGTTCGATCGCGAAATTTCCAGCCCGGTCAATAAAGCCGATCTTGCCGGTCAGTGACACACGCGCCAGACCATCCACCAGCGAACCCGCCTGCTGGAATTTCGGTTCGATCAGCCAACTTCCGTCAGCGTGCGCCAGCCCCCAGAGCTTGTCTTTTTGCACCCAGCGGATCGATGGGTCGTCCTTGTCAAAGCCGGGAGTCCACGGCACAGGTGGCGGTCCGACCCGCTGTCCCGACAAGTCTATGATTTCGCCTCCGTTATTTCCCAGGACGAATTCAGCGACGGTGACACTGACTCCTCCGGACGGAGGGTAGGCGATCCGGCCCTCTGAAAAATCCTCGCCGCCCTGCACCCCTCCAAGCCACCGCGTATCCGATACGCGGAAGCGATCCGGACCTATTGCGCGGACGAAGCCGTATTTCGGCTCGATCACCATCTTGCCGTCGCGATCGATCAGGCCGGACTTACCGTCGACATCGACCTGCGCGAAGCCGAAATGGTAGTCGTCGACGATGCGATATTGCGGCTTGACGATTTCGTGGCCGTCTTCATCGACATAGCCGTAGAGACCACCCACGCGAACAGCGGCGCGGTTGTCCGAGAATGTACCGACCCAATCATATTTCGGAAGTACCGCGACCGAGCCATCGCGACGGACCGCTCCGCAGAAGCCGCCCGGAAACGTGCACATCGCCAATGGGAAGGTCATCGGTTTACCCGGCCCGGGCCGGTCGTAGAGCGGGCGGCCGTCAATTGCGAGCTTGTCCTGGAGGATCGCTTTGCCGGCCGGCGTCAATTCCGGCGGCTTGTCCTGCGCGAGCGCGGCAGTTGCCAGCATCACGGCAACCAACGCAGCGGCTTTCCACATACGCACTATCACTGCCCTCGTCCGAACCGCCTTATCTGTCGTGGACAAATAAGGACGATCCGTGGCGAGAGCGTGTTAGCTATCTCACAATTTACGATTGCACGTTGCGCCGGGTGGCAAAGGAATCCTGTTTCCAAACACGAAAATGGATTCCGGGTTCGCGCTTTCGCGCGCCCCGGAATGACGATCGTCAACAAATCACGCCGCGACTCGATGCGCGGCGATGATCTGGTCGGCGGCGCGGCCGGTTACTTCGGCCATGCGGTCGAATTGCCGGGTGAAGCCGCCGGCGCCGGCGGTGGCGGACCGCAGCTCCACGATCAGGTCGCCGATCTCGGCTTCCGGCATGGTGGCGCGGACGCAATCCCAGCCGGCCCAGCCCTCGCGGGTGTCAAAGCCGAGGATCTGGCCGCGCCGCGCCGACAGGATGGCGTTGATTTTTGCCGTGGCCTCGGTCGGGCAGACGATCTCCACTATGTGGATCGGCTCCAGCAGCACCGGCTGGCACTGCGGCAGCGCCTCGCTCATGCCGAGCCGCGCCGCGGTGCGGAAGGCAAGATCGGAGGAATCGACGCTGTGATAGGAGCCGTCGGTCAGGGTGACGTGGAGGTCGATCACGGGAAAGCCGAGCGGCCCGCGCGCGAGACTGTCGACCACGCCCTCTTCCACCGCGCCGATATAGTTGCGCGGCACCGCGCCGCCGACGACCTTTTCGTGGAATTCGAAACCCGAGCCGCGCGGCATCGGCTTGATTTCCAGCACCACGTCGCCGAACTGGCCATGGCCGCCGGACTGCTTCTTGTGGCGCCCGCGTTGCGTGATCGATTTGCGGATCGTCTCCTGATAGCCGATCGCCGGCGCCTGCGATTTGACGTTGACGCCGAAACGATCCTTGAGCCGCTCGAGCGCGACGCGCAGATGCATCTCGCCCTGGCCCCACAGCACGATGTCGTGGGTCTGCGTGTTGTGGATCATCGATAGCGACGGATCCTCCTCGTTCAGCCGCAGCAGCGCCTGGCCGAGCTTGACGTCGTCCTTGCGATCGTTCGCGGCCAGCGACATCGCGAGCACCGGCGGCGTCGGCTCGACAAGCGCCAGCGAGGCCGGCGCGGTCTTGCCGCTCGAGAGCGTGTCGCCGGTCTTGATGGCGTCGAGCTTGCCGAGGGCCACGGTTTCGCCGGCTTCCGCCGCCGCCCGTTTGCTGTCGTGCCCGCCACTGACCGCGAGGATGCCGGAGACCCTGCCCGCTTCGCCGGACGAGGATTGCAGCGTCGCACCGTCATCGAGGTGCCCGGCGAGCAGCCGCACCAGCGACAGCTTGCCGCCGTGCGGCTGATGCACGGTCTTGAACACATAGCCCAGCGCATCCTTGGGCGAAGAGGCGCTGAGGCGCTTGGCGGTCTCGGCCACGCCGGGCGCTTCATGCCGCAACGCCTTCATCAGCCGCAGCACGCCGTTTTCGCGTGTCGCGGCACCCAGCAACACCGGGCAGATCAGGCCTTCGCGCAATTCGCGCGCGAGATCGTCGAACACCGCGTCGCGCGGCGGCTGGATGTCTTCCAGCAGTTGCTCCATCAGCACGTCGTCGTGATCGGCGAGCTTTTCCAGCATCGAGAAGCGCGCTTCCTTCTCGCGGTCGAGATTACCGCCATCCAGCGCAATCACTTCGGAAGGCTTGTGTTCGCGGTAGACAAAGGCGCGCTCCAGCGCGAGATCGACAAAACCCTCGATCAATTCGCCGTTCCAGATCGGAATCTGGCGCAACACCAGCGGCACGCGCGAGGCCGGCTGCAGCGTCGCCAGCGTTTCGCGAATCCGCTTGTTGGCCTTGTCGATCTTGTTCAGAAACAAAAAGCGCGGAATGCCCAATTCCTCGAGCTCGCGCAGGATGATCTGCAGCTGCGGCAGCTTCTTTTCATCGGCTTCGCAGACCACGATCGCGGCATCGACCGCCGGCAGCGCGGCGCGCATGTCCTGCGCGAACTCGATCGAGCCGGGACAATCGATAAAGGTATAGCTGTCGCCCATGAAACTGGTGGTGGCCGCGCTCAGGCCGACGCCCATCTTGTGCTGCCGCGCTTCGGGGCTGGAATCGCCGACCGAAGTTCCGGCATCGACGCTGCCGGCGCGGTGGATGGCGCCTGTGCGCGCCAATATGGCTTCGAGAAGTGTGGTTTTTCCGCTTTGGAAAGGGCCCACCAGCGCAATGCACCGTGGACCCGATTCTTTAGTACCTGGGGGACTTCTGACGTCTTGTCCCATTGCCGCCTCCTTGTTTGGAGCTCGGCCCATGATTGGGTCGGCGGATCAGATGCTCCGCCCGCCGCGACGATTTGGCAAGTCAGAAAAAGTTGCTGCGGTGCATCGTGACCGGCGCGGGGGCAGCGGGCTCAACTTCTCCCCGCGAGAGCGGGCGGGGGAGAAAAATTAACGCTCCGGCCCGAGTTCCAGGCCTTCCAGCCCAGCGATGCTGCACCGGCCTTGTACCGTCGATTGAAATTCGCGGAACGGAGGCCCGTCATCGCAATTTTGAGCGTCGCGACGCTTCGCGCAGGTCGGTCGGCGTCATGCCGAAGCGACGGCGAAAGCGACGATTGAAGTAAGGGACCTCGTTGAACCCGCAGGTCCATGCGATTTCGCTCACCTTCAATCGATCGTGGGCTGCATCCATCAGCATCACCCTGGCCTCATGCAGCCGCATCTCGAGCACGCGCTCGGCGAAACCAGATCCGCTTTCGGCCAGCAGATCGTTCACGTAGCGACGCGACAGGCCCAAACGCTGCGCAACGCTCTGCGACGAGAATTCCGGATCGTGAAAGCCCGATTTGATGGCCGCAAGGACGTCATGCAATCGTGCTGCGCGCAGGCCGCGCGTCACGGCAATCCCCGACGGATCGCCGCGCGCGCCGAGCGCGAGTGCGACGAGATCGACGATCATGGTCTCGATGTGCCGGTCGAGCGCCGGATCGCCATCCTGCTTCAGCCCCATGAGAAACTCGACGTACCGGCCGAGATGACGCAACGCCGGTGAGGACGCATCGAGCGGCTTGCCTATGAGGTCGTCAGCGTTTGGGACCAATGCAAGAAGCCGGGCGCGCGAAATATTGATCGCATACCAGCCATTTTCCGGACCTCTGAGCATCTCGCCGGGTTCGGCAGTCAGAAGCACCGCTGTGTCGCGGTTGATCGTCGCATCCTGCCCGTTCTGGATGCCGATTATATCGGAACGACCGCTATGAAGCGCGACGCAAAAATTGTCCGCACCATCGGAAGCGACGTCGCGCTGGCTGCCCTCTATCCGATCGATGCTGCCGTCGAGCCGACCAATACCGACCGCGCCGATCGGCTCGAATTCAAAATTCACCGCGAACGGGCGGTCTTCCGCACGCTTCAGATCGACCGAACCGTAAAGCGCGTTCCATTGATCCTGCCAAAGCGAAAATTTTTCCCGATCATTCAGATGGGGCGGAAGTTGCTCCGACGCAAAAGCAACTTTCTGGATCCTGCCGCCAACGGCTTTTCCGCCACGCTCATCAACGTCCATCGCCTGCGACGCCCTCAAAACTCGCTTCGCTGCGAGCAGATCCCGATCAAGGCAAAATAGCTGCATCGGCACGATCCAGACAGTGCCAGTTAAACCAATTGTGCCAGCCAGTTTCGCAACCCGTGGCGCGATTGCAACGCTCGCCAGCAATCGGGCGGCGATGCCACGCGGTGCAAATCGAGAGCCAGCGAGGACAAGCCAATTTTGGGCGCCTTGGTAAGGATGAAACAGGACTTGATGAGACGACCTGATGAATCCGGACCTGACGATTTGAGGGATCAGGACTCATCTGCAGCATTATTCGGGGGCAACCATGTATCATCTATCGCGGACGACGCTCGCAGCCGCAGCCATCTCATTGGGCAGTCTCTCTGCTGCGTTCGCGGCCGATCTCGGACCGCGCCCCGCCTATAAGGCGATGCCAATCGCCACCGTTTATGACTGGACGGGAATGTACATCGGCGCACACGCCGGTTGGGCCGGCGCCGACCGCACGTTCGAGCGAACCTTTGTCGGCAACGCAGTGGTCTCATTGGTTATCAATCCCGGCTTTTCGCAGCATCCAAACGGCTTTGCCGGTGGCGGCCAAATCGGCTTCAACCGCCAGACTGGCAATTGGGTCTGGGGCCTCGAAGCAGAACTTACCGGCACCACGCTTCGCAGTTCGACCACCGTTGCCGTTCCTACAAACCCGCTCCTTACGCAAACCTACGACGTGTCGATCGATTGGACCGCGAGCCTGACCGGACGCCTCGGTTATGCGTGGGACCGCTGGCTGGCTTACGGCAAGGGCGGCGCCGCCATGATGCACGAAACCTATGCCCTGACGGCACCCGGCCTCGTGATACCGGATTCTCCCTACCATCGCGCCAAGGTCGCGCGCCTTGGATGGACGGTCGGCGCCGGCATTGAAAATGCCTTCCATGATAACTGGTCATGGAAGGCCGAGTACAACTACATGCGCTTCGACGGCAACGACAGCATCACCAATGCCCTTTCCGGGGCAACAATCACCGGCGTCAAGTCCTATACCGACGTCAACCTTCACTTGGTCAAGGCCGGCATCAACTACCGGTTTGGCGCTCCGGTAGCCGCCGCGGTCACAGGATCAGCGGCGGTCTACAAAGCCCCGATCATGACCGCTTATAACTGGACGGGATTGTACGTCGGTGGACACGCCGGCTGGGTAAGCACCGAGCGCAACTTCGCCACCATCATGGGCGTCGTTGGAAACGTATTCACGCCACCTTTCCAGCAGAAGCCAAGCGGCTTCCTGGGCGGCGGGCAGGTCGGGTTCAACCGACAGGCCGGCAACTGGGTGCTCGGGCTCGAGGCCGATGCGTCAGGTACAAACATTGGCGCGAGCACGACCGTGGTCGATCCGTCCGGGACCATCATTCAGACTTACGACGTCTCGATCGACTGGACCGCCACCCTGGCAGGCCGCATCGGTTACGCCTGGAACCGCTGGATGCTTTATGGCAGGGGTGGCGGCGCGTTGATGCGCGAGACCACCGCATTGACAGCCCCGCTACTGGGGACCCGTACCGACGCCCATGCGACCCGGGCAGGCTGGACGGTTGGCGTCGGTATCGAGAACGCTTTCCTCGACAACTGGTCGTGGAAGGCGGAGTACAACTACATGAGGTTTGACAACACCAAGACCGTCGGCAACCCGAGCCCGCTCACAACTTCCGCGGGGATCATGACCGAGACAAACGTGGACATTCACGCGTTGAAGCTTGGCGTCAATTACAAGTTCGGCGGTTACGGCCTCGTCGCCGAATACTGATTAAGGAAAAAGGCCCGCATCATGCGGGCCCCTTTTACGTCGGTTGACCGAATTTAACGTCCCGGCCGAAGCTCCAGGCTTTCCAGTCCGGCGGCGATGCTGACGCCGACCTGGCCCTGCAGGCTGAGCGGCTGCAGCGCGATCGAGTTGGCCGAGCCGCCGACCAGCACATTGCCGCCGACGCCGATGCCGAGCGTGGCGCTGCCCTGCGCGCCGACATAATCGCCGGAGAGGCCGCCCGGCCCGAGCTGCGCCGACGGCGCAAACACGCCCCAGGCCAAAGCGGATTCCTGGGTGATGCCGAGATCGAGACCGACTTTACGGATGGTGGCGACGTAGCGGTCTTCCGGCATGCCGTCGGCGCGCAGCACACAACCGAGATTGGTGACGGATCCGACGATGAAGCCGATGCTGGCGCCGCCGCGGCATTCGAGAATGCCGACCTGCACCCGCGCCACCTGCTGCGCATTGGCGCCGGGAATCGAGGTGGCCAGCATGGTGATGGCGGCAGCGGCGAGAATGAGGGAGCGACGCATGAAGAAATCTCCAAGAGCACAGGCGCGAGGTCGCACGGTTTTCTATGGCACAACAACGATGATGGTTCCAGATTGGGCCTTGGTTCGTCATTCCGGGGCGTGCGAAGCACGAACCTCAGATGCGCAATTGCGCATCGGGGAATCTCGAGATTCTCAGATGTGCAACTGCACATCATAGTTCGCTTCGCGCCCCGGAATGACGGCGATAAAAAAGGCCCGCTCTCGCGGGCCTTTTCACAAAAACCATATTCAACCGCGGCGATGATGCCGGCGGTGGTGACGGCGCGGAGGGGCATAGCCGCGGAACGGCTCCAGCTGGATGTCGGCAATCCCGGCGGCGACGTTCAGCCCGGTCTGGCCCTGCACGCTGAGCGGCTGCAGCGCGTAGGCATTGGCCGGACCACCGACGAGGAAGTTGCCACCACCGCCGATACCGACCGACGCGTTGGCGCCGACGCCGCCATAGTTGCCGGCGAGATCACCGCGGCTGACCCGGCTGTTCGGCGCGTTCACCGCCCAGGCCAATTGCGTCTGCGCGGTGACCCCGAGATCGAGGCCGTAGCGGCGCACGGTGGCAATGTAAGGCTCCGGCCGGCGGCCTTCGCTCTTGAACACGCATTCGAGGCTGGTCACGGAGCCGACGACATAGCCGACATTCTGGCCGCCCTGGCATTGCAGGACGCCGGCGCGAACCGGCGGTGCCGCATCCGCGCCCGCGATCGGCGCAACGAGCGCCGCGATCGCGATGCCGAAGGTCGTAAAACGTTTTCCGAAAAGCATGTGTCGTCCCCGCTTGATGAACTGAATGTGCGGGGGGACAGGAAGGAAGCGCCGTGTTCAAAACATGGCGCTTTCAAAAAGAAGACTTCAAAACATCATGCGCTTCACGCGTGATGTGATTTGACACGCCTTTTTTCTGACGTGTTTGCTTTGCGCGTTTTCTTTGACAGAAATCTTGGGACACAAACCGGAACCCGTCCCGCATCATGTGCGGAACAGGCTTCGCTTGAAAACGCGCTATCGCAAATTGCCGCAAAAGCGCTGGATGCGTTTGCAGGCGTCTTCGAGATCGGAAGTTTTGGTGGCGTAGGAGATCCGGAACGCCGGGCCAAGCCCGAACGCGGAACCCTGCACAACAGCGACGCCTTCGGTCTCCAAGAGCTCGGTGACGAAGTCCTCGTCGTTCGCAATCACCTTGCCGGACGGCGAGGTCTTGCCGATGGTGCCGGCGCAGGACGGATAGACGTAGAACGCGCCCTCGGGCCGCGGGCATTCGATGCCTTTGGCCTGGTTCAGCATCGCCACCGCGAGGTCACGGCGTTCCTTGAACACCTTGTTGTTCGCGGGGATGAAGTCCTGCGGACCGTTGAGCGCCTCGACTGATGCCCACTGCGAGATCGACGACGGGTTCGAGGTCGACTGCGACTGGATCGTCGCCATCGCCTTGATCAGTTCGGCCGGGCCGCCGGCATAGCCGATGCGCCAGCCGGTCATGCAATAGGCCTTCGATACGCCGTTCACCGTCAGTGTGCGGTCGTACAATTTCGGCTCGATCTGCGCCGGCGTCGTGAACACGAAGTCGTCATAGACCAGATGCTCGTACATGTCGTCGGTCATCACCCAGACGTTGGGGTGCTTCACCAGCACGTCGGTGATCGCCTGCAACTCGCTGCGCGAATAGGCAGCGCCGGTCGGGTTCGACGGCGAGCAGAGGATGATCCATTTGGTCTTCGGCGTGATCGCCTTTTCCAGCGCGTCGGGCTGCAGCTTGAAGCCCTGCTCCGCCGTGCACACCACGGCCACCGGCACGCCGCCGGCCAGCGCCACCATTTCCGGATAGCTCACCCAATAGGGCGCCGGGATGATGACCTCGTCGCCCGGATTGATGGTCGCCATCAGCGCGTTGTAGAGCACCTGCTTGCCGCCGGTGCCGATGATGATCTGGTTCGGCTTGTAGGTCAGGCCGTTCTCGCGCTGGAACTTGGCGATGATCGCCTCCTTCAGCTCGGGAATGCCGTCGACCGCGGTGTACTTGGTCTTGCCGGCCTCGATGGCGTGGATCGCCGCCAGCTTGATGTTGGCGGGCGTGTCGAAATCGGGCTCGCCGGCGCCAAGGCCGATGACGTTGCGGCCGGCCGCTTTCAGCGCGCGTGCTTTATCCGTGACCGCGATCGTCGCGGACGGCTTCACACGGTCGAGCGCAGCGGACAGAAAAGGCATCATCATCTCCTGGGAATGGCATGTGTGGGCACACGTGTGCCCGTTTCGGGAATGATCCGTGATTCCAAATGTTGGGATCGGCGCACCCTAAAGCGCTCAGCGCCGCATCGCAAGAAGCTTGGCCCGAAAGGCTCAAATTTTACGGGGTCGCAGACCCGATCGACGCAATATTTGGAAAAATTTCACGCCGAAATGACTCATATCTGGCCAAGGAAACCCGCGAAGGAAACCGGCGCGGCCGCGACGGATTTGGCGACGGCCTGATCATCCCCGCCCGCGCGCCGCACCGGGTACGCCCCTCCGACGCGATCAGTTGCCGCGATGGATTGCTCCGAGGTCAATTCAGAATAGACGTCGATCCATCGCGCAGCGATTTCAAAATCCGCGCCTGCAACCATCGGCGACATCGCGAAAGCTTGAAGCGTTCCGATCACAAATCCCGACCACGTGATCGCTCCGTCGAGGCATGGCGTTCTGCGCGCGTGCAGTGCGGTAGAGGTTTTCGACTTTTTCCATAATGCGGGTCTTGCGACGCAACCCTAACGGCATCATTGTTTAACCGCGTTGCGGCGATCCGCGCGCGACAGACGTCCAACGGATCGATTGAAATTCATACGATGTACAAGCTCTATTCGATGCAGCGCTCCGGCAACAGCTACAAGGTCCGCCTTGCGCTGTCGCTGCTCAAGGCGCCGTATTGCGCGATCGAAGTCGACATCCTGCGCGGCGAAAGCCGGACGCCGGATTTTCTGGCGATGAACCCGAGCGGACAGGTGCCGCTGCTGGAAGTCGCCGATGGACGCTACCTCGCCGAATCCAACGCCATCCTCTGGTACGTCGCCGGCGGAACCTCGCTGGCGCCAGAATCACGGGTCGAGCGCGCCGAGGCGCTGCAGTGGATGTTCTTCGAACAGCACGCGCTGGAGCCCAATCTCGGCGCGGCCTATTTCTGGCTGTCGCTGGTCAAGGGCGGCCGCGACCTGCAGACCCACGCATTGGAGGACTGGATGGAGCGTGGCTATGCCGCGCTTCAGGTGATGGAAAACCATCTCAAGACCCGGGCCTACTTTGCAGCTGACCAGCTCACCGTCGCCGACATCGCGCTGTACGGCTACACCCATGTCGCCGACCGCTGCGACTTTGACCTCGCAACCTTCCCCGCGATCCGCGCCTGGCTGCGCCGGGTCGAACAGACTCCCGGTTTCGTGACCATGGACTGGCGGCCGGATGCCGAGGTCGATGATCCCGCCAGCGTCGCCGCCGGGGCTTAAGACGCGGGTAGCGATTCACGTTCGCTTGAAGAGGCGTCCAAAGGTTAAGGACAGCGGGAATAACGTTAACCTTTGCCGTGGTTTCGCCATTTTTGGCACTCCGGCGCCCCAATATTGCCGGCCACAATTGTGAACTTCCCGACGTCGCGGGTGATTCGCCCGCGTCTTGAAGGATTTAGACCCATGACACGGTCGCCCGGCACGGTCGGCTTCGAAAGCCGCCCTGCGCCCGTTGCGTCTCTCCGACTGACCAACGCCATTGCCGCCACTCTGGCGATCGGTACGCTGTCGCTCTGCCTCGTCGTTGCGCTGACAGTGCTCTCGATCAAGGTGACCATGGCCATGCCGATTCCGGCGTGATTCCGGCATTTCCTGTTTGGACTTTTTCCGAGAGCAACGCGCGATGATTGGCATCGCGGGCGGACGAAGATGAAGACACCTGTCGGACTTGTGACCGTGGCGCTGACGGCAGCGATCCTGCTGACCGCGACCCTGGTAATCGCCACCGGCACCCGCGGCGAAGAGACGGAGTTTCCGTCGTCCGCGGGCGGACTCGAAGTGCGCACCTTCGCAAGGGGCCTGGTCAATCCGTGGTCGCTGGCGTTCTTGCCCGAAGGCAGGATGCTGGTGACCGAACGGCCCGGCCGAATCCGCATAGTATCCGCGGAAGGGCAGCTGTCGCCGGCGCTCAAGGGCGTGCCCGACGTGTGGGCGTCCGGCCAGGGAGGAATGCTCGACGTCGCGATCGACAAATCCTACGCGCAAAGCAAGACGATCTATTTCTGCTTTGCGGAGCGGACCAGCGGCGGCGGCCGTACCGCGATCGCGCGCGCCAAGCTCAACGACGGCGGCGGCCGCCTCGAAGATACCAAAATCATCTTCCGCCAGGAGGGGCCGCTGTCGTCGGGCAACCACTATGGCTGCCGCATCGCGCAGGCCGACGACGGCAATTTGTTCGTGACGCTGGGTGACCATGGTTCACATCGCGAGCAGGCCCAGGACCTCGGCAATCATCTCGGCAAGGTGATCCGGATCGCACCGGATGGATCGGCCGCCGCCGGCAACCCGTTCATCGGCCGCGCCGGCGCCAAGCCGGAAATCTGGAGTTACGGCCACCGCAACGGACAGGGCCTCGCGATCAACCCGGCGTCGGGCGACGTCTGGGAAATCGAGCACGGCCCGCGCGGCGGCGACGAGCTCAACATCATCAGGACGGCCAAAAATTACGGCTGGCCGGTGATCGGCTACGGCCTCGAATACAGCGACGCCAAGATCCATGAAAGCGCCGCCAAGGACGGCATGGAGCAGCCGGTCAAATACTGGGTGCCGTCGATCTCCCCATCCGGCATGCTGTTCTATACCGGCAAGCTGTTTCCAAAATGGTCCGGCAGCCTGTTTGTCGGCGCGCTATCCGGCAGCATGCTGGTGCGACTGTCACTGAACGGCAACGGCGTCGCGGGCGAAGAGCGCCTGCTGCAGAATCTGCACGAGCGGATTCGCGACGTCAGACAAGGCCCGGACGGCGCCCTGTGGCTGCTGACCGACAGCTCCAACGGACGGATCCTGCGGGTGACGCCCTCTGCAAAGTGACGCCCAAACGCAGATGAACGCGTGAACGGGAAGCTGCGACCAAGCTCATGGTTCCCCCGTTCTCGGACACGCAACGCATGAACCGGCGCCAGTTTGCTTTCGCCATGTCAGGAGCCCTGACACTGCTCGCCGCCACGCGGCCCGGCCGCGCCGAATGCGGCGGCCTCAGCCTCAGGGAATTCGTCGAGACCACCTATTACAAGCAGGCGCGCCTGCACGCCGCCAAAACCCCGCCTGGCAACGACGACTTCTACGCGCTGTTCTCGCCCGGCTTGCGCCGGTTGATGCAGGCGCCGCGGCAATATCCGAAGAACCAGACGATCGGCCCGCTGCTCAACGCCTTCTTCGGCTGGGGCGTGCTGCCGGGCGCCGAGATCACGGTCGGCAAGGTCGAGCACCATTCCGGCGACGAGATGGGGCCGGCCACCATCCGCGTCGAGATCGAGCATCGCGGCCAGCCGCACAAGATCCTGGTTCATGTCATCGGCCCGGACGATGACTGGCGCATCGCCAACATCATCTATGATTCCGGCAAGAGCCTGCTCGATCACTACCGATCGATCACCGGTCTTTGAGAGTTAGCCCCATTTGTGGAAAATCAAAAACGCCCCGCCGGCAATCAAGAGAAAGCCCAGCGCGTGATTCCAGGCCAGCGGCTCTTTCAAATACAGCGTCGAGAATGCCGCGAACACGACCAGCGTGATCACTTCCTGCATGGTCTTGAGCTGGGCCGCCGAATAGACCGCGCTGCCCCAGCGGTTGGCCGGCACCGCCAGCCAGTATTCGAAGAACGCGATCCCCCAACTCGCCAGAATGATCAGCACCAGCGGGCTTTGCTTGAATTTGAGATGGCCGTACCAGGCAAAGGTCATGAAGACGTTGGAGGCGAACAGCATCAATATCGGCAGGATCTGCGGGGAGACGGTCGGCATCATGTCCTCATCAATTTCGTGCGCTAACAAGCGGGCTGGAGCCCGGTTCCAGCCGTTGCGCATAGCATTTGAATTCAAAAACGCGAAAGCTTTGCGCAGGCAGTCAACCCTGTCTTAACGACAGAAAAAGAAAACCCGCCACAAAACGAAACATCCGTCACACTGCGTGCCTTATTCTCGAAGCAACGGGAACGGCCCCAAACGGCCGCTCGATCAACGCCTTGGGAGGCAGCGAGAACCGGCATGTTCGACTGGCGCGCCATCTCCGGTCCGGCTCTGACGACGGCGACTGCGCTCGCCGCCTTCCTGGTCGACCGTTATGTCATCGCGGTCCCGAACCCCGCGCCGCTGTTCGTCTGCATCGTGGCATTGGCCAGTTCCGTCAGCGGGCTCGCCTCCGGCCTGACCAGCGCCGCGATTGCCGTCGTGTCCTCGGCGCTGTTCTTCCTCAACCACCGCGCCGTGCCCGGCTATGACGCCTCCGACCTGATGCGCATGCTGCTGCTGGCGGCGACCGCGGTCGGAACCGCCGTGATCACCGGGCTGCTGCGGCAAAAATGGATCGACGCCTTCGCCTGGGAGCAGAAGCACCACGCCACCGCGATGCGGCTGTCGGCAGCCCTCGACCAGGTCGATATCGGCATCGTGCTGCTCGATTCCGACACCCGCGCCGAATTCATCAACCGTGCCTTTCGCGACTATTTCTCGCTGTCCGACGAGCAGGCCGACGCCAAGCCGCCGTTCATCGCGCTGATGTATCACGGCCGCGACACCGGCGCCTACGAGCTGCCGGAAGACGAATTGAGCCTCTTCATCGCGCAGCGCACCGAGATGATGCGGGCCGGCGATTCGACGCCGATCAACATCAAGATGGCCGACGGGCAGGTGCTGCGCTTTTCCTGCACGGCGCTGCCCGATGGCGGGCGCATGCTGAGCTATACGCCGGTCACCGACCTCGTCCGCCATACCGACGACATCGGCAATGCCGACTATTACCGCTCGCTGCGCGGCGGCAGCGAACGCAGCCTGGCGCGGCACCTGCGCGCCGCCGAATAGCATCAGCGACGCGGCAAAGCCTCTCTCCCGATTGATCCGTTGGCGTGCCGCCTGTAGGCTGGCGCGAACAGCGCGTCGACGACGCAGCTCCCTTCCCCGAAGCTCCCTTGCCGAATACGGAATCAAACATGCCCGGCGATGTAACGATTCGTTTTGTCACAAGACAGGACTACGCAAAATGGCTGCCTTTGTGGGATGGCTACAACGCGTTCTACGAGCGGACGGGACCGACCGCGCTCGATCCCGCCATCACCGCGATGACCTGGGCGCGCTTCTTCGATGCCTACGAGCCGGTGCACGCTTTGGTCGCCGAACGCGACGGCGAACTGCTCGGGCTGGCGCATTATCTGCTTCACCGCTCAACCACCGCGATCGAGCCGACGTTCTACATGCAAGATCTGTTCACCAGCCAAGCCGCGCGCGGCAAAGGTGTCGGCCGCGCGCTGATCAACGGCGTCTACGAACAGGCCGGGCTCGCCGGATCGCCGCGCGTGTACTGGTTCACCTACAACACAAATCACACCGCGATGCAGCTTTACGACAAGGTGGCGGAGAAGACCGGGATTGTCGTCTATCGCAAGGTGTTCTGAACAGCCTGTGGATAAATCTGGATGTCACTGGGGCGTAACAAAGCCCGGTTAGGTTGCGCCTGCGTTTGATCAGGCCCCCCGTCTCGGATCACGCGCCCCCAGCGGCCCCCGTCAGTCGCCGCGTCTGACCGGGGCCGCATCTTTTTTTCGCAGCACTTTCATACCCTTTACGGCCGAGCTACGCCGGAACTGCTGCTCAGGCATGCCGTGCGCGGTCAGACCGCATCTTGCGGGCTCAGGGGTGCGCGGGCCACAATGCGGCCTCCTCGCCCCACCCCACAGGATCTCCCATGCAAATTCGCAATCTCGGCGGCTCCGGCCTGCGCGTTTCCGCCGTCGGCCTCGGCTGCAACAATTTCGGCCAGCGCACCGACCTCGAAACCTCGCGCAAGGTGATCCACAAGGCGATCGACCTCGGCATCACCCTGTTCGACACCGCCGACATCTATGCCGGGATGGGCGGCTCCGAGACCGTGCTCGGCACCGTGCTCGGCGACCGCCGCAAGGACATCGTGCTGGCGACGAAATATTCCAAGCCGATGAGCACGGACGGCACCAAGCAGGGCGCTTCGCGCCGCTACATCATGTCCGCGGTCGAAGCCAGCCTGACACGGCTGAAGACCGACTACATCGATCTCTACCAGCAGCACGATTACGATCCCTTGACGCCGATCGAGGAGACCATGCGCGCGCTCGACGATCTCGTCCGCCAGGGCAAGGTCCGCTACATCGGCAATTCGAATTTTCCGGCCTGGCGCATTGCAGAAGCCGAACTGGTCGCGCGGCAGATGAACGTCAACCGCTTCGTCTCCTGCCAGGACGAATACAGCCTCGTGGTGCGCGGCATTGAAAAGGATCTGCTGCCCGCCGCGAAGGAATACAAACTCGGCCTGCTGCCGTTCTTCCCGCTGGCAAGCGGCTTGCTCACCGGCAAATACAAGCGCGGCGCCGCCGCGCCCGACGACACGCGGTTTGCAAAAGCCCCTGCGCTCAAGGAGCGTTACGTCACGCCGCGTAACGAAGACATCGTCGAGAAGCTGCAGGCCTTCGGCGACAAGAGCGGCCACACCATGCTCGAGCTCGCCTTCTCCTGGCTCGCCTCGCACCCGCAAGTCTCCAGCGTCATCGCCGGCGCCACCCGCGTCGAACAGGTCGAGCAGAACGTGAAAGCGATCAGCTGGCAGTTGAGCCCGCAGGAACTCGCGGAGATCGATGCGATTACGAAGGGGTGAGCCCGACTCTCTCACTCCTCTCCCCGTTCTTCACGGGGAGAGGGTGGGGTGAGGGGCTCCATCCGCGAATACTGAATTTGCCGGGAGACCTGTACCCCCTCACCCGACGCTGCGCGTCGACCTCTCCCCGCAAGCGGGGCGAGGTTAAGAAGGCAGCGGGGATCTACTTCAGTAGCTCTGCTTGAATGGTGACAAGCACGCCTTCGATATTACCGAGAACATCGTTATTCCAGAACCGAAGCACTCTGTAACCTTCCTCACCCAAGCGACGATCTCGTATTACATCCACGTCCGATTCATTGTGTTGCCCGCCGTCGACTTCAACAACCAGACGCCTTTCGCGGCAAACGAAGTCGCAGACATAGCCGACCAGCGGCTCTTGCCGTACGAACTTATGTCCGTCGATCTGTCGGTTACGGATACGATTCCAAAGAACTGTCTCCGCGTCTGTTTGATTGACGCGCAACCGTCTCGCGATTCGGATGGTCTTCCGAGCTGGTCCGCGCACTGCCTTGCCCCTCACCCGGATCGCTTCGCGATCCGACCTCTCCCCGCAAAAAGCGGGGAGAGGTTAAGGCGACCCCGCTCTTAAATTAAAGCATTGCGGTGGAGCTTCTGCTTCTCTCCCTCTCCACGTTCTTCACGGGGAGAGGGTTGGGGTGAGGGGCTCTATCCGCGAATGCTGAAGTCGCCGTGAGAGCGGTACCCCCTCACCCGGATCGCATCTGCGATGCGATCCGACCTCTCCCCGCAAGCGGGGAGAGGTTTAAGGGCGCAATCACCCCACCAGCCCCTTCATCGGCTTCACCGGCGCGCTATCCGGAAACACCGTTTCCGCCAGCACGCGTTCGGCCAGGCCGAACTGGTCCTGCAGCACGCCCTTCATGATGGCGCGGAGGTCCGTGGTCGGGGCGAGGTCGCGGGCCTGATAGAGATTGGCGACCTTCAGCCCGGGCCAGTCCGAGATCACCCGGCCGCCCTTCACCGCGCCGCCGGCGAGCAGCGCCACGGTGCCGGTGCCATGGTCGGTGCCTGCGGTGCCGTTGATGCGCGCGGTTCGGCCAAATTCGGTGACGACGACCACGACCGTGTCGCGCCAGCGTGGCCCCAGCCCGCTTTCGAATTCCGCGAGCGCGCCGTCGAGGCCCGACAGCAGCTGCGCCAGACGGCCGACCGGGCCGCCTTCATTGGCGTGGGTGTCCCAGCCGTCGAAAGCGAGCGCGCCGATCCGCGGGCCGTCATCGGCCGCCATCAGCTTGGCGGCGCCGCGCGCCACCAGCCGCATCGCGCCTGCGCCGTTGGTGCCGGGCTTCGGTTTCATGTCGTCGCCTTGCGCGGCCTTGTCGAGCGCGAGCCCTTGCGTCAGCGCCGCCGCCAGCGCCGGATCGCGGTGGCGGTAGAGTTCGATCAGGCGCATTGCGGTGTCTTCGGCGGCCTGCGGCAGCGCCACGGGCGTCCAGCCGACGGTCGGCGCCGCGCCGCGCAGCACCAGCGGCGTGGTCGGGCCGACGCCGAGCGCGCTCATCACGCGTTCGCCCTTCGGCAATGATTCCAGCGCGCGGTTGAGCCAGCCCGATTGCACCCGGCCCGGACCGGCAAAGCCGCTTTCGAGCACGTCCTGCCCGTCGAAATGCGAGCGCTCGCGATAGGAGGTCGCGACCGCATGAATCACCGCGGCCTGCTTCTGGCGGTACATCCGCGCAAATTCAGGCATCGCCGGATGCAGCGCAAAGAACGAATCCAGCATCAGCGCCGCATTGGGTCCACTCGACGTCAGCGCGATCGAGCCATGCAGGCCGGCATAATCGGGGTCGCCGATCGGGGCGACGGTCGCAAGGCCGTCCAGCGCGCCGCGCAGGATGACGACGACCAGACGTGGATCGCGCCCATCGGCAGCACGGGCGAATTTCGGCAAGTAAGCCCAGGCCGCAAAGGAAGCGCCGCCGAGCAACATGGCGCGGCGCGAAGGGGATGTCGGGCTTTCGCAGCAATCCGTTGTCATTTCCCTTGGTGTCGTTTCCATTGGCGTCATCTCCTCTGGAATTCCGGCGACATCAAAAGCAGCGCCAGCGCCTGCTGCCGCGACTCCGCGCGCTCGACGGTGCGCCTTGTTTCCGTCGACGCTGCGTCGGCGGCGACGAGTTCAAGCAGGTCGCGCGGATCGATGGCGTCGGCGAGGCGCGAGGCGATCTGCGCCGATATATCGAGCCGCAGCTTCATGCCTTCAGGCGCGGCCCATGCCGCATTGCTGTCGGGAAAACCGTTCGGGCCGGCGGGCGCCCATAATGGCTGACCCAGCACGTTGAGGCCGTTGAGATAGCGGCCGGGATCGCCGGGGATTTGCGCCAGCAACCGGCCGGACGCGACCAGGAATTCATACGGCGAACGCACTTTGGTCAGCGGCGCCTTCCAGGCTTCGTCGGAATCAACCAGCGCCGTCGCCAGCGCCTTGAGATCGCCGTCGGTCTTGCCGAATACATCGGCCAGCCGCGCCACCAGCGCCGGCGGCGGATCGTCGGCGACGAAATGGCGGACGAATTTGGTGGCGATGAATTTTGCGGTCGAGGGATGCCGCGCAATATCCGCCAGCACCGCCTCGCCCTGCGCCACGCCATTGGATTCGTAGATCTTTCCCATCACGGCATGCGCGCCGGGCTGGTGCGCATTGGCGTTGAAGACGAAGGTGCCGGGCGCGCCGAGCTGGCCCTGCCGTCCGGCATAGGTCCACCCCGTGATGATGCGCGCCAGCGACGTCACGTCGTCCTGCGAATAGCCGCCGCCGACGCCGAGCGTATGCAGCTCCAGGATTTCGCGCGCGAGATTTTCGTTCAGGCCGCGGTTGCGGTTCTTCCCGGCGCGCGAATCCGGCCCCAGCGATTGCTGGTTGTCGAGAAAGAACAGCATCGCCGGATGCTGCTCGACCGCCTTCAGCATGTCGCCGAACCGCCCGAGCACGAAGGGCCGGATCGCTTCGCGCTCGAACGAGCCCGCCCACATCCGCGCCACCCCGCCCTTGTTGGCGGAGATGCAAAAATGATTGGACCAGAACACGACCAGCCGCTCGGTGAACCCGCAATCGGCGATGATGGCCCGCTGCAGCCGCGCCAGCGCTTCGGCGCGAAACGTCTTCTGGATGATGTTGAGCGGTTGCGGCGGCGGCTTTGGCGCGGCGGGCTGCATCGTCTCGGGCGATACCGCTTGGGGAGGCGTCATAGATGCATTGGCGCTTTCCTGCGGTTTTGCCGGCAGCTCCTTCGGCGCCATGTCCATGGCAATGCTGTTGAGCGACAGGTTTCGCCGTTGCCCTTTCGCATCGACAGCCGGTTGCGGTCCCTCGGTCGCGGCTGACGGCGCGGATTTGGCAGCCGCGTCGCGCGCCTGCTGGATCTCGAACTGATAGTCGAACACCGCCTTGCCGAGCGCCGCGGTCGACAACAGGCCCGGCACTTCGAGCAGCACCCCATTGGGCCGGCTCATCTCCGCCTTGACGAAACCTCTGGGATCGGAGGCTGCATTGACGAAATCGCCGGATGCGCCGCCGCGCGCGCCGAATCCGAAGCGATTGAGCGCCACCAATGCGGCTTGCGAATCGCGGGCCATCGGATTTCCCTTGAGCTGTCCCCGGTATATGATTTGCCGGCAAGCATAACGCCTTTCGGGATGAACCCCGAATTAAAACCCGGTTAGAAAACGCCTCGTTCATGACAAATCGGTCGGACAATCCTCCCTCGCGGCGGCTCGCCTGCGCCGGCTGCGGCACCGAGTTCTCCTGCAGCCTGTCCGGGCCGTGCTGGTGCAGCGAGGAAGCTTTCCGGATGCCGATGCCGCTGGACGGCAGCGATTGCCTGTGCCCGGCTTGCCTGCGCGAGGCGGCGACGCGCGCATCGAGCGCGGCCGCGACGTGACCGGCGAATGGAACGTCCGGGCCGTTCTGCTCGACATGGATGGAACGCTGCTCGACACCGAGCGGGTTTACTTCGACAGCCTGGTCTCGGCGCTCGGCGCGTTCGGTTATACCGACGATGTCGAGACGCTTTGCCATGCGATGGTCGGCCTGCCCGGCCCGGACTGCGAGGCCATGCTGCATGCGCGCTACGGCGAGAGCTTTCCGCTACCCGCGGTCAACGAGGCCTTCATCGCACGGCGCGACGAAATTCTTGCCGCCGGCCTGCCGCTGAAGCGCGGCGCCGTCGAATTGCTCGATGCGTTGCGGGGAAACGAATGCCCGATGGCGATCGTGACCTCGTCGTCGCGGCACACGGCGGATGCGCATTTGACGCTGGCCGGAATCCGCAGCCGTTTCGACCATATCCTGACCCGCGACGACGTCACGCGCGGCAAGCCGAGCCCTGATCTATATCTGCTGGCGGCGTCCAGGCTCGGCCTGAACCCTGAGTTCTGCGTCGCCGTCGAGGATTCCAATCATGGCGTGACTTCAGCGCATGCTGCCGGCGCGATCACGATCATGGTGCCGGATATGGTTGCGCCGACGGAGGAGTCGCGCGCACGATGTGTGGCTGTGGTGGATGATCTCGGCAAGGTGCTGGAGGTGCTGCGAACGCGCGGTGGGTTTGGACGCCGCTCGTCGTAGCCGTCATTGCGAGCGAAGCGAAGCAATCCATATCTCCGCTTGCGGCGGGCGTGGATTGCTTCGCTTCGCTCGCAATGACGGACTGCCAAATCTATCGCGCCCGCGACTTCCCCCACCCCGGCAGCGCCGCCTTGGTCAGCGCATGCGCGGCTTGACCTGCGGTCTCCATATAGCTGGGATCGCGGTGCAGCAGGACGACGGCGAACGATCCGTCCAGCAACAGCAATATCTGCCGGGCGAGCTGCGATGCTTCGGCGATCCCGGCGGCCTCGAACGTGGCGCGCAGCCAGTGCTCGAACTTCTTCTTGTGGGCGGCGCCGATCTTCATCGCGGGATGGCCGGGCATGTTGGCCAGCTCCGCCGAGGTGCGCAGGAAGCCGCACCCCTTCCATTTGGGATGCCGGGCCGAGCGGGCGAGATTGCGAAAGATCCGCTCGATCTTTACCGGCAATCCGCCGTCGGCCTCCGCGAACCATTGCTTGAACAGCGCGAGATTTGGCTGGTCTCGGCCGGCAAGATAGGCCGCCACGAGGTCATCCTTGCTCTTGAAATGATAATACAGCTCCGCTTGGTGACGCCGGCCTTTGCCGCCACGGCGTCGACGCTCACGCCGCGAATACCGTCGGCGTAGAACAGCGCGTTTGCCGCCGAAACGATCCGCTCGCGGGTGGGAGTTTCCGATCTCGCCATGCCTCAATGTATACCGACCAGTGAATATACACAATGTGATGCCGCGCCTAAGGTGCCACCGACACCGACATTTGCGGAGACCATCATGTCCGACGCCGTGCTGCTCGATATCAAAAACGGGATTGCGCTGATCACGCTCAACCGGCCCGAAAAACTCAACGCGCTGAACTACGATCTGATCGATCGCCTGATGGCCGCGCTCGACACGATCGAGACCGACGCCGGCATTGGCGCCGCGATCCTCACCGGCGCCGGCGAGCGGGCGTTCTCGGCAGGCGCCGACATCAAGGAGTTTTCGGGCAGCGTTGGGCAGGGCCCGAATGCGGCGATACGCGACTTCGTCCGGCGCGGACAGGCGATGACCGCGCGCCTCGAAGCATTCCGAAAGCCCGTGATCGCCGCGGTCAATGGCCTGGCGTTCGGCGGCGGATGCGAGATCACCGAGGCGGTGCATCTGGCTATTGCCAGCGACCGGGCGCAGTTTGCAAAACCGGAAATCAATCTCGGCATGCCGCCGACCTTCGGCGGAACCCAGCGCCTGCCGCGGCTGGCCGGGCGCAAGCGAGCGCTGGAGCTGCTGTTGACCGGCGATGCCTTTTCGCCCGCGCGGGCGCTGGAGATCGGGCTCGTCAATTCAGTCGTGCCGCATGATGAACTGCTGCCGGCTGCGCGCGAACTGGCCACACGGATCATGCGTCACTCCCCGCTTGCGGTTGGCAGCATCATCACATCAGTCACCCGCGGCTTGAACATGGCCATCGGCGAAGGGCTGCAAGTCGAGAGCGAGCAGTTCGCCGCCATGGTGCCGACCAACGACCTCCGCGAAGGCCTGGCCGCCTGGCGCGAGCGGCGGCCGCCGAGCTATAGCGGGCGGTGATGTCGGCTGCTGGACTACTCCGCAGGTCCGGCAAACAGCAGCAGATTGCCGTCGGGGTCCTTCAGGATAAAATCCCTGGCACCCCATGGCTCTCGCTTGAGCGTCTGGAAGAACGTGACATCCACCGCCTGAAATTCGAGAAATAGCTGCTTGATCTCTTCCGTCGTCGCGACCCTGAGTGACGCTGAGAGCAATTGCTCGCGGTCGCGCAGGCCAGGGTCAATCACCCCCGCCTCGACGCAGCGCAAATTGAGCCGCGCCCCATCGCGCAAAACCTGTGCGTAGAACGGCGGCTCGCCATAAATGAAGGCGATGGTGAAGCCGAGCTTGCCGGTGAAGAAATCGCAGGAAGCCTTGATATCGGCGACGAAGAGTTGCGGCTCGGCGGCGGATATGACGGCTTTGGTGGAAATGACGTCTGCATGATCTGACATGGTGTTGAGTCCTGTCTTGAGCGCCTGCCAACTCTCGAAGCCATGCTGCCGCGCGACCAGTTCCTGCGCATCGCTGAGCTTGAAGCTTTTCGCGAGGATTTCGGAATCGGTCATTTGGCCATAGCGAGGCAGGCCCGACCTGATCTGGGCCGCGACCGGATAGTAACGGTCACGATGCCAGCGCAGAACGAGCTTGGCCTGCTTCCTCAGGTTTTCGAGATTCAGCATGGGCGCAGCTACGGTTGACGTTACGTAGGTGGGCATTGCCCCTTCGGCGAAAGCCGATGCGCCCTACATGCAGCCCGGCAAGAATGACGGAGACGACCGGTTTCTGTCAAGCGGGCTGTCGCGCGCCGGAACCTACACCGCAAACCCCGGCGATTTGCGCGCCATGCCGTCGAACGCGTCGAGCAGCCGCTCGCGCCAGTCATAGACCGGATCGTCTTCCCCAAGCAGCTTGAACGGGCTGACCACGCGCGCCCACTGAAACCCGCCGAACACGATGTAGTCCGCATAATTCGGCTGCCCGCCGCCGAGATAGGATTGCGTCTTCAAGGTCAGCCGCAACGGGTCGATCGACCTGCGAAAGCCTTCGACTGTCTCGTCGCGGTCCGCCACCACCTCTTCCAGCGGCTTGCCGAAGCGTACTTCCCGTGACTTGCGGAAATAGGCGGCGTCCACCGGCTTCAGGTTCAAGGGGATGTCGGCGACGATCATCGGAGACAGGCCGCCGATCACGGTAACATCGCCCCAGCAGTTCAGCATGCGGGCCAAGGCGCGGCCGCCCTCGCCACCGAACAGCGACGGCCGGTCCGGATATTTGTCTTCGAGATAGTTCGCGATGGTCCAGGAATCGACGACCGACGTTTCGCCGTCGAGCAGCACCGGCACCCTTTCGGATCCGTGCGTCGCGATCGCGTCCTTTTCCGTAAAACACCACGGGATGGTTTCCGCGGAGAGCCCCTTATGCGCCAGCGCCATCCGCGTCCGCCAGCAGTACGGGCTGAACGGGCGCGCGGCGTCGGCGCCGACGAGTTCGAAGAGTTTGAGAGTCATGCTTGCGCGCCAGTTTGAAACACAGCTGCCAGACTAACCGTCATTGCGAGGAGCGCAAGCGACGAAGCAATCCATCTATCCCCGAGCGGAGATATGGATTGCTTCGCGGAGCCTGTCATCGGGCGCGCATTCGCGCGACCCGTTGGCTCGCAATGACGTGGATGGAGTGGCGCGCAAGCCTACCGCACCACCGCCGCGGTCTGGCCGAACAGCACCCGGCGCTCTTCCTCGGTACGGTTGACCGGCTGGCCGAAATTCGGATTGATCTCTTTGGCCAGTGCGTAGGCGCGCTCGGTCGCGGGCCGCGCGCGGATGGTCTCCAGCCAGCGCTTCAGATGCGGGAAGTCGTCGATATTCTGTTCCTGATTCTTGTAGGGCACGATCCAGGGATAGCTCGCCATGTCGGCGATCGAGTAATCACCGGCGATGAATTCGCGGTCGGCGAGGCGCTTGTTCAGCACGCCGTAGAGCCGGTTCGTTTCATTCACATAGCGGTCGATGGCGTATTTGATTTTTTCCTGGGCGTAGTTGCGGAAATGGTGGTTCTGCCCGGCCATCGGCCCGAGACCGCCCATCTGCCAGAACGTCCACTGGATCGCATCATAGCGGCCATAGGGATCTGCCGGCAGGAACTTCCCGGTCTTCTCGGCGAGATACAGCAGCATCGCGCCGGACTCGAACACCGAGATCGGCTTGCCGCCACCCTTCGGCTCATGATCGACCATCGCGGGAATCCGGTTGTTCGGCGCGATCGCCAGAAACTCCGGCTTGAACTGTTCGCCCTTGCCAATCTGCACCGGGAAAATTTTGTAACTGAGCCCGGTCTCTTCGAGGAACATCGTGATCTTGTGGCCGTTCGGCGTGGTCCAGTAATGAAGGTCGATCATGGGCACGGTCCCGCGTTGAGGAAACTGCACGCATCGCGAAAAGGATGCGGATGCATGAATGTGGTCGGGTCGCGCCGTGAAGTCAATGGAATTGGTCCGGCGCGCGCGAATGTGATGCCTTCCCGCACGCGCGCGAAACGATCAGTTCGCCCGCCCGTGTTCCCGCAGAAAATTCTTGCCGCCTTCGGTAATCGCGACGCGCACGCCGAGGCCGGCCACCGGCTGGCGCGCGACATAGCCGCGATCGACCGCGTCTTCCCAGATCGTCAGCCGCGGGCATGAGGTGCGCCAGGTCTCGATCACTTCGGAATAGAGTCTCGGCTCGCGCGCCACCCATTCGACGAGATCGAGCACCAGTGCGTCTGTCGTCTCGGTCATCGGGCCCTCCTTCGTTCGAAATGCCGTTCGATATCAAAATGCCATCGCGCTGGAGCGCGTGACCAGCAGCCAGCCGCCATAGAGGATGTAGTAGCTGGCGACCGTCGTGATCAACCGTCCCGCCCAGGTGCGGAACTGCGCGTCGCTCATCGCTTCCAGAATGCGCCGCGCCAGCGTGGTGCCGAGCATCGAGGCTGCGATCGCCACCGCCGCCAGCACCGGATCGAGCGACGCCGCCTGATCGATGATGCCGCCGAAATAGACCAGCTTGACGAGGTGGCTCGCGACCTGGCAGGTCGCCTTGGTCGCGACAATCTCGCGGCGGTCGAACTTGCCGCCGAGGAAGAACGTATCCATCAATGGGCCGGACACGCCGGTCATCAGCATCAGACCCATGCAGATGAAGCCGTAGAAACTGCCCTGCCAGATGCTGTCCGGGTCCGGCTTCAAATTCGCCGGCATCAGCCGCGCCATGAACGGCGTGACCCCGAGCAGCAGCAGCGCGATCGGCTTGTCCGGCACATAACGAGTCAGCGACCAGAGCCCGAGCGCCAGCGCGCAGCCGATCAGATAGACCGCGACCGGCCGCCATCTGATATGCGCGCGCCACAGGAAGGCGCGCCAGCCATTGGACGCCATCTGCGTGATCGCATGCAGCACCATCGCCGTCGGCAGCGGCATCAGGGCCAGCAGCACGCCGATCAGGATCATGCCGCCGGCCATGCCGAACAGGCCCGACAGGAAAGCTGTCGCGACCATCAACAAACCCAGTGCTGCGATCAAAAGCGGCGTCATTTGAATCTCCAAGGATATTACTGCCGCGCTTGGACGCGACGTGCAAACTGAGTTATCTTGCCCTGGCATCAGTTTTCCTGAGGGTTGGAATGCGGCGGCTGCTCTTCCTCAACGGCATCAAGGCATTCGAGGCTGCGGCGCGGAGCGGCAGCTTTGCGGCGGCAGGTAGCGAACTCAACGTATCGGCGGCCGCGGTCAGCCGGATGGTGCATCTTCTGGAAGACCGGCTCGGGGTGGCGCTGTTCGAGCGCAAGGCCAACCGCCTGGTGACGACGGCCGCCGGTCGCACCTATCAGAGCGGGCTGACGCCGATCTTCGACGCGCTGGCGAGCCTGACCGCGCAGGTCACCGCGCCCTCCACCGTCCGCGTGCTGACCATCGGCGTCGGGCCCACCTTTGCGATGCGCTGGCTGATCCCGCGGCTGGCGGATTTCCACAAGCAGGAACCCAACATCGATGTCCGCATCACCACCGGCGGCGCGGCCGCGCCGTTCGGCGAGGACTGGAGCTGCGGCATCCAGCTCGGCGACGGCGAATGGCCGGGGCTGATCGCCGAGCCGCTGTTCGCGGCCGATCTGTTGCCGGTCTGCGCGCCCCGCCTCGCCAGCTCGCTCAAGCGGCCCGGCGATCTGAAGGGACCCGCGCTGCTGCGCGTCGCGCATTCGCCTGACGACTGGCCGTCATGGCTGAAGGCGGCAAGCGTCGCCCGCGTCAGCGCGCGCGGACCGGAGTTTCAATTCTACGGCCAGGCGCTGCAGGCCGCGGTCGACGGCCTCGGCATCGCGATGGGCATCCGCCCCTATATCGACGACGACCTCGCCGCCGGCCGGCTGGTGGCGCCGTTTGCGCTGAGCGTGCCGAAGGGCATGCGCTGGTACCTGGTCTATCGCGAATACAGCACCGGCCAGCGCGACTTTGTCGCGTTCCGGCGCTGGATCATCCGCGCGGCGGCCGAACCCGCCGCCCGCCGCAAGGGCCCGCGCCATGCCAACTGAACGCATCGACACGCTGGTCATCGGCGGCGGCCAGGCCGGGCTCGTGATGAGCTACCGGCTCAAGCAGCGCGGCATCCCGCATCTGGTGCTGGAACGGGCGCGCATTGCCGAGCGCTGGCGCAGCGAGCGCTGGGACGGGCTGAAATTCCAGTTCCCGAACTGGTCGGTGCAACTGCCGGATTTTGCCTTTCCGCACAGCGATCCGGACGCTTTTGCGACCAGCGGCGAGATCGTGGAATTCATCGACGCCTTTGCCGAATTCGTCGCGCCGCCAATCCGCTGCGGCGTCGAGGTCACACATTTGAAGCGCGGCGACGCCGGCTTCATCGCCGAGACCGCGGATGGCACCATCGAGGCCAACAACGTCGTGGTCGCGACCGGGCCCTATCAGCAGCCGCTGATGCCGGACCTGCTGCGCGATGATCCGGTGTTTCAGGTCCATGCCAGCAGCTACAAAAATCCCGACCAGCTGCCACCGGGCGCCGTGCTGGTGGTTGGCGCAGGCGCGTCCGGCGCGCAGATCGCCGACGAACTGCATCGCGCCGGCCGCCGCGTCTTTCTTTCGGTCGGCCAGCACACCCGCATGCCGCGCCGTTACCGCGGACAGGATTTGACCTGGTGGTTCGGCGCCCTTCGCCTGTTCGACATGACGGCGGAGCAGCGCGGCCCGATCCGGGTCAACCCGTCGATCACGGGCGCCTATGGCGGCTACACCATCGACTTCCATCGATTCGCCGCTGACGGCATCACGCTGCTGGGAAGGGTTTTGGCGGCGCGCGACGGCGTGCTCGAGATTGCCGCTGGTCTCGCCGAAAATCTCGCCAACGGAGATCTCTATTATGCAGGTTTCCTCGACATGCTGGACGCGCATGTCGAACAGCACGGCCTCCATCTGCCCACTGACCCCGCCGCCCGTATTGTGCTGGCCGATCCGCCTTGCGTCACCGAACCGATCCGGCGCCTCGACCTCGGCAACGAGGAGGTCCATGCGGTGGTCTGGGCCACCGGCTACGGCGTCGATTTCAGCTGGATCGACCTTCCGGTCCGGGATGGCAGCGGCGAGCCGGTCCATCGGGGCGGCGTGTCAGAGGTAGCGGGGCTCTATTTCCTCGGCCTGCCCTATCTGTCGAAGCTGTACTCCGCCTTTTTGTCGGGCGTCGGCGACGATGCCGCCGTGCTCGCCGATCACATTGCCGCCCTACGCTGAAGTTCCCGCTTCCGCAAAAATGCCGCGAGATGTGAACCGGTTCACACCGGCCGTCGAAAAACCATGGTCTGGTCAGGCCCGGATGATCGCGGGGGCGATCGGGATCCCGGGAGTTCAGCCATGATTTACGGCGGCTTTGAAATTCAGTCGTTCGAAGCGGGGAGAGGGCAATGGCACGCCAGGATACAACGAGCCGATCTCGCGCCGGTCGTCATCGATGGCTTGTCGTTTCCGACGCTCGAAGTCGGCTTTGCATGGTCCGATCCGGAAGCGGCGATCGCGGATGCGAAAGCCCATATCGACCACAACCGGCAGCGCTACACGATGGCGGCGTCGGTCTGAAACAGGCGGCTGGGATGTCGCAAGTCGAACCCAACCCGGCGCAGCCACCCAGGCAGGTGATGTCGAACTGCCCGCAATGCAGTGCCTCCCTCGCCGTGCTGCGCATCATCCCCGGCAAGGCCGGCGCCGAATACTGGACCATGCGCTGCACGAAGTGCGGCGGCATCCATCTCGACATCGTCAAGGCCGATTCACCCCCCGCGACGGTTGCGGATTCCGGCGACGTCTTCGCCTGACGCTGACACCTGCTGACATTGGAACGGCCTAAAATCGGCCGTTCAATCAACACCGGCTTTGCCCTTTTTTCGCGCGCCGATTGGCCCCATATTCGCCCCATGGCGAAGAAACCCGACTCCCCGAAAAAATCAGGCAAAACCCCGAAATCCAAAGCGCACCGGCCGGAAGTTCAGCCGATCGGGCCCGCTCTGGCGGAACTGCTCAATCCCGCGATCAACCGCGGCGATGCCGGCATGGGCTCGGGCACCGGCCTGCAGCCGCCGCCGGATAATTCGAAGGACCGCCGTTCCGGCGGCGAAGCCGCCGTGCATCGCGCGCGATCGTCGACGCCCAAGAACTTCCCGCCGAGTTCCGCCGATCCCTATCCGCAACCGCTGCGCCCGAATCCGCAGCCGCCGGGCGCACGAAGCAATCCGGACGGCCTCGACGAAGCCCCGCAAGCCAATTACGGCACGTCGGCGACCATCCCGACGCTCGATCCGGCACTGGCAAAACAATTCGGCTTCACCACCGAGGAGGAAGACGCCGCCGCGCTGGCGCGGCCGCCGCGCAACAAGATGGAGGCGCTCGGCGTCCAGGCTACGGCCGATGCGCTGGAAGATCTGATCCGCGAGGGCCGGCCCGAATTCAAGGGCGAAGGCGGCGGCGTGAAGGTCTGGACGCCGCACCGCCCGCCCCGCCCGGAGAAGTCCGAAGGCGGCGTGCGCTTCGAGATCAAGTCCGAGTATGAACCGAAGGGCGACCAGCCGACCGCGATCAAGGAATTGGTCGAAGGCATCAGCCGCAACGACCGCACCCAGGTGCTGCTCGGCGTCACCGGCTCCGGCAAGACTTACACCATGGCCAAGGTGATCGAGGCGACGCAGCGCCCCGCCATCATCCTGGCGCCGAACAAGACGCTGGCGGCGCAGCTCTATGGCGAGTTCAAGAGCTTCTTCCCCGACAACGCGGTGGAATATTTCGTCTCCTATTACGACTACTACCAGCCCGAAGCCTATGTGCCGCGCACCGACACCTACATAGAGAAGGACTCCTCGATCAACGAGCAGATCGACCGCATGCGCCACTCGGCGACGCGCGCGCTGCTGGAGCGCGACGACGTCATCATCGTCGCGTCCGTGTCGTGCATCTACGGTATCGGCTCGGTCGAGACCTACACCGCGATGACCTTCGCGCTGAAGAAGGGCGAGCGCATCGACCAGCGGCAATTGATCGCCGACCTCGTGGCGCTGCAATACAAGCGCACCCAGGCCGATTTCACCCGCGGCACCTTCCGTGTTCGCGGCGACGTCATCGACATCTTCCCGGCGCACTATGAAGACCGCGCCTGGCGCGTGAACCTGTTCGGCGACACCGTCGAAAATATCGAGGAATTCGATCCGCTCACCGGCCACAAGCAGGACGATCTCGAATTCATCAAGATCTACGCCAACTCGCACTATGTGACGCCGCGGCCGACGCTGGTGCAGGCGATCAAGTCGATCAAATCAGAATTGAAGCTGCGGCTGGACCAGCTCAACAACCAGGGCCGGCTGCTGGAAGCGCAGCGGCTGGAGCAGCGAACTACGTTCGATCTCGAAATGATGGAAGCGACGGGAAGCTGCGCCGGCATCGAGAACTATTCGCGCTACCTCACCGGCCGCCGCCCCGGCGAGCCGCCGCCGACGCTGTTCGAATACGTCCCCGACAACGCGCTTGTTTTCGCCGACGAAAGCCACGTCACCGTTCCCCAGATCGGCGCCATGTTCAAAGGCGATTTTCGGCGCAAGGCGACGCTGGCCGAATACGGTTTCCGCCTGCCCTCCTGCATGGACAACCGCCCGCTGCGCTTCGAGGAGTGGGACATGATGCGCCCGCAATCGGTCGCGGTGTCCGCCACGCCGAGCGGCTGGGAGCTGAACGAAAGCGGCGGCGTGTTCGTCGAACAGGTGATCCGCCCCACCGGCCTGATCGATCCGCCGGTGAACATCCGCCCTGCCCGCACCCAGGTCGACGATCTCGTCGGCGAAGTCCGCGCCACCGCGCAGGCCGGCTATCGCTCGCTGATCACGGTGCTGACAAAGCGCATGGCGGAAGACCTCACCGAATACCTGCACGAGCAGGGCATCCGCGTGCGCTACATGCACTCCGATATCGACACGATCGAGCGCATCGAGATCATCAGGGATCTCCGCCTCGGCGCGTTCGACGCGCTGGTCGGCATCAACCTCTTGCGCGAGGGCCTCGACATTCCCGAATGCGCGCTGGTCGCGATCCTCGACGCCGACAAGGAAGGCTTTTTGCGCAGCGAGACCTCGCTGATCCAGACCATCGGCCGCGCCGCGCGCAACGTCGACGGCAAGGTGATCCTCTATGCCGACCAGATGACCGGCTCGATGGAGCGCGCTATCGCCGAAACCGACCGCCGCCGCGAGAAGCAGGTCGAGTACAACACCGCCAACGGCATCACGCCCGAAAGCATCAAGAAATCCATCGGCGACATCATGAACAGCGTCTACGAGCGCGACCATGTGCTGGTGGAAATCGGCGACGGCGGCATGGCCGACGACGTCATCAGCATCGGCCACAATTTCGAGACCGTGCTGAACGATCTCGAAACAAGAATGCGCGAAGCCGCCGCCGATTTGAACTTCGAGGAAGCCGCCAGATTACGCGACGAAGTCAAACGCCTCCGCGCCACCGAGCTCGCCGTGGTCGACGACCCCACCATCAAGCAGCGCGGCGTGGCCGCGAAGGCCGGTGCGTACGCGGGCACGAAGAAATATGGCGACTCCGCGAACCTCCCGGCCAGCGCCTCGAAGAAAAGAGGCTTCGGAATGCGCGGCGGCAGCGGTGCCTCTTCCCCCTCGCCCCGCCCTTCGCGGGGAGAGGGTCGGGGTGAGGGGCAGCCCACGGGCGGTGCCACCGGCACCTCCAAAGTCCACAAACCCCACCTCGACGAAATGCACGGCCCGGAATCCCTGCCCGACCGCCCCAGCGGCGCAAAACCGCGCAAGCCCGACATCGGCGGCAACACCAAAATCTTCCAGCCCACCGACTCTCGCCAATCGGGGCCGGAGTTCGGCCCGGCGCCGCGATCGAGCGGCGGCGCACCGGGGCATCGGGGCGGGTGGAAGAAGAGGTAGCGATCAATCATTAAGCCGTCATTCCGGAAGCCGCGAAGCGGCTGTCCGGAATCCATACTCCCGATCGCGGTTATGGATTCCGGGTTCGATGCTTCGCATCGCCCCGAGACGAGCCCTACCCCACGCTTGCAATCCCCACCGCCAGCAGCGACAGCAACATCACGTTGGTCACCAGTTGCAGCGAGGTGACCGGCTGGGTCCGCCAGCGCGCGATCTTTTCGATGAAGGACAGGCTGGCGTCGAAGAACAGCGGTTCGAAGCCGTACCCGAACCGCTTCGGGAATTTGCGCGCGAGCCACGGCGTCAGCAGGGCGTAAAAGACAGCGGCCAGCACGACGAAGATCGCGGCGCCGTAGCGCTGGCCGACGATTTCGTGGCTGCCGACAAGCTTGAGCATCAGCGCAGCGGCGGCGAAGGTGGGGAAGCCCTGGAACAGCGCGGTCAGCACAAAACCTTCGAGACGGTTCCGCGAGCTGGATTTCGGGGCTGACATGACGTTCATGGCGGCGGCTTTCTGTGGTCCCCGGTGGGGACGTTGATGCCGCCAGGATAGGTGGTTGTGCAGGGGTGTGGCGTGATGCGTGTCACGCACTCCCTCCCCTTGTCATTCCGGGGCTCGCGAAGCGAGAGCCCGGAATCCATACTCCCGATCGTGGTTATGGATTCCGGGCTCGTGCTTCGCACGCCCCGGAATGACGAGGGAGGGTGGGTGCGCCGCCGATCACCCCGACCGCCGATTACTCGTGTTCTGCGTCATATTGCCGTGATCGCCCTGTTCGCGGATGTTGTTCTTCTCGTCGTCGCGATGGCCCTTGGTGGTGTCGACGGCCACCTTCGGCGTGCTGCCGGGGCCCTTGTGACTCCTGTTCTCCTCGGGAACGGGCGTAATGGTTTTTTCAATCGGTTTGGTCATCAGATTCTCCATTGATAGCAGGAGAAACGCGGGACAGGCCGTACTCGTTCCCGCGTGAACGCGGCCCCGCCTTGCGCCGACCAAGCCAACATGAACCAATTGTTCCCGCCGACTGAAACCATGACCCGCCCGATGCCGAAATCGTTTGCTGCTCTCGTCGCGCTGGCCATTGCCGGCGCCTGCCTGCTCGCCAGCCCGGCTCGCGCTGACGATGCCGACCGCGCGCTGCTGTCGACGTTTTGCGAAGCTACCGATATCGAAGGATCGACCTGCAAGCGGGCGAAGAACTATCCGGATGCGGGAGACCGTGCGTGCGACGTCAAGCTGACAGCCGATCGTCACAGTGGCCGGTTCATCGCCGCAGGCAATCCGCTTCTGGTGGTCAATTACGAGAGCGGCTGCGAGCCGCACGCGACCGACAATGGCGGCTCGGTCGTGTTCGAGCAGAGCGGCGGCAAGACCAGTTTCAGGAGTTTTCAGCCGGGCTCGCAGGTCAATGACTGCATCACCCTGGCGAAGAGCGCGCAGCAGGATTGGCTGATGTGTATCACCGGCCATACCGGCCAGGGCAATCTGGAAACCGGCGTCGCCGAGTTCGTGTTCACCCAGGACTACAGCAGGAACATCAGCATCTCGCCGGATTTTCTGATCACCGCGGCGGATTCGATTCGCGCCTATGGCGCCAACGTCGTTACCTGCAAGGAGCGTTCGAAATATTTCGAAGTCTCGGACATCAAGGCCGGGCCGCGGCCGCAGACGCTGACCGTGACAGTGCGCCATGCCGACGCGAACACGATCCGGAAGGCCTGCCGCAAGGTGTTTCCCAAACCGAAGGAAGTCTTTGGCAAGCTCTCGCGCGGCGAGGCCTATGTGCCGGAAGGCTACGAGAGGCGCGGCAAATTCATCATCGATCTTGTCACGCGCAAGGTGACGCCGCAGGGGTGAGGAAGGCGGGCTTTTGTTGTTCTCCGCTATGTGGGGCGACATCGACGCCACTCGAACGGTCGGCTCCCTCCCCCCTTGCGGGGGAGGGTTGGGGAGAGGGGTAAGCCACGCGCACCGCCGTTGCCGCCACCCCTCTCCCTGCCCCTCCCCCGCAAGGGGGGAGGGAACGGAAAGAGCTGCGGCAAAACGGCACGACGGGCAAATCACTTCCGATTTACGGAAATCGTGTCAAGCAGGAAATTTCTGCAAATCAAAAATATTTCTCTTTCCATCCGCCCCAAATCGCCTGCACAACTATCGGCATCCCGTCCCACTCAGAGGGGCGTCGGCCGTCGTCATGACGAGGGGCGGGTCGCGGTGGACGCTGAGGTTGCGATTGACGGTCGCGGCTGAAGCGTACGGCGAAAGCGTGTGGTCCTGGCGCCCGTAACGGCGTCAAGTCTTGCGGAGCGATCCGCGAGGCGACGGTGGCAATAGAGGCCGTCTCACCGGGGAGAGCGCGTCATAAGCCGTAAAGCCATTGCGCAGGGAATGTCGGATGTTCTCCGCTGCCCTGTATGCTCGTGTGCGCACTTCCTTGTGCACATTGCACACGAGACCGCGGGTGCAGCGCGCATCCGGCATTCCCTGCGCCCTCTGATTTTCGGGGGCGAAAGAATTCTTGCAAACCTCGGGCGCAACGCGTCGCGGGAATGCGAAGACATGTTCTCTACCCGTCATCCCCGCGCAACGGCTACGCCGTTGTCGCTGGAGGTGCGAGCGCAGCGAGCCTCGAAGGATGAATCGGCCACAGTCGGGCCGTCGTCCTTCGAGGCGCGCAAGAGCGCGCACCTCCCGAGCGAGCGCAAGTGCGTTCGTCCGGGGATGACGGATTAGAGAGTAGTCGGTTTGGCTGTTTGAAATTCGAATCCCTTCCATTTCATTCGCACGCGAACGCACCAGCGGCCGCGCCGGTGCAGCGTATTCCAGCGGCCTCCGTAGTTCCTCGCATTGCCAACCCAACCGTTCGGCCCACAATGCAGCCGGGCGTCAATTGCAAGTTTTGATTGAAGACTTGCAGCTGGCAGTAGTGAACCGTTTCCACGCTGGCGACGTCAGACTTTGTGCCTGCTTTTGCGGATCGGCCGCTGTGTTATGGCGTTCGCTGTGGAACCGGCCGCCGCGGGGCACGTTGAAACTCGGCGGAGAACGACTGGATGACCGCGGACCTGCATCGGCAGCGCCTACTGAATTTCCTCGACGTCTACTATGCCGGCGACATCGAGGGGGCGCTGGCGCGCTGCACCGACGATGTCGAATTCATCGCCAACGCCCCGGTCGACCTGCTTCCCCACATGGGTCATCGCCGCGGCACCGAAGCGATGCGCGAGATGTGGACCACCGTCCACGCCCGCTATTCCGAGATGCGTTGCGAGGTGCCGATCCTGGTCGCCGAGGGCGACAGGGTGGCGGCGAACATCCGGGTGTTCTTCCGCAAGCGCAGCAATCAGCGGATGGTGCAGTTCGACATCGCGGCGTTCTATACCTTCCGCGACGGCCGCATCGCCCAGATCCGCGAGATCATCGACACCTTCGACATGGTCGAGCAGCTGCTGGAGCGCGACGTCAGCGCGGCCCTGAAGGGTGGGAAGCCGGAGTAGATGGAGACAATGTCATTCCGGGGCGATGCAAAGCATCGAACTATGGTGCGCAATTGCGCACCTGAGAATCTCGAGATTCCCCGGTGCGCAATTGCGCACCTGAGGTCTGGTCCTGCGGACCATCCCGGAATGACGAATTATACGTCACCGTTGAACCTCACCGCCCCGGCGACGACACACCACAAGGCTTTTTCCGGGGCAAAAGAACATATGAAGATCGCATTGCTGGCTCTGCTTGGTTTGGCGTTGGGGGCGCTGGGAGGTGCAGCACTTGGAATCGGGGCCGGGCTGGCCTGGGTCGAAATCTTTAAAGTCACGAGTTTTGAAGGCTATAACGGCATGCTGGTGTTCTTTACCTTCATGCCGCTGGGCGCCGCGATCGGCGGTATCGGGGGCGCTTTGCTGTTCGGCGTGATCGCGATCAAGGACGCCGAGATCGCCATCGAGCGCGAGCCGGTGCGCCGCCGGGAGCGGTAAAAACGGCGCGAGCGGCGGCAAAAACACGGAAAATCCTGCATTTGTGCAATGCAGAAACGTCGGTTGTATTTTAGCGAAAAACGCCTATTGTTAGTGTACGAATGAATTTAGCGACTGGCCGGCGTCGACGCGGACGCCTTGGGGCCGTTCTTGGGCCGTTGCCGTTTGAAATCAGTTTCAAGGACCAACTCAAATGACAGAGCATAGTCTCTGGCGTTTTTCGCGCGCGTTGCATCGTGCGATCAATGAACGCCAGCCTGCCGATCTCGAAGCCCTGCTCGACGAGGACGTCGATTGGGCGATCTATGGACCGATCGACATGTTTCCGTTCTTCGGCTCGCGCCGGGGCAAGGCGGCCGTGATCGAGGTGATCAGGCAGATCGCCGAGAACATCCGCGTCCATCGCTTCGACCGCGAGTCGATCATGCTGGGGGTCGATTCCGCCGCCTCGATGATGCGCTACTCGCTGACCGCGCTGGATTCGAACAAGCCGATCAGCCTGCGGGTCGCGCATTTCGCCCAGTTCAAGGCCGGCAAGCTGACCAACCTCCGCGTGCTGGTCGACACCTTCGACCTGGTCGAGCAGGCGGTGGGTTATCCCATCCATCTGCCGCGCATGGCGGTTTAGCCGCCTACGATTTATGTCTTCGTCATGCCCGGGCTTGTCCCGGGCATCCACGCCTTTGCTTTGCCAGCCCCAAGCAAGACGTGGATGGCCGGGACAAGCCCGGCCATGACGGACTCTGGTGCTTATCGCACATGCGCCCTCGCCATAATTTCGCACCACCGCCAACGCATTCTGCACCAGATTTGGAATGCGGGCGGGTAATGACTTCCACGACACGATTTGGCTGGACAAGGCTGCCGTTGCTGGTGGCCGGCTTCAGCTTGGCCGCGGTGCTGGCCGTGGCGGCGCAAACGCCGCCCGCCGATGAAGATACCGAAGAGCTGGCGGAGGAAGCGGCCCCCGACGTCGCGGCGGCGCCCGACGTGAATGACCCTGATGTCATGAAGGATATCGACGTCTCCAAGCTCGACTGGAGCCAGCTCGATCTCGATGCCGCGCCCCTGACCGGGCCTGCCGCCAAGACCCGCGCGGCATCGAAAGCCGCGACCAGCGCAGACACGGCCTGGTCGGCGAACGAAAAGGCGAACGGCAGCTCCGCGGTGTCGGTCAAGCAGTCGCTGACCCCGTTCTGGGATGCGCGGATCGGCGCCGACATGACGGTCGCCCGGCAAGGCACGCTGACGGCCCAGGAATTGCTGTCGGAAAAACTCGCCAATGGCGGCAGCCTGCCGCAATCGTCCGGCACCGCCTGGGCCGCGATCACAGCGCCGGGTGTCGGCTCGATCTGGGACAAGACGTCAGTCGAAGCCCGCGTCGATCCCGGGGCGGACCAGAGCAAGCTCGGCACCTCCCTGAGCAAATCGCTGCCGCTCAGCGAGCAATACTCGCTGACGCTGCAGAACAGCTACAATCTGATCCAGCAGGGCATCGTTCCGGTGCCCGGCATCATCAGCCATCCGACCCGCAGCTATGAGACCGACCAGTCGGCGCGACTGAGCATCACCGACACCGGCACCAGCTTCATGGCCGGCCAGACGCTGTCGACCTCGGACGACAAATGGCTGCGCAAGGTCGGCGCCGAGCAAAAACTGTTCGACGGCGTCACCATCTCGGGTTCGGTCGGCGAGACCCCCTCGGGCGTGGTTAACAAGAGCTTTGGCGCAGGCTTCAAGCGCAGCTGGTAAACCGCTGCAGTTCTTCGCCAATCCACTTCAGAATGATGCAGCATTGCCGCATATTGGCCCAGATGCAGACAAATTCCACACTACTGATAGGAACGCTTCACTTCGTCGTGCGGGGGACGTCCGCGCTCGCTTATCGCGAAACAGAGGAATGGCCGATGAACGCTACCAATCGAACCGAACAAGTTGAATCAACTGAGGATGTCGTCGACAGCAACCTCGCTGCGGTGTCGGAAGTCGAGGCCGGGATCCGCGACTTCGTCCGCAACGACATCGCCTATCTGCGCCGTCCGCCTGCGGGTGCCACGGAAACCGTGCCGCTCGATGCCAGCGCGGAGGCCACCGTCAACAACGTCAACTCGCTGATCCAGCGCGTCGCTGGCACCTCGCTTGCTGAAATCGAGAAGCTGATCTCGGAACTCGAGAGCCTGCGCGATCTCCTGCATGCCGAAGGCCAGCGCGTTCAGCGCGAAATCTCCGGCTATGCGCAGCTCAGCCAGGCGGCGATGAAGTCGACGCGCATGATCGCCGACAACGTCACGCAGTGGAAGCGCGCCGCCGACGGGCTGCGCAACAGCTGATCCGGGATCCTGGCTGATCCGGGATCTTTTACTGATTCCAGACCGTTGCAAAAATCCTACACCCGCCGTCTTCTTCAACAGAAGGCGGCGGTTTCGTTTGATATGTGGCTGTTTTGAACTTTATAAGCAGCGCGTCGGGATCAAGGGACGGATGCCCAACGGTAGGCAAACTTCCAGGGATACGAGATGCAAAACGGTCAGCCCAACAACACCCATCCACTGCCGCATTCGGCACATGGCATGGGCACGCTCATGGTCCGGTTCGTCGGACTGCTGACGGTTGCGGTAGTGTTGATGACGCTGATCTGGAGCAGCTGACCCGGCGACGGGCAGGCCAGCTTTAAGGTCGCACGGTTCCAAGTGCTGGTACGATCCAGCACCATGGTTAGCAAAGCCTGACCTTATTGGATGGTCGACGTGCTCTCGAGCGTGTAGCCGCCGTCGGCATAACCCTTCACCACCATCGCAGTCGTCAGCATCACGCAAAGCGTGACGGTAGCGAAAATAAAGCCGACAAGTTTCAGGTGACTGCGATCTGCCATGGTCGTGCCCTCGGTACTTCCCCTAGGTCTCATATGGCAGGCAGAAAGTTCAAAATGTGTTAGCAAATAAATTGCTTCGCAGAATGGTAAACTGCGCCCGGACCAAGAAAACGGTTCGCTAAGCATACCGGCTCGGATCAGGAACCCGCGCTCCGCCACGCACGAAGGCGGTGGCCAAAAACGAGTACACCTGTTCGCCGCGCTGGTTGGTTCCGGTATTGCGGGCCTGCAGGATGCCCCATTCGGGACGCTTGTCCGAGGTGCGCTTGGTTTCGACGACACTCGAAAAACTGATGGTGTCACCGGCCAATACCGGCCTGATCCAGCGCAGTTCGCGAAAACCGGGCGACGGTCCCCAGACCGCAACTTCCTCGCCGCGCGCAATCGCCTCCCGCGTCAGGCGCTGGCCGTCGGCGACCAAGAGCTTCATGCAGACAGAGCCGACATGCCATCCTGACGCCGCCAACCCGCCGAACAGCGATTGGCGTCCCGCCTCCTCGTCGAGGTGAAACGCCTGCGGATCGAACTGCGCGGCGAATTGCTTGATCAGCTCGGCGGTGAAGGTGAACGATCCGAGCTCACGCCGCGAACCGATTTCAATGTCCTCAAAGAAACGCATTGAAGATCCTATTCCGCCGCGGCATCGGCGCGACGGCGCACGATGATCGGCGACACCATCTCGCACAGCGTCACGCCGGCGGCGTTCTTGACCACGCCCTTGAACGTCACGATGCCTGTCTCGGGACGGCTGCGCGAGACTCGTGCCTCCGCGACCTCGATATCGAGCATCAGATCATCGCCCGGCCGCAGAGGTGAGAGCCAGCGCATCTCGTTGACGCCCGGCGAGCCCATCGACGCGGTGCGGCCGATGAAGCCGTCGAACATCATCCGCATCATGATCGAGCAAAGATGCCAGCCCGACCCGGAGAGGCCCTTCAGCATCGACTTGGCTGCGGCCGCTTCGTCCAGATGCATCGGTTGCGGGTCGTACTCCGCAGCATAAGCCAGGATCTCCTCGCGCGTGACGTGGCGCGGTCCGAACGTACCGAAATGGCCGGGCTTGAAATCTTCGAAGGTGAGCGTTGTCATGATGGGATTTTACAGTGCGGAAGCCCGATTGTGGCCGTTATTTGCAGCAATCTCAACCCGCCCACCCGCATGGCTCGTGCCCGACGGGCGAGCACCGTTGCAACCGGTGCGCGTCTTCGGCTTGCTCGAGACCCCATTCGGAGCTAGGCCCTGTGCGCTCAAGAGCGAGGCTGGACGCGAATCACTTTCGACTTGCCGGGAGAACCACCGATGTTCGATTTTCAGGATCTGTTTCAGTGGGACCGTTTTATCACGCCCACGATCATCAAGACCTTTTACTGGCTGGTGATCGGCCTGATCGTGCTGTTCGGTATATCCGGCATTTTCTCAGGGCTAGCCGCGATGGCGATCAGCCCGTTCGGCGGCTTCATCGTGCTGCTGTCCTCGATCGCCAGCGTCGTGGTCGGCGTGGTGTTTTCACGCATCGCCGCAGAATTCATCCTGATCGTATTCCGCATCAACGAGCACCTCGGCGCGATCCGCGACCAGGGCCAGACGCATTAAGTATTGAACCTGAAATGCATGACGTCGCCGTCGGCGACGACGTATTCCTTGCCCTCCAGCCGCAGCTTGCCGGCGTCGCGCGCGCCGGCTTCGCCACCCAGCGCGACGTAGTCGGCATAGGCGATGGTCTCGGCGCGGATAAAGCCCTTTTCGAAATCGGTATGAATCACGCCGGCCGCCGCAGGCCCTTTGGTGCCGCGGTTGATGGTCCAGGCGCGGGCCTCCTTCGGCCCGACGGTGAAGTAGGTGATGAGGTCGAGCAGCTGGTAGCCGGCGCGGATCAGGCGGTCGAGGCCGGCCTCTTCGAGGCCGAGCGTATCGAGGAACTCGACGCGCTCCTCGCGTGACAGCGTCGCGATCTCGGATTCGATCTTGGCCGAAATCGCCACCGCGACTGCGCCCTCTTTCTTGGCGTGCTCGAACACCTGTTTGGAAAAGCTGTTGCCGTCCTTGGCCGAGCCTTCCTCGACGTTGCAAACGTACAGCACCGGTTTCGACGTCAGCAGGCCAAGCATGCCAAAGGCACGCTCTTCTTCTGCCTTGCGTTCGAGGAACCGCGCCGGCTTGCCGTCGCGCAGCAGCACCAGCGCGCGGTTGACGAGATCAAGCTGTTCCTTGGCATCCTTGTCGTTGCCCTTTGCCTTCTTGGTAAGATTGTCGACGCGCTTTTCGAGGCTGTCGAGATCGGCCAGCATCAGCTCGGTCTCGATGGTCTCGATATCAGCCAGTGGCGCGATCTTGCCTTCGACATGGGTAATGTCGGAATCCTCAAAGCAGCGCACCACATGCGCCACCGCGTCGACCTCGCGGATGGTGGCGAGGAACTGGTTGCCGAGGCCCTCGCCCTTGGAGGCACCGCGCACCAGGCCCGCGATATCGACGAAGGTCAGTCGCGTCGGGATGATCTGGGCCGACTTAGCGATGGCAGACAATTTATCGAGCCTGGGATCAGGCACCGCCACCTCGCCGACATTCGGCTCAATGGTGCAGAACGGATAATTCGCCGCCTGCGCCGCGGCAGTCTCGGTCAGCGCGTTGAACAGCGTCGACTTGCCGACATTGGGCAGGCCTACGATACCGCATTTGAATCCCATGACGTGTCCTGAAGTCTGTTGCTGGCGGTCGGCGGCGCGTTACGCAGCGCCGTCATCGCCCTTGTCTAAAAATCCCTTGGCCTGCAGCGCCAGGTGCACCTTGTTCTGAAACGTCGAGGCGCGCTCGGTCGCGAGCAAGCCGGCATTGTCGGCGACCGCCTCGCACAGAGCCTCGACCCAGGGCCGATCGCTCTTGGCGAAATCCGACAGCACGTGGCTGTGTACCAGCTCCTTGACGCCGGGATGACCGATCCCGAGCCGCACCCGGCGATAGTCGTTGCCGATATGCGAGGAGATCGAGCGCAACCCGTTATGGCCGGCAATGCCACCGCCGACCTTGACGCGTACTTTCGCCGGCGGCAGTTCGAGCTCGTCCTGAAACACGATGATCTCACCGACCCCGAGCTTGAAGAAGTTCGCGGCTTCCTGCACCGCACGCCCGGACTCGTTCATGTAGGTCATGGGCTTGAGCAGGACCACGCGCTCGCGCTCAAGCGTGCCTTCCGACGTCTCGCCCTGAAAACGGCGGCGCCATGGTGCGAAACCATGACGCCGCGCAATTTCATCGACGACCGCGAAACCGATATTATGCCGGTTGTTCGCGTATTTCGTGCCGGGATTACCGAGGCCAACAAACAGGCGCATGACGCGGCATCCCGCGTTCGCTTACTTCTTCTTGTCGCCAGCCGGTGCCTTGGCGCCAGCCGCGGGTGCCTTCGCACCAGCCGCCGGAGCAGCAGCACCCGCTGCGGGCGCAGCAGCCGCACCCGCCGCCGGAGCAGCACCGGGAGCCGCAGCACCGCCAGCGGCAGCCGCAGCAGCCGCCTTCAGTTCTTCGGCGTAGCCGGACGGCGGCACGATGGTCACGAGCGTTGCATCTTCACGCGACAGCGACTTGACGCCAGCGGGCAGCTTGATGTCGGACAGATGCAGCGAGTGGCTGATTTCCAGCGCGCCGGCATCGGCCTCGATATACTGCGGAATATTGTCGACCGAGCATTCGAGATCGATGGTGTGGGTGACGATGTTGACCGTGCCACCGCGCTTGACGCCGGGCGAGACTTCACCGTTGACCACATGCAGGGGAACGCTGACGCGGATGGTGGCGCCTTCACCGAGCCGCATGAAGTCGACATGCAGCGGGAAGTCACGCACCGGATCGAGATGGAAGTCGCGCGGAATCACGCGGTGCTTCTTGCCCTCGAGATCGATGTCGTAAATCGTGGTCAGGAACCGGCCGGCCAGAATGCGCTGGCGCAGTTCGGCATCGTCGACCGAGATGGTCACGGGGGGCTGGTTGTTGCCATAGATCACTCCGGGAACTCTCCCGGCGCGACGCTCTGCCCGGGCGGCCCCCTTGCCGCTCTGCGGACGCGCGGTCGCCTTCAATTCCTTGACGGTCGCCATCGTGTTAAGTCCTTGTTTTCTAAAAAGTTAAAGGCCGCAACGCGGCCCGGTAGCGTCCGACAGCAAGCCTCCAGGGGTGCGGGGGCTGCGGACGTGGCGGGCTTTTAGCCCCAAAGCGCCAAAATGACAAGGAAATCAGGGGATTTTTCTGCCCGCCTTCAAAGCCTGTCATTGCCGGGCTTGACCCGGTAATCCATCCTTCATCGCCGGTCTTTTCATGAAGATTGATGGATGCCCGGGCACAGGCGAGCGGAAGCGACGCCGTTCTTCGAACGGCTATGCCCGGACATGACATAGACCCTCAGCTGGTCGCCGGCTGAGAACCCCCTAGCCTGGCTTCCAGCGCTTCGATGCGGGTCTTCAGCGCCTCGTTTTCCTCGCGCGCCAGCCGGGCCATGTCCTTGACCGCGTCGAACTCCTCGCGCTTGACGAGGTCGAGGTCGCGCAGGATGCGTTCGGCCTGGTTGCGAACGACCGCATCGACCTCGCGCTTGACGCCCTGGGCGGCGCCGGCAGCGTCGTTCATCAAACGGCCGATCTCGTCGAAAAACCGATTGTTGGTCTGGGTCATCGCTAAACGCTCCGGTCGCTGCAACTGGGTCTGCTTCCAGCAAGACAATGGCGATCCAAACGCCCGGGTTCAAGAGTGCCGTTCAACGCCAAGGTGATGTCCGTTGCCTTGTCATGCCCTCCTTTCCTTGCAATCGTAGCGGGCGCCCACCCCCCTAGCCAAAATCAGAAAACAGAAACGCACATGATCGACCAGCAGATCGACATCCAGACCAAGGACGGCAAGACCACCACTTTCATCACCCATCCCGAGCGCGGCGGACCGTTTCCCGTCATCCTGTTCTACATGGACGCGCCGGCGATCCGCGAGGAATTGCGCGACATGGCGCGGCGGCTCGCGACCTCAGGCTACTACGTGATGCTGCCCAATATGTATTACCGCTCCGGCGTGATGGAGCTGGGGCCGATTCCGCCGGACCCGGATGCGCCCGAGCGCAAGCGGATGTTCGAGTTCATGGCCTCGATCAATATTCCGATGGTGATGGAGGACACCAAGGCCCTGCTCGCCTATGCCGCGACCCAACAGGCCGCCAACACCGCCATCGTCGGCACCGTCGGCTACTGCATGAGCGGCCGCTACGCGGTCAACGCGGCGACGCATTTTCCGGACCAGGTGAAAGCCGCTGCCTCGATCTACGGCACGCATCTGGCGACCGACCAGCCGGACAGCCCGCATATTGCCGCCGGCAAGACCAAGGCCGAACTGTACTTCGCCTGCGCCGAAACCGATATCTACGCGCCGGCCGAGATCATCGAGCAGCTGAAGCAGGGCATGAAGGGATCGAACAACGAGGTCGAGGTCTATCCCGGCACCCATCACGGCTTCGCCTTCCCGAAGCGGCCGGTCTATCACCGCGACGCCGCCGAGCGGCATTGGGAGCGGCTGCTGGCACTCTATCGCCGCAACCTCGCCACCTGATCGCAAGGTTCCGATGTAAGGGTCCCCGCCGATCTTCGGCGTGGCCTATGCCGTCTACACCAAGGCCCTGTGAGCCCAATGCCTTTCCTCACCATCGACTTTCCAGTTTTCAATCCGATCGCCTTCTCGATCGGATGGTTCGTGATCCGCTGGTATGCGCTCGCCTATATCGGCGGCATCGTGCTGGGATGGATTTATGCACGGTCACTGGTCAAAAATGAGAGATTATGGGGCGGGCCGGCGCCGATCACGCTGGTGCAGCTCGACGATTTCATCCTGTGGGTCACGATCGGCATCATCGTCGGCGGCCGCACCGGCTATGTGCTGTTCTACAATCCCGCCTACTTTGCGCAGCACCCGGCCGAGATTTTCGAATTGTGGAACGGCGGCATGTCGTTTCATGGCGGCTTCCTCGGCTGCGTCGCCGCGGTGATGCTGTTCTGCCGCAAACACGGCATCTCAATCCTCTCGCTCGGCGACATCACCACCGGCGTCGGGCCGATCGGATTGTTCCTCGGGCGGCTCGCCAACTTCATCAACAGCGAGTTGTGGGGCCGGCCGGCCGATTCCAGCGTGCCCTGGAGGATGGTGTTCCCAAATGGCGGGCCGCTGCCGCGCCACCCCAGCCAGCTCTATGAGGCGGCGCTCGAGGGCATCCTGCTGTTTGCGATATTGGCGGTCATGATTCGGATGGGTGCCCTGAAGCGGCCGGGCCTGATCCTCGGCAGTTTCATCGCGATCTACGCAATTGCCCGAATAATAAGCGAGTTCTTCCGTGAGCCGGACCCGCAGCTTGGATTTTTGTGGGGCGGGCTGACTATGGGTATGCTGTTGTCGGTGCCGATGATCATTGCCGGAGCCATCCTGATGGTGATGGCATGGCGCAAGGCGCCGGAGCATTTGCAGAAGTCAATTTAACGCAAGGCAGGCCGTGACCGAACTTTCGCCGCTGCAGTCCGAGATCAGGAAGCTGATCCAATCGTCAGGCCCGATGCCGGTCTGGCGGTACATGGAACTATGCCTGATGCATCCCGAGCACGGCTATTACGTGTCGCGCGATCCGCTGGGCCGGGAGGGCGATTTCACAACGGCGCCCGAAGTCAGCCAGATGTTCGGCGAACTGCTCGGATTGTGGGCGGCTTCGGTCTGGAGGGCGATCGGCTCGCCGCCGGCGCTGCGGCTGGTCGAGCTCGGGCCCGGCCGCGGCACCATGATGGCGGATGCGCTGCGCGCGCTGCGGGTGCTGCCGCCGCTCTATCAGTCGCTCAGCACACACCTCGTCGAGATCAATCCGGTGCTGCGCGAGAAGCAAAGCGCGACGCTGTCCGGCGTGCGCAATCTCAGCTGGCACGACAGCATCGACGACGTGCCCGAGGGCCCTGCGGTTATTTTCGCCAACGAGTATTTCGACGTGCTGCCGATCCACCAGGTGGTGAAGCGCGAGACCGGCTGGCATGAGCGCGTGATCAAGCTCGACGACGGCGGCAAGTTGGTGTTCGCGGCCGCCGACGAGCCGACGCCGCGCTTCGAGGTGCTGCTGCCGCCACTGGTGCGTGCCGCCCCTGTCGGCGCCGTGTTCGAATGGCGGCCCGACGCCGAGATCATGAAGATCGCCAAGCGCGTTCGCGAACAGGACGGCGCGGCGCTGATCATCGATTACGGCCATCTGCGCAGCGACGCCGGCGACACCTTCCAGGCCATCGCCCGTCACAGCTTCGCCGATCCCTTGAAGAATCCGGGACAGGCCGACGTGACCGCCCATGTCGATTTCCAGGCGCTGGTGCGCGCCGCCGAAGATATGGGCGCGCGCACCCACGGTCCGGTGACGCAGGGCGAGTTCCTCAAGCGGCTCGGCATCGAGACCCGCGCGTTGACGCTGATGGGCAAGACCACGCCGGAAGTATCCGCCGATATTTCCAATGCGCTGAAGCGGCTGACCGATAGCGGCCGCGGCGGCATGGGCTCGATGTTCAAGGTGCTGGCGATCACGGAGCCGCATCTCACCTCGGTCGCCGGCCTGTCCGACGAACAGGAAGCTGCCGACGAAGAGGCGTCATGACCTACGGATCCTCGTTGCTTTCGGCCATTCCGGGCCTGCGCCACGCTTTCTTCACCCGCGAGGGCGGCGTATCCGGCGGGATTTACGAGGGCCTCAATGGCGGCCTCGGTTCGAACGATGATGCCGCCCACGTCGCGGAAAATCGCCGCCGCATGGCCGAGCAGATGGGGGTCGCACCGGATCGTTTTCTCAGCGTGCACCAGATCCATTCGCCCGATGCCGTGGTGGCGACCGGCCCCTGGACCGGGGACAAGCCGCGCGCCGACGCCCTGGTCACCCGCACTGAAGGCCTTGCGATCGGCGTCACCGCGGCCGATTGCGGGCCGATTTTGTTCGTCGATCCCACGGCCCGCGTGATCGGCGCGGCCCATGCCGGCTGGAAGGGCGCGCTGACCGGGGTAATCGAATCCACCGTGGATGCGATGGAGAAGCTGGGCGCCGACCGCAGCGGCACGGTGGCGGCGATCGGTCCCCTGATCCGCCAGCATTCCTACGAAGTCGGCGGCGAATTCCTGGAACGTTTTCTGGATGCCGACGCCGGCAATGCCGCCTACTTCATTGCTTCGGAGCGCGCCGGCCATTCGATGTTCGACCTTGCCGGCTACATCCGGATGCGGCTGGAAAACGCCGGCGTGCTGATGATCGACGACATCGGCGTCGACACCTATTCCGACGAACGCTTCTACAGCTACCGCCGCTCGGTGCATCGCAAAGAGCCGGATTACGGAAGGCATGTTCACGCCATCGCGCTGACCGACTGAGTTCCGCCAGCGCAATTCCGGAACCAGCTCCGAGAGCGGGAATCCAGCCTTGACTCTCCACCCGGTGGAGGCTGCACAAGGCGCGGCATGACACATCGAACCTACAGCATCGGTGAAGCGTCGCGCCTCAGCGGAGTGTCCGTTCGAAGGCTGCGCTTCTATTCGGACCAGGGACTGCTTCCGCCGGCAGGGCGAACGGAGAGCGGCTATCGCGTCTTCACCGATAGCGAGCTCGTCCGCCTCGACCTTATCAGCTGCCTGCGCGACGCCGGCCTCGGTCTCGATGCTATTCGCGAGGTGTTGTCGAAGGAGCTTTCGCTGACCGAGGCACTGGCGCTTCGCCTGCGGGCGCTCGAGGCCGAAATCGCAGCGCAACGCCGGATCGCGGCGGCACTGCGTGCGGCCCTTCGTTCGCCCGAACTGACTGAAGCCGATTTGAGGAGATTCTGGACCATGACCAAATTGTCGCGTGATGAACGGCGCAGCGTTGTTGAGGCATTTTACGAACGGGTGTCTGACGGCGTGAACATCGATGCCAAATGGATGCGCCAGATGATTGAAGACAGCGTCCCCGAACTGCCTGAAGAGCCGACGCCCGAGCAGTGTGACGCGTGGATCGAGCTTTCCGGCATGCTCCGCGATCCCGAATTTGCGGCCAACATGCGAACCAATGCCAAGGACATCTGGGACGGCGCGACCTTCGATCCTGAGGCGTGGAAGGCCGAAGGTGATGCCATGGTCGTCAAGGCCGGGGAGGCTATCGCGCGTGGCCTTGAGCCGAATTCGGAAACCGGCCGGGCGCTGGCCAGGGAGTGGCTGGAAACACAGGCCCGACTCACGCAGCGGAAGTTCGACGATGATTTCCGCATCTGGTGGCGTGCGAAATATCAACAGCAAAACGCCCGTGCGACCCGATATTGGGAGCTGATTACGATCCTTCGCGGCCAACCGCCGTGCAGCAGCCCGAACCGGGAATGGATGTGGATTGGAGCTGCCATGACGAACTATCTCGCCGATCAGCCCGCGCGGCCGTGAAAATGCCGTGATTGGCCAAGCGATACGCCAAATGTCCAGGCAGATATTCGGCCAGGTGTGGCGGTCCTGCCAGAGCGCCGGGCTTTGTGAGTAGGCCGCCATCCCTGCCCTAGACCTTAATGCTTTTTAACGATATCGGGGGGCAATGAGGGACCTCATCCCAGCCCCCTGCCTGCGAGCCCCGCGCGCGATCATCGCCGCAGCGCTGTTCGCCGTCTCGTGTGCGCTTGGCGGCTGCGCCGGTGGCGGCGCGGCGAGCGGATCGTTCGCGATGGCGACCAGCGGCGGCTCGACCGTGGCTTTCGAATCGATCGACGGCCCGCCGCCGCACGTCTTCGACCGCATGGTCGGCGTCATCGACAGCGAATCGAAGCTGCGGAACCTGCAGATCGTCTCGCGCGAGGGTGGCGCCTCCTACCGTGTGCGCAGCTATCTCTCGGCGCAGGTGGTGCGCGGCAAGACCATGATCGCTTGGGTCTGGGACGTCTACGACAACAACCAGCAGCGCGCGCTGCGGCTGTCCGGCGAGGAACCGGCGGGCAAGGCCGGCCGCGACGCTTGGGCCGCCGCCGACGATCTCGTGCTGCGGAAAATCGCGCAGGCCGGCCTCAGCGGCCTCAGCGGCATGATCAACGGCACGCCGGAAGCACCGCAGCCGACGCCAGCCCCCTCGCCCGGCCTCCGCGGCTCCGCGGTCGCGAGCATGGAGCAGACCGCACCCGCCGAGGGTGCATTCGGTGTCGCCGCGCTGGGCTTCAGCAGCCATTAAGCCTACCCCGTAAAGTCCCGTATCGGCTCATTTTTAACCGGGAAAACAGCTGCGACGGGTTGCCAGCCGCGCCACCTGCCTGATATCTCCTCGCGCATCGAAACCCGCCGGGCTACAGGTATCCGAGATGCTGAACGTCGTATCCAGCAAGGCGCGGGGAGAGGCCTCGATGTCCGCCAAGAACGGCTCCATCAAGCTGGTCGCCGGCAATTCGAACCCTGCTTTGGCGAAGGCCATCGCCGAAGGGCTGGATCTGCCGCTGACCAAGGCCAGCGTCCGCCGCTTTGCCGATAACGAAATCTTCGTCGAGGTGCTCGAGAACGTGCGCGGCTCGGACGCGTTCATCATCCAGTCGACGTCGTTTCCAGCCAACGACCATCTGATGGAATTGCTGATCATCACCGATGCGCTGCGCCGCTCGTCCGCGCGCCGCATCACGGCGGTGATCCCCTATTTCGGCTACGCCCGGCAGGACCGCAAGGTCGGCTCGCGCGCGCCGATTTCGGCCAAGCTGGTGGCCAATCTGATCACCCATGCCGGCATCGATCGCGTCATGACGCTCGACCTGCATGCCGGCCAGATCCAGGGCTTCTTCGACATCCCGACCGACAATCTCTACGCCTCGCCGCTGATGGTGCGCGACATCAAGGAGCGCTTCGACCTCGCCAATGTGATGGTGGTGTCGCCCGACGTCGGCGGCGTGGTGCGCGCCCGCGGCCTCTCCAAGCGGATCAACGCGCCGCTCGCCATCATCGACAAGCGCCGCGAACGCGCCGGCGAATCCGAAGTCATGAATGTGATCGGCGATGTCGCCGGCTATACCTGCATCCTGATCGACGACATCGTCGATTCCGGCGGCACGCTGGTGAATGCGGCCGACGCCCTGATCGCCAACGGCGCCAAGGAAGTCTACGCCTACATCTCCCATGGCGTACTGTCGGGCGGCGCCGCCGCGCGCATCGCCGGCTCCAGGCTGAAAGAGCTCGTCATCACCGACTCGATCCTGCCGACGGAAGCGGTCAACAAGGCCGCCAATATCCGCACGCTCTCGATCGCGCCGCTGATCGCCGAAGCCATCGGCCGCACCGCGGCGGAAGAGTCGGTTTCGAGCTTGTTCGACTGACGTCTCTTCTGTCGTCCCGGCGAACGCCGGGACCCATACGCCGTGGCGGCCATTGTTTGCAGAAGGTCTCAAACGTCAGCGCTCTCATTGATGGGCCGCGGCGTATGGGTCCCGGCTCAAGGCCGGGACGACGGTGTTTTTTGTTGCTGCACTGAGCACACTTTCGCGATCTCGCGGCGCGATGCGCCCGAGCTTTGCCAGAAACTTCCCACCCTCCAATAAGAGGGCGCAGGGAAGACCGGGTGCGCGCTGCACCCGCGGTCCCGTGTGCGGTTTGCACTAAAAAGGCTGCACACGAGCATACAGGGCAGCGGTGAACACCCGGCCTTCCCTGCGCAATGGCTTTTCGGCTTATGCCGTGATCTCCCCGGAGACGAGTTCTTGGTTGACTCCGTCGCTGCCGTTCAGCTCTCGCCTACCCGACAGCTTGACGCCTGCAACGGGCGCCAGGACCACACGGTTTTGCCGTACGCTTAGTCCACGCCATCGTCTCAGCGCAAACCAGCGTCCATCGCAACCCGTCCAACGTCCGTGACGACGGCCGACGCCCTTCTGAGTAGGACGGGATGGCGACAAACATGCCCCTGATTTGCCCTTCGCGAAAAGCGAAATATTTTTTGTTTCGGGGCTTGACACGATTTCTTTAAATCAGAATTGATTTGCCCGTCGCGTTGTTTTGTCGCACAACAACGGGGCTGGGAAGGTCGGTGGTTCGTATGAGTAAACCCGGCCGCACACCGGCGGCTTGCCATCCGCATGGAACGACCCGGCGGCTTTGAGCCACGCCGGCCCATCGCTTGACCACTATCAAGCGGCCGGCAGGCACACACATCTCGATCCAGCCACTTGTCGCGCCCGCACCGCTCGACGGGCCCGGTCAGCGAGAGGGATCTTGAGTCCCGGAATTCGGCGCGCGGGACGCATGATGCGTCGCGCGATCACGATCATCGTTGGGGACCCATTCTTCCGCGCTTGCGTCCCAATGATGGGTGTCGTCGAAGTGTTTCCAGAGTGGCGGCCTTTTGCTTTCACCCTTTCGCAATGCATTCAGGGCGCGGAGTACAACGAGCGCGCCAGCCATCGTCACCCATCCGCGAGGGTTATATCGGGAGTTCCATTTGATTGTCTCGAGCATCTGATGCCTCCTTCAAGAAAGAAGCCTTCCGCCATCTTAGCCCGGGCCAAGAACACAGTAATGTAAAGTACTTCACAGTCCGCCGACATCTTCGACATCGCCAGGGCGAACCCATGAGGGCATGCGTCTGGCGGCGCCGCCGAGGACTGAGTGTCCCGGATCATATCCGCTCCATCATATCCTTTCTGTCGCAAGGACGGAACATCGTCGGCGCGCGTCATTTTGCAACACGCGCTTCCTGCTTCCTGGTCACATGCCAGATCACGAAATGATAGTGCGGCACATCCACTCCGGGGTGACCCGGGTTGAAGTAGATGCTGACGTGGTCAAGCGCTGCGCCAGCGAACCCCGGCGCCTCCAATAGCTTGTGATCGTCGATGTCTCGTGTCGGGACCATATACACGGTTGCCGCCAGGCGATCCTTGCGGTCGAAGCACAGGAATGGTCCGAGCGGCAAGGTTTCGGGTTTGACAAAGACGACGCCCAGGCTGGGAAAGAACTTTGGGAAGTTCACGAGATCGCTGACCCGCTTGTATCCGTTCTTTTCGGCAAGCTTCCGCTGATTTGGAGGCGCACGAACGACGTGGTGCTTCCGGTGCGCTTTGCCGACTTTGCGAGCGGCTGTTTTGGTTTTTCCGACCTTGTCGGCCGTTTGCACCCCGGTCGGTGCAAGCCCCTGCGGCGCCGCGCTTTGGGCTGGACCAAATTGGGGTTGACCAAACGGGGGCTGGATAAATTGCGGTTGGCCCAATTGGGGTTGGCTCAATTGGGGCTGGCCAAACTGGGCGGCAGGCTGCCTCACATCGGCAATCAATCCGAGCGAGGCGACGAGAGCTGCGGTCACCAGCGCATGGCGCATCGTGATCTCCCAATCTCACCTGCCCTGCTTGCGTTCCTGCCACCGCATGAAGTCCTGGAACAACTCTTCGCGGTCCGGCGGATTGCTGGTTGGCTTTTGCTCGAGGAACCGGCCGAACGCCTTGCGAAGCGCGGCCTCTCCACCCGATTGCCGCTGGAGCCAGCGCTCTGCCGGTTGAAATCGCCGCCAACCCGGCAGCACCTCCGGCAAATTCGCCTCGCGCCATTTGGGATGGTGAGCGTCACCGAGAAATTCGGGAAACCGCGAGAACAGCGTTTCGACAAAATGTTCCAGGAGCTGAAACCGCTCGCTGCGGGCCGGCCAGTTGTAGGCGAAAAGAGCGCATTTGATCGCGATCGTGTCGACGCTTTCACCGGCCCCAACGAGGTTTGGGTAATCCTCGCGGCGGAACGTCGATGGCAGATAATCTTGCTGCAGCGCCCGCGAATAGGGAATCGGCAGCAGGTGAATGCCGTCCATTTGCGCGGCGCGGGCCACGGCGTTGACCGGTTTTCCCGAAACCAGCAGGCTGGCGACGATTTGCCCCTTCCTCATCCCATCCAGCGCGGCGTCCAGCCCCAAATTCAATTCGCTGAACTTCACCTCCAGACGGTTGAGCACCTCACGGCCAAGCACCGCGGCAGCACCGCCTTCTTCGCCGAGATTGACCGTCTTTCCCTCAAGATCCGCCAGGCTCCTGATCTCGGAGCGCGCGAGGAGATGGAACTCTTCGACAAAAAGCGGGGTGATGTAGACGAGCTTGTTCTGGATGTCCGGGATCGTCCTTGTCTCCCGCAGACGGTCGACCAGGACGACAGGCGCGATCGCCATGTCGGCACCCGCCAGCGTAAGCACGTCCAGGATGTTGCGGATGCCACCGTTTCCCACCATCGGGAGCACCCGTAACGCGACCTCGCCGCGAGGGCCGGTCTCCTGGCCGGTGGCCAAGGTGGTCGCAATGTCCTGCGTGATGGCGAACTCGGTGCTTAGCGGTGGCCCCGTTACCAATCCTGCCGTGTATGGGCTCACAGCCGCTCCCGCTTCCTTCCTGGGAGCGCTTGCCTTGGGCCCAGACGCTTTGGCGGGTTCACTCGCGGAAACGGATGGTCGGGTTTGGGCGAGGCCCTCCCGGACCGGTTGGCCGAGCCAAGCCGCCGCAATGAAGGCGGTCAACAAACCGACCCGCACCACTCCGCAGACCCTCATTGTTCCCACCTGTTCGACCGGACCAGCCCCGGGCGTGACATTCGCTCGCCGTCAGGGAAAAGGCTTGAGCCGACAAATCGTCACCCCGCGACGTCACACGCACGACCGGGTAGAATGGATTTGCTTCGCCTTTTTCAACGCGCCTGAACCAGCGGCGTTCCGTTGTCGGGGATGCCTGCGGCCAACGGTCCGCGTCCGTTCCGGGGCATTTTCGGACTATGGTCGCGCGTTGTTGCGAGGTCCGCTTACCTCGATGAACGGACGTCGTCAGGCCGCTTCGGCAGGCCAAAATGGGTCAAAGGCGTCGTTCGAGTCGCCGCTAGCCACTGCCGGCCTGCCCCGACAGATGGACGACAGAGGGCCCGCCGATGGGCAAATCGCGTGGGCTGGATCCTTGGGGCGGTCCAATCGCGTGCCAGGCTATTTTGATGTGTGCTACCTAGGTGGGTGCAAACTGGCAGCAGGAGAAGCCGATCATGACTGACGATCAGGTCAATCTCGTCGTTCAGCACCTTTGCGAGCAATTGCACCTGGCGCTCCGATTGAAGGGCAGCGAGGCACATCCACCAAACGCCAAGGAAATTGGATTTGATCCTGCCTCTGTGAGAACTGTATTGCTGACCGGGTTGCGTTCGGCGGGTGTCACGACCCACCACGAGGCAGCCGGGGCGAGCGAAGAGCCGCCGTGGTCCTAAAGGCAAAGCGCGGGACAGAAGCCCCTAGCCAATGTCTCTGGTGGGTCATTTTCAAATCTCGCTTCACACAAGTGCGAGGTCTGCTTCAACCCATTACGTCAGAAAAGTGCCTCACTGCGGCACTCGCAGCTCGATGCCGTAGCGCGCATAGATCCGCGCGATGGTGCTATCGCCCAGCAGGGTCTCGAGTCGTAGCTCCTTCCGCTACGACCTGGCCGTTCACCCCGATGGTCTGGCCAAGGGATCGTGATGGAGGGTCGGGCCTGTGCTAGAATGATCGGGCCGAGCCATCCCGGGGAAGCCCATGAGGTGTCCGAGCTGCGGGGCCGAGAGCAAGGCGGGGAACAGGTTCTGCAGCAGATGCGGAGCACCGCTTGCGCTGACCTGCGCCGCTTGTGGCTCGCTGAACGAGCCGACGGCCAGCTTCTGTGGCCAATGTGGCGTGGGGCTTGTGCGGGAGGTTCGAGGAGGTCCCTTTGCGACGGAGGAGTCGCCGGGCCTTGGACCGGCCCCGCTGGCCGCGGAGCGCCGTCACTTGACGGTCATGTTTTGCGATATGGCCGGCTCGACGGCGCTTTCGAGTCGCCTCGATCCGGAGGACCTGAGGGAGGTTATCCGGGGGTTTCAGGACGCGTGCGTCCGGGCGATCCGTCGATTCGACGGCTTTATCGCGAAGTTCATGGGCGACGGCGTACTGGCTTATTTCGGCTATCCGAGGGCTCATGAAGACGATGCCGAACGCGCCGTCAGAGCGGGACTCGCAGTCGTCGATGTGATCAGCCAGCTGATGTTGCCGACCAAGGCGCGACTAGAGGTCCGAGTGGGCATCGCCACCGGTCTTGTGGTGGTCGGCGAGACGTTGGGTGAAGGTTCTTCTCAGGAGCAGGTGGTCATCGGCGAGACGCCGAACCTTGCAGCCCGCCTCCAGGGAATCGCCGAGCCGAACGCTGTTGTCATCGCCGACGGAACGAGACCGCTGCTCGGCAGGATATTCGACCTCGAGGATCTCGGCTCGCGGTTTCTCAAGGGAATGGCCAATCCAGTTCCGTCGTGGCGTGTCGTTGGCGAACACACGGCCGAAAGTCGCTTCGGGGCCGGGCAGGCTCAGCGTGCAACCGGTTTTTTTGGCCGCGAACGCGAGGTTGACCTTCTGATGGACCGCTGGGTTCAGGCGCAAAATGGCGAAGGTCAGGTCATCCTCTTGTCCGGCGAGGCCGGAATTGGCAAGTCGCGGATCGTCGCGGCGCTGCGGGAGAAGATCGTCGACGGGGCTCATACGCGCATCGTATATCAGTGTTCGCCTCATCATACGAATAGCCCGTTTTATCCCGTGATTTCCCAACTCGAGCGCGCGGCCGGGATTGCGCCTGACGACCCCGCTGAGACCAAGCTCGACAAACTGGAACCGGTTCTAAAACGTTCGTTCTCGGCGATCGGTCATGTTGCGCCATTCTTCGCGACGCTCTTGTCACTGCCATTCGAGGGCCGGTACGTAGCACCCAGCCTCACGCCGCGAGAGCAGAAGGAGCGCACTTTACTAGCGCTCATCGAGCTGCTCGGCGGCCTCGCGAAGCAATGCCCCGTACTGTTCATCCTGGAAGATGCACACTGGATTGATCCGACGACGCTTGATTTGTTTACCCGGACCATTGACCGGCTGCAGCGCTGGCCGGTCCTGCTGATTGTCACGTTCCGTCCCGAGTTCGAAGTGCCGTGGGGCCACTATCCCCACGTGACAGCACTCGCTTTGAATCGGCTGGGGCAGCGCCATGTGGCGGCAATGATCGACAGATTAACAAATCGCAAGGTGGTGCCAGCCGACGTCCGGGACGAGATCATCGCGAAAACCGACGGAGTGCCGCTGTTCGTGGAAGAGCTCACAAAGGCAGTCCTGGGATCGGGGCTCCTCAAGGAGACCGCCGACCGCTATGTTCTGCACGGCCCGCTGCCTCCTCTCGCGATTCCAGGAACGCTGCACGACAGTCTGATGGCCAGGCTCGACCGCCTTGCGTCCGTGAGGGAGATCGCCCAGATCGGGGCCGCCATTGGAAGAGAGTTTTCCTACCAGCTGCTGGATGCCGTTGCGCCGGTTCACGACAAGGCGCTGGAGGACGCACTCGACCAGCTCAGCAAGGCGGACCTGATTTTTCCCAGAGGAGTGCTGCCCGAAGCGACCTACATCTTCAAGCACGCGCTCGTGCAGGATGCCGCCTATCGAAGCCTCCTGCGCTCAACGCGTCGACAGCTCCATGGCCGCATCGCTCAAGCGATCACGGAGCTGACGCCCCAAATCGTTGAGACCCAACCCGAACTTCTCGCCCATCACTATGCGCAGGCGGGGTTCATCGATGATGCCATTGCCTATGGCCTGAGGGCTGGGCGGCGCTCCGCGGCGCGTTCCGCCAACGAAGAAGCGATCACGCATTACACCAAAGCACTGGAGTTGCTGGGGGCGAAATCGGCGGGAGTGGAGCGAGATCGGCAGGAGCTCGACCTGCTCATTGCCCTCGGCGTGCCGACGATCGCGGCGCGCGGCTACATGGCCGCTGACGTCGAAGGCATTTACGGCCGCGCGCGCGACCTGTGCGACCGCGTGACCGAGACTCCGCACCGCTTTATCGCACTGCGCGGCCTATGGAACAGCGCATTCCTGCGAAAACCGCTGCTGAAAGCGCAAGAGCTGAGCGCCGAATTGGTGGCCCTGGCGGATGCCCAGGGCGATGCTACGCGTCGGGCGCTCGCTCATCGGGCGCAAGGCTGTACCCTGCTTCTTCGCGGCGAATTTGAGTCCGGCTGGGAAAGCTTTCGTCAGGCCATCGACCTCTGGGATGTCGACAAGGCGCACGCGGAGATCCTCGTCTACGGCGAGGATCCGAGCGTGCTCTGCCAAGCCTATGGCTCGTGGCTGCTATGGTTTCTCGGCTATCCGGACAAGTCGAGCACATTGATCTGCAAGGCGTTGGCCGATGCCGAGCGGCTATCCAATCCTTTCATTCACGCCATGACCCTCGGCCTCGCATCCGCGCTACACGTTGATCGTCACGAATTTTCTCGGGGATTAGAACGCGCCGACGAGTCCTCAGCTATCTGCGCTGCGTACGGTTTCCCGCAGTGGACTGCTTACGTCATGATAACGAGAGGCCGAGCTCGCGCGGCGCTTGGTCGAGCCAATGACGGTATCGCCGAGATGGAACGGGGCTTGGCCGACTGGCAGGCACTGGGCGCCAAGCTCGCTACGACACGGACCGTGGGATTAGCGGATGCGTGTGCGAAGGCAGGCCTCATCGCGGCGGGCCTCGATTGGATCAAGGTCGCCGCGGAGCATGCGCGCACGTTTCACGAAAGGATTCTCGAGGCCGAGATCCATAAGGCGCATGGTGAGCTGCTGCTCACGAGGGGGGCGACGGGGGATGCGGAAGCGTGCCTTCGCCGCTCCATGGAGATCGCTCAACGCCAAAAGTCTAAGTCTCTGGAATTGCGGACAGCCATGGTCTTGGCGCAACTCTGGCAGCACCAGGGCCAGCGAGAGGCGGCGTACGACCTAGTCGCGCCGATATACGGCTGGTTCAGCGAGGGGTTCGACAGCCCAGATCTGCGGAATGCGAGGGCGTTGCTGGATGATCTCGCATGAACGACAGGAAGTCGTGCGGGCCGTTATCCTCGCCGGCCAGGCTGCAAGTCTGCTTTGCCCCGATGAGTTGACGTCGCGCGAGCGTTTCCAAGTTTGCGGTCAAAATCGACACTTTGGCCGTGTGCCGATCACTTCCGGTGTACACCCGACTCCGGACATGTCGCTACACCGCTATAACTGATGCTTTGTGGTCATTTTCGGAAGTCGGCGCCTGCCTCGGTGTGGTCCGCATTACCCCGGCAAACGAACATCATCGGCTCGGCAATCCAGGTCCGAAAAGTGCCAGAGGCGTTTTGCCCGACGGCCCGCAGCGTCGTTTGACCGACGATGCGTAAAAGCACGCGAGTGTCTTCCCGTCGGGCAAGCGCGGGCCATCTCGCGCGATACCGCGCCTCACTGCGGCACTCGCAGCTCGATGCCGTAGCGGGCATAAATCCGCGCGATGGTGCCGTCCGCCAGCAGGGCCTCGATCGCCGCATCGACACGCGCGCGCAGCATGTCGTCGGGGCGCAGCAGCCCGGCGGCAATATTCCAGTTCAGATCCTGATCGTCGCCGAACGCCGGAATCAGCCGGAGCGGCCTGTCGGCGTGCTGCAGGTTGAACCAGCCGACCGTCATCGGGGTGACGGCGGCGGCCTCGATCTCGCGATTGGCGAGCGCCGCAACGATATCGTCCTCGAAGGCGAACGGAGATGTGGCGGCGCCGCCCTTGGCGAGCGTCATCGAGACCACCGAGCCGACGGGTACCCCGACCCGCTGATCGGGACCGAGACCGGCCAGCGAGGAGGCCTGTGAATCGCCGCGCACCGCGAGCACGACGCCGCTGCGATGGTAGGGACGCGACGTCCGCACACCGCCGGCGGGCGGCGTATCCTTGCGGGCGATGACGTCGAGCACGAGGTCGCAGTCGGCGCGGCGATACTGGATCGCGCTGATCACCCACTCCCGCGTCAGCTTGACCCCGAGTTGCTCGGCAATTTTTTCGCCGAGTTCGATCTGAAATCCCGGGACCGGTCCGGACTTGCTGGCAAACGGCAGCGCGTTGGGACTGGCGCAGAGCGCCAACGCACCGCGCTCGAGGACGGCCTCCAGCGAGCGGGCATCCGCCGGCGCGTTCCACAGCATCATCAGTGCGAGGCCTGCCGCGTATCGCGAGAGGCGATCTCGCGGTTTCCACGCCGCTTCAGTCATCAAGCCCTCTGATGTAGGCCAGGATCGCGATGATCTGGCCGTCACTGAACACCGAACCATAGGCGGGCATGGCGCCGACCTTGCCCTTCTTGATGCGCTCGACGAGGTATTCGTCGCTGCGCTCGGACTTCGACAGCTTCGGACCCCTGCCCGCATGGCGGCCGCCCTCCTGGTGACAGAAGCCGCAGGTGGTGGCGAACATTTTCCCGCCCTCGATGTCATCAGGCGAGGCTTCGGCTTGCGGCAGCGGATTTGCCGCGCCCACCGGGGAGGACTGTTGGGCTAACGCGCCGGTCGACAGAAATGGCCAGATGATGGCCGAAACAATCAGCAACGGTATTCGCATTCCAGCATCCGTATTGATCGCAAGAGCGACAACGTATTGACCGGCCAGGGCGGCAAGGAGATCCCTGCCGCCCGCGCCACTGTCATTGTCTGAGCGTGTAGACGATCATAGCGCCGGTATTCTTCGACATGCTCTTGAAGGGCTCGCCATAGAGCGCGACGAACTCGTCGGCCACCAGGCTGCCCCAGCCCGCCGGCACGGCGACATACTGCTTGCCACCGGCCATGTAGCTGATGATGCCGGCGTTGTGCCCCATGCCGTTGTTGCGCGACCAGAGCTCTTCGCCGGTGTCGGCATTGTAGGCGTGCACGATGCCTTCGGCGTCCGGCACGAATACCAGATTGCCCGCGGTGGCCAGAACGCTGGCGAGCGGCGGCTGCTTGTAGGCGACCTCCCACTTCTTGGCGCCGGTGACCGGATCGCGGGCGCTGAGATGACCACGGGCGGGCCCGTCCGGCGGCGCCACGATCTTGAACGTGGCGCCGATGTTGAGCTGGGCCATCGGCTCCAGGATCGGCGTGGTCTTCTCGACGCTCATCTCCATGCACCACTCCTGCCCGATCCGGTAGAACAGCCCGTTCTTGGGGCTGTAGGCGCCGGAGTTCCAGCTGATGCCGCCGGCGATGGCCGGGCACAGTGGCGGGTCGACCTTGCCTTCGACGAGGTCGCGGCGACCGATCAGTTCGCCGGTCTTCGGATCGATGCTCTTGACGAAGTTGATGTTCTTTACCAGCGCCCAGACGTTCTCGACCTTGGCGTTGGAACGGTCATAGACGAAGACGTATCCGCTCTTGTTGGCGTGCACGACGAGCTTCTTGCCGCCGCGCTCGAGCATGACGAACTCGCCGACGGAAGAGTCGAAGTCCCAGGCATCGTGCGGCAGCTCCTGATGATAGAATTTGAGCTTGCCGGTATCGGGATCGAGCGCGATGACCGATGTCGTGTAGAGATTGTCGCCCGGCCGCGGTCCGCTCTTCTTCCAGTCCGCACCCGACCAGTCGTAGAGCGGCGCCGGGTTGGCGGTGCCCCACCACACCGAATTGGTTTCCGGGTCATAGGTTCCGGGCATCCAGCCGCCGCCGCCGCCGGTCCGCCAGGACTCGCCGCCCCAGGTCTTCATCGCCTCTTCGGTGCCGGCCACCGTGAAGAATTCCCATTTCTTCTGGCCGGTCTTGCCGTCGACGCCGAAGATCGGTCCGCGACCGGTCCACTCGCCGCCCTGCGCACCAATGATCACCATGTCCTTGACCACCAGCGGCGCGCCGGTGAAGCCGACGGTCACCTTCTTGGAATCCAGCAGCTTGGTGTCCCACACCGATTTGCCGGTCTTCAGATCGAGCGCGATCAGGCGCCCGTCGACGGTGCCGACATAGAGATTGCCGCCTCCGATGGCGATGCCGCGGTTGTAGGGCGAGTGCGTCTGCTTGGCGACCAGCTCCTCGTCGAGCTCCGGCGCATAGGCCCAGATCGTCTTGCCGGTCGCGCCATCAAGCGCGTAGACGCGGCTGTAGGAGCCCGAATAATACAGCACGCCGTCAAGGGCCAGCGGCGTTGACTGCAGGCCGCGGGTGGCGCGCTCCGGGAAATGCATCCAGGCGACTTCGAGATTCTTGACGTTGCCGGCGTTGATCTGGTCGAGCCCGCTGTAATGGTAAGACTTGTACGTGCCGTGATAGGTCGGCCAGTCGTTCATGGTCGCCTCGGCATTGAGCGCCGCAGCGTTCTGGGCGCGCGCCGGTGAGACGCTGACAGTGACAGCGACTTGGGCAGCCACCGCCAGCGCGGCGCAACCGACAACAGATCGTCCGTAGAAAATCATCTGCATCCTCCCTTTGTGTTTGTTTGTTGGGTCGAATTTTCTTCGCGACGCTTGCAGGATGTTCTGGTGTTCTGTTCTGGTGTTCAAAGCCTCATGGGGTCGGCAGTTCGAGATGGATGGCATGGACCGGCGGGACTGCCGTCGTGAGACGGCAGCACTTCATGCCGCCTGACTGAGAAGCGGGCATTGGTCCGAATGAAGAATTGGTCGGGGCGAAGGATTGTTCTCGAGGCGGGGACGATTTCAGTGCAGCGCGGCACACGCGGTCATTGCCGGGGCTTGCCTGCCCCACACGGTCCCCGGCGACGTCGGTGCGGTGCACCATGACATGTCCCTCGATGCGCCACGCCATTAGCTGACCGGATTGTTGTTTTTTTGTGGAGCACGGTCGGATTTGGCAACCCTAAGCTGAAAGACCGCACGCGAGCAGACGAGCGACAGCATTGCGCAGAACGCGTCGCGCATCGCACAAATCGAACGAGCGCGATTGAGAGATCAGCAGTGCATGAGGGGGCGCAAGACCACCTCTTCGTCACTCAAATCCCGGCCGCGGCACCAAATTCATCAACATGTTGGCATAGCCGCCGTCGACGGTGATCTCGTCGCCGTTGACGTAGGACGAGCGGTCGCTGGCGAGATAGAGGATCGCATCCGCGATATCCTGCGGCAGGCCGACCCGCCGTAACGGCACCACGGCGGATCGGCGTTCGGTGACGCCGGGCGTATCGTAGAACGCCTGGCTCATCGGCGTGATCACCATGCCGGGGCTAACGACGTTGCTTCTGATCCCCTGCGGTCCCCATTCGCTGGCGAGCTGGCGCGAGAGCATGATGACGCCGGCCTTGCTGACACTGTAGGCGCCGCTCTGGCCCTGCGCATGGCTGCCGGCAATCGACGACACGTGAACGATGCTGCCGCTCCCGGATTTACGCATCTGCCGGCCGAAGCTTTGCGCGCAGAGGAAGTAGCCGGTGAGATTCACCGACAGCACCGCGTTCCATTCGGCCAGCGTCAGATTCTCAAGACCACCCGGCCGCAGCACCGCGGCGGTGTTGACGAGCACGCTGCATGGCCCGAGCGATTGCTCGACCGCCTCGGACACGCCGGCGACGCTCTCGGCATTCGCGGTGTCGCAGCGCCCGACGAAATGCCCGGCGCCGAACTGGCGCAGCTCACTGCGCGTGGTCTCAAGGCCGCGCTCATCGAGGTCGATCGCCGCGACGCGGGCGCCGGCCTGCGCAAGGCTGAGCGCCGTGGCGCGGCCGATGCCGCCGCCTCCGCCCGTCACCACGCACACGCGGCCTGTCAGGCCAAGCCAATCGGGTGGATTTTGTCCGGTCATGATGGCCTCCCGTTTCCTGCTTTGATTTTTTCTATTTGCGGTCGCGGCGGCATACATCGCCGCCGCGGCCTGGTCGTAGGATGGGTAGAGCGCTAGCGAAACCCATCAATGACTTGCGACGAGGTGAGATGATGGGTTTCGCTTACGCTCTACCCATCCTACGGACCTTATCCCGTAATCCCCGCCGCGACTTGGCCGCGCAGCCGCTCCAGGCTGTGCAGGGTGTTGGCGCAGGCTTCGGCGACTTCGATGCCCTTGATGACGAAATGCTTGCGGAAGAAATCGTGGTGCACGGCGCTTTCGTGGAACTGCTGCGGCGTCAGCACCGCCGAGAAGATCGGCACTTCGGTCTTCAGCTGCACATCCATCAGCGCCTTGATCACGGTGTCGGCGACGAATTCGTGGCGGTAGATGCCGCCGTCGACCACCAGCCCCGCCGCCACGATCGCGGTGTAGCGCCGCGTCTTGGCGAGCAGTTGCGCATGCAGCGGGATCTCGAACGACCCCGGCACCTCGAACAGGTCGACCTGCGCGCGCGAGATATGGCGCGCCTCGATCTCTTCGAGGAAGGCGATGCGGCATTCCTCGACCACGTCGCGGTGCCAGGACGCCTGCACGAAGGCGACCCGCTGCGGCTTGACGAAACGCGGATGCACGGGCGCCGGCGGGCGCTCGGGCGTGTCGGGAACCCTAACCTCGGATTCCACTGTTTGGGCTTGTTGGATTTGGGCTTCAGGCTCTTGCAACATCTGATTCATGGCTTTCCTCTTTCAGGACCAGAATCAGGGCACACGGAACGACGATTGACCCACGCAAAAGCGGGCCGCCGCAACCGTTCTCTTTCATCCGGACTTTAACCGTCGGCTTCGGAATCACACCGAATCTGCTGACCCTTCTTCCCCATGGAAGTCCGAGAAGAAGGCGCTCGCGGGCTTGGGCTACGTCACCCTTACCGCCGGTGGGGATTTTCACCCCGCCCTGAGAACATCGGCCGCCCGGAATGGACGACCTGTCGGCAAATATGACCAAAGGCCGCGGCATCGGCAAGCTCCATCAGCACCGGGAATCTGCATGATCCCCATGACGGCGGGACAGGGCAGCCTACGCTTCTCCCTTCCCCCGCGCTTTGCGGGGTCGAGACGAGCGAAGCTCGCTCTTAGAGGGTTGGGGTGAGGGGCTCTCTCCGCGAACGCTTGTGCCGATTGAAAGACCTGTACCCCCTCACCCGGATCGCAAGTGCGATCCGACCTCTCCCCGCAGGCGGGGCGAGGTAAGCAAGAGAGCACCGGCCACTTCGCATTCAACCTCAGGCCGCCTTTTGCGCCGCCTTGATCAGGTCAAGGATCGCCTCAAGCCGCGCGGTGACGTCGCTGGTTTCCAACAGCTGCTGCCGCTGCGCGATGCTGACCGGCAGCAGCGGCGCGACGGTGTCGGCCAGCAGGCTGGGGTCTCCGATGTCAGGAAGGTGGAGACGCGCCTGCAGCTGCGGCGGCACATGGGAGTAATCGACATTGGCGAACATCCGGTAGGCGTCGAGGACAAGGCGCGACAGCAAAACGGCCTTGTCGCTCTGGCCGTTGCTCTCTTCGATCGGTGCGATCTCGGCCGCCAGAAATTCTTCCGCGACCGGTTTGCCGACCGCGGCGCGTTCGAGGCCGGAGATCGCCAGCTTGAGCGTTCCGTCGGTCATCACCACGCGATTGATCAAGGCTGCGGTGACGCCGACCGGATAGAGCGCATCCAGTTGCGGATCGTCGTCGCCCGAGCTCCGCTGCGTGACCACGAGCACGCGGCGGTCCGTCGCCAGCGCGCGCTCGATCGCGCGCCGGGTTTTTTCGCGCCCGACGAAAATCGGCGCGACCATCTGCGGAAACACGACCAGATCCCGCATCGGCACGATCGGGATGCCCGCGCCTGCCGCGACGCTAACCGTATTTGTCGCACCGGACGGAACGAGAGGCAGGCTCGACTCAATTCGCGCGGCGAGATGATTCCAGTCGGGCAGGCCCAACGTCCTGGCGACAAGTTCCAGGCTTTCGCTGTGGGTGAGAGAAACCGATTTGGCCTTGAGAGCTTCGCGCAACGAATGCGCCATAGCCTTGGCATCGCGAAAATCGCGCATGGGATAACTCCTCTGCATTGGCGAACAAGATGTGTCAGGCGCTTGCGTTACTGACTCGTTCGCTGGGCAAAGGAGGCCTCGAACGGCGTGATACGTTCACCGTACCCTCGAAGGGCGCAAGCGGCGGGTCGTATCCACCCTGTGGAAAAATATGCGCCTTGAGCAAAGCGGCTGTCAATTCAGGTTAAGAAAAAATTAACCATTGTGGCGGGCCGGTGCTCTTCCGGTGGCGGACGACTCCAATCCACAGAATCCGATTCCGATTTGTTCTCAAATTAATAATTACGACCACGAAGAGCTGTGGACGGCCTGCGCATTGGCTGTGGACGGACTCCGGGGTCGGTTGCGCAGATTCCGCAAATCACATCACTTGAGCCGGCAAGCCTCGGGACGATCAAGAACAAGGTCAGGAACGATCAGGGGATTGCAGTCGGCCGCGACGCATCAGCTTCCGCGCGCGCTGGTCCCCGTTGTGCGTATCAACTCACGTGAAATGGCAAGGTCGAGACGGAATGTCCCTCCTCGAAGGCATTATCGATTCCCCGAACAACCCGCTCGCGGTTGTCGAGGACATCGCCAGCGACAACAACTGGGCGTATGAGCGTTCCGGTGAAGACGAGGTGACCATCGTCTCCAAGGGCGACTGGACCGACTATCAGCTCTCCTTTACCTGGATGGCCGAGATCGAGGCGCTGCATCTGGCCTGCGCCTTCGATATGAAGATTCCACCCGCGCGCCGGCCCGAGGTGCAGCGGCTGATCGCTGCGATCAACGAGCAATTATGGATCGGCCATTTCGACATCTGGACCCATACCGGCATGATCATGTACCGGCAGGCCCTGGTATTGCCGAACGGGCTCACCGCCTCGACCGCGCAATGCGAAGCCATGCTGGTCGGCGCCATCCACGCCTGCGAACGCTATTACCCCGCGTTCCAGTTCGTGGTCTGGGCCGGCAAGACCGCCGCGGAAGCCATGAGCGCGGCGATGTTTGATACCGAGGGCGAGGCGTAGATCCCTCCTCTATCGTCGTCCCTGCGAACGCAGGGACCCATACGCCGTGGCCTCAATGGCTTAAGCAAACTGCTTGTGGCCACTGCTTCGCTTCACTAGAAACGGCTGTGGTTATGGGTCCCCGCGTTCGCAGGGACGACGAGAGAGTATTTGCACATGTCGTCAACAACCAACGCACTCAAAAACGTCCACGGCACCATCGCGCTCGCGGGAGCCGGCAAGATGGGCGGCGCGATGCTGACCGGCTGGCTGGCGCAGGGGCTCGATCCCCGGCGCGTCGTGGTGATCGAGCCGCATCCTTCCCAAGAGATCAACGCGCTGGCGGCGCAGGGCATTCGGCTCAACCCGACGGCCAAGGATGTCGGCGAGGTCGACACGCTGGTGGTCGCGGTGAAGCCGCAATCCTTTCGCGAGGCCGGTGCGGCGCTGAAATCGTTCACGGGATCGTCGACGCTGGTGGTCTCGATCATGGCGGGCACGCCGATTGCTGTGCTCGAAGCGGTCGTCGGCGGTAGTGTGGTTCGCGCCATGCCGAACACGCCGGCCGCGATCGGCCGCGGCATCACGGTTGCGGTCGCCGCCAGGAAAGTCAGCGCCGCGCAGCGCGCGATCGCCGACGCGCTGCTGCGCGCGGCGGGCTCGGTCGAATGGGTCGAGAAGGAAAGCCTGATGGACGCGGTGACCGCCGTCTCCGGCTCGGGGCCGGCCTACGTGTTCCTGCTCGCCGAAGAACTCGCACGCGCCGGTGTCGCGGCTGGCCTGCCGGAGGAGCTTGCGACCAAGCTCGCCCGCGAAACCGTCGCCGGCTCCGGCGAGCTGCTGCATCGCTCGGATCTTTCGTCGGCGACCTTGCGCCAGAACGTCACCTCGCCCGGCGGCACCACCGCGGCCGCGCTCGAAGTGCTGATGGGTTCTGACGGAATGCAGAAGCTGATGACGCGCGCCGTGGCCGCGGCGACGCAGCGCTCGAAGGACCTGGCGAAGTAAATTCCGGTCGTCATCCCCGGACGAACGCACTTGCGTTCGCTCGGGAGGTGCGCGCTCTTGCGCGCCTCGAAGGATGGACACAGCCCGTGGTCCATCCTTCGAGGCTCGCCCAGCGGTGCAAATGCACCGCAAGGCTCGCACCTCCAGCGACAATGGCGAAGCCATTGCGCGGGGATGACGGCAGTGGGTGAAGCTACTTCGCGCCCAAGCGCTTATTAAACATCTCGACATTGACGAGGCCGCGGGCGTGGCGGCCGTCGCCGATCTTGCGCTCGCCCTCAAAGGCCTCGACCTCGAAGCGGATCACGCGGCGCTCTACCGCGACCACTTTCGCCGTGGTCCGCACCAATGAGCCGACCAGCGAAGCGCCGATATGGCGGATATCGACCTCGGTGCCGACCGTGATCCAGCCCGGCTGAAGATGGTCCCGGACGGCATCGCCCGATGCCATCTCCATTTCCAGGATCATCATCGGCGTCGCATAGACCATCGGCATATCAGGCACGAAATGCCCGACCGTCCGCTCCGGCGGCACCACCAGCGTGCGCTCGGCGCTCATACCGATCTTTATGATTCCGCGTGCGTCCATGGATCGTTTCCACAAAACCGGTGTCGTCCCGGCCTTGAGCCGGGACCCATAACCATAAATGTCCATTGTAGCAGCTAGCTGGAGCTCCAGCTTTGCCTAACAATCAATGCCGGTGGTTAGGGGTCCCTGCGTTCGCAGGGACGACGGATGAAACTACTTCTTCGCCGCGGCCGCGCGTTCGACGAACGTCTTGCCGCCCTTCATCTTGTGGGCGAGCGGCGCTTCGTTGATCTGGATCACGACTGCATCGGCATCGACGCCGAGGTTCTTGACCAGCGCCTGCGTGATGTCGCGCATCATGCCGGCCTTCTGCTCGTCGGTGCGGCCGGCGGCCATGCTCACGGTGATCTCGGGCATTTTTTTCTTCTCCCTTTGCTCTTGCTGTACTTGCACACTGTCATTGCCGGGCATAGCCGTCTGAAGGACGGCGTCGCTTCCGCTCGCCTATGCCCGGCAATCCATCCCTTTTCAAGGAAGATGGATACGCGGGTCAAGCCCGCGTATGACAGACCTAATTCCACTTCACGTCATGGCGCGCCAGAACTTCGCGCACGGCGTCGACGAGCTTGCTTGCATCGACCTCGTATTGGGCCTCGGACTGCTTCTTCAGATATTCCTCGCGGTCCTTGATCTCGGTCAAGCCCGCTCCGAGGATGAGGTCCTTGAGCTGAACCTTGCCGTTGGCCCGCTCGTCCGAGCCCTGGATGATCGCACAGGGCGCGTTGCGCCGGTCGGCATATTTCATCTGCTGGCCGAGGCTGTGCTTCGGGTTTCCAAGATATAGTTCCGCGCGGATACCAGCGTTGCGCAGCGTCGCGACCATTTTCTGGTAATCGGCGATTTCGCCGCCGAACACGGTGACGACAACAGGTCCGACAGCGGGCTTGGTGTCGACCTTGCCGATCAGTGTCAGCGCCGCCTGCAGCCGCGACACGCCGATGGAGAAGCCGGTTGCAGGAACGGGTTCGCCGCGGAAGCGCGAGACGAGACCGTCATAGCGCCCGCCGCCGCCGACCGAGCCGAAACGCACCGGACGGCCTTTTTCGTCCTTGGTCTCCAGCAGCAGCTCAACTTCGTAGACTGCACCGGTGTAATATTCGAGACCGCGGACGACGGAAGGGTCGATACGGATGCGATCCGATGCGTAACCGGAGGCTGTGACCAGTTTGGCAATCTCCTCCAACTCGCTGACGCCGGCCTGACCCACGTCGCTCCTGGCGAGATAAGCATCCGCGGCGGCAATTGCCTCTTTCCAGTCGTCGCGTTTTTGCGTGACGGCCAAAACGATGTCGGCGTCCGCGGCGCTCAGGCCGGCTCCGTTTGTGAAGTCGCCCTTGCCTTCTTCGCCTCCATCCCATCGTCCGGGACCGAGCAACTTGCGAACTTCGTCGGCGGAAAATTTGTCTAGCTTGTCGATGGCGCGCAGCACCGTGAGCCGGCGTCCGGCATTCTCCTCGCCGCCGAGGCCGATCGCTTCGAGCGCCCCGTCGAGGACCTTGCGGTTGTTGACCTTCACCACATAGCTGCCGCGGGGAATGCCGAGCGCTTCCATGGTGTCCGCCGCCATCATGCACATCTCGGCGTCGGCGGCCGGCGTCGGCGCGCCGACGGTGTCGGCGTCGAACTGCATGAACTGACGGAAGCGACCCGGACCCGGCTTCTCGTTGCGGAACACCCACCCGAAACGATAGGAACGATAGGGTTTTGGCAGCGAGTCAAAATTTTCCGCGACATAGCGCGCCAGCGGCGCGGTCAAATCGTAGCGCAGCGAGATCCACTGCTCGTCGTCGTCCTGGAACGAGAACACGCCTTCGTTGGGCCGGTCCTGGTCGGGCAGGAATTTGCCGAGCGCGTCGGTAAATTCCATCGCCGGGGTTTCCACCGGCTCAAAACCATAGCGCTCATAGACTTCGCGGATTTTCTCGACCATCTGCCGTGTCGCCGAGATCGCAGCGGGACCTCGATCCTCCAGCCCGCGCGGCAGGCGCGCCTTCAGCTTCTGGGGCTTTTTGGGTTTATCGTTCATGGCGGCGTTGCAACTTGTGTAGGGTGGGCAAAGCCGCTTCGGGCGCCGCACTCACCGGGAAAAACAGGGGGCTCTTGGCTCGGCCCATCCCTCGCACTTAGCCCACCGGGCCGGTTTTGACCAGAACGTCCTGCCCGGCGTTCATGGGGTTTCCATCCTGGCGCGCAGCGCATCGGCGTCGGCCTTCGACATCTTTTTCAGCATCGGCCGGATGGTCTCGCCGCCGACGATCTTGCCGTTCCGCAAGAACATCCAATCCGAGATGTCAGCCACCCTGAACTCGGCCAGGTCGCCGGCCCGCTTGCCCGGCAAATGGCGCGGCGCATTGGCGAACCTGCCCGAATAGCGGCCGTTTCCAATCTTCTTCACCTCGGCCATCCAGATATGTTCGCCGCTGTTGTTCGGATATGGAAACCGCGCCTTGAGAGAGTGACCGGTCTCCGACGGTTTTGGCGCGTCGTAGGAGGCCCAGAATTTCGGCAGCGTGGAACGCGCCTGCGCGATCGCGGCATTGATCTCCGGGTCGCCATTGCGAAAGTCGATCACCGGGGAGCGGTCTTCGGCCCTGACACTCGTTGTGGGGGAGCCGAGAACCGCAAGCGCCGCCGCGAAGGCGGCCGCCACGACGCATTTCGAGCATGTCGAGAGGATTGAGGTCATTGTCACCATTTCGCGCACCGCTATCCGCAAATCCGGGAGTTGGTCGCGCAAGGGGGCGAAACAGTTCATGGGCTGCGGGGGCGCTGCGCTTCCTTACCTCGCCCCGCTTGCGGGGAGAGGTCGGATCACATCGAAGATGTGATCCGGGTGAGGGGGTACAGGTCTCACCATTATCTTCAGAATTTGCGGAGAGAGCCCCTCACCCCACCCTCTCCCCGCAAGAGCGGGGCGAGGGAGTGAGAGAGCGCTCCCGCCTTACGCCGCGACGGCCTTGCCTTTCGGCTGCACTTCGACCGCAAAATCCGCCATCAGTTGTTCCGAAATCTTGCCGGGCGTGAACTTCCACTCGGCGATTTCAGCCACCGGGGTGATTTCGGCGGCGGTGCCGGTAATGAAGCATTCCGTAAAGCCCGAAAGTTCTTCCGGCATGATGCGGCGTTCGATCACTTCGATGCCGCGACGCTGCGCGAGGTCGATTGCGGTGGCGCGGGTGATGCCGGCGAGGAAGCAGTCGGCGATCGGGGTGTGGATCTTGCCATCCTCGATGAAGAAGATGTTGGCGCCGGTGCATTCGGCGACCCGCCCCTGCCAATCCAGCATCATGGCGTCGGCATAGCCGGCACGCTCCGCCTTATGCTTTGGGATGGTGCAGATCATGTAGAGACCGGAGGCCTTCGCCATCGCCGGGATCGTCATCGGATCGGGGCGCCGGTATTCGGCAAGGCCCATGCGGATGCCCTTCATCTTGGTGGCCGGATCGAAATAGCTCGGCCAATCCCAAGCGGCGATCGCCAGATGAATGGTGTTTGATGACGCCGACACGCCCATCATCTCCGAACCGCGCCAGGCGATCGGACGAAGATAGGCATCAGGCAGATTGTTCTCGTCGATCACCAGCTGCTTGGCGGCATCGATCTCGGCGACCGAATACGGAATCTCGAAATCGAGGATGTTGGCCGAGTTCTTCAGCCGCTCGGAATGTTCCGTGCTCTTGAACACCCTGCCGCCATAGGCGCGCTCGCCCTCGAACACGCAGCTCGCGTAATGCAGCCCGTGGGTCAGCACATGGACGTTGGCATCAGCCCACGGCACAAGCTTGCCATCGTACCAGATCACACCATCGATCTTGTCGAAGGAAATTCCCATGGCCTCTCTCCCATTTTGACCGCGCACGCGCGCGCGCCTCCGCGAGGCGTGCGCGGCCCCGTGCTCAGATCAAATGAAACGCTGCTTGTCTCAAGAGACGGCGGAATAAATCCGCCGCCGGTTACAGGACCTTTCGGATCCACTCGTGCGGGTCTTCCGCACGGCCGTACTGGATATCGACCAGCTTCTTGCGCATCCCCATCGCGACGGGGCCGGCCGCGCCGCCGCTGATGAGGAAATCGCCGCTCGTCGAACGCACCTTGCCGATCGGCGAGATCACAGCGGCCGTGCCGCAGGCGAACGCTTCCTTCAGCTTTCCGCTGGCAGCATCGCTGCGCCACTGGTCAATCGTGTAGGTCTCCTCGCGCACGCGGGTGCCGGAGTCCTTCGCCAGCGCAATGATCGAATCCCGCGTAATGCCGGGCAGGATGGTGCCGAGCGGCGGCGTCAGCAGCGAGCCGTCGTCGAACACGAAGAAGACGTTCATGCCGCCGAGTTCCTCGATGTTGCGGCGCTCGACCGCATCGAGGAACACCACCTGGTCGCAGCCGTGCTCGATCGCCTCGGCCTGCGCGCGCAGGCTGGCGGCGTAATTGCCGCCGCATTTGACGGCGCCGGTGCCGCCGATCGCAGCACGCGTGTAGTTCTCCGACACCCAGATCGACACCGGTGCAGGTCCGCCCTTGAAATAGGCGCCGACCGGCGAGGCGATGACGGCGAAGATGTACTCGGAAGAAGGCTTGACGCCGAGAAAGGTCTCGCTCGCGATCATGAAGGGCCGCAAATAGAGGCTGCCCTCGCCGCCGGGTATCCAGGCGCTGTCGATGCGCACCAGCTGCTCGACCGCTTCGATGAAGACGTCCTCGGGGATCGGCGCCATCGCCATGCGCTCGGCCGAATTCCTGAAGCGCCTCGCATTGGCGTCAGGGCGGAACAGGTTCACGCCGTTGTCGCGCTTGTAGGCCTTGAGGCCCTCGAAAATCTCCTGCGCGTAGTGCAGGACGGCGGCGGCCGGATCGAGCGGAAAATTGGCGCGGGATTCGACCCGCGCGTCATGCCAGCCCTTGCCCTGATTGTAGCGGACGATCGCCATGTGATCGGTGAAGATCCGGCCGAAGCCGGGGTCCACGAGCTTTGCCGTGCGCTCCTGCTCGGACGTCGGAGTAGCCGTTGGCCGGATTTCGAATTTCAAACTCATTGTCTTGCTTCCCGCCCTTGCTTACTGCTGTCGGAACTGGTGCGTTTCCTGGCACAGGCCCGTTTCGTCAAGCCTGCTTGCTTGATTGGTCCGAACTTCGCCACCACCGGCCTTGCCGCTGGTTTCCATCGCTGGCAAGTCCCTTGAGGACACGCTTTTGCGGAGTGCCGAAGTCCAGTATGTTTGCGCAAATGCCGCTCGACAATCGCACGGTAGTCCAATTCGCGGCCGTTGCCGCCATCGCTGGCTTACTCCGGCCGCCCCTTACGTTGCCATGGCCGAAACGACTTAAAGTTTCGTCGTGGCTGGCAGTTTTGTAACATTGAACCCAAGATATGTCAACATGACTGACATAAATTTCTCGAGGCCCGCCGGTGACCCTGATTCGAGGGGGCCTGACGGGGTGTCCCCGGCCCCGCGCGCGGGCGAATTGCGCTGGGATATCATCGAGCTCCTGTTCTTCGCCTATCGTGACTTCGTCGGCGACGCCGACCATGAGCTCGAGGCGTTCGGGTTCGGCCGCGCCCATCACCGGGTGATGCATTTCGTCCACCGCTACCCGGGCCTCAAGGTCGCCGACCTCCTGGACGTATTGCGCATCACCAAGCAGTCGCTTGGCCGGGTGCTCAAGCAGTTGCTGGACGAAGGCTATATCGTGCAAAAGACCGGCAATAACGACCGCAGGCAGCGCCTTCTCTACGCCACGGCGAAGGGCGAGGCCCTGGTGGGCAAGCTCGCCGGGCTGCAGACCGATCGCATCAACCGCGCCATGCAGGACATCGATACCGCCGGCCAGGAAGTGCTGCGGCAGTTCCTGCGCGCGATGATCGATCGCGACGACCCGGACAAGGTGCTGGAGACGATCTTCGGCAGCGGAAAGAAGCCAAGGGAGTGACCGTGGCCCAAATAACCCCAAACGGAATTCCAAACGCAACTGCCAGCCCAACCATCGCCGCAGCCACTGTGCGGACGCCGCGGCAAATGGCCGACGACGCCCCGCATCTGCTGCTGGTCGATGACGACCGCCGTATTCGCGACTTGCTGTCGCGCTTCCTGTCCGGCGAGGGCTATCGCGTCACGACCGCGGCGAGCGCCACCGACGCCCGCGCCAAGCTGCTCGGCCTGCATTTCGACCTTCTGATCCTCGACGTCATGATGCCCGGCGAAACCGGTTTCGATCTCGCCCGCTTCATCCGCACCTCCTCCTCGGTGCCGATCATCATGCTGACGGCGCGCCATGAGGCGGAAGCCCGGATCGAAGGCCTGCAGATCGGCGCCGACGATTATGTGGCCAAGCCGTTCGAGCCGCGCGAACTGGTCTTGCGGATCGGCAACATCCTCAAACGCACCGCGACGCCGCCAGTGGAGACGCTGGAGCAGATCGCATTCGGGCCCTACGTCTATCATCTCGAACGCGGCGAGCTGCGCGAGGGCGAGGAGATCATCCATTTGACGGACCGGGAGCGCGAGATGCTGCGCATCCTGAGCCTGAGCCCCGGCGAGACCGTGCCGCGCGCGGCGCTGACCGGCGGCGGCACCGTCAATGAGCGCGCCGTCGACGTGCAGATCAACCGGCTGCGCCGCAAGATCGAAAAAGATCCGGCCAATCCGTTGTTCCTGCAGGCGGTGCGCGGCATCGGCTATCGCCTGGTGGCGTCGCCGTGATCCAAACGAACCAAGCGCGATGAGCACGCTCGACACCGGCCTCACGCTGATCCGCACCGCCGCCGGCCGGGTCTCCAAGGCCAATGGCTGGATGGGCAACGCGTTCAAGGGCTGGATGCCGACCGGCCTCTACGCCCGCGCGCTGCTGATCATGATCGTGCCGATGGTGGTGCTGCAGACCGTGGTCGCGTTCGTGTTCATGGAGCGGCACTGGAACACGGTGACGCGGCGCCTGTCGGCCGCGGTGGTGCAGGACATCGCGAGCCTGATCGACGTCTACAAGGGCTATCCGCAGGACAAGGATCGCGCGCAGCTGCGCCGGATCGGGCAGCGGCTGCAATTGGTGGTCGATTTTCTCCCCGTCGGCGACATGCCGCCGCCCGGGCCAAAACCGTTCTTCTCGCTGCTCGACCAGACGCTCTCGGTTCAGATTGGCCGCCAGATCGGCCGGCCGTTCTGGATCGATACCGTCGGCAAATCCAACCTTGTTGAAATCCGCATTCAGCTCGATGACGCTGTGATGCGCATCTTCGCGCAACGAAGCGCGGCCTATGCCTCCAATTCGGAGATCTTCATCTTCTGGATGCTGGGGACGTCCTCGATCCTGTTGATCGTCGCGGTGCTGTTCCTGCGCAACCAGATCAGGCCGATCCTGCGGCTCGCCGACGCCGCCGAAAGTTTCGGCAAGGGCCGCGAGGCGCCGAACTTCCGCCCCCGCGGCGCGCGGGAAGTGCGGCGCGCGGCGCAGGCGTTCCTGGAGATGAAGGCGCGCATCGAGCGTTCGATCGAGCAACGCACCGCGATGCTCGCCGGCGTCAGCCACGATCTGCGCACCATCCTGACCCGTTTCAAGCTCGAGCTCGCGCTGATCGGCGACATTCCCGAGGTCGACGGCATGCGCAAGGACGTCGACGAGATGTCCGCGATGCTCGAGGCCTATCTCGCCTTTGCCCGCGGCGACAGCGGCGAGGTCGCGCAGCCGACCGACATGTCGATGGCGCTGGAGGAATTGCGCAGCGATGCCGAGCGCCACGGCCATACCGCGACCGTGGCGTTCCACGGCCTGCCGGTGGTGACCGTGAAACCGGCCTCGTTCAAGCGCTGCCTCGCCAACCTCGTCTCGAATGCCGCGCGGCACGCCAACACGATTTCGATCACCGGCCATCGCGACCACCGCTATCTGACGGTCACGATCGACGACGATGGACCGGGCATTCCGGCCAACATGCGCGAGGAAGTATTCAAGCCGTTCCTGCGGCTCGACGACGCCCGCAACCAGGACGAAGGCGGCACCGGCCTTGGCCTGGCAATCGCCCGCGATATCGCCCGCTCGCATGGCGGCGACATCACGCTCGGCGACAGCCCGATGGGTGGATTGCGCGCGGCGGTCAGGGTGCCGGTTTAGGAAAGAAAGAGCGTTGTCGTCCCTGCGAACGCAGGGACCCATAACCACCAGCGGATGTTGGTTTATCCGGCGGTCGTTATCTGCCTTTTTCAACAATATCGGCCGCGGCGTATGGGTCCCTGCGTTCGCAGGGACGACAAGTTCTGCCTCGTTACTTCGGCGGCTGCTTCGGAATAAGCCCCTTCAGCTTTTCCATGTCCTTGAGATTTATCTTCATGCCGCCGGGCATGATGATGTCGCCGGGCTTTTGATCGGCCTTGCAGGCCCCTAACCACTTCGCCTCGATCGTGGTCGTGGAATCGCGCGGCACGCCGGCCGGAGCGCCCGTGCTGTTCGAGGTCGACTTCACGGTGTAGGCGGAGTTGAAATCGCCGGTGATTTCGGCACGCGACTTGACCGACATGCCGCCCGAGCCGCAGACGGAATCGGTGACGTAGCCGGTCGCGGTCTTCTGGGTATCGTTTTTCGAGCAGACGTCCTTGGCCATCGGCGAGAACGAGGTGCTCATATCCTTGTCCGTGGTGGCGTCGGTGCACTGCTGCATCGTCATCTCGGGCACCGGCGAGCCGGTCTGCACCACCTTCATTTCCCACAGGCCGGCCTTGCGCACCGGCAGCTCGACGGCGCCGGCATGGCTCGCAGGCCACACCGCGAGCAGGCCAAGCGCCAGACAAAATGAATCAAGCTGTCGCGCCATGCTCGCGCTCCCCTGGTGGATCAGGCGTTCAGGTCCGGCTCAGTAGAGCGTGCGCAGCGGCCGCGCGTTGGCCCCATAGGGCACCCAGCGGCAGGCAAAGGAGACGTATCCGCCGTCATAGGGCTGCACCGCGAGGAATTTCACCACCTTGCCGTAGCCGGCGCAGTGATCGACCGCGAGCTGGCGCGCATCCGCCTGCCTGGCCAGCGAATAGGCGATAATGCCGCCGGTATCATTGCCCTTGAACGGCGGCACCCAGTCGGCTTGCGCCGGCGCAGCCGCCAGCATCCCGCACATCGCAACCAGGCACGCGGCCCCAATTCTCTGCATCGCCGACTCCATTTCGCTGGGGCCACCATAGAGTGCGCTGGCGGCTGTGAAAAGAATGGGTTACGGCCGAACCCCTACTTGTCTGCAAGGTGTTGCCGCGCTGCACTTGACCTCGTCCGGGCTTCACGGCACGGTCCTGACGGTTGGATGACCGGCGGAATTCCCATGCGCACCCTCTTCACATCGTTGAAAACACTCGGTCTGGCCGCGGCGCTCGCCGTCCTGGCATTCGGCCAGTCGGCGCAGGCCGCCAATCCGCTGGAATTGAATTTCTGGCTGTCCGGTCCCCGCTATGACGGGCGGGTCGCGCCGTGCGAATCAGCGCTGCCGACCATCATTTCGCAGTTCCGCGAGAAGGAAAGCACCTTCTGGAATTCGTCCCTGACCATCACCGCCTACGGCCGGGTCCACGAAACCACGTTCCGGCCCTGGCAATCCGACAACATTCCGCGCCGCTATTGCACCGGCGACGTGATGCTGAGCGACGGCAAGGTGCGCAACGTGCACTATTCGATCGTCGAGGATGGCGGCTTTGCCGGCTTTGGCCAGGGTGTCGAATGGTGCGTCACCGGGCTGGACCGCAACTGGGCCTATAACCCCGGCTGCAAGGCCGCTCGGCCTTAAGCTTACCCCCAGCTTCCTGCCTGGATTTTTCGATCGCGGTGGCCGGCGCCACCCGATTCGCGCCTAATGCCATTTTTGTTCTTGAAATGTTCCGGTTCCCTGTTAGGCTCGGGTGATCGAGTACCGTCATGCTTTGCGCGTAAGGGAGCGTTTGATGTTTTCATCGGTCATTGTTTCGCGGCTGCTGATTTCGCTGGCACTTGTTTTGGTCACCGCGAGCCACGCCGCCGCGCAGGACCGCCGGCAGAACGCCCCTGGCGAGTTCGATTTCTACGTGCTGGCCCTATCGTGGTCGCCGTCCTTCTGCGAGGCCGCCTCCGAACGCGGCAATAGCGGCCGTTCGGCGCAGATCCAGTGCGAGCGCCCGTTTTCCTTCGTGGTCCACGGCCTGTGGCCGCAATATGAGCGCGGCTTTCCCGAATATTGCCAGCGGCCGTCGCCCCGGCTCGACCGCAACATCATGACGTCGATGCTGGACCTGATGCCGGCGCCCGGGCTGATCTTCAACGAATGGGACAAGCACGGCACCTGTTCCGGCCTTGGCGCGCGGGCCTATTTCGAGAACATCCGCAAAGCCCGCGCGGCGGTGAAGATCCCCGAGGAATTCCTGCAATTGTCGGAATCGAAGACGATCGCCCCCGAGGCGCTCGAGGCAGCCTTCATCAAGGTCAATCCCGGCCTGAGCAGCTCGGCGATTTCGGTCGTCTGCAGCAGCCGGCGGCTCAGCGAAGTCAGGGTCTGCATGAGCAAGGACCTGCAATTCCGCTCCTGCGAGGAAATCGACCGCCGCGCCTGCCGCCGCGACGAGGTCGTGATGCCGCCGGTGCGGGGGAGTTGATCCTCAGTCGTCATGCCCGGGCAGAAGCGCGAAGCGCGTCTTCGCGCTGGATGACCCGGGCATCCACGTCTTCTTTCGTCTGGTGATCAAAGACGTGGATGGCCGGGAGCGCAGACAAGTTTACGTAGTCTGCGCAGCAGACTTACTATGCCCGGCCATGACGAGTAGAAGACGTAGACGTAGACGTCTTCTCGAACGGCTCTTGAATTCTCCCATGAACTACCGACACGCCTTTCATGCCGGCGGCTTTGCCGATGTCATCAAGCACATCGTGCTGGTGCGGATGCTGATCTATCTGCAGGAAAAGCCCGCCGCCTTTCGCGTCATCGACACCCATGCCGGCGCCGGCCGCTACGACCTGTCCGGCGACGAGGCCCGCCGCAGCGGCGAATGGCTGACCGGCATCGCGCGGGTGATGCAGGCGAGGTTCTCGGAAAATGCGTTGCCGCTGGTGGCGCCCTATCTCGACATCGTCAGGGCTTTCAACGCGCAAGCCGAGCTGAAAGCCTATCCCGGGTCGCCCTTGATCGCGCGCGCGCTGCTGCGGCCGCAGGACCGCCTCACGGCGTGCGAGATCGAGCCGAAAGCCCACAAGCAATTGATCGATGCGCTGCGCCGCGACACCCAGGCCCGCGTGGTCGATCTCGACGGCTGGACGGCGTTGCCCGCCTTCGTGCCACCGAACGAGCGGCGCGGCCTCGTGCTGATCGACCCTTCGTTCGAGCAAAAGGATGAGTTCGAAAAGCTCGCCGACGGCTTTGCCGAGGCCTATGCGAAGTGGCCGACCGGCAGCTATCTCTTGTGGTATCCGGTCAAGAGCAGGCGCATCACCGACGGCCTGGCGCGGCATGTCGCCGCCGTGGCTGAGACCGGCAAGCCGGCCGGGAAATGTCTGCGGCTCGAATTCAGCGTCGCACCGCAGCAGGCCGGCGGTCCCCTCACCTCCACCGGGCTTCTGATCGTCAACCCGCCGTGGACGCTCGCGGGCGATCTGAAGACCATTTTACCCGAACTGGAAAAACCGCTCGGCCAGGGCGGCGCCGGCCGGTTCAGGCTTGAGACGCCCAAACCTTGAAGGCTCGCCTTGAACGCAAACCTTGAAAGCAAGCCTTTCGAGGTAAGCCTTCAAGGCAGTGCATTGGGCCGAAAAGTGCGATTGAGCCATAGTCAATTTGCGCGGAACCGTATTATGCTCAGTTGTTATGACTGGCTTTACGTTCCGCTTCCGCGAATGGTTGCGGCGGAGTGATCAAGGCCTAAAAAAAAATCCAGACTGATCGGTGCGTGACCCGATCGGTTCAGGTGGCCAAGCTTCCGACAACGAATGTCCGGTCGGCCGATACGCGAATTGCGCGTAGCGGCAGTGCAATGCGGGGGAGGAGTTTTCCCGATGGCCATGACTGGTACAGTCAAGTTCTTCAATGGAGAACGCGGCTACGGCTTCATCAAGCCCGATGACGGCGGCCGCGACGTGTTCGTTCACATCACTGCCGTTGAGCGGGCCGGATTGAAGGATTTGACTGAAGGACAGCGCATTACATTCGAGGTTGAACCGGACAAGAAGGGCAAAGGCCCCAAGGCGGTCAACCTGGTGATTTCATCGTAAGCTGACGCGAGAGCTGAAGCTTCTCGGTGAAAGCGAACTGAAGTTTTGCCTGCACCAAATCCCGCTGAGCGCGAGGCGCGGCTCAGAACGTGGAGGCATGCATGATGTGGCCGCCGCGCGCCGGTGCGTCACGTTCGCTCTCGGGGAAGAACCGCGCCGCGATCCTGTCAGGGCCGACATCATCGACATGCCGAAAGCCGATCTCGCTCATGCGGGCGCAAAGCGGCGCGGTGTCGAAATAGCTCTGAAGGCTTTCGCCGGCCGCGGCCACCCGCTCGGCAAGCGCTTGATGTGCGGCGCGGCCAGCCGGTGCGACCGAGTTTGCGGGATTGACGTAGTCGAACACAACTTCAGCGCCGCCTTCGAGCTGCGCGATATAGCCGAGCGTCGAGAACACCGCGGTCTCGGTCAGATAGGGCACCACGCCGAGCCAGCTGAAGAAGCTGCGTTTGGCGGCGACAAAGCCTGCGGCGTCCAGCGCTTCGGCCAATGTCTGCCGTTCGAAATCTATCCCGACATAGGTCAGCGTGTCCGGCACGGCGATTGCCGCGGCGGCCAGCATCTCGCGCTTGCGTGCTTGGGTGGCGGGAAAATCGACCTCGAAAATTCGCAGGCCGCCCGCGAGGGGCGTCCGGTAGGCGAGCATATCGAGCCCTGCGCCGAGCACCACGAGCTGCGTCGCACCATTAGTCACCGCTTCCGTCAGCGCTGCTTCCGAGATGCGCGAGCGCGCGGCGATGAACCAGCGCAACCGTGGCCCGGACGTGTGGGCCCGGGCATGGTCGAGCGAGACCTGGATATCGTCACCGAGAATGCGTAACGCCAGCGGATCCCGAAGGATCGATGCGTTATCCAGCACCTGATGCGCCGCGCGCAAGCGGGCGGCGCCCAACGCGGTCAGACTTGGCTGCCCCGGCTGCATCGACGAATTTTAGGCGTGCCGCCGCGCACTGTCCACGAGACAAAAAAATCCCGGCAGCTTGTGGCTGCCGGGAGGCTGCAACAGATGGTTTCTTTGCGTTTTCTTGATCTCAGAAGCGGTAGTTCACGCCCGCGCGGATCAGCCCGAAGCTGTAGCCGTTCGATGCGCCGGTGATGACAAAATTGGTGTTGGAGAGGTCGACATAGAGATATTCGACCTTGGCGCTCCAGTTCGGCGCAAAGCCCATTTCAGCGCCGACGCCCGCGGTCCAGCCCGCCGTGGTGTGTGATTCCGACAGGCCGAACGTGGTGGCGCGCAGTTCGCCGAAGGCAAGACCGCCGGTGCCGTAGAACATCACGTTGTTGAAGGCGTAGCCGACCCGGCCGCGCAGCGTGCCGAACCAGGGGTTGGAGAACTTCCACGGCGCGAAGGTGTCGGCCGCGCCGGTCGCGTTGATATCACCCTCGAGGCCGAACACCCACGGCCCGTTCTGAAAATTGTAGCCGGCCTGCACGCCGCCCGCGAAGCCCGACGGCTTGGTCGGGTTGTTGTCGACAGAGCCCCAGGCATAGCCGAGATTGCCGCCGAGATAGGGCCCCGCCCAGCTATAGGCGTTGAGCGGCTGATTGACGGTATAGGGCGCGCGCGATCCGTAATTCATGTCGGCCGCCTGCGCCGACATCGTCCAGGCTGCGGCGACCACCGCCAGCGCCCGCAAAACAAAGCTGCCCATCACTCAACTCCACCACGCAACAGCCGCACCCTTCCGGCCGAGGCCGGCTTGGTTACGGAATTCCACTTTTTTCCTGTAAGATTTATCGAGAGTTTTAAGTTAAAGGGTTGTTAAGCCCTCTTACCGCCCGATCATCAGTCTTAAGAATGTGTTACCCGGCGTGGCCTCGGTTGGCGCCGGCACGCTGGCGATGCCGGCCAGCAGCGCTTAATTTAGGCCCATGGATCACGATTCTACCGACCATCCGAAAGCTCCGGGCAAGCCGCGGCGGGGTTCCCGGCCGGATTTGCTCCCAAAGGACCTTGCAAAGGACCCTGCGCAGGAGCTTGGCTCCGCCGATCTCGATCCGGCGACGTCGGCGGCCGAGGACGAAGACGAGGCCCGCCTGCCGGAACCGGCGGAGGAAACCGCCGAGGAAACAGCCGAGGCGGTGGCCGAAGGCCCGCTCGCGGTCGGCCATGCCGCGATCGAAAATGCCGTGCGCCTGGCGCCGACCTCGCCCGGGGTCTACCGCATGCTCAACACCGGCAATGACGTGCTTTACGTCGGCAAGGCCAAGAACGTCCGCAAGCGGCTGGCCTCCTACGCCCGCGTCAACGCGCCGCTGCCGGCGCGGATCCTGCGCATGATCGCGGCCACCGTTGCGGTCGAGATCATCTCGACCACGACGGAGACCGAGGCGCTGCTGCTCGAGGCCAATCTGATCAAGCAGCTGCGGCCGCGCTTCAACGTGCAACTGCGCGACGACAAGTCGTTTCCCTATATCCTGATCACCGGCGACCACTGGGCGCCGCAGATCCTCAAGCATCGCGGCGCGCAGTCGCGGCCGGGACGGTATTTCGGGCCGTTCGCCAACGCCGGCGCTGTCAACCGCACCATCACGGCGCTGCAGCGCGCGTTTTTGATCCGCTCCTGCACCGACGGTTTCTTCGAGAGCCGCACCCGGCCCTGCCTGCTCTATCAAATCCGCCGCTGCTCCGGCCCCTGCACCCGCGAGATCGATTTCCCCGGCTATACCGAGCTGGTGCGTGAGGCGGGCGACTTCCTGTCCGGCCGCAGCCATCTCGTCAAAAAAGAACTGGCCGGCGAGATGGAGAAGGCGTCCGCCGAACTCGAATTCGAGACAGCCGCACTCTACCGCGACCGCCTCGCCGCACTCTCGGCGATCCAGTCGCAGCAGGGCATCAATCCGCGCACCGTGGAAGAGGCCGACGTGTTCGCCATCCACCAGGAGGGCGGCTATTCCTGCGTCGAGGTGTTCTTCTTCCGCACCGGCCAGAACTGGGGCAACCGCGCCTATTTCCCGCGCGCGGAGAAATCCTTCACGCCGGAGGAAGTGCTGGCCTCGTTCCTGGCGCAATTCTACGACGACAAGCCGCCGCCGAAACTGATCCTGCTGTCGCACGAGATCGAGGAAAGCGCGCTGCTGGCGGACGCGCTCGCCGTCAAGGCCGGTTTCAAGGTCGAAGTCTCGACGCCGAAGCGCGGCGAGAAAAAGGAGCTGGTCGCGCACGCGCTGACCAACGCCCGCGAGGCGCTCGGCCGCAAGCTCAGCGATACCGCGACCCAAGGCCGCCTGCTGGAGGGCATGGTCACCACGCTCGGGCTGCCGCATGCGCCCAAGCGCATCGAGGTCTACGACAACAGCCACATCCAGGGCACCAACGCGGTCGGCGCGATGATCGTGGCGGGACCCGACGGATTCATCAAGAACCAGTACCGCAAGTTCAACATCAAGTCGGAAGGCCTGACGCCCGGCGACGATTACGCGATGATGCGCGAGGTGCTGGAGCGGCGCTTCAAGCGGCTGTTGAAACCGCCGGAAGAAGATACCGCCAAAGCAAAAGCCGAGATCAAGGCCGACGATGATTCGTTTCCGCAATGGCCCGATCTGGTGATTATCGACGGCGGCCGCGGCCAGCTCAACGCGGCAAGGCAGATCTTCGAGACCCTGGGACTGACGCAAGTCACGCTGTTGGCCGTGGCCAAGGGGCCGGACCGCGACGCCGGCCGGGAAACGTTGTTCATGCCGGACCGCGAGGCGATCAAGCTCGAACCGCGCGATCCCGTGCTGTATTTCATCCAGCGGCTGCGCGACGAGGCGCATCGTTTCGTGATCGGATCGCACCGCAAATTGCGCAAAAAGGACATCCGCGAAGCGGGTTTGCAGGAGATTCCGGGCATCGGCCCGTCACGCAAACGTGCCTTGCTGCATCACTTTGGAACGCTGAAGGAAATCGAGCGGGCCTCGATCGCCGACCTTGGCAAGGTTCCAGGGGTCAGCGCCGAAAGCGCCCGCAAGATTTTCGAGTTTTTCCATGCGCAACCGGGTTAAAGGGAGCCGATTCACATGAGGTTCACCTGGGCGTTTCATTTGGCCGTCGCCTGCGACCGATCATCTGGGGCCTGCACGGTTGACCTTCACGCCTGAGCGGTATTGGTAAGACGGATGAACATCGCAACCACCAAGGGCCAGTCCAAGAGCCTGTCCCTCCCGAATATCCTGACCTATGCCCGTATCGCCGCCATCCCGGTGGTGGTCGGCTGCGTCTATGCCCAATCCATCATGGACGGCCCACTCTGGCTGCGCTGGGTGGCGCTGGCGATCTTTATCGCCGCCGCCGTGACCGACGTTCTCGATGGCTATTATGCACGGATGTGGGACCAGCAATCCGCCTTCGGCCGTATGCTCGATCCGATCGCCGACAAATTGCTGGTGGCGTCCTGCCTGTTGATGCTGGCCGCCGACAACAGCATCCATGGCTGGACGCTGTGGGCCGCCATCGTGATCCTGTGCCGCGAAATCCTGGTCTCGGGCTTGCGGGAATACCTCGCGGCGCTCCGGGTCAGCGTCCCCGTAACCAAGCTCGCGAAATGGAAGACCACCGTCCAGCTGGTCGCGATCGGCTTTCTGATCGCCGGTGAAGCGGGCGAACAGATTTTCTCCCCGACCACCATGATCGGGATCGCCCTGCTGTGGACGTCGGCGATCGTCACGATCTATACCGGCTATGATTATTTCCGCGCCGGCATCCACCACCTCATCAAGGAGGATGAGGGATGAGGGTCAAATATTTCGCCTGGGTGCGCGAACGGATCGGCATTTCGGAGGAAATGGTCGACCCGCCGGCCGCCGTGCGCACGGTGGACGATTTGATCGGCTGGCTCTCCGAGCGCGGCGAGACCTATGCTTACGCGTTCGAGAAGCCGAAAGTGATCCGCGCCGCGATCGACCATACCCATGTGAAATCGGATGCGATGATATCAGGCGCCCGCGAGATCGCGTTCTTTCCGCCGATGACCGGCGGTTGATTAACATAGCGTTTTCGAGCGAAGTGGGTACCGGTTCGCGTCAAGAAAACGCGTCAAGAGAAGAAAGCTTCATGACCGCCGCCGCGACCATCCGCATCCAGCAAGCCGATTTCGACATCGCGCAGGAGATTGCGGCGCTGACCAAGGGCCGCAGCGATGTCGGCGCGGTGGTGACGTTCAGCGGCATCTGCCGCGGCAGCGAGAATGGCGAGCCGATCGCGGCACTGACGCTCGAGCACTATCCCGGCATGGCGGAGGCCGAAATCAAGCGGCACACCGACGAAGCGATGTCGCGCTGGCCGCTGACCGGCCTCACCGTGGTGCATCGCGTCGGACGCATCACGCCGGGCGAGAACATCGTGCTGGTGCTGGCGGCGTCGGCGCACCGCCAGGCGGCGTTTCAGGCGGCGGAATTCCTGATGGATTATCTGAAGGCCAATGCGCCGTTCTGGAAGCGCGAGGAAAGCGCGAAGGGAACGAGCTGGATCGACGCGCGCGGCCATGACGACGACGCCGCGGCGCGCTGGACCAAATCCTGATGGCCAAACCCAGCAAGACGCCCGTCAAACGCGGTCTGCCGAAATCCACCAAGCCGAAATTCCCAAAAGTCGGTGCCGGCGAATTGCTGACGCTGCTGGATTTCGTGCGCTTTGCGGTGAGCCGCTTTATCGAAGCCGATCTGGCATTCGCGCATGGCACCACCGATCCGGTATCGGAAGCGGCGTTCCTGGTTTGCGAAACCCTGCATCTTCACCCCGACCAGTTCGAAGCGTTCGCGACCGCGCGGGTCACGGTCGCCGAAGGCAAAAAGATCGTCAGCCTGATCGAGCGCCGCGTCACCACGCGGACGCCGACCGCCTATCTCGTCAACAAGATCTACATGCGCGGCCTGCCGTTCTATGTGGACGCGCGCACCATCGTGCCGCGCTCGTTCATCGGCGAATTGCTGGATTCGCATTTTGGCGGTGACGACGACGTGACCGGAGGTTCGCTGATCGCGGACCCGGCAGTGGTGGAAAATGTGCTCGACCTCTGCACCGGCTCGGGCTGCCTCGCCATCCTGGCCAGCCGGAGCTTCCCCAACGCCGAAATCGACGCCGTCGATATTTCAAAAGACGCGCTTGATGTCGCCGCGCACAATGTTGCCGATTACGGGCTGCAACATCGCCTTAACCTGCACCGCGGCGACCTGTTCAAGCCGCTGGGCGACAAGCGCTATGACCTCATCATTTCAAATCCGCCCTATGTCGACGCCGAGGGCATGGCCGCTCTGCCGCGCGAATGCCGTGCCGAACCGAAACTCGCCTTCGACGGCGGCGCTGACGGGCTCGACATCGTCAGGCGCATCCTCGACGAGGCCAAACAGCATCTGACGCCGGATGGCGGGCTGCTCTGCGAGATCGGCCGTTGCCGGCCCGCGCTTGAAGCAGCCTATCCGCAGTTACCGCTGATGTGGCTCGACACCGAGGATTCGGAAGCCGAAGTTTTCTACATTACGGCCGACGATCTTTAGGCGCTGGCGTAAGTCACTTCCGGAACATTCGAAAACAAGCCGCGTTCAATCATGGCGGAGGCAATCATGCCTCGCCGATAGAGGAAATGCGGACATGCCCGGGCCTTCGAGCGGCTTGTTGCGCGCTGGCATTGCGCTGAAGCTCAACCAGATCAAGCGCGCGACGCAATCCTATCTGCGCGACCGGACCGACCAGGCCACCGGCACCGTCACCTCCTACGCGATTGCCGCCGGTCTCTTCGCGGCCGCCGGTATTTTTCTGATCGCGGCGCTCCTGGTCGGCACAGCAGCGCTGTTTCGCTGGGTTGAAATCAACTACGGACAATTTTGGGCGTTCGGCGCCATTGGCGGCCTGCTCGCGGTCATCGCCGGCATCTGCGCCGCTGTAGCCGTCATCAAGCTCAAGCGTCCTGCGCCGCAGTTCCCGTCGCTCACCAGCCGTTTGCGGATGGCGATCAAGGCCAGCCCCGTCAAGCCCGACCAGATCGAGGCCGTCCGGGACACGGCCGCGGCGATCCTGCAAGCCCCCGCGGTGCCAGTGGGACATCGGAGCCGACGGGACCGGTCCGGACACGACAGTAGAAACGTGCAAATCGGCTTGATCCTGATGGCAAGCTTGCTGGGCTACGCGGCGGTGCGTCGGCGGCAGCAGGCACGACACGCGGGAATCTGATGTCCCGCGCCCGCGCCGAACATACGGATAATCTGATCCTGATCGCGGCCACCACGCTCGTGATCCTGACCGCGCAGCGCTATTTCCTAACGTCCGAGCCTGAACACGCCAATCCAGTGACCGATCCGGCGGCCGCGAAAGGTAGCGACTTTACACGCGAACTCTCGCAACCCGGCCGCGGGCGGCGCGCGCGCAGCCCGTTCAGCATTCCCTGGGCCGGCTGGAAAGACATTCTGTGGCGTACCTATGAGCAGGCCAATGACGACCGCCTGCTCGCCACGGCGGCAGGCGTGGTCTTCTTCGGCCTGCTCGCGGTGTTTCCCGCCGTAACGGCGCTGGTTTCCTCCTATGGCCTGTTCGCCGATCCCTCGACCATCGGCGCCAATCTGCAGACGCTGGCGCTGATGCTGCCGGAAGGCTCATTCCAGATCGTGCAGGACCAGATTGCGCGGGTGCTCGACAAAGGCAGCACTGCGCTCGGCGGAGCCTTCCTGTTCGGCCTCGCCCTTGCAATCTGGAGCGCCAACGCGGGGGTCAAGGCCGTGATCGACGCCCTCAACGCGGTCGATGGAGAACGCGAGAAGCGCAGCTTCATCAGGTTGAACCTGATCTCGCTGGCCTTCACCGTCGGCGGGATCGCGGCGCTGTTGTTGATGGTCGGCGCCGTGGTGGCGTTTCCTTTGGCGCTCCATCATCTGGGCCTGCCTCCGGACATCCTGTTCATCGTGAGCCTGGCGCGTTGGCCATTATTGTTCGCGGTCCTGCTGGCGGCGCTCGGCGTTCTCTACCGATACGGACCGAGCCGGCGGCCGGCGCAGTGGAAATGGCTCAGTGTCGGCACGCTGCTCGCCGCCCTGCTGTGGATCGCCGGTTCCGCGGCGCTGTCCTGGTATCTGTCGAAATTCGGCGACTACAATGCGACCTACGGTTCGCTCGGCGCCGCCATCGGCCTGATGATGTGGATGTGGATGTCGGCCATCGTCGTGCTGTTCGGAGCGGAACTGAATTCGGAAATCGAGCACCAGACCGCTGTCGATACCACCGTCGGCCACCCAAAGCCGATGGGCAGCCGCGGCGCCACCATGGCCGATACGCTGGGACCGGCGGTTCCAGCCTCCTGAAAGAACACTAGACCTGCGAATCAACATTGATGGTAAGGTTATTGCGCTTGGGGGAGCGCAAACCGGACGATGCCTGACGACACCAGCGTTTTCCCGGGCGGGGGTAGTTCGGACCTGAAGGCGTAGCGCGCGACATGATTCGCATTTCGACGATTTTTATCGCCATCTGCATGGTGCTGGTCGCAGCCTCGCTTGGCCTGGTTCTGCATGCGGTCGCCGGCATCAGCGGAACCGAATCCGCGATCGTGGCGCTGACGGCGCTGACCTTCCTGATCCTCTACAACGCGGTTTCGATGCGGCTGCGCGATCGCTCCGATGTCGGCAGCCAGATCGCGGACCTGTCCCGCGGCACCGCCGACCTCGCCCGCCAGGTCGCCGAATTCGGCCGCCGGCTCGCGGCCGTCGAGGGCCGCGTGGTGTCGGCGACTTCCGCCAGCAGCGACCGCATCCAGGCCGTGGTCGGCGAGATCAACGAACTCGGCGTGCTGGTCAAGCAGCTCGCGGTCTCCGTCGCCAGCCATGAGGATCTGATTGCCTCGGGCGCGGCGGCAGCGCCACCGGCGCCGGCACCAGCCGCGATCGTGGCTGCGCCCGTCGCCGAGCCGCAAACCTCACCGCCATTATCCACCGAATCCGCAGCGCCGCCCGTCGTCGCCAGGCCGGCACCATCAGCCGCGCCGACCGTCGCCGAAGCCGCCGCGCGCAGCCAGCCGCAGCTTCTCGCCGCGGTGAAGAACGCCATCGAGGAGAACCGGCTCGACATCTATCTGCAGCCGATGGTGACGCTGCCGCAGCGCAAGGTGCGCTTCTACGAGGCGGTGACGCGGCTGCGCGACGACAACGACCAGATTCTTGCCGCCGACGATTTCATCGCCACCGCCGAAGCCGGCGGCCTGATGGGGCGCATCGATCACATGGTGATGTTGCGCTGTGTGCAGGTGCTGCGCCGCCTGATGGTGCGCAACAAGGATGTCGGCGTGTTCTGCAACGTCTCCGCCGCGACGCTGGCCAATCCCACGACCTTCGCGCAATGCCTCGACTTCCTCGAAGCCAATCGCGCGCTGGCGCCGTCCTTCGTGCTCGAGTTCAAGCAGGCCACGTTCCGCAACCTCGGTCCGACCGAGACCGAGCATCTGGCGGCGCTGTCGCAGCGCGGCTATCGTTTCTCGATCGACCATGTCAGCGACCTCCGGATCGAACCGCGGGAACTCGCCGACCGCGGCGTCCGCTTCATCAAGGTACCGGCGGCGCTGCTGCTCGATCCCAGGCAGAGCTCGACGTCGGACATTCACCCCTCTGACCTGTCGGATCTGCTCGGCCGCTTCGGCATCGACCTGATTGCCGAAAAGATCGAGGGCGAGCGCGCGGTGGTCGATCTCTTGGATTTCGACGTGCGGTTTGGCCAGGGCTTCCTGTTCGCGCCGCCCCGGCCGTTGCGGCCCGAGGGGGCATCTGCTACCGGCGGGGCGACTTCGAACAGCACCAATGGTTCCAATGGCCCAAGCCCGCCTGCAAGCCCCCCTGCTCCCGTCGCAAGCCCGGCGATCGAACCTTCGACACGGGCGACCGGCAATGCCGCGCTGGCGCGCCGCGCCGCCGGTCCGGGCTAACCGGCGCCCGATGTCATGACCACACTCCGGTTCGTCGAAAACCTGAGCGACCTCGTCGATGGCGTGGAAGTCATCCTCTCCGATATCTGGGGCGTGGTGCACAATGGGCTCGAGGCATTTCCCGAGGCTTGTGCGGCGCTGCACACCTTTCGCCAGCGCGGCGGCACCGTCATCCTCATTACCAACGCGCCGCGGCCCGCCGATTCGGTGCAGCGGCAGTTGCGCAAGCTCGGCGTCGCCGACGAGATCTATGACGCGATCGTCTCTTCCGGCGATCTGACCCGGCTGTTTGTCGCCGACCATCCGGGACAGAAGGTTTTCTGGCTCGGTCCGGAGCGCGACAATTCGATCTACCGCGGCCTTGATCCGGTGATGGCTCCGCTCGAACAGGCTGATTACATCGTCTGCACCGGACCGTTCGACGACGAAACCGAATCGGCTGAAGATTATCGCGCGATGATGCTGCAGGCGCGCGAGCGCAAGCTGCCGCTGATCTGCGCCAACCCTGACATCGTCGTCGAACGCGGCGACCGGCTGATCTATTGTGCGGGCGCGATCGCCGAGCTCTATCGCGAACTCGGCGGCGAGGTGATCTTCTACGGCAAGCCGCACCGGCCGATCTATGAACGCGCGATGGCGCTCGCCGCCGAACACCGCGGCCACGCCGCCCCGCTCGACCGGGTGCTGGCGATCGGCGATTCCGTCCGCACCGACCTCACCGGGGCATTGGGTTTCGGCATCGACTGCCTGTTCGTGACCCGCGGCATCCATTCCGAGGAATTCGAAGGCATCGACCAGCTGGACCCGGCCTCGGTCAGGGAATTGTTCGGCCATCCGCCAAAGGCGCTGATGCGGGAGCTGAAGTGGTAGTCGTGGGAGACTGAATACCAGCTACTTTCAACACACCGTCATGGCCGGGCACAGCCGTCTGAAGGACGGCGTCGCTTATGCTCGCCTATGCCGGCCATCCACGTCTTTACAGACTCGCGGTGCCAAAGACGTGGATGCCCGGCACAAGGCCGGGCATGACGAAAATTAGTGCTTGTGGCTAGCGCCTTACGCCGTCGCCATGTCCGGGAAGACCGCCTCGATCTTGGTCTTCAGCGTCGCCGCGTTGAACGGCTTGACGATGTAATTGTTCACACCGGCCTTCTTGGCCGCGATCACGTTCTCGGTTTTGGATTCCGCCGTGATCATGATGAAGGGCGTGGTGGCGAGGTTAGGATCGGCACGGACTTCCTTGAGCAAGTCGTAGCCGGTCATCGGCTCCATGTTCCAGTCGGAAATCACGAGCCCGTATTTCTTGCCGCGCATCTTGTTCAGCGCTTCCGAACCGTCGCTGGCATCGTCGATATTCTCAAAGCCGAGCTGCTTCAAAAGATTTCGGATGATGCGGATCATGGTGTTGTAGTCATCGACCACCAGAACCGACATCGACAAATCAACCGCCATCTCTTCCCCCACTAACGCTTAGGTCACTAAATATCGGCAGGCCTGCGCGACCCGCAGTCCTCGCCCCACCCCTAGCATCAAGGCGTTAAACAGCGCGTTAATCGGGCGCAGGTGGATTGCCTCGGTTTTGAACCAAAGCCGTCCGGCTTGACTTCGCCCGCGCCCCCGCGTCACGGTCCGGCCGCGCGCATCGCGGCCCACGGTCTTTTTAGAATCGGCAAGAATCCTGCAAGAATCCGTCACATGACAACTGGTTTTACCGTTATTCGAGACACCACCCCCGCCGCCGATATCCCCAAGGGGGCGGTGGTCGCCATGGGCAATTTCGACGGCGTCCATCTCGGTCACCGGGCCGTGATATCAGCCGCGCTGAACATGGGGCGCGCCCACGGAAAACCGGCTTTTGCGGTGACCTTCGAGCCGCATCCGCGCAGCTTTTTCAGCCCGAACAGCCCGCAATTCCGTCTCACGGACGAGACCAACAAGCTCCGGCTCTTGGCCGCCACCGGGCTCGCCGGCGCCGTGGTGATGACCTTCGACAAGGGCCGCGCCGGAACGTCGGCGCAAGATTTCATTCACCATGACCTGATCGGCCGGCTCGGCATCAGCGGGATCGCGGTCGGCTACGACTTCCATTTCGGCAAGGGCCGGGTCGGCTCGCCGAGCCTTCTGGTCAGCGAGGCGCCGCGGCTCGGGATCGAGGTCGACGTCCAGGCCCATGTCGACATCGCCGAGCGGCCGGTGTCCTCCAGCGCGATCCGCATGGCGCTGGCGGAGGGCCAGATCGACGACGCCACCGCGATGCTGGGCGGACCGTGGTTTGCGACCGGCGAGGTGATCCATGGCGAGAAGCGCGGCCGCGACCTCGGCTATCCCACCGCCAACATCCGCCTCGACAAGAATTGCGCGCTCAAGCACGGCATCTATGCGGTGCGCGTCGGGCGCGGAACCGAGCGATTGAACGGCGTGGCGAGCTATGGCCGCCGTCCGACCTTCGACAATGGCGCGCCGCTGCTGGAAGTGTTCCTGTTCGACTTCAAGGGCGATCTCTATGGCTCCGTGCTCGACGTCGCCTTCATCGCCTTCATCCGCGATGAACTTAAATTCGACGGCATCGAGGCGTTGATCCGCCAGATGGACGACGACAGCGCCCGGGCCCGCGCGGCGCTCGCAGCCGCGCCCGATGCGTTTCCGAAGCTTGGAGCGATCGATTGAGCAGAAGCGAAAAGCAAAAGATGCTCGCGGGCGAATTGTATCGCCCCGACGCCGAACTCGGCGCCGAACAGGCCGTCAACAAGGCCTGGCTGGCGCGCTACAATGCGGCGCTGGCGCAGCCGGTCTCGGAACGGCACGCGTTGCTCCGCGAACGCCTCGGCCATGTCGGCAAGGATGCCGTGATCCGGCCGCCGTTCTTTTGCGACTACGGCTACAACATCCGCCTCGGCGACGGCGTGTTCATGAACTTCAACTGCGTCATCCTTGATGTCGTCGAGGTCTCGATCGGCGACCGCACCCAGATCGGGCCCGCCGTACAGATTTACGCGGCCGACCATCCCCGCGACGCCAGGACACGGCGCGAGGGCCTCGAATTCGGGCGCCCGGTCCGGATCGGCAGCGACGTCTGGATCGGCGGCGGTGCCATTATCCTGCCCGGTGTCACCATCGGCGACGGAGCCGTGATCGGCGCCGGCAGCGTGGTCACGCGCGACGTCGGCGCTGAAGTGACCGTCACGGGAAACCCGGCAAGGCCGAAACGGTCGTCCTGAGCTGCGGGCCCTGCGGGGCTTTGCGATTTCCGCTTCCGGCTGCTATGGAAAGCCCATGTTTGCGCGGCGCACCATCCCCATTAGCGGCCCGGCTTCCGCCTGAGCCTTGGCTCGGCGCAAGACCGGGATTTCCCCGTTTACCCCGCGAATGACCAGCGTATCTCGCGCCTTTTCAGCCAAACCAGAGCATTCATGTCCGAAAAACCGCAAAAGTCCGAAAAGTCCGAAGGACCAGACTATTCCAAGACCCTGTTCCTGCCGCTGACGGAATTCCCAATGCGCGCCGGCCTGCCCAAGCTCGAGCCGGAAATCCTCAGCCACTGGAACAAGATCGGTCTCTACGAGAGGCTGCGCGAGGCCGCCGACGGGCGACCGAAATTCGTGCTGCATGACGGCCCGCCCTACGCCAACGGCAATATCCATATCGGCCACGCGCTGAACAAGATCCTCAAGGACGTCGTGACCAAGAGCCAGCAGATGCTCGGCTTCGATTCCAACTATGTGCCGGGCTGGGACTGTCACGGCCTGCCGATCGAATGGAAGATCGAGGAAGAGAACTACCGCTCCAAGGGCAAGCCGAAACCCGACTTCCGCGACTCCACGGCGATGGTGGCGTTCCGCAAGGAATGCCGCGCCTATGCGACGCACTGGCTCAACGTGCAGCGCGAAGAGTTCAAGCGGCTCGGCATCATCGGCGACTGGGATCATCCCTACGCCACCATGAGCTATCCCGCCGAAGCCCAGATCGCGCGCGAACTGATGAAGTTCGCCGCCAACGGCACGCTCTATCGCGGCTCCAAGCCCGTGATGTGGAGCGTGGTGGAGAAGACCGCGCTCGCCGAGGCCGAGGTGGAATATGAGGACTACACCTCGGATACGGTGTGGGTGAAGTTTCCGGTGACCTCGCCGGCGCATGGCGCGCTGGCCAATGCGTCCGTCGTGATCTGGACCACGACGCCATGGACGCTGCCCGGCAACCGCGCCATCAGCTTCTCGCCGAAGATCGCCTACGGTCTGTTTGAGGTCACCGACGCGCCTGCGGACAATTGGGCCAAGAACGGCGACCTCCTGATCCTCGCCGATGCGCTCGCCGAGAGCGTGTTCAAGCAGGCGCGCGTCACCGCCTACAAGAAGGTGCGCGAGCTGCCGGCCGACACGCTCGACGCGGTGGAATGCGCCCATCCGCTGAAGGGCTTCAGCGGCGGATACGAATTCACCGTGCCGCTGCTGCCCGGCGACCACGTCACCGACGACACCGGCACCGGCTTCGTGCACACCGCGCCCGGCCACGGCCGCGAAGACTTCGACGCCTGGATGGCGAATGCGCGCGAACTCGACAGCCGCGGCATCAATACCGCGATCCCCTATACCGTCGACGAGAACGGCGCCTTCACCGACCACGCCCCGGGCTTCACCGGCAAGCGCGTGATCAACGACAAGGGCGAAAAGGGCGACGCCAACGAGGCCGTGATCAAGGTGCTGATCGAAGGCGGCAAGCTCTTGGCGCGCGGCCGCCTCAAACATCAGTATCCGCATTCCTGGCGCTCGAAGAAGCCGGTGATCTTCCGCAACACGCCGCAATGGTTCATCGCGATGGACAAGGACATCGCCGACAACGGCAAGGCCAAGCCCGGCGATACGCTGCGCGCCCGCGCGCTGCATGCGATCTCGGTGACGCAATGGGTGCCGCCCGCCGGGCAAAACCGCATCAACGGCATGATCGCCGGCCGCCCCGACTGGGTGATCTCCCGCCAGCGCGCCTGGGGCGTGCCGATCGCGGTGTTCGTGCGCGAAAAGGGCGACGGCTCCGCCGAAATCCTGCAGGACGAAATCGTCAACCAGCGCATCGCCGAGGCCTTCATGGAGGAAGGCGCCGACGCCTGGTACATGGACGGCGCCCGCGAACGCTTTCTCGGATCCCGTGCCGGCGAAGACTGGAAGAAGGTCGATGACATCTGCGACGTCTGGTTCGATTCCGGCTCGACGCACGCTTTCGTGCTGGAAGACCACCAGAATTTTCCGACGCTCGGCAACATCGTCCGCAAGGTCGATGGCGGCGAGGACACCGTGATGTATCTGGAAGGCTCAGACCAGCATCGCGGCTGGTTTCATTCCTCGCTGCTGGAAAGCTGCGGCACCCGCGGCCGCGCGCCGTATGACGTGGTGCTGACGCACGGCTTCACGCTGGATGAGAACGGCCGCAAGATGTCGAAGTCGCTCGGCAACACCGTCGAGCCGCAAAAGGTGATGAAGGATTCCGGCGCAGATATTTTGCGGCTGTGGGTCTGTTCGACCGATTATGCCGACGACCAGCGCATCGGGGCGGAAATCCTGAAAAACACCGTCGAGACCTACAAGAAGCTGCGCAACTCGATCCGCTGGATGCTCGGCACGCTGCACCACTTCAAGTCCCGTGACGCGGTCGCGCATGAGGAGATGCCGGAACTCGAGCGGCTGATGCTGCATCAACTCGGCGGACAAGCCGCGATCGTGCGGCAGGCCTATGCCGAGTTCGATTACAAGACGGTTGTCGCCAGCCTGTCGGCGTTCATGAACACCGAACTGTCGGCGTTCTATTTCGACATCCGGAAAGACGTGCTGTATTGCGACGCGCCGTCGTCTCCGGTGCGCAAGGCGGCGCTGACCACGATCGACATCATCTGCGACTCGATCCTGAAATGGCTGGCCCCGGTGCTGAGCTTCACGACCGACGAAGCCTGGCGGATGTACCGGCCGGGCGCCGAGCCCTCGGTGCACCTGACGCTGTTCCCGACAGATCTGGGTTCATTCCGCGACGATGCCCTGGCTGCGAAATGGGAAACCATTCGCGACGTCAGACGCGTCGTCACCGGCGCACTCGAACTCGAACGCGCCGCCAAGAACATCGGCTCGTCGCTGGAAGCTTCGCCCCTGGTCTATGTGTCGGACAAGGCGATCTTCAACACGCTGTTCGACGTCGATCTGGCCGAAGTGTGCATCACCTCGAACGCGATGGTGACCAATGACGACGCGCCGGCCGCGGCCTTCACCCTCGCCGACGTTCCCGGCGTCGCGGTCGTGGTCGAAAAGGCCGTCGGCACCAAATGCGCGCGGTCGTGGAAGATCCTGCCGACCGTGGGCGACGACGCCGAATATCCCGATGTCTCCCCCCGCGACGCGCAGGCGCTGCGGGAGTGGAAAGTACTCGGAGTGGGTGTCTAGGATTCTGGAGTGCGAGTCTAAGATTCTATCGTCGTCCCTGCGAACGCAGGGACCCATAACCACCGGCGTCCGTAGTAGACAACAGTCGATGAACGAAGACCTTTCAGGGCAGAAGCGACACGGTGTATGGGTCCCCGCGTTCGCGGGGACGACACCTGTTTTTGCGGCGGCTTCAGTGCCATGAGCCCTCACCTCCGCCCCGGCATCATCGCCGCCGTCGCAGCCCTGGTGCTCGACCAGGCCTCGAAACTCTGGCTGCTGTTCGTGTTCGATATCGAACATCGGGGTAGGGTAACGGTCACGCCGTTCTTCGACCTGGCGCTGCACATGAATCCCGGGATCAGCTTCGGCTGGTTCCAGAACGACGGCTTCCTGGCCCAGGCCATCCTGACCGCGATCAAGGCGGTGGCCGTGGTCGTTCTGGCGGTCTGGATGGCCCACTCGCGCAATTGGCTGGCCACCGTGGCGCTCGGCCTGATCATCGGCGGGGCTGTTGGTAACGCCATCGACCGGGTCGCCTATGGCGCGGTGGTCGATTTTGCCCTTTTCCACGTCCAGATCGGGGGAAATACCTTCAATTGGTACGTGTTTAACCTTGCGGATGTGGCCATTGTTGCCGGGGTAGCAGCCCTATTGTATGATTCCTTCCTGGGGGTACCCGCCGCAAAAGCGCCCTGATCCCGGTCGATACGGGCCGTTGGCGGCATATTGCCTTGCAAACACGGGATTGTGCCTCAAGGCCAGCCCGGCAAGTTTTGCGGAAATTTGAATGGGAACGAGCGCGATGCGCGAGACCGAAGCCAGCTTCTGGATGGTGCAGACAACCTCGCTGACGCGGGCGATGCGGTTCGCCGCCATTGCCCTTGGCGTCGGCCTCGTGATGGCCGCCGGTCCCGTGCGCGCGGCCGATGACGATGACGAAGACGACAGGACCTTCGAGGAAAAGATCATCGGCAACATCATGAGCGGCCTCGGCGGCAAGAACATGGAAAGCAAGGGCATCGAATACCGCGAGCGTTCCCCGCTGGTGGTGCCCCCGAAACTCGATCTGCCGCAGCCGGCCGCCTCGGCCGCAGCGAACGCGCCGAACTGGCCAAAGGATCCGGACGAGGCGCGCCGCAAGGCTGCGATCGCGGCCCGCAAGAAAGAGAACAAGGACACCTCCCAATCGGCTCGAGCTCTGTCGCCGTCCGAACTCAACGTCGGCAGAACCGCCGCGCCCGCCCGCACCAGCAACGATCCGATCCAGCCGGGCACCACCAACAACGCCCCGCAGCTGAGCCCATCGCAGCTCGGCTATGAAGGCGGCTTGTTCGGTATGTTCAAGGGCAACAAGGCCGAGTCGGCGGAGTTCAAGGGCGAACCGCCACGGCAGTCGCTGGTCGAGCCTCCGGCTGGGTACCAGACGCCCTCGCCGAACTATGCCTACGGCACCGGGCCCAAGGAATCGCTGAACAAGAACTACGACGTCATGACGGGCAAGGAACGCTGACGCCAATTTCGGCTCCGCGCCCTCACCGGTGAGGACCGCTGTTGGTACCGTCAGGCGCTTTGCTCTCTGCATCGTGACATCAGGCGTGGTACCCGCGGTATACGATGCCGCGGCATTGTCCCGAACGCTTGGGTTCGGGCTTCCAGATAGGTCATGATGTCCCCACATCGCTTTGCCGTTTCGCTCGCTGCCGTTTTGATTTCGACAATCGCTTTTTCCAGCAGCGACGCGCCGGCCCAGACCACGGTGACGTCGGAGCGACCCGCCAGCTTCACGCTCGGCAACGGCCTGCAGGTGGTGGTGATCCCCGATCACCGCACTCCCGTCGTGACGCAGATGATCTGGTACAAGGTCGGCTCCGCCGACGAGACGCCGGGCAAGTCAGGACTGGCGCATTTCCTCGAGCATTTGATGTTCAAGGGCACCGCCAAGCATCCCGCCGGCGAATTCTCCGAAACCGTGCGCCGGATCGGCGGCAACGAAAACGCCTTCACTTCGGTCGACTATACCGGCTATTTCCAGCGCGTGCCGCGCGACCAGCTAGGCCGGATGATGGAATTCGAGGCCGACCGCATGACCGGCCTCATTCTGAAGGACGAAAATGTTTTGCCCGAGCGCGACGTCGTGCTCGAGGAATACAACATGCGGGTCGCCAACAACCCGGACGCGCGGCTGAACGAACAGATGATGGCCGCGCTGTATCTCAACCATCCCTATGGCCGCCCGGTGATCGGCTGGCGACAGGAGATCGAGAAGCTCGACCGCGAGGACGCGCTGGCGTTCTACAAGCGCTTCTACGCGCCGAACAACGCCACCCTGGTGATTGCCGGCGATGTCGATGCCAAGGAGATCCGCCCGATGGTGGAGCGCGCCTATGGCGCGATCCCCGCGCAGCCGGCGATTCCCGCGCAGCGTACTCGTCCGCAAGAGCCGGTGCCCGCAGCACCGCGCACCGTGACGCTGTCCGATCCCCGTGTCGAACAGCCCGGCCTGCGGCGCTATTACCTCGTTCCCTCCTCCACGACCGCGGCCGCCGGCGAAAGCCCGGCGCTCGACGTGCTTGCGCAACTGATGGGCGGCGGCTCCAACTCCTATCTCTACCGCGCGCTGGTGATCGACCGTCCGCTCGCGATCAACGCCGGCGCCGGCTATCAGGGCACCTCGCTCGATCCGTCGCAATTCTCGATCTCGGTTTCGCCGAAACCCGGCGTGGAGTTCTCGGCAGTCGAGCAGGCGATCGACGACGTGATAACGGACGTCATCCAAAATCCCGCCCGCGCCGAGGATATCGAACGCGTCAAGACCCAGCTGATCGCGGAGGCGATCTACGCGCAGGACAATCAGGCGACGCTGGCGCGCTGGTATGGCGGCGCGCTCACCACCGGCCTGAGCATCGAGGACATCCGCAGCTGGCCTGATCGCATCCGCGCCGTCACCGCCGAACAGGTCCGTGACGCCGCCCAGAAATGGCTCGACAAGAAGCGTTCGGTGACGGGTTATCTGATCAAGGACCCCACGCCGAAACGCGAGGAGAAGCGCTCGTGATCCATTTTTCGATTGGCGCGCAGCGCTTCACATCAGCCATTGCCGCCCTCGCGGCACTGCTGTTGCTGACTTCGGCATCATCGCACGCCGCCGCAAAAATCCAGCGCCTGGTGTCACCCGGCGGCATTGAAGCCTGGTTCGTGCAGGACGCCACCGTGCCCCTGATCGCGATGGAATATGCCTTCCGCGGCGGCTCGAGCCAGGACCCGGCCGACAAGCCCGGCACCGGCAATCTGGTCGCCGGCCTGCTCGACGAAGGTGCCGCCGATCTCGACTCCAAGACCTTTCACGAGCGGCTTGATCGCCGCGCCATCGAGCTCAGCTTCTCATCGACGCGGGATTATTTCCGCGGCTCGCTGCGCATGCTCAAGGACAACAAGGACGAGGCCTTCAACCTGTTGCAGCTGGCATTGACCTCGGCACGTTTCGACGCCGCCGACGTCGAGCGCATCCGCGCGCAGGTGATCTCCAGTCTGCGGCGCGAGACCACCAACCCCTCCTCGCTGGCGAGCCGCAAGTTCCTGGAAGTCTCGTTCGGCGATCATCCCTATGGCCGTCCGTCCAACGGCACGCTGGACAGCGTGCCCAAGATCGACGTGTCGGACATGAAGGCCTATGCCGGCCGCATCATCGCCAAGGACACGCTGCGGATATCCGTGGTCGGCGATGTCGACGCCGACACGCTCGGCAAACTCCTGGACAAGACGTTCGGCGGATTGCCGGCCAAAGCCAGCCTGACGCCGGTCGCCGAAATCCAGGCCGCCCAACCGCCGCAGCGCGCCTTCGTTCCGCTCGACGTGCCGCAAACCGTGGTCACGTTCGGCGGTCCCGGCATCCGCCGCCATGATCCGGATTTCATGGCCGGCTATGTCGTGAACCACATCCTCGGTGGCGGATCATCGTCGCGGCTTTACAAGGAAGTCCGCGAGAAACGCGGGCTGGCTTATTCGATCTCTCAATCCCTGCTCTGGATGGACCGCTCCGCCCTGTTCGTGGGCAATACCGGCACCCGCGCCGACCGCGCCGGTGAAACGGTCGATGCCATTGAAAAGGAGATCCGCCGAATCGCCGAGGACGGACCGACCCAGAAGGAACTCGACGAAGCCAAGTCCTATCTGAAGGGCTCGCAGATGCTGGCGCTCGACACCTCCTCGAAGCTCGCCGCGGCGCTGCTGCAATACCAGCTCGACAAGCTTCCGATTGATTACATCGAACGGCGCAACGCCCTCGTCGACGCCGTGACGCTCGACGACGCCAAGAAGGCCGCACAGCGGCTGTGGGGCAAGGGCCTGCTCACCGTGATCGTCGGCCGCGCCCCGCAAGCCGCCGCCCAGCCGGCTGTTGCCGCGCCGCCGCCCAAGGCGAACTGAGCTCCGCCGGCTTTTTCATCGTCATGGCCGGGCATAGCGGTCCAAGGGACGGCGTCGCTTCCGCTCGCCTATGCCCGGCCATCCACGTTTTCTTTTTGATCGACACCGACTAAGACGTGGATGCCCGGGACAGGCCCGGGCATGACGACTCCCCGGTGAACGCCATGCTGCGGGTCTCCCGCGACCTTTCAATTGAAGAGAACGACATCGAGATCGGCTTTGTCCGCGCCTCCGGTCCGGGCGGGCAGAATGTCAACAAGCTCTCGACCGCCGCGCAATTGCGTTTCGACACGCGCAAGATCACGCTGCCGGAAGACGCCGCTCTACGGCTCAACCGGCTCGCCGGCCAGCGCATGACCAAGGAAGGCGTGATCGTGATCCACGCCCAGCGCTTTCGTACCCAGGAACGCAACCGCGCCGACGCCATCGACCGGCTGCTCGAATTGTTACGCGAAGCCATGGTGAGGCCGGTGCCGCGGCGCGCCACCAAGCCGACTTTCGGATCCAAACAACGGCGACTGGAGGGCAAGAAGAGCCGCAGCGACGTCAAGTCGAAGCGCGGCGCGGTGCGCTTCGACGACTGATCCGCGCTGCAAAACTCCGGCCGCCGCGCGACCGGAGTTTCCAAATCGTAGTCTGCTGAAGCGCGCGCGGTACTAGTAGCGCTTGCCGCCGGTCGCGGTATCGCCGGCTGCACCGCCAGTGCCCTTGGCCGCGCCACTGCCGGCGCCGACTGTGCCCTTCGCACCGGTCTTCGCGGCCTTCTGTCCGGTGGCACCCGGCTGCGCACTGAGTTCCTCGTCGTCGGTGGCCGCTGCCCCGCCCTGCATCTGGCTCTTGCCCTGCACGCCGCCGCGGATCTTGCTATCAGACGAGGCACCCTGCGCCAGCACGGGACCGGCCACCATGGCCGAGATGGTAAGCGCGATCGCCGAGGTTTTCACTAACTTCATTCAGTTCTCCTGGGTTTGATTCGCGATGAGCGGTTCGGTTGTTGCATGCGCCATCCGTCCGGACCTGCCCATCGCACAGAGCAATTTGTCGCGAACGGCGCACGCACCAGACAATCCGCGCCGTGTGGTCTTCGTTTAGGGATTTCGGGGCAATTTCGCGAAAACTTGGCCACGGATCGACCCAATATGCGGCGCGTGGAACCTGCGTCAGTCGCGAATCAAAAATTCCCGGATCATGATCCGCGCGCGGTGAATGCGGGCCTTGACGCTTTCACGAGAGAGGCCGAGCACGCAGGCGATCTCCTCAATCGACAATTCCTCGATGTCGCGCAGCAGGATCACTTCGCGATAATGCGCGGGCAGCGACTGGATGGCACGCGAAAGATCGATGCGAAGGTCTTCGGGACGCGAGTGCGCCAGGCGCGCCTCGGTGTCTTCCGCCGGCGCGCCGGCCATCCCGATGGACCGGCGCAAGAGCCGCAGACAGGCGCGCCGCGCGACCGCGAACAGCCACGCCGAAAACGACGTCACCGCCCGCAGCGTGCCGACGCGCCGGTACAGCAGCAGCAGCGTTTCCTGAACCGCATCGTCGATGTCGGCTGCGCGGCAATTGCGCGCCGCGTAGCGACGGACGTCAGGCTGGGCCGCTGATAGCAGCGACACCAGCGCATCGGCGTCCCCGCCCCGCGCCGCCTCGACCAGGGCGGGATCGCAGCGGCTGGTCCGGACCAGCGCAGTCATGGCGAGGGCAGCCGGCGGCCGACCATGGCGCACATCGGGCAAAAGCCGAAGAATCCGGTCGCGATCGCGACCGCTCCGGTAGCGGCGATCAAATAGCCTGATGTCGTGCCTGACATTGCCATCAGCCCGTACGCGATCATCAGGATGCCTCCGACGGTCCGCATGGCCCGCTCCCAGCCCGGCAGATTCTAGCGATAGAACATACTAGCTCCTTTGATTTCACGAGAGAACTCATGCGTTCTCGTGTCGTAGAGCCGCCCCGCCGAGCTTTCGGTTCGCCGACCGGCAAGTTTTTTTAGCGCCCCGATCTCGCCCGTTGCTGGAACCCGACCCGCAGCATGGCCGCTTTTGTTCTGCCGTGAAACAGCCCGCTACTACCACCGCTTCCGGACAGCGACCTAAATTCTATGGACGCGAACGGCCATCATCGCCTGCCCAAAGGAGCTGAACTGAATGGCAAAACCCGTTCATTCGATGATCCGCGTGTTCGACGAGGCGAAGTCGCTGGACTTTTACGCGCGCGCCTTCGGGCTCGAAGTCGCCGATCATCTTAAGTTTCCGGATTTTGCGCTGATCTATCTGCGCCATCCCTCCTCGCCCTTCGAGGTCGAACTGACCGTCAATTACGATCGCAAGGAGCCCTACTCCCTCGGCGATGGCTACGGCCATCTCGCCGTTGTTGTCGACGACGTCGATGCCGAACACGTCAGGTTTGAACGAGAAAAACTATCTCCCGGACCGTTGCGCGACTTCAAGCATGACGGCCGGACGCTGGCGCGCTTTTTCTTCGTCACCGACCCCGACGGTTACAAGATCGAAGTGATCCAGCGGGGTGGCCGCTTCGGTTAGTCGCAATCAATAAACGTTCAATGGAGGAACCCATGAGAGAAGTCGATCGTCGAAGCAAATACAATCGCCGCATCTTTCTCCAAGGCGCGGCAACCGCCGTACCGGCCGTTGCGATTGCGACCAGCACAGGTCTCGGCATTGGGGAAGCCTGGGCCGACGACGCCACGTCGTTGACCCCTGCGACACTCAAGACGCTGGTCAAGATGGCGCGCGATATCTATCCGCACGATTTTCTCGGCGACAGCTATTACATCACCGCGATCAAGCCATGGGACGGCAAGGCGGCGAAGGACCCGGCGGTGAAGTCGCTGATCAATGACGGCGTCACGAGGCTGGATCAGGACGCCAACGACCGACACAAGGTCGCCTATGCCCAAGTGCCCTGGGAAGCGGACCGCGTGGTGTTGCTGCAGCGGATCGAGCAGACCGCATTCTTCCAGAAGATTCGTGGCGACCTCGTCGTCTCGCTCTACAACCAAAAAGAGCTGTGGCCGAAGTTCGGTTACGAAGGTTCCTCCGCGGAGCATGGCGGCTACATCAAACGTGGCTTCGCCGACATCGACTGGCTGCCGAAGGTCTAGGCCCAGGCAACTCAACAAACAGCGGTGAGGAGGAAATCCAAATGGCAAAATTCGATCTGAATGACAGCGGCGTGGTGGTGATCGTGGGCTCAGGCGCCGGCGGCGGAACATTGGGCAATGAACTTGCACAGAAGGGCGTCAAGGTCGTGATCCTCGAAGCCGGCGCCCGCATCGAGAACCATGACTTCGTCAACGACGAATGGGAGAGCTTTACCCAGCTCGCATGGACCGACATGCGCACCACGTCGGGAAGCTGGCGGGTCGCCAAGGACTTCGCCAACCTGCCGGCCTGGATCGTCAAGGCCGTCGGTGGCTCGACGACCCACTGGGCCGGGGCGTCGCTGCGTTTCGACGAGCACGAATTCAAGGTGAAGACGACCTATGGCGGATTGCCCGGCGCGAACCTGCTGGACTGGCCGATCACGCTCGCCGAAATGGAGCCATGGTACGCCAAGGCCGAAGACAAGATGGGCGTGACGCGCACCAACGGCATTCCCGGCCTGCCCGGCAACAATAATTTCAGGGTGCTCGAGGCCGGCGCCAGGAAGCTCGGCTACAAGACCGTGCATACGGGCAACATGGCCATCAACAGCGAGCCCCGCGATGGGCGCGCCGCCTGCCAGCAGATCGGATTCTGCTTCCAGGGCTGCAAGTCCGGTGCGAAGTGGTCGACGCTCTATACCGAGATTCCAAAGGGTGAAGACACCGGGAATCTCGAGGTGCGGCCCAACAGCATGGCGATCAAGATCGAGCACGATGCGTCGGGCAAAGTGACCGGCGTCGTCTATGCCGACGCGTCAGGCGCGATGCAACGCCAGAAGGCGCGCGTGGTGGCGGTTGCCGGCAACTCGATCGAGAGCCCGCGTCTGTTGCTCAACAGCGCATCGACCATGTTCCCCGACGGTCTTGCCAATTCATCCGGCCAGGTCGGCCGCAACTACATGCGGCACATGACCGGCAGCGTCTACGCGGCGTTCGAGAAGTCGGTGCATATGTATCGCGGCACCACGATGGCCGGCATCATCCGGGATGAGGCCACCAACAATCCAAAGCGTGGGTTCGTCGGCGGTTACGAGATGGAAACGTTGTCGATCGGTGTGCCCTTCATGGCGGCGTTCCTCAATCCGGGCGCGTGGGGACGGCCGTTCTCAGCCGCGATGGAGGCCTATCCGCGCATGGCCGGCATGTGGCTGGTCGGCGAGGACATGCCGCAGGAAACCAACCGCATCACGCTGGATCCCAAGGCCAAGGACAAGTTCGGCATGGCGGTGGCGAGTGTGCATTTCGACGACCATCCCAACGACATCGCGATGCGCAATCACGCCTACAAGCAGGGCGCCGCCGTCTACGAGGCGATCGGCGCCACGGTGACCTACCCGACGCCGCCCTATCCCAGCACCCACAATCTGGGCACCAACCGGATGAGCGAGAAGCCAAGGGATGGCGTGGTCAACAAGTTCGGCCGGACGCACGACATCAAGAATCTGTTCATTTCCGACGGCAGCCAGTTCACCAGCGGCGCTGCCTGCAATCCGACGCTTACGATCGTCTCATTGGCGATCCGGCAGGCGGATCACATCGCAGGTGCGATGCAACGCAAGGAAATCTAGCTGCGCGAATAACAATGCGGTCCTGTCCCGGACAGGGCCGCATTCCATTTGAAGTGCGTGAACTCTACTCGGCCGCGTCGAGAATGACGGGCGCAGTGCCGCCAAACTCCGCGATCGCCGCGGCACTCACCGCCACCGCACTTCTGGAGCGATAGATCAGACACGAGCACCGCAGCAGCGACGCAAAATTGTTGACCTCGCCATGGTGGTCGAGGACTTCGTTGTGCAGCTTGGTAAGGAATTTCGCGAGGCTCATTCCCTCCTTCGCCGCGATCTCCTCCAGCGTGTCCCAGAACGACATTTCCAGCCGGATCGAGGTGCAATGGCCACCGATCCGCAGCGATCGGGTCTGCGATTCGTAGTCGCGTTGCGGCTGGTGCGCGAACAGCTGGCACATGGCAGTCCTCCCGTCAGTTTATAACTTTTCTAAACGATATACCTGCGCAGGCGACCTCACAATCCCACGTCGTGGACAGCGAAAGCTCTCGCGAGCTCCGCGTTGCGGCGCCGAACATCAGCATCTTCAATGTGATAGTCAGTGCCCATCCCCAGCGGGAACCGATTCGGTCGCCGCCCAATGCATTTGCCGTCACGGCAGCCTAGAATGCGGCAAGCCCAGAATCGGTCCCTGAACGAAGCCCATGCCCGTCCGCCAGCTCCCAGAACAGGTCGTCAACCGCATCGCCGCCGGCGAGGTGGTGGAACGGCCTGCAAGCGTGGTCAAGGAACTGGTCGAGAACGCCATCGACGCCGGCGCCAGCCGGGTCGATATCTTCACCGACGGCGGCGGCCGGCGACGGATCGGCATCACCGACGACGGCAGCGGCATGACCCATGCCGACCTGGCGCTGGCGGTCGATCGCCACGCCACCTCCAAGCTCGACGACGAGGACCTGCTGCGGATTCGCACGCTGGGATTCCGCGGCGAGGCGCTGCCCTCGATCGGCGCGGTGGCGAAGCTTGGCATCACCACGCGTCACGCCACCGAGCCGCACGCCTGGTCGCTGTCGGTCGAAGGCGGCGCGAAGTCACCGATCATGCCGGCGGCGCTGAGCCAGGGCACCCGCGTCGAAGTCAGCGATCTCTTTTATGCGACGCCGGCGCGGCTGAAATTCCTCAAGACCGACCGCACCGAAGCCGAAGCGATCCGCGAAGTGGTGCGAAGGCTGGCAATGGCGCGGCCCGACATCGCCTTTACGCTGGCCGGCGAGGAACGCGCGCCGGTGACCTGGGCCGCAGCACTGCCCGGTGCTCCGGGCCGGCTGACGCGGCTCGGCGATATTTTGGGGGCGGATTTCCGTTCCAGCGCGATCGAAGTGCGCAGCGAGCGCGAAGGCGTGGTGGTCGAAGGTTTTGCCGCCGCCCCCTCGCTGACGCGGGCCAATGCGCTCGGGCAATATCTGTTCGTCAATGGCCGCCCGGTGCGCGACAAGCTGATCCTCGGCGCGGTGCGCGCGGCCTATTCCGACTATCTGCCGCGCGACCGACATCCGGTCGTCGCGCTGTTCGTGACGCTGGAGCCGCAGGAAGTCGATGCCAACGTGCATCCCGCCAAGACCGAGGTCCGGTTCCGCAACGCCGGCCTGGTCCGTGCGCTGATCGTGCATGCGCTGAAGGACGGCCTCGCCCGCGAAGGCCGGCGCACGGCTGCGAATACCGATGGCGCTGCGCTCGCTTCGTTCCGTCCATCCTTCGCGCCGCGCCCAGGCAATTGGGACTGGCGAAACTCGCCTTCCTATCCGACAGGACCGATGCCCTCCTTCACCGGTTCGGCGGCGCCGGCCTTCGCTGAGCCGGGACAGGCCGCGTTCGATGTCGGCACGCCGACGGCCGATGTGCGCTTCGAGGCGCAACCCGCTGCCGACATGCTGGATCGCCCGCTCGGCGCGGCACGAACGCAGATCCACGAGACCTATATCGTGTCGCAGACCCGCGACGGGTTGATCGTGGTCGACCAGCACGCCGCCCATGAGCGCATCGTCTATGAGAAGCTGAAGGCCTCGCTGGCGAAGAACGGCGTGCAGCGGCAGATATTGCTGATCCCCGAGATCGTCGAACTCGACGAGGCCACAGTCGAGAAGCTGCTCGATCGTTCTCTGGAACTGGCGACGTTCGGGCTGGCGATCGATTCCTTTGGCCCCGGCGCGGTCGCAGTGCGCGAGACGCCGTCGCTGCTCGGCAAGGCCAATGCCGCGGGACTCTTGCGCGATCTCGCCGAGCATATGGCGGAATGGGATGAGGCACTGCCGCTGGAGCGCCGGCTGATGCACGTCGCCGCCACCATGGCCTGTCACGGCTCGGTTCGCGCCGGCCGCCGCCTCAAGCCGGAAGAGATGAACGCGCTGCTGCGCGAGATGGAAGACACGCCGAACTCCGGCCAGTGCAACCACGGCCGCCCGACCTATGTCGAATTGAAGCTGTCGGATATCGAGAAGCTGTTCGGGCGGAGATAGCGGAACTGTAGGGTGGATTAGCGAAGCGTAATCCACCGATTTTGCGAGCCTGAAGGCGGATTACGCTTCGCTCAATCCGCCCAACTTCGCCTTCAGGAACACGAACTCCGTATCATCATACGCCCGCCGCTCCAGCTCCTCGAATCCCTCAGGCGCCGCGAATGCCGCGGCCTTCGCCTCTTCCACCACCAGCAACGCACCGGCTCTCAGCCAGCCGCCCTCGCGCAACGAGGCCAGCGCTTTATCCGCGAGTCCCTTTCCGTAGGGCGGATCGAGGAACACCAGCGAGAACGGCTCCATCGGATGCGCGGGGCCGAGATTGGTGGCGTCGCGGCGATAGACTTTTGTCACGCCGCCAAGCCCCAGCGCCTCGACATTGTTGCGCAAGAGCGCCCGCGCCTCGGCGCCATTGTCGACGAACAGCGTGAATGATGCGCCACGCGAGGTCGCCTCGATGCCGAGCGCGCCGGTGCCCGCGAACAGGTCGAGCACGCGCGCGCCTTCGACCGGATCGTCATAGGCGTGGACGAGGATGTTGAACACGGACTCGCGCAAGCGATCCGCGGTGGGACGGATCTCGCGCGATGAGGGCGAGGCCAGATTACGACCCTTCAACCGTCCGCCGACGACACGCATAGCGCAACTACTCGTCCCGCGGCTTCAGATCGCGCTTGCCGTGATAGCCGCGCTGCGGGCGGCGCGGCGGGCCGTAGCCGTTGGCCTCTTCCTCGTTGCGCGCGCGGGCTTCCTCGCTGCCGGTGCGCTGCACCAGCACGCGGCGACCCTTGCGGTCGGCGATCACGCCTCGCTGGGTCACCGGCTTGGGAGGCGTTGGCTCCTTGTCACCCGGCATCGGCCGGTTGAAGTCGGCGCCTGCCAACTCGGCGATCTTCTCGCCGAGCTGTTCGCGCAGCACGCGGGTTTTGACTTCCTCGACCTGGCCTTCGGCGAGTTCGCCGAGTTGGAACGGGCCGTAGGAGACGCGGATCAGCCGGTTCACCTCGAGGCCGAGATGCGCCATCACGTTGCGCACTTCGCGGTTCTTGCCTTCGCGGATCGCAAACACCAGCCAGACATTGGCGCCCTGGTCGCGCTCCAGCGTCGCGTCGATCGAGCCGTATTTGACGCCGTCGACCTCGACGCCTTTCTTGAGTTCATCGAGCTGCGCCTGCGTGACTTCGCCATGGGCGCGGACGCGGTAGCGCCGCAGCCAGCCGGTGTCGGGCAGTTCGAGCGCGCGCGCCAGCCCGCCATCATTGGTCAGCAGCAGCAGGCCCTCGGTATTGAAATCGAGCCGGCCGATCGAGATCAGCCGCGGCAGGCCTTCGGGCAGATTGTCGAATACCGTCGGTCGTCCTTCCGGATCAGCATGCGTCGTCATCAGGCCACGCGGCTTGTGAAACATGAAGAGGCGCGTGCGCTCGCGCGGCGGCAACGGCTTGCCATCGACGGTGATTACATCGTTGGCGGTGACGTCGAGCGCCGGCGAATTGATGACGCGGCCGTTGACGCTGACGCGGCCTTGCGTGATCCATTCCTCGGCGTCGCGGCGCGAGGCCAGGCCGGCGCGCGACACCACCTTGGCGATGCGCTCACCTGACTTCTTGACCTTCGGCGGCTGCGGCCCGCGCTTTTCGAATTCGGTCTTGCGCTCGCGATAAGCGCCACGGCCGCCGAACGCCGGACGTTTTGCAAAGATCCTGCTGTCGTCCTCGTTCTCGCGGCGCGGACGTTCGTCACCCGGCTCACTGCGCGGATGCTCCTGCCAGTCGGTGCGGCCCTCGGGCCGCTGACGCGGTCGGTCGAACTTCGGACGATCGCCGGCGGGACGATCCTCGCGCGAACGCGAGAAGCGCGGACGCTCGTCACCGCCGCGGTCGTCGCGGGAACGGTCGAAGCGCGGCTTGTCGAAACTGCGCGCGCCGTCACGGGCGGGACGCGCATCGCGCTCGCCACGATCCTCGCGCTTCTGCCACGGCTTTGAATCGCTGCGATCGGCACCGAAGCTCTTGCGCGGCCCGCGGTCGGGCGCGCCACGCGAGGAGAATTTCTTGTCGCCGCCGAATTTTCGCTCCGGACGATCGCCGCGAGGACGGTCGCCGTCTTTGCGGAAACCTTCACCACGCGGCGTATACGGCCGCTTCTCGCTGGCACCCTCGCCACGCGGAGTGTAGGGACGCTTCTCGCCGAATTTCTTTTCGCCGAATCGCGCCGCCGGACGCGCATCGTCACGGTCCCGAGGGCCGCCCTCGCGGTCCCGGCGCGGCGGACGGTCGTCGCGATTGAAGTTCGGGCGGTCGCCACGCGGCGTGTACGGGCGCTTCTCGCCGCCACGGTCCTCGCGCGGCTTGAACGAGCGCTTTTCGCCGTCGTCACCACGGGACGGACGGCTGGTAAACGGCCGGTCGCCACGGGGACGGTCATCCCGGTTGAAGCGCGGCGGACGATCACCGCCCTCGCTGCGATCGCGGAACGGCCGGTCGCCACGCGGCGGGCGCGGCGCGTCGAAATCGCGGCGCGGCGGACGATCGCCGTCGCGCTTGCCGGCGTAGGGCTTAGCCCCGCCGGCATAAGGCTTCTTGTCGAACGACCGCGCGCCGTCGGATTTGCCGGCATAGGGACGCCGCTCGCCGTCGCGCTTGTCGCCGTCACTTTTCCCGGCAAAGCCACGCTTGGCGAATTTCTTCTCCGGACCCCTCGCCGCGCCCGAGCGGCCCTTACTAGCGCCGGCGCGGCCTTGGCCGCCCGAGGGGCGGCCACCACCGGGGCGATCACGCCGGCCGCGGGAATCGTTGTCTTTGTCGTTGTCGCGGGGCATGAATAGTCTCTCGTTCGTAGCTGAAATGGCGATCAGGCGGATGTGGATCGGCTGTCATAGCGGTAACGCGCGCGCACTTGGCTCAAGGCGCAATCTCACGCAAAACCGGTATCCACGTTTGCTGAAGGCGCTTCTAGTAGCAGGTTTCTTCCGATGATACGAGGGATGACTGCCCCTTCTTTCATGGATTTGGCGCTCAAAACGGCCAAAAATGCCGCCAAGGCGGGCGAAGTTCCGATCGGATGCGTCATTGTCCGGGGTTATGAGGTCATCGCCACCGCCGGCAACCGGACCCTGACCGACCGCGATCCGACCGCCCATGCCGAAGTTTTGGCGATCCGGCAGGCCGCGGACGCCATCGGGACCGAGCGGCTGGTCGATTGCGACCTCTATGTCACCCTCGAGCCCTGTACGATGTGCGCCGGCGCGATCTCGTTTGCGCGGATCCGGCGGCTGTATTACGGCGCCGCCGACCCCAAGGGCGGCGCCGTCGATTCCGGCGTGCGGTTCTTTGCGCAGCCGACCTGCCATCACGTGCCGGAAGTGTATTCGTCGGTCGGCGAGACCGAGGCGGCGACGCTGCTGAAGGATTTCTTTAGGGTGAGGCGGTAGCCGACCCCGCTTCCCGTCATTGCGCGCGAAGCGAAACAATCCATGGCCCGGCATAACGGATGGATGGATTGCTTCGTCGCTTTGCTCCTCGCAATGACGGCAATGACTAGCCAGTGAAAAACTCCCTCAGCAACTTCGCCGTCACGTCCGGATTCTCCTCCGGCAAGAAATGCCCGCTGTCGAGCGGCGCGCCCTGCACGTTGGTCGCCCACTTCTTCCAGGTGTCGAGCGGGGTGGTCGCGGCGCTGGCGACGCCGGCATCGCCCCACAGCGCCAGCATCGGAATCGTGATCTTCTTGCCGGCGTCGAAATCGGCCTTGTCGATCTCATAGTCGGCATAGGCGCCGGCGCGGTAGTCTTCGCACATCGCGTGGACGCGGGCGGGATCGCGGAATGGCGCGAGATAATGCTCCAGCGCGCGCGGGTCGATGGCGTCGAGCGTCTGGCTCTTGGTCTGGCTCGCCATCTTCTGCCTGAGGAAGAATTCGCCATGGCCGTCGATCAGCGTTTCCGGCAGCGGATGCGGCTGCGCCAGAAACGCCCAATGATAAATTTTCAGCGCGGAGAGCCGGTTCAGCTTCTCCCAGTAGTCATAAGTCGGCGCGATATCGAGCACGGCGAGTTTCGACAGCCGGCCGGGATGATCGAGCGCGAGCCGGTACGACACACGTCCGCCACGGTCGTGGCCGGCGAGCGCGAAATGCACATGGCCGAGCTGCTCCATCGCCTCGACCATCACCTTCGCCATCGCGCGCTTGGTGTAGGGCGTGTGGTGTTCGTCGGTGCGCGGCATGTCCGACCAGCCATAGCCCGGCAGGTCGGCGATGATCAGCGTGAACTTATCAGCCAGTTGTGATGCTACCGGATGCCACATCACATGCGTGGACGAAAAGCCGTGCAGCAGCAACAGCGGCGGCCCCTTGCCGCCGACGCGGGCGAAAATGCGGCCCGCCGACGTGTTGATCCATTCGGAGGCGTAGCCGGGAAACAGATCGGCAAGATCGGGCATGGTGAGCGCTCCCTTGTGCCCGCGCTGCTTTAAACATTGTTTGGCGTTGCCGCTGGCACGTCCCGGGTTTATGCCATTCATCAAGTCTGCCCAACAAGAACCAAAAAGCGAGGAAGTGCCATGTCGATCGATTTCGAGATTCCGGCCGAAGCCAAGGCGATCCGCGAGAAGGTCCGCAAATGGGTGCAGGACGAGTGCATCCCCGCGGAAAAGGAACTCGATACCAAGCCGCTCGCTGAAGTGCTCGGGCCGCTGCGCAAGAAGGCCCGCGCGCAGGGCCTGTGGTGCCCGTGGGTGCCGAAGGAATATGGCGGCATGGGCCTCGGCCCACTGGCCAACGCGCTGGTGCAGATGGAGCTCGGCGAGAGCATGCTGGGCGCGCTGTCGATGAACACGCAGGGCCCCGACGACGCCTCGATGATGACGATATTGGCCCACGGCACGGAATATCAGAAGGAGAAGTTCCTTAAACCCCTGCTCAACGGCGAAAAGCGCATCTGCTTTTCGATGACCGAAAAGGCCGCCGGCGCCGACGCCACCGGCATGCAGACCACGGCGGTGAAGGACGGCAACGAGAATTACATCCTCAACGGCGAGAAATGGTTTTCGTCCTCGGCCAGCGTCGCCGACATGGCGCTGGTGGTGGCCAGAACCGATCCGAACGCGCCGCGCCACAAGCAGCACTCGACGTTCATCGTCGAACTGCCGAACCCCGGCTACAAGATCAAACGCAACGTCGCCAACATGGCGATCGAGGGACCGCATGCCGACGCGATCCATGGCGGCCACTCCGAGATCGAGATCAAGGATTTGAAAGTGCCGGCCGACAATCTGCTCGGCGGCGAAGGCAACGGTTTCAATATGGGCCAGCATCGCCTCGCCTATGGCCGGCTTCGCCACGGCATGCACAACGTCGCCAAGGCGCAGCGCGCGCTCGACATGGCGGTCGGCCACATCACCAAACGCTCGACCTTCGGCCAGTTGCTCGCCGACCGCCAGGCCGTGCAGTTCATGCTCGCCGACTGCGCCGAGCAGCTCTATATCGGCCGCTTGATGCTGCTGCATATCGCCTACAAGGCGGAGAAGGGTCTCGATATCCGGCAGGAGAACTCGATCGCCAAGGTCTACCATGCGCACATGGTTCACAAGGTGATCGACACCGCGATCCAGCTCCACGGCGCGCTCGGCTTCAGCCAGGATACCCCGCTCGCCAAATGGTACACGCAGGTGCGCTCGCAGCGGCTGGTCGACGGTCCGGACGAGGTGCACCGGTGGAAGATCGGCAAGAACGTCATCAAGGCGTTCCGTGAGCACGGCACGACGGCGAGCGCTGTGGGCGGGGATTTGCTGTAGGCGTCGCATAGCTTTGCTCGTCGTCCCGGCGAACGCTGCGTCCTCTCCCCCCTTGCGGGGGAGGGTTAGGGAGAGGGGTGGCGGCAACGGCGGTGCTCGTGGCTTACCCCTCTCCCCCGCCCTCCCCCGCAAGGGGGGAGGGAGCGCACCTTTCGTGTCGCAGCATTCCCGATTCAATTTTCAAACAGCAGATGTAGCTTCGCATTCTCGCGACGCACAGCGCCCGAGCTTTGCCAGAAATTCCTTGCCCTCTCATGAGAGGGCGCAGGGAAGACCGGGTGCGCGCTGCACCCGCGGTCCCGTGTGCGGTTTGCACAAGAAATGCTGCACACGAGCATACAGGGCAGCGGAGAACACCCGGCCTTCCCTGCGCAATGGCTTTACGGCTTATGCCGTGATCTCCCCGGAGACGAGTTCTGGGTTGACTCCGTCGCTGTCGTTTCCGCTCGCGCTTCTTCGACAGCTTGACGCCGGCAACGGGCGCCAGGACCACACGGTTTTGCCGTACGCCTTTGTCGCGTTACGTCTTCGCGACATCAGCGTCCACCGCAACCCG
>NZ_JAFCLS010000139.1 GCF_018131075.1 Bradyrhizobium sp. JYMT SZCCT0428 | reverse complement strand
CGGCTGTAGCTGACGACATTGCCGAACGTCTTAACGACGACGAAGCCAGGCGCGAAGAAGATAAGTGGTCGGCGTGAACCTCGACGCAAGCATGCCCGCCGGTTCAACGGTAATTTGCGTCGGCTTTTCTGGCCAATGAAAAAGGCCGCAGGCGTTGCGCGCTGCGGCCTTGTCCGGGAAAACTGATTGTCAGTGCAATAACAATACTCCCAGTCCCGATAACGTCGAGGCTGCCGCAAGACTTTCGGGCGGGGAAGTCTTAGTTTGTGTCCCGGCAGCGGAACATCCGGCATGTTGCACGGCGGTAACAGTTTCACTCGCTGTCCGGCTCCTCAATCGGCAGAGGGCAGCCTCCGCATCGTGAATTGAATTTGGCCGTCCGGAAGCTGACGCCAGTGCGCCGCCGGCAGGATACTCCCGAAGTAAATCACGCGCCTGAGCGCGCGCGTCTTCGACGGGGAGGGTATAGGTTTTGCGGAGGAAGCGGTCGGGATCGAGGCGGCGAAGATCATGTAGCTCTCTCGGGATCGCGTGGCGACATCGCGAGGTTTCATACGTCCTCCCTGAGCCCTTTAAAGAACGGATGCCGCACTTTGCCTTCTGCCGATTTCGCGCGGTATTCGATTTCAGCCAGCAGCTGCGGACCATTGCCAGCCTGTTTGCGTTCTCGGTCACTGGACGCCATCTTTGCGATTGTTCAGCCATCCACGTCATCCTGAATGCAATAGCTGAAACGGACCCCAAAGCCCCCGCGAGAGTTGCGTAAAGAAACCCGCCGGCGTGAACCGGCGGGCTCCGCGATGCACTAGCGGAACTTCAGGAAGCTGAAAGAGGGCAGCGAGAAGTGCTGGTTGATCGCGAAGTGAGAGAAGTTGCTGAGCGAATTCCAGCGCGGCGAAGCGGCTGCGGATTCAGACCGCCCGCGACCGCGTCGAGGGCTTCGTCCGAAAGGAGATTGTTCTTAATCGCTTGTCAGAGTGTTCATTGTGATGTCTCCCGAATGAACAGGTTTACGATGAAGTGCGCCGGTCAGCGCACGCGAACTATGACATTCGGAGCAAGGGCCTTCCGTGACTCATGTCACAAACATGAGAAAGCCCGCCGGCGGCCGCATTCAAACCGCAGAGCTATCGACCGCTCTTATAAAGTTGCGAAGCCATCCTAGTCCGTCGCCGCCACCGGTGCCCTTGCCGTTCCCGGGGTTTCCGCTGGCCCCGTTTCGGGCGTACCGCCAGTAACGATGGAAAGTTGTTCGTCGTTGAGTTGATCGTATTTCATGGCGCGGTCTCCTCTGTGGCGGCGATCCATTTCGTCCATGTCGTCTCCATAGAGATCCCTCAGCCGGCGCGGCTGTTACTTGGGGAACAGGCGGCAACTGGCCCGCGTGCGTCTCACCTCGTTCACGGACTTGTTATCGAACCCTCAGCACGCTCGCAGCGAACTAACGGCGCTGGGGGATTTCAGGGCCCAGTACCTAAGCCAACGCCGCCCAGCCAACATATTCGGCTGGCGCGGCGTTGCGCGTGCATCCCAAGAAAAAGCCCTGCGGTTAGGACGGGCTCATTGCGTCGGCCCACGTAGTTGGGCTGAGAACCGCGGAGGCAAAGAAAAACCCGCCGGCAATGCCCCGGCGGGTTTCCTTACGCGTCAGTCACGTGGCCAGTGTTGCGGATCAGTCCACGATTGCCTCGAAGATAACGGATGGCGGTTAATATTTGGTCGAGACCGTCCGGGGCGTCATTCGTGCTTTCCCATGAGGCTGGGGTAGCGGCCGCGCGCTGCCTCCTCGTCGTTCCAGCCATAAACCGGCTCCTCGTCACCACCGAGCTCGTCATCGACGGAAGAAGTGACAAGTGCTCTTGCGATAGACGGCCGCGGTGCTGCGTACATTGCGAAAGCGCTAACCGAACCGAAGCGGCTGTAAAGGGGCACGCTTCCCAGCTCGGAGTTCGTATGGGAAGGCGAAGATCCGGGGTTTCGCGATTGAAGCAAAGCCCGTAAACTCGCCTCTGAAGGTCGGACGACGGCAACGAGCGCGGAACGGATGAAGCGCACCGCCTCCTCGATCCGCGCGCGATCATCGTTGCTTAAAATCCCCGCTTGCGAAGGCTAGGAAATGAAATTGGACGCAATTGTCCAACTCGTCCCGATCGGCGAAGAAAACGCCGTGACCGCCCGGCTTATTTGGCAGGTGTATGGTCTCGGAGCGCCCTCAAGCCTGAGGATGAAGCTGAATATCCTTGCTGCAAGGGGCGCGATCGAAAGAAAGTTAGTCCCCAAAAATCATACGGCCGACGTCAGCCTGTATTTCAGGAAGCCGACTTGAGACCGATAAACAAGCCTTGGACAGATGCGGAAAAGGAGCGGTTGAAAAAGTTTGTGGCTGACGGCGCGACTGCCGCGCGCGCAGCCGCGGCATTGAACCGGAAAATTCACAGCGTACAGATCCAAGCAGGCAAGCTAGGAATTCGCTTTCCGACCCTGGACAAGCAGCGAAGAAAGATGGGAGGTTCTCGGTCTGCTAAATTTCGCTCATAAAGGATGCGGAATCGGACTGATCCGAAAAAATGACTGCATCAGAGCGCTACGCCATGGTGCTGCTGCTCACAGGCATGTCGGTAGTATGGGTCGGTTCGGCGTGTTAGCCGTGAAACTGTTATGGGGCTGAAGGGGAAATAAATGGACCTGCTTTCGTCGATGGGGTTGCCGCATTGGCTAATGATCGCGGGAGCTATTTTAGTGGCGGTCGGCTTCCTTGGTCTTCTATTGACCCGGAAGAGCCAAGCCGAGAATCATCCAGAAGCCGCCGCTGCCGAGTGAAACAAACATAGGCTGAAGGCGAAGGGCAAATGAACTCATAAAACCGGATAGTCGACTATTCGACACTCGCATTTAAGACGCTCGCCACTATCTGAGCCGTATGCGTTCAAGGGATTGCGTACTTGACAAGTACGACTATTCGCCAGCTCCCTCAAGCGAGGCCATTTCGCGCTTGATCGCTTCGTTGTGCTTGGTCTTTAGCCGGAAGAAATAGATAGCAGGCGCTAAGCCACATAAGCCCGCCGTGATAATGGACGCTAGGGTGAATCTTGAGAGGTCAAGCCCGGCCATGGCCGCAAAAGCAATCAGCACGAAGGCCCCGGCGACTAATCCCGCAGCCCCAGCGGCACCGGTATTTGGGTTGGGGCGCATAGCTTCGAACGCGCTTCTCAGCAATGACGTATCGCTTGCCATCGCCGCGCGACTTCTTGATTTCGGCCTCGGTGACCACGATCAGTTGCCCTTGCGTGGCTCTGGTGATCTCCGACCATTTCACTTTGATCGTCGTCCGGAAAAAGAAATTCTACCCATGCAGCGCCGAGGCGCGTTCCCTTTCGCCGATGGTAAAGGAACGGTCAAACGAGCGGCAGCGGCAAGTATTACACGCTGATGCAAAAGGCTTCGCTGTCCCTCTT
>NZ_JAFCLS010000138.1 GCF_018131075.1 Bradyrhizobium sp. JYMT SZCCT0428 | reverse complement strand
GTTTCATTGTGGTCGCATGTCACCGTCAAAGAAAAATTGCGAGGCATGGCCGCGGACGGTTTAATCGAGCGAAAGCAAGTCTCGAACGCAGGCCGGGAGGCTACTGTCTATTTTCGACGTAGATAAGTTTTACGAGAAGGCTCTAAGGCCATGTTTGATCCGCTGACGGATGCTGGGGCAATGATTAAACGCGCTTAAGAAGCAACAACGCGAGCAAGACAGTTCCCGAAGTCGCGGACACCAAAGCCATGTTGACCAAGTTGCGGGTGACCACTGCGATAGCTGAAACTCGATCGGGTGCACCCGAGCTGCTCCCCCGTTTAGATCGATTGGTTGTCTTGGGCTTTTTTGACATTTCAATCCGATAAATTAGCGGGTCAGGCCGCGTTTTGCGTGCCTGACCCTGACGCATTCCCTGTCGAGTTTGTCCCGATCTGCAGCAACATTCGCACGTGCGGCGACACGAAAGCTTAAGTGATCTGGTAAACCAAACCTGAGCGTCGCGTATGGTTTACGAAGTTGGGAGCTTGCTATGTGATGTGCCGCTCTCGCGCCCTGCAGCCCGCACTAGACTGAACCTGCGAACACGGCGGGTTTCAACCGTATGGGATTGTCTCGCCCGCCGCACCCCCTCCTTACGGCCTCGTCGAAAGAGATACTCCGAGCTTTGCGGCCATTACGCTCGTCGCGCTGGGGGTCCGCTTTAGTGTTTTTGCGATTTTTGTGACGCCTGCCTTCGACTTAGCCATCGTTTTCATTTGTCTTATGTCGTCCTTACTCCAGGCGCGACGAACGATCTTCTTCGCTTTGGCCATTTATTCTCCGAGTGGTTTTGTGGCGAGGGTGGCTTTTATCACGATGAAAGGCGTTGGCAACTGACAAGCTATTCAATGTGACCGTCGGGGTATCTGCGCTGCGACAATAAGGTTCAGTGCCGGTCCAAAACCGATGCAAAGAGATGATAGCGCCTTCGCCTTTAGGTCCCGCGGCGCGCGGGGCAGCGAAAGTACTGAATTGTCGGTGATTATTCTGGAATGGTCCCGAAGATGTAAACGGCTGCGCGTAGTAGATCGGGACGCTCTCCTAGCGCAGCGAACCATTTCCGATAAATGTCGAGGATCTGGGGACTGCTGTAGAGCTGCGAGAGAGCTTTATTGACTGCGGCACGAAGTCTCCAGTCTCCTCTGGGTAGCACGAGGGCATACGGCTCGCTGGAAAGGTTTTCCGGGAGCATCTTGTAGGTCGATCCGTCGGCATTGGCCGCGCCGATCAGCAACAGCTTGTCGCTGGCCAAGCTTTCCACGGCGCCGCTTTGCAGCGCGACGATGCCCTCGCGCCGGTCTCTTACCCGGATCACGGCAGTTTGAAGCTGCCGCCGCTGGATCTCCTTGGTCAGCGCAACCTCGTTGGTTGTCCCCATGATTACGGCGATTTTCTTGCCTTGCAAGTCGCCCAAACTGGAAATGCCAGAGTCGGCGCGCACCATCAGACCCGTGTTTTCCATAAAAATGAAGCTGGAAAAATCGACCTTCGTCATGCGGCCAAAGGATACTGAACTCGCGCCACATTCAATGTCCGCCACACCCACCGCGATCGTGTCAAAGCGGTTTTGCGAGTCAACGGGCACCCATTCTACGGACAGAGTTTTATTCAGCTCCCGTCCAAGCGCGTCGGAAATAAATTTGCAGAGATCTATCGAATAACCATCCGGCTTTCCGTTCTGAGACATAAAAGAAAACGGGTTCGCGTCCGACCGGTAAGCGAATTTGATGATTCCGGTATTGGATATCTTCTTCAGGCGGCCTTCCAGTTCTTGAGCTAACGCACCGGCGGCAGTACCCACGATCATAGCTAATAGTAGAAAGGCGCGGAGCATTATTAGGATCCTTCCGTGTCTTACTGCCGCAGCCAGACCGAGATTAATCTGCCGCCAGGTTTAACCCGGCTCATGCGCGGCGCCGTCACCTGCTCTGGTTTGACGCACTCCATCGTTGTGTCGTACGCCATGCTGTCCACGGGCCAGCACCCCATCACAACAGCGTCCGCGAGTTCGGCGACTTGGTGCCCTCGACTTGCTTATCGATCACCCTCCTAGTGCGCCGCGCGAGCGGACTCGTTCAAGGCTTGGAGGTTCCTCGACGAGTCCGCAACCGCCGCCGCTGCCGGTTTCCGGCATAGGGGAGCCTACCCTCCATTCCAGCTTCGTCTGCACATCAATGGACACAGAAAAGCGAGAACCTGCGCTGTGTGGCAATTAAGTGACCCTAGTTCGCGCCGTTCTCGGTACCGGCGACCGATTCCACGGTAAACTGGTCATCGTCTAACAAGGCTCGAATTGCCCTTGCCCTTCACGTTGGCACGGACCAGACCAACTGGGTCTAACGATGTCCGTTGCTCGGGGTAGACCGGAAGTGGCTGGTATGGCTTAGACCGACGCGATTGACCCACAGCGGACATTGGGACGCAGGTTCCCGGGCCGATGGCCTGGCCTTTATTGCTCGCCGCCCTGCGCCAAAATGCTAATCTCCGGATAAAGAGCATCCTTTGAGGAATCAATGAGACGGCGCGAGTTCATGACTCTCTTAGGCGGTGCGACGGCGTGGCCGCTCTCGGCGCGCGCGCAAGAGGCGGGTCGCATCTATCGCCTTGAGGTTTTGAGTCCCGGACCGAAGGTGGCGCCGTTTAACGCCGCATTTTTTGACGAGCTCCGCGTGTTCGGCTTCGTCGACGGAAAGAATTTGAAGGTTAATGGCGGCGGCTTTGGTCTGCGTGACGAGCAACTCGCCGAAATCGTGACGGCGATGGCTAAATCCCCACCAGATGTCATTTTCTGTGCCGCAGTGGCCCATATGCGCGCCGCACAGGAATCGATGCCCACCGTTCCTATTGTCGGCCTCGCCACTGACATGGTTGCGACTGGACTGGTGAAATCGCTTGCACGTCCTGGCGGCAACATCACTGGCATCAGCCTTTTGGTTCCCGAACTTAACGGCAAGCGGCAGGACATAATGATTGAGGCGGTGCCCGGGGCTCGCCGGATGGCGATGCTGGCGGAGGCGACAGCTACCGAGCCGCAGCAACTCAAGGCGCTTCAAGATGCGGCCGGCGCGAGCGGCATTGAGATCACGATTTTTACCATCCGCACGTCCGAGGACATCGCGCGGGCGATGAACGAAATCAAAGCGTCGGGCGCCGCCGCTATTAATGTGCTGTCGTCGTCGCTGTTGTTCGTCAATCGTCGCCTAGTCATCGAGCGTGCCGCCGCGCTGCGGCTTCCGGCCATCTACGAATGGCCTGAAGTGGCGGAAGAAGGTGGTCTTATCGGATATGGCACTCGCTTGTCCGGCATCTTTCGCCAAGCGGCGCGGATGGCCATTAAAGTGTTGCGTGGCACCAAACCCGCCGACATTCCTGTCGAGCAACCGAGGGACTTTGAAATGGTTATCAACCTCAAGACCGCGCGGGCGATCGCCCACGAAATTCCGGCCGGATTAGTGCTGCGTGCAGACAAAATCATAGATTGAACCGTATATGGATGGCGCCTATTGGCACTTTTGGTGGCACGGTTTGGTGCAGGTGAATGACTGGGCCTAAGCCCATCCTGCGTGCCACGGCGTTACGTTGAGAATTGTCTGTGTCGAGGCTGCACCGCGCAAACGCATCACTGAGCGGGGTGAATGGGCGTCCGGCATTTGGGCCTGGGTCGACGATCAGGCTTGCTATGCGCCAAACGAGGTGGGTCTAATCGACTGCAAATCTCAAG
>NZ_JAFCLS010000137.1 GCF_018131075.1 Bradyrhizobium sp. JYMT SZCCT0428 | reverse complement strand
GTCGCTGCTTGCCCGGCACCGCTCACGTTCACGGTACCAGGCAGAGTCAGGAAAGTTGGTGTCGGTGCCGTCGTATCGGTCATGATCCCTCTGTTGCAATTTCATTGGTCACTCGGGCGCAAGTTGATCCTGCGCAGAGGCGACTTCCCGTCGTTACTTCGCGCCAAAAACTTGTTGTCTTGAGCCAATTGAGCATGTCGCGAAAACTCTCCTACGCGGAGACACACTTCCGGTGTTGGCAGATGTTGCAAAGATTTTTGGAGGGAGGCGAAAGAAATTTTTAGAGCGCTGACGCGTTTTGCGCGGCGACGTAAGTATCACTTCATTCAAAATCGATCGCGAACCTCCGTAGTTGTACTGAAAAGCGACGCAGCAGCCAGGTTAATCAGCCAGTGATTGCCGAACAAACGCAAGTAGCAATTATGAGTACACGCCCACCCCCATTCTGTCCATCCGACGCGCGGCGCTGATCACTCGGAAAAACTGGCCAATTAATCCTCCACCCAACTCGCGCAGTCGACTGTGTTTCAGCCCTGCCCGATCGCATTGGTGCGAGCGGCGGCGATGTGGATCAAGCAGGCCGAAGGCCCACTCACGGATTCAAAACAAGCCGCTCAGGAACTAGCGGAGATCGCCGGCGTTTCATCCACGGGCGTAGGAGGGGGCGAATAACGACCTCGTCGAATGATCTTGATGACGCAGCCCTTTTAATTAAGCGGCGCTCCTCCTCGAACGACCACCAGCGCAACTAAAATATTTCTTCGCGGGCATGCATTTTGCCGTCATCCAAGACAGTTAATTCCGCTTCTCCAGCCATCAGATTCTTTCGGTCTTCCAGCTTCATCGCGTTCATCGATAGGTTGCCCGATATTCTGTCGATCGTGCCATAGATCGATGTTGTGTTGCTCTCAAAGCCGAAAGCAATCTGCGTGTCGTTGAGCCTGATGATAGGGTACGCGGGAGGCCCAGCAGCAGCCTGCCTTCATGGGGGAAAATGAGCCATGGTTGCCGCTGCTTCAAAGTTAGAATTGATCCGCCTTGAAAGCGAAGTTTGCGACGTGGCAGATATGCTTGTCATAGATGATTGCTTGAGGATTTCGGGCTCGCGATCCACCAGTTCCGCCCAAAGGCGCATGCCATTAGTCCTGGAGTGACTGTGAACGGCATCACGGTCGCGGCAAGAGCGGCTAGTTAGGATGGCTCATTGGGGAGGCAGAATGGGTCCGCCCTCAACTAGGCATCGAGACTGACAAATGCACGTTGATAACCAGCAGACTTCACTTACCGAAGCCGAATTAGACCAAGTGAACGGCGGCGGTTTTCAGAGATAGGGGTGGTCCTCGGTCTTGCGATAACTGGCGGCATCGCTGCCGGCATCATTTACACGGACAACGTAGGGACTCTAAAAGGCGGTGCATCGTTAACAATAGTACGAATTCGTTGATGCGCAGCTCATCAACCATGTTCTCGATATGCAAACCTCCTCCGAAAAGGACGTAAGCTACAACTTGTCGTTTACGTCCGATGCTTGATCAATAGAGGCAAGGTTCAAGCCCGCCGCTTCACGCCCGGCGGGTTTTTTTCCTTGCCCGGCGAGGTTAGATTGATACTTGGTGCCCTCACGCGGCCAGAGCAATGCTTACTTCCCGCACAACCGGCGGGGCTTTTTTTTATGGCCGCGGAATTTTGCCGGAACGTCTGTGACTGCAAACGTGGTGTTGGCGCCGAACATTTCCCGCGCGACGTCATTCAGCTGTGGTCGGTGAGATTGACTTGACCACGGCCGAAAGCCGCGTCGGGTCATTTTCGAAGGCTTCGGTGTCGCGAAAGACCGGGCAACGTCTCGGGCGCGCTCCTGGATGTCGCGCGGGATCTTGCGAAACGGGACCTTCGGACAGCATAGCGATTTGAGTTCGCAGCCGTCGCAATCATGCTTCCTCGCCAGATAGAGCAGCGTGGTTCCGTCATTCACCAATGTCCCGGTCGTCGTCAGGGTTTTCCCGCCGGGCAGTGGTAGACATCACTTGCTGGATCATATCGAAAGTTGCTGCGCGAGAACGTGCCATCATCTCGTTTTGATCTGTCGGACACGGGGATATGGGAGCCAGCGGGGCCTATCCCGACGTTAAGGGCAGGTGTAGCTTCGTCGAGACGTTAGGATGGCGTGGTCCGCTCACCTTTCTCAAGAGGTTCGAACATGGCAAGGCACCTTTTCTTCGTAGTTACTCTCATAGGCACCGGAGTGCTGTTCAACTCAGCGACAGAAGCAAACATCTTTCAATGTGATAATCGATTCGCAAATTGCGTGGGCGGGTGTGCCAACTTCACGGGTGGGGCTGGTGACTTCAGAGGGCATCAGAACAAATGCATGGTCTCCTGCAACCGGCAGGTATCCACATGTCTAATACGCGCTGACGAGCGTTGGCGCCGTGAATACCCCGGGGTGCACTGAGGTCAGTTCCAATCGCCGCCGCCCATAAAGCGTTGCGATAAGCGCTACAGCGTTTTAGGGGGAGGCGGAGCGAAGGGATTATAGGGAATAGGAAACCGAGGGGGAGGTGGCGTCGCCTGACCTTGCCCCCAAGTTTTATCCGATCCCGAGTTCGCTCTTGGCGTTTGGGTTGCCGGGTGGGCGGTGGTAGCGACGGGAGCTGGCGCGGAGCCATCGGCATAGCGCAGCGCCAGATCCCGGCGCGGATTGCAAGTGAAGGCGTACTCGGAAGGTGTCTTCCATCCGAGCTGAGAATGGGGGCGTGAGCCGTTGTAGTCGGCGCGCCAGCATCCAAGGGCAACGCGAGCCTGCGCCTGCGAAGAGAACAGCGTTTCGTTTAACAATTCATCCCGTAGCCGGCCGTTAAAGCTCTCGATGAAGGCCTTCTGCATCGGTTTGCCCGGCGCGATGTAATGCCATTCGACGCGGGCTTGGTCCGCCCATGTCAGGATGGCGTTACTGGTAAGCTCGCTGCCATTGTCGCTGACGATCATCTTCGGCTTGCCGCGCTCGATCATCAGCCGATCCAGTTCCCGCGCCACGCGGACCCCGGAGAGTGAGGTTTCGGCCACCAGCGCCAGGCTTTCTCGGGTGCAGTCATCGACGATGGCAGGATGCGGAAGCGGCGGCAGTCGGTGAGTTGATCCGACACGAAGTCGAGCGACCAGCGTTCGTTGGGCGCCATCGGAACCAGTATCGGCGCACTGGTTCCGATGGCCCGCTTGCGGCCGCCACGGCGGCGCACCGCCAGCTTCTCCTCCCGATAGACCCGGAACAGCCTCTTGTGGTTGATCGCGTAGCCCTCCCGCTTGAGCAGAACATGCAGGCGTCGGTAGCCGAAACGGCGGCGTTCCTGGGCGATCGCCTTCATGCGCTGACGAAGGCCGGCATCATCCGCCCGGGTCGTCTGATATCTCATGGTCATGCGGCAGCAGCCGATGGCTTTACACGCCCGCCGTTCGCTCATCCCATGGGCTTCCACCAGATGAGCGACAGCTTTCCGATTCCCCGCGGGCGTCACCATTTCTTTCCCAGGAGATCCTTCAGCGCCACATTATCCAGCAGGGCGTCAGCCAGCAGCCGCTTCAGCTTCGCGTTCTCGTCCTCCAGCGACCGCAGCCGCTTGGCCTCAGAGACGTCCATCCCTCCGAATTGGGCCTTCCATTTGTAGATGCTGGCGTCGCTGACGCCATGCTTGCGGCAGAGATCGGCGACCGGGACCCCGGCCTCGTGCTCCTTCAAAACCCCGATGATCTGTTCTTCCGTAAATCGATTGCGCTTCATGCTCCG
>NZ_JAFCLS010000136.1 GCF_018131075.1 Bradyrhizobium sp. JYMT SZCCT0428 | reverse complement strand
CGGCGGATCAAAGCCGGCCGCCCCTGGCGACGTAGCCGAACTATCCATCGCAAACAGCCGACTTTTGCAACAAAATCGGCACTTTTCGGACGTAGAAGAACTGCCTGACAATGTCCGTTATTGAGGGCAAAGCCGACCTCCGGGTCGAGCATCCGGACTTCTCAGTTTGACCCACAACAGACTTCGCATAATAACCCGCGGGGTCGATTATTGATGTGTTTGGGATAGCCTTCCTCTCGCAAAGTGCTAAAGTTCCGAGGCATCGGATTGCGCGTGTTCCTGGCAGGCCCGCCATGCGACGCTGGGACTTCACCACCCGTGTTGTGCGTGTGGCTGCTGGTGTGGCCGGGAGCAGTCTCGTTCTCGCTGCCAGTTCCGCCATAGCGCAGCAACATCAGCATCCACCGCAAGATCAGGCCGTCCATGAGCGGTTCTATTCCACCTGGATGATGCCAAATAATCGAGCCGTGCCGTGCTGCAACAGCCAAGATTGTTCGCCAGCAGAATCCAGGATTGAAGAAGGTAATTGGGTTGCCCGCAAAATCGGCGGCGACGGCCATTGGATCGTCGTTCCGCCGGCGACAATCGAGCATAATCGCGAGAGTCCTGACGGCCGTAGCCACCTCTGCAGTCGGCGGGTTGCCTGGATGGGGGAGGTCGTGCTTTGCTTTATTCCTGGGATAAGCTTTTGATCGGAGCCTTATCCGCCCACGCCGACGGGTTGATCGAAAACCTGCACTTCCGCTGTTGGCACTTTTGAGACATGCCGACCGTCTCTGATGATGTTCGTTAATTGGGATAGACCGGAAGTGGTTGGCTATGGGTCAGACCAACGCGAATGACCCAATTCGGACCTATCAGCGGTCCGAAGAGCCATTAGAGATCGGGTGGCCACGTGAACGATGTGACAAGGGGCAAGCCATGAAAATCGATGGACGGTGTCACTGCGGCTATGTGTCATTCGAGGCTGAAGCCGATCCTGAAACTACGACAATGTGCAACTGCACGGACTGTCAGACAATGAGCGGCGCGCCAATGCGAGCGGTCATTATCGCGCGGCCAGGCACGTTCGTGCTGTTATCGGGCAAGCCCAAGGAATACCTGAAGACAGCCGATAGCGGAGCGGTCCGCCCGCAAGCATTTTGCCCACAGTGCGGCACGGCGCTCTACTCCACTTCAGTTGGTGATGACCCAAAGCCTTACAACGTCCGGGTCGGCGTACTTCGCCAACGCTATGAACTAGCGCCGCGCCGACAGTTATTTGTTCAATCGCAGCAGGCGTGGGTCTACGACCTCAATTCGATCACCAAGTTTGAAAAAATGCCGCCGCCGTCGCGGTGACCGCTCCTATTGGCACCTTTCAACATGCCCGCCTATCCTGAGAATGTCCGTTCACCGTGGTAGACCGGAAGTCGCCGTGATCCGGTCAAACCGACGCGAATGACCCATTTCGGAAGTGAACTGATCGTCCAGACCTGTTTCTGGGCTACCTCCCGGCCTTTCAGACTGCTAGGTTCTGCCGGAGCCACTTTGTCGTGACGGTGGAGCTATCGGCATGAGGCGGCGTGAGTTCATTACGCTTCTTGGCTGCGCGACGGCACTGCCGCTCAACGCGCGTGCACAGCAATCGGGTCGGGTCCGCCGCGTCGGGGTTCTCGTATTATACAATGAAGATGATCGTGAAGGTCAGCTTCGGGCGCGAGCCTTTCAGGAAGGGCTTCAAGCGCGTGGCTGGGTTATCGGAAGCAATCTTGTTATCGATTTTCGTTGGGGTGTGGGCGACCTCGATTGGATACGCTCGAAGGTAAATGACTTGATGGACGCCACGCCGGAGGTGATCCTGGCAAATAGCGACCAAATGGCCCGCGCTGTTCAGTCGGTTTCAAAAACAATACCGATTGTGTTTATCGGTGCGAGTGACCCAATTGCTCAGGGCTTCGTCCGGAGCCTCGCACATCCCGGCGGCAATATGACCGGGTTCAGTATCCTAGAGCCCAGCCTCGGGCCAAAGTGGATCGAAATACTCAAGGAGATTGCGCCGCAGGTAAAACGGGTGGCTGTACTTCTTAATTCTGAGAATGCAGGTTCACTGCTTCTGTTCCGCTCGTCTGCCGACGCGGCAAATAAATTTGGCGTGGAAGTATTTTCAACCCAAATCCGCAAACCTGCAGAGATTGAGGCCGCCTTCGAGACGCTCGCAAGGGAAACCGCCATTGGCTTCATTCTTCCACCTGATCCGTCCATCGCGGCACATCGCAAATTGATCGTCGAGATGGCCGCCCGGTACCGAATACCAGGTGTGTATGCTCTGCCTAGCTTTGCCGCCGAGGGGGGCCTGATCTCATACGGCATCATTATTCCAGAGGTATTCCGACAGGCCGCTGATTATGTCGACCGCATACTCCGGGGCGACAAGCCCGGAGACCTTCCCGTCCAGCGCCCAACAAAGTTTGAGTTGACGATCAATATCAAGACCGCGCAGGCGCTTGGTCTGACTGTTTCGCCAACGCTTCTCGCTCGCGCCGACAGGGTAATCGAATGAAGCGGCCACTTCCGTTGTTGATGCTGTGGACGGCTCCTCCACCGGCACGTCGGTGCCATGGATGTGGGCGCTGTTAAGGCTCCCACGATTCAGAGGAGCGAGCCATGCAGACGATAACGACAATCGGTCTAGGGGGCCGGCAGAAATCGAAGCGACCTTTACAGATATCGCAAAGGGCAGCCCCAATGCCCTCCTTGTCATCAACGATGCGACGATTATCGATATGCGAGAGCGCATAGCTTCGCTTGCCCTTTCGCATCGCATTCCCGTTTTTTCTTCAATCCCGGAGATGACCGATGTCGGCGGCATCGTCGGATACGGCACCCCACGGGCCGACCTCTATCGCCGCTCCGCCTATTACGTAAAGCGAATTTTCGATGGAGCCCAACCTGCTGATCTCGCTGTCGAGCAACCGACGCGGATCGAGTTATCTATCGATTTGAAGACCGCTAAGGCACTTGGTATCACCATTCCTGACACACTGCTCGCGCGGCGGATCGCGTAATAGAGTGATTTAGTAGCCTGATCTTCTGAATGCTCATGATCTGGCAAGATCACGCCCAATGTCTGCCACTGGCACCTTTCAGACATGCCCACCGGGGTAGTGATCCATGTGCGATCGTACCGCACTGGAGGCGGCCGGTTCAACTTCCTCGCATGTCGTTGGCCAATTCGCGATATTGCATTGCGAGCCGGGAGTACATCTCGCGGTTCGATCTATCTGCTGCCAACTTGCCACGCCGGTCGCAATCGTATGCGAGCGTTTCAAATCGTTCCAATTGTGCGGGATAGCGCGCTGCGAGATTACGGCTGGATTTTATGTTCCGGCTAACATCGTTATTCAGGATAACAATTTCACCGCGCTGGCCCAATCGATGTGTGGAGAGGGTTACCTGCTTCTCAATTGAGAGCGCCTTTCTTCGACCGCCCTGATCGCCATGTTGGTCAGAAGCATTCGACTCCTCACGCCCGCCCGCCATGCGTTCGCTATGGCGTTAGCAGCTAAGGTCTGCGCGTCCCCCGGAAATTCACGGCTTGGTCGGTGCGAATGAAATAGTCCAGCTCGATATCGAGCGCTTCGTCCATCACGTTGTCGAAATCACCATGCGGCCAAGGGTACATCGAACGAACCGTAGGCAAGCAGCCGCCCTCGTGCACAAAGTACTGCTTGGAGCTAAGCCTGCCGATCTGCCAGTTGAGCAACCAACAAAATTCGAATTTGCAATAAACCTCAAGACGGCCCGACAACTCGGATTAACGTTCCCGCCGACGGTACTTGCGCATGCCGATGAAGTGATTGAGTAAGGTTGGGCCATGTCCGTTCCTGGCAGATTTTGTTGCAAAAGTCGGCTGTTTGCGATGGATAGTTCGGCTACGTCGCCAGGGGCGGCCGGCTTTGATCCGCCG
>NZ_JAFCLS010000135.1 GCF_018131075.1 Bradyrhizobium sp. JYMT SZCCT0428 | reverse complement strand
CGACCTCACCGAGAATCGCGTCATCACAACGGAATCACGCTTCGCGGCCTGTCTCAACTGACTTTTGCAACAAAATCGGCACTTTTGAGACATGCCGATGGCCTCTGACGAAGTCCGCTGTTGAGGGAGGGCAAAGCCGACTTCCCGGTTGCCCGCCCGACCTTCTCAGTTTGACCCGCAGCGGACGTCAGATGGTTGATAGCGGTCTGACTCTCAGCCCTACAAGGTCAGGAATTTCTCAAATTTCAAATTTTTTGGGGCCTCATTGCGAGGGCTTGAGCGAGTGTTCCACCATGTAGTCGGCAATCTTCTTGCCCATGTCCACGCCGACGTCGAGCGAGTTGCGGAAATGGATCCCGCCCCAAACCCGCACATTGCACTGCTCGTCCGCCAATTCTTTGATGCTGGCAAACTGACGCTTCTTTGTTGGATCGACGAGGTCGGTGGCCGTCACCGATACGCCATGCGGGGACGGAACAACCAATTCCAGCACTCGTGCCGACACTCCGGCGACGATCGCCGCCTGTGATGGGTATTCCGGGTGCATCGGCGTTGCATTCGACGGCGTCCAGCCGGCGTCGCGCTCGGTGGCATCGTTGCCATCCATATCGCCGTTGCGTATCGCCGTGACCGGACGCCAGAAGTTGTAGGTAAACTTCGCATCCCAGTCGTTAATGAAGGTGTTCGCCATCGCCATGTTGAGCAAGGCGAAGAGCCGGGCATTCTCCGCGAGTCCCAATCCCTTGGCCGCCGAGATCTGTCGCGCCGCTTCCTGCCAGGCGGGGCTGATATTCGCCTGCGTCCAAAACTTCACGATGTCGGACTGCTCCGCTGTCCGCGCCGTATTTCGGATGCCACCTAGACTCTTCGTCTCGTTGTAATCGCGCGCATAAATCGCGCTTGTCAATTGTGGGGGCGGGCCTGGGCGGAATTGGTCGGCGCTCTTAAGCACCCAAGGCTTCGCTTGGGCATATTGGGCCATTATTGGCGGCGTGGTAGGTATCCATACTCCCGGCGTGGCAACGGGCCGGTAAGTGTCGGGGGCACTGGTGCCGTCAGCCGCGCGATCGGCCTGGACGAGCGCAGCCACCTTTTCGCCAAGCGCTAAGCCCGAGGTCTTCCCTGCACCATCCGGGATCGCCTTGGTCGAGGTGGTGTAAGCCTCCTCAATCAAGGCTTTCTGACCGGGATAAAGTTGGAGCAGGAGTTGCCGGGCCGCCGACGCGGCTGCGGCTTCGGCCGATGCATCGCGCGCCAAATCCCCTGTGGCAATATAGCGGGCATATCGGCCCTGCACCGAGTTGACGGCATCGGACATCGCAACATGGACCATCGCCATGCCGCGGGTCCACGGATTGCCGGCAATATTCTCAGCCTTGAGGACCCCGATCGCTGTCTGATTCCAGTCTGTGACGGTGTCGGCATTCGCCGTGCATGTCGCGAAAGAGATCAGAATGCCGATTGCTGCGGCTGTGTGTTTCATGTCGCTCCCCGTCCGCTGTAACTCCAGTGCTCAGTTGGATGGTGAGTTGGAGCTTACCCGAGTTTGCGAACGAGCGGGAGAAAAAGCAAAGGAGTGACCTATGTCTACTTTTATCACGAAGCGGAAGAGCCGAGCCGATCTGGCGATGTCCGCTTCCATTCCGGGGGAGGGCCGGAAGTCATGGTCAGACCGGCAAAACGACGCGAATGCCCCAAAGCGGACGAAGCCAGTTTTCCCAACCATCATTGAGGTAGGTCAACGCCCGAACCGTTTACCTCTTCTCGGGGGAGCGTTAGTCAAAAACGTTGCATTTCTGACGAGCCGATGCCGTGTCTCCTTTCCTAGGATGGCTCGGCGCAATCACTGGGAGGTAACATATGAATCAGCCCGCTATTGCCGCTGCCTCCACGCCGACAACGCTCCTGCGGCGGGCCGTCACCTGGTGGCTCACACAGGTAAGGCATGCGCTTCCGCCAACAATCTTCTTCTTCGTCGGCTTCAACCTGATCCTATGGACCAAACGTCTGATCCTGCAGGAGCACGGCATCGAGTACAGCGGCTTCTTCACCGCGCGCTAGTAGCGGCGTTACTGGTCGGAAAAGCCGTTTTGGTAACCGACAACCTACCCTTCATGCGCCGCTTCGACGGCGCGCCAATGATCCAGCCCATCTTGTTCAAGAGCGCCATATACTGGCTGTGCGTTTTGACTGTGCGGCTGGCCGAGGAACTCGTCCATTTCGTCGCCGCAGGCGGCGCTATCGCCGATTTCGGAGACCACTTCGCTGGTCAATTTCCGTTGGCGCGTTTTTTGTCAATTCAGATATGGTTGATGGTCCTGTTCCTTGCCTACGTCACGATACACGAACTTAACCAGCTCTTCGGAGACGGTGAGCTGTATCGCCTGTTCTTCCGCTGGCGCTCGTCCGAGGCCAAACTCACCCGCCGTCGGCGCATTCGCCTGCTCACACATCTCAACCGACTCACCGAAGCTAACCCAATCGAGGCGTTCAGTGACCGGACATCGCCTGTGCACACCGAGCTCGTCGCCATTCTCCACCAACTGGCTTCGCCGCCACGTCGGCCGAGCCTGACTGCGACATGACGCTGCGGAGCGGACCCGGCTTCTCCTAATGGCACCTTTGAGACATGCTCGCCTATCCTGAGAATGTCCGTTCACTTTAGACCGGAAGTCGCCGTGGTCCGGTCAAACCGACGCGAATGATGTGGTGGACGACGCCCGCTCCCGGCATCGGATGTGCCAAAGGGGTGATCGTTGAACAACGAATCACCTGAGGGGGTCGTCCACATGTATGTTAGCACCATCGGCGTTGATCTCGCCAAGAACGTATTCCAAGTTCACGGCGTGGACATTGCGGGCAAGGTCGTTATGACCCGGCAGTTGCGGCGCAAGCAGCTCTTGGACTTCTTTAGTAAGCTTCCCGCTTGCCTGTTGGCATGGAGGCCTGCGGAACCGGTCATCATTGGGCACGTGAACTCTCCAAGCTCGGTCACACCGTTCGTCTAATGCCGCCGAGCTATGTGAAGGGTTATGTCAAACGGTCGAAAAGCGATGCTGCCGACGCAGCTGCGATCTGTGAAGCCGTGACACGCCCATCGATGCGGTTCGTGCCAATCAAGTCGGCCGATCAGCAAGCCTTGCTGATGTTACATCGAACACGGGATCTTTTAGTCCGTCAGCGCACGCAGCTGGTCAATGCGCTCCGAGCCCACCTTGCCGAGTTCGGCCTCGTTGCGGCGACAGGGCGCGAAGGTCTCGCGCAGCTTGCCGTGATCATCACGGACGAGAGTAATCGCGAACTTCTTCCATCTGCAATGAAACTGGCGTTGCAGACCATTGTCGATCAACTCACTGCTCTAGAACTGCAGATCGGAACCCTGGATCGCGCCATAAGCGCCCATCATCGTGCCAATGACACGAGCTGCCGCCTCGAGACCGTGCCCGGGATAGGTGTGATCGGAGCCACGGCCCTCGCTTCCACTGTCACAGATCCGAGCGGCTTCAAAACCGGTCGAGACTTTGCGGCATGGATCGGCCTTGTGCCGCGGCAGCACTCGACGGGTGGCAAGGAGCGGCTCGGTGGCATCTCCAAGCAGGGAGATCGCTATATCCGACGCTTGCTCGTCATCGGTGCAACGGCTGTTGTTCGACAAGCCCGGCAGCATCCACAAAAGCATCCCTGGATCATGAGGCTGCTGGCCAAAAAGCCGGCAAAGCTCGTTGCCGTTGCGGTTGCCAACAAGATGGCGCGCATCGCTTGGGCGATCATGGCCAAGGGAGGATGCTATCGCGCGCCGGAGCTTGCTGCAGCCGCCTGAAGAGGCTCGGCAATGTGGCGTGAGGCGACAGCGGAGTAAGACAATCGAATTGCGAGGGTGATGATGACGTGATGCGAAACGGTCGAGCCGTCGATTGGGAAAACCCGCTTCTGGGTCATGGGCGACCAAGCCCGTGCGAATGATTGGGACCCGATCCGCGGACTACATCAGGGCCAGCGGTCACGGTGCCGCGCAAACAGGCGGACACATGACTTGCACCCGACCGCAAGCCGCACGTCAGATTCTTCTTGCAATGCGGGCGTCGTCCACACATGACCCA
>NZ_JAFCLS010000134.1 GCF_018131075.1 Bradyrhizobium sp. JYMT SZCCT0428 | reverse complement strand
TCAATGCGCTCCGAGCCCACCTTGCCGAGTTCGGCCTCGTTGCGGCGACAGGGCGCGAAGGTCTCGCGCAGCTTGCCCACCGGCCCTTTTGAGCGCGCAATTTTTGTTCGCAAGGCTGCATAGCCTGCTGGAGTTGTTTCCATGCGGCTATAACCTTCACAGGGTTGAGCTCTCAGGAAAGTACCGAGAAGCCGCCCGATCGCTCGATCTGGCGAGGGCCTGAGAGATCTCTTACGCTCGACTTTTTATCGCTGCGGCCCAGACAGGTTCACCTCGCGTTCAGCCCGAAAAACGTTGCTGTGGAGGTTCGCGATCCATTGGCGCCCCCTGGAAGTCGCATTGAGGTAGCGGATCGCAAGCTGTATTTGCGGCGCGACATTGGTCAAGTAGAACTGGGGGAATTTATAAACGATGTCGGCGGGGGTTGCGTAGCCTAGCTTGTTGTTCAGGCCGATCTCCTCGAATTCGTAAAAGAGAGCATTGGACTTCCGCATGTAATTTGGGTCGCCTAGCTGGCCGATCAAGTCGGCTGCCCGCAATAGTAGCCCTTCCTCTTCGTTAAGATCGTCGGTGTCGGCCTTCTGTGTCGTCTCATAGGGAAAGCGGGTGTAGTCGATCGCCTTGGCAATTCTCGACGCGTCAACTCCCTCCACCGCATCGAACCGTTCAATCACAAAAAGCTTTGAGCGATCGACGTGGTATGGCGCGAGCGCGGCGTCTGAAGATCCAACGGGCAACTGAATTTTGCGGCCGCTGACGTCCGCAACATACGCGTCGTCCTCGTCGCCCTGGACGATGCCGCGGACGTAACCGATGTCATGGGTCAAGCAGGCTAAGATGAAATTTGTGTAGTCGTCTGCCGTGGTGGCTCGTGCCAACGTGCGACCAATCAAGATGTCGTGGCCCACCAGGGTCACGAGCATCGTATGTTCGATGTTGTGGTACAATGCGTCACTGTTGCCAATGCACTCCAATGCCAGCTTGGCTGCAAAGGGCAGGAGCTCTGTCAATCCAGCCTGCGAAGCTACGAATCGACCTCTAGTCTCCTGCGCCAGGAATGAACCCAGTGCTTCCGCGGTGAGTTGAGGAATTGTGATCATCTTGGCTCCTCATGCTGTGGTTACGATCGACAAGGCAGTTTGCAGCGAACATATCTCGCTTGCGCCGTGCCGATCGAAGCAATCCTATCACCAATCCTTGTATGTCGGCTCGATGCACCCGCCGCAAACCCAGGGAAATGTCCAATCGGCGATGCGTCTGGCGCTCTCGGGAAGATATCTGCTCCAGACCGAAGCCTTGATCGGACTGATTGACCGCCAGACTACGTCATAGCTTCCGGAAGCTTCGAGCTTGCCGATCATGACTGGCTTGGAGAGATGATGATTGGTGTTCATCACAACCTCGAAACCGCTTGGTGCCCTTACGCGCTGGCCGTACATGGCTTGTCGGACCGCATTGACGTCGGCGGTGCCGGCCTGGCTGACGGCCTGCGCCCACATCCGAAAGCCGATAAAGGTCGCCTCCATCGCATCATTTGTGGTCTTATCCCGCTGTCCGTTGAAATCCGCCCACATTTTGATGAACGCGTCATTTTCTGCCGACTTGACGGACTGGAAGTAGTTTCGCACTGCCATGTGGCCTGCGAGCTTGCCGAGGTCCACGCTGCGCAGCTCACGTTCGCTGACGGAGAGCGCCATGACCGGTATTTTGCTGGCGTCGATCTGTTGCTTGATCAGTTCAGCGTACAAATGCGTGTTTGATTCACCGGTAACGGTCGAGATCACCGCGGTCTTCTTTCCAGCCGCGGCAAAGGCCTTCACGCTTTCAACTATCTCGCGCCAGTCGGACTGATGCGGCGACGCATAGATCGACGTAATGTCCTCCGGGGCCACACCCTCGACCGCGAGATAGGCGCTCAAGATCTGATTGGTCTTGCGCGGATAAAGATAGTCGGTCCCGAGCAGAAACCATCGGCGAACGTTGCCGCCCTCCTTGCTCATGAGATAACGGACCGCCGGAATGGACTGCTGGCTCGGCGCGGCACCCAAGTAGAAAATGGAGCGGGAGCTTTCTTCGCCTTCGTACTGAACGGGGTAGTAAAGCAGGCCGTTGTGTTGCTCGAAAACGGGGAGAACCGCCTTCCGGGAAAGCGAGGTCCAGCAACCGAATACCGCGGCGACCTTTTCCTTGACCAGCAGATCGCTGGCCTTCGCAGCAAACGCGCCCCAATCGGACGCGGGGTCAATGACGACCGGCTCCAGTTTCTTTCCAAGCAGCCCACCTTTCCCGTTCTGGTCCGCAATCAGCATGAGCACCGTGTCCTTAAGGACGGCTTCGCTGATCGCCATCGTACCGGTCAAGGAGTGCAAGATGCCGACCTTGATCGTGTCCTCGGCGGCGTGAGCGGTCGAAGCGACGAAGCTCACCCAGGCCGTGAACATCATCAACAGTATGACGCTAAAGGTCGGCTTCCGTTTCATAATGAAGCTCCGACCAGTTCAAAAATGCGGGTTTCTTTTGTCATGCCCTTGGCCACGACGGCATCCAGTGCTCTAAATACGAAGAGACCCTGAACTCGCCGGTATACATCTTCGCTGACCAGGATCGTTGTCCCGGTTTGCTTGTTCAGGCCCTCGAGACGGGCCGCCAAATTAACGGTGTTGCCGAGTGCCGTGTAATTCATGCGCTCGGTCGATCCGACATTGCCGACCACGGCTTCACCGACATGAATGCCGAATCTTGTAATGAACGGCTCCATGCCGTCAGCCTCGAATTCGGCGTTAAGTCGCTCACCGGCAGCCTTGGCCGCGAGCACCGCCCGGCAGGCGCGCGCAACGTGGTCAGGTTGCGGGTGTGGCGCATTCCAGAACACCATCACGGCGTCGCCAATAAACTTGTCGACGGTTCCGCCCTCGGCGAGAAACGCCTCCGTCATCGCGGAAAAGTACCGCGACGTCTGCCGCATCAGCACGTCAGGATCGGCCGACTCCGCAATGGTGGTAAAACCCTGGACGTCGGTAAATACCAGCGTGATGTCTTGCTTTGCACCGCCGAGCCTGGTCGAGATGGAATTATCAATCAAGCCGCGAACGATCTCCTTGGGGACAAAGTGCGCGAACGACCAGATCGCCCGCTGCGCCAGATTCATGGTGTTGCCGAGCGCGTGGATTTCCCTGATGTAGGACGTCACCGGCACCAGCTCGGGTTCGGACAAGGTCTGCAATTGTCGCGCCTGCGCTGTAATGTGTTGGATAGACCGGGACATCCGGCTGCCAAACATCCATACGACCGGAAGGAAGCCCGCGCCAACGAGGATCGCGAGAATGAGCCCGTTGAACTGGAGCCTGCGGACGTTCTGAACGAAGTCATCCTGGGCCGCCAGCATCAATATGCTGCCATTGTAACGTTCGCCCAGCGCGAACTTAGTCACTTTGAACAGGAAGCTTTTCCCCGTTCCGTCCTCAATATTTCCTTCGTGGTTGTCCTTGTTGTATGCACCGCGAATCACCGTGGCCAGGATTCCCGTATTAATTTCGTCGATGCTGGGCAACGACGATCGAGCCGGGTGCGTCATTGCGCTCGAAACCATATCTGAATATTCGGGGTGGGCGATGATCGATCCCGCCTGATCGAAGATCATCACCGTGCCATGTTGTCCCGGTCGCTGGGCCTGGACGAATTCGCTGAACGTATCGAGCTTGAGATCGGCCGCGATCACGCCCGGCACCTTGCCGCGCAGCGGCGCGCTGACGGTAATGACCGGCGCGCCGATACTGAAGGAAAGGTAGGGTTCTGAAACATTCGGCCGGTCTGCCTGCATCGTCGCCCAGTACCAGGAACGCTTGCGGGCGTCATAACCGTATTTCCACAGATCGATTTCATCGATCTCGTCGCCTTGCTTATCCTGGAAGATCCGCCGCAGCGGCAACTCACCTCCCGCGGTGGGGCGAATGAGGTTGATCGCAATGTCCGCATTTGCAGGCGCGCGCAAGCGCTCGCGCTGCTCTTCGGTAAGGTTGCTGATGCGCCGCACCTGCAGCCATGCGCCGTTCTCGAAGCCAGCATAGATGCTGTCCATCTGCGGCAATTCCTGCAGCGCTGCCTTGAACAGCGGAATGGCGCGGCCGGTCTCGCTTCGTTCATCTGAGTCGGCCACGCTTGAGCTGGTGGCCAGCAC
>NZ_JAFCLS010000133.1 GCF_018131075.1 Bradyrhizobium sp. JYMT SZCCT0428 | reverse complement strand
TAATATTTGTTATGATACCCGTGATCGATATATCAATTTTCCTTGGTCCTCCGAGAGAAGATGAACAGCGCTGGGGGGCGACCGGTGAAGTATCTGTACTAGTTGTGCCCATTGGCCCCTCTGAGACATGCCTGCCTATCCTGAGATGTCCGTTCACCGGGGTAGACCGGAAGTCGCGGTGGTCCGAGCGAACCGACGCGAATGACCCAGAACGGACTAAGTGGTCCAAGCTCCACACTATCCGACTGTTGGGCGACTAATTCGGAACCCGAACGCCCCGCTCCCCGGCTTCGGTAATCGCTTTCTCCACCGTGCCATCGGACCGCATTCCGTTCACGAGTTCATCAACGGTGGGAAGCGCCGAGGCGGCTCGTTTGCGCACTCCGATTGCCATTTGCACGACGTTGAAACGCCCGGGCAACACCTGTGCTCCAGGCAAGGCGTCAGCAATGCGATGGGCGAGGTGCAGGTTCTCACCGTAAACGTCAGCTTTGCCAGTTGCCAACGCCTCGCGAGCCGAATCGAACCCGCCGGGCACCTGTATGATCTCTGCATTCTTGATAAGGCGTGTCAGAACGGTGTGTGGCGCGCTTCCTTGCGCGACGGCGATCTTCACGCCTGCACGGTCGACTTCCTCTGCGGTGGTTGGTGTTGCTCCGGCGCGCGCGACATAGCCGTTGTCTACTTCCATGAATGTCACACTAAACGCGAGGTATTCTGCGCGAGATGGATCGCGCGCAGCAAGCCCGATGTCCCAGTCATCGCTCGCGAGACTTTCGTTGTAACGCATTGGATTGTCGTGGGGCTTGAGTTCGACCGGTATGCCGAGACGCGCAGCGAGCGTCCGGGCAACGGAGACGGAAACACCGCCGAGGGAGCCGTCGGTACCGCGGGTCACCAGAACAGGATTGGAGGCAATGAGAGCGACGCGCAGTTTGCCGGTTGGAAATAGTGTGGCACGCGCGGATGGGGCTTGAGCCCATGCGATCTGCGGCGCAGCGGGGAGCGCGGCAGCCCCCGCCGCCAGATGAAGGAAGTGTCTGCGAGGTAGTTTCATAGCGGTCCCTCTCACTCTCAAATGTTGAGAACCAACCCGACTGCTCTGCCTGCGTGACGCGAGTTTACCCTACACATTTGGGACTTTTGCGTCAGCGTCAGCGGTAAGCGAACGAGGTGATCATGTCGCTTTTTGTCACTTTTCGGACGTGCCGCGATTTCGGAGTTGAGTTTGCTTCAGGGATTGAGCCGAAGCTGATCTCCAGCCTGCCAAGGGCGGCTTTTGGCGCAAAGCGGACCTTCGCCAAAACCGTGAAGTCAGCCAAGTGCTATGACGACGTCGGTTGCGCGCAGGCGCGGCTTAAACTGAGGGCTAAGTCGGCGGAGGGCGTTGCGGCATCCGTTCTTCAAAGGGACCGCAGAGGATTTGGCATGACCAAAGCTATCGAGGCGTAACCACAATGCCACATTGACGCGGATTCCGTTCCTTTGTGATCAGTATCGTACAGACGCAACCAGAATGAAGGGTAGGCTTCGCGTGTGGGGGGCAATGCAGCGGCGGCGGTTGCGGACTCGTCGAGGGACCTCCAAGCCTCGAACGAGTCCGCTCGCGCCGCTCTTCGATTGATTGCGCGTATCGACTGGCGCCACCAAGAGTCGGTCAAATCCAGCATGATGGCACGCGCGCCGCCGCTATTGGCGCAAACCGGTCATTCGGTGAAGCTAAGAGATTAGCTAAGGGCCAAGAACGGACTCGCTCTGGCGTATGGGTCGAACGTGAATTTTCGAAGTCGATCTTCGATTTCGCTTGTCGTCCATGAATATGTTCCGATTCGAGCCAGTTTGAGTGCTGCAAGTGCCTGGCTCATGGGATCTGGCATTGCGCCCAGAACAGACATCACGAGCCAACCGCCGGGAACCAGCGCGCTATATGGATGTTCTTGAGCGCCGAGGGCATAACGCTGAGCGAGATAAACGGGAGTAACCACGCGAGCGAGTAGATTTCCGTTTCGTGCAGGTCCTCCACCGCCTGTGTCCGCAACTCGATCGCTCGGAAGCCGGAGAGGGACGCGCGGTCAGAGCGAGGGGAGTCGACAGGCTGAAGTGCGCCGCAAAGTGGGGTCTTCCTATGCACCAGAGCAGGCGGCCGAGGTCGGTGCCATTGACCCTAAGCGCCCGAGCACTGGTGTCAGGTAACAATGCCGCGCCTTCCATGGGTCGGCCGCCTGGCGTCATGCAGCGTTGTTCGCCAAGCGGGCGCAAGCGGCAGCTCGAACTTTTTCAAATGCGCGAACTTCGATCTGCCGTACGCGCTCCCGTGAAACGCCATATCGTTTCGCGAGATCCTCCAGCCTGACCGATGGTTCGGACAGGAATCGCGCTTCAAATATGCTTCGTTCTCGCGGGTTGAGGACCTCCATGGCGCCGGCAAGCGCCTGACGCCGCTGTTTGGCTTCCTCCTGCTCGGCGTACACGGTTTCGGGACTGGATGCCGGGTCGACCAGCCAGTCCTGCATTTCGGCCGCCTCGTCTGCATGCACCAAAGCGTTGAGCGACACGTCGCCGCCCAGGCGCCGGTTCATTTGGATGACGTCGCTTTCCTGCACGCCGAGCCTCTTGGCGATCATCGCGGTGTGCTCCGGACGGAGATCGCCATCCTCCAGTGCCGAGATTTCCGCTTTTGTCCTCCGGAGCTTGAAAAACAGCTTCTTTTGGGCGGCGCTGGTGCCCATTTTTACCAGCGACCACAAACGTAGGATGTATTCCTGTATCGAAGCCTTGATCCACCACATAGCGTAGGTCGCGAGCCGGAAGCCGCGCTCGGGCTCGAAGCGCTTCACGGCCTGCATGAGGCCCACGTTTCCCTCGGAAACGATATCCGCAATCGGCAGCCCGTAGCCGCGATATCGCATGGCGATCCTGGCGACGAGCCGCAGATGGCTGGTGACAAGGTGATAGGCGGCTTCACGATCGCCGTGCTCGCGCCAGCGCATCGCATAGGCCGCCTCCTGGTCGGGCCGCAACATCGGAAACTTGCGAATTTCCGTAAGATATTGCGTCAACCCGGCGTCGAGTGACAGCATCGGAACAGTTGCCGTGACTCCCATTGCCACCTCGTCTTATCGTGTGTCGACCCTTCCCTCGCTTCGCACTTTCGGCTCTATGCGAACCGAGTGGCATCCGCAGCACGTCGAGCGCGCTTGACGGTAACCGGAATGACCCGGGCGTCATGGGTCCGCACGTGGCGGGACTGAAAGGGCCTAGCCTTGTCGCTGCTCCAGGCTCTTGCGTCCTGCTGCAGCCGGCTTGCCCATCGGTTCTCCAACCGGTCGATCACGTGACGAGGCAATTTAATATCTTTCATGGGATCCTCCTCAGGCGGCCAGAACGCGCGATGTCGAGAAACGACGATTTGGCTTGCCGCCCGGCGGGTTGCGCGGCCGGCCGTCCAGTTCGCAAAGGGCCTCGAGGATGGAGTCAATGGTCACGGGCGCCTTCAGTCCTTTCGGAGCCCGCAGCGCGGGACATGAGGCGATCGCCGAAGCGTCCGAGGCCCAGGAGGCCAGGATCGCGCGCTTCTCCGCCAGCGTCAGGTCCGGATGCGATACCACGTCGTTGGGATGCTCGAAGACGGTGCCGGGGTGCAGCAGGGCTTGGAAGTCGAATACGTTGTCGTTGATGGCGGTCGTCGGCCGCATGTTTTCCTCCATTCTACGACGAGGGGGCGGCAGCCCGACACAACGAGGCCGGGCCGTCGCGAGTTGTTCGCTCAGGCCGCCTTGGATTCGAGCTGATGGACGTTGCTGGCGTTGATGGCGATCCGTCGCGGCTTCATGGCCTCGGGGATCTCCCGGACCAGTTCGATCTTCAGCAGGCCATTGTCGAAGGACGCGTCCTTGACTTGGACGTAGTCGGCCAGGTTGAACTGCCGTTTGAAGTGGCGGGTCGAGATCCCGCGATACAGGAATTCGCGCTCGGCTTTCTCGGTTTTGCCGCCCTCGATGGTGACGACGTTCTGCTCTGCAGTGATCGAGATTTCGTCCGGCGAGAAACCCGCGACCGCCAGCGTGATCTGGTAGCGGTCTTCGGCCAGCCGTTCGATGTTGTAGGGCGGATAGCCTTCCTCGGCACCGCGCTGTGCGGTCTCGGCGAGGTCGAAAAGACGGTCGAAACCGATGGTCGACCGGAACAGGGGAGCGAAGTCATAAGTGCGCATAGCCAGATCCTCCAAGGAGCAAAATGGTTAATAGCGGCACCAGACACGACCGGTGCCCGTCTGGATTTCTCGGGCCCATCAGGCGCCCGGGAGCCAGTGACCTAGAAATTACAAAACTCGGTTTTGGTTTCAAGGGGTGCTCTGAAAATTTTTCAGCCCCGTCTGTCACCTCCGCTTAGGCACTGAGGCCGGCCCGGGTAGTCCTTGAATGGACGGGCCGCGAGACACTGAAATTATAGATGGGACAGCGCGGAAATAGGCCGTGCCGGATGTAAAGCCCCTGCTACACCGTGTTGAACGGGAAGGTGATCAGCGCCCTGTTGGTAGCGCCGGAGTTCTTCGCATGTTCGAATGTCCGCTTGAGCAGTTCACTGCCGA
>NZ_JAFCLS010000132.1 GCF_018131075.1 Bradyrhizobium sp. JYMT SZCCT0428 | reverse complement strand
GCCCCTCCTTCACCTGATCCGGTGAAGCGTCGCAACGCGCGAAGTCTTAAAAAAGCTGACAGCGGTGTATCCTAAGGTGCCCTGAACGGTCATGACCCGAACCTCGCAGTCGTTCGGAAGAGGTCCTCATTAAGCCAGCACCATTGCTCCGGTACCGTCCGTATTTTGCCAGCGTCGCAACCCGCTGGAGCGGTGGGGCATCAAGTTAGCTGCGACCTATATTGGCGAGGTTCGCGCCACAGAGGAGACCGCACCATGAAATACAATCAACTCAACGACGAACAGCTCTCGCTCGCAACTGGTGGCAGCTAGGGACGCGCCGCCCGCAGCGCTCCTAGAGGCAACGGCACCGGCGGCGGCGACGGACTAGGATGGCTTCGCAACTTCATAAGAGCGGTCGATAAAGCTCTGCGGATTTGAGTAGGAAGCTGCCCGCCGGTTCTTGCCGGCGGTTTTTTGCCCTCAACTCACGATGCTGAAGTTGGCTGTTATCACGGTTGCGGCCGTGGCCCCGTTGAGCCACACCGCCGTATCGCCATCGACCTGCACAACGAAGTAAGCTCCGTTCTGGTAGGAGTGCGATATCACGTCAGCGAACGACGTGAAGCCCGACCCGTTGAGCTGAACGATGTCGGTTGCGGCGTTCCAGTCCTGAACGACTTGCACGCTGTCCTCGTTGCTTGATGCAAAAGTGTTATTGCCTCCCCCACCGAAATAGTAGTTCACGCCTAGGCCACCGTCGAAATAGTCGTTACCAGCAGCGCCTAGGAGGACGTCCACGCCGTTGCCTCCGAACATGGTGTCATTGCCTGTCCCCATGTAGAAATAGTCTTGTCCATCACCGCCGTAAGCAACGTTGGCGCCAACGCTCAGCACGAAAATATCGTTACCTGCGTTGCCTTCCGCCGTCACTCCATTTCCGCCGTACGAATAGAAGTAGTCTCCGCCATCTCCGCCTCGCAACGTATCGCTCGACCCTTCTGAAATTAGGACGTCAATGCCATCTCCACCGTCTAAAATATTGTCGCCGCTTCCTCCGAACAGATAATCCTGACCTGCACCGCCATTTAAAGCATCGTTTCCATCTGCGCCGATCAGAATATCGACCCCATTTTCTCCGAACATCGCATCGTTACCGCCTAACCCATACAAATAGTCGTCGCCCCAATAGCCGTGCAGCGTATTCGGTCCAATCTCGCCAATGATAATGTCGTTGCCGAGACTGCCGTAAGCGACTTGGATGTTGAACACACCATCGTGCCCCACCGAGGGCCCGATCGCGTAATGCGCCCCGAGATCAAGCGTTACGCCGCCGGCAATCCCTGAGTAGCTGATAGTATTTATTCCCGTTCCACCATCGTAGACGTCACGGTCCCCATCGTCGAGTCCCGCCGATAAGTAGTCATTCCCACCACCACCATTCAACGTATCAGCACCTTCATTTCCATAAATGACATCGTTGCCACCTCCGCCGTTTAGGACCTCTGCAAAGACATCGCCCGCGAGGATCCGATTGGCGCCGCTGGCAGAGAATTGCAGCGTGCCGACGTCTGATGTTGCGAACTGTTCTATGAACGTGTTGTAGGGCCGATAACTTTCCTGAAGGAAAGTTCCATCCACGAGATAAAAGTTCAAAAAGTAGTCATAATCTCCATTGCCATAATTATAAAATCGCGCTTGCACAGAAGATACATCCACGAGATTTCCGAGAAAGAGATAGGTGTCGACGCCATCGCCGCCGGTTGCACCTAACGCTCCGTATCCGAAATTGAAAACTATGGTGTCGTTTCCCGCACCACCATCCATGAAACCAGCACCGATTCCCCCGTTCGCGAAAGTCGCTCCAAGTCCGCCATCGATATAATCATCTCCTCCCAAACCGGTGATTGTGTCTCGACCGTCGGTCCCCGTTATAGTGTCGTTGCCAGAAGTGCCTACGATGGTTGCCATGGATCACGCTCCCAAAAAAGCAAACTCGTCGAACGAGATTGATTGTCCCTATTCATCCAAATCTAAACATACTTGCGTCAAGATCACTCGGCCCTTTTCCGATCAGCCAGGCCACATTCCCAGCGGCATCTGTGATGATCGTCGTGTTGATGCCCGCGACGTAGAACGAAGCCGCTTGCACGTCAGCAAACGAATGCAGCGACGTCCCGGAGAAATTCAGAACGTCGTGTACTCCGCCCGTGTTGAAGTCCTGGATCACCATGACCTCGGCGTGGGTGTCGTCGATCGTAAATGTGTCTGAACCCAACCCGCCCCAAGCATAGTCGACCCCGCCGCCACCTTTGATCAAGTCGGCACCGGATCCCATCAGGAAAACGTCGACGCCGACGCCGCCGGTAATTGTGTCACCGCCGTTCGAGCCGTAGACATAGTTTTGGCCCGAACCGCCGTAGATGACATTGCCGTCTGCCTCGCTGGAGGAGATGAAGATGTTGAGGCCTGAACCGCCTGCCATGGTGTCGACGCCTGCGCCGCCGTAGAAATAATTGGTGCCGGTGCCGCCATAGAGGTAATCAGCACCATCTTCCCCATACATCACGTTGACATCGGAGGCAGCCGTTCCGCCAGAACCGACGAGAGAATCCGAGCCATCGCCGCCGAACAGGTAACTGAAACCCGGCCCGCCGTAGATCGCGTCATTGCCGCCTTGCCCTAGCAGGACATCAAGCCCGGCTCCGCCGACGAGAATGTCGTCTCCTGCACCGGCATAAATGTAGTCGTTGCTGTCGCCACCATTGCCATAATCATTGCCGTTGCCAAGCACAACGATGTCGGCACCGTCACCGCCATAGGCGATGTCACTGTCATCAGTGCCATAGATGGCGTCATTTCCAGCAGTCCAGTTGCTGGTTTCTCCTACGGCATTTAGAATTGTGACCGAGATCGACTGGGTGTCGATGCCGCCGTGGCCGTCTGAGACCTGCAGGGTCAGGTCGTAGACGTTGTTGCCACCAGCATCGGTCGGCGCCTCAAAGTTCGGTGCGGTGACGAACGATAGCGCCCCAGTCGAAGCGTGAATGGTGAATACGCTCGCGTCCGCGCCTCCAATGATCGACGTCAGGGTCGGTGGCCGTCACAGTGGTAACGGTAGTGGTGTTCTCTGCAATGGATATCGCTGCCGTGTTGCCGCCGCCGTTTGAGGTGATCACCGACGCCTCGTTGATGTCGGTTACCGTGACCGCGACAGCTTGATTGTCAGTGCCGCCATTGCCGTCTGAGACCTGCACGGTCACGTCATAGACGTTGTTGCCACCAGTATCGGTCCGCAGTTCAAAGTTCGGCGCGGTGACGAATGATAGCACCCCTGTCGAGGGGGCGATCGTGAATTTGCTCGCGTCCGCGCCACCATTGATCGAGTAGATGAGCGTCTGCGCGACGTCAGGGTCGGTCGCCGTCACAGTGGTAACGGTAGTGTTGCTCTCTGCAATGAATACCGCTACCGTGTTGCCGCCGCCGTTCGAGGTGACGGTCGGAGCACGGTTCTCAAAAACATCGGTCACTGTGACCGCGACAGCTTGAGTGTCGGTGCCACCATGGCCGTCTGAGACCTGCACGGTCACGTTGTAGATATTGTTGCCCCCCACGTCGTTCGGCAGTTCGAAGTTCGTCACGGTGAGGAACGATAGTGCCCCTGTCGTCGAGCCAATCGTGAATTTGCTCGCGTCCACGCCTCCAATGATCGAGTAGCTGAGCGTCTGCCCGAAGTCGGGATCGGTCGCCGTCACAGTGGTGACGGTAGTGGTGTTCTCAACAATACTTATCGCCGACGTGGCGCCGCCGCCGTTCGTGATGATAATGGGGACGGTGTTCTCAAAGACGTCGGTTACAGTGACCGCGATAGCCTGGGTGTCGATGCCACCACTCCCATCTGAAACCTGGACAATAACGTCATAGATGTTGTTGCCAGCCGCGTCGGTCCGCGCTTCAAAGTTTGGTGCTGTAATGAATGAGAGTGCGCCCGTCGTAGAGCTAATGGTGAATTTGCTCGCGTCCGCGCCTCCAATGATCGAGTAGCTCAGCGTCTGCCCGTCAGGGTCCGCCGCCGCAACAGTGGTGACCGCAGTGGTGTTCTCCGCAATGAATATCGGCGCCGTGTTGCCGCCACCGTTCGAAGTAACTATCGGTGCGCTGTTCTCGGTGGTGGTCACCGTGAACGAAGTAGTCAGACCAAGAGCAGCAAGTTCCGCGCCCGAGTACCAACGCGAGTTTCCAGCATTGTCGACCATATTGAGCTGAGTGACATTGTAAGTGCCGGTCCCGCTGTAGGAAGACAGCGTTTGTGTCCATGAGGATTGGCCATCGCTGAAGGAATCCTGGAAAACGTCAAAGCCAAATCCGCTGGTGGTCGAAGTGACGCCGTTGGTGACGTAGCTGATCTGCCTATCGAAAAAGATCGCGGCCTGACTGACACCAGACAGATCGTCCAAGGCACCGAGCGTAAAAGTCGCTGCTTGCCCGGCACCGCTCACGTTCACGGTACCAGGCAGAGTCAGGAAAGTTGGTGTCGGTGCCGTCGTATCCGCGCTGCCTCCAGCTACCGTGAACGAAGTAGTCAGACCAAGAGCAGCAAGCTCCGCGCCCGAGTACCAACGCGAATTTCCAGCATTGTCGACCATATTGAGCTGAGTGACATTGTAAGTGCCGGTCCCGCTGTAGGGAGACAGCGTTTGTGTCCATGAGGATTGGCCATCGCTGAATGAATCCTGGAAAACGTCAAAGCCAAATCCGCTGGTGGTCGAAGTGACGCCGTTGGTGACGTAGCTGATCTGCCTATCGAAAAAGATCGCAGCCTGACTGACACCAGACAGATCGTCCAAGGCACCGAGCGTAAAAGTCGCTGCTTGCCCGGCACCGCTCACGTTCACGGTACCAGGCAGAGTCAGGAAAGTTGGTGTCGGTGCCGTCGTATC
>NZ_JAFCLS010000131.1 GCF_018131075.1 Bradyrhizobium sp. JYMT SZCCT0428 | reverse complement strand
ACAAAGAAGGAGGCCGCCGACTGGATCGCGGCCAATTCGGAAGACTGGCCAGCTAGATCTAAGTGACCCCGCTTACCAGCCCAGCGAGAGGTCAGGCCGTGGGCTTTACCGAGTGGACGACAATATCTACTCCGCGGCAAACGGCGAACGAGCTTTTTGGGTCAGCGATACTTGGTGGCATTCCCAACTGGGCGGCGCCGAATACTACGAAAGCGAGAACTGGATATACCGAAAGGATGGCGTAGCGTCGTTCTATTACGCCGAATGAATAGTCTGTAGCCCTGCTTGAGCGGATCGAAAGACGCTCGACAGAAATCCGGGTATGCTGCTCCCCACGACAATCTGTAGGTCAGTGACATCTAGGCCCCCAACGGATTGATAATTTGCCGTAGGTGCCCGCCCGCGCTTCAATAGCGCATGCCCGAACTTACCCGCCGCCCACACCCCGAACGCTCCGACTGCTGGCACGTCTACTACGGCGACGTTCAGGTTGGCACGATCGCCGTCCAATCGGGCTTGCCTGTCAAAGCTAAGCAATGGCGATGGGACGTCGGCTCCTATCCGGCATCACACCGCGGGCATAACCGCTCCGGCTATGCGGCGAGCTTCGAGGAGGCGCGGGCCGGTTTCGAAGCAGCCTGGAAGGGCTACCTTCCGAAATGCACCGAAGCTGATTTCAACGAGTATCGGCGCCAGCGCGCCTGGACAGCATGGAAGTACGCCATGTACGACGCCGGCCTGCCCCTGCCGACGCAATCGACTAGTGGACAGGCACGCTGCTTCTGTGGCGCCGCGGTTAATAACGCAGGCGTCCACCGGCACATCCTGGAAGCACATATGGCGGTTCAAGAGCCCGCGTGAATTCGCCGCCGTACCATGTCGGATTGGTTGACCAGAAGGGCGGGCATGTCGTAAGGGCCAAGTGCTGGCGCCTGTGTGCTGCAACTTGCGGCGCTGGTGTGGACCGAGAAGGGGCACGCAATGCAACTGATCGACCGACTGTCGCGGCGGTTAAGACTTCGTTTCAAACGCGAGGTCGAAGAGATCGTCAGCCAGGACCGTCCGGGCGTTTCGGCTAGATTCATCCCTTTACCCCGACGGGATAACGTGTCGTTTGTCAGTCCGTCCGCACCCAACAATCACTTGCCGGTACCACCTCGTCACTTATGGGAGGGTTACGCGGAGACTGAAGCAGAGTATTTAAAATGCGGCCAGGATGATGTGGCGCAGATGCTTGGTATCCTGAACGAAGTCGAACAACGGCCCGTCGCATTGGAACGTGTTCTCGATCTCGGATGCGCCAGTGGACGCATGCTGCGATTTGTGCCGCGAGAGGAGACATCTGAGCATTGGGGGTTGGACATCAACGCCGCTCATATCGAATGGTGCCAACAAAATCTCAATCCACCGATGTTGTTCGCGACCAACACAACAGCGCCGCATCTTCCATTTGAAGATAACCAATTCGATTTGCTTTACTGCGGGTCAGTTTTCACGCACATATCCGAATTGGCTGAGGCTTGGCTCCTCGAAGTTCGGCGAGTTCTCCGCCCAAGTGGTTACGCCTATATCACCATCCATACCCGGCAGACCATTGATCTCCTGCGGACGAAATATCGCGATAATCCACTCTTCGCTGACTTTCTTGCCGAAATCGACTCCGCGCTTGTGAGCCACGAGCCCGAAGGGCGCGAATGGTCAATATTTACTGTGGGCACGGATCCATTCTCTCAGGTATTTTATGATGTTCCTTCCTTGGAGCGACGATGGGGACGCGTGATGCCGGTCCTCGCTGTGGTGGAGAAGGCGCACGATCATCAAGCCGCGGTGGTGATGCGGAAGCGAGCTGCCACTCGGATCGGCGCCAATTGACCCTTCGACTTTGGTTGCCACTTGTTCCCGGAACCATTGAGGCTAGTGGCCCGCACAACCGTAATCTCGTTTTCGGTGGCTCAGGTCCAGACTAGAATCGCGAATCGCTCCACGAAATTCAGTGGTTCACCATGAAGCATTTCGCAGTGCCTCCCTCCAATTCCCCTACGTGGGTCATGATTGCCAGCATTGGAATGGTGTTGTTCGTGTTCGGATTTGTTGTCACTCAAAGTGGCCTGATTTGATTTAGGCCGACCTTCAGGTCCTGATCGGGCGGGCAAACAAGCAGCGTTCTGCGGCCAGTACATCCGTGGTCCGCAGAAATCTGTCACGTTCGCAAGCCGTGCTTGCGGCGCAACTCGTCCCGCGCTTTCGCGGTGATCTTGCCGTGCGCGCTCGGTGTGATCTCGTCGAGTTGCTCATAGAACGACACATCGTCGGTGTAGTCGGACGATTTCGCTGCTCTGAGCGGTGCATTGTGCGGCGCCGGCTCGCCCGGCTCGATCCGTTTAAAGATGTTCGAGTTGACACGGTTCGTTCCGGCCATCATTGCCGCGTGAGTTTTGGTATGAAATGACTTGCTCATGGTGTCGCCTGATCGAATGAGAGAATATTCCCGGATACGGGGTCCATCGGCTCGTCAGGCTCTAAGCCCATTTGCTCTTCCGCAAGCCGCTCCTCTTCGTCTTCCTCCCTGAAGTCGGGACCGAGAATGCCGCGGCGCCTCAATTCGGAGCGCTCGGTTTTTGCCGAGAATTATCCACGCCGGCAGCGGTCGCCGTCACGCCCGCTTTGGGAATCGTTGGCTCCATCGCGAGCTTAGAGAATACATCGAGCACACGCTCCGGGCCCTTGCTGATCTCAGCGCTATCCCAGGGGACCGCAGATGCAAGAGTACCGCGCTTACCTGATCGGCCGGGACGGGCATATCCAGCACCGCGTTGACCTAATCTGCAGGGACGAAAACTCAGCCAAAGAACATGCCAAACAGTTAGTGGACGGTCACGACGTCGAGCTATGGCAGAGCACCCGAAAGCTGGCCCGGGTTTACCATAACGAGCAAGGCCGCCGGGGCTTTTGAAATAAGCCCAGACGCGACCTGCATTTCACCCCGTGACGCGAAGACAAAACCGAGCAAAAGCGGCTGAGGCTCAAAGGGAAGCAGAGTGCGCACCCTAGCGAGGTGCAACGCTTGGCTGCGGGTGGCGCAGGGCTGGCTCGGCTTAACCAAAAACGCCCCCAGAGCGACGACGATCGCGGCGCAAAGTAAGCTTGTGAATGGGATCGATTCCCTTCGCCCCCGACCGGGTTTTTTATTGCTCCAAAAACGCCATGGGAAACTAATCGGCGAATAGCTTGTTTTCACCTTATGAGTAGTGAAGCCGCAACCCTGGTAAAAGAAGCCGAGCGATGCAGGAGGATCGCGCGCTCGATTGGCGATGCGGAAACGGCCTCCAAGCTAATTGAACTCGCCTTTGAATACGAACGGCGGGCTGGGCAGGACACGGCGTCCACTCCCGAAGCGAAGCAATGAAATACCGCGACGTTGAATTTACAATCGTTCAGGGCCTCGGGCGGCAACTTTGGAAATGGTCGGCTTCGCTTCGCGGGACTGAGATGCGAGGACAGGCGGCAACTAAGGCTGAGGCCGTATCTGAAGCCGAGCGTTCGATCGACCGGGCGCTGGCGTCGAATAATCTGAAGCTGATTAAACCGGGTTCCGATAATTAGGCGCTCTAAGGGGCTCGCGCATGACTAAGGCCACACGGGCGTTACACCGTATGGCCTTTAGCCGGGACTGTCCCGCTCCTCGCAAGGATTCCGTCACCGGCTAGACAACAGCGAAACAAGCGGAAGCGTTCCCGAACCGCGCGGCAGTGCTTTCAGTACAAAAGTGTACACATCACTTGCTTATCAGAAATCCAGTACTATTCGCACTAGCCGTTCATGATCGGTAGAGATTTTTCGTCTCTTACTTGGCACAACAGGTTCTGGGGATGGCGACAATGAACGATCTGGCACCGCTACTGAATGCAATCGATACTGCTTATCGCATGGCCGTCAGGGCGGGTCTGCCCAGCTCAGCATTCGGAGCCCGCCCATGAATATGAAGTCTGTCATGCTGGATGCGTTCTCCTGAGCGGATGAATCCAGCTAATTAGAGCTTAGGTGGCCAATTCTCAAAGCCCGCGGCTCCCAGATCGACATACGAAATTCTCGTATTGTCCCGATGGCGGCTCCTGAGCGAGACTTTCAGTTTATGGGCCTTGAAGACGATGCCGCCCACCGTTCGATCCATAATCTCCGCAATTTTCGGAATAGGGTGTCGCTGCGCCAGTTGTTTAAGGTCCCGAATATCTTCGTCAGTCCAACGCCTTCCCATCGACTTACTCCATTACAATACGGGTTCTGAAGTCGGGAAAAAGCGGAAAGTTCCTATCCCGTTGGAACATCCGCCCCGCGTATTTTATGCCCCGGATCTGCGGCCCCAGCGCGCCTGGCAATGCAACCGGGGCCGCCACACCGCATGGCAATGGCGGTTGCCAGGGGTTCTGCCAAGTTACCGCAACCCGTTTTGATCGCTCCGAACTAGTTCGGAGTAACCCTCCCTCAGGAACAAGTGGCAATGACCCGCGCCCATGTCTGGACATCGCAGATTCAAAACAGTCCACTCATGCAGTGCCGAATCTTCGCCATCTCACGAGGAGGCGGCCTTACTTCTTCTCAAGTTTGAACGTGAACCGAGCTTCCATTACCGGCCCGCTGTCGTCGCGAACTTCGACGGACTTCTGGTAGCTAAAGCGGTGGGGAGCGTGTCGGATGGCGTCCCTGGCCAGTTCCGCAAGAGAGCGGGCGGCTTCGACTTGGGCCTGATCCAGGCTGTCGAATTCCAGTCCCTCTTCATCCAGAGCGATCTGATCGCCTTCTCGCAAATCAAAATAATAGCGTGGCATTGAACTGAAATGCCGTGGCTGACGCATCGTAGAAGCCTATTGGATTTTCGCGGCGGAAATGGTCGCTATCAATGCCCTATCGGCATTCCGCACCGTCACGCGGCGGCCGG
>NZ_JAFCLS010000130.1 GCF_018131075.1 Bradyrhizobium sp. JYMT SZCCT0428 | reverse complement strand
GACGATCAGGTTGATAGCGCGTCGCAGTTTTTGAAGTGGGCGTCCACGCAAGCATTATATGACGATATCGACCTTGGTAATATGATCTCGGTTGGTGGCCGCGACGCCTACTACCCTTATGGTCCACCTCGCAATTGGTGACCCGCAAAATTGAATCTATCAAAGAAGTCAGGACCAACTTCGACGAAGGTCGCTGCAATATCGGTGTTCCTAGGCATCCGGACCCAGACCGGAGTCATCCGTCACGATAGTTCCACATTCAACTAGCGACGTTATTGCGTCCGTGCCGTATTTGCATCGCGCTACCCTACAGCTCCCCCGATCTGGCCTATCAATACGCTGAAAGGTCCGTGCTATTTCAAATTGGAGCCAAACCCTGCGCAGGTTGGGCTCCAACGGACGCCGTTATGGCCCCAAGGCCATCACTCCCGGGCAAGTCGGTAGTGCGGGCTGTTTTCCTCCTCACGGAATGTCAGTTGTTGGGGCTAGAGCGCACGTCAACCGCGCGTCCGAGAAGGTCCGACTCCCGAACGGACATGGCAGGCGGCCAGACAGGGGATAACGAGGCCCAGACGGTTCAATGTTTTCCAGCCAAATGTAGTAAAGCCGTTCAGCCAGTTTTGAGGTTTTCGCGGCAGACTACAATAATGATCGAGCGCCGAACAATGCCGCGACACAACGTGAACCGGAACGCGACCATTGCGTTTGACGGCGTCGAAGTCAGTTGTACGATCCGAAATATTTCTTCGATTGGCGCGGCTTTGGATGTTTCAAGCGCCGTTTCAGTTCCGCACGAGATTACGTTGCTGATGGCTAATGGTCATCTTAGCCAACACTGCTACGTTGTTTGGCGCAAGCCAAGGTGTTTGGGCGTAACGTTCGACCGGTTAAACGAGCCAGACGTCGCGTAGCCGAACATCGGCTCAACCGGTCAACCCCAATCGAGACTACCCGCCGGCTTGGCCAACGGCCTGCCGGGCCAGGCCCCTAGCGATGTCCGTTCGTAGGGGCGGACCGGAAGGCGGGCTGAGCCTTAATCTGACGCGAGTGACCCACTACGGGCATTCACCGGCCATTTGGCATCAAGTTTGCGTCAGGAGTACGTATATACTGACTGTCCAAAGATTGAGAGGGAGGCTCAATATGCTGCGGAGAGAATTCATCGCAGGAGCGGCCACCATTGCATTATCGGCCCGGCCATTTCGGGCCGATGCGCAACAGTCGGCGACGCACCGCACACCATCGGCGTCCTTAGTCTAAAGCACCCCGGAGCGGGATCCGAACACGCAAGCGCTTCTGGAAGGCTTTCGCCAGCTTGGGTATGTCGATGGCGAGAACGTCACCATCGAATACCGGTATGCTCAGGGTCGGCCGGAGCGCCTTCCCGAACTCGCCACAGGTCTGGTTCAGAGCCAACCAGATGTGATCTTTGCCCTCGGCGGCGATGTTACGCCACATGCTGCGAAGGCGACTCAGGCGATCCCGATTATCTACGCCATAAGCGCTGATCCTGTTCAGCTCGGCATTGCCAAGAGCTTGGCGAAGCCCGGCGGCAACTCGACCGGCGTTACGTTTTTGTCGGATCAACTTGCGGCCAAGCGGCTCGAAACATTCAAGGAGGCGGCCCCCCCGCATAGCACGGGTTGCGCTCCTTCGCGATGCCAGCCATGTCGACAACGAATTGCCGATCGCCCAGCGCGCAACAAAAGCTTTGAATCTCGAGTTGCTGCCGGTCGGAATACACGATCCTGTTGAACTCGACCGGACGCTTGAAACGGCGAAGGAGTCCGGCGTCGATAGCCTCTACGTCGTATCGTCGCGGCATACTCTGGCCAATGCGCAGCGCATCGTAGAGTTTGCCAATCGGCAGCGCCTGCCGCTGGTGGCTGGATGGGTGCATGGGTCCAGGCAGGCGGCTTGATCTCGTATGGACCCAATGTCGCGGAGATGATCCGAAAGGCGTCGCGCCAACTCGACGCGGTGCTCAAAGGCGCCAATCCCGGCGATCTTCCAGTGCAGCAACCGACACGGTTTGAGCTGTTCGTCAATTTGAAGACTGCCAAGGCGTTAGGCCTCGACATTCCGGAGGCATTTCTCCTCCGCGCCGACAAGCTGATTGAACAGGATCAGTGGGTCGCCTATTGGCACGAAACGAGCCACGAGGACTGTTCGGTTTCCGCGCTACACAGCCCAGCAATCCCCGACGCTCACAAAAAAAACCGATCCGGCCGACCTCGGCTGGCGGCCTATTTGTCTATCGATGCGACCCGATGTCGCCCAATGGCTATTAGACGCAGCGGGTACGTTAGCACTCGCCCCATGGCGAAGGACCTTCATGTTGCCGTTGCGCAGCTAAGTTCGGCTCTATCAAATTACCCCTCGGAGCCGTAGGATACCGTCTTTAGAGCTTGGAGGACGGACATGAAGCGCCGGGATTTTCTCCTTCTCATCACAGCCGTTACGATACCGCCGCAGATGGTGCGTGCCCAAAGCAGTGTGAATCGCGTCCCCCGAATTGGCATGCTGTGGCATGCCGCCAACGAGGAAGAGGAAGCCGTCTATCTCGGAGCCGCACGACGGGGGCTAAATGATTTCGGTTACGTCGAAGGCAAGAACATTATCTTGGAGAATCGCTATCCAGCGGAAAACCCGGATCGCTTCCAAAGTCTCGCCGCTGAATTAGTTGCGCTCAAGGTCGACATCCTTGTTGCGATCACTCGCCCGGCGGCGTTGGCGGCGCAGCGGGCCACTACAACTATCCCCATCATTTTTGTTGCCATCCCCGACCCAGTCGGAAGCAAGCTCGTCGCCAGCCTCGCGCGACCAGGAGGAAACCTCACAGGCTTGTCGAACTTCGCGCTCGACTTGACTGCAAAGCGCGTGGAACATCTCAAGGAAATTGTCCCGAGCGTGTCCAAGGTGGCCTTGCTCGTAAATCCAAACGACAAGGACGGTGCGCGACGCTATATCGAAGAGGCCCAGGCCGCTGCCGACAGGCTTCAAGTGGCGTTAAGTGCGTTCGAAGTGCGCGGTCCGGGAGACCTTGAGTCTGCCTTTTCAAAGATGCAGGAGAGCAAGATCAACGGCGTCGTCGTCACTCAAGACGGTCTTTTCTTCGCCGCGCGCCAAGAAGTCGCATCTTTGGCTTTGGCCCACCGATTGCCGCTCGCTGTATATTCGCGGGAGACCGTGGAGGCTGGCGCTCTCGCATCATATGGCCCTAGCAACCTGAGTATATTCCGTCGCTCAGGCTACTACATCGACAAAATTCTGAAGGGCGCGAAACCTGCCGATCTTCCGGTCGAGCAACCAACCAAGTTCGAGTTCATCGTCAACCTGAAAACAGCCAAGGCGCTCGATCTTGATGTGCCGTTGCATGTCCAGCAACGCGCTGACGAAGTGATCCAATAAGAGCGCCGTTTTGCAACAGAAGCGCACCGGGAGGAAATCGTGCTTCGTCACCTCACAATTAGTGCAATAGCTGTGGCCGCAATCGCATCGACAGCGACATACGCTCAGAACGCCAATTTCGGCACGCCTGCCGAGGCGAAAGCCATGCTTGAGAAGGTCGTCATCTCCATGAAGGCCGACCCGGCAAGAACCGTCAGCCAAATCAATAAGGGGGAAGGAGGCTTTCGCGACCGTGATCTTTACCCAACTTGCGCAGGCCGTGACGGCAAGAACATTGCCCATCCCGATCCAGCGCGTATTGGCCTCGTGCAGAGAAATATTAAGGACGTCACTGGCAAGCCCTACGGGGCGGAATTTGCCTCTGCCGTCGAAGGTAAGATCACGGAGGTCACATATATGTTCCCGCGCCCAGGCGAAGACAAGCGGCCGGTTGAGAAAGTCGGCCTCGCTACGAGGGTGGCTGGCTACACATGCGTGGTCGGATATTACAAGTAGATTGTAGTTGGCGACGCCCTACGACTCGCGGGACCAAGATGCACTTTTCGGAAGTGGCCGATCTGACGAGTGAAGTAAGGTGTTGGGGCAAGAACAGAACTCGGATTTTAGGGGCGCGAGGGCGGCTTTTGACCGCAACGGACATTCATGTGTGCGCTCGCCAGCCTGAGCAACAAGCAGCGTATTGGCCTGAGCGTGGCCGAAGTGCTAAAAATGACATTCAATAAAACACCCAGGAGGAACCGCCCATGGCGTCGATCACCGAAACTGCCAACGATTTCTTTGCCGCTTGCGAGACTGGAAAGGGTTGGGAAGTCTGCAAGACTTACTGTGCTCAAAATGCGACCTTCGCCGCCCAGGCCGAGCCGCTTGTAGGTATTAAAACTCTTGCACAATACGCGGATTGGATGAAGGGGCTAATGACGATCATGCCGGACGGCAGCTACGAGGTGAAATCCTTCGCCACCGATACCGAACGAAACAACGTCGCTGCCTATGCTGTCTTTTCGGGTACTCATACCGGTCCCGGTGGTCCGTGTGAGCCGACCGGCAAAAAGACGACTTCGGACTACGTCTACGTGATGCAATTCACTGACGACAAGATATGGCATTCCGGTATGGCACTAAAGGAACTAGGCTGGGCTTGATCGGCGTGCCACCGACTTTTGTCGCTGCGCCAACGAAGTGATCCAGTGAAGCGGGGCTATATGCGGATCTGCTATTTCCGCGGGGCGATGTGTGCGGAGATGAAGAGACCGGGGCGGGCTCATTCAGTAAGCAAGCGAGTCGGAGTACGAGTCCAAAATTGTATTCCCTCGAATGAACAAAAGAGATGTTGCACCGAGGACACGGCGGTATTTTCGCGCGGGTCGAAGGTTAAAGATTTTACACCGGGCCTTTGAGAAGATGCGAGATGGTCGGCCCGACGTCCGCTTTGGTGCGCATTCCGGACTCAAGTTCGACATCGCGTGAGGACCGCAAAGTGCCGATTTTGTTGCAAAAGTCGGCTGTTTGCGATGGATAGTTCGGCTACGTCGCCAGGGGCGGCCGGCTTTGATCCGCCG
>NZ_JAFCLS010000013.1 GCF_018131075.1 Bradyrhizobium sp. JYMT SZCCT0428 | reverse complement strand
GCTCGTGTGCACTTTGTTTTGTGCAAACCGCACGCGAGACCGCGGGTGCAGCGCGCACCCGGTCTTCCCTGCGCCCTTGTTTTCGAGGGCAAGGAATTTCTGGCAAAGCTCGGGCGCAATGCGTCGCGAGAATGCGAAAGTATGTCTGCCGTCATTGCGAGCGAAGCGAAGCAATCCATGGCGCCACGCAAAGAAAGAATGGATTGCTTCGTCGCTTCGCTCCTCGCAATGACGGAACGGGCTGTTTGAAAATTGAATCAGAACATCTCGCGACGGACCTGTTTCGCGGCGTTGCGAGGGAAGGGCGAGCCGCCCAACAAAAATGCCGGCGATTTCTCGCCGGCATTTTGCACTTGGGACGATCCGCCGGATCAGGTCTTCTTCAACAACGGGCAGACGCTCTTGTCGAGCGGAATGAAGGCTTCCTCGGCCGGGATGGTGGCGACGAGGTTGTAATAGTCCCACGGATACTTCGAATCCGCCGGCTTCTTCACCTCGAACAGATAGGCCGGATGGATCTTGCGGCCGTCGGCACGGACCGTACCCTTGCCGAACAGGTCGTCGTCGGTCGGCATTTCCTTCATCTTGGCGACCACCGCGCGGCCGTCATGCGGGTTGCCGCCGAGCGCTTCCAGCGCCTTGAAGTAATGGATCAGCGAGGAATAGACGCCGGCCTGCACCATGGTGGGCGGGCCCTTCTTGTGCTTTTCGTTGAAGCGCTTGGTGAAGGCCCGGGTCTTGTCGTTGGCGTCCCAATAGAACGTCTCGGTGAAGTTCAGGCCCTGCGCGACCTTCAGCCCGAGCGCATGAACGTCGGTGATGAACATCAGCATGCCCGCGAGCTTCTGCCCGCCGGAGACGATGCCGAACTCCGCCGCCTGCTTGATCGAGTTGGTGGTGTCGCCGCCGGCATTGGCAAGGCCGATGATCTTCGCCTTCGAACTCTGCGCCTGCAGCAGGAAAGAGGAGAAGTCGGCATTGTTGAGCGGATGCTTGACGCCGCCGAGCACCTTGCCGCCATTGGCGATGACGACCGCGGCCGTATCGCGTTCGAGCGCGTGACCGAAGGCGTAGTCCGCCGTCAGGAAGAACCAGCTGTCGCCGCCGGACTTGACCAGCGCCTTGCCGGTGCCGTTGGCCAGCATCCAGGTGTCGTAGACCCAGTGAATCGTGTTCGGCGAGCATTGCGCGCCGGTCAGATCCGACGACGCCGAGCCGGAGTTCAAATTGACGACGTTCTTGTCCTTGGCAAGGTTGGAGATCGCAAGGCCAACGCCGGAGCTGGCGAGATCGACGAACACGTCGACCTTCTCGACGTCGATCCACTGCTTGCCGATGTTGACGCCGACATCAGGTTTGTTCTGGTGATCCGCCGAGATCAGTTCGATCTTCCAGCCTTTCGCCAGCAAACCGGAATCATCGATCGCCATCTGCGCGGCGACGCTGGAGCCGGGGCCGCCGATGTCGGCATAAAGACCCGATTGATCTCCGAGGCTTCCGACCTTGACGACCTTGTCGAGCGTTTGCGCAAACGCTCCCCCTGCAAATACCAGGCTCGTGGTCATCACCAAGGCTGCAATTGATCGCTTCATTTCCCCTCCAAGGAATCTTCAAGGATATTTTTGCAAGGATATTTTGAATTTTGCAAAACTCGCTGAGCCATTATGCCCGGCATCGTGTTCGCCGCCTAGCGGGCTGCGGCGGATCGCCGTGCCGGGAATATTCCATGTCGCGGTGAATTCCGGGCACGCGCCGGCGCTGCATGCCACTGAAACGCGAAAATGTCGCGAAGACGTATCGCGTCGATCAGCGCCAGATTCAAAATCATCCCGCCCTGGAATAGAAAGCCGTAGCTCGGAGGCGTTGTACGGCAGCGAAGGTCACCGTCATCCCAGCAATCACGCGTTACGCCTGCAACCGTCTGCAGTGCTACGGTCAGCCGTCTTTCCCCCATGCCGCATCCTGCCCAATTGGCGTCAGGTACGGGGCGTCTCCGCGCATTGCGACGAGGCCAAGCTCGATCAGTTTCGCCAAATGATCCGTGTTGAACGATCGCCTTCCGGCAATGTCCCGCAACGTCCATCTGAGATCGACCGCGTCGATCCCGAACTGTGCAAGCGGATCTGCGTCGCTGCTCATTTCGCTTTCTTGCGCGAGGGTCGGGCTATCGCCAGTAATAGCGGATGCCGACATAGACGACGACAAGGCACGCAAAGATCAGCGCCACCGGCAGCCGCGGTTTTGCCTGCGGTCCTGATGCCGCGACCTTTGGCTTGGCAGGCGGCCGGCGAAAGGCGGTGACGTTGCCGGTGTCGGCCGGGGCATCGGCGGAGCGTGCGGGGATTTCCGGTGCGGTTCCGGCGCCGCCCATCTCCGCATAATAGCTCTTGTACATGAGCTGGATGGTAGCCTCGGAAGCATCCGCATCCGTCATCTTTTCGAGCAGCTGCCTGTAGCTGACGAGAAAACCTTGCGCCTCGGCGGGCAGGGCGGAAGCGCCGTTGAGCTTGGCGAGCATTTTCCAGGTGGCAAAATCCGCCCTCGCGCGGGTGTCGGCGCGTCGTGCGATCAACATGTCGGCAGCTTTGATCACCATGGCTCCAAGCCAACTCCTCCGTGTCCGGCGTTCTCTATCTAAGGTTTATGCGTTGCCCGTGATAAAGAGAAGCGCACGGATCACATAGCCGGTCAGTGTCCGCAGTATTGCCGAAATAACATCAAGATTTAGGCCGAGCTGACTGCCCAGGATCGGCAGCAGGATCAGCAGGCCGATCAGGATCAGCATGCCATAGGGTTCCAGCCGCGACAGCGGGTATGCCAGCACCCGCGGCAGCAGCCCCACCGCGACCCGCCCACCGTCCAGCGGCGGGATCGGCAGCATGTTGAAGATCGCCAGCACGATATTGATCAGGAACGCATTTTTGAGGTTGTCCGCGGTCCATTGCGCCGCATTCGCGGGCACCAGCGGCATGATATGGAAGGCAAGGGCCACCAGCACTGCCAGGACGATGTTGGTGGCCGGGCCCGCCAGCGCCACCCAGACCATGTCGAGCCGGGGATGGTTCAAATTGCGGAAATTCACCGGCACCGGCTTGGCGTAGCCGAACAGGAACGGCGAATGCGAAAGCAGCAGCAATCCGGGGAGAATGACGGTCCCGAACGGGTCGATATGCTTGAAGGGGTTGAGGCTGACCCGGCCGAGCTGCCAGGCCGTGTTGTCGCCGAGGCGATAGGCGGCAAAGGCGTGGGCGGCCTCATGCAGGGTGATGGCGAGCAGGACCGGCAGCACCCAGACCGATATGGCGTACAATGAGATGTTCAATCGATCGGCCCCGATTCACGCGCTGTGCTGGGCTCAGCCTAGCACGTCGGCGTCACTGGGGAACCGTCTCCTGGTATTGCGGTAGGCCGTCGTCGAGCCGTACCCAATCGATCTTTTCCGAGACCCAGATGTGCTCGGTCGGCGCAAAGGCGTTGCGGTCGTCGAAGGCGGCAAGCGCGACGCCGACCACCGTGCCGTTGGTCCGCCGGGAAAACAGCCGGGTGCCGCAGGCCTTGCAGAACATCCGCTCGAGTGCGTCCGAGGATAAATAACCCGCAATGTCGCCCTCGACCGTCAGTGCGCGCTGGTCGAACAGCGCGCGGGCAAAAAATGGCGATCCCATCGACCTCTGGCAATTGCGGCAGTGGCAGATCCGGATATTGACCGGCTCGCCGTCGGTCTTGAACCGAACTGCGCCGCACAGGCATCCGCCTTCCCGGATCGTGCCCATTTCAATACGTCGCGCGGCCGCCGGAGATGTCGAACACCGCACCGGTCGAGAAGGCGCAGTCCTCCGACGCCAGCCACGCCACCATCGACGCCAGCTCCTGAACCAGCAGGAAGCGCGCTTTCGGAATCTTCGCTAGCATGAAATCGATGTGCTGCTGCGTCATCTGATCGAAGATCGCGGTCTTCGCGGCCGCCGGTGTCACGGCGTTGACGAGGATATCGTGCGCCGCCAGTTCCTTGCCGAGCGACTTCGTCAGCGCGATCACGCCGGCCTTGGACGCCGAATAATGCGCAGCGTTCGGATTGCCTTCCTTGCCGGCGATCGAGGCGATGTTGACGATACGGCCGTATTTGTTGGCGAGCATCGCCGGCACCACGGCCTTGCAGCAGATGAAGGGACCGTCGAGGTTGATGGCCATCACCGTGCGCCAGTCTCCGAGGTCCATCTCCCAGACGGTCTTGTTGGCACCGGTGATGCCGGCATTGTTGACGAGGATATCGATCTTGCCGAACGCTTTCAGCGTCGCGTCGCGCGCGCTTTCGACGGCGGCGAGATCGGACACGTCGACCTTGAACGCGCGGGCATTCTCGCCGATTTCCGCGGCGGTCCGTTCCGCGAACGGCAGGTCATGGTCCCAGATCGCGACCTTGGCGCCCGACGCCACGAAGCGTTCGCTGATTGCGCGTCCAAAACCCTGTGCGCCACCGGTAACGACGGCGCAGCGTCCGCTCAGATCGATCTTGTTCATGCTGAAATCCCTTGATCGCGGCCGTCAGAGCATGTAGCCGCCATCGACGACGAGGTCGACGCCGGTGGTGAATGCGCTTTCGTCGCTCCCAAGATAGATCGCCATGGCCGCGATCTCCTCTGCGGTACCCAGTCGGCCCATCTTCTGGCGGGCAACGAACTTCTCGCGTCCATCCGGGCCGGCGGCGGCCGCGCGATCGAGCATCGAAGGCGTCTCCACGGTGCCGGGGCAGATGCTGTTGCAGCGGATGCCCTGGTTGATGAAGTCGAGCGCGACCGCGCGCGTGAGCAGCGAAACCGCCGCCTTGGACGCACTATAGACATAACGGTTTGCCGGTGGCCGGAGCGCCGCGCAGGACGAGATGTTGACGATGCTGCCGCCGCCGCCTGCGATCATGGTGGGCAAAAACGCCTTGATGGTCCGGTGCATCGATTTGACGTTGAGGTCGAACGAGAAATCCCAGTCCTCTTCCGAACACTCCAGGATGGTTCCGTGGTGCACAAAGCCCGCCGCATTGAGCAGGATATCGATCTTTCCAATGCGCTTGGCGAAGGCGTTGACGTCAGCGGTGCTGCGAACGTCGAGCCGCGCCGTCTCGGCAACGCCTTCCTTGCCGAGCGTGGCGATGCCGCTTTCATTGATGTCGGTGGCGATGACAGTGGCGCCTTCGCGCGCGAATGCGATTGCGCAGGCACGCCCGATGCCCGCCGCCGCGGCGGTGACGACCGCGCGCTTTCCCTTCAAACGGTCTGACATTCTTGTCTCCTTGTTCCTTTCGTCATTGCGAGGAGCGAAGCGACGAAGCAATCCATGTTTCCGCGTGGAATGATGGATTGCTTCGCTGCGCTCGCAATGACGGCGTTGCAGCCTAATGATTATCCCGCGCCACGCCGACCGTGCCCGCAATGTCCTGATAGCGCGTGGCGAGTTCCATGCAGGCGCCGGTGGCCTGCTGGCCGACGGTCGAGCGATAGAGTTCCTGCCACGGCGTCTGGTGCGCCGGGTATTTGAAGCCGCCGCCGGCCTTGAGGTCGGCGTGACGCTGCTTCAGTTCCGCATCGGAAATGAGGATGTTTGCCGAGCCCTTGTTGAGGTCGATACGGACCTTGTCGCCGGTCTTCAAGATCGCGAGTCCGCCACTGGCGGCGGCTTCCGGCGAGGCATTAAGGATCGATGGCGAGCCCGAGGTGCCGGATTGCCGGCCGTCGCCGATGCAGGGCAGGGCCAGGATGCCGCGTTTGATCAGTGCCGCCGGCGGCTGCATGTTCACGACTTCGGCGCCGCCGGGATAACCGATCGGGCCGGCGCCGCGGATGAACAGCACGCAGTGCTCGTCGATGTTGAGCGCGGGATCGTCGATCCGGTCGTGATAGTCCTCCGGGCCCTCGAATACGATGGCGCGGCCCTCGAACGCGTTCAGGTCCTTGGCGTTGCTGAGATAGCGGTCGCGGAATTCCTTGGAGATCACGCTGGTCTTCATGATCGCGGAATCGAACAGATTGCCGCGCAACACCAGGAAGCCGGCCTCCTTGACCAGCGGCTTGTCGTAGCTCCAGATCACGTCGCCATCGGGTTTCGTCGCCTCGCGGCAATTCTCGCCCATGGTGCGGCCGTTGACCGTTTTGACGGCCTCATGGATTTTCTTGTGCGCCATCAATTCGCGCACCACCGTCGGCACGCCGCCAGCGCGGTGAAATTCCTCGCCAAGATAGAAGCCGGCCGGCTGCAGGTTCACCAGCATCGGGATTTCGTGGCCGTGTTTCTGCCAGTCATCGATCGAGAGCTCGACGCCGATGTGGCGCGCCAGCGCGTTGATGTGGATTGGCGCGTTGGTCGAGCCGCCGATCGCCGAGTTCACCACGATGCAGTTCTCGAACGCCTCACGGGTCAGGATGTCGGACGGTTTGAGATCCTCCCAGACCATGTCGACGATCCGCTTTCCCGTCTCGTAGGCGATCTGGCCACGCTCGCGGTAGGGAGCGGGAATCGCCGCGCAGCCCGGCAGCGACATGCCGAGCGCCTCGGCCAGCGAGTTCATGGTCGAGGCCGTACCCATGGTGTTGCAATGGCCGACCGACGGCGCGGAGGAGGACACGATCTCGATGAATTCGTTGTAGTCGATCTCGCCGGCGGCAAGCCGTTCGCGTTGCTTCCAGACGATGGTGCCGGATCCGGTGCGCTCACCGTTGAACCAGCCGTTCAGCATCGGCCCACCCGACAGCACGATGGCGGGCAGATTGACGGTCGCGGCTGCCATCAGGCAAGCAGGGGTGGTCTTGTCGCAGCCGGTGGTCAGCACAACGCCGTCCAGGGGATAGCCGAACAGGAGTTCGACGAGGCCGAGATAGGCGAGGTTGCGATCGAGCGCCGCGGTCGGGCGTTTGCCGGTCTCCTGGATCGGATGCACCGGAAATTCCATCGCAATGCCGCCGGCCATACGGATGCCCTCTCGCACCCGGTGGGCCAGCTCGAGATGGTGGCGGTTGCACGGCGACAGATCGTTACCGGTCTGCGCGATGCCGATGATCGGCTTGCCGGACTGCAATTCTTCGCGGGTCAGGCCGTAATTCAGATAGCGCTCCAGATAGAGCGCGGTCATCCCCGGATTATGCGGGTTGTTAAACCACTCAAGGGAACGAAGCTTCCGTCCCTTGCCATTGCTGGCACCATTATTGTCATTCTTTTTCATTGGTTCCTCCCGCACTGCAAACTAGGGCGGCTCAAATCACGGCAGCGGTTTCCACCATGCTCAAAATTTCATCCGCTGCAAACGCGCCGCGCATGCAATTCCTGTGTCTCTTGCTCGATCCTAGTTCGCGCCAAAAGACAGCGCTACCATTTTCTATGCAACCCCACATGAGCCCTGCGAAACTGGGATCAAGCCGTCTGCGGCGTCGAACTTTCGCGGATCATCAGTTGAAAACCAAGGTCGAGGACCGGTTCCCGCGGCCGGCGGCCCTCGATCGCGTCGATCACCATGGTGATGGCGTGACGGCCCATCTCATAGCGATTGGTGCGTACGCTGGTGAGGGAAGGGACGGCGGAAGCCATGAATTCCAGATCGTTGAAGCCGACAATCGCCATTTCGCCGGGAACGGATATCTGGCGGCGCTGGCATTCGAACAGCACGCCGAGCGCGAGGTCATCGTTGACGCAGAATACCGCGTCGATATCAGGCGTCTTCGCAATGAGATCGGCGAACAGCGTACCGCCGAGCGTCACGGTGGTCGGCACCGTCGTTGTGACGACGAGGTTTGGATCGAACAGCGAGGCCGCCTTCATGGCATCGCGGTAGCCATCGAACCGCCGCTGGACGCGGGGATCCATCCGCGCGCCGAGGAAGCCGATGCGCCGGCGCCCTTGCTCGAGAATATGCGAAATAGCCGCAAAACCGGCGTCGTAATGCGAAAAGCCGATCATCATGTCGACCGGGCTGTCCCCGATCTCCATGATCTGCGCGACCGGGCAATCCATGGTCTCCAGGATGGCGCGGGATTCCGCCGTCTGGTTGATGCCGGTCACGATCAATCCGGCCGGCTTCTGGGCCCGGAACAGCCGCAGCATCTTCTCTTCCTGCAGGATGCTGTAGCGCGTATTGGTCAACTGGATGCTGTAGCGGCTCTGCTCGGACGAATCGTAAATGCCACGCAAGACGTCGGCGAACACGCTGTTGGTCAAAGACGGAATCACGACGCCGATGACTTCGGTGCGATGCGAGGCCAGCGCGCGCGCCGCCAGATTGGGCACATAGCCCAGTTCCTTCACAGCGCTGTCGACGCGTTCGCGTTTGGCGAGTGACAGCGCATCCGGGTTTCTGAAGAAGCGGGATGCGGTGATTGGCGACACGCCAGCCAGCTTGGCGACCTCGGTGAGGCGGATTTTGCCAGACTTCGTCGGTTTTCGTGCCATTCCGCGCTCTTACCATAAGAAACCAGACAAATGAACAATTATTGACAGCGCTACCATCGCATTGCTAAAAACCGCCAAACTGCGGATGATAATGCTTGGCTGAAGTCGGCTGGATGGCATTAGAGTCGAACAAGACAGCGTGGCGCCGGTCTCCGTCCAATGGCGTCAGAAAACAGAAATTGAGGGGAGAGAAGTCCGATGTCGTCGGTACAGATTCGCGACGTGCGAAAGTCGTTCGGTAATTTTGAGGTTTTGCACGGCGTTTCGATTCCGATCGAGGACGGCGAGTTCGTCGTGCTCGTCGGCCCCTCCGGTTGCGGCAAGTCGACCTTGCTGAGAATGCTCGCGGGCCTCGAGAACATCACCTCAGGCACGATTTCGATCGGCGACAAGGTGGTCAACAATGTCCAGCCGAAAGAGCGCGACATTGCGATGGTGTTCCAGAATTATGCGCTCTATCCGCATATGACGGTCGCCGACAATATGGGCTTCTCGCTCAAGCTGCGCGGCGCCAAGCCTGAGGAAATCTCCAACGGCGTCAAGCGCGCCGCGGAAATCCTGGCGCTGACCCCATTGCTCGAGCGTTATCCCCGGCAGTTGTCCGGCGGACAGCGTCAGCGCGTCGCGATGGGCCGCGCCATCGTGCGCGATCCTCAAGTGTTCCTGTTCGACGAGCCGCTGTCCAACCTCGACGCCAAGCTGCGGGTTGCGATGCGCACCGAAATCAAGGAATTGCACCAGCGCCTGCGCACCACGACGGTCTACGTCACCCACGACCAGATCGAGGCCATGACCATGGCCGACAAGATCGTGGTGATGCACGACGGCATTGTCGAGCAGATGGGCACGCCGCTCGAACTCTACGATACGCCGGCCAACCAGTTCGTGGCGGGCTTTATCGGTTCGCCGGCGATGAACTTCCTCAAAGGCAAGGTGAAGTCGAACGGCAGCGCCGGTTTCGAAGGTCCGAACGGTGTCAAGCTGCCGCTGATGTCGGCACCGGCCAACTCCGAAGGCAAGCCGGCGGTCTACGGCGTCCGGCCCGAGCATTTCACCATCGCCGACGACGGTGCCGAAGCCGAGATCGTGGTGGTCGAACCGACCGGCTCGGAAACCCAGGTCTTCGCCAAGCTCGGCGGCGAACAGGTCGTTGCCGTGTTCCGCGAGCGACATCAATTCAATCCGGGCGACAAGATCCGGTTGAAGCCGGATCCTGCGCTCGTGCATCTATTTGACGAGACCACAGGAAAGCGACTGAACGCCTAAAAAACATAATCAAAATCAAATTCACAGGGGAGGATCTACGATGCACGATTTTACTCGCCGCTCGCTGCTTCAAGGCGGCACTGCGCTGGCTGCGGCTGGCGCGCTGACCGGGCCTGCACTGCTGGATTTCGCCAAGGCCTGGGCGCAAGCCTCGCCTTGGAAGGCGGAGCCGGGCGCCAAGCTGACGGTGATGCGCTGGAAGCGTTTCGTGCCGGCGGAAGACGACGCGTTCAACGCCATGGTCGCCGCCTTCAAGGCCGCGACTGGCACCGAGATGAACGTGTTCAGCGAGTCCTTTGAGGACGTGCAGCCAAAGGCGTCCGTCGCTGCGAATACCGGCTCCGGCCTGGATGTCGTCTGGGGCCTGCACACGCTGCCGCAGCTGTTCCCGACCCAGGTGATGCCGCTGAACGACGTCGCCGACTATCTCGGCAAGAAATACGGCGGATGGACCGAAGCCGCCGCTATTACCTGTAAGCAGGGCGACAACTGGCTGGGTATCCCGGTCGCCACCATCGGCGGCTACATGACCTACCGAAAGTCTGCCGTGGACAAAGCGGGCTTCAGCGAGTTTCCCAAGGACTTCCCCAGCTTCCTTGAACTGTGCAAGGCGCTCAAGAAAAACAACACCCCGGCGGGCTTCGCGCTCGGCCATGCGACCGGCGACGCCAACGGCTGGCTGCACTGGATCCTTTGGGGTCATGGCGCCTATACCGTCGACAAGAGCGACAAGGTGATCATCAATTCGCCGGAGACCTTGAAGGCGCTGGAATACACCAAGGCGCTTTCCGACACCTTCATTCCGGGCGCAGCGTCGTGGAACGACGGTTCCAACAACAAGGCGTTCCTTTCGGGCGAACTTTATGTCACCGCCAACGGCATCTCGATCTACGTCGCCGCCAAGGATGACCCGACCAAGAAAGAGCTCACCGAGGACACCTATCACGCGCTGTACCCGGTCGGTCCGATCGGCAAGCCGACTGAACTGCAGCTGTGCGTCCCGATCCTGGCGTTCAAGTTCACGAAGTACCCGAACGCCGCAAAGGCCTTCATCGCCTTCATGCTGGAGAAGGAAAACTACGACAAGTGGCTGACCGGCGCGCGCGGTTATCTGACCCACACGCTCAACGCCTACGACAACTCGCCGGTGTGGACGGCAGACCCGAAGAACGCGGTGTTTGGTCAGGCCAGCAAGCGCGCGCTTCCCGCTTCCGGCATCGGTACGCCCGGCGAGAAGGCGGCGACCGCGATCGCCGACTTCCTGGTGGTCGACATGTTCGCGAACTACTGCACCGGCCGTGAGACCGCAGCCGGTGCGATTGCGATCGCCGAACGGCAGCTGAAGCGCATCTATCGCTGATGACAACAGCTACGGGCGGCACGCAATGCCGCCCGTAGTTGCCGGATGCTTCGCTATCGAGGACGAGACGGCACCACGGCCGTTATACTTGCGGGATTTTGCCAATGGCTGACGTCGCCCTCCAACCCCGGACTGCCAGACGGCCGATTCGCGAGGCGTCGAGGTGGGACCTGATCAAGGCCAACCGCAACTATCTCGGCTTCTGGTTCATGCTGCCCGCAATGGTGTTCCTGGTTCTGTTCCTGGCTTATCCGCTGGGGTTGGGAATCTGGATTTCGTTCACGGATGCGCGCATCGGCAGGCCCGGCGCGTTCGTCGGGCTGGAAAACTATGAGTGGCTGTGGGGCGACTCGATCTTCTGGCTGTCGGTATTCAACACGCTGCTCTACACATCCGTCGCCAGTGTCATCAAGTTCGCGATCGGCCTTTATCTCGCGCTGCTGCTGAACGAGAACATGCCGTTCAAGGCGATGCTGCGAGCCCTGGTGCTGATCCCCTTCATCGTGCCGACGGTGCTGTCGGCGCTGGCGTTCTGGTGGATCTTCGATTCACAGTTCTCGATCATTTCCTGGTCGCTGAAGCAGATGGGATTGATCACCGACAATATCAATTTCCTCGGTGATGTGACCTGGGCGCGGATCTGCGTGATCTTCGCCAACATCTGGCGCGGCGTTCCCTTCGTTGCGATCACGCTGCTGGCCGGCCTGCAGACGGTGTCGCCGTCGCTTTACGAAGCCGCGACGCTCGATGGCGCGACCAGCTGGCAGCGGTTCCGGTTCATCACCTATCCGCTGCTGACGCCGATCATTGCCGTGGTGATGACCTTCTCGGTGCTGTTCACGTTCACCGACTTCCAGCTGATCTGGGCGATGACGCGCGGCGGTCCGGTCAATGCCACGCACTTGATGGCGACACTGTCCTATCAGCGGGCGATCATCGGCGGCGTTCTCGGGGAGGGTGCTGCGATTTCGAATGCGATGATTCCGTTCCTGCTGGCGGCGATCATGGTCTCCTGGTTCGGACTGCAGCGCCGCAAGTGGCAGCAAGGTGAAAACAATGACTGATCTGCCCACACAGAGGCTCGACCTCAAAGGGGTGTTGTCGGGATCGGCGCGAACGGCGGCTGCCGACGATCACTCCGTCGGCATGAGCTATCTGGAGTCGCTGCCGCGGCGTCTGGTGACGCTTTATCTGCCGCTGGGGATCATCGTCGTCGTCCTGCTGTTCCCGTTCTACTGGATGGCGCTCACCGCCATCAAGCCGGACGAGCAGTTGCTCGACCTCAACACCTATAATCCGTTCTGGACCTGGAATCCGACGTTCAAGCACATCCACAAGCTGCTGTTCGGAAGCTACTATCCGCTTTGGCTGTGGAATACGATGTATGTGGCGATCTGCTCGACCGTGCTGTCGATCTTCGCCAGCGTGCTGGCGGCCTACGCCATCGTGCGGCTGCGCTATCGCGGCGCGCAATGGGTCGGCGGGCTGATCTTCCTGTCCTATCTGGTGCCGCCCTCGATCCTGTTCATTCCGCTAGCCACCGTAGTGTTCCAGTATGGGCTGTTCGACACGCCGTTCGCGCTGATCCTGACCTATCCGACCATCCTGATCCCGTTCTCGACCTGGCTCTTGATGGGCTATTTCAAGACCATCCCGTTCGAGCTGGAAGAGTGCGCGCTGATCGATGGCGCCAGCCGATGGCAGATTCTGACCAAGATCGTGCTGCCACTGGCGATCCCGGGATTGATCTCGGCCTTCATCTTCTGCTTCACGCTGTGTTGGAACGAGTTCATCTACGCGCTGACCTTCCTGACTTCGGTGCAGAACAAGACGGTGCCGGTCGCGATCGTCAACGAATTCGTCGATGGCGACGTCTACCGCTGGGGATCGCTGATGGCGGGTGCGCTGGCGGGCTCGCTGCCGCTGGTTATCCTTTACGCCTTCTTCGTCGAGCACTATGTGTCAGCCATGACGGGAGCCGTGAAAGAATGAGCGCGCCGGCCCGTATCTGAACCCTCGTTTTGACGCGTTTTCTTCACGCGAACCGGTTTCCACTTCGCTTGAAGACGCTATAAGCAAGAACAACAAAGGAGACGGGTCTTGCACATTCTTATTCTGGGTGCCGCCGGCATGGTCGGCCGCAAGCTGACCGAGCAACTGCTGCACGACGGGCGCCTCGGCAAGCAAGACATCACCCGCATGACGCTGCAGGACGTGGTGGCGCCGACCAAGCCGGCCAGCTCGATCCCGGTCAATGTCGTTGCTTCCGATTTTGCCGATGCTGGCGCCGCCGCGCCGCTGATCGCCGAACGGCCTGACGTGATCTTCCATCTCGCCGCCATCGTGTCGGGGGAGGCGGAGGCCGAATTCGACAAGGGTTACCGGATCAATCTCGACGGTACGCGGTATCTGATCGACGCGATCCGCGCGATCGGCGGCGGCTACAAGCCGCGGCTGGTGTTCACATCCTCGATCGCGGTGTTCGGCGCGCCATTCCCCGAAAAGATCGGCGACGAGTTCTTCCATACGCCATTGACGAGCTACGGCACCCAGAAGTCGATCTGCGAACTCCTGATCAACGACTACACCCGCAAGGGCCTGCTCGACGGCATCAGCATCCGCCTGCCGACGATCTGCGTGCGGCCGGGCAAGCCGAACAAGGCGGCGTCCGGATTTTTCTCCAACATCATCCGCGAGCCGCTGGCGGGCGAGGAGGCGGTGCTGCCGGTGACCGAAGACGTGCGGCATTGGCACGCCTCGCCGAAATCGGCGGTCGGCTTTCTCATGCACGCCGGCACCATGGACCTCAACGCCATGGGCGCGCGGCGCAATCTCAGCATGCCCGGGATGTCGGTGACCGTCGGCGAACAGATCGCCGCCCTCGACCGCGTCGCCGGCAAGAACGTCACCGCGCGCATCAAGCGGGTGCCCGATCCGACCATCATCAGCATCGTCAGCGGCTGGCCGCGCGATTTCGTCACCGACCGCGCGCTCAAGCTCGGCTTCACCACGGCCGAGAAGACTTTTGATGACATCATCCGGATTCACATCGCGGATGAGCTCGGCGGCAAGTTCGCTGCCTGACGTGTCGACACGCGTTGCCGCATGGACGCGGTCATGACCAGGGTAGCCTGCATCGGCGAATGCATGATCGAGCTGAAGCAGGCCGAGCACGGCCTGTTTTCGCGCGGCTATGGCGGCGACACGCTCAATACCGCCGTCTATCTGGCCCGGCTTGGCGCCGGCACCGATTACATCACCGCACTCGGCGACGATACGCTGAGCGATGAGATGATCGCGGGCTGGGCGGCGGAAGGCGTTGGCACGGCACGGGTGTCCCGATTGCCAGGCAAATTGCCCGGCCTCTACATGATCCAGACCGACGACAAAGGTGAGCGTCGTTTCTTTCACTGGCGCGAGAGCGCCGCCGCACGCAGCCTGATGGATCTGCCGGAGACGGCGGATATCCTGAATTCACTGGCGAGTTACGGCATCGTTTATCTCTCGGCGATCACGCTGTCGCTTTACAATGACGTTGGCCGGGCGCGGTTGTTCTCGGGGATCAAGCGCGCCCGCGAAGCCGGGGCACGGTTTGCCTTCGATACCAATTTTCGTGCCCGCGGCTGGCCCGACCTGAATGTGGCCCGCGCCGTCTATCAGGATGCATTCGATCTCGCCGATATCGTGTTGGCCTCGACCGAGGATTTGCTGCCGCTCTATCCCGGTGAAAGCCACGATGGCTTACTGGCGCGTATTCCGGGCGGGGAGGTCGTGCTAAAACTTTCCGAACCCGCGAGCATCCTTCGTCTCGACGGCGTCTTGCATCGGACCCAGGCCGAGCCGCTGACGAAACCCGTCGTCGATACCACTGCGGCGGGTGACAGTTTTGCAGCCGCCTACATCGCCGCACGGCTTGCGGGTGCGGAGCCGGTTGAGGCCGCGCGGGCCGGGCACCGTCTTGCCGGAGTTGTGGTATGTCACCCCGGTGCGATTATCCCGCGCACGGCGATGCCGGCCTGATATCGTGGGCGGACCGACAAACTCAGGCAAGGCGACCCTATGAACGTGACAGCAAGGCAGGAAAAGCTCGCGGCTTTGGTGAAGTCCGCCACCGTCATACCGGTGCTGACCATCGAGCGGCTGGAAGACGCGGTGCCGCTGGCCAGGGCGCTGGTTGCCGGCGGCGTGCGCGTGCTGGAAGTGACGCTGCGTACGCCGGTGGCGATCGAGGCCGCCAAGGCCATGATTGCGGACGTGCCGGACGCCATCGTCGGGATCGGCACCATCCTGAATCCCGATGATCTCAAGCGGGCTGAGGCGCTCGGCGCCAAGTTCGGCATTAGCCCCGGAGCGACGCCCGAGTTGCTGAAGGCTGCGGCCGCCAGCGACCTGCCGTTCGCGCCGGGGATCGCGACCGCGTCCGAACTGATGCAGGCGCTGGCGCACGGGTTTGACCTCGTCAAATTCTTCCCGGCGGAACAGTCCGGCGGTATCAAGGCACTGCGTGCGCTCGCGGGTCCGTTCCCGAACATCAGGGTTTGCCCGACCGGCGGCATTGGCGAGGCCAATGCGGCGTCCTGGCTGGCTGAGCCGAATGTGCTGGCCGTCGGCGGTTCCTGGCTCTGCCCGGCGGCGGATATAAGGTCCGGCAACTGGGCCGGCATTTCAGCCATGTGCGCGCGGGCGATGAAAACGCTGAAACCGGCGTGAAGTATTTTTTCCGATAGGGTACAAAACCGGCCGAACCGGAACAGGGAGAACGAACATGACAGCCAGCATCGTGGGATGGGCGCATACGCCATTCGGCAAATTCGACGCGGAAACCGTTGAAAGCCTGGTGGTGAAGGTAGCGACCGACGCAATGGCCGATGCCGGCATTTCCGCTGAGGACGTCGATGAAATCGTGCTCGGCCATTTCAACGCCGGCTTCTCGCCGCAGGATTTTACCGCCTCACTGGTGCTGCAGGCCGACCCAAAGCTGCGCTTCAAGCCGACCACGCGGGTCGAGAATGCCTGCGCCACCGGCTCGGCCGCGGTGCATCAGGGCATCCGCGCGATTGCCGCGGGTGCGGCCAAGATCGTGCTGGTGGTCGGCGTCGAGCAGATGACGCGCACGCCGGGTCCGGAGATCGGCAAGTACCTGCTCAAGGCGTCCTATCTGCCCGAGGACGGCGACACGGTCGGCGGTTTCGCCGGGGTGTTCGGCAAGATCGCGCAGAGCTATTTCCAGAAGTATGGCGACCAGTCCGATGCGCTGGCGATGATCGCGGCGAAGAACCACAAGAACGGCGTCGCCAATCCCTATGCGCAGATGCGCAAGGACTTTGGCTATGAGTTCTGCCGTGCCGAGAGCGAGAAGAACCCGTTCGTCGCCGGTCCCCTGAAGCGCACCGATTGCTCGCTTGTGTCGGATGGCGCAGCAGCGCTGGTGCTGACGGATTCGGAGACCGCCAAGACCATGGGCAAGGCGGTGAATTTCCGCGCCACCGCGCATGCGCAGGATTTCCTGCCGATGTCCAAGCGCGACATCCTGCAGTTCGAAGGCTGCACGGTCGCATGGCAGCGCGCGCTGCAGCAGGCCGGCGTCAGCCTTTCCGATCTGTCGTTCGTCGAAACCCATGACTGCTTCACCGTCGCCGAGCTGATCGAATATGAAGCGATGGGCCTGACGCCGCGCGGGCAGGGCGCCCGCGCCATCAAGGAAGGCTGGACACAGAAGGACGGCAAGCTGCCGGTCAATCCGTCCGGCGGCCTCAAAGCCAAGGGCCACCCGATCGGCGCCACCGGCGTCTCCATGCATGTGATGAGCGCCATGCAGCTGGTCGGCCAGGCACCCGAGGGGATGCAGCTGAAGAATCCAAAACTCGCCGGCATCTTCAACATGGGTGGCGCCGCGGTGGCGAACTACGTCTCGGTGCTGGAGCCGGGGAAGTAAGGCGCGGACAAACGTAGGGTGGGCAAAGCGGAGCGTGCCCACCATTCAAGATGTCGCTGTCGATAGATGGTGGGCACGGCGCTGTCGCGCCTTTGCCCACCCTACGAAATCCCGCCGCGCATACGTCCATACGCCGGACGCCCTTGCTCTTCGTTTCACCCTGCCGTTACTAGATGGGGAATAAACGACATCCGGGAGCGAATTGGGCATGGGACCGCTAAAAGGCATCAAGGTCGTCGACATGACGTCCGTGCTGATGGGGCCCTTTGCCACCCAGACGCTCGGCGATTACGGCGCCGACATCATCAAGGTGGAATCGCATGATGGCGACGTCACGCGGCAGATCGGGCCGACGCGGCATCCCGGCATGGGGCCGGTGTTCCTTAACACCAACCGCAACAAGCGCAGCATCTGCCTCGACCTGAAGAAGCCGGCCGGCCGCGACGCCGTGCTGCGGCTGATCGCGAAGGCCGACGTGCTGGTCTACAATGTGCGCCCGCAGGCGATGGCGCGGCTGCAGCTCGGCTACGACGTGGTCTCGAAGGTCAACCCGCGTTTGATCTATGCCGGCGTGTTCGGTTTCGGCCAGGATGGGCCTTATGCCGCCAAACCCGCTTATGACGATCTGATCCAGGGCGCCACCGCGCTGCCGGCGCTGATGGCGCAGACCGGCGATGGCGTGCCGCGTTATGTTCCCAATGCTTTGGTCGACCGCATCGTCGGTCTCACCGCGGTCGGCGCGATCTGCGCCAGCCTGGTCGACCGCGACCGCACCGGGCGCGGCCAGCGCGTCGACATCCCCATGTTCGAGACCATGGCGAGTTTTGTGATGGGCGACCACATGGGCGGGCTCACCTATGATCCGCCGCTCGACAAGGGCGGCTACGCCCGGCATCTGTCGCCGGACCGGCGGCCCTACAAGACCTCCGACGGCTACATCTGCGTGATCGTCTACAACGACAAGCAGTGGACGAATTTCTTCGCCGCCACCGGCCGCGACGATCTGCGCACCAATCCGAAATTCGCGACCTTTGCCGGCCGCGCCAGCAACATCGACACCGTCTATGCCGAACTGGCGCGTATCCTTGAGACCAAGAGCACGGCCGAATGGACCGCCATTCTGGAGAAGGCCGACGTGCCTGTCATGCCGATGCATGATCTCGAAAGCCTGCTGCAGGACCCGCACATAACAGCGACCGATTTCGCTCCCGTGATCGATCATCCGACCGAGGGACGGATCCGCAACATGCGGTCGTCAGCGCGGTGGTCGGAGACGCCGGTGGAGATGACGCGGCTGGCGCCGCGCCTCAGCGAGCACAGCGCCGAGATTTTGCAGGAAGCAGGTTTTTCGGCCGACGAGATTGCCGCCCTGGTTAGCGACGGCGTCACCAAGGTCGTATCAAACAGCTAAGGACCTAGACCATGGATTTCGCGCTGTCGGCCAACCAGGAATCGATCCGCGACGCGATCGGGAAAATCTGTTCTCGCTTTGACGACGCCTATTGGCTGAAGAAGGACAAGGAAGGCGGCTATCCCGCCGATTTCCACCGCGCGCTGGCCGATGCCGGCTGGCTCGGCATCTGCATTCCAGAGGAGTATGGCGGCTCAGGGCTCGGCATCACCGATGCGGCGATCATGATGCGGACGATCTCGGAGTCGGGCGCCGGCATGTCGGGCGCTTCGGCGGTGCACATGAACGTGTTCGGGCTCAATCCCGTGGTCGTGTTCGGCACCAAGGAGCAATGCACGCGCATGCTGCCGCCGATCATCGACGGCCGCGACAAATCCTGCTTTGCGGTGACCGAACCCAATACCGGGCTCAATACCACGCAGCTCAAAACCCGCGCCGTGCGCAAGGGCGACAAATATATCGTCAACGGCCAGAAGGTCTGGATCTCGACAGCCCAGGTCGCCAACAAGATATTGCTGCTGGCGCGCACCACGCCGCTGGAAGAGGTGAAGACGCCGACGCAGGGCCTGAGCCTGTTCTATACGGATTTCGACAAGCAGCGCGTCGCCGTGCACGAGATCGAGAAGATGGGCCGCAAGCCGGTCGATTCCAACGAATTGTTCTTCGAGAACTTTGAAATTCCGGTCGAGGATCGCCTCGGCGAGGAAGGCCGCGGCTTCGAATATATCCTGCACGGCATGAATCCCGAGCGCATCCTGATCGCAGCCGAAGCCGTCGGGCTCGGCCAGGTCGCGCTGTCGCGCGCGTCGGCCTATGCCAAGAACCGCATCGTGTTCAATCGCCCGATCGGCATGAACCAGGGCATCCAGCATCCGCTCGCGAAAAATTGGATGGAACTGGAAGCCGCATGGCTGATGGTGCTTTCCGCCGGCTGGCAATACGACCAGGGCATGCCGTGCGGCCCGGCGGCCAATGCCGCGAAATATCTCGCGGCCGAAGCGGGGTTTCATGCCTGCGAGCAAGCCGTCATGACCCATGGCGGTTTCGGTTACGCCAAGGAATATCACGTCGAGCGTTATTTGCGGGAATCCCTGATCCCGCGCATCGCCCCGATCAGCCCGCAGCTCATTCTCAGCTTTATTGCCGAGAAGGTGCTGGGCCTGCCGAAGTCGTATTGAGAATGAGTGCCGGATTTCTCAATTTGTCATTCCGGGACGCGCCACTTGGCGCAGGCCCGGAATCCATTGATCCACATGCGATGGCGGCGAAATGGATTCAGGGCTCGCGCTTCGCGTGCCCCGGAATGACAAGGAGTGGGAGAGCCGCACCATGAGCTTCATCACCGGTGTCGGACTGACGTCATACGGCAAGCACGAAGGCTCCTCCTCGCTCGACCTCATGAGCAAGGCGGCCGAGATGGCGATTGCCGATGCCGGACTGAAACGCTCCGAAATCGACGGCATCCTCTGCGGCTACTCAACGGTTTCGCCGCACATCATGCTGGCGACCGTGTTCGCCGAGCATTTCGGCATCCGGCCGTCCTATGCCCACGCCGTACAGGTCGGCGGCGCCACCGGGCTCGCGATGACCATGCTGGCGCATCACCTGGTCGATGCGGGAATCGCAAAACATGTGCTGGTGGTCGGCGGCGAAAACCGCCTGACGGGGCAAAGCCGTGACGCCTCGATCCAGGCGCTGGCCCAGGTCGGGCACCCCGACTATGAGGTGACGCTGGGGCCGACGATCCCGGCCTATTACGGCCTCGTCGCGTCGCGCTACATGCACGAATACGGCGTTACCCAGGAAGACCTCGCCGAATTTGCGGTGCTGATGCGTGCCCATGCATTGACCCATCCCGGCGCTCAGTTCCACGAGGCGATCACGGTCGCCGACGTGATGGCGTCAAAGCCGGTGGCAATGCCGCTTAAGCTGCTTGATTGCTGCCCGGTGTCCGATGGCGGCGCGGCGTTTGTGATCAGCCGCGAGCGCACAGGTTCAGCCGGCGTTAAGGTGCGTGGCGCCGCACAGGCGCATACCCATCAGCATGTCACGGCGGCACCAGCCTTGAGTGAGCTCGGCGCCGAGATTTCGATCGCGAAAGCCAAAGCCGCATCCGGCCTTGCGATTTCCGACGTGCGCTATGCCGCGGTTTACGACAGTTTCACCATCACGCTGGCGATGCTGCTGGAGGATCTCGGCCTCGCAAAACGCGGCGAGGCGGCCGCAAAGGTGCGGGCAGGGTACTTCAGCCGCGACGGTGAGATGCCGCTCAACACCCATGGCGGCCTGCTGAGTTACGGTCATTGCGGCGTCGGCGGCGCGATGGCGCATCTGGTCGAAACCCATCTGCAGATGACGGATCGGGCCGGCAGCCGTCAGGTCCGTGATGCCTCGATCGCGCTGCTGCACGGCGACGGCGGCGTGCTGTCGTCCCATGTCAGCATGTTCCTGGAGCGGGTGCGATGAACGCGGATTGGACCAAGGGCGGCGAGGGCATCGTCTATCAATCCTGCGGCGCTTGCGGGAAGGTGCAATATTTCCGCCGCAGCTTTTGCGCGGCGTGTGGCGCGCCGGATCCGGTGGAGAAATCCGCAAGTGGAGCAGGGACGGTCTACGCGACCTCGCTGGTATGCCGCGCCGCGACGCCGGAGACCCGTGCGCACGTTCCCTACAATATTCTGCTGGTCGATACGCCGGAAGGTTTTCGCATGATGGCTCATGGTGACCACGATCTCGCCATCGGCGATAAGGTCAGCGCGACATATCAGCCATTTGCGGGGCGGCTGGTTCCATATTTCGCAAAAGCGAAGTAGCGCATCGCGTTATCGAGCGAAGCCAAATCAAAATGCAAAGCTCCGAAGCAATCCAGAGTGACGCGGAACGGATGTTTTCTGGATTGCTTCGTGACGCCTTTACTCGCAAGCCGCGGTCACCGCGCGTAGAAGATGACGCTGGCGATGACGAGCATTGCCGTCACCGCCAGCATTTGCGCAAGCGCCTCCGAGGCCGCCCTCTTGGTGGCTTCCTTCATGCTTTCTCCCTAGACTTGGGCAAAACTCATCGCTGCGTGACAAGCACGCTGGACGGTCTATTATTTTTTACTCGGAACACCCCGCGACGATTATTCGCTTCGATTGAGTCCCCACTCAGCGAATATCGACCGTGCCAAGTTTGAACAGCAATGCGGCGGCATTTTGGCTCAGGCGCAGCCGGATTTTGCGCGCGTGGTGGCGATTTCCGAGCATAGCCCGGTTGATCCGCTGGGAGCCGCAAGGCATGATCCGCCTGCAAAATCAAAGAAAACAAGGTGAGAAATGGCCCGCATCGAATACAGCGATCCCGCTAAGCACAACGATCGTACCCGCGAAATCCTCGGCAAGAACCGCAATGCCAATATTTTCAGAATGATGGCGCATTCGCCGAGCTATTTCGAGCAATATTGCCGGCTGGGCGGCGCCATCAGGCACAAGGGCGAGCTCGATCCGGTCGTGCGCGAACTTGCCATCACCCGCACCGGCATTCTGTGCGAGGCGCCTTACGAGATCGTCGCGCACAAGCGTATCGGCAAGAGCGTCGGCGTCAGCGACGAGCAGAACGAGGCGTTGGAAAACTGGCAGTCGGCCACATGCTTCAACGAGGTGCAGCGCGCCGCGCTCGCCTTCACCGACGAGATCGTCAAGCTGCACAAGCCGACCGATGCGACCTTCAACGCCATTGCCTCGAAATTGACGCCGGCCGCGCTGGTCGAGCTGCAGCTTTCGGTCGGCTTCTACATCATGACGTCGAAGTTTCTGGAAACGTTTGCCATCGACCTGCAGCCGGCGGCCGAAGTGATTCCATAGGTGGGCGAGAGCATGACTGAAGAGGAGCTCGATGCCTCGGTAAGCGTGGCCATCGCCCGGCTACATCAGGCGATGGCCAGAGTTGCCAATGGTGATGTGTCCGCGATCAAGGCGCTTTATTCGCACACCTCGGAAGCGACCAGCTTCTACGGCTGGGGCGGCTACGAGAAGGGATGGGAAGCGGTGTCTCGGCGGTGGGACTGGGCCGGCGCGAGGTTCAAGGGCGGAACCGTCCGTCACGAGAATATCTCCAAGGTCGTCACCCCTGCGATGTTTTACGTGACCGATATCGAGACCTTCGAAAACCAACGCGTCGCCGACGTCGAAGGCATCACCGGCTGGTCCAATCGGGTTACGCATATCTTTTGCCGCGAGGCCGGCGAATGGCGCCTCGTTCACCGCCATGGCAACCGGCTGGAATCGCAGCACGAGCCATCCACCAAACTTGGCGAAGTTGGCCGCTGAGGCGATGGTTTGCCGTCGGCTTCCATTCAATAACGACTGTGTTCGGATGCGGGTGCCCTCATGAGCAACGGATGCGAGCTTTCGGCGCAAGCCTGGATCGACTCCATGGGCGAGCGCGGCGATTGGGGCCGCGAGCATGTGCTCGATCCGGTCATGGCTGCTCGCGTGGCGGCAGGCCGGTTCGGGCGTGCGCTGGATGTGGGCTGCGGCGAGGGCCGCTTCTGCAGGATGCTGAAGGCCGCCGGCATCGCAGCAACCGGGATCGACCCGACCGGTCAATTGCTGGAGGTAGCAAGGCAACGCGATCCAACCGGCGACTACCGGTCCGGCAATGCCGAGCAGCTTGAATTCGAGGCGGCAAGCTTCGATCTCGTCGTCAGCTACCTCAAGCTAATCGATATCGTCGATTTCAGAACGGCGATCAACGAGATGGCCAGGGTTCTGAAACCCGGCGGCTCGCTGCTGATCGCAAATCTCACCGGCTTCACGTCGGCCACTGCCGATCGGGGGTGGGTGAAAGATGCCGAAGGACGCCATCTTCACTTTCCCGTCGATCGTTACCTCGAAGAATTTCCATTCTGGTTCGAATGGGCGGGAATACGCATCCAGAACTGGCACCGGCCGCTTGCCGCCTACATGACGGCCTTGCTCGAAAGCGGCCTGCAGCTGACGTTTTTCGCGGAGCCCGGACCCGTATCCGGCGAGGCCGTGCATCAGGAACGTGCCCGACGGGTGCCCTGGTTCGTTGTGATGGAGTGGCAGCGGCCTTCCACGGGATGATCTCAGGCCCGCGGCCCGTACCGCCGCAGCGCCTCCAGCGTCAGCCCTTTGCCAACCGCGCCGAACGTGTCGCCTTCGACGAGACGGGCCGCCGGCACCGCCTTCCTGATCGCATTGCGGACATGGGCGAGCTGCACCGAACCACCGGTCAGAAACACCGCGTCGATATCGTCAGGCCCAAGCCCGGCCTGCGTGAGGCAATTCTTGATGCGCGCGGCGATGCGATCGGCCAATTGCCCGGTGTGGCTGACCAGATCGGGGCGGCTGATGCCGGCGTTGAGGCCTGGCATCACCCATTCCAGCGGGATATCGGCGCGGCGCTTGTCCGACAGGGCGATCTTGGCTTCCTCGACCTCCATCAACAGGGTGTGGCCGCGCTGTTCCTCGACCACGCGCGCCAGCCGGTCGAGCAATTCCGGCTCGCTGGCCTCGCGCCGGACCTGGCGGATGTCCGCGAGCACGCGCGGCTCATACATGCGGTTGATGCTCGACCAGGTCGCGAGGTCGTGGAAATAGCTCGAGGGCACGTCGAGCCCGGCACGGCTCATGGCGCTGCCGAAGCCGAACAGCGGCATCACCACGCCGAGGCTGAGCTGACGGTCGAAATCGGTGCCGCCGATCCGCACGCCGTCATTGGCGAGAATGTCGCTTGAGCGGTTGGCCTTGGCGTGGCGTTCGGGCCCAAGGCGAACGATCGAAAAATCCGACGTGCCGCCGCCGATATCGGCGATCAGGGCAACTTCTTCGCTTTCGATCTGGCGCTCATAATCCAGCGCCGCGGCGATCGGCTCGAATTGGAAGGTGACGTCGTCGAAGCCGACTTCTCGCGCGATCTGGCGTAGCGTCTCTTCCGCCTTGCGGTCGGCGTCCGGCGCATTGTCGACGAAATGGACGGGGCGGCCGTGCACGACATCGCGCAGCTCGAGCCCCGTCGCCTGTTCCGCCCGCCGCTTCACCGCGCCGAGGTAATAGGCAATGACGTCGCGAAAGCCGGTCCGCTGGCGCCCGAGCCGGGTGGTTTCGTCGATCAGCGAGGTTCCGAGCACCGATTTGAGGCTGCGCATCAGGCGGCCGGGGGCGCCGTCGACATAGGCGGCGATGGCCTTGCGGCCGATCAGGACGGCGCCATCAACCTCATAGAAGATCGCGCTGGGAATCGTGGTGTAGCCGGCTTCCAGCTCCGCCAGGACCGGCGCCTCGCCTTCGATGGTGCCGAGCGTCGTATTCGACGTTCCGAAATCTAGACCGCAAATGGACATGGACGCTCCAAGGGGAAGCGTCCGTCTACACATTACCGGGCCGACGATCCACACATATATTGGCCCGTAAATAGGGACTTGACCCAACAATTCCGGCCATCCGGGATCGCTGATCCACAGATCAATTTCTTTGCGGTTTCGCTGCCCTGCCGGGTTGATGAATCGATCCGTGGTAGTCCATAAGCGGCGTCCTGCGGCCATCATTCCGCCGCGGCCAGTCTGGAAAGAGGTTGCGTGGCAAACATCAATCGACAGATCGCAGAAGAGCTTGGCGTTCGCGAGCAGCAGATCGAGGCGACGGTCACGTTGCTCGACGGCGGCGCCACGGTCCCGTTCGTGGCGCGCTACCGCAAGGAAATCACCGGCGGGCTCGATGACGCCCAATTGCGCACCCTGGAAGAGCGCCTGACCTATCTGCGTGAGCTTGAAGAGCGCCGCGTTGCGATCCTCAATTCGGTCCGCGAGCAGGGCAAGCTCGACGCCGCGCTGGAAGCCGCGATCATGGCCGCCGACAGCAAGGGGCGGCTGGAAGACATCTATCTGCCGTTCAAGCCGAAGCGCCGCACCAAGGCGGAGATTGCCAAGGAAGCCGGACTTGAGCCGCTATCCGAACTGCTGCTGACACAGCCGCAAAACGATCCGCAGGTGGTAGCCGCCGGTTACGTCGATGCCGAAAAGCAGGTGGCCGATGTGGCCGCGGCGCTCGAAGGCGCGCGCGCGATTTTGGTGGAACGGTTCGCCGAGGACGCCGACCTGATCGGCAGACTGCGCGAGGAGATGTGGTCGAGCGGGGTAATGACCTCGACCGTGCGCAAGGGCAAGAAACTCGAAGGCGAGAAGTTCAAGGATTATTTCGAATACAATGGCGCGCTGCACAAGCTGCCGTCGCACCGCATCCTCGCGCTGTTCCGCGGCGAAAAGGAGGAAATCCTCGAGCTGCAGATATTGCCCGACGCGCAGGTCCCGGTCGCCAACGTGCCGAGCGCGTATGAGCTAAAGATCATGCAGCGCTTCCTGATTTCGGACCAGGGCCGCCCCGGCGACCGCTGGCTGGTCGAGACCGCGCGCTGGGCGTGGCGCACCAAGATCCAGGTGCATCTCAACATCGACCTGCGGATGCGGCTGTGGACCAATGCCGAAACCGAAGGCGTGCGGGTGTTCGCCTCGAATTTGCGTGATCTTCTGTTGGCCGCGCCTGCGGGCGCCCGCGTCACCATGGGGCTAGATCCCGGCTTCCGCTCTGGCGTCAAGGTCGCCATCGTCGACGCCACCGGCAAGGTGGTGGCCACCACGGCGGTCTATCCGCACGAGCCACAGCGGCAGTGGGACGCGGCGCTGGCGACGCTTGGCAAGCTCGCGGTCGCGCACCGCGTCGATCTGATCGCGATTGGCAACGGCACCGCGTCGCGCGAGACCGACAAGCTGGCGACCGAGCTGGTCAAGCTGCTGCCGGACCTGAACATGTCGAAGATCGTGGTGTCGGAAGCCGGCGCGTCGGTCTATTCGGCCTCGGCCTTTGCGTCCGAGGAATTGCCCGAGCTCGACGTCACCCTGCGCGGCGCGGTCTCGATCGCGCGGCGGCTGCAGGATCCGCTGGCTGAACTGGTGAAGATCGATCCCAAGGCGATCGGTGTCGGGCAATACCAGCACGATCTCGGCGAATCCAAGCTGGCGCGTTCGCTCGATGCCGTGGTCGAGGATTGCGTCAACGCCGTCGGCGTCGATGCCAACACGGCGTCCGCGCCGCTGCTTGCGCGGGTGTCGGGCATCGGCGCGGGTCTGGCGCAGAGCATCGTGCAGCACCGCGACGCCAATGGCCCGTTCAAGTCCCGCAAGGGGCTGAAGGAAGTGCCGCGGCTCGGCCCGAAGGCGTTCGAACAGTGCGCCGGCTTCCTGCGCATCCAGGGCGGCGAGGATCCGCTCGATGCCTCCGGCGTGCATCCGGAAGCCTATCCGGTGGTGCGCAAGATTCTGACCGCGACCAAGAGCGACATCAAGGCGCTGATCGGCAATGCCGAGATCGTGCGCCAGCTGAAGCCGCAGAATTTCGTCGACGACACGTTCGGTCTGCCGACGGTGACCGACATCCTGCGCGAGCTGGAAAAGCCTGGCCGCGATCCGCGCCCGGCCTTCAAGGCGGCGGTGTTCAAGGAGGGCGTCGAGGAGATCAAGGATCTCAAGCGCGGCATGATCCTTGAGGGCACAGTCACCAACGTCGCGGCGTTCGGCGCCTTCGTCGATATCGGCGTGCACCAGGACGGGCTGGTGCACATCTCGGCGATGTCGAAGACTTTCATCAAGGATCCGCGCGAGGTGGTGAAGCCGGGCGACATCGTCAAGGTGAAGGTGCTGGAGGTCGAGGTGGCCCGCAAGCGCATCGCGCTGACGCTGCGTCTCGACGACGAGGTCGGCGACAAGGGTCCAAAACTGTCGGACACCAAGATGCGCGAATACTCAAAGGCATCGATGACGTCGTCAGCGCCGCGCAAGCCGCAGGAAGCTGGGGGCGGCGGTGCACTCGCCGAAGCGTTGCGCCGCGCTGCGGAGAAAAGCGGGCGGGGCAAGACTTAAGTCTCAAGTCCGTAGCCCTAATTCGACGTCAGCAAATTCACCTTCGCGTTGGCGAGGATCAGGCGGTCGGCCAGCAGTTGCGCGAGGTTGCGCATGATCCGCTCGCCGGCGCGGGGATGCTGCTCGCGAAAACGTTCGAAATCGCGGAGCGGGACCTCAAAGGCGGTCGCCGACATATCGGCCAGCACATCGGCGGAGCGGCGCTGTTCCAGCAGGGCCATCTCGCCGTAAGGCATTCCCGCCGTCAGTGTCGCCAGCCGGATGCCGTCGGGCAGGGTGACGTGCACCACGCCACTCCTGAGGAAAAACAGCGAGGTGGCGGGATCGCCGGCGGCGATGATCTTTTCGCCGGGCTGATAGGTTCTGATGGTGCAGAGCGAGCTCAGATCGGTCAGTTCCTCGTCCGTCAATCCCGCCAGCAGCGGCTGTTCGGACAGTTCCGTCGTCTCGAAAAAATCGATCGAGCCGCCATGGCGAAACACCACCTGGTCTTCCGCCCATTCGATCGCGGCATCGAGCAGGAAATAGTACCGCATGTTCGACAGGCTGCCGGTCCGCTCCGCGATCGGCTGCCATTCGGCGTCGGCCCGCTTGATGCCGGACACGATCACGGTGACCTGATAGGCCGCCAGCTCGCGAAACTCCTCGGCCAGCAAGCGGGCGCCGGCAGGGGTCATTGACGTGACCCGACGAAAATCAAAGATGACGAATTGCGGGCGCGGCTTGGCCACGAGCCGGCGCGCGATATAGTCGACGTTCGATAGCGACAGCGTGCCCATCAGTTCGATGACGCGGACGTCCTGATAATGCGCGGCGAGGATGGTTTGCTCGTGCGGGCGGCGGCTGCGCCGTGACGGATTTTCGCCGATGTCGTAATCGGCAATGATGGCGTTGCGCGCGTTGTCGCTGCGGTTGAGCATGTGCAGGTCGTAATGCGCCGACAGCGCCTCGCAGACCTTGATGCCCCGCACGCTGTTGCCGTGCTTGTCGAGTTTGGGCGAATAGCTGCCGAGCCCGATCCGCGCCGGCAATGCGGCCAGAATGCCGCCGCCGACGCCGCTCTTGGCGGGGATGCCGACGCGGTAGATCCATTCGCCGGCATAGTCATACATGCCGGAACTGGTCATGACCGACAGCGTCCGCGAGATCGCGTAAGGCGTCATCACCTGTTCGCCGGTCACCGGATTGATGCCGCGATTGGCCAGTGTCGCCGCCATCACGGCGATGTCGCGCGCGTTGACCAGGATTGCGCATTGCCGGAAATAGACCTCCAGCACTGAGCTGACATTGTCCGTGATGACCGCGTTGGTGCGCAGGAGATAGCCGATCGCCCGGTTGCGGTCGCCGGTCAGGCTCTCGGACGAATACACGGCGTCGTCGACGCCAAGCTCACGGCCGGCAAAGCGCCCCAAGGCCTGGCGGATGTATTCGAAGGCGCCGTCGCCCTTGGCCTCATAGATCAGCCCGGAGCAGGCGATGGCGCCCGCATTGACCATCGGATTGAAAGGGTGGTTCTCGGCGTTGAGGCGGATCGAGTTGAAGGGGTCGCCCGAGGGCTCGACGCCGATCACGCTCTCCACCCGTGCGGCGCCCAGCGTGTCCAGCGCCAGCGCGAACACAAAGGGCTTTGACATCGACTGGATGGTGAAGGGGACCTGTGTGTCGCCGACCTCGTAGACATGGCCGTCGAGGGTCGCGAGGCTGATGCCAAAATGGGCAGGGTCGGCCTTCCCCAGCTCAGGGATGTAGTCGGCGACCACCCCGCTGGTCTCAGGCAGGTATTCGGCATGGCAGCCGTCGAGAAACCGCAGCAAAGGCGGTTTCGAACTGGTCCAGGCTAGGGCGCCGTTGGGCGATACTGTCATCGCCTACCGTTTTGCCGCGCAATTACGGGGCGCGCAACTGGTTCGGCAACAGACTTTGGCGCCGGCACAACAGGAAGGCGACCAGCACCGTCGGGATCAGGATGGCCAATCCAAGGCAGGTGATCTGCAATTGCGAGATCGGCATGATGCCGCCGCCGGGCGTCGCGATCACGAAGCCGCCGATCACCAGCAGCACGCGCAGCGGCCATTCCAGCGCGCCGGCGCCGCGGAGGTCGCCGACATAGGCCTGATAGCCCTGGATACCGCCGCATATGAAGATGATGCCAAAACACGCCAGTCCCGTCAGCCCGAGCGCTTCCAGATAGGGGTTGTTCCCCTGCAGCAGCAATGCGGGGTTCAGCACGAAGAAGAACGGGATGAAATAGATGATGCTGCCTACCCACATGCTCTCCCATCCCGTCTTCATCGCGGGTGCACCGGCGATGCCGGCCGCGGCAAAGGAGGCGATGGCGACCGGCGGCGTGATCGCCGACAGCATGCCCCAGTAGAAGATGAACATGTGCACGGCCATCTTGTTGAGCCCGAGCTTTTCCAGCGCGGGGGCCACCAGGATGGCGAGGAAGATGTAGCAGGACGTCGTGGTCAGCCCGAGCCCGAGGATCAGGCTGGTGAATGCGCACATGATGAGCAGCAGGAAGGCGTCGCCGCCGGCGATGTTCAGGAGGTCGTTGGCAAGGCTCGAAATCACGCCGGTGAGCGAGAACGCACCGATCAGAAGGCCGCAGCCGGCGAGAATGGCGATCAGCTCGACGAAGGTCTTGCCGTTCAGTTCGAGGAACTGCAGCCAGCGCGCGCCGCCCCAGTTCTTGCCCGGAAAGAATTCGTTCAGCGCGGCGAGCAGGCACATGCCCCAGAGGATGGCGTTGAGCACGTCGAACCAGAACATCAGCCCGGTGGCGACGATCGAGAGCACGAGCACCGCCGTATTTCCGCGCTTCCATGGTGCCGGTCCCGACCATTGATGCAGGATCACCAGCAGTACGGATGCGTAAAACGGCGCGTGGCTTTCGCGCTTGAAGTGCAGCAACATGACCACGAGGATCGCGATGACAAAGAGGTAGTACCAGCCTTCCTTGAAGGCATCCCAGAAGCGCGGAAGTTCCTCCCGCGGCAGCCCCTTCAGCTTGTGGCGCGCGGCGTAGGCGTCGACCTGCGCGAACAGGCCGACATAATACAGGATCGAGGGGATGGTCGCGGCGAGCGCGACGTCGGCATAGCTGGTGTTCATGAACTGCGCCATAACGAACGCGGTGGCGCCGAGCACCGGCGGCGCCAGCACGGCGCCGGTCGATGCGCAGGCTTCGATCGCGGCGGAGTAGGATGGCGTAAAGCCGGTTTTCTTCATCGCCGGGATGGTCATGGTGCCGGCCGTCAGCACGTTGGAGACGATGCTGCCGCCGACCGTGCCGAGCAGTCCGCTGGCAAAGACACAGACCTTGGCGGCGCCGCCACGGAACGTTCCGCACATCGCGAATGCAATGTTGATGAAGAATTTTCCGGCGCCGGTCATCATCAGCGCGGTGCCGAACACCAGGAAGCCGATCACCGTGTCGGCGAAGGCCTGGACCGGAATGCCGAGCAGGCTTTCGCCGGACAGGGTGTGATAGGCGGTGGTCTGTTCCAGGTTCGATTGGGTGCCGCGGAACGGTCCGAGCCATTTGGAATCGGCGAACATCGGATACAGCGTGAAGGGAAGCACGCTGAGCAGGAGGCTCCAGCCGCCGGTGCGCCGCAGCGCCTCCATCAGCACGAACCACATCACCAGGCCGGCTGCGATCACCGGCGTCGGCGCGCCGCCGAATTCCCAGCCTGCCGACGCCGCCTTGCGGACGTTCATCATCAGGTAGATCGCCGCGCCGAATGTCAGCAGGAACAGCGCGATGTCATACCAGGGCATCCGCTCGATGCTTGCCTTCTCCGAACCTGGAAAGATCAGGAACGTGAAAGGCAGCATCAACGCGATCAGCAGATAGAAATACTCGGTGTTGAGCTGCGTGTAGTCGATGAAGAACCGCAATGAGAATTGCTGGTTCACGCAGAGCAGGATCGTCACCGCGGTCAGGACGATCAGCAACCAGCGCCAGCCGCCTTTCAGCGTTCGGATGCGCGAGACCTCGGCTTCCTGCAGGTCGGCCACCGCGACAAGCGGATCGGCCAATTCGATGGCCGGCTCGGCCGGGCCTCCGCCGGTCGGCGACGACACGGCGCGCGGCTGCTGCGCTCTATCGGATGGAGGAAGCGTCATTCATCTGTTCCAATAGTTGCGAGCGATCGTGCGCAGGTTTGCGATGCTTTATTCGAATCCGTTCGGCATGCCGGCTTTGGCAAGCGCTGCGGCGCGAGCCTTCATCCAGCCATCAAGAAATGCCTTTTCATCCGACGGCGGGCTGGCTTTGCCGTAGTCGGCCCACGCCGCGGCCAGAACGGCCTGCCGTTTGAACAGCGCATTGTTGTGGGCCTCCTGGTCGTCGCTCCATTGGCCGGCTTCCTTCATCGCCTTCACCGCGCCGGGATGCAGGGGCACCGCCCAGTTTTTGGTCTGGCGGTCGGCCGCCAGACCGGCGGCGCCGGCGGCGGCATCCTTGTAGAGGTCGTAGCCCGTGATCATTGCCTTGGTCACGGCATAGACCTGATCAGCCGGCTGCGATCCATAGACGACGAAAATGGGATACGGATAATTTCCGAGTTCGATCGGCTTTTCCTTGGAAATGCCGGCGCCGCAGGTGGCGACATGCGGGAAGAAGAAGGAGCCGACTTTCTTGACCCGTTCCCATCCGGCCTTGTCGCTGTGCGGGAGCGGGGGCCAGACGATGCCGCGCGGCGAGGTCTCGGCTTCCTTTGCCGGGGCGGTGATGGTGGTCGCGAAGGCGGCGTCGACGTCGTTGTTGATCAAGCCCTTCCACATCGCGCCGTAGCTGGAGAATTCCACCGCCTTGACGTCGCTCTGCTTGAGATCGCCGAACGCCAGGATCGCAAGCGCATTCTGGTTCAGCGCCGGGGAGCCGACGACGAATCCGACCCGCTTTCCGCGGAGGTCCTTGACCTCCTTGACCCCGGTATCGCGGGCGACGCCGAGCGAACCTGCGTTGCAGTCGACCGACGAGAGCACCAGTTGCAAGGCTTGCGGCCCCCATTCCTTGGCGCCGAATTCGAACACGCCTTCCTGCGCGAAATAGGTGCCGGACCCCATCGCCGAAGACATCGCGCGACCGGCGCGCAAGGGCGCGAGGCGCGCCACGTCATTGCCTGCGGGGAGGACCCGCAGGTCGGTGCCGTATTTGTCCTTCATCATCTTGCCGACGGCGACCGCAATGTTGAATCCGGCGGTACCGGTATCATAGGCGGTGAACGTCATGGTCGGCGGCAGCTTGACGTCCTGGGCCAGCGCCGGCGCAAACGCCATGAGCGAGATGCCTGCGAGTGCGGCAGGCGCAAAGTTCGACGGTCGACAGTTCATGTTTCCCCCAAATTGTTTCGCTAGATGAAACTTTTTTCGATTGGGATGATGTCATCGCAGCATTGCGATGGCAACGTCCGAGCACGTTCATGTCCGCCATTATGCCAGTTGCACTGGCGGACAGATCGTCACGCATCAAAAGTATGACGCAAAATGCCTAGGCTTCGACGATCGCGACCACCTGTCCTTCAGCGATCACGTCGTCGAGTTTGACCAGAATTGCCTTGATTTTCCCGGTAATTGTCGAGGTTACCGGGATTTCCATTTTCATCGCTTCGACGAATGCAATCTCGTCGCCGTCGCCAACACTCGCTCCGGCTTCTGCGGCCAGCGCGCACACGCGTCCGGCGACTTCGGTCACAATCTTGATCTCTGGCATGCCACCCTCCGGGACCGTGTGACGTGACAATTTCGTCCCGCGAACGGCTTTTTGTTGTGGCCGCAGATTGCCTGAGGTAGCTTGATCTGCAAGTGGAATTTTATTCCGCAGGGCGGAACGGAGCCAAAATATGGGAAGACGCTCGGAGCGGCTTAGCAAACAGGGGATGCTCGCCAGCGATCTGGCGGGCGAGGGCGATGTGATTCAGGTGGTGTCGCGGGCGTTCGATGTCCTGCGCTGCTTCGAGGGTCACGAAGCCCGACTCGGCAATCTCGAAATTTCCAATCGCTGCGGTTTGCCGCGATCGACGGTGTCGCGGTTGACGCACACGCTGACGCGGATGGGCCAACTGGTCTATCTGCCGCGCGACCAGAAGTACCGCATCGGCCCGAGCGCGGTGGCGATGAGCACGTCGATGATGAAGGGATTGCAGCTGCGCAACCTGATCCGGTTGCGGCTGCAGGATGTCGCCGAGCAATTGCCGGGCACCGTCGGTTTTGTGATTCCCGATCGCTTTCAGCTGGTCTATCTCGAGTTCGCCCGTGCCGCGAATGCGCTCGGCCTGCACGAGACCACCGGCAGCCGGATTGCGATGGCAAGCACGGCGGCGGGACACGCCTACACCGCGGCGCTCGACGACGATGTCGGCGATGCGCTGATCGTGGAAATGGAGCGCGAGATGCCGGATAGCGCGCGGATGCTGAAGTCGCGCATCGAGGACAATCGCCGTCATCTGCGCGAACACGGCTATGTCGTGGCCTGCGGCACCTGGAGCCCGCACATCAATGGTTGCGCCGTGCCGCTGTGGTCGCCGCAATATCAAACCTACGTCGTCGCGACGATCGGTCTATTGTCCGCGATGTTCGATGAAAAGCGGGTGCACCGCGACGTGGCGCCGGTGATGGTCGAACTGGGGGCTGCACTCGGCGGTCTGCTCGAAGGCGCCGATGGCGACATCTTCACCAACCGGCTGGAAAGAAAAGCGCTTCCGGTGTCAGTGCATAACAATAATAAAATCATCAAGGCGGAGGATACGAATGAACTGGAAGCCGGAACTCGACGACCTCGCCCGGCGCGAAGCGTTCGCGCGCGAGATGGGAGGCGTTGACAAGGTCAAGCGTCAGCATGACCAGGGCCGGCTCACCGTTCGGGAGCGCATCGACAAGATCGTTGACCAGAAGTCCTTCCACGAAATCGGCGCCATCTCCGGCATCGCCGAATACGACGAGAACAGCGAACTCAAGCACCTGACGCCCGCGAACTGCGTGTTCGGCCGGGCCAAGGTCGAAGGCCGTCCGGTAGTCGTCGTCGGCGACGATTTCACCGTGCGCGGCGGCTCGGCCGATGCCTCGATCTCCGCCAAGCCGCTGATGGCCGAGGAGATGGCGCATGATTTCCGCCTGCCGATCATCCGCGTGATCGAAGGCTCGGGCGGCGGCGGCTCGGTGAAGACGATCGAGACGCGAGGCGCCGCCAATCTGCCGGGCGGCGTCGGCGGCACGCGCTGGTACTGGTTCACGACGGCGAACATGGCGCGCGTGCCGGTGGTGGCGCTCGGCCTCGGCTCGGTCGCGGGCCTCGGCGCCGCACGGCTGGCGGCGAGCCATTATTCGGTCATGACCCGGAATTCGGCGATGTTCGTCGCGGGGCCGCCGGTCGTAAAACGCCTCGGCCAGGACCTGACCAAACAGGAACTCGGCGGCGCCGACATCCAGACCCGCGCCGGCGGAGTGGACGATGCCGTCGATACCGAGGAAGAGGCGTTCGAGCGCGCCCGGCGCTTCCTGTCCTATCTGCCGTCATCGGTCTACGAACTGCCGCCGACCACGCCCTGCACCGACGATCCGGAGCGGACCGAGGAAGCACTGATGAAGTCAGTGCCGCGCAATCGCCGCCAGGTCTACAAGATGCGCCCGATCATCGACGCCGTCGTCGACAAGGGCTCGTTCTTCGAGGTCAACGCCAATTTCGGCCGCCCGATCATCACGGGCCTCGCGCGCCTCGAAGGCCGCGCGGTGCTGCTGCTCGCCAGCGATCCCTTCCACTATGGCGGGTCGTGGACGGCGGAGGCCTGCCAGAAGGTGGTGCGCTGGGTCGACTTCGCCGAAACCTTCCATCTGCCGGTGGTCTATCTGATGGATTGCCCGGGCTTCATGATCGGGCTCGAGGCCGAGAAGTCGGCCACCATCCGGCACGGCGTGCGCGCGATGGCGGCCGTCAACCAGAGCACCGTGCCCTGGTGCACCATCATCGTGCGCAACGCCTTCGGCGTCGCCGGCGTCGTGCACCAGCCGGCCAACCGATATTCGATGCGCTACGCCTGGCCCTCGGCCTATTGGGGCTCGCTGCCGCTCGAGGGCGGCATCGAGGCCGCCTATCGCGCCGACATCGACGCGGCGGAAGACCCGGCGGCAAAGCTGAAAGAGATCGAAGACCGCCTCAACAAGCTGCGCTCGCCGTTCCGCTCGGCCGAAAAATTCTGGGTCGAGGAGGTGATCGATCCCCGCAAGACGCGTTCGCTATTGTGCGAATTTGCGCGGCTCGCGGAACGGGTCCTCACGACGGGGCCGGCGACGAACATGGCGATCAGGCCGTAGGTGGTTGCCGCGCACTCAACTCGTCATACGCGGGCTTGACCCGCGTATCCATCGTCCGCGCTAGCGGACAATCGCGATTCATTCGAAGAAAGATGGATTGCCGGGTCAAGCCCGGCAATGACGATAGTGGAGCTACACCTCGTTCTCCCGATGTACGTCGTGGATCACGATGCCCATGCCTTCGTCGGGCATCCGGATCCAGTCGCGGCGCTTCAGCGTGCGCTTGGTGTCCTCGTGGCCGCTCATCCAGTGCTCGCGCATCGAGGTGCCCGAAAATTCGTGGTCCTTGGCGTCGCCCTCATAGGCCTTCTGCTGGTAGATCAGTTGCAGGATCGCGATCTCGGGCAGGTTGCCGATGCTGGCCTTGATCTGACGCTCTTCGTCGGACAGCTGATCGTCGGGAATTCGCGACAGCGCCTTGTGGAGGCGGGCTTTCAGATTGTGCGTCTTGCGGTAGACGTCGGTATTGTGGCGCGTGCGCGAGGAATACATGATGTCCTTGTGCCGCGCCATCACGTCCTGGATGTCGCGCGGCAAGGCTCCGCGGGCGCTGAACAGGTCGACCTGGAACACCAGTGAATTGAGGCTGTCTTCCTGGTCCAGGAGATGCTGCAGCGGCGTGTTCGAGACAATACCGCCGTCCCAGAAATGGTCGGTGCCGACCTTCACCATCGGCAGGGCCGGCGGCAGCGCGCCGCTCGCCATGATGTGCTCGGGAATGATCTCGTCATGGGCGTTGTCGAAATAGATGAAATTGCCTGACAGCACGTTGACCGCGCCGACCGCAAAGCGGATCCGCTTATCGTTGATCATGTCGAAATCGACGAGCTCGAGCAGCGTCTGGCGCAGCGGCTCGGTGTCGTAATAGCTCGTCGCGGTCCGGGCACCGGTAGCGCTGAGCCACGGATTGGTCATATGCGGCGTGAAGAAGCCGGGCTGGCCCAGCGTCGTCGTCATGAACGAGCTCGCGAAATTGCGCGCCTTTCGATAGACGTCGCCGTCCGGCGTGTAGTGCCAGATCTTGCGGCTGGTGATGCGGTCCCAGAAGATCTGCAGGCGTTCGAGCCGGCGCTCGGGCGGGTTGCCGGCGATGATCGCCGAATTGATCGCGCCGATCGATACGCCGCAGACCCAGTCCGGCTCGATATGGGCCTCGTGCAGGGCCTGATAGACGCCGGCCTGATAGGCACCGAGCGCGCCGCCGCCCTGCAGCACCAGCGCGACGCGGTCGCAGCGCTCCGGCCGCCAGCCGCGCGCATGAACGGTCTGTTCGAAATGTGGGGTTCGCGCGTCCATGTTCATTTGCTCCAGAACTGCCCGACAATTCCGCGCGCTGGTGACGCGATGATGACAAATGCATCGATCGGCTTTTGCCGCCTCGCGTTTTTGCCTGCGCCTGAAGCATTGGCGTGTTCGAAAAATCGAGGTCGAAACTTGCGGTCATGACGCTGAAGGAAATCCCTCACATCCCTGTCAATTTCGGCCGCTAGCAATCGGCAGGACGATTTTCAGCAGGGGAAATTGCGATGCGCAGGGAAGACTTGCTCAAGTTTCCGTCGATGCCGGCCGCAGGGCCAAGCTATCCCGCCGGTCCCTATCGTTTCGTCAACCGCGAATTTCTCGTCATCACCTATGAGACCGATCCCGAATTGATCCGCGCCGGATTGCCCGAGCCGCTGGAGCCGGTAGATCAGCCGATCGTGCACTATGAATGGATCAAGATGCCTGATAGTTCCGGGTTCGGCAGCTACACCGAATCCGGGCTTGTGATCCCGGCGCGCCTGCATGGTGAAGAAGTCAATTTCGTCTCGCAGATGTATCTCGACGACGATCCGCCGATCGCAGCAGGGCGTGAAATCTGGGGCTTTCCGAAGAAATACGCCCACCCCAAGCTCGAGATCGTCAAGGACACCTTCACCGGCACGCTGGAATATGCCGGCCAGCTCGTGGCGATGGGCACCATGGGTTACAAGCACGAAAGCATGGCCGGCAACGGCGAAATCACGCGCGCCACGCTGTCGAAGACTCAGATCAATCTCAAGATGATCCCGGGCGTCGATGGCCGCCTCGAAATCTGCCAGCTCGTGGCGATCAATCTCACCGACATCGTCGTCAAGGGCTCATGGATCGGGCCAGGGCGGTTGCATCTGGTGCCGCACGTCAACGCGCCGGTGGCGGATTTTCCAGTGCGCCGGGTGGTCGGCGCCCATCACTTCCTCGCCGACCTGACGTTGCCGTTCGGCCGCGTGGTTCTCGACTACAACAAGGAAGCCGACCAGGCGGCGGTAACTGGTCTCGCCGCAGAGTAGGCGGCGCAAGCGAACTCTTCGGTGACATCAAACTGTAACAAAAACGCACTTGAATTGCCCGGCATGCACGAGGGCCGCTGCGGCTGAGTTCTCCTATGGCCGCTGCGCAGGGTTTGGCGGGGGCTCCTGATGTCTTCCATGGATACGTTGGCCGAGCCTGCAATAGGTGTCGGCATGCCGATAGCCGATGCCGCTTCGGCTATCCCGGATGCCGCTCCGGCTATCCCGGGACTGGTGTGGGCGTTTCGTCTGCACAGCGACGGCAGCGCCGAGCCGCTGCCGATCAACGTGCCGATCGAATTCAGCCACGATGGCCGGCTGTGGCTGCACTTTAATCTGACCGACGCGCGGGCGCGGTCATGGCTGGCGGGTGTGGACGTGCCCCTGCCGGCACGCGAGCTGCTGCTGTCGAAAGACAATTATCAGCAACTCCACATCTCGGACCACTGCGTCTACGGCGTGTTCTCCGATCTTGTCCGCGCCATCGACACCGCGACCGAGGAAACCGGATTTCTTCGTTTCGCGATGACCGAGCGCCTTCTGATCAGTGGCCGGCATCAGGCGCTTTGCGCCGTTGACGCCACCCGCCGCGTGCTGGAGAGCGGTCATCGCGTCGATACCGTGGCGGCACTGCTGGAGAAGATCGTCGACGAGGTCGCCGATACCATGGACCGCATGGCCGACAAGATCGCCACCGCGATCGACAATATCGAGGAACGGATTCTCGCGGGCGAGACGAGATCGGAAATGCGCGCAGCGCTCGGCCGGTCGCGGCGGACCTGCGTGCGTTTGCACCGCCAGTTGGCGGGCTTGCGCGTGCTGTTCCACCGGCTCGAGCAGAAAAGCGTTGAACACCTCAGCCCAGCGCTGCGGCTTCAGGCCGGAAAACTGGCGCAGCGGCTCGATGGTCTCGACCACGATATCGTTGAGCTGCGCGAGCGCAGCCGCCTCCTGGAGGAAGAAATTCATTTCAAGATGGAGGAGGAAAGCAACCGGCACCTCCATACGCTGTCCATCGTCACGACGATGCTGCTGCCGCCGACGCTGGTGACCGGTATCTTCGGCATGAACACCAAGGGCCTGCCGCTCACCGACACCGAAACCGGATTTTTGTGGGCCGCGGCGATCATGGTTGGCGTCGCCGGTGCGGCGTATCTCGCCATGCGCCGGTCAGGCTTCTTCAAATAAAGCAGTCGGCGACGGTATCGATACCATGTACAGCGTTCTTTCCCGCGCCGTCACCTTGCTCGCGACTGGTGCGTGTATCGCGCTCGCACCGGCCGCGCGCGCCGACACTGCTCCGGCTGCGAAAAAAGATCCACGGGAATTGCTGGCCGATGCCGGCTATCAGTTCAGCCTGGTCTATATCGGGGAAGGGCTCGCCAATATCACTGGCGGCATGCGGACGGGGGCGATCTACACAGGGCGCCTCGATCTGGGCACCACGATCGATCTGGAGAAGGTGGCGGGTTGGACCGGCGCCAGCTTCCACGCCAACATGTTCCAGATCCACGGCGACGGGCTGTCGCGCAGCTATATCGGCCATCTGATGCTGGTCAGCGGCGTCGAGGCGTTGCCGGCGACGCGGCTCTACGAATTCTGGGTCGAGCAGAAACTGCTCGGCGGCAAGATCGCCGTCCGCGTCGGACAGCAGGCCTCCGACATCGAGTTCATCGACAGTTCCTATGACGACATCTTCGTCAATTCGGCGCTGGGCTGGCCGGGCCATGCCGGGATCAATTTGCCGAGCGGCGGGCCGTCGCCACCGCTCTCGGTGATGGGTATCAGGGTGAAAGCCGAACTCTCAGACCGGCTCACGGCCTATTTCGCGCTGTTCAACGGCGACTCGGCTCCGCCAGGGCCGGAAGATCCGCAAATCAAGAATCCCCACGGGCTGTTGTTTCGCGTCAGTGATCCGCCATGGTGGATCGCCCAGCTTAAATACAAGGTTGAACTTGGTGAAAGCCGGCTGCCCGGAACGATCACCGGCGGCGGCTGGTACCACATGAAGTCGTTTCCTGATCAGCGGTTCTCCGCCGACGGCCTGTCGCTGGCCGATCCGAACAGCAATGGCGAGACCGCATGGCGGCGGCGGAATCCCGGCGTGTTCATGGTGTACGAGCAGTTGTTGATGCGCGCGTCGCCGGGCTCCGACAAGGGCATCGCCTTTTTCATGCGCGCCTCGATGAGCCCGTCGGACCGCAACCTGGTCAGCGCCTATATCGACGGCGGCTTTTTGTTCACCGGCTTCAGCACGCAGCGCCCGAACGACAGGTTCGGGATCGCCGCGACCTATGCCCGGATTTCCGACCGCGCCCGCGCGCTCGACCGCGACACGCAGATATTCACCGGCACGGCGTATCCGGTCCGCGATTATGAGGCGATCCTGGAGATCACCTATCAGCACGAGGTGCGGCCGGGCTTTCTGCTGCAGCCGGTGGTGCAGTACATCGCCCATCCCGGCGGCGGCGCGCCTGATCCAAACGATCCGACGCAGACCAGGCGCATCAAGGATGGGGTGATGGTGGGGGTTCGTACCACCATCACTTACTAAGTTGAGCTAGGCCGCGGCCACGGCCACCGCCGGCTTCGGTGCCGGCCTCGCGATCGCCAGCGTGATCAGCGCCGCGACGATGCAGAGCGCCCCGGCGACGAAGAAGGCGGGCACATAGGTCGCATAGATCGTCCGCGACAGCCCCGCGCCGAAGGCGGCGATCCCGGCGCCCAGCTGGTGGCCGGCGAAAATCCAGCCGAACACCAGGTTGGCACGCTCGGGCCCGAACCGTTGCGCGGTCAGCCGTACCGTCGGCGGCACCGTGGCGATCCAGTCCAGCCCATAGAACATCGCAAACACCGACAGGCCGTAGAACGAGAAATCCGTGAACGGCAAGAACAGCAGCGACAGGCCGCGCAGGCCGTAATACCAGAACAGCAGCCAGCGATTGTCGTAACGGTCCGACAGCCAGCCGGACACGATGGTGCCGACGAAGTCGAAGATGCCCATCGCGGCAAGCAGGCTCGCGGCCTGGACCTGGGGAATGCCGTAATCGAAGCACATCGGAATCAGGTGCACCTGGATCAGGCCGTTGGTGCTGGCGCCGCAGATGAAGAAGGTGCCGAACAGGATCCAGAACACTTTCGTCTTCGAGGCGTCGCGCAAGGTGCCGAGCGCGGCGGCCATGATCGGCGCATTGCTCGGCGGCGGCGATACGATCGGCTCGGTGCCCTCATCGCCGTACGGCCGCAGGCCAAGGTCGCTCGGACGGTCGCGCATGATCATCGCCACGGCAAAGGCCGCGACGGCCAGCATCACGCAGATCAGCGCCAGCGCGTTTCGCCAGCCATAATGCTCCGTCAGCGTTGCCAATAGCGGCAGGAAGACGAGCTGGCCCGTCGCCACGCTGGCGGTGAGGATGCCGACGACGAGGCCACGCCGCGCCACGAACCAGCGTGCCGAAATCGTGGCGCCCAGCACCAGCGCGGTCATGCCGGTGCCGAGGCCGATCACGACGCCCCACAGCAGCATCAGGTGCCAGACCTGTGTCATGAACAGGGAGGCGATCAGCGCGGAGGCCACGATCAGCAGCGACAACAGCGACATGTTGCGCAGGCCGTAACGGTTGAGCAGAGCGGCCGCGAACGGGGCCATCAGCCCGAACAGGATGAAGCGGATCGACAGCGCCGAGGAGATCTCGGCGGCGCTCCAGCCGAATTCCTTCTGCAGCGGCACGATGAAGACGCCGGGTGCGCCGACGGTGCCGGCCGAGATCAGCGCGGTGAAAAAGGTCACGCCGACCATCGCCCAGCCATAATGAATGTTGCGGCGGGCGAGGGCGGCGGACAGCCAGTTCGAAATCATTGGGCCTCTGAAAAATTCAATTGGAAGGTTTGCAGGATGTGGCGGAACACCACATCCTGACACAAACGCCTGGCGACATAAATACTGAACTTCCCTCGTTTCCGGACATGCCGCTAATGCACGATGCGCTCGACCGCGATCGCGGTGGCTTCCCCGCCGCCGATGCAAAGCGCCGCGACGCCGCGCTTCAGGTTCTGCGCTTCCAGCGCGTGCAGCAGCGTGACGATCAGGCGCGCGCCGGTGGCACCGATCGGGTGGCCGAGCGCGCAGGCGCCGCCGTTGACGTTCAGCTTCTCGCGCGGAATCCCGAGGTCGCGCTGCGCCGCCATCGCCACCACCGCGAAGGCCTCGTTGATCTCGAACAGATCGACATCGCCGACGCTCCAGCCGACCTTGTCGAGCAGCTTCCGGATCGCCGGGATCGGCGCCGTGGTGAACCATTGCGGCTCCTGGCTGTGGGTGGCGTGGCCCTTGATCTCGGCGAACGCCCGCAGGCCTTCGCGATCGGCCAGCGAGCGCCGCGCCAGGATCAGCGCTGCGGCGCCGTCGGCATTGGCGGAGGAGGCGGCCGGCGTGATCGTGCCGTTGGCGCGGAACGCCGCTTTCAGCCCGGGAATTTTGGCGGGATCGACCTTGAGCGGATGCTCGTCATTGGCGATCACGCGCGGACCGGCTTTCTCAGTCACCGTGATCGGCACGATCTCGGCCTTGAACGCGCCCCCTTCCACCGCCTTGCGGGCGCGCGTCAGTGTCTCGATCGCGTAGGCGTCCTGATCGGCGCGGGTGAACTGATAGGCCTCCGCGGTGGCCTCGCCGAAATCGCCCATCGAACGGCCGGTCTCGTAGGCGTCCTCAAGCCCGTCCATCATCATGTGGTCGATGATCCGGTCATGGCCGGCGCGATAACCCGCGCGCGCCTTGCTCAGCAGATAGGGCGCGTTCGACATGCTCTCCATGCCGCCGGACAGCACGATCTCGGCCGAGCCGGCCTTGATGATGTCATGCGCCAGCATGGTAGCCTTCATGCCGGATCCGCAAACTTTGTTGACGGTGGTGGCGCCGGTGGCATCCGGCAGCTTGGCGCCGCGCGCGGCCTGACGCGCCGGGGCCTGGCCCTGGCCGGCCGGCAGCACATTGCCCATGAACACTTCGTCGATCCGCTCCGGCGCCAGTTTTGCGCGTTCCAGCGCCGCGCCGATCACATGCGAGCCGAGCTTGTGGGCGCTGAAGGGCGACAATTCGCCCATGAACCGGCCGAGCGGGGTGCGGGCGGCGGACAGGATGACGACGGGATCGGAGGCGGCCATGGCGGAACTCCCAGGGATGTTCGGTTAATAAGATTATGAACATCATATGATGCGCCGCAAGAATTGCAACGGATGATCTCACGGAAATGAGTGGATCATTCCATGAGAAAATTTCGCGTTCGGATGAGCTGAATTGATCCGTTGATCGGGGCAGGCCGCTACCGAGCGGCGTCGCGCTATTCCAGCCCGTCGAGCGCCGTCCGGATGGCGTTCTGGAACACGGCGATGTCGCCGAGTTCGTGGCCGAGCACCAGCGCCAGCCGGGTCAGGAAGAGCGCCTCGCGCTCGGGCCCTGCCGAATCGATGGCCGTTGCGAGCGTCTCATAGGCGGTTTCGAAATCCGCTGATGGCATCGTGCTCATGCTCTGGCCCTCCCGAGGCACAAGGCGGCGGTCCGCAGCACCTCATTTGCGGCGATCGTTTTCCATCGCCCGGCGACATGCAGGTCGGGACGCAGCAGATAAAGCGTGCCGGGAGCCGCCGCGTACAGGCGAGCAATCTCGCCGTCGGCGTCGCTGACGTGACTGATTCCGATCAGGAGTGCGGCAAGGCGCCTGTCCGTGTTGCGAAGCCGGTCGAGGAGCATGATGTCGTCGGTGGACGGCGCGCCCCGGCAGAACAGGATGGCCGTCAGGCCAATGCCGGCCTGATCCAGCAAATGACTACCGTCGGGAAGCTTCGCGTTCGGCGCAACGCTGCCGCACATCGGGCCACCCGTAAACTCGGCATCGCGGCTTGCACAGGGTGTCAGTGGGCTCTCGGAATAGGTGTAGGGCTGCATCTGCCTGGGATTGGCGAGGCCGCGCGGAAATTCGTGCTTCAGGCTCAGCGACAGCGCCGCCTCGCGCGCCAGCCGCCAGCCGCGGGTCGGCGGTGTCATGAAGCGCGTGCTCTTGGTGGCGTTGGCGAACACATCGAGCGTGGCGCCGCGGCGCTCCGACGAATAGCTGTCGAGCAGCGTTTCGTCCGCCTCGCCGTTGAGGACGAGCGCCAGCTTCCAGCCGAGATTTTCGGAATCCGCGAGGCCGTTGTTGAGGCCACGCACGCCAAAAATCGGCACGATATGCGCGGCGTCGCCGATGAAGAACACCCGGCCGTGCCGGTAGTCATCGAGGCAGAGCGTGTTGGCGGAATAGACGCTCCACCATTCCAGCTCCCACGGTCTGTCGTGGCCGATGTCGCCGAGGATAGCACCGACCCGGGCGCGGATGTTCTCCTCGCGCATCGCCTCCTGTTCGCTTTCGCCTTCGCGGAGCTGGTAGTCGACGCGCCAGATACTTTCCGGCTGCTTGTGGATCAGCACGGTGCCGCCGGGATTGCCGCTCGGCTCGAAGAAGGCCCGGCGCTCGGTCGGAAAATCGTGATCCATGCGGATATCAGCAATTACGTATCGACCTTCGTAATTGTCGCCCTTCATCCGCAAGCCGAGCTGTGATCGGATCGGCGAGCGCGCGCCGTCGGCAGCCAGCACATACTCGGCATCGAGACGGTAGTTGCCGGCGGGCGACGTGACGCCGATCGAAACGCCATCCGCGTCCGGCTTGATGTCGGAAAGCTCGCTCTGCCAGCGCATGTCGATGAGGTCGCACGCCGTCACCGCGTCATGCAGATATTGCTCGATATACTGCTGCTGCAGATTGTACATCGGCAGATATTTTTCGTTCGGCGGATGCGGCATTTCGAGCCGGAAGATCTGTTCGCCGCGGTAGTAGCTGCGGCCGTAGCGCCATCCCAACGATTTCTGGAGAAAGGGCGCGACCGCGCCGATCCGCTCCAGGATGTGCATGCTCGGCCGCGCGATGCAGAGCGCCCGGCTGCCGTCGTTGAAAGTGTCCTTGCGATCGATCAGCACGCTGCGAACGCCGTACCGCGCCAGCACCAGCGCTGCCGTCATCCCGATCGGGCCGGCGCCGACGATCGCGACGGGATGGCGAACGGCCACGCCGTCCAGTTCGGGCGCGCGCCGCGCCGGAAAGATCGGATAGTTGAAGTAGAGCGAATCCAGCGGCCCCTTGCCGGCAGGTCTCATGTGTTTCCCGCTTTGTTCATCCGGTTCCTTGGTCACACCGACTACAGCTTGAAAGAAGCGGTATGGCAAGGCAGCATGTGTCGAACGCGAACAACCTTCACGATTGAAAGAAGGCCGTACAATGAATCAGCCAGCCCGCAGCGAGCAGACCGAATCCAACGAAGTTCTCTACGAGGTCGATCAGGGCATTGCGGTCATCACGCTCAATGCGCCTGAGCGCATGAACACCATCTCCGGGCCGATGCTCAACGACCTGACGCGCCTTTTGATCCGGGCCAATGAGGACAAGGCCGTGCGGTGCGTGATCCTGACCGGCAAGGGGCGGGCCTTTTGCGCGGGGCTGGATTTGCGCAAGGAGCGCAGCGGGGATGGGCTCAGCTCGGCTTCCTCGAGCACCTCGCTCGACCTGCGCAACACCCCGCCGACGGTGATGCAGGCGATGGACAAGCCGACGATCTGCGCAGTGAACGGTGGCGCGGCGGGCTATGGCATGGATACCGCGCTCGGCTGCGACATCCGCATCATGGGGGAATCCGCCAAATTGGCTGCCGCCTTCGTCAAGCGCGGGGTGGTGCCGGAATCAGGCGGCACCTGGTTCCTGCCGCGCATGATCGGTTGGGCCAAGGCCTCCGAACTGATCTTTACCGGGCGCACGCTCAGCGCGCGCGAATGCCTCGAATGGGGGCTCGCCAACGAAGTCGTGCCGGATGCGGATCTGATGGGACGGGCACGTGCGGTGGCGCGGGAGATTGCGGCCAATGCGCCTTTGGCGGTGCAGGCCGCCAAGCGGATGATGCGGATGGGGCTGAACGAAACATTCCCTGATCATGTGCACCACGTCTATCTGCAGCTCCTGCCGCTGTTCAAGACGCAGGACATGCAGGAAGGCATCAAGGCCTTCATGGAGAAGCGCGAGCCGAAATTCGAGGGCCGCTGAAGCCTGGGATAAATTGTCATGACGCAGCCGCCTTTTTGCGGCGAAGCGCGCCAGGATCTCAGATCGCGCCCGAAAACGAGAACTTGCTGACGTCCAGATGTGATTGACCAAGCGCCATCTGCGCAAGGGTCTCTCCGACAGCGGCGGAATGCTTGAACCCGTGCCCCGAGCACGGCGAGGCGATGATGACGTTCTTCATGTCGGGGTGATGATCGATGATAAACCGGGCGTCCTTCACACAGGTGTAAAGGCACACCTTCGTCTTCACGCAGTTTTCGTCGAGGCCAGGGAAGAACGGCCCGACATAGGTTCTGAACATCCCAGTGATTTCGTCTGGAGAAACGCTCCGGCGAACCGTGTCGGGCGTTGTCGTATCGACATACTGCTCGGTGGCGATCTTCACTCCTTGCTCGGGGTGGCCAATCAAGGGAAAGCCGTAGATGCTCTGGGGTGCCGGAAGTTGCCAGATGTAGACCGGAAATCGCTCTGGAAGAAATTCGGCGTATTGGTTCTGGTTTTTCAGGCCAAACCAATAAAGCACCTGCCGTGTTATGCTGAATTGCCGATCCAGGCCTAATACATGGTTGATCCATGGACCAGCGGTTATGATGAGTTTTTTGGCGCGATAGGTGCCGACGCCTGTCGTCACCTGCACGCCGTCGCCATCGGGTTCGAATTTGAGCACCTTCTCGTAAAAGCGCAGCACGGCGCCCGAGGTGGCCGCGAGCTGGAGCTGTGCCTCAATGCACGACTCAGGTCGCACAAAGCCGCTGACCTCGTCGAAATAGGCTTCGTCGTCGTCGTTGACGTTGAAGGCGGGAAAACGCTGCCTGATCGTCTTGCCATCCAGCATTTCGTAGCGGACCTTGGCCTGGTCGGCCGCCGTCACCGTGGTCTTGAGGAATTCCGGATTTTCATGTCCGGCGGCACGCTGGCCCTTGCCTGAGATCACCAGCAGTCCATTTTGGGTGAAAAGATCCCGCCCGGTCCGGCTCTCGATGTCGCGCCATATCTGGTGCGACCGCTTGGCAAAAGGCGAGTACTCGGGACCCTCGCCGCAGGCGATGCGGGTAATTCGGGTATCGCCGTGCGTCGAACCCAGCTCATGAGGCGGCTTGAGCTGATCAATCCCGAGAACCGAGGCGCCTCGACTGGCCAGCTGGTAGGTCGCGGCGGAGCCCATTGCGCCCAAACCGAGTACGATGGCGTCGAACGACCTTTCCATTTCTTCTCCTGCGCCTATCGCTTGCGGTCGAGGAAGCCCTGCATCATCCGCTGCGGCTCTCCGGTCAGGAAGGATTGCCCGAACACGCCGATGCTGAGATTGACAGATTCCGTCAGCGGCAGCTCTTCCCATTGTCGCATGAGCGCCTTCTGCGAACGCAGCGCTTCCGCTCCGCATTCGAGCAGGGCCTTGACCGTATGCTCGACCGCATCATCGAGGCCGCCGGCCGGCGCGACTTTGTCGACCAACCCCCAGGCCAGCGCGGTCGGCGCATCGATATTCTCCGCCGTCATGACAAGCCAGCGGGCGCGGCCCCAGCCGATCAGCCGCGGCAACAGTGCTGCGTGGATCACCGAGGGAATGCCGACCTTCACCTCGGGCATGCCGAAATGGGCGTCGTGCGCGGCGATCCGGAAATCGCAGGCAGCCGCGACTTCCAGCCCGCCGCCGAGGCACCAGCCGGGCAGCCGCGCGATCACGGGCGCCGGGAATTGGCGCACGGCTTCGCAGAGGTCGCGCAGCCGCGTGATGAAGGCTTCGGCGGATTGCTGGTCGAGTTTGGCCATTTCCTTGATGTCGGCGCCGCCGATCATGCTCTTCTCGCTCTGGCCGGCCAGGATCACCGCGCGGATGCTTCGATCATCAGCGAGTTTCTCAAAGCCCTCACGCACGCCTGATGTGACGGCGGAGCTCAGGATATTGAGCGAACCGGCGTTGCAGATCGACAGCCGCGCCACGCCGCGGGAATCGCGGTCGATACCGCAATGGGGATTGAGCATTTCCATCTGATTTTCTCTGCTGGTCTTGGTTTTGGGTTCAGTGGCACGGTTGAAGCCACTTCCCGGACAATGCGCTGAATTGTCAAGGGCAGGCAGGCGAGGGACCGTTGCGCTGCGAGGCCTATTTAGTTAATATGACGAACGTAATTCAAATGGAGCCGCCATGAGTGCGATTGAAACCGCCGACCTGTTTTCTCCAGCGATGCGCCGGGAGCGCGTGGTTGACTGGCAGGCGCCGGGGCCGGCCGCGAAGGCCGCTGCCGGGATGACGGGCATGGAGGCGATGTGCGCGATCCGCGACGGCATCCTGCCGGAACCACCGATGGCCCGCCTGATCGATTTCCGACTTCGCACTGCTGAACCGGGCCGGATCGTGATGGAACTCGAACCGCACGAAAGCCTGGAAAATACCATCGGTCTGTTGCACGGCGCGACCGCGGCGGCCCTGCTCGATACCGCCATGGGTTGTGCGATCTCGACCATGCTGCCGGGCGGGCAGGGCGCGGTGACCCTCGATCTCAAGCTGACCTATCTGCGGCCGCTCTCGGTCAAGTCGGGCAAGATCTCGGCCGAAGGCAAAATCATAAAACTCGGCCGCCAGACCAGCTATACCGAAGGCTTTGTCTGCGACGGCGCCGGCAATCTTGCAGTGCACGCGACCGCCACCTTCTCGATGATCGGCGAGGGTCCTAAGACGAAATAGGTGCAGCTTTTTTCGCGTTCAACTGCTATTATATGACTGCAAACATCTAATGGTTCAGGAATTCCGATGCGCTATTCCAAGGAGCACAAGCAGGAAACCCACGCGCGGATCGTGAAGAAGGCGTCCGTGCGGCTTCGCGAGAAGGGCGCGCATGGCATCGGCGTCGCCGACCTGATGAAGGAGGCCGGCCTGACCCATGGCGGCTTCTACGCCCATTTCGATTCCCGCGAGGCGCTGGTCATCGAAGCCTTTGCCTATGCGATGGACCGCTCGACCGAGCGCTGGCGCAAGGTCGCCGACGAGACCCCGCCGGACAAGCGTCTCGCAACCATCGTCGAGAATTATCTGACGCCTGTTCATCGCGACGATCCCGGCCATGGTTGCGCGATTCCGACGCTCGGCGCCGAGATCGCGCGCGAGAGCGCGAAGACGCGGAAGGCTTTTGCGGCCAAGCTGGAAGCGATGGTCGACATGATGGCCGATCAGATTCTCGACGTTCCGCGCAAGTCGGCGCGCAAGCAGGCGGTGGCGGCGCTCGCGACCATGATGGGCACGCTGGTGCTGTCGCGCATCGCCGGCAATGGCGAGTTTTCCGATGAAATTCTGGCCGCCGGGCGCGAGGCCGTGCTCGGTCGCGCGGCGGCGGCGAAACCGGCCGCGAAGAAGGCCGCGGCGAAGTCGAAGCCGAATTAGAAGCCGCACCCGCCACTGTCGTCCCGGCGAACGCCGGGTCCCATACCGCGTTGTGCTATCGACGAAGGAAGCTCGCTGCCACCTTCCGCCAAATTGGGGCTGCGGCGTATGGGTCCCTGCGTTTGCAGGGACGACACGTCGCTTCACCGCCCACTGAACAGCGCGCGCTCGCCTTCCACCGTCTCGTAGATGTAATCCGCCACCGCACGGATCCGCGCCAGGTCCTTGCTGTCGGCGTGCATCAACAGCCAGAACGTCCGCGAGATCGTGATCTCGTCCGGCAGCACCGGGCGCAACTCCGGATGCGCCGTCGCCATGAAATGCGGCAGCACGGCGATGCCGAAGCCGGCGATGGTGGCGTTGAGCTGCGCGATCAGATTGGCGCTGCGGAATTTTGCGGAGATCTTTGGGCTGACCTGCGGCAGATAATCCAGTTCCGGCGTGAACAGCAGTTCCTCGATGTAGCCGACAAAGCGGTGGGCGGCGAGGTCGCTGCGCCCGGTAATTTTGGGTGCGCGGTCGAGATAGGCGGGGGCTGCATAAAGTCCGAGGCTGTAGTCGAGCAGCTTGCGCCCGAACACCCGGCCTTCCTTCGGCATGGTCAGGCTGATCGCAATGTCAGCCTCGCGCTTCGACAGGCTGAACAGCCGGGCGGTGGCGACCAGCTGCAGGTCGAGATCCGGGTAGCGCTCGACGAATTTTACGAGGCGCGAGGCCAGGAAGTGGCTGCCAAAGCCGTCGGGCGCCCCGATTCGCACGGTGCCGGTCAGATGCGCGCGCGAGCCGCCGACCGCCTCCTGGTTGGCGACGATGGTCGATTCCATCGCCTCCGCGCTGTCGGCGACGCGCTGGCCGGCCTCGGTCAGCAAATAACCGGTTTTGCGACGATCAAACAGTTTTGCGGACAGATGCCGTTCCAGCCGGTCGACACGCCGGATCACTGTGGCATGATCGACGCCCAGCTGTTTTGCGGCAGCGGATACCGTTCCGCCGCGCGCAATCGCCAGCAGAAAACGGAAGTCATCCCAATCGATCGTACCGCCGCCTTGATCCAGCATTTCCGCACATCTATGGTGCAATTTATCAGACTTGTATCCCAGGAAATGCGGGTCAAAAAGACTTCAAAGCGAACCAAAGCGTTTTCAAGCGAAGTGGACACCGGTTCGCGTGAAGAAAACGCGTTAAATCAAGGATTAGAGCCTCGGTTCTGAACCGAGGCTCGGCCGGGTCTAGGGAGAAGATTCATGCGCTCAATCGGACATTTCATCGGCGGCAAAGAGGTCAAGGGCAATTCGGGCCGGACGGCCGACGTATTCGAGCCGATGACCGGCGACGTCCAGGCCAAGGTGGCGCTGGCCTCCAAGGCCGAGGTTTGCGCCGCCGTCGAGAACGCCAAGGCAGCTCAGCCGGAATGGGCTGCGACCAACCCGCAGCGCCGCGCGCGCGTGATGATGAAATTCGTCGAACTGGTACAGCGTGACTACGACAAACTCGCTGATTGCCTTGCACGTGAGCATGGCAAAACCGTTCCCGACGCCAAGGGCGATATCCAGCGCGGACTCGAAGTCGCCGAATTCGCTTGCGGCATTCCGCATCTCATGAAGGGCGAGTACACCGAAGGCGCCGGCCCCGGCATCGACATCTACTCGATGCGCCAACCGCTCGGCGTCGTCGCCGGCATCACGCCGTTCAATTTCCCGGCGATGATCCCGATGTGGAAGTTCGCGCCCGCGATCGCCTGCGGCAATGCGTTCATCCTGAAACCCTCGGAGCGCGATCCCGGCGTGCCGATGATGCTGGCCGCCCTGATGATCGAGGCCGGCCTGCCGCCCGGCGTGCTCAACGTCGTCAACGGCGACAAGGAAGCGGTCGACGCCATCCTCGACGATCCCGATATCAAGGCGATCGGCTTTGTCGGCTCGACGCCGATTGCGCAGTACATCTACGAGCGCGCCGCGCAGACCGGCAAGCGTTGCCAGTGTTTTGGCGGCGCCAAGAACCACGCCATCGTGATGCCGGACGCCGACATGGACCAGGCCGTCGATGCCCTGATCGGCGCCGGCTACGGCTCGGCGGGCGAGCGCTGCATGGCGATTTCGGTCGTGGTGCCCGTCGGCAAGACCGCCGCCGACCGCCTGATGGAAAAGCTGATCCCGCGCGTCGAGTCGCTCAAGATCGGCACCTCGGTCGATCCGTCGGCCGATTACGGCCCGCTGGTGACGCGCGAAGCGGTCGAGAAGGTGAAGAGCTACATCGATATCGGCATCAAGGAAGGCGCGACGCTCGCTGTCGACGGCCGTGGCTTCAAGATGCAGGGCTACGAGAAGGGCTTCTATCTCGGCGGTTCGCTGTTCGACAACGTCACCAAGGACATGCGGATCTACAAGGAAGAGATCTTTGGCCCGGTGCTGTCGGTGGTGCGCGCGCACGACTACAAGGAAGCGCTGGCGCTGCCGTCGGACCATGACTACGGCAATGGCGTTGCGATCTTCACCCGCGACGGCGACGCCGCGCGCGATTTCGCCGCCAAGGTCGAAGTCGGCATGGTCGGCATCAACGTGCCGATCCCGGTGCCGATCGCCTATTACACGTTTGGTGGCTGGAAGAAGTCCGGCTTCGGCGATCTCAACCAGCACGGCCCGGATTCGATCCGCTTCTACACCAAGACCAAGACCGTCACCTCGCGCTGGCCGTCGGGTGTGAAGGAAGGCGCGGAGTTCTCGATCCCGACGATGAACTAGCCGCGTCGCGGCTCCCTAACTCGTCATGCCCGGGCTTGTCCCGGGCATCCACGACTTGAAATGTTGCAACGTCGAAAGACGTGGATGGCCGGGACGAGCCCGGCCATGACGACGATACTCTGAGGACCGAGATGCATTTCGCTCTCAACGAGGACCAGATTGCGGTTCGCGACATGGCGCGGGAATTCGCCGCGGAGAAAATCGCGCCGCATGCGATACGCTGGGACGAGGAAAAGCATTTTCCGGTCGACGTGATGCGCGAGGCGGCGACGCTCGGCATCGGCGGGGTCTATATCCGCGACGATGTCGGTGGCTCGGCGCTGACGCGGTTCGACGCTGCGCTGATCTTTGAGGCGCTGGCGCAGGGCTGCCCGACGGTGTCGGCGTTCATCTCGATCCACAACATGGCGTCCTGGATGATCGATGCCTATGGCAACGACACCCAGCGCCAGAAGTGGTTGCCAAAGCTCTGCACCATGGAGCTCTTGGCGAGCTATTGCCTGACTGAACCGGGCTCCGGATCAGACGCGGCTGCGTTGCGCACCCGCGCGGTGCGCGACGGCGATCATTACGTACTCAACGGCCAGAAGCAATTCATCTCCGGCGCCGGCAAGGGCGATCTCTATGTGGTGATGGTGCGTACCGGCGCCGATGGCCCCGGTGGCATCTCGACGCTGGTGATCGAGGGCGACACGCCGGGCCTGTCGTTCGGCGCCAATGAGCGCAAGATGGGCTGGAACGCGCAGCCGACCCGCGCGGTGATCTTCGAGAATGCCCGCGTGCCCGTTGAAAATCGTCTCGGCGACGAGGGCATCGGCTTCAAGATCGCGATGGCCGGGCTCGACGGCGGCCGCATCAACATCGCCGCCTGTTCGCTCGGCGGCGCGCAAAATGCGCTCAACAAATCGCTAAGCTACATGAAGGAGCGAAAAGCCTTCGGCAAGCGCCTCGACGAATTCCAGGCGCTGCAGTTCCGCTTGGCCGACATGGCGACCGAACTGGAGGCGGCGCGGACCTTTGTTTGGCGCGCCGCCGCCGCACTCGACCGCAAGGATGCGGACGCGACCATGCTGTGCGCGATGGCCAAGCGCTTTGGCACCGACGTCGGCTTTGAAGTTGCCAACCAGGCGCTGCAACTGCACGGCGGCTACGGCTATCTCAGCGAATACGGCATCGAGAAGATCGTGCGCGACCTGCGCGTGCATCAGATCCTGGAAGGGACCAACGAGATCATGCGGCTGATCGTGTCGCGAAAACTGATCGAGGGCGCGCGATGACGTCAGTTACCGAGGCGCCGGAGGGCGACCTGATCGCCCGGCGCGAGGGCTCTTGCGGCGTGATCCGGCTCAACCGGCCGAAGGCGATCAATGCCGTGACGCTGGAGATGTTTCGCGACGTCGACAAGGCGCTCGATCGGTTCGAGGCCGATCCGGCCGTCGCGGTGATCCTGCTGGAAGGCGCGGGCGAACGCGGTCTCTGCGCCGGCGGCGATATCCGCGCACTCTGGGAGAGTTCAAAAGTCGCCGGCGATCTCGGCAAGATCCTGTGGCGCGAGGAATACATCCTCAACGCCCGCATCAAGAAATTCCCAAAACCCTATGTCGCCTTCATGGACGGCATCGTAATGGGCGGCGGCGTCGGGCTGTCCGCCCACAGCAGCCATCGCGTGGTAACGGAGCGGACGAAACTGGCGATGCCCGAAGTCGGCCTTGGCTTCTTTCCTGATGTCGGTGGCACCTGGCTGCTTTCGCATTCGCCGGGCGAGATCGGTACGTATTTCGGACTGACCGGGCAGACCATGAACGGCCCCGACGCGATCAATGCCCGTTTTGCCGATGCAGTGGTGCCGTCGGGCAAATTGCCTGCGTTGCGCGAGGCGCTGACCAAGGTCCGCACAGGCGCGACCTCGGCCGAGATCAAAACCCTGATCGAGGGCTTCGCAACCGGCGAGACCGCTGGTCCCGTTGCCGCGATGCAGGCAAAAATCGACAGCTGGTTCGCCCATGACCGGATGGAAGATATCGTCGCCGCGCTGCAGCGCGACGGGTCGGAATTGGCGTTTTCAACCCTGAAGACGCTCGGCGAAAAATCGCCGCGCGGCATGGTGGTCACGCTGAAACTGCTTCGGCTGGCGCGGGCGTCGTCCTCGCTGGAAGAATGCCTGGTGCGGGAATATCGCGCGGCGCTGGAAGTCTTTGCCAGCGACGATTTCCGCGAGGGCGTGCGCGCCGCTGTGATCGACAAGGACCGCAGCCCAAAATGGTCGCCGCCGCGCATCGAGGACGTGACACCGGCGATGCAGGCGCCTTATTTCGCCGAGATCGGCGCCGACGAACTCAGGTTCAACTGAAACAACAAGAACAGCTCACGCGGAGGATTCGAGATGGCTACTATCGCATTCATTGGCCTCGGCAATATGGGCGGGCCGATGGCGGCCAACCTGGTCAAGGCCGGCCACAAGGTCATCGCCTTTGATCTGGTCGAGGCGTCCAAGAACCAGGCCAAAAGCGACGGCGCTACGATCGCGGAAAGCGCCGCGGCCGCGGTGAAGGGGGCGGATACCGTCATCACCATGCTGCCCGCGGGCAAGCACGTGGTCTCGGTCTGGACCGACGTGGTTCCGGCGATGGCCAAGGGTGCGCTGATCATCGATTGCTCGACCATCGACGTCGAGAGCGCAAAGCAAGCGCATGCACTGGCGGCCAAGCACGGCATGGCTTCCGTCGATGCGCCGGTCTCCGGCGGCACCGGTGGCGCCAAGGGCGCGACGCTGACCTTCATGTGCGGCGGCGAGGACAAGGCGTTTTCCGCCGCAAAGCCGGTGCTGGAAAACATGGGCAAGAAGATCGTGCATTGCGGCGGCGCCGGCGCCGGGCAGGCGGCCAAGATCTGCAACAACATGATTTTGGGCATTTCCATGATCGCGGTCGGCGAGGCCTTCGCGCTCGCCGAAAAGCTCGGCCTGTCGCATCAGGCATTGTTCGACGTCGCCTCGACCTCGTCGGGGCAATGCTGGTCGCTGACGACCTATTGCCCGGTGCCGGGCCCGGTTCCGACCTCGCCGGCGAATAATGGCTACAAGCCTGGTTTTGCCTCCAATCTGATGGTGAAGGATTTGACGCTGGCGCAGGACGCCGCCAACGCCGCGGGCGCCGCGACCCCTCTGGGCAAGCACGCGCAGGAGATCTACAAGGCGTTCGACGCCGCCGGCCATGGCGGGGTGGATTTTTCCGGGATTATCCAGCACGTTCGGAGTCTCGCCGGGAAATAACGGAGAGCCGATGACGAGTTTCCAGGAAGCGCGCGCCTTTCTGCTCAAGCACCGCACCGACTACGACACCGCGGTAAAAGGGTTCCGCTGGCCGGACCCGGTTCCGTTCAACTGGGCGCTGGACTGGTTCGACGCCGAACTGGCTCGCAATGCCGACAGCAAGGACCGTGCGGCGCTGTGGATCGTCGATGCCGGCAGCGACAAGGAGACAAAGCTTTCCTTTGCCGCGCTGTCGCGCCGCTCCAACCAGGTCGCCAATTTCCTGCGCGCGCAGGGCCTGAAGCGCGGCGACCATTTGCTGCTGCTGCTCGGCAATGTCGTGCCGCTGTGGGAGACCATGCTGGCGGCGATGAAGCTCGGCGTCGTCGTGATTCCCGCGACCACGCTTCTGACCCCCGATGAATTGCGCGACCGGCTCGACCGCGGCCGGGCCAAGGTGGTGGTGGCCTCGCAGGATCAGGTCGCGAAGTTCGCGAGCCTTGGCGCCGAGAGCCTGGTGCGCATCGTGGTCGGCGCGACATCGAAGCACGAAGGCTGGTTGCCGTTCGAGCAGGCGGCCGGCGCTTCCGAAACATTCGCCGCCGATGGTCCGACCAACGCCGACGACCCGATGCTGCTCTATTTCACCTCTGGCACCACAGCAAAACCAAAGCTGGTGCGGCACAGCCAGCGCAGCTATCCCGTCGGCGCGTTATCGACGATGTTCTGGCTCGGGCTGCAGCCGGGCGATGTGCATCTCAACATTTCCTCGCCGGGCTGGGCCAAGCATGCCTGGAGCTGCTTGTTCGCGCCCTGGAATGCCGGGGCCACCGTGTTCGTGGTCAACCAGCCGCGCTTCGATGCCAAGGCGCTGCTCGCCACCATCGGCCGTTGCGGCGTGACGACCCTCTGCGCGCCGCCGACGGTATGGCGGCTGTTCATCCAGGAGAAGCTTGCGGACTTCAAGGTCTCGTTGCGCGAGGTCTGCGGCGCCGGAGAGCCGCTCAATCCCGAAGTGATCGATCAGGTCCGCACCGCCTGGGGCCTGACCATCCGTGACGGCTATGGCCAGACCGAAACCACGGCGCTCGCCGGCAATTCGCCGGGCCAGACCGTCAAAGTCGGATCGATGGGCCGGCCGTTGCCCGGTTACCGCGTGCAGATCACCGACAATGATGGGCACGCCACCAAGGAAGGCGAGGTGACGCTGGTGCTCGGCGCGGACCGTCCGGCCGGCCTGATGCAGGGCTATCAGGGCGAAGACGGCAAACTGAGCGGCGCCGATGGCGACCTCTATCGCAGCGGCGACGTGGTGTTCGCCGATGACGAGGGGTATCTGACCTTCGTCGGCCGCTCCGACGATGTGTTCAAATCCTCTGACTACCGCATCAGCCCGTTCGAGCTGGAAAGCGTGCTGTTGGAGCATGAATCGGTCGCGGAGGCCGCCGTCGTTCCCAGTCCCGATCCGATCCGGCTCGCAATCCCGAAAGCCTATGTGCTGCTGGTCGCGGGCGTGGAGCGCTCGCCGGAGACCGCACTCTCGATCTTCAGCCACCTGCACACCCGCCTTGCGCCGTTCAAGCGCATCCGGCGCATTGAGCTGGTGACCGAATTGCCGAAGACGATTTCAGGCAAGATCCGCCGTGTGCAATTGCGCCGGCTGGAGCATGACGACAACCGCGCCGATGCGCTGCGCGGGACGGAATTCCGCGAAGAACAATTTCCGGACCTGCAGAAGGTGCGGACCGCCGGATTGGAGACCTGAGTAATGAATGAAGTGTGGAAGAAACCACCGGTCTCGTTTGACGCCTACCAGGCCATGGTCGGCAAGGAGATCGGCGTCTCGTCCTGGCACCTGGTCGATCAGGCCAGGATCAACCTCTATGCCGACGTGATCGAGGACCACCAGTTCATCCACGTCGATCCCGAGCGCGCCAAGAAGGAAACCGCTTACGGCACCACCGTGGCGCACGGCTTTCTGACGATGTCGCTGCTGTCGATCATGTCCTATGAGGTGATGCCGGTCATCGAAGGCACCACGATGGGCGTCAACTACGGGTTCGATCGGCTGCGCTTCATGTCGCCGGTGCGCGCGGGCTCCCGCGTCCGCGGGCGTTTTACGCTGCTGGAGGCGACGTTGCGCAAGCCGAAGGAGTTGCAGTCGCGCACCAATGTCACCGTCGAGATCGAGGGCGAACCAAAGCCCGCTTTGGTCGCCAACTGGCTCGGCTTGATCTATTTCGCTTAGTACCTCCGTCGTCATGGCCGGGCTTGTCCCGGCCATCCACGTCTTGCTATGCAGCACCGAACAAGACGTGGATGCCCGGCACAAGGCCGGGCATGACGAGAAAACCCACATCCAGGAATCTTACGCATGACAATCAGGTTTGACGGACGCGTCGCTATCGTCACCGGCGCGGGCAATGGTCTGGGACGGGCGCATGCGCTGGGGCTGGCCAGCCGCGGCGCCAAGGTGGTGGTCAATGATTTCGGCGGCGCGCGCGACGGCACCGGTGGCTCGCTGACCCCGGCCGAGACTGTGGTTGAGGAAATCCGCAAAGTCGGCGGCACCGCGATGGCCGACGGCGCTGACGTGTCGAATTTCGAACAGGTCACCGCAATGGTCGAGCGCGCCACCAAGGAGTGGGGCAGCGTCGATCTGCTGTGCGCCAATGCCGGCATCCTGCGCGACAAGTCGTTCACCAAAATGGAAGTCGCTGATTTCGCAAAAGTGCTGGATGTCCATCTCACCGGCACCTTCTACTGCTGCAAGGCGGTGTGGGCCGGCATGCGCGAGCGCAATTACGGCCGCATCGTCGTCACCACTTCCTCATCCGGCCTGTTCGGCAATTTCGGCCAGGCCAATTACGGCGCGGCCAAAGCCGGGATGATCGGCCTGATGAACGTGCTGGCCGAGGAGGGCCGCAAGAACAACATCCGCGTCAACACCATCTCGCCGACCGCGGCGACCCGCATGACCGAGGAACTGCTGCCGCCGCAGGCGCTGGCGCTGATGCGTCCCGAAGCGATCACGCCGGCGGTGGAATTTTTGCTTAGCGAGGACGCGCCGACCCGCACCATCATGGGCGCCGGTGCCGGCTCGTTCGCGGTGATCAATGTCGTCGAGACCGAAGGCATCAATCTGGCCCAGTCCGACTGGACGCCGGACGCCATCGCGGCGAACTTTGCCGCGATCGGCGACATGTCGACGGCGAAGGCGCTGCAGGGCGCGTTCGAACAGACGCAGAAATATGTCGCTCAGGCCGCGGCGAGAGCGGGGATCAAGCTCTGACGATGGCTGTCGCCGTCATCGGCGCCGGTCCCGCCGGCCTGATGGCCGCCGAAATGCTCGCGCAAGGCGGCGCTGCCGTCACCGTCTATGACGCGATGCCGTCCGCCGGCCGCAAGCTGCTGATGGCCGGGCGGGGCGGGCTCAACCTGACGCACGGCGAACCGTTGCCCGCGTTCATGGCGCGATACGCCGAAGCAATGCCGGACCTGAAGGCGGCCATCGAAGCCTTTCCGCCAGAGGCGCTGCGCGACTGGAGCGAGGCACTGGGGCAGCCGACCTTCGTCGGTTCCAGCGGCCGGGTTTTCCCAAAGGCGTTCAAGGCGTCACCGCTGCTGCGGGCATGGCTGCGGCGGCTGGATTCGCAGGGTGTGAAACTCGCGCTACGCCATCGCTGGACCGGTTGGAGCGAAGACGGCCGCCCCCAGTTTCAAACGCCCGACGGCCAACGCGCGATTGACGCCAGCGCGACGGTGCTGGCGCTCGGTGGTGCCAGTTGGCCGCGGCTTGGCTCTGATGGGACGTGGGTGGAAACGCTCGCCGCCAGGGGGGTGACGGCATCAAAGCTTCGTCCCGCCAATTCCGGCTTTACCGTCGCCTGGTCCGACATTTTCCGCGATCGTTTCGGGGGTCAGCCGCTCAAAGGCGTGGCGTTGACGTTTGGCGCACACAGCGTTCGCGGTGAGGCCATCATCACCCGCACGGGCATCGAAGGTGGCGCGATCTATGCGCTGTCGGCGGATTTGCGCGAGGCCATCCTCGCCGAAGGGCAGGCGACGCTGCACGTCGCGCTGCGGCCCGATCTGGCGATCGAGGAATTGACCGCGCGGCTCTCGGCGCCAAAGGGCAAACAATCCCAGTCGAACTTCCTGCGCAAGGCCGCGCATCTCTCGCCGGTCGCGATTGGATTGCTGCAGGAGGCGGCGAAGACGTCCGGCGTCTCGTTGTCGTCGTTATCACCGGCGGATCTTGCACGGCTGATCAATGCCGTGCCGATCGAGCTCTCCGGCACAGCACCAATTGCGCGCGCGATCTCGACTGCGGGCGGTATCGCCTTCGATGAACTCGACGCCGACTTGATGATCCGCCGTTTGCCCGGCGTATTCGCGGCCGGTGAAATGCTGGATTGGGAAGCGCCGACCGGCGGCTACCTGCTGCAGGCGTCGTTTGCAACGGGGGCAGCGGCGGGCAGGGGTGTGTTGAAGTGGCTCGATCGTACGATGGGTGGAGCGTAAGCGAAACCCATCACATCACGTCATCGGGATAGAGGATGGGTTTCGCTCCGCTCTACCCATCCTACGGACTGCTGACCGGCAACTACCGCAGCTTCCCCCGCGCCGCCACCGGCAGCGTCCCAAGAATCTCCTCGCCGCGCACCATCACCACTTCGTCCATCATGTTGACGACGACGCAGACGTGGTTGGGCACGATGCGTACGACGTCGCCGACGTTCGGGCGTGTATTGCTGCGGGTAAGGTCGAGAAAGCCATGCTCTTCGGCAAAACGCGCGATCTTGGCCTCGGGATGCTCGATGATCAGGCCGTGGCCTTCGAGCCCGCCGGTGTCGGACGTCAGTGTCTTGGAGCCGGCATCGAGAATGCCGCGATCCGGGCCGGCGCGGCTGACGACCGTCGAATAGATGTTGAGCGCGCAATCGTCCCAGCCGGCGACGCCGGCGGCGACCTGCATGCGGTCGTTGTAGATGTAGGTGCCGGGCCGATGCTCGGTGGCGCCCTTGAGTTTGCCGACGTTCTTCATGTTCGGCGAGCCGCCGGTCGAGACCATCGTCGCGTCGAGGCCAAGCGCGCGCACGCCGGCCAGCGCCTCGTCAAAGAACTTCTGCGCTTCCGCCCAGCCGGTTTCTGTCGGGTACAGCATGAAGCCGGCGAATTTCAGCCCTTTTGACGCTGCGATCTCGCGCGCGAGCGCAATGGCTTCGGCAGGCGTCTCGACGCCGGCGCGCTTGCGCCCGGTATCGCATTCGACCACCACCGAGAGCGGCCTGCCGGATGCAGCGGCCGCCTGCGGCAACCCTGCGACCACGACGGAATTGTCGCACGCTACCGTCATATGAGCCTTGCCTTGCAGCGCGCCGAGCCGGGCCATCTTCTCCTCGCCGATCAGATTGTAGCTGATCAGGATGTCGTCGATGCCGGCGTCGGCCATCACTTCGGCTTCACCGAGCTTCTGGCAGGTGATGCCCTTGGCGCCGGCCTTGATCTGCATGGTCGCGAGCAGCGGGCTCTTGTGGGTCTTGATATGAGGCCGGTTGGCGACGCCTGCGGCATCGCAAGCCGCCTGGATCCGCGCGATGTTGCGCTCGACCCGGTCCATGTCGATCACGGCGGCGGGTGTGCCGTATTCACGGGCGATCTTGGCGGCGAGGGGTGTGGTCATGGGAGTCCTCTTTCGTAGGATGGGTAGAGCGAAGCGAAACCCATCAAACACTATCCATTGGGCATGATGGGTTTCGCTGCGCTCTACCCATCCTACGCATCAAGCCTGCTCAATTTCTTCCCGAAGCACTTCAAGTTCCAGCCACTTGTCCTCGGCTTCCTGCAATTCCTTCTGCGCCTTTGTAAGCGCATCGGAGGCGGAATCAAACTTCTTGCGGTTCTTCTTGTAGAGATCGGTATCGTCAAGGATGCGCTGCTGCTTGGCAATCTCGGCTTGCAGCTTTGCCATGGTCTTGGGCAGCGTTTCCAGCGCGTGCTTTTCGTTGAAGTTCAGGCGTCGTTTCGGTCCGGCCTGGGGCGATCCAGCGGCGACCCTTGCTTCCCGCTTTTCGTCGGCGGCTTTCACTGCCTCACGTTTCAGATCCGCGCCGCGCTGCGCCAGCATGTCGGTGTAGCCGCCGGCATATTCGATCCAGTTTCCGTCGCCTTCGGGCGCGATCACCGAGGTCACGACGCGATCGAGGAAATCGCGGTCATGGCTGATCAGGATCACGGTGCCTTCGTAATCACCGAGCATTTCCTCGAGCACGTCGAGGGTTTCGAGGTCGAGATCGTTGGTCGGCTCGTCCAGCACCAGCAAGTTGGATGCCTTGGCCAGCGAGCGCGCCAGCATCAGCCGCCCGCGTTCGCCGCCGGACAGCACCTCCAGCGGCGTGCGCATCTGCTCCTGCGCGAACAAGAAGTCCTTCATGTAGCTGACGACATGCTTCGGCTTGCCGCCGATCATGACGTGGTCGCTGCCGCCCCCGGTCAGGGCATCGGCCAGCGTCGATTTGGGGTCTAGGCTTTCGCGGTGCTGGTCCAGCGTCGCCATCTCGATATTGGCGCCGAGCCGGATCGTGCCGCTGTCGGGCTGGCTGCCGCCGGTCAGCATGTCAATGAGCGTGGTCTTGCCGGCGCCGTTGGGCCCGACGATGCCGATGCGGTCGCCGCGTTGCACCCGGATCGAGAAGCCCTCGACGATCTTGCGGTCGCCAAAGGATTTGCCGATGTTCTTGGCCTCGATCACCAGCTTGCCCGACTTGTCCGCTTCGGCGGCGGCGAGGCTGGCATTGCCGGTGGCGCCGCGATAGGTCCGCCGCTGGTCGCGCAGCGCATGCAGATTGCCGAGCCGCTTGACGTTGCGCTTGCGGCGGCCGGAAACGCCGTAGCGCAGCCAGTGCTCTTCATTGACGATCTTGCGGTCGAGCTTGTGCTGGTCGCGCTCTTCCTCGGCCAGCACTTCGTCGCGCCAGGCCTCGAATGCGGAAAAGCCGCGGTCGATCTGCTTGATCTGGCCGCGGTCGAGCCAGGCGGTGGAGCGCGACAGGTTCGAGAGGAAGCGGCGGTCATGGCTGATGATCACGAGCGCACAGCGGCGGCTCTCCAGCTCGCCTTCCAGCCATTCGATGGTGGTCAGATCGAGATGGTTGGTCGGCTCGTCCAGCAGCAGAATGTCGGGGGCGGGCGCCAGCACCCGCGCCAGCGCGGCACGGCGGGCTTCGCCGCCCGAGACATGGGCGGGATCTTCATCGCCGCTCAAGCCCAGTTGCTCGATGAGATAGCGCGCCTGATAATGGTCGTCGCCCGGATTGAGGCCGGCCTCAACATAGGCCAGCGTCGTCTTGTGCGTGCCGAAATCAGGCTCCTGCGGCAGATAGCGGATGGTGGCGCCGGGCTGCACGAAGCGGCTGCCGCTGTCGGGCTCGACGAGCCCTGCGGCGATCTTCAGCAGCGTCGATTTGCCGGAACCGTTGCGGCCAATCAGGCACACGCGCTCGGCCGTCGACACCGATAGCTCCACGCCCGACAACAGCGGCGTGCCGCCAAAGGTCAGCGCGATATCTTTCAACTGGATCAGCGGCGGCGGCATCGTTCAGCTCAATTCTGGTTCGGCGCAGGCGGCAAAGCCCGCTGACGCTGGATGCGCCGGATGGTCTGGTCGAGCGCGGAGAGGAACGCCGAGCGGTCGCGCGGCGCAAAGGATCTCGGGCCGCCCGTCACTTCACCTGATGAGCGCAGGTCGGTCATCAAATTGCGTACCGCGAGCGTCATGCCGATCGATTGTTCGGTGAACGGCTTGCCGTTCGGTGCCAGCACCTCGGCGCCGGCCTTCACGCAACGGCTCGCCAGCGGAATATCGGAGGTGATGACGATATCGCCTTTGCCGGCGCGTTCCGCGATCCAGTCGTCGGCGGCATCCATCCCGGCGCCGGCGGCGATCCGCTCGATCAGCGGATCCTGCGGCACGCGGATGAAATTGCCCGCGACCACGCTGACGGGCAGGCCGTGCCGGCTCGCGACCTTATAGATCTCGTCCTTGACCGGGCAGGCGTCGGCGTCGACATAGATGCGGGGTGGATTCAAGTCAGGCACTTCAGTCGGTATATTGGGGGTGGATTCGGTCTCGTCGTCTCGTCCGCGCGTGGTACTCCATGGGGCGGAAAAATGCGAGGAAAACAGGCCGGGGAACACGCTTGCCACGGCACTTTCTTTGCGTACGATAACGCCCGGAAACAACAAGAAAATAGAGGAAATGGGCATGACAAGCCGGATCGGGCCGTATCGCGTCTCGGCCTATAACACTTCGAAGCATTCCGAGAACAAGATGCACGATGACACGGTGGCGAAGCGCTATGGTTTTAGCGGCGGTCTGGTGCCCGGTGTCGATGTCATGGCCTACATGATGCACCTGCCGGTCGCAAAATGGGGCCGGGCCTTTCTCGAGCGTGGCCTGATCGAAACCCGCTTCGTCAAGCCGGTCTATGACGGCGAGCAGGCCGATGTCATGGGCGAGGAAAGCAACGGCGTGCTTGAGATCGAGGTCGAGAGCCGGGGAGATGTTTGTGCCACCGGCACGGCGTCGCTGCCGGCGGCAGCGCCATCATTCTCCCTTTCCGCCTTTGTCGACGTTGCGGCGGTGGGCGAGCGCAAGCCGGTCGATGCGTCGTCCTATGCACTGGGGAAATGGCTGGGCGCGGCGCCGCGCACCTGGGCGACGGACGCGGCAAAACAATATCTGGCGGATATTCGCGAAACCGATGCGATCTACGCGCAGGAAGGACTCGGCCACCCCGGCCTGCTGCCGCGGGTGATGAACATGGTGCTGGTCGACAACGCCATCATGGGTCCATGGATTCATGTCGGCACAAGGATGCAGCTGCTGTCCGCGGCCCGCATCGGCGATGAATTGACCGCGCGCGCCAAAGTGATCGGCAATTACGACAAGAAGGGGCACCGTTTCGTCGAACTCGACGCGCTGGTGGTCGCCAACGGCAAGACGCCGCTGGCGCATTGCCACCACACCGCGATCTACCGGCCGCGCGAACAGGTGGCGGCGTAATCATGGCCATCACCATCGACTACTATCTGTCGCTGAACTCGCCCTGGACCTATATGGGCAGCGGCCCGTTCGCCGAGATTGCGCGGCGCTATGGCGCTGAAGTCAACGTCAAGCCTGCCAAATTCGGCCCGATTTTCGAGCAGACCGGCGGGCTGCCGCTGCCAAAGCGCTCGCCGCAGCGGCAGGCTTACCGGCTGATGGAGCTCAGGCGCTGGCGCGAGGTGCGGGGACTTCCGCTCAATGTCGAGCCGAAGTTCTTTCCCAGCGATGATACGGCGGCGACGCGCCTCGTGATCGCAGCCAAGCTGCAGGGCAAGGACGCCCATAAATTGTCCCTGGAGCTGGCGCGCGCCATCTGGGAGCGCGAGGAATCGTTTGCGGACCCCGCGGTGATGGCATCATCAGCGCAACGCGCCGGCCTCGACGCCGCCGCGCTGCGGGCCGGCGGCCCATCGGATGCGGAACTCGATGCGCTCTATGAGAAATATACGCAGGATGCCCTGAAGGCGGGCGTGTTCGGCGCGCCCAGTTACGTCTTGCCCTCGGGCGAGATCTTCTGGGGCCAGGACCGCCTGGAGCTCCTGGAGCGCGCTTTGAAGCTCGCCGCCTGATTTTTTTCACCTCGCCCCGCTTGCGGGGAGAGGTCGGATTGCATCACAGATGCAATCCGGGTGAGGGGGTACAGGTCCATCAATTCGCACCAACTGCGTGGAAGCAGCCCCTCACCCCAACCCTCTCCCCGCAAGAGCGGGGCGAGGGGGAAGGCAAGATATTCACATCTCGAAGACGCGACCGGGATTGAGGATGTGATGCGGATCAAGCGCGCGCTTCAAAGTGCGCATGGTCTCGATCTCCTCCGCGGTGCGGCTGAGCTTGAGATAGGGCCGCCTGGAGATGCCGATGCCGTGCTCGGCCGAGATCGAACCGCCGAACTCGCTGGTGAGGCCGAACACCAGCTTCTTCATCTCCTCATGCTTGTCAGCCGGAGGCGAGTATTTTGTGTTGACGTGCAGGTTGCCGTCGCCGACATGCCCGAGCACGATGGTGTAGGCGTCCTTGTCGACCGCCTTGATCGCCTTTGCGACGGCTTCCGTGAACGGTTCCATCTGGTCGATGGCGAGGCTGATGTCGAAGCCGACGGTGGGCGCGGTCGCCCGGCTGAGTTCGACGCTGGAATCGCGAACCCGCCAGATGGAGGCTGTAGAAGCACCTGAATTGGCAATGATCGCATCGAGGATGATGCCTTCACCCAGCGCCTCTTCGAGCAGACTTTCAACGTCGGCGCGGAGTCGCTCGGCATTGCTGCCCGAGGATTCCATCAGCAAATAGAAGGGATGGGTGGCCGGCAGTGGCGCGGCGACGCCTCGCACCAGCTGCGTCACAAGGCGGTAATAGCTGTTCCACATCACCTCGAACGCGGTCAGTTCGCCGCCAAGCCGCTTGCGCGCCAGGTCGAGCATCGCCCGCACCTTGTCGAAGCTCGGCAGCGCGCACAGCACCACCTGCTGTTCGGCCGGAGCCGGGAAAATCCGCAATGCCGCGCGCGTCACCACGCCGAGCGTGCCTTCGGTGCCGATGAACAATTGCTTGAGGTCGGTGCCGGTGTTGTTCTTGATGTATTTGCGCACGCCCTTGAGCACGGTGCCGTCAGCGAGCACCGCTTCGAGCCCGAGCACGAGATCGCGCGTCATGCCATAGCGGATCACCCGATTGCCGCCGGCATTGGTCGAAATGTTGCCGCCGATCGTGCAGCTGCCGCGGGCGCCGAGATCGAGCGGGTACATGAAGCCGTCCTGCGCGACGCGCTCGTGCACGCGCTGCAGCGGCACGGCGGCCTGGGCGATGACGACCCCGCCGCCGGTATCGACCTCCTCGATCGCGTTCATGCGCTCCATCGACAGCACGATCTCGCCGGCCATCGGCATGGTGGCGCCGACGAGTCCGGTCATGCCGCCCTGGGTCGTGACCGCTACGCGCGCGCGGTGACAGATCGCCAGGAATCGCGAGACGTCCTCGGTTGAGCGCGGCCGCATCACCGCGAGTGGCGGGGGGACGGGGATGCCGGCTATATCGGTGTAATAGCGCGCATCGATATCGGCGCCGGTCAGGACCGTTGTGGCGTCGAACGCTGCGCGGAGTTCACCGATGATGGCTGGTTGCATCCTATGCCGCCTTCCTCGCCTTGGCCTCCTGGATCGCACGCCAGACGCGTTCCGATGTCAATGGCATATCGATCTGCGAAATGCCGTACTCCGACAGCGCATCGATGACAGCATTGACGATGCAGGCGAGGCTGCCGGCGCAGCCGGCTTCGCCGCAGCCCTTGGTGCCCAAAGGATTGGTTTTGGCGGGCGAGGGGTGATCGGCGGTTGCCATCAGCGGGATGTCGCCGGCGCGCGGCATCGCATAATCCATGAACGAGCCGGTGATCGGCTGGCCGCTGGAATCGTAGCTCACTTCCTCCATCAGCGCCTGGCCGATGCCTTGCGCGACGCCGCCATGCAGCTGGCCGTCGACGATCATCGGATTGACGATGGTGCCGAAGTCGCTGATCCCGGTGTAGCGCACGATTTGCGTAACCCCGGTGTCGGGATCGATCTCGACTTCGGCGACGTGGCAGCCATTGGGGAAGGTCGACGGCGTGTCCTTGGTGGCGTGGTCGACGTCGAGCGTATCGGGCACGCCCTCCGGCACCTTGCCGTCGCGCAGGCGCTGCGCCAGCTCCATGATGCCGATCGAGCGGTCGGTGCCGGCGATGGTGAAGCGGCCATTGCCGAATTCGATGTCGCCCTCGCTGGCTTCCATCAGATGCGCCGCCGCCTGCTTGCCCTTGGCGACCACGAGCGCCGCGGCTTCGACGATGGCCTGGCCGGTCGCGGTGATCGAGCGCGAGCCGCCGGTGCCGTTGCCGAAGCGCACGAGATCGCTGTCGCCCTGCTCGAGCGTGATCTTTTCGAAGGGAACGCCGAGCTCGGCGGACAGCACCTGCGCGAACGGCGTGGCGTGGCCCTGGCCGTAATCGAGCGTGCCTGTGGTGAGCTTCACCGAACCATTAGGCTCGAAATTGATCTTGCCGAGTTCACCGCTCGGCGGCGCCGTGACTTCGAGATAGGAGCCGACCGCGATACCGCGCAGTTTTCCCTGCTTCCTGCTTTCCTTTTTGCGTTTCGCAAAATTGGCGTGGTCGGACAATTCCAGCGCTTTGGCGAACACGCCCTGGAAATCGCCGCTGTCATAGGTGACGCCGGACGCCGCCGGGAACGGCAGTTGCGCCGGCTTGATGAAATTGCGCTTGCGCAGGGTGAGCCGGTTGATGCCCATCTCATCGGCGGCGCGGTCGATCAGCCGCTCCATGTAGTAATTGGCCTCGGGCCGGCCGGCGCCGCGATAGGCGCCCATCAGCGTGGTGTTGGTCAGCACCGTCTTGATGTCGACACCGAGCAGCGGCGTGCGATAGACGCTTGCAAGGTTCTTGGCGGTGTTGAGCGACAGCGGGCCCGGCGCCACGCCGGTGATGTAGGCGCCGAGATTGCCGTAGCCTTTCAGACGCACGGCGAGAAATTTACCCTCGGCATCCAGCGCCAGTTCGCAATGCATGGTCTGCGCGCGGCCGTGGCTGTCGGACAGGAAGCTGGTCGAGCGCTCGTCGGTCCACTTCACCGGACGGCCCAGCACCTTCGAGGCATGCGCGATGCAGGTGTATTCCGGATAGTTCATGTTCTTCATGCCGAACGAGCCGCCGACATTGGCGGTCAGGATGCGAACCTTGTCGTTCGGCACGTTCAGGATTTTTGCAAACGTGACCTTGTTGCCGGAAACGCCCTGCGTCGGCACCTGGATAGTGAAGCGCTCGCTGGCCTTGTCGTAGGAAGCCAGCGCCACGCGCGGCTCCATCGACACCACGGCGACACGGGTGTTGACGATATCGAGCTTCGTCACATGCGCGGCGCCGGCGAACGCCGCATCGATCTTCGCGGCATCGCCATAGTGATAGTCGAGCGCTGTGTTGTTGGGGATGTGATCGTAGAGCTGCGGCGCGCCGGGCTTTGCGGCTTCCTCGGCACTGGTCACCGCGGGCAGCGGCTCGATATCGAGCTCGACGGCTTCCGCCGCATCGCGCGCCTGCGCCAGCGTTTCGGCGACGACATAGGCCACGGGATCGCCGACGAAGCGCACCTTGTCGGTCGCCAAGGCCATGCGGTTGGTCTGCAGCAGCGGCGAGCCGTCGCGGCTCTTCAGCGGCAGGCCGCAGGTGAAGGGGTTGTAGCCGGCGGCCACCAGGTCCTGGCCGGTCCAGGCGCCGAGCACGCCCGGCATGGTTCGCGCGGCCTTGATATCGATGCCGCGGATGATTCCATGGGCATGGCTGGAGCGCACGATCCAGGCATAGGCCTGGCCCGGCAGGCTGAAATCATCGGTGTATTTACCCTTGCCGCGGACCAGCGTGTCGTCTTCCTTGCGCCGGACCGGCTGCCCGACGCCGTATTTTTGCACTGCGATAGCGTTTTCCAGCGACGACGGCGACGTGTGATCTTGCATCGAAAAATACCTGAAATGCTTGGATTTCCGCGACTTTCGCGGGCTCGGAACCAAATAACGCACCGATCCCCCAGCGACAACGCCTGTTTGGGCATGGTCCTATGTGATGGGATGTTGCGTAGGCCCTTGGCGCTGCTAAAGTTTCCGTGAACGCTCATTCTTCGGCGGCAGCATATGCCGCGGAAAGACAGTTTTGATGAACGAGGATACGCGGCTTGCCGATGGCCTTGCGGCCCGCGCAAGCCCGTCAGGGTCTGCTGTGGCAGGGGCGGAAGGCGGCGTCTACGCCGCACTCGACCTTGGCACCAACAACTGCCGGCTCCTGATCGCCTGTCCGGCCGGCGACGGCTTCCGCGTGGTCGATTCGTTCTCCCGGATCATCCGGCTGGGCGAGGGCATCTCCTCGACCGGTTCCATCAGCGAGGCGGCGATCGACCGTGCGATTGCGGCCTTGAGTATCTGCAGCGACAAGATCCGCTACCGCAAGGCCCGGCGCCTGAGGTTGATCGCAACCGAAGCCTGCCGCGCCGCGGCCAATGCCGAGAGCTTTCGCGAGAGGGTGGCAAAAGACACCGGCATCCGGCTCGAGGTGATCGATCGCGAGACCGAGGCGACGCTCGCGGTGATCGGCTGCTCGCCGCTGCTCGACCCCAAAGGACGGGGTGCCATCCTGTTCGATATCGGCGGCGGATCGACCGAACTGGTCCGGATCGAGCGCGATCCAGCGGAAGAAAACGCCGTACCGCGGATCAAGGCCTGGATGTCGATCCCGCTCGGCGTCGGCACCATTGCCGAGCATTTCGGCGGCAAGGACGTTACGCCCGAATCCTATGCGCGGATGGTCGCCGAGGTCGCGCAGTATGTGGCGCCGTTTGCGGCCGAGCACGGCGGTGATCTGCGTGACATGCATCTGCTCGGCACGTCGGGCACCGTGACGACGCTGGCCGGCGTGTTTCTCAACCTGCAGCGCTACGACCGGCGCCGCATCGACGGCATCTGGATGAACAATTCCGACGTCACCTCGGTGATCCAGCGGCTGCTCGGCATGAGCTATCAGGAGCGCGCCAACAACAATTGCATCAGCATCGAGCGCGCCGATCTGGTGCTGGCCGGTTGCGCCATCCTCGACGCGATCCGCGACGCGTTCCCGCTGCCGCGGCTGCGCGTCGCCGACCGCGGCCTGCGCGAGGGCATGCTGGTCGAAATGATGCGGGAGGACGGCGCGCTAAGGTCCTGTTGACGTCATTCCGGGGCGATGCGAAGCATCGAACCCGGAAGCTCGAGATTCCGGGTCTGGTCCTTCGGACCATCCCGGAATGACGACGAGGACAGATATGGCGAAAGACACCACCGGCCGGTTGCACGTCACGGTCAAGTCTGGTGGCAAGCGCAAGCTGTCATCAAAGCTCTGGCTGGAACGGCAGCTCAACGATCCCTATGTGGCGCAGGCCAAAAAGGACGGATGGCGCTCGCGCGCGGCCTACAAGCTGATCGAGATCGACGACAAGCATCGCTTCCTGAAGTCAGGCATCTCCGTGGTCGATCTGGGCGCGGCCCCCGGCGGCTGGAGCCAGGTCGCGGCCAAACGCATCGGGGCGGCCAACGGCAAGGGCAAGGTGGTCGCGATCGATCTGCTCGAGATGCCGGAAGTGCCGGGCGTCACCTTCGCGCAGCTCGATTTCCTTAGCGACGATGCACCGGAAAAACTGCTGGCGATGATGGGCGGCCGCGCCGACGTGGTGCTATCAGACATGGCCGCCAACACCACGGGCCATCGCAAGACCGATCAGCTCCGCATCATCGGGCTGGTCGAAACCGCGGCGGCGTTCGCCACCGAGGTGCTCAATCCCGGCGGCACCTTCGTCGCAAAAGTGTTTCAGAGCGGCGCCGAAGGCGAACTGCTGGCGCAGCTCAAGCGCGATTTTGCCACCGTCAAACACGTCAAGCCGGCCTCGAGCCGCCAGGACTCGTCCGAGCGCTACGTCCTGGCGATGGGCTTTCGCGGCGGAGCGAAGTCACAGCAATGACGAAAGACCTTCAAGTAAAAGAGGCCGCCCGACTGGGCGGCCTCTTGCCGGTCTGATGCCGCGAAGGATCAGAAACGGAACGGACCAAGCGGAATAAACGGAATCGGGAACGGAAACGGGTCGGTCGGGAAGGTCGGGCCGGTCCCGGTCGGAAGCCGCGGGCAAGTCTGCTTGATCATGCCGCCGGCAACCTTGTTCAGTTCATCGAGGCTCAGTTCATTCTTGTTCATGTCAGTCTCCTGTTGGTTTGGGATTGATCGTTACGCGATGGTGTTGTCCTTGGAGCGAGACCATTCCCGCCATCCGTGATCACAGGGATACGGCATGGGCCGGCCCGTTGCCGTGACCGACGTCACACAGCAAGACAGGGCTTATTTCGGCTTCGAAATGGGAGCGCTTGGCCAGCCACGCGAACCGGCGTCCACGTCGCTGGAAAACGCTCTAACCCTTGGTGAACTGCCTGAAGTCCGGCTCGCGGTGAAACCAGAATTCGTAGCCTCCGATGTTCTTTTGCATCGCGACGTCGTGGATCGGCTGGTTGAGCGGAATCACCGGAACGTCGCGCATGCACAGCGCAATGAACGCCTTCACGGTCGTTTCGTATTCCGCGGCATCGGTCGTAAAGCGGGCCTTGTCGATCAGCTTGTCCATCTCCTTGTTCTGGTACGAGGAGATGTTGAAGATCGAATTGTTGCCGTGGAAATTCCAGTAGAAGTAATATTCGGGATAATCGAGCCAGCCGCTGAAGCGATTGAGCGCAAGCGGCAGTTCCTTCTTGTTCAGCGTGGTCCGCCAGTTGGCCCCCGGGATCTTGTTGATGTCGGCCTTGATACCGATCTTGGCGAGGCTCTCCTGAATGAGCACGATGGTGGGCTCGCCGACCGTTGCCGTGCCAGTGTCGAGCGAGAGCGTCGTCTCGAACCCGGTCTCAAAACCGGCCTCTTTCATCAGCGCCCTGGCCTTGTCGAGGTCGGTGACATAGGGGAAGGGTTGTGGCCATATCGGCTTTGAGACCTCGGCGGGGCCGCCATACATCGGAACGGCGCGGCCGAAGAAGGCGCTGCTCTGGATCTGTTCGTAAGGCATCGCCCAGGCGAGCGCCTGGCGCAGTTTGACATTGTCGAACGGCGGCTTGGCGGTATTCAGCGCCAGTGACCAAAGCGCATTCGGGATCGGCACGCCGGAGACCTTGACCTTCCCGTCCTTGATGACCTGATCGAAATCGCGCGGGGCAAAGCCGCTCGACAGATCCGCATCGCCGCGTTCCAGCGTGGCCCGCCGCGTGCCGGGGGAAGGGATGTCGCGCATGATAATGCGTTTGATTTTCGGAAGCGGGCCGCTCTTCCAGTCGTCGAAGCGCGTCAGGATGGTCTCGGTGCCGGGCTTCCAGCTGTCAAGCTTGTAGGCGCCGCCGCCGGCCTAGTTGTTCTTCAGCCAGCTCAATGCCCAGGGATCTTCCGGCGTCGCATTCTTCTTCGCCAGTTGCGAGTTGATGATGAAGGGGACGACGACGGCGACGTTGAACAGCAGCAGCTTGTCCTTGCGGACATAGTCGATCCGGAAAGTGTGGTCGTCGACGACGACGAACTGTTCGGCTTTTTCCAGTGAGCCCGCCGACATCTGAAAGGTGGGAAAACCGCCGACCTTGACCGCGCGATCGAACGACCATTTGACGTCGCTGGCCGTGACCGGCGTGCCGTCGTGAAACTTTGCGTCCTTGCGCAGCTTGAAGGCGCAGGACATGCCGTCGGCCGCAACTTCCCAGCTCTCGGCCAGTTCGGGCGCGAGTTTTTCGCGGTCGTAGGACAGCGTCCCGTCGGGCAGCGTTTTCGGCGCGTAGGTCAGGAGCCGGTCGTAGCAATTCCAGGACAGCCCGTTGACGGTCTGGTTCGAACCGACGCCCTGCATATCGAGCGAATTGGGGCCGAGCTCCTGCACGACAAGCAATGTTTCCGAGCGGCCTTGCGCGGCGGCGTCCGAACCATGGAAAGCTGCAGCTGTCGCGCCGGCCAGGGTGGTCTGCAGAAAGTGCCGGCGGTTGAGTAAAAACGATGAATGCGACATGAGCAGCGACCCCTCTGCAGAACAATGATGCTCATTTTGCAGGCAAAGTCTGTGCCACAGGCGGTTGAGCGTTTCGGTGCGTTGCGCCAGTTTCGCCGGCGGCGCGGCTTGGCGTGTCCGCAGAAGGCGCCGGCCCATGCGCGGCGCGCGGCTCAGCTTCCAAAAACTCGCAATGACGGCCTCAGCGCCTTTCAAGCTTCGCGCCGAGGCCGTTAGAGTCAGAAACGCTATTCGCGCCAGCGTGTCAGCTGCAGTGCAACTGATCGCCCTTCACGGTCAGCGTACTGCCCGAGAGGACGCAGCTGGCCGCGAACCACAGCCGATGCAGATTCTCGTAAAGGGTGCGTTCACCACCGCTCACGAGTTCCAGATCGGTGTCGTCGAGACGATTGGTCGAAGCTTCCGTGTTGGCTTTGGTCATAGACATTCCCTCCTTGATTTCTGGCGAGCCCATCTCGCCAGGAGGGAAATTTTGCCAGCGCATCAATGGATCGCAGTGATAAAAATCACATACAACCGTATGTCACGACACGGCGCTATCGTCCCACGCCCGAACCCGGGGCAGGAGTTACCGGCGATCCGCTGGGGGAGGTATTGATTGCGGGATTTCCGGATGGATTCCGCGCGCTGTTCGCGCCGGCGGCGGCGCTGCCGGCATCGTTGCTCAAGCCGGTGGTGGAACTGCCTGTCGTCGTGCTGTTGACCGACGGTCCCTTCGTGGTGCCGCTCGTGGTCGATCCGCCGGTCTCGGTGCTGCCACCGGAGGAACCGGTGCCGGTTTGCGCGATAGCCAGTGTGCTCGCAAATGTCAGCGCTGCGGCCAATCCAATAGTTCCGAGTTTCATGGGGTTTTCCTTTCCAGGTACGAAAGGAAAAACGATTGCGCGCGGATATGTTCCGGTATCGGGATCAACTGGGCGTGACGGATCTATCCGAGCCGCTGATCGCGCGTGTCCTCGGGGCCTTCGCTGGCGGCTTTGGTCGCGGCCTTTTCTGCGCCCTTGCGGCTGGAAATCTCGACCGCCTTGCGGCCCGAGATCTCGTGGCCGGCATCGTCAGGCATCTGCCAGAAGAACCAGCCTGACACCGCCGAGATGATCGCGACCACGATGAAAGCCGGGCCGAACATGGTTGCATCCAGCTCAGTGGCGTGATGCCACAGCATGGTCGATTCCACGGAGAACGCGCCGACGGCGACGCCGGCCGACGTCGCCAGCTGCTGGTTGACGCTCACAAGCGTGGTGGCGCGGCTCATCTGCGCCGGTTCGACTTCGGCATAAGCGACGGTGTTGATCGCGGTGAATTGCAGCGAGCGGAAGAAGCCGCCGACAACCAGGATGAGGAAGATCAGCGTCAGCGGCGTCGACACCGTGAACAGGGCGCAGGCGGCGAGAAACACCGAGCTGATGATGGCGTTGACCGCCATCAAGTTGCGGAAGCCGAAGGTGCGGATGATGCGCGCGGCCAGCGTCTTCATGCCCATGGCGCCGACCGCGGAGGAGAACGTCACGAGGCCGGACTGGAACGGCGTCAGCCCAAAACCTTCCTGCATCAGCAGCGGCAGCAGGAACGGCAGCGCGCCGATCCCGAGCCGGAACAGGAAGCCGCCATAGATGCTGGCGCGCAGCGTCTGCAGCCGCAGCATGGAAAAGTCCAGCACCGGCGATTTCGTCTTCCGCGCGTGCATCACGTAAAGCGCCATCGAGATCGAGCCGACCGCGACGAGGCCCGCGATGACCGTCCAGTGCAGCAGACCGAGCCCGGCGACCGAAAGGCCGAACGCGATGCCGGCCAGACCAATGCCCGCCAGCACCAGCCCGTAGAGATCGAAACGTTCCGGATCTTCGCTGCGGATCGGATCGATATATTTCATCGCGAGGAAGATGCCGAGCAGCCCAATCGGGATGTTGATCAGGAAGATCCAGTGCCAGGAGAAATAGGTGGTGATGAAGCCGCCGAGCGGCGGCCCGATCACCGGGCCGATCAGCGCCGGCACCGTCACCCAGGTCATCGCCTGCACCAGCCCGCTCTTGTCGATCGAACGCAGCAGCACCAGTCGCCCGACCGGCGTCATCATCGCGCCGCCGAGGCCCTGCAGGATGCGCGCGATCACGAAATGGGTCACGTTCTGCGACAATGCGCAGCCGATCGATCCCAGCATGAACACCCCGATCGCGATCGCGAACACCATCCGTGCGCCGAAACGGTCGGCGGTCCAGCCGCTGGCAGGAATGAACACCGCGAGCGAGAGGAGGTAGGACGTGATCGCCAGTTTCAGCGTCAGCGGACTAGTGCCGATATCAGCCGCGATCGCCGGCAGCGACGTCGCAATGACCGTCGCGTCCACGTTTTCCATAAACAGGGCGGTGGCCACGATGAGCGGGATTATGCGCTGTTTGTCCATGGAATCAGGGCGCGAGGGTCGGAGGCGGGGTGAATTGGGCTGTATCACCCTGCTGCCGGGCAAGCCATTGCGGAACCGCGCATACCACCTAAATCCTGCGTGACGCCGCTTACTGGCGCCACCGGAGACCCGACGATGATCTACCTGCTTGCCGCGCTGTTGCCGCCACTTGGGCTGCTCCTGAACGGACAGCCATTTTCGGCGATCTTCAACCTCGTTCTGCTGGTGTTTTGCCTGGTTTTCGGCCTGTTTTTCCACGTCCTGCTGCTGGTGCCGTCGGCGCATGCGCTCATCGCGGTTCACATGAAGCGGGAGGACCGCCGGCACCGGGAGGTGGTGGAGGCGATCCGCCAGCATGGCCCGCCGCCGGGATATCAACGTTAAGGCCCTTTAACTAAGGGCTTTTCGGGAAAAGGCTGTGCATAGCGGCCAAACGCTTTGATTCGGCCGCCTGCCATGCTATCGACCACCGTCAACCCCACCGATGGGCTTCGATTCGACGGCAGCGCCGCTCGCGCAGCCGAAGGCGACGTTCATCCCAAATAATACCGCGGCGGAAGGCCGCCGAAAGGAGTTGGCAAATGGCGCAGGGACTTCAGGCTATCCGCGAAGCCTACACGTTCGACGACGTGCTGCTCAAACCCGGTCTTTCCGACATCCTGCCCTCGGAGGCGGATATCCGCTCCCGCGTGACCCGCGCCATCCCGCTCAACATCCCGATTATCGCATCCGCGATGGATACGGTGACCGAAGCGCGCATGGCGATCGCGATGGCGCAGGCCGGCGGCGTCGGCGTCATCCACCGCAATTTCGATCCTGAAGGCCAGGCCGCCCAGGTGCGGCAGGTCAAGAAGTACGAATCCGGCATGGTGGTCAATCCGCTGACCATCGGTCCCGACGCCATGCTGTCGGACGCGCTGACGTTGATGAACGATCACGGCTTCTCCGGCATTCCGGTGGTCACCGGTGCTTCCAAGGGCGTCCCGGGCAAGCTCGTCGGCATCCTCACCAACCGCGACGTGCGTTTTGCCACCGACCCCAGGCAAAAAATCTCCGAGCTGATGACGCATGAAGGCCTCGTCACGGTGCGCGAAGGCGTCAGCCAGGACGAGGCGAAACGGATGCTGCACAAGCATCGCATCGAAAAGCTGCTGGTGGTCGACGAGCAATATCGCTGCGTCGGCCTGATCACCGTGAAAGACATGGAAAAGGCGGTCGCGCATCCGCTCGCCTGCAAGGACGCGCAGGGACGGCTTCGCGTCGCGGCCGCGACCACGGTCGGCGAGGGCGGCTTTGAGCGCACCGAGCTTTTGATCGACGCCGGCGTCGACCTCATCGTGGTGGACACCGCGCACGGCCACTCCTCGCGGGTGCTGGAAGCCGTCAATCGCATCAAGCGGCTCTCCAACGCCGTGCAGGTCATCGCCGGCAACATCGCCACCCAGGAAGGCGCGCAGGCGCTGATCGATGCCGGTGCGGATGCGATCAAGGTCGGCATCGGGCCGGGCTCGATCTGCACCACGCGCATTGTCGCCGGTGTCGGCGTTCCCCAGCTCACGGCGATCATGGATGCGGTCGAAGCCGCCAAGAAATCCGACATCCCCGTGATCGCCGATGGCGGCATCAAATATTCCGGCGATCTCGCCAAGGCGCTCGCCGCCGGCGCCGACATCGCCATGGTAGGCTCCTTGCTCGCCGGCACCGACGAGACCCCGGGCGAAGTGTTCCTGTGGCAGGGCCGTTCCTACAAGGCCTATCGCGGCATGGGCTCGGTCGGCGCGATGGCGCGCGGCTCGGCCGACCGCTACTTCCAGCAGGACATCAAGGACACGCTCAAGCTGGTGCCCGAGGGCATCGAGGGCCAGGTGCCGTATAAGGGCCCGGTCGGCAACGTCATGCACCAGCTCGCCGGCGGTCTGCGCGCGGCAATGGGCTATGTCGGCGCGCGCAACCTCGCCGAATTCCACGAGAAGGCGCAGTTCGTGCGCATCACCGGCGCGGGCCTGCGCGAAAGCCACGTCCACGACGTCACCATCACCCGCGAAAGCCCGAACTATCCGGGCGGAGTGTAATTTTAAGCCGTCATTCCGGGGCGCGAAGCGAACCCGGAATCTCGAGATTCCGGGTTCGCGTCTTCGAAGCGCCCCGGAATGACGGCCTCGCCATTGAAAGAAATTGAACATCATGGTCGATTGGTCGGACGACAGGATTGCCGCGCTTTCTAATCAGGATTTGAAGAATCTGCTCGTCAACGCCGAGCGGAAAGCCGCGGCTGACATCATCGCGCGGTGCAACGCCGAGCTGCAAAAGCGCAACGCGGCCAAGCCAGGCAAGGCATCGAAGCCGCGCACCGAGGCAAAAGAGTTCGAACACACGATGTCGGAGCAGCTCGCCGAAATCGGCAAGGCGATGGCCGCCAAATACGACCTGTCGGAGGAGACAGCGAAGGCGAAGTCGGTTGGCACCAAGGGCTTCAAGGCCCACAAGCTGCTCGACTCCAAGGGCTTTGCAAAGCTCGGCGGCATGCAGCGCGACGGTTCGGTGGCGGTCGACCGCTACATTTCCTATCGGCGTGGTACCGACATCGTCTCGCTCAGCGTCTTCCTGCTGAAGGATGCGCCGATCGAAACCCATGAGTTTCACGTGATCGCGCCGGCGGCCTTGCTGGATGGGGCAAAGCCGATTGCGGAGGTTCGTCCCACCGCAACGGAAGCCCAGAAGCAGACCGCGGATAGCGGTCTGGCGTTCCCCGATTTGCCAAGCGCTGCGGCGGCGTTTGAGGCCGCGCTGGCAAAAATCGCGGCCTGATATTTTCCGATACAGGTGGTATTGAAGAGTTTGAAACCGTCATTCCGGGATGGTGCGTAAGCACCAGACCCAGAATCTCGAGATTCCGGGTTCGATGCTTTGCATCGTCCCGGAATGACGGCGCCTCGATAGCTCGCAATGACGAATAAATAACAATCGGAGGAACCAACCATGTCCCAATCCGCAAAACGCATCGTCCTCGCGTCCCGCCCCACTGGCGAGCCCAAGCCTTCCGACTTCCGCCTCGAGGAATATTCAGCGCCGACACCGGGCGAGGGCCAGGTCCTGCTGCGCACCATCTGGCTGTCGCTCGATCCCTATATGCGCGGGCGGATGAGCGACGGCCCGTCCTATGCCGCGCCGGTGCCGATCGACGGCGTGATGGAAGGCGGCACGGTCAGCGAGGTGATCGCCTCGAACAATCCCGGCTTTGCGAAAGGCGACATCGTGCTGTCGCGCGCCGGCTGGCAGACCCATGCGATCTCGGACGGCAAGGGTCTAACCAAGATCGATCCGAAGCTCGCACCGATCTCGACCGCGGTCGGCGTGCTCGGCATGCCCGGCATGACCGCCTATACCGGCCTGCTCGATATCGGCAAGCCGCAGGCGGGCGAAACCGTCGTGGTGGCGGCGGCCTCCGGCGCCGTCGGTTCGGCCGTCGGCCAGATTGCGAAAATCAAGGGCGCGCGGGCGATCGGCATCGCGGGCGGCAAGGACAAATGCGACTACGTCAAAAAGGAGCTCGGCTTCGACGATTGCCTCGATCACCGCGATCCCGATCTCGCCGCAAAACTGAAGGACGCCTGCCCGAAGGGCATCGACGTCTATTTTGAAAACGTCGGCGGCGCGGTGTTCGATGCGGTGTTCCCGCAGCTCAACGCGTTCGCGCGCATGCCGGTCTGCGGCTTGATCGCCGAGTACAACAATTTCGGCGAGACCTCGCCGAAATGGGGCGGCAAGATGATGCGCGCGGTGCTGACCAAGCGCCTCACCATCCGTGGCTTCATCGTCAGCGATTTTGCCGCGCGCCATGGCGACTTCCTGCGCGACATGTCGGGATGGTTCCGCGAAGGCAAGATCAAGCACAAGGAGTTCGTCACCGAAGGCCTCGACAGCGCGCCCGCGGCGTTCATGGGCCTGCTCAAGGGCGCCAATTTCGGCAAGCAGCTGGTGCGGGTCGGACCGGACAAGGCGTAGGGAATCGGTCTCAGACGCTGCCGCGCTCGACGAAGAAGAGTTCGACCGCGTGTCGCTGCAGGGCATGCGGCGTACCGGCCAGACGCGCCAGCAGGAGTTCGCCGGCGATCCGGCCGATCGCCGCGGAATCAAATGCGATCGTGGTGAGGCCGGGCGTCATCTGATCCGCCACGTCGTTGTCGCCGAAGCCGAGCAACGCAAGATCGTGCGGCACGGACAGGCCGCGGGAGCGCGCCTCGATCAGCGCCCCCGTCGCCAAAAGATCGTTGGCGCAGAAGACGGCGTTGACCGGATCGCCACGGGCGAGAAGGGCGCCGAAGGCTGTGCGGCCGTCGACAAGACCGGTGACCTCGCCGACGGCGATCTCGTGCACGATCTCGATGCCGAGTTTTCCAGCGGCGGCGCGAAAACCGTCGCGGCGTAGCGCGCCGCGGCCGCTGCTGCGACCGATGAAGGCAACGCGGCGATGTCCGGCGGCCGCCAGTCGCTGGGCCGCCATCGCTCCGGCGTCGGCGTTGGAGAATCCGACGAGCATGTCGATCGGATCACGCGGATAGGCCCATGTCTCGATCACCGGAATGGCCAGCTCCTGCAGGGCGGCCCGGTTCTCTTCGAGCTCGATCACGCCGGTAAACAGCACGGCGGCCGGCCGGATGCCGCGCAGTGACTGCAGCATCGCCACTTCGCGGGCATAGGAGTAGGAGGTCTGACCGACCAACACTTCGTATCCTTCCGGCTCGAGCGCCGCTGCGAAGCTGCGCACGGCCAGGCCGAACTGCTGGCTGAGGATGTTGGAGACGAAGGCAATGACGACGTTGGAGCGGCCCGAACGCAACGCCCGCGCGTGAGGGTTGGAAGCGTATCCGGTCGCCTCGATGATCTCGAGAATACGGTCGCGGGTCTCGCGATTGACCTTCTCGGGATGACGCAGCACCCGCGACACCGTGATCGGGGAGACCCTGGCGCGTTCCGCCACCTCTTCGATGCGCGGCGGTCGCCCGATCGCAGTGCCGCGCCCGGGCGGTGCCGCAATTCGCACGACATCATCGAAGGTTGTCACGGTCGGATCGGCCATCGAACCCAGGGGCTAGAGCGTTTTCCAGCGAAGTGGATAGCGGTTCGCATAGCAATCAAGTTTACGCAGATTGCGTAGACTTATCTGCGGTAGAAAACGCGTCAAAACAAGAATTTAGAGCCCCGTTCCGATTCCATCGGAACGGAAAGGGCTCTGGCGTTGTCTAGAGTCGTTTCGCGCATCAAAAGCTCATCGGCCCGAAGCCTCATCCCGTGTCAACGGCCGGCCGACCTGGACCAGGCAATCACCGCTCTGGCAGTCGGTGTGGAGACGTTGCGAGATCACGATCCCGGCGGCGGGGAAGCGCAGCACTTCCTCGGGCGCCTCGGGTCGTTCGAAATCGTGGTACCAGCCCGCCACGTCGCCATCCACAACCCGCGCGCCGACCACGACCGCCGGTTCGAACCAGCCGCGCCGTGTCGCGAACACCGCCTGGGCGTGGCTATCCAGCGCCAGCAGTTCGGTTTGTCCTTCGATGGGCACGTGTGGGCCGAGCACCGGTGCATCGATGATGCCAAGCGCGAGCAGCAGGCGGTCCACGGCCCGGGCGGTCAGCGCCATCGTCTGCGGCGTGACGGTGCCGCCGGAGCCGAATTCGCCGGAGATGCCGATCGCTCCGGCCCGCGCGGCAGCTGCCATCGAGGTCGGGGCTTCGGCGCCGTTCTCGGCGACAAAGGCGAACGGCATTCCGAGCCCCTCCATGAGACTGAGCGCGCGGGCGAACATGTCCGGCGGGCCTTGCCGCTCGATCAGGGCGCAAGGCAGATGCGCCATCGACGTCCCACCGGAATGGATATCGAAGATCACGTCGTGGCGGGGGAAGAGTTCATGTTCGAGGAAATGCGCGAGCCGGAAAGTCGGCGTGCCCGAGGGGTCGCCAGGGAAGGCGCGGTTGAGATTGCCCTCGTCAAGCGGTGAGCGTCGGCGGGCTGCCATCACCGCCGGGAGATTGGCGAAGGGCAGAATGGTCACCTCGCCCTTCATGATGGCGGGATCGAGCCGGCGAAACAGCCGCGCGAGCGTGATCTCACCCTCGTATTCGTCGCCGTGGTTACCTGCCATCAGCAGAACTCGCGGGCCCGCACCGTTGCGGATCCGGAAGATCGGAATCTTGACCTGGAAATAGGGCGATCGATCGATCGAGAACGGGATGCTGAGGTGGCCCGACCATTTGTGGTCGGCGTCGAAGTCGATCTCGTGGAAAAGTCCGGTATGCATTGGATGCCTCAGGGCCGCGTCGTCACCGACGCCGGCCGAAGGTTGAAGGAGAAAAGCGCGTCTCAGACGGCGGCGACGGCCGTCATCTCGACGCGCAAATCGGGGTCTGCGAGCCGCGCTTCGACGCAGGCGCGTGCAGGCGGATTGGCGGGATCGATCCAGGCGTCCCACACCGAGTTCATCGCCTCGAAGTCGGTGATGTGCGGCAGGAAGACGTTGACCGCGACCAGCCTGGAGCGATCGGATCCAGCCTGCTTGAGCAGCGCCTCGATCTTGCCGAGCACCTGGCTCGTCTGGGAAACGATCCCCGCCTTGCGGTCGTCGGCCACCTGGCCGGCAATATGCACCATGCCGGCGCAGACGACGGCCTGGCTCATGCGCGGGCCGACCAAATAACGTTCAATCATGTTTGCAGCTCCTCGAGAAAAAAGAAGTTCGCCTGAACTCACAAGGTCGGCAGTGACTGCTCTTCCTTGAACCACTTCAGTTGCAGTTCGCCGAGCTTGCCGTTCAGCTTGTTGGTGAAGAGGGCGGTGTTGATCCAGTTGAGCAGATTCTGCTCGCCCTGCCGCAAGCCGATATGCGCCGGCGACTGACGGATCAGGAACTTGAGCTCGACCTCCTTGGTTGGATTCTGCTCTTTCACCTTGAGCGCGATCGCGCTGTTCTCGGCGAAGCTGTCGGCCTGGCCGGCGAGATAGGCGGCGATCGCCGAGGGAGTGTCCTCGAAGCGCACCAGCTTCACCTTTGGCGCATTGTCGGTGAGCCAGACGTCGAGCGTCGTTCCCTTGGCCACCGCGACGGTGTGGCGTTCGAGGTTTTCGGCCTTCTTGCCGGTCGCTGCGGCAATCGACTTCGGACCATAAACGCCGAGATTCACCACCGCGTAGGGTTGGGAGAACATGATCTGCTGGGCGCGTTCCGGCGTTGCACCAAGACCTGCGATCAGGACATCGATCTTGTCGGACAACAGGCTCGGGATGCGCGCCGCGCCCGTCACCGGGACGAGTTCGAGCTTCACGCCCATGTCGGCCGCAATCAGCTTGGCGAGATCGGCGTCGAGGCCGGCGATTTCGCCCTTGTCGTCCTTGAAGCCCCAGGGTGCAGCGTCGGTGAGGATGCCGACGCGCAGACGTCCGGCACCTAGCACATCCTTCAGCTTGTCGGCACTGGCAGGACCTGGCGCAGCGAGGACGGCGAGCGCCGTGGTGGCGATAGCGAAGAGGGATTTCAATCTTCTCATGACTCTCTCCTGGTGGTGGCACGATGGCCGGTTTGCTTGGTAGGTGCTCATTTCACCGAGGCGATGAAACTTGCGAGTTCGGGGGTCTCGGGTCGGACGAACAGTTTCGACGGCGGTCCCTCTTCCCAGACGCGGCCCCGGTGCATGAAGACGATGCGGTCGGCGACGTTGCGGGCAAACCCCATCTCGTGCGTGACGAGGATCATCGTCATGCCCTGGCGCGCCATCGCCTCCATCACCTTCAAGACCTCGCCGACCAGTTCGGGGTCGAGCGCCGAAGTCACCTCGTCGAACAGCATGAGGTGCGGGGCCATGGCAAGGCAGCGGGCAATCGCCACCCGCTGTTGTTGACCGCCGGAGAGCTGCTCCGGCCAGGCGTCGATCTTGTCGGCAAGGCCGACGCGGGCGAGGACATCCAGGGCAAGCGGGCGCGCTTCGGACTTGCCGATGCGGCCGGTGAGCAATGGGGCCAGCGTGATGTTGCGTTCGACCTTGAGATGGGAAAACAGGTTGAAGGCCTGGAAGACGATGCCGACGCGCTGGCGAAACTGCCGCAAGTCCGGCATCCTGGCGTGGACCCGTTGTCCCTCGACGTGAATCTCCCCGGCATCGACCGTCTCGAGCGCGTTGATGCAGCGGAGCAGCGTCGATTTGCCCGAGCCGGAGCGGCCGATGATCGTGACGATCTCGCCCTCTTCGACGTCGAGCGAAACGCCGTTGAGCACGTCGGTCCGGCCGAACTTCTTGTGGACGTCGCGGATTTCAACGAGAGCCATCGAGGCGAGCCTCCAGGGAACGGGACCACAGCGTGAGCGGCAGGCAGGTTGCGAAGTAGATCGCCGCGACCACGGCGTAGGTGAGCAGGGGCTGGAAGGTCGCGGCGCTCACCACTTGGCCGGCGCGCGCCAGCTCGACGAAGCCGATGATCGAAGCGAGCGAGGTGCCCTTCACGAGCTGGACGAGGAAGCCGACCGTCGGCGGCAGCGACAGGCGCAGCGCCTGCGGCCCGACGATGTGGCGGAATTGCTGCCAGCGCGACAGGCCGAGGCAGGCACCGGCTTCCCATTGCGCCTGTTTCACAGCCTCGAGCCCGCCGCGCCAGATATCGCCCAGGAAGGCCGCGGTGTAGAGCGTGTAGGCCACCGTAACCGCGACGAGCGCCGGCACCTGGATGCCAAGGAACACCGGCATGCCGAAGTAAAAGAAGAAGAGCAGGCCGAGCAGCGGCACGCCCTGGATCACCTGGATCGCTGCGGCCGAGATCCAGCGCAGCGGGGCGAGGCGGCTGATCCGGCCCGTCGCCAGCCCAAGTCCGAGCGGCGCGCCGAAGCCGAGAGCGAGGACGACCAGCACCACCGTCCAGCGCAGCGCCGAGAGCAGCGAGACGAAATCGATGAAGGTGAAGGATCGCATGCGGCGGCCTGCCTCAACGCCGCCGGGGCCAGCGGAAGGCGAGGGCGCCCACCACCGCGAACAGGATCTTGAACGACATCGCCATCGCGAAATAGACCGCGCAGATGATCGCGTAGACTTCGAAGCTGCGATAGGTGCGGCTCTCGATGAAGCCTGCGACGTGGAACAGCTCATCGGCGGCGACCTGCGAGGCGAGCGAAGTCCCGAGCAGGAGCAGCACGAATTGGCTGGTCACCGCCGGATAGGCGTTCCGCAGCGCCGGCGGCAGCAGGATATGGAAAAACACCTGCCAGCCGCTGAGACCGAGGCATTGGCCGGCCTCGATCTGGCTTTTCGGGACGGAGTCGAGGCCCGAGCGGATGATCTCGATCGAATAGGCGCCGAAGTAGAGCGACAGCGCCACCGCCGCCGCCTCGAACGCCGGCAGCTTCAAGCCGAAGCTCGGCAGCACGAAGAACACGATGAAGATCTGGATCAATGATGGCGTATTGCGGAACAGCTCGATGTAGCCGCGCACCAGCCAGCGCGTGGGCTTCACGCGCCCCTTGAGTGCGACGGCGCCGGCGGTGCCGATCAGGAGGCCGAAGCAGGCGGCTATGACGGTCAGTTCGAGCGTGACGATCGTCCCATCGATCAATTGGTCGCGATAGCGCCACAGCGGCAGGAAGTTCATCGCCGTTCCCTCAGCCGAAACGGCCGTGCAGGACCCGCCTCACGGTCCTGTCCGCACCGGGACCGAAGATCACGCACCACCGATCGAGCTGGGTGCAGGGATGGGAGATGCCGAGGGGGATGTGTCGCTCCATCTGTGGCGATCCAGGTGTTGGATCCACCGTATAATGGAATGACAACGTTGTCATTACCAGTTTTTAGCCAGATTCGGCCCAAGAAGCAGGCAAAGGCGTATCCAGGGAGAGGACGACAGCGAACGAGGAACCTAGTCCGCGCTGGGGACCAGCCGGCCAAACGAAACGGCACGACCACCAAAGCGCGCGGCCGTCGACTATTCTGAATTCACGGGCTAACTGGCCGGCGCTTTTTGGAGCAACTCGTCCAGGTCGACATCGACCTGGCCGGGCGCGCGGATGTGGCGGACTTCGAAACTGTCCGGCGTAAAGCGGTATTCCACCAACCCGGTTTCCTTCAGCGCGATCCGCTCCTGCCGCTTGTCGGAAATGATGAAGCCGGCCGACGGCGCCCAGACATGACGGACGCGGCCATAGGTGAAATCGCGGCGCTGGTGGACGTGGCCGGAGGCGATCAGGCGCAGATCGACCGTGCCGAACATCTCGATCAACCGCGCCCGCGCCGGCTGCGGCACGTAGCGGATCGCGGAAACCTCAAGCTCGGGATCGTCGGGCGCGTCGAGATAGAGCGGCTTGTGTACGAACAGCGCGACCGGTTTGCCGTTCGTGCATGACAGCTCGGACGCGAGCCAGTCGAACTGCTCGGCCTCGCTGGCAAGCCCGGTGTTCATGATCAGCGAGTTCAATCCGACAAAACACCAGCCGGCTTCGTCGAAGCGCCAGCGGTCTTCGCCGATCACGGCGCGATAGCTTTGCAGATGCTGTTCGCTCGCGGGATGTGAAGGCACCGGTCCGACCGCGGTCGGATTGTCGCCGATGTCGTGATTGCCGGGCAGATAGCGGCAGGCGACCGGAAGCTCGGCGTGCAGCGATTTGGCGAAGACGAGATCGTTCGGACTGGTCGGCGCATCGAAAGCAAGATCGCCGCTGTTGATCACAAGATCAGGCCGCGTCGCGTCGATATGTTCAGCTGCGCGATGAAAATTGTCGGTGAGCTTTGCGAGGCGCCGGGCGAGGTGGGTATCGGAAATCTGGGTCAGGCGGAATTGGCTCATGTGAAAATCCTTTCATCGCCGATTATAGATTTGTCGGCGACGGAATGATGAAATTTTGCACGCCGTCGCTTGCGAAAGGAGCGGTCCGGAGCAGGGTGTTTGAATGTTTGTTTGAAAGGTCGTTTGAATCGGGACTTGTCATTGCGAGGAGCGAAGCGACGAAGCAATCCATCCATCCGTTATGCCGCGCAATGGATTGCTTCGCTGCGCTCGCAATGACGGGGATGGAGCGATGTTATGTCACTCACAGCACGCGGTAGCGGATCGCGAACGCGTTATGCGTCTCCGGTGTCACGGCGTCGCCCTTCGCAAGCGTGATGCCGTCGGCCAGGTGCCAGGGCCCGAACTTGTCGGAATGCGTCGGGCTGGCCGGCAGCCGCAGCTTGAACTGGGTTTGCGCGCTCCCGGGCAGATTGAGCACCACCGTGCGTTCGGTGGTGCGGTAGTCGAGGGTGACGGTTCCCTTCAGCACGTTGCGGCCGTCCGACGTCGCGGCCAGCGCATCCTGCACTTTGGCCAGCTTCTGGTTCCGGTCGGTGAGCAGTTCCACCTGGGTATCGGCAATTGCGGTCAGCGCCGCCTTCGGCAGCCGGATTTCGAATTCCACCGCGGGTTTTGCCGGATTGATGCCGAGATAGGCCAGCGCGGCATGCCTGACGTCGTAGACCACGAAGGCGAAGAGGGCGATCACGACAAAAGCGGCGAGGCCGTGCTTGAAAAGATCGCGCGGGCTGCGGTAGCCGCTGCGGAAATAGACCGACAGCATGATCGCCACCGCCAGCGCGGCGGCGACACCGGCCAGCGCCGACATCACAATGCCAAGCCCGCCATCGACGCTGTCGTCGAACCAGCCGGTTCCGGCGCCAACCATCCGGAGCAACGAGGTCATGGAATCACCGGGCACTTCGGCCACACGGGCCGCGCCGGTCCAGAGCGGTGAGGTGATATTCATCGGGCCATCTCGAAGGGCGGAGCCGTTCCGACCGGAATGACCTGAGCGCTCCAGCAGTAGGTCACGGCGGCGCCGATTGCGGTTCAACTGGACGCGGCTGCCGATTTGTCACAGGGCGGCACCCCCGCTATTGGTGATGCGGGCGGCGAACGCCCTGCGGGGAGATTCCCATGGGCGTCCTGATGTCGATTCAACTGGTTTTGCTGCCTGTCTTTGCCCAGGTCGGGCTCACCTTTGCGCTGCTGCTGTGGATGGCCACGGCGCGGACCGGTGCCCTGAAAGCGAGGGAAACCAGCCTGAAGGACATCGCGCTGCGCCAGCCGAACTGGCCCGAAAAGGCCACCAAGATCGGCAATTGCTACAGCAACCAGTTCGAAATCCCGGTCCTGTTCTACATCCTGATCGCGCTGGCGCTGCCGCTGCGCAAGGCGGATTTCTTCATCCTGCTGATGTCCTGGGTGTTCGTCGTGACGCGCTTTGCGCATGCCGGGATCTTTGTCACGTCGAACGACGTCCGGACCCGCTCGCTGGCCTGGTTCGCCGGCGTCCTTGTGCTGCTGGCGATGTGGATCTACTTCGCGCTGAAGATGCTGCTTCTTATCTGAGCGCGACCTTCTCGAACCGAAAGCCTTGAATGACCCCCGCCGCCCGGCTGTCCGCAGCCATCGAACTGATCGACACCATCGACGCCCAGCGCGTTCCCGCCGCCAAGGCGCTGAAGGAGTGGGGCACCGCGCACCGCTATGCCGGTTCCGGCGACCGCGCCGCGATCGCGGGCCTCGTCTGGGACGTGTTGCGCCGGCGCGCCTCGAGCGCCTGGCTGATGGAGGCGGATACGCCGCGGGCCCGCGTGCTCGGCATGCTCCGGCTTGAGCGCGGCATGGACACCGAGACGATCTCCAATCTATGCCACGGCGAGCGCTTTGCGCCCGAACCGCTCAGTGCGGCGGAACGCACGGCCCTGACCTCGCGCTCCCTGAGCGATGCGCCGCCGCACATCGCCGGCGATTACCCGGAATGGCTGGATGCGCATCTGGCAGATGTGTTCGGCGACGACCGCGTGGCGGAAGCCACGGCCATGGCCAGCCGGGCGCCGCTCGACCTTCGCATTAACACCCTAAAAGCCAACCGCGAGAAGATGTTGCCGCGGCTTTCTCATCTCGGCGCGCAGCCGACGCCATGGTCCGCGATCGGCCTGCGCATCGAACTCGGCGCCGACGCCCGCAATCCCGGCATCCATGCCGAGGAAGACTTCATCAAGGGCGCCGTTGAAGTGCAGGATGAGGGATCGCAGCTGGCGGCGTTGCTGTCGGCGGCAAAACCCGGCGAGCAGGTGATCGACCTATGCGCCGGCGCCGGCGGCAAGACCCTTGCGCTGGCGGCAATGATGCAGGGCAAGGGCCGATTGATTGCCACCGACCACGACAAGCGCCAGCTCGCGCCGATCCACGAGCGGCTGTCGCGCGCCGGCATCCATAATGCCGACGTCCGCACGCCGAAGGGCGACGCCGACCCGCTGGCCGACATCCACGCCTCGGCCGATCTGGTCGTGATCGACGCGCCCTGCACCGGCACCGGCACCTGGCGCCGCAACCCCGACGCCAAATGGCGCATGCGTCCCGGCGCGCTCGAAGTGCGCTTGAAGGACCAGGCCGAAGTGCTTGATCGCGCGGCCGCTCTGGTTAAGCCGGGCGGCCGGATCGCCTACATCACGTGCTCCGTGCTGCCGCCGGAAAACGGCGCGCAGGTCCGCAGTTTTGTCGGGCGCCATCCAGAGTTTGCAGTGGTGCCGCCGGAGCAGACGGCGAGCGTGCTGTGGGACAAGGCGGAAGATTTTGCCAACGCCGCGTTGGAAACGTCGGAGGGTTGGCTGATGACGCCGCGACGGACGGGAACGGATGGGTTTTTTGTGTCGGTGCTGAAGAAGGGCTAGGTCTCCGCCACCGTCATTGCGAGGAGCGAAGCGACGAAGCAATCCATCCATCCGTTATGCCGCGCTATGGATTGCTTCGCTTCGCTCGCAATGACGGGGTAAAGACCCTCAATCCACAATAAACAGCTTCGCCCCCGTCGTCGTCGACGACCGGTGCGCGGCATCACCAAAATCCGACACCTGATAGCTCATCCCCGCCGTCAGCTTGAACTTCCGCCCATCCCGCAGCTCGCTATCCAGTTCTCCCTCCAGCACATAAAGCACATGCCCACGATCGCACCAGTGATCGGCAAGATAGCCCGGCGTGTACTCCACCATCCGCACCCGCAAGTCGCCGATATCAAGCGTCCGCCAAATCGCCTGACCCGTCTCGCCCTTGTGCGTCGTCGGCTCGACCTTGCTCCAGTCGGTGACGGTGAAGGGCAGGGTGGGGATTTTCATGGGGTGTCCTATTGCTGGAAGATATGAGGCGCGTTTGCCTCCACCGTCATTGCGAGGAGCGAAGCGACGAAGCAATCCATTCTTTCTATGCCGCCCGATGGATTGCTTCGCTTCGCTCGCAATGACGGCTTGAGCCGCTAGGTTGGGCAAATCAGGCGGCGCTTACCCAGATACCTCCCGTCCACCGCCCACATAAGAATGTGAGTCCCCCATCTGTGCGGTTGCGACGCCGCCCCCCGTCGCGTAATTCCTGTCCATGACAGCAGCACAGCCCGCAGCAGAGTCGACGCCCTCGGTGGCCTCGGCGCACGACAAGATTCTGATCGTCGATTTCGGCAGTCAGGTGACGCAACTGATCGCCCGCCGCGTGCGCGAGGAGGGCGTTTATTCCGAGATCGTGCCGTTCCAGAATGCGGAGCAAGCCTTCCAGGAGATGAAGCCGAAAGCGGTGATCCTCTCCGGCGGTCCGGAATCGGTGCATGAGGCCGGCTCGCCCCGCGCGCCGCAGCTGATCTTCGATTCCGGCGTTCCCGTGCTCGGCATCTGCTACGGCCAGATGACCATGGCCGCCCAGCTCGGCGGCGAGGTCGAGGGCGGCCATCACCGCGAATTCGGCCGCGCCGATGTCGAGGTCAAGGCGGCGAGCCAGCTGTTCGAATCCACCTGGGGCATGGGCGAAAAGCACCAGGTCTGGATGAGCCATGGCGACCGCATCACCAAAATGCCGCCGGGCTTTTCGGTCGCGGGCGTCAGCGCCAACGCGCCGTTCGCGATCATCCAGGACGAGACGCGCAGATATTACGGCCTGATGTTCCACCCCGAAGTGGTGCACACGCCGGATGGCGCCAAACTGATCCGCAATTTCGTCAGGAAAGTTTCCGGCCTCACCGGCGACTGGACCATGCGCGCCTTCCGCGAGGAGGCGATCGAAAAGATCCGCGCCCAGGTCGGCAAGGGCAGGGTGATCTGCGGCCTCTCCGGCGGCGTCGATTCAGCCGTCGCCGCGGTGCTGATCCACGAAGCGGTCGGCGACCAGCTCACCTGCGTGTTCGTCGATCACGGCATGCTGCGGCTCGATGAAGCCAAGACCGTCGTCGACCTGTTCCGGCACCACTACAACATTCCCCTGGTGCACGTGGATGCCTCCAAGCAATTCCTCGGCGAGCTCGCTGGCGTCACCGATCCCGAAGTAAAACGCAAAACCATCGGCCGCCTGTTCATCGACGTGTTCGACGCCGAGGCGAAAAAGATCGGCGGCGCGGATTTCCTGGCGCAGGGCACGCTCTACCCCGACGTGATCGAGAGCGTCTCCTTCACCGGCGGCCCGTCGGTGACCATCAAGAGCCACCACAATGTCGGCGGCCTTCCTGATCGCATGAACATGAAGCTGGTCGAGCCCTTGCGCGAATTGTTCAAGGACGAAGTCCGCGTGCTGGGCCGCGAACTAGGCCTCCCCGAAATCTTCGTCGGCCGCCACCCGTTCCCCGGCCCCGGCCTCGCCATCCGCTGCCCCGGCGACATTACAAAAGAAAAGCTCGACATCCTCCGCAACGCCGACGCCGTCTATATCGACCAGATCAGGAAACACGGCCTCTACGATGCGATCTGGCAGGCCTTTGCCGTGCTGCTGCCGGTGAAAACCGTCGGCGTGATGGGCGACGGCCGCACCTACGAATACGTCGTCGGCCTCCGCGCCGTCACCTCCACCGACGGCATGACGGCGGACTTCTATCCCTTCGAGATGAAATTCCTGGGTGAGACCGCGACAAGGATCATCAACGAGGTGAAGGGGGTGAATAGGGTGGTGTATGACGTGACGTCAAAACCGCCGGGGACGATTGAGTGGGAGTAGGGGTGGCATAGCACTTCTGCTCTGTGAGCGGCCCAAGCGCTTCTCGCGCTTGGTCCAGGCGTTTCGCCAGCTTGTCGGTGAATCGTCGCTCTCCATGCTGATCTAACACGCACGCGCAAGGCCCAGTTGATCGGCTAGCGCAGGAACTGCGCGCGGTGATGCGCGAGATAGGGCGCGTGACGCGGATCAAGGCCGCCGATCGTCATATCTTCCAGAAGGCCTAGGCGCGCGCGATTCTCCGCCGATACCGCAGTTGAGATGCGCAGGCGGCCATCGTCCTCGAAGGTGATGAGGTGCCGATCGAACAAAGCGTCGATATGGGCGCAGAGCAGAATTCCGTTGAACGGATCGAGCCTCTCGACATTGGAGGATTCGCTCCAAGCTTTGATGTGCGAGGCTCGCAGGATTGCCCCATGATCGACGCGCGCGACGGGGCAGGCGCCGCCCCAATAGATCAGGAGTGCATCGCGGAATTCACCCTGGCCGATCCGTGCCGCGCTGAGGCGTTCGCGTTCCGTCAGCGGATTGTCCTCCGACGCCACGGTGCGCACCTCGCCGTCCGGCGTCGCGATCGTCGCTTCACGCTGGAGAAAGCCGAGAAGGGTTCCGAGCCGGTTCGCCCCAATCCCGATCGCGAAGCCATGCCGACGTTCGCTTGCGCGATGATCGGCATAGGCGGGAAAGGCGCGAAGGTTGCTGTTCACATAGGTTCGTGCTGGATCGGGCACGTCGATGCCAACGATCGCGCGCAGCTTATCAGCGAGGCCGACAAAATGAGGGTGGGCGACCAGCGCGCGCGTATCTGTCTCGCGTTTCACATAGACGATGAGATCGCCACGGCGCAGTTGCATCAACTTCTTGGTGCTATGCGATACGCTGAAGCCATGGCTCCCAAGCGCGCCAATGAGGTCGTCGCGGGTGAGTTCTCCCGCTGGCGCCGCGGGCTGCACGGCGGAGATTGGCAGCGTCAGCCGTTCGGCCTTCCGCACCCAACTGCGCCGATTCGCGTCCGGCCAATCGACCCGCAGCCTCGCTGTGTGCTCGGCCAGCTCCGGCCTCTGGCGTGTGTTGAAAATATCGACCGGCTCGCCAAAGCCCGGGGCGTCGCCGCGATAGTCGCACAACCAGTCAGCCTTGCGCGTGCCCGCCAACTCGGCGTCGAATAGCCCGATGAACATGGTCTCGCCCTTGGCCGGGCATACGAACGCGGCCCAAATCTTGCGCTTGCGAAAGAGTGGGCGGCCCGCTTCCTGGGTCGCTTGATAGCGCATAAACCCGGCCGGATTGTCGCGCCAAAGATCGTGAAGCGTCGCATGGTTTGTGCCGCGCCCGGGAGTGTGATGGCGGATGACACAGACGTCGACCGAATCGATCCCGGCCGCTTTCAGAAGATCGTTGAATTCCGTTGCCACGGTTCAGGCACGGGGAAGTGTGGCGCGGCCGCCATTTGCGAGGCCGTCGACCTCCGCCCGAGTTAGGACATAGCTTGGCTCGTAGCGCAGGCCGACATCGAGCGCGTCGCCGATCGACCAGATAGCGAGATCGGCGCTAGGTCCAAACTCGCGTGCCGCGAGATGCCTCAAGGCCGTAAGGTCCGTACGCAGCGCATCGTCTTTTGCTCCTTGCCAACAATTAGGCCGAGCAGGGATGTGATCCCTGCGATTGGTGCGGCTAGTCTAGCACGGCGCCTTAGCTACGTCTGGAACGTGAGCCATCATTTTCTCCCGCGCAAAAGGTGGATGTATTTGCGGGTATCGTCAAGATAGCTCCTAGGGCGGATTAGCCGAAGGCGTAATCCGCCGCACTGTTTCATCGCGACGACTGATGGAGCTGAGGGTTACGCTTAGCTTTACCCGCTATCAGAATCGGTCACGCAACTGGAGCTATCGGGAGTGCCCCTTGGAAGACCTGCGCGCCGGCAACTGCGTCAAGTCGCAATTCGCGTATCCACAGATCGATTGCGTCTGCGCGCAGGCGGAACAGGCAGTAGGTGTTCCGCTCGCCAGGAGGCAGTCGCTCGTTCTTCGCACCGGTACTGCCATTGGCGATGACGTGGATCGGCGCCCCAGCTAAGTCGCCATGGAGAGGAAGACTGTGGTACATCGCGATTTTTGGCTTGTGCTGATGGCCGTGAAGGGCAACGTTGACGCGGGCGCGTTGTGCTGCTGCTAGAATGTCGGACGCGTCAAGCGTCAACGTAACACCCTTGGACTTTGGCGCTTCGACATTGGCAACCGGAAGCAGATGGTGGTGCAGAGCAAGGAATCGAAAGGTCGGTCGCTCAGTTTTTTGCTTTGCTAGATCGGCGATAGCGTCCAGTCCATTGCGCCCCACATAGCCATATTCCGTCCATTCGGTAGCGGCGATTGTACATGAGTTTAGCACGCAAACGTCGAGATCTGCTTCACCGAGGTGAATTCTGCGCACGTATCACGCAACAACGAAGTTGCCTTCGCCTGCGACAAAATAACCCGACGGGCAAATCGCTTCTGATTGTCAGAAAATATGTCAAGGCCAAAATTTCTGTAAAACAAAAATATTCTTCTTTCCATGTACCCCAAATCACCGGCACATATCTGCCCATCCCGTCCTGCCATGAGGGGCGTCGGCCATCGTCACGAACGTTGGGCGGGTTGCGATGGACGCCGGTGTTGCGCTTGACGGGCGCGGCAAAGGCGTACGGCAAAAGCGTGTGGTCCTGGCGCCCGTAACGGCGTCAAGCTTTTGGGAGGCTAACGCTGACCAGAGGCGACGGTGGCAATAGAGGCCGTCTCACCGGGGAGAGCGCGTCATAAGCCGTAAAGCCATTGCGCAGGGAAGGCTGGGTGTTCCCCGCTGCCCTGTATGCTCGTGTGCAGCATTCTTATGCACAATCGCACACGAGACCGCGGGTGCAGCGCGCACCCGGCCTTCCCTGCGCCCTCTGTCATCAGAGGGCGAAACCAAAGCAATAGCTCGGGCATATTGTGCCGCGAGAATGCGGACCCATGCTACCGTAGGCCGAACAGGCGTGAGTTTCTTTTCAAGAAAATCCCAGACCCCATGTCGGCTCGATCAAGTCTCGTTCGTCCTCGGGGCACCAACCTGCAATCCAAGAGGTCCATCAGCATGCCCAGCACCATCCGTTTGCACCGTGTCCTGACAACCAGCCCGCAAAAAGTCTATCGCGCGTTCGTCGAAGCGGATGCGCTTGCGAAATGGCTTCCGCCGAACGGCTTTACCTGCACCGTGCACCATCAGGAGCCGAAGGTCGGCGGTACGTTCAGGATGTCCTTCCGGAATTTCACGACGGACAAAAGCCACGCGTTCGGCGGCAAATATGTCGAACTCGTGCCCGGCGAACGCCTGCGCTACACCGATACGTTCGATGATCCGAACCTGCCCGGCGAGATGCAGGTGACCGTGACGCTGAAGAAAGTGTCGGTCGGCACCGAGGTGAATATCGAGCAGGCCGGCGTGCCTGATGTCATTCCAGCCGAGGCTTGCTATCTCGGTTGGCAGGAGTCGCTGCGAAACCTGGCGAAGCTCGTCGAGCCCGAGATTAATCAGTAGGGCGCTTTTGTCATTCCGGGGCGCGCCACTTGGCGCGAGCCCGGAATCCATTAGGGCACGTATTCAGTCGATAAATGGATTCCGGGCTCTCGCTTCGCGAGCCCCGGAATGACGGAGAGAAGTCGACTTGTCCGCCGTAGCTACGTCGATGAACACCCAGAGCGAAACGAAGAGGTGGCCTGATGATCGTGCAATCCTGCAGTCGCAACGTCCTCAGCGGCACGTCGGGAGGGTGGCGCGTCTGGTCGCTATCGGACGGCTACCTCGAGATGCCTGCGTCCCTGTTGCGAGACGCGCTGGATAACCCCGTGCCGCAAGCCGGGCGGGCGGGGACGCTTCGCTTGTCGGTCAATTGCTTCGCCCTCGCAGGTCCTGATGTCGACGGCGTTCTGATCGACTGCGGAGGAGGCGGCTGGAACCCGACCGTGGGGCGTCTCGAGCAGACCATGGCGGATGCCGGGATCGAGCCGGCTTCGATCACGGTTCTGGCGCTGACGCACACCCACCAGGATCATTTGCACGGGCTGTTGACCGCGGATGGCCGCGTGCTGTTTCCGAACCTGAAGACGATCGTCATTTCCGAGGCGGCTGTGGAGAGCTTTTTCGCGGAGGTGCAGCTTGCGCGATTCCGGCCGCTGCTGAAATCCATAGGGGATGGCGACCGGGTTGCCGATCGATTGAGAGCGGTCGCATTGCCCGGTCACGCTCCCGGTCATACCGGCTACGCGTTCGATACGGACGAAGACCGTTTTCTGTTCTTCGGGGACATCATTCACGTCCCGGCGCTGCAGTTTGGCAATCCCGAGTTCAGTTGGGGCTATGACGACGACCAGCCGGCTGCACGCGCAACCCGCAAAAAGGTTCTCCATGAGGCTGCTGAGACCGGGACGTGGATCGCCGGAGCGCATCTTGGCTGGCCGGGCATCGGCCGCGTCGTTCGTAAGGGCGGAGCATACGGCTATGAGCCGGCGGCAGGATGATCGCAGCGTCGTTCTCTCGCCGTCATTGCGAGCGAAGCGAAGCAATCCACATTTCCTCAGCCGCGCGATGGATTGCTTCGCTGCGCTCGCAATGACGATTGAGTGCGACAGAGACCCCCGCGAACGCCGTTTGCGCCGCGGGGGTCAGTCTGGAAGATGATTTTAGTTCGGGCGGTCGGTCGCACGGCGAAGGTCGCCGTCGCCTTTCAAGCGGCGAACGATCCAGCGCCCAATGTCGCCGAAGATGTTGCCGCCGCTGATCGTCTCGAGCTCCGCATCGGTCAGCTCGCGGATTTCCGAGGTCTTCTGTTCCATGTTCTGCATTGTCGTCCACTCCTTGTCAGGTCGGGCGGACCATTCCGCCGTCGATGCGCAGATCAATGCCGCAGGACGCGTCGCGTCGCTGTGACGGACGTCACACGACGTCGCTTGGGGGCCGACGAGGTTCGAAAACGCCGTGAAGAAATCTCAAGCTGCATCTGCCGCAGCAAGATGCGCCAACTGGTCCGCGTGTGCCTTCACGAAAGACGGTCGGGCCGTGGCGCGCGCGACATAGTCGTGACAGGCGGGATATTTTGCCAGGCCGTCGAACCGGGCGACGAGGCGCAGCACATCCGCCATCAGGATGTCGGCGACGGAAAACGTCCCGGCGAGCCATTCGCGTCCTGCCAGCACGGCCTCCATGTGTTTGAGCCGGTGCTGGTGGAGGAACCCGTCAAAGAGTTTCCAGGCCGGCGTGTCGCCGGTGTTGCCGGAAAACATGAGCAAGGACCAGGGCAGGCTGGCCATCTCGACGGAGTTGAGCGCCGCGAACAGCCATTCCTTCGTATCGCTGCGAGCGCGCGGATCACTGGGCATCAGCGCGTCGCTGCGCTCGCCGAGATGCAGCAGCATCGCGCCGCTCTCGAAGATGGAGATCTCGCCATCGGTCAACCATGGCACCTGGCCGAACGGCTGGTGAGCGAAATGCTCGGCGCTCCGTTTCCGAAACGGCACGCTCTCGACGCGGTAGGGCAGGCCGGCCTCTTCCAGCGCCCAACGCACCCGGATGTCGCGCACATAGCCGCGCGGCGGTTCGGGAACCCAATCGAAGGTGGTGAGGATCAGGTCGTTCATTCGGCAACTCCAAAAAAAACATCAAGGAAAGGTGGCAGCTTGTCGAGCAGGCCACTCCAGCCCTGCTCGTGACTCCTGCGCGTCTCTTCGTCGGGAAGATGCTCGTGCAGCAATGTCAGCCTGGTGCCGTCGTTAATCGGCTCGATCAGAAACGTGACCAGCGACTGGCGTTCCCTCGTTCCCGGCAAGTCCCAGGTGAACACCAGCTTCTTCTCGGGAACCACTTCCTGATAAACCCCGGTGGGATTGTGCTCCTCGCCGTTCAGCAGCCGGAAGACGACGCTGAAGCGGCCTCCCGGTCGCACGTCCGCCTCGGCGCGCAGCGTCGGTCCGGCATCGGGACCCCACCACTGCATCATCAGTTTGGGCTGCGTGATCGCCGCCCAAACCCTGGCGGGCGAGGCCTTTATTCTGCGCACGATGGTCACGCTCGGCAGGCTCTTGGTCATAGCTCGCCATCCTCTTCCACGAGCGCAACAAGGCGATCGAGGCTGACCGTCCAGAGCCGCTCATACCGCTTGAGCCACTCCATGGCCTCCCGCATCGGCCGTACCGAAAGATGGACCGACACCGTGCGACCGGTTTTGCTGCGCTTGATCAATCCGGCATCGGACAGCACATCGAGATGCTTCATCATTCCGGGCAGTTTCAGCGAAAACGGCCGGGCGAGCTCGCTCACCGAAAGCCCGGGTTTTTCCTTCAGCCGCAGCAGCACGGCCCGCCGGGTAGGATCGGCGAGCGCGGAAAACGTGCGGTCCATCCGGGAGGCTTGATACTTCACCATGTAGCGAAGTATTGCTTTTGTCACCGGCGGAGTCAACTTCGCCGTCGGATCGATGAGGTTTCCAATCGATATGACTGAGGATAATGTAGACGCGATGATGCCAAGACCCGCCGACCTCTCCGAAACCAGCGTGCTGACGCGCCTGTGGTATGACGGCTGGCAGGATGCCCATGCGGCGATCCTGCCACCGGCGCTGGCGCGTGCGCGCACGTTTGAGGATTTTGCGGAACGGATGTCCGCCGCGCTTGCCGATGTGCGGGTGATCGGCCCGCAAGGCGCGCCATTGGGCTTTGCGATGCTGAAGGGCGATGAGCTCAATCAGTTCTACGTCACATCGGCAGCGCGCGGCACGGGTGTCGCGGCCACGCTGATCGCGGACGCGGAGGTGCAGATGTCGCAGCGCGGCGTCGAGACGGCCTGGCTCGCCTGCGCGATCGGCAATTCGCGCGCCGCAAAATTTTACGAGAAGAGCGGATGGTATCTTGCCCGGACCATGGTCAACCGCCTCGACACCGTTGACGGCCCGTTCGATCTCGAAATCTGGCGTTATGAGAAGCAGCTCGCGCGGCGCTGAAGTTGCCGTGACGATCGCCACGTCACTCGTCGATCTGCAGCAACCCGACCGCAAGATGCCGGAACGCCGCGACCGCCTTGGCAAGGACGGCGCGGGGATCGTCGGCCGCAGCAATCCACAGCGCAGCGCTGAGCGCGGCGCCATTGAGCAGCCGGGCGGCCGCTTCCGCATCCACCGGCCTGACGGTTTTCGCATCGATCAGCGCCTGGATGGTTTGCGTCGTGGTGCGCAGGCACTCGTTCTGGTTCGGCCATCGCGATGGATCGCCGAGCACGGCCGGCCCGTCCAGCAGCATGATGCGCTGGATCTCCGGCTCCAGCGCCATCTCGATAAAGGCGATGTTGGCGTCGAGAAATCCGAGCCAGGCGGTCTTGTCCCGATCCTGCACGGCGCGCATCCGCGCCACCATTTCGGCGTCGATCTGGTCGATCACCGCCTGCAGCAGGCCCTTCTTGTCGCCGAAATTGTGGTAGAGCGCGCCGCGCGTCAGGCCGGCCTTGGCGGTGAGTTCGTCCATCGACGCCGCCGCATAGCCCTCCGCCGCAAACGCCTTGCGGGCCGCCCTGATGAGCTTGGCCCGGGTCTTCTCCACCATCTGCGCCCGCCGCTTTGCGACCAAAGCCAAATTCCCGAAAAACATACGCCGCGTATGCCATTGTCATACGGCGCGTATGAACAGATATAGCGGCATACGGGGCGTATATCAATGCTCCTGCCGGCCGCGACCGTTGCGGCCGGGCCTTGCCTGTTCGAATGGAGTGAACAATGTCAAAACGCGACGCGATCTTCCCTGCCGGCCGGCAGGCGCTATACGAAATCAACCGCTATTCGGCGGCGATCCGCTCCGGCGACCTGCTGTTCGTCTCCGGCCAGGTCGGCAGCCGTGATGACGGCTCGCCGGAGCCTGACTTCGCAAAGCAGGTCCAGCTTGCCTTCGACAATCTCGCCGCCGTGCTGAAGGCCGCCGGTTGCACCTTCGACGACGTCGTCGACGTCACCACCTTCCACACCGACCCTGCCAGGCAGTGGGAGACGATCGGCCCTATCAGGCTGAAGGCGATCGGCGAGGCGCCTTACCCGAACTGGACCGCGGTGGGCGTGAACTGGCTGGCCGGCTTCGATTTCGAGATCAAGGTGATCGCGCGCATTCCGCAGTGATCGACTGGCAGGAGCGGCGCTCCCGCCTTCACCTCATCCCCGCAACAGCTTCTCAAACCGCTTGATCAGCCGCTCGCGCTTCAGCCGGGACAGCCGCCTGATCCAGAAAATCCCGTTGAGCTGATCGATCTCATGCTGGTGGCAGACCGCGCGCAGGCCTTGCGATTCCTCGGTTCGGGCATGGCCGTCGATGTCGTGATAGCTGATCCGCAACCGGGCATGGCGCTCGATGTCGTCGTTGACGCCGGGCATCGAGACGCTGCCTTCCCGGTGCATGATCATCTCGGGCGAGGCCCAGATGATCTCCGGATTGACATAGGTCCGCGCACCATCGACCGGGTCGAGGTCGAGCACGACGACGCGAAGCGAAACGCCGATATGCGGCGCGGTGATGCCGATGCCGGGGGCAGCGTGCATGGTCTCGATCAGGTCTGTCGCCAGCTCGCGCAGCGCGCCGTCGAACGCGGTCACTGGCTGCGCGGTGAGCGCAAGGCGCGGGTCGGGATAGCGGACGATGGGACGGATGGTCATGAGCTGTCGTCAGTCCTCGATGGATGCCTCGGGCTGTCGCAGGTGATCGCGATCCCGGCGCAAGCGCGCGAACGTGCCTGGTGAACATCCCACGCGTCGGCGAAACGCCGTGCTGAAGGCGCTTGCGGATTCATAACCCATCTCCTCGGCAAGGCGGTCGAGCGACTTTCCGCCGCGGCTTAGCGCATCCTGGGCAAGCGTCATTCGCCAACGCGACAGATACTCCATCGGCGCGCAGCCGAGGGTTTCCGAAAACCGGGCTGCGAACGCCGATCGTGACATGCCGGCAAGTTTCGCGAGGTCGGCCACGGTCCAACCGGCCCGGACGTCGGAATGCAGCGCGCGCAATACGCCAGCCAGCGCCGGGTCACGCAATCCGGCCAGCAACCTGCCGGAAGCGAGTCCTCGCCGACGCCGGTCCAGCGCAGGCACTCCACCAACATGACTTCCAGAAGGCGTTCCAGGATCATCTCCCGACCGGGCCGGTCGTCGGCGCATTCGTCGATGATGAGGCCAATGATGCTGGCGAGACGCCCCGCGTGGCTTTCGGCAGAGCGGATGTGGATCATCCCGGGCAGCAAAGCGAGCAGAAGCGGCGCATTGACCGGGTCGAGCTGAAAGGACCCGCCAAGCATCAGAAAATCGGGTTTGCCTTTCGGATCGCCATGCCGGACTTCCCGGTCCGAGGGCCGGCCGGCGATGCATTTGGCGCCCGGCTGGCTAAGCAGCTCAAAGGCCGGCGAAGACGGCATCAGCACCACGTCGCCACGATCGAGAACAATTGGCGTCGCCTTGTTGATGGCGAGCCAACATCGGCCAGCGAGCACGATGGCGAAGCCCGGCGCTTCGTACGCTGGATAGCGAACGCCCCACCTCCCGCGGCCCGTTATCGGTTTCGAGACCACGGCGCTTGGGCGCAACAAGGCGATGACGTCGCTGAGGGGATCCATTGGACGATCAATAATGATTCATGGATCACCAATTATAGACCGTCCTGCGGCGATGTCTATTTTGCCGGAAGGAAAACGGAGAACCAAAATGACCAACACCATCCTCATCACCGGGACATCGTCGGGCTATGGCAAGGCGATGGCCGAGTTCTTTCTCGATCGTGGCTGGAACGTCATCGCGACCATGCGTCGGCCTGATCGGAGCGTGTTTGCGACGTCCTCGGATCGATTGAGTGCTTCCGCTCGACGTCACCAGCGCCGACAGTATCCGCAAGGCCATCGCCGACGGCGTTGCTGCTTTTGGCGCGATTGACGTGCTGGTGAACAATGCGGGGATCGGCCTGGCATCGGCCGTCGAAGCCACACCGGACGCCACGGTGCGCGAGATCTTCGAGACCAACACCTTCGGCGTGTTCGCGGCGTGTCGCGCCATCATTCCACAAATGCGCAAGCAGGGTCACGGCGTCATCATCAACATCACGTCAAGCGCCGGCATCGGGCCGATGCCGCTGGTGGCGATCTACACCGCCAGCAAATGCGCGGTCGAGGGATTCACCGAGTCGCTGTCCTATGAGCTGAACCAGTTCACTATCAAGGCGAGGCTGGTCGAGCCGGGTCTGGCGCCCACCACCAATTTCGCAGCCAATGGCGGAGCGCGCATGCAGGGTCTGATACCCGCGGATTATGAGACCTTCGCCCATTCCTTCTTCGCGAAAATGAGTAATTACCCGACGCCTTACTGCACCGAGGCGGAAGTCGCCGCGGCTGTCTTTTCGGCGGCGACGGAAGAGGGCGGAAATATCCGCTATCCGGCCGGCCCCGACAGCTGGCTCCTCGCAGAGCTGCGCTGGACGACCTCGGAAGAACATTATCTTGCGAAAATGCGCGACATGTTCAGCCCGGAACCGTTGCCCCGAACGCCGCATAAAGGCGCGTAGTGGATTCCGACATATCACGCGACCGCCGCGCAGCGCGCCGTCCAACGTCGTTACGGCTGCAGTGTGTGCCGGTGACGGCTCCGGCCGTTCCGCCCGTGTCAGGCGTACGCGATCCAGCCGCGCCAGGTGAAGGCGGCGTAGAACAGTTCGACGTCCTTGAAGCCGGCTTCGCGCAGGATCTGCGCATCCTGTTCCGGGCTGAACAGGTTGAGATTCTTATCGACCGCCGCGCGGGCGCCGTTGGCCTTGTCGGGATCGGCGCCGGAAGCAATGCCAAAAGCAGCGTACCGCGATAGCCATTGTGCGCGCGCCCCTTGCGGAAAACTGGAGTGGGCGGCCACAAAGGGCGCGCCGGGTTTGAGACGGCGGTGGATTTCGCTGGCCGTCCGCCGCCGTTCATCGGCGCCGAGAAAATGCAGCGTGAGCAGACAGGTCGCGGCATCGAACGGACCTTCGGGCGCATCGTCGATGTAGCCTTGCTGGAACTGCACGCGCGCGCTGAGCGGCCCCAGTGTCCGTTCCGCCAGTCTCAGCATCGCCGCGGCCGGATCGACGCCGACAAACGTCCAGCCCGGCGCGGTCTCCGCCATCGACTTCAACTCCAGGCCGCCGCCGGCGCCCAGCACCAGGACGCGCGCGTCCTGCGGCGCATGTTCGGCCAGCAGGATGCCGGTCATACGGTGAAGGTCGGCAAGGCCCGGCACGAAGCGCCGCGGTCCTTCCGCATAATGCTTCCCTGCGTCGGGGTTGGAGAAATGGTCCAGCATTTCCCGGGCGGCCGCATCATTTTGCATGCGCGGTCTCCAGCCGATGGCCTTTGCCGCGACCTGCGAGGCGCTTGTGGAAATCAGCGCTCAACCTTGCGAGCGTCACGTCAGCCAGGCGCGACAGCAGCAGCGCCTCCGCATCGTTGAACGCGCGGGTGAGGGCGGCGTTCACGGCCTGCTCGACCAGGCAGCCGGGTGCTTCCGTTCGGTTGCCGACCGCCAGCAACGCGGGCTGGCCGAGCGCCTCATAAATGTCGCGCAAGGAGACATCAGCCAGGTCACGCGCCAGCGTCCATCCGCCGCCATGGCCTTTTTCCGATCGCACATAGCCTTGATCACGCAACCCCGCCATGACGCGCCGGATCACCACGGGGTTAGTGTCCATGGCTTTTGCCAGCGCCTCTGACGTGACGGGCTCATCCTGTTCGGCCATGTGCAGCAGGACGTGCAGCACGCCGGATAATCGGCTGCCTCTTCTCATGTAACTATTGATATTACATGATGGGGTGTGAGGTCAAGCCGATCCGTGGGTCTTCATTCCCCGATGCGTAATTGCGCATCGGGGAATGACAACGGAGAGGGATTTGCCAGGGCTGCGGCAAAACAACCCGACGGGCAAGTCACATCGGATTTAAAGAAATAATGTCAAGCCCGAATGCGGACCTGTGCCCCTGCTTGTTGTTGCCCTTAACCGGAACGAGATATTTCCGTCCTATACAACCGGCAAGCTAAAGTTGGAGTAGACCATGGCCAGGTTGAAGCCCCTGAACGTTGCCGCCATCACGATCGCGGCCGTGATGGCGCTGGTGATCTTCCGCGGCATCGCAACGGGCGCGTGGATACCGTGGGGCGCCGTCATTCTCATCGCCATTGCCCTCGGGATCGTTGCGGCGGTGCTGGTCGCGCTGCTGCCCGGTGACGGGCGCGACGAACAAGATAAGCCCGCGAGCACGCCCGCCATTCCTGCCCGCGCGGCTTCAGTCCCCAACCGGATACTGAAGGGGGGAGCATGTCCTGGTGGCAATTGCTGATCGTTTGCGCCGCGGCGTTTATTATCTGGGACTTTCGCCGTTTCCGGCGAGCCAAAGAAGCGGAGCAGGCGAGGTCGATCGCGTCTGGCACCCGTAGCGACGATCCGGCCAAGCCGATGCGCAATGTCCCCGTCAGTCCACCTGCCGGCGTCAGCGAAACCGTCTCCGTCATCCTGCGGCGGCAGGTCCCGCCGCGGTTCGAAGCACCGCGATCATGGCTCGGCGGCCTGCCGATGATGCCGGATCACGTCGAATGGCCGCGGTCGATTTCCGCCGAGCATCCGGAAAAGGGCGAGCGGCCGCTGCATTTCCTCGCGCAGATTGCCTGTGCCGACCTGCCCGCCGAACTCTGGGGCGGGCTCGGACCGCGTGAGGGCTGGCTGCTGCTGTTCGTCGATCCCAATCAAGGCGCGCCCGAAGAACCCGACGCCTTTCGCATCCTCCATGTCGATACGCTGGGACCCGAGCGGAAGCCGCCGTTCGAACTCGGCCCCGTCTATGACGGCGTCTACACCGATCCGGGCTACGGCTATTGCCGCTCGCTCGCTGAGGTGCCGACGCTCTGGCGGCGCTGGCCGGTCGACCTGGTTGTCGTTGCCAACACACTGACCAAAGAAGGCAACCGAACGGTGGTCGCGCCGGACGATTTCGCGCAGATTCTCTATGCGGGACAGCCCGTCGCCCCTGACCGGGAAAGGCCGTCCGACCCCGTGCCCTTCACCTGGCGCGGCGCGCTTTACGTGCTCGACAGCATTGAACGCGCGTGCTCCACACCGATGGATGAGTTGCGGCTTCCAAGCGAGCTTGTCGAGCGGCTGAACCAGCCGGGCTATATCGGCTCCATCCTCGCCGCGGTCGATGCGGATGACGCCAAGTGGACCGCCTCGTCGCGACCCTTGCTCGAAGGTCCCGAGCCGGAAGACGAGGCGCTGCGCCTGCGCCGCGTCCAAACGATTGCGGTGGCCGAGGTGCGGAGGACGCGGCGCGAAGCGCTGGCTGCTTTCCTGGCGCGCCACTCGACGCCGGACTCGATCATCGCCTATTTGCGCCAGTCCAACCGCGACCTTCGGCATTGGCGCGCAGCAGTCGTGGACCGGCTTGCCGGCGAAAGATCCGCCGTTCTTGGCCATGATCTCGACAGCCCGATGCCGATTGAGGCCTGGCAAACGCTCAAGACACGTCTGCGGCTGGACACCTTCCGTTTCTGGAATTACCTCTGGGTGGACAGGGATGGCGAACGGCTTCATGTCAGCTTCTGGGAGAAAGAACTCTCTGCCGATCTCGGTCTGCGCACCGGCGTCCGCGAACTGGTGGCCGACTATTATGTGGATGCCGCGCGTCGGTCCTTGATCCCGCGGGCCGTGCTTGCGGAATTCGAGCCGCATTGGCGAAGCCTCCATCACAACCGGCCGCATCGCATGGGCGGTTATCACGATGGTGTCCAGTCGGATGCCCGAATCGGCCCCACGAACGAACTCTTGCTGTTCCAGATCGCGAGCGATGACGCCATGCAATGGAGCTGGGGCGATTCCGGCGCCTATTATTTTTTCCTGAAACCGGACGAGTTGAAAGCGCTGAACTTCTCAAGCGCGCAGATACTCCTTGAATGCCATTGATGGCGGCCGGACAATTGAAATTGCTGCGGATCGGCTCATGATGACGATGACGAACCACTCTGACAGGACATATGCCAGCCTGGCCACGCAGATCGCTCGCATATTGTGGGGGCTGTGCGGCGAAGAGATAGACGGGAAGCTGGTGTATCTTCACGCCTGCGAAAACAACCTCAATGCCCCCTGTGACATGCTTGCCCGCCTTGGGCTGATGCAGGATTGTGGAGTGTCGCATTGTTTGGCTTCCGATTGGTCGCCGTTTGACGAAGCTGTTTTGATCCGTCATGCCGGAGAGCCCACGGCAGACGACCTTGTATCGGGCCTGACGTTCTACACCGAGTGGTTCCCGGACGACGCCGCGATTCGTAATCGCGGTCGGTTGGTTCTGGTGGATGCCAACCTGGGTGATCGAACCCGCTGGACGCCGGCTTGCGCGCGCTATCGGACATGGGCGGTTCAAGGGGCTTGCGACTTGCTTGCGAAACTCGATGTTGGATCTTGGCAGGCCAACGGGTTTTTCTCGCCGTCCGGCCGATATTCAGACAGCACGGATCTTGATCTCTATTGGCATTCTCGAAACGAAATGATCCGGCGGCTCGGCAGCGAAAAGCTGTTGTACCCTCACGTTCCTGACTCGCAGCCCGAGGGCTTCGGATCAGGGTGATTATCTCTCGCACATCAGCTCTGCGACGGCGTCTCAAACCGCTTGATCGGCGCGCAGGCCACTCGCCACGGACAGGTCAGGCATACCCGGCGCGTAGCGCCAAACCCGCCGGGTTGTGGCAACATCACCTCGAAACAGGGCGCCCCGCCGATCCCCAACTTCCCCAAGGATACATTCATGTCACGTGTGTCGATCAAGACAAAGAACGATCTGCCTGCCGAGTTGCAGCCGCTGTGGGACAAGATGACGACCTATGGCGCGTTCGAGAACCAGGCGGGCGTGATGGCGCACCGGCCGCCGATCTTTGAGCATACCTGGTCGCTGCTGGTCGATCTCGCCGAGAGCGGCACCTTGTCGAAGCGCCATCTGGAGATCGCGCTGGTCGCGGTGTCCCTGTTGAACCAGTGCGACTATTGCGTTTCGCACCACGCGCCGAAACTGGCGATCCAGGGCGTATCGGAGGAGGGCGCCGAACGGCTGCTCGACTACACGGACCATCCGGAACTCGACGCCGTCGACAAGCTCGTGGTCGAATATTCCGTTGCGGTGAACAATAACTGGAGCAAGACTCGCGACGAAATCTTCACCCGGCTTCGCGAACATTTTTCTGAAGCCCAGATTGTCGAACTGACCTGGCGCATCTCGCTGTGTGGCGCATTCAATCGCTTCACCGATATCCTGCAATGCGATATCGAGCCGAGCGTCCCCGCGCGTGAAGCGGCCGAGTAGGCCGCGCGATGCCCGACGATTTGAACTGGCTTTCCGCCCGCGAGATGACCCGGCGCTTCGCCAAGGGCGAGCTGTCGCCGGTCGATGTATTGGAAGCGACGCTGGGGCGACTGCACGCGGTCAATCCGGCTCTCAATGCCACGTGCCTGCTGGATGAGCCGCAGGGGAGGCGATTAGCTGCGGAGTCGGCGGAACGCTGGCGTCGCGGTGAACCAATCGGACCGCTCGACGGCGTGCCGGTCGCGATCAAGGACACGGGACATGTCAAGGGTTGGCCGATGCGCATCGGCTCGCATTCGACGGCAACGGCGCCCAGCGCGGAAGATACGCCCGGTGTCGCGCGTCTGCGTGAGGCCGGCGTGGTGTTCTTCTGCAAGACGACGACGCCCGAATTCGGCTGGAAGGGGATTACGCACGGCCCGCTGACCGGCGTCACGCGTAACCCCTGGGATACTTCTCGCACGCCCGGCGGCTCCAGCGGGGGCTCGGCCGCGTTGGTTGCGGCGGGCGTCGTGCCGTTGGCCACCGGCGGCGATGGCGGCGGTTCTATCCGCATCCCCGCGGCGTTCAGCGGCGTGTTTGGCTTGAAGGTGAGCTACGGCGTGGTGCCGAATTTGCTGGGGCCGATGGGTACGCTCGCGGTCTATGGCGGCCTGTCGCGCGACGTCGCCGATAGCGCGCTGCTGCTGAACGTGCTGACGCGGCCTGACGCGCGGGATTCCTTCGCCATTCCCTATCGCGGCATCGACTATCTCGACGGCCTCGACCAGGGGGTGGCGGGAATGAAGATCGCATGGTCGCCCGATCTCGGCTTCCCGGTCACCGAGCCTGCAATCGTCGCCGGCATGCAGCCGGCCATTGATGCGCTGGTGAAGGCCGGCGCCGATGTGAATAGTGTCGATCTGGATCTGTCCGCGGCGCAGCCTGCGCTGGAAGTGATCTGGGGCGCATCGCATGCTGCGGTGGTGCGGGGCTTCGAGGGCGAGCAACTGGCGGCGCTCGATCCGGGTCTGCTGCGGCTGGTCATCGCCGCCCAGGATATTTCGGCGAGCGAATTGCAGGCGGCCTATGCCGACATGCGCACGCTCAGCCAGCAGATGCATCACTTCCATCAGCACTATGATCTGTTGCTGACGCCGACCATTCCCATCACAGCCTTCGCCGCCGGCGTCGACACGCCGGATCCGGCGCGCTTTCCCCAGTGGTTCGATTGGACGCCATTGACGTGGCCGTTCAACCTCACCCGCCAGCCCGCGGCCTCGGTGCCGTGCGGATTTGTCGACGGTTTGCCGATCGGCCTGCAGATCGTGGGGCCGATGTTCAGCGAGGAGAAAATCCTCCGCGCCAGCCGCTGCGTCGAACAGGCCTGCGCCAGCGGCGCGCGACCGAATCTAGCCGATCAACCGAACGTAAAGCTGTAAGCGCTCAGGCCGGCCTTGGGCACTATCAGGCGCAACACATGCTCGCCACTGCTGCCGCTGTAGATGGGATAAAGCCGGCTTCCATCGACGGTGACCGGCGGTTGCGGCATGCCGTCCACGGTGACGGAGACCGCTTGCGGCAACGCGCTGCCCGCGACCAGATTGACCTTGGGCGCGTTGAAGCGGAGCACGATCTCGCTACCGTCTGCCGAGGCGGTGGCGCTGTCGCCAACCAGCTTCCAACCGCCACCGAGCGCGAAGCGACCTTGCGGCACGCTGTCCGGCAGCGCGTAGGATCGCTCGCCAGCTGCGGAATCCTGCGAGGCCACGATGGCGCCGTCGTTCTTCTCCGACCCGAGATAGAGTTCGGGCGTTTCGATTCCGGCGAGATCGGGATCACTGGCCTGCGCGGACGGCGTGGCTTCGCCGACGAGGCGGGCGATCGTGTTCTCCTTCTGCTGGTAGCCGCCTTCGCCGAACTGCGTCGCGACGATGGTGCCGGACTTGTCGATCAGGTATCCGGCCGGCCAATACTGATTATCGAAGGCGCGCCAGGTCCGGTACTGATTGTCCTGAGCAACCGGGTATTTGATGCCGAAGCGCTTGATGGCGGTCTCGACATTCGCCGTCTCCCGCTCGAAGGCGAATTCGGGCGTGTGCACGCCGACCACCACGAAACCCTTGTCCTTGTAGGTGTCGTACCACTTGGTCACATAGGGCAGGGTGCGCACGCAGTTGATGCAGGAATAGGTCCAGAACTGCACCAGCACGACCTTGCCGCGCAGGCTTTCCAGCGTCAGCGGCGGCGAATTCAACCAGGCCGAAATCCCGGCAAATTCCGGCGCGGTGCGGCGCTCGCTCGATGTGGTTTGCTCACCGCGGGTCAGCGACGGGCTGAACTGCACGACGACGAGGAAACCGACAATCAGAAGCACAATGACGGTGAGAAGCTTGCGCATGGTCATAGTCCTGTTTGGTGGTTCGGGTAGAAGTCCGAGAGCCACACCGTGATGATGGTGTCGCATTGCGTGTAGAAAGCGAACGCGACGAGCAGTACCGCCGCGCCGAAGCTGCGCTGCAGGGCAGGCGTGTAGGCCACGAGCCTGCGCATCTGGGTGGTGGCGTATTGTCCGCCATAAGCGATCAGCAATATCGGGAGGGCCGCGCCGATTGCGTAGGTGACGAGCAGCACGCCGGCGCGTGCGAGGTCTTCGGACGTTGCGATCAGCGTCAGGATGGAGCCGAGCACCGGCCCGGCGCAGGGCGTCCACAACACGCCGAGCGAGAGGCCGAGAACGAGGCCGCCGAAATTGCCCGGTCCGGCAGCCGGCACGGCGTCATCCGCGTGGAAGAGCAGGCCGCTCAACCGCGCCACCAGCCATTCGTAGGGTTGCGGCCAGAGCATCAGGACACCGAAGCTGCCGAGCAGCACGATGGAAATCTTGCGCAAGCTGTCATGCGACAGCCCGAGCACCGTTGGGAACGCGCTGAACAGCAGCGCGAAGCCGGAGAAGGCAATGACGAAACCGCTCACGATGAACAATGGCCGCAACCGGCCTTGCTGGCCGATCGATGTGCCGAGCAGGATCGGAAGCAGCGGCAGGATGCACGGCGCCGCCGCCGTCAGCAGTCCTGCCGCCAGGGCGAGGGCTATGTCGATCATCGCAGTATTCCTCGTGAGAAGCGGTCGCCGTCACTTCTTCAATGTCAGAAGCGGCTTGCCCTTTTCGACGATGTAGGTGGCGAGCTCGCTGCCGCTGACGCTGCCGACATTTTTGGCCGCGTGAACGGTACCGGCCGGAATGAACAGAACATCGCCCGCCTTGAGTGTGACCGGTGGCTTGCCCTCGATCTCGTATTCGAGCGTGCCCTCCAGCACATTGACGATCTCTTCGCCGGGATGGCTATGCCTGCCGAACGCCGCACCCGGCGCGAAATCGACGCGCACCTGGACGACCTCGCGTCCGGGGATGCTGAGATCATGCCGCTGCAGGTCGGTTCGCGTGATGCCGGACGGCTGTGCCTGCGCCGCAGGCAGCGCCAAAACGCTTGCCGCGATCAACGCCGCGCTCGCTACAACTCGCATGGTCTTCAACAGATAGTTGCTCATATCGATTCTCCTTCGTGTTTGGGAATTTCACAGCACCGCCCGTACCGGGCCGAAGCCCGGTCGGTACGCAGGGCAGACTTGAGGGTGTTTGACTTAGAGCGGCAGCGGCTCGCCGGCCTGTTCCTTGGCGATGTACTCGGCGTACCAGTCCGGCCAGTTCACATCGTGCTGGCCGCCGTTCCGCTTCTCGTGCTCGCCATGGGCTGCCGCGGCGCGGCGAAGGGCGCTGGCGATTTCGGCCGACGACGAGAAATTCGTGTTGCCGTCGACACGTCCGGGGGCGCGGGCGGTGACTTCCTGGAACAGCCAGCCATTGCCATCAGGATCGCTAAAGGAAGCATACGACTGGTAGGTGCGACGCTCCGGGTCCGGGCCGCTGGCGCGATCACGTCCGAGCAGGAAGGGTTCGTGTTTGCCGGTGAACACGCCGTCGGCGGCGTGGAACACTTCGCTCACGTCGACGCCGCGACCCTGCAAATCCTTGCGTGCGGCTTCGATGTCGGAGACGACCAGATAGAGTCCCTTTGCGGAGCCGTGGGCCGCCGCGGTGACGTTCTTGCCAAAGATCACAGAAGCGTCGGAGCCGGGCGGGGTGAACTGGATCACGCGATAGCCCTTGCCGTCGGCGAAGTCGGCATCGAGCCGCCAGCCGAGGCTGCCGTAGAACGCCTTGGCGCGGTCGACGTCGGAAACCGGGATAACGACGACCTCGAGCTTCATGGCGGGGGTCGCGGTCTTGCTTGCATTTGTCATGGTCCTTCTCCCTTTGTGAGTTAGATCGGATGCGATCTATTTGCGTACGCGCTATAAAGGCCCGATAGCATCGAAAGTCAACGTGTCCGATTTAATCGTATGCGATATGATCTTCACTTGTTCGTGTCCGGCAAGCGGGCGCTGGCCGCTTGTGAAGGACGGCCCTGCGCCGATTCCCCAGACAATTCAAAGGGAAGCTTCGCGACATGCCGGAAAATACCGGGAGATGTGTAGCGAGCGACCGCACGGCCAGTGGTGTTTTTGGGGGCATTTTGGACGACATCGGCGAGGGAAAGTAAGGCCGGCTGCGCGCTGTACCGTTCCCGAGGCCCGGTGGATGTGCGCGATGATAGAAGCGTTCAACTACGAATGATTCTCCGATCAAAGGTCCGCTGGTGGCACCGGTTAAAATCAATCCCGACAAGATCCGCGAGTTCAAGGACGCCGAGAGCTTCTACAAATGGCTCGGCAAGCACCACGACAAGGAAGCCGAGATCTGGATCAAGATCCACAAGGTGGATTCAGGATTCAAATCGATCACGCCGAAGCAAGCCATCGAGGTCGTGCTGTGCTGGGGCTGGATCGATGGCCAGCGCAAGGGTTTCGACGACAAGAGCTACATGCAGCGCTATACGCCGCGCACGAAGAAAAGCATCTGGAGCCGGATCAACGTCGACAACGTCGCGCGGCTGATCGACGAAGGCCGGATGACCGATCACGGCTTGAAGGAAGTCGACGCGGCCAAGTCCGACGGGCGCTGGGCGCGCGCCTATAACAGCAAGGACATGAAGATCCCCGATGATCTGCAGGCCGCGATCGATGCCGAGCCCAAGGCAAAGGCCATGCTGGCGAAACTCAGCGCGCAGAACCGCTTCGCGCTGGCGTTTCGGACTCACAACATGAAAACCGAGGCCGGACGGAAGAAGAAGGTCGAAACGTTCGTCGCGATGCTCAAGCGCGGCGAGACGATCTATCCGCAAGGCAAGAAATGAGACGAGAAATGAGTGGTGCTGCGGTCATTCCGCCAGCGCCTCCTGCCTGCTGCGCCGGATTTTCGGGAATACCATCAGCAAGAACAATATCGCGACCAGGGCGAGCAGCGTAGCGCTGATCGGACGGCGCACGAAGACCGAGAAATCGCCGTCCGCCAGCAGCATCGCGCGCCGGAAATTTTCCTCAAGCTGCGGGCCGAGCACAAGTCCCAGCAGCAGCGGCGCGGGCTCGACGCCGACCTTGATGAAGAAGTAGCCGATGACAGCGCAGCCGAGCATCAGCCAGACGTTGAACAGATTGTTGGCGATGCCGAAGGTGCCGATGCAGCAGAACAGCACGATTGCCGGGAACAGCAGGCGATAGGGAATCTTCAGCATCGAGACCCACACGCCGATCAGGGGCAGGTTGATCACGAGCAGCATTAAATTGCCGACCCACATGCTGGCGATGACGCCCCAGACCAGTTGCGGTTGCTCGCGCATAATCTGCGGGCCGGGCTGGATGCCCTGCATCATCAGCGCGCCGATCATCAGCGCCATCAGGGCATTGGCGGGGATGCCGAGCGTCAATAGCGGGATGAAGCTGGTCTGCGCGCCGGCATTGTTGGCGGCCTCGGGCCCCGCGACGCCCTCGATCGCGCCCTTGCCGAAGCGGGACGGATCGCGGGCGAGCTTTTTCTCCAGCGCATACGAAGAAAACGGCGGCAGCGCCGCCCCGCCGCCGGGCAACACGCCGAGCACGGAACCCAGCAGTGTGCCGCGGACCATCGCCGGGAAGGCGGCGCGAAGATCGGCCCGGCTCGGGATCAGGCTGCGGATCGACTGGCTGACGACGCGCATCGTCGCGGGGCGCTCGAGGTTGGCGATGATCTCGCCAAGACCGAACAACCCCATCGCGACCGGCACGAAGTCGAGTCCGTCGGAGATCTCGGGGATGCCGAAGGTCATCCGCGGCGCGCCTGAATTGACGTCGATGCCGACGAGGCCGAGCAGGATGCCGAGCAGCACCATCGCGAGCGACTTGGCGACGGAGCCGTGCGCGAGCACGACGGCCGCGATCAAGCCGAGGACGAGCAGGCTGAAATATTCGACCGCGGTGAACTTCAGCGCCAGCGCCGCCAGCGGCAAGCTGAGCACGGCGATGACAACAGTCGCTACGGTGCCGGCGAAGAACGATGAGATCGCGGCGATGGCGAGCGCGGTCCCGGCCTTGCCCTGTTTGGCCATCTCGTGGCCGTCGAGGCAGGTAACGACTGAAGACGTTTCGCCGGGCACGTTGACGAGGATCGCCGTGGTCGAGCCGCCATATTGCGCGCCGTAAAAGATACCGGCCAGCATGATCATGGCTGACGGTGGCGACAGGCCGAAGGTGAAGGGCAGCAGCAGCGCGACCGCCGGGATCGGCCCGATGCCGGGCAGCACGCCGATCGCGGTGCCGATGACGACGCCGATCAGGCAGAACAGCAAATTGTTCAGCTGCAGGGCGGTAGAGAGCCCCATCAGCAGGTTGTCGAAAAGCTCCATATCAGAACCATGCTCCAGGCCAGATCGGCACCGGCAAGGCCAACGCCTTGACGAAGAGCAGCACCGCGGCCGCCGAAAGCCCCAGCGCGAACAGCAGGGTTTCGATCGGCCGCGCTTCCCGTGTCGCCAGGCTTGCGATCAGGATGGCAGCAAAGGACGACAGCGCAAGGCCGAAGCGCGTTGCTGTCAGTGCGAATACGGCTACCGATGCCGTGATCGCGAGCAGGGGCTGCAGCCGGACCGGCGCGATCCCGACAAAGGGGCGGCGGATGCCGCGGACGCTGAACCAGAGCCCGAAGCCCAGCAGCATGATGGCGATGGCGCGCGGCATGTAGCCCGGCCCCATGTCGGCGGCATTGCCGCCCGACAAGGTGCGCGTCGCCGCCAGCGCGATTGCAGCGACAGCGATCAGGAACAGGCCGAAGAGCAGGTCCTGCCAATCCGTTCGGCGGGCGTTCATCGCAAGCCTCGCATCACACCTGTCGATCGGCTCATTCGCCCTTGATGCCGGCTTCTCGAATGATGTCGCCCCAGCGCTTCGTTGAATCCTTCAGCCAGGTCGCCATCGCATCCGTGCTGCCGGCGCGGACTTCGCCGCCCTGTTCGGCAATCTTGGCCTTGATCTCGGGTGTCTCCAGTATCTTGCCGATCTCGGCGTTGAGGCGTGCAATCACTGCCGGCGGCGTACCGCTGGCCACGACAATGCCTTGCCAGGTGCCGAACTCGCCGCCGGGCAGCTTGGCTTCCTTGAACGTCGGCACGTCAGGCGCGGAGGGGACGCGGTTCTCGCCGGTGACAGCGAGGCCGATCAACTGCTTGTTGTTCACAAAGGGAAGGGTGGCTGAGGCGCCATTGATGAGGGCGCCGCTCTCGCCGGCGACGACGGCGCGGGTGGCCGCAGCGCCGCCCTTGTAGGGCACGTGCTTGAACTGGATGCCGAGTTCCTTCTGCATCACCACGGCGGTGATGTGATTGGCGCCGCCGACGCCGGAATTGGCAACGGCGAGTTTGCCGGGATTGGCCTTGGCATAGGCAATCAGTTCCGCCGCCGTCTTGACCGGGATCGATTCATGCACGGCCAGCACATAGGGGCCGAACATCACCATCGTGACCGGGGCGAGATCCTTTTCGAGACTATAGGTCAGGTTCGAAAACAGGCTGGGCGCCGTCGTGAGCGAACCGAGATCGGTCAGCAGCAAGGTCGTGCCGTCAGGCGTCGCCTTGGCGACGGTGTCGGCGCCGAGATTGCCTGATGCGCCGGGCTTGTTCTCGATCACCACGCTCTGGCCGATCGCCGCCGACAGTTTCGGGCTGATCAGCCGCGCCAGGATGTCGGAGGTTCCGCCGGGCGCGAACGGCACGATGATGCGCACCGGCCGGTCGAAATTTTGGGCGGAAGCTGTGCCCGGCAGTTGGCTGAACAGGATGGCGGCGGCGGCGGCGAGGGCGGCGCGGCGCCCGAAACGTGGAAGCATGGTTTCTCCTCCGGTCGAATTCGCGCAAGCGCCTGCGGCGTCGCGCATCGCGGTCTTTGGCCGCGCTGATGGCACGATAGGCGATGACCGATCCAATAGCTAACCAGAATGAGGATGGTCCGATACCAATTTTGGATCATATTGCGGACATGCGCTAGGCTAGCGAGGCGGGGCCGGTATGCGGCAAAGAATAAAGGGAGTGGGATGTTCGAACTGAGTCAGGTGCGCTGCTTCGTGGCCGTGGCGGAGGAACTGCATTTTGGCCGCGCTGCTGCCCGGCTGAACATGACGCAACCACCGCTGAGCCGGCAGATCCAGATTCTCGAACGGATCCTGGGTGTAAAACTGCTTCAGCGCGGCAATCGCCTGGTCCGCCTGACACCGGCCGGACAAAGCTTCCTGACTGAGGCGCGGCTGATCCTGAAGCTGACCGAAAGCGCGGCGCTGCTGGCGCGGCGCGTGGCGGAAGGCAAGGCCGGCTCGGTCAATATCGGCTTCACCGCCGCATCTTCCTATAGTTATGTCCCGGAGCTGGTCGCGGCCTGCCGCCAGCAATTGCCTGACGTCGAGCTGATCCTCAAGGAAATGGTCAGCGGCGACCAGCTCAAGCGTCTCGGTGCCGGCGAAATCGATATCGGCCTGTTGCGGCCGCCGATCCCGCGCACCGGCCTGCAGTTTTTCCGGGTCAAGGCCGAACGGATGATCGCGGCCGTGCCGGCCGGGCACAAGCTCGCCGGGGCGACGACGATCGATCTTAGGGATCTCGCGGCCGAACCGTTCATCACCTACGCACCGTATGAGGCCCGTTACTTCCATGATCTGCTGGTGGAGCTGTTCTCGCGCGCCGCATTGGCGCCGGTCTATGTCCAGCACCTCGCGCAGATCCATTCGATCCTGGCCATCGTGCAAGCCGGCGTCGGCGTCGCCCTCGTGCCGGAAGCGGCCGAGAAACTGCAGTTCAGGGGCGTCGCGCTGCGGCCGCTGGCGGACGACCAGCATCGGGCGGCCGAACTCTACTTCGTCTGGCGGGACGACAATGACAATCCGCTGTTGCCGGTGATCGCGGCGATCGCCCGCGATCTGGCCGGGGCCTGAGCCATCCAATCAATGGATCATTCGATCCAGCAATTGGTCTGCGGCGGCATCAGTCCCGGTCTACTCCTGAGTTCTTCACAGCAAGGACCGCAGCGATGAGCAGAATGACCCCGAAGGAAATGGCACTGACGATCGGCAACGGGCTGCTGTCGTTTCCCGTCACGCCGTTCGACGCCGCCAACAAATTCGACGCCGCGCGCTATCGCTCCAATCTCGACTGGCTGTGCAGCTATGAGGTGGCCGGGCTGTTCGCAGCCGGCGGCACCGGCGAATTCTTCTCGCTGACGCCGGCGGAAGTCGTCGACGTCGTTACAACCGCGGTGCAAGAGACCGCCGGCCGCGTGCCGGTCCTCGCCGGCGTCGGTTACGGCACAGCGATGGCGACCGAACTTGCGGCCGCCGTCGAGTGTGCCGGCGCCGACGGCATCCTGCTGCTGCCGCCCTATCTGGTTTTCTCCGAGCAAGCCGGGCTGGCTGATCATGTCGAGGCGGTGTGCAAGGCGACCAGCCTTGGCGTCATCGTCTACAACCGCGACAACGCCATCCTTACCGAGGATACGATCGCAAGACTGTGCGAGCGCTGCCCGAACCTCGTCGGGTTCAAGGACGGCGTCGGCGACATCGAACAGATGACGCGGATTTATCTGCGCATGGGCGACCGGCTGACCTATGTCGGCGGATTGCCCACCGCGGAGACCTTCGCACTGCCTTATCTGGAAATGGGCGTCACGACCTATTCTTCCGCCGTGTTCAACTTCGTGCCGGAGTTCTCGACCAAATTCTACGCCGCGGTGCGGCGGCGCGACCGCGAAACCGTCCAGGCGGGCTTGCGCGATTTCATCATGCCGCTGCTTGCGATCCGCAACCGCAAGCGCGGGTATGCGGTCTCGATGATCAAGGCCGGGATGAAAGTGATCGGCCGTGATTCCGGCCCGGTGCGCTCGCCGCTGACCGACCTGACAGCATCAGAGGTCGAGGAACTGTCGGCGTTGGTTGGCCGTTTGAAGGCAAGCGAATTTACCAAACGGTCGCTCGCCGCGGCGTAAGTCCGCACTGCTGCTTGGCCGTCGAATTCCTTGTAGGCTCGCCGCAACCGATTCTCGTTGTGGAGCGCGCGCATGGCATTGTGGTCGATCAAACGCATGGCGCTCGCGCTGCTGGTCTGTGGCGTAGGCCTCAGCAGCACCCGTGCCGCCGAGCCGATCCGTGTCGGCGCGGTGCTGCCGTTTTCCGGCGGCGTTGAGCTTTACGGCCAGCAGGCCAAGCTTGGGCTCGACCTCGCAGCCAAGGAAATCAACGCGGCGGGCGGCATCCTCGGCAGACCGATTGAAGTGATTTACGCCGACGACAAGACGAGGCCGCCCTCCGCCGAGGACGCGATGCGCAAGTTGATCGCCGATGGCGTTGTCGCGGTAGTCGGCCCGATCACCTCAGCGAACCTGAATGCGGTCGTGCCAATAGCCGAGAGCTCGAAAACTCCGCTGCTCTACGCCACCAATTATGAGGGCGGCAAATGCAGCCGCTATGTTTTCTCGTTCTCGACGGTGCCCAACCAGGACATGGGCCAATTACTGCCCTACATGAATCAGACTTTCGGCAATACCTATTTCCTCTTGGGCGCCGACCGGGTTTGGCCGCACCAGATGTTCGATATTGCAAAGCCGCTGATTGAGAAGCTCGGCGGAAAGGTCGTCGGCACGCAATATACTCTGGGCACCGAGACGGATTTCACCCCGCTGATCGCGCAGGTGGCGGCGGCCAAGCCGAAGGTGCTGCTGTTCGCGCTGAAAGGCGACGGTATCGATTTCATCCGACAGGCCGACGAAAAGGGATTGTTCAAGGAGACGACGGTCGCATTCCTTGGATTGTCCGAAATCGATCTCGGCATTTTCCGCGGCAAGGGCCAGGACATGTACACGGCGGTGCCTTCGGTTGCGACCAGCGACGATCCCGCCATGACGGCGTTCGTTGCGAAGGTCCGCGCGCGGGGCGGCGCTGACGTGCTGGTGTCGAACTACGTCATGACGCATTACAATACGCTGATCGCGCTCAAGGCGGCGATCGAGAAGGCCGGCAAGGTCGACAAGGAGGCCATCATCGACGCGCTGGCGGGGCTCGTCTTTCCATCGCCGACCGGGACGGTGACGATCGACCAGAACCATTACGTGACGATGAACATGTTCATCGCCAGGACACAAGGGAGCGAACTCGTCACGGTTCGCGCGCTGGGCCAGATTGCGCCGCAGCCGGGATGCAAACTGGCGGATCGGTGAGTGCGGAGGCGCAGCATCGAAAACGCGAGCGATTCGCTGCGTCTACTGGCCGTAGCCCACAAGCAGTTTCGGCAGCCACAATACCGTCGCGGGAAACAGCGAGATGATGATCAGTACCGCGAGCCCGGCGCCCAGGAAGGGGCCGAGTTCACGGCTCTCTTCCTCCAGCTTCACGCCGGCGAAGTTGGCGCAGATGTAGAGCAGGATGCCGACCGGTGGCGTGATCAGCCCGAGGCAGAGGTTGAACACCATCACCAGCCCGAAATGGACGAGGTCGATGCCGACGGCCTGGACCACCGGCACCAGCACCGGGATCAGGATGAACATCGCCGGCAGCGGCTCCATGAAGATGCCGATGATGAGCAGGAAGACGTTGATCATCATCAGGATGATCGTCGGGTCCGAGGAGAGGGAGCCGATCCAGACCGCGAGTGCGCGCGGCGTGCCGGAAACCGCGAGCAGCCAGCCGAAACCCGATGACAGCGCGATGATGAACATTACCAGCGCGGTGTCGAGGGCGGTCTGGATCAGAATCGGCCAGATCGTCCTGAGGCTGAGCTCCCGGTAGACGAAGAAGCCGATGAAGGCGGCGTAGACCACGGCGATGGTGGCGCTCTCGGTGACCGTGACGATGCCGCCGGTGACGCCGATCAGGATGATCACCGGCATCATCAGCGCCCAGCTTGCCGGCAGGAACAGCCGCGGAATCTGCCGGATCGGTACGGCTTCCGAGACGGGGTAGTTGCGCTTCACCGAAATCCAGTAGGCCGCGACCATCAGCGACAGCGCAAGCAGGATGCCCGGCACGATGCCGCCGAGAAACAGCGCGATGATCGAGACGCCTTTTCCTGCGGACAGTCCGTAGATGACCAACGGAATCGAGGGCGGGATGATCGGCCCGTTGACGCAGGCTGCCGCCATCAGCGCCGCAGCGAAGCCGCCGCCATAGCCCTGCTTCTTCATCGCCGGGATCAGCACCTTGCCGAGCGCCGAGGCATCGGCAGCCGCCGACCCCGACAGGCCGGAGAAGATCATCGCCGCCGTCACCGAGGTCAGCGCCAGACCGCCGCGGAACCGGCCGACCATGGCGTCGGCGAGGTTGATGATCTGGTGGGTGATGCCGCCGCCATTCATCAGGTTTCCGGCCAGGATGAAGAAGGGGATCGCGAGCAGCGCGTAGGAATCGGCGCCGACCAGCGTGCGCTGCGCCAGGATCGACATCGGCAGCGAGCCATGGGCCAGGATCGCGCCGATGGTGGCGAGCCCCATCGCGAAGGCAATCGGCACCGACAATGCGAGCAGCAGGAAGAAGCCGCCGATCAGAACGGTGCTCATCTCAGAAATCCCCCGCGAAGCCGTCAGGCTGACGCTTGGAGGGATCGACGATCTTCTCGATGAAGTAGAGCATCATCATCGCGCAGGAGACCGGCGCCGAGAAATAGAAGAAGGCCGGGGTGATATCGAGCGCGCCATAGGTGTTGGGCAGGACGTCGATCGAGAGCTTCAGGCTGTAGATGAACAGCACAATGATGAAGGTCAGGTTGGCGAGTTCGATCACCCAGAACATCACCTGCTGGGCGCGTCCCTTGAGCATGCCGATGAACATGTCGACGCCGATATGCAGCTTTTGCCGGTAGAGCACCGCCGCGCCTATGAAAGTGATCCAGATGAACAGGATGTTGGAGACCTGCTCGATCCAGGCAATCGGTGCGTTGATGACATAGCGCCACCACACGGCGGCGAGTGTGATCAGCACGATCGCCGCGACGCAGAGCCCGAGCGCGAACTTGGCGATCTCGGTGATGACGTCCGATAGCCTGCCGATGAGCGCCTTCATGCGGGATGCTCTGCTGTCAAACAAGAATTGCCTTCTGGTACGCCGTTAAGCGCCGCTTCGGCCGTGGACCGAAGCGACGCGCATCCGCAGCAAGTCTGAGCGCGTCAGGCGATCTGGCCGATGCGGTCGGCCCATTTCTTGCCGGCCGGAAACTCGGTCGTCAGGCTCTTCACCGTCGCGGTGAAGGCCGCCTTGTCGACCTCGGAGATCACGATCTTCTTGGCCTTGATCAGTTCCAGGACGCGGACGTCGTCGGCGATCACCTTCGGCCGCATCTCGGCTTCCATGTCGCGCGCGGCCTGATCGACGGCCTGGCGCAGCTCCGGGCTCAGTTTCTGGTAGGCCTGTTCGCTCATGAGGACGCAGTTGTCCTGCATCATGTGCTCGGTCAACGACAGATGGGTGTTGGCGTCGAAGATGCCGGAATTGTAGGTCAGGCCCATCGGGTTTTCCTGGCCGTCGATCACGCTCGACTTCAGGGCCTGGAAGACCTCGGGGAAGGGAAGCGGGGTAGGCGAGGCGCCGAACAGTTCGAAGGTGCGGCGCCAGAGCGCGGTTTCCGGCACGCGGATTTTGAGCCCCTTCATGTCGGCGGGCACTTTCACCACCCGGTTGCAGGAGAGCATGCGCGGCATGCGCGGGATGGCGCCGAGCGGCCGCAGCTTGGATGTCTTGGCGATATCATCCTGGTATTCAGCGCGCATCGTGTCCCAGACGCGATCCTTGTGGGCGACGTCCTTGAACAAATAGGGATGGGTCCAGACCTCTGCCGGGCGGTACCAGCCGGCGACCACGCCCTGGCCCGGCGTTGCGATCTGGATCGCGCCCTGGAGGACGGCCTCGACATGCTCGCGTTCGCCGCCGAGCGCGCCGCCATGGTGGCCGGTGATTTCGATCTGGCCCTTGCTCAGTTCGGCAACGCGCTTGCTGAAGAAATCGAGGCTGATGCCTATGAAATCCTGCTGCGAGGCTGCGCTGGCGCCGATCCAGCTGAGCTTCTGGGCCCTGAGCACGCCCGGCATGCTGATCAGCGCCGCGCCGGGAAAGACAGCTTCGTCCCTTGGTCGTCATGGTTAGTCCTCCTCGGTTGTGGTTCGGCCCGTTGTTCGGGCTCTGCGGCGATGACGGGGCGCCACGGCGCACCCCGTCATGAAGTCGGTCAGGCGACGCGGGTGTTGGGGCGCGCGAAGGCGGCCTCCATCTCGCGCCGGACTTTTACGGCGAGATTGGCGGGGTCGTACGCGACATCGCTCCATTTCAGGCGCTGGCCTTCGGCGATGTCGGTCTTGAGCTTGACGTTGTGGGCGAGCCCGAGCGGCAGGTAACCTTCATCGAGCGAGGCCGAGGCGGGTGTCTGCTTGCCCCAGACGCAGAAGCCGCCTTCGCCGTCCAGCATCTCGCCGGCTTTGAGCGCGCGCTTGGCGGTGGCGACGACATCCGAGTTGAACATGATCGGCGCGCCCGTCGGCTCCTTGCGCAGGGCGGCGGAGGCGACCGAGATGCCGAGTTCAAGCCCGATCATGTGGATCGGCCGGTACAGGCAGGAATACTTGCCGGTCTTGTCCGGCAGCATGCTGTACTCGCGGAAGCACTCCTCGCTATAGGCGCTATCGCTCTCGAACACGACATAGGTCCCCATGACGAGGCTGTTGGGGACATCGGTGCCGTCGCGGTAGACGGAGGAGGTGACCTCGGTAACGCCGCTGCGCTCCAGGACGCCGCCGTCCGATTTCGGCTTGCATATCTCGGCGTGCTCGAAACGTGTCGCCGGCGGGAAGGAGAGGCCGTTTGCCTGCGCATGAAGGCCGGTCGCATTGCAGACGGCGGTCATCTCGATGCCCGATTTGGTGCCGTCGACGAAGCTGTTGAACATCTTCGGATTGATCGAGTTGCGATCCTTGATCTTCATGTACTTGTCGAGGATGTCCCAGACCGTGTCGGGGGTCGACTGGTGGTAGGTCGGGTGGTAGCGCGTGCCTTTGCCGGCCGACACCACCTTGAAGCCCGCGGCGCGCGCCCAGTCGACATGGTCGGCGATCAGCGCCGGCTGGTCCCCCCACGCGAGCGAATAGACCACGCCGGCCGCGCTCGCCTTGCGGGCCAGGATCGGGCCGGCGACGGCGTCGGCTTCGACATTGACCATGATGATGTGTTTGCCGTGCTCGATCGCTTTCAGCGCGAAGCGGATGCCGGCACCGGGATCGCCCGTCGCTTCGATGACGACCTCGACTCCGGGATGGGTGACCAGCTTGTCACCATCGTCGGTGATATGCGTCGCGCCATTCTTGAGCGCGTCCTCGATCGAGGCGGCCGCATATTGCTCCTGCGGCCAGCAGGCGAGCTGCAACTGCGAGCGGGCGCGCGCGGTGTTGAGGTCGGCGACGCCGACGATGTGCATGCCGTCGGTGTTGCGGGCCTGCGAGAGGAACATCGTTCCGAATTTTCCGGCGCCGATGATGGCGACCGTGACCGGCCGTCCGGCCGCCTTCCGTTCCAGGAGCATGCGATGCAGGTTCATGTTGGTGCGCCTTCCGCCTTCGGCCGATCGATGATCGGGCCAGCCTCATCCAGTGAGGAATCGACGGAAACAGCCATGCCGTTCCGCCTACTTGGCGGCGTACAGCGATCACCAGGGGCTTGCGCCGCCTGCCGATGTCAGCCCCCACTATGGCGGGTGACGTCTCTTCCCGATCGTCAGCAGCTTCATTTGATGAGCTGCATTCCTCATTTCTGCGTGCTAGCATGAGCAAATGGAGCAATAAAAGCGAATAAGGATGCCTGAATCGATGAGCCGTATTCGTCAATGATTGGCGAGTTGCCGCCCCTGCAGTGGCTGCTGACCTTCCGCGCCGTGATGGAAACCGGCAGCTTTGTCGGTGCAGCCAGGCTGTTGAACCTGACGCCTTCGGCGATCAGCCATCAGATGCGCGCGCTGGAAGGCACGCTGGGGCGCCCGCTGTTCCTGCGCGTCAAGCGCACTGTCATTCCGACCGAGGAGGCGCTGACCTACAGCGCATCGATAGGCGAGAGCTTCGCCCGGCTCGTGACCGCAACCAGCCGTGTCGCCTCCGGCGCCGGCGTGCGCCGGCTCCCGATCCACGCCTCGCCAAGCTTCGCGACGCTTTGGCTGGTGCCACGGCTCGGCCAGTTCCTGCGCGAGCACCCGGCGATCGACATTGCGCTCTACGCCAGTCACGAGCCGGCGCGGCTCGGCCAGGACGGCATTCTGGTCGATATCCAGTATGCGCGTCCGGTGCCGGAATCCTGCGAGGCGGTGCCGCTCGTCGAGGAGTTGATCGTGCCGCTGGCGAGCGCGAGCTTCGTCGACGAGCACCGATTGACGAGCCCTGCCGATATCGCCCGCGTGCCGCTGATCCACTCGCTGCGTTGCGTGGTGCCGTGGGACCAGTGGTCGGCCAGGCATGCGCGGCTGGTGCCGCTCAATCCGCGCGGCCTGCAGTTCGACCGGGCCCATCTTGCACTTGCGGTCGCCGCGGACGGGCTGGGCCTCGCTCTCGAATCGACCTTGCAGGCGGGTGACCATCTGCGCCGAGGCGCGTTGATCATGCCTTTCGGGCCGCTCGGCATTCCTGCCGTCGCTCACCGATTGCTCTATCGCCGCGAGGATCGCGCCAATCCGGAAATCATCGCCTTTGTTGACTGGATCACCGGCATGCTGGCGCAGGAACGCCATTCCGAATGGCGGTGAAGAATGGATTGACGTGCAGGATGGATCACGCCGCGCCGCGCGTGCCGTTCGGGCCCCGATCGGGACCAGGATCGCGGCCGGCGGCGGCTGATGTCAGCCGGCCGAGATAATGCGCCCAACCCTTGTCATGGCTGGCGCGGGTCGCCTCGTTGGGAAGGCCGCTATGGGTCATGCGCAGCAGCGTGCCGCCATCCTTCTCGATCAGATCGATTTCGATCAGGCTTGATCCCGGCGGCACCTCGTCGTTGGTTTCCCAACCAAAACTGTAGGCGAGGCGGTGCACCGGCACGACTTCACGAAACGCGCCGCGCGCCGTGGCGCTGCCGACGCCTTTCAGGAGATAGAGTCCGCCCGGATGCATCTGCGTCGTCGCCTCGGTGCCCATCCACTGCACGATCTTGTCGGGATCGGTGAGGAAGGCGAACACGCTGGCGCGGGGCGCCGCAATGTGGGTCTCGCGCTGGACGACGAACGCTTCAGTCATCGAAAACCTCGTTGATCGTTGGCATGAAGAAGGTGCAACCGATGCGAACATATGCCCGCGGGCGGATTTACCAAGGGCGGTTGATGACAATGATGCGCCGCTGCCACATGATCGGCCCATGCAACTCAATTCGACGCTGACATGGCTGGTGGATGCGGCGGGCGCTTCACCGGGTGCGGACCGGTTCCTTGCCGAACTCGGTGCGCATTTGATCGCTGATAATCTGCCGCTCGCCGGCGGTGCCCTGACGCTCGCGGTTCCGCATCCGATCATTGCGCGCCGCACGTGGTTGTGGCGGGCCGAGAACGGCGTGGTGATCGAGGCGGTGGGTTTTGCGCCGGCAGGTGCAGGACAGAAGGATTCCGCTGGCGATGCAGGTCGACGTTGGCTGGCCGGGCTCACGGGCGGAATGGTGCATGAAGACGTCGTGGGCGCGGGACCAGATGGACCTGTGCTTGGCTGGATCGCTCCGCACCCGTTCGCGGAATCCGAGATCGGTCGGCTGCGCGAGGTCGCCCGTTTTGCCGCAGCACCACTCGCAGCCCTTTCAGCGCGCGCGACGCTGACCGCAACGCTCGAGGCCTATCTCGGCCGGCGTAGTGCGGCGCGCGTTTTGGCGGGACCGCTGCGGCGCGATGTCGGCGAAACCATCCGTGCCGCGTTGCTGTACGCCGATTTGCGCGGCTTCACTGCTCTGTCCGAAAGCAATCCTCCCTCGGCGGTCATCACCGCGCTCGATGCCTGGTTCGATTGCATGGCCGGCGCCGTTCACGCCTTTGGCGGCGAGGTGCTGAAATTCATCGGTGACGGCATGCTGGCGATCTTTCCAGTCACTGGGGAAAAACTCGGCGATGCCTGCAACGCGGCGCTTCGTGCAGTTACATCGGCGCAAGCCGGCATGGCGCATCTTGATGGGATCAGGCGAGAGCAGGGGTTGCCATCGCTGGCGTTTGGCGCGGCGCTGCATCTCGGCGAAATCCTTTGGGGCAATGTCGGCGCGGCGGACCGGCTGGATTTCACCGCGATCGGTCCCGCCGTCAATCTGGTCAGTCGGCTCGAAGGGCTTTGCCGGCCGCTCGGCCGGACGGTTTTGATTTCCGGTGCGGTCGCCGCCGAGACCACCGCAAAGTTGATCCCGCTCGGAACGCATCCGCTGCGCGGCATCGCCGCTCCCTGCGACGTCTACACTGTGCCGGACGGCTAGCCTCGGAACCCCAGAACTCGATCACAAAGAAGTTAAACCGATCGGTTGACAATTCACTTCGGGCGACTATGTTAAACCACATGGTTGAACAACAAGCCCATCTTGATGCCGTCTTTCATGCGCTGGCCGACCCGACCCGACGGGCGATGCTCGGCCAGCTCGCGGAACGCGAACTCACGATCGGGGAACTGGCGACCCCGTTCAGCATGAGTTTCGCGGGCGCTTCCAAACATGTGCGGGTGCTCGAGAGTGCCGGCCTTGTGACGCGCACGATCCAGGGCCGAACTCATCTGTGCCGCCTGCAAGCGGCGCGGCTCGCCGAAGCCAATGAGTGGCTGCGGCGTTACGAACGCTTCTGGAATGAAAAACTCGACACGCTGGAATCCCTGTTGCGCGCCGAAGACGAAGCGGCGGCAAACAAAAGCAAGACGTGAAGGAGTGGAACGATGGATGCGAAGACACCCGATGCTTACGGCACGCTGATCGAACCCACCACGCTGAAGATCCAGCGGCTGTTGCCCGGTCCGATCGAGCGCATCTGGGCCTATCTCACCGACAGCGAGCTGCGCCGCAAATGGCTGGCGGCAGGCGCGATGGAGATGAAGGTCGGTGCACCCTTCGAATTCGTCTGGCGCAACGGCGAGCTCAACGATCCGCCAAGCCCGCGGCCGGCCGATTTCCCCGTTGAGCACCGCATGCAAAGCCGGATCACCGAACTCGATCCGATGCGCAAGCTTTCCATCGCCTGGAACAACAGCGGCGACGTGACGTTTGAATTGGAGCCAAAGGGGCAGGGCGTGCTGCTGACGGTGATCCATCGCCGCCTGCCCGATCGCTCGACCCTGCTCAAGGTCGGCGCCGGCTGGCATATGCACCTCGATGTCCTGGTCGCCCGCGCATCGGGCAAGGAGCCAGCGCCGTTCTGGCAAGGCTGGAGTCGTCTGCGAGACGAATACGACCGGCGGCTTCCGGCCTGACGCCGCAGCACGACGCGTAACGCAAGCACCGCAACCAACAGGAGGCTAGCTATGACTCTAGCAATGAAGACTCATGTCGTTTCGGCACAGGAGTGGGAAGCCGCACGTCAGCAGATGCTGGTGAAGGAGAAGGCAAATACCCGCGCCCGTGATGCGCTGGCCGCCGAGCGCCGGCGGATGCCGTGGATGGCGGTGGATAAGAGTTACGCGTTCGAAGGACCCGGCGGCAAAGCGAGCCTGGCCGATGTGTTCGATGGCCGCCGCCAGTTGATCGTCTACCGTGCCTTCTTCGAGCCCGGCGTCCACGGTTGGCCCGAACAGGCCTGCCGCGGCTGCTCCATGGTGGCTGACCAGGTCGCCCACGTCGCTCATTTGAACGCCCGCGACACCACGCTCGCCTTCGTTTCGCGCGCGCCGCAGGCGGACATCGCGCGGCTGAAGAAGCGGATGGAATGGAAGATGCCCTGGTACACCATCACCGACAGCTTCGACAAAGACTTCGGCGTCGACGAATGGCACGGCACCAACGTGTTCGTCCGCGACGGCAACAAGATTTTCCGGACCTACTTCATCAACAACCGCGGCGACGAGCAGATGGGCGGCACCTGGAACTACCTCGACATCACGCCGCTCGGCCGCCAGGAAGTCTGGGAGGATTCTCCGAAAGGCACTCCGCAGACGCCGACCTACAAATGGTGGAACTGGCACGACAGCTATGTCCCCGACGCCGCGCCCGACAAGAAATGGGTCGAGGTGTCGGACGCCGGCGAAGCCGCGATGCGGAAACAAGCCGGCTAGCCTGAGACGTGAAGCATCACCCGCTCGCGCACCGTGCTGCGCGAGCGGTGCCCGGACAGGTAGGGGCGCAACAGCGCTTTGCTGCAGGAGAATAACCATGAGTGAGACGCATGTCGTCACACGCGGCTCCCGCGCGGCCGCGATCGGCGCCGCCGATTTTCTATACCTCACCGCCGCGCCGACGTTTGCGATCATGGCGCTGCTGACTTCCGTCTACGGCAGAGGATCGCTCGATGCGTTGTGTTCGGGTGCAGCGCCGCTGAGCGGAATGGTCCCGATGTACTTGTTGATGAGCGCATTCCATTTGGCGCCATGGCTCAAGCTGATCTCTCGCCGGCGAAACGGTGTCGCCCAGTGCTGATCCTGCTCTCGAAATCCAGATTACCTCGCATCACCCCAACGAAAAGGAACAACATGAGCAAAGCTTTTACCGGCGGCTGCGCCTGCGCCGCGATCCGCTATGAAATTTCCGCCGAGCCCGTCTTCATGAACCACTGCCAATGCCAGGACTGTCAGCGCAGGAGCGGTACCGGGCACGGCTCCTATCTGACCTTCATGGGCAGGAAGGACGTGAAGCTGGACGGCCGGGCGGCACATTGCGACGTCGTCGGCGACAGCGGCAATGTGAAGACGCACAGTTTCTGCCCGGCCTGCGGGGCGCCGGTCTATCTGACATTTGCGGCGATGCCGGATCTCTTCACCGTGCATGCGGCGAGCCTCGACGATCCCAGCCGGTTCAAGCCGCAAGTCGTTACCTACGCGATGCGCGGCCACGCCTGGGATGATCTCGATCCAGCGTTGCCGAAATTCGACAAGATGCCACCTGCTGCCAGTTCCTGAACTGGCCACGGTCATTAAAAAATTATCCGGCGGCATGTCGCCTTTGGCGCTTCTCGTACGTCTTGAACAAAGAAGCGCCAAAACGGAGATTTGTAATGGACCATTCTCGCTATCGTTGGGTGATCGTCGCGGCCGGCGGCACGCTGGGCTGCGTCGCGGTCGGGGCGATGTTTTCCCTGCCGGTGCTGCTGCAATCGATCACGCGCGATACCGGCTGGTCGGTCGCAGGCGTATCGAGCGCGATGACGATCGGCTTCCTGGCGATGGCGTGCTGCAGCATGCTGTGGGGCAATCTGTCCGACCGGTTCGGGCCGTTGCCGGTGGTGCTGACGGGATCGACCGTACTCGCGGCAAGCTTTTTGCTCGCCAGCCAGGCGACTTCGCTGCTGGCGTTCCAGTTCATCTTCGGCGTGCTGGTCGGCGGCTCGATCGCGGCGATCCTGGCGCCGATGATGGCCTGCGTCACCGGCTGGTTCGACACCCGCGTGAGCCTTGCGGTCTCGTTGGTGTCGGCCGGCATGGGGATCGCGCCGATGACCATGGCGCCGCTGGTGGCCTGGCTGGTCTCGGGCCATGACTGGCGAACGACGCTGCAAATCGTAGCCCTTATCGTTGCCGTCATCATGATTCCGGTATCGCTGCTGGTGCGGCGTCCGCCGGCGCTTGCCGCCGCCAGCGCCACGGCGCCCGCGAATGGCGGGCCGCAGGCGGAGATGTCGGTGGGCGAGGCGGTGCGATCGCCGCAGTTCATCATCCTGCTGCTGACCAATTTCTTCTGCTGCGCCACCCATTCGGGACCGATCATCCATACGGTGAGCTATGCCGTTAGCTGCGGCATTCCGCTGATCGCGGCGGTTTCGATCTACAGCCTCGAAGGCTTCGCAGGCCTCGGCGGCCGTATCGGCTTCGGCCTGCTCGGCGACAAATTTGGCGCCAAGCGTGTTCTGGTGGCCGGATTACTGGTGCAGGCCTTCGGTGCGCTGGCCTATGTGTTCGTGCGCGATCTCGCCGCGTTCTATGCGGTGGCGGCGGTGTTCGGCTTCATCTATGCCGGTACCATGCCGTTATATGCCGCGATCGTGCGCGAGAATTTCCCGTTGAAGATGATGGGCACCGTGATCGGCGGCACCTCGATGGCGGGCAGCCTCGGCATGGCCACGGGGCCGGTGGCCGGCGGTCTGATCTACGACACCTTTGCCAGCTACACGTGGCTGTATGTCGGCTCCTGGGCCATGGGACTTGGCGCATTCCTGATTGCGATGACCTTCAAGCCGTTCCCCAAGGCGAATCCGAACGTGGACAAGGCGCAAGCGGCGCCGATGCCCGCTTCGGCATAGTCAGATAAACCGGCCCGGGCGCGTGTTGGCGCGCCCGGGGTTCATTGTTAGCTTGATCGCCTTGCTGTGTCAGGGTTTAGCCGGCAAACGCCTTGTCGAGGTCGGCAATGACGATCTTTCGCATCTTCATCATGGCCTGCATGGCGCGATCGGCCTTCGTTCGATCGGGATCGCCGAGGTAACGACCGAGAGCCGTAGGGATCACCTGCCAGGACAGGCCGAATTTGTCCTTGAGCCATCCGCATTGCGATTCCTCGCCGCCGTCGGCGGTCAGTCTGCTCCAGAAATAGTCCACCTCTTGCTGGGTCTCGACGCTGATGAAGAAGGAGATCGCCTCGTTGAATTTGTATTTGGGACCGCCATTGAGGGCGTTGAACTTCTGCCCCTCGAGTTCGAAACTCGCCATGAAATCATTGACGACCTCGACCTTGGCGTTGGGAAACACCGATTTGTAGAAGGCGACGGCCGCGGGGACGTTGTTGTCGAACCAGAGGAACGGCGTAATGGAAGTCATGACAAATGTCCTTGTCGGTTGGGGTGAATCGGCAGGCTCGGTGATTTGGAGGGAAACGGTGGTCCGCGCGGGGTCGACAGGCAGATTTGCGAGGATTATTGGGCCGTCGTCGGCGTGGGCTCATCGGGTGGACGAACGAGGGGACGGGATTCCGACACGGTCTGTTTCTTTTTTTCACAATGCCCAATCCACCCCTCCGGGGGCAGCTGGTCTGATAGGCTTCCTCAGTTCGTCTGAAACCGGATTGCTCATGTCCATTGATCTTGAACGTCTTCGCGCTGAGACGCCCGGTGTTGTGAACCGTGTCCACCTCAACAATGCCGGCGCCGGCCTGATGCCCTTGCCGGTGCTGCAGGCGATGACAGACTACCTCAGGCGAGAGGCCGAGATCGGGGGCTACGAGGCGGCCGCAGAGGCTGCAGCACGCCTTGACGGCGTTTACGACAGCGTTGCCGGTCTGATCGGCGCCGCCAGGGATGAGATTGCGCTGACCGAAAATGCCACCGTGGCGTGGCAAATGGCCTTTTACGCCCTGCTGCTGCGCGCCGGCGATCGCATCCTGACCGCGCGGGCCGAATACGCGGCGAACTACGTTGCGTTTCTGCAGGTCGCCAAGCGCACGGGAGCGGTGATCGAGATCATCCCTGATGACGCAAGCGGCGTGCTGGATGCGCAAGCGCTGGAGCGGATGCTCGACGATCGCGTGCGTCTGATCGCGATCACCTGGGTGCCCACCAATGGGGGCCTGGTGAATCCCGCGGCTGACGTCGGCCGTATCGCACGGGCGCACGGGATTCCCTATCTGCTCGACGCGTGTCAGGCCGTTGGACAGATGCCGGTCGACGTAGCGGCGCTTGGCTGCGACATGCTTTCGGCGACGGGACGCAAGTTCTTGCGCGGTCCGCGCGGGACCGGATTCCTGTACGTGCGCCGCGAACTGCTCGGCAAGCTCGAGCCACCGATGATCGACCATTTCGGCGCGCCGTGGGTGGCGCCCGATCGCTACCAGCTGCGGGCCGACGCCCGTCGCTTCGAGACCTGGGAGAACAACTACGCCGCAAGATTAGGGCTGGGTGTCGCGGTGGACTACGCGCAAGCGATCGGAATCGAGCCGATCGCCGCGCGTTGCCGCACCCTGGCCGGCCGGCTGCGCACCGGGCTTGGCCAGATTCCCGGCGTGACGATCCATGACCTCGGACCGCATCCGGCGGCGATCGTGACATTCTCCGTCCCTGGTTTTGAGGCCGATGCCGTGAAGAGGCATCTGGCCGGCGCGGGAATCAATGTCAGCACGTCGGACCCAGCGAGCACGCTGCTCGACGCGAAGCGGCGTGCATTGCCTTCGATCGTGCGCGCCTCGCCGCATTATTACAATACCGAGGACGAAATCGATCGACTGACGACGGCTGTTCGGAAGCTCAGGGATCGCCGGTGATCGGTTTGCGCGTCTCGCCGCTTCAAGAAAGAGCGGGTTGCTTCGTCGCTTTCAGTCGGCCACTTGCCTTCGGACCGCCACGGCGCGAAACTCTGCGCCGAGACTGATCCCCCCGCACTCCAACGAAAGCAAGAACCTGATGGCACGCGTGCGCTGTATTACCGAAATGGGTATGGGCGTTGATGTTCATGGCCGCGACGCCACCAAGGCCGCGAAGCGCGCGGTCTCGGACGCGATCCGCCACTCCAGCCTCGGCTTCTTCCGGATGCTGGGCAAGACCGCCAACGATATGTACGTCGATGTCACCATCGCCGTGCCGAACCCCGAGGCAGTGGATACCGCGGCGGTCGCCAAGGAATTGCCCTATGGCACCAAGACCGTGAAGGCGATCGCGGGCGGGCTCGAGATCCCGTCCGATCTGGGCAACGATCCTATCCTGATCGCCAACGCTGCCGTGATCGTGAGCTTTGACGACGGGAAAACCGGGTAGACTCCCAAGCGGCCGTCGTCCAAGCTGCCGATAAGAGCAACACCGGGGAAACAAGGGAGCGTCACCGTCATGAAGCACTTTGCCAGGTCATTGCTCGTGTCATCGGCGCTCTGCGCATTTACGCTCTGGCCCGCGCATGCCGAGTTGGACGTTCCCGCGCTCAAGGCCGCGATCGAAAAATCGTTCGAAGCCGACTATCCAAAGCTCGATGCGCTCTACAAGGACCTGCATGCCCATCCTGAACTCGCCTTTCAGGAGGTAAAGACCGCGGCAAAACTCGCCGCCGAGATGCGCGCACTTGGTTTTGAGGTCACCGAGAAGGTCGGCAGGACCGGGCTGGTCGCGATGTACAAGAATGGTGACGGCCCCACCATTCTTGTGCGCACCGAGCTCGATGCGCTGCCGATGGAGGAGAAGACCGGCCTCGACTATGCGAGCCGTGAAAAGACCACCTGGAACGGCCGCGAGACGTTCATCGCGCATAGCTGCGGCCATGACATCCACATGGCGAACTGGGTCGGCACGGCCAAGACACTGGTAGGTATGAAGGATCAGTGGAAGGGCACCTTGATGTTCATTGCGCAGCCCGCCGAGGAAATCGTGCAGGGCGCGAAGGCCATGCTGGACGACGGCCTGTTCACGCGATTTCCGAAGCCCGATTTCGCCTTTGCGCTGCATGCCGGCGGCGTTCCCTACGGCAATGTCAACTATCGCGTCGGCGTCGGCTCATCCACTGTCGACGGCCTCTATGTCAAGTTCCGTGGCCGCGGAGGTCACGGTGCGATGCCGCAGCTGACCATCGATCCCGTGATGATGGCCGCGCGCTTCATCGTCGATGTGCAGAGCGTGATCAGCCGCGAAAAGGATCCGACCGAATTCGCAGTCGTCACCATTGGGTCGATTCATAGCGGCACGGTCGGGAATATCATCCCGGACGAGGCGACGCTGCTGGGGACGATCCGCACCTTCAAGCCTGCGGTGCGCAACAAATTAGTGGCGGGTATCGAACGGGTGGCGAAGGCCGCCGCGGAGATGTCGGACGCGCCGCCACCGGAGGTCAGGATCGCGGAGGGTACCAAGGCCGTGATCAACGATCCTGCCGTGGTCGCGACCGCCGAGAAGGTGCTGAAGGCGGCGTTCGGCGAAAAGCTGAGGCTGACGCCCGCGAACACGACCAGCGAGGATTTTTCCGAATTCGCCGGAGCCGGTGTGCCGTCGATGATGTTCAATATCGGCGTCTACGAGCCGGAGCGGTGGATGGCGGCAAACAAGGCCGGGACGCCGCTGCCTGGCAATCATTCACCGCTGTTCGCACCGGTGCCGAAACCGACCATTCAAACCGGTGTCACGGCGTTGACGCTCGCCGTGCTCGGCGCGTTTGATCAGCATGCAAGGGGCAAATAAACAATAATGGTTGAAGACAGCAGCACCTACTGGAAGAAAGCCCGCGTCGAACTGCGTGCCGCCGGCTTCGAACCGGATCGCGCCGCGAAGACCAGCGCGGTTGTGACGATTGCGAGCGCCTATACGAATGCGCATCGCTGCAACAACCGCGTACGTACGATCACGGATTTGCTCGTCGAACTTCTCGCTGAACGAGGCGGGCAGGGGCTGATCGTGGGGGCGCCTGCGGTGTCGGACGCGCTGACGCAGGGCACGCCGACGGCAGGCTACAGCCTGGCGTCGCGTGACGTCGTCGCCGATTGCTTCGAGATCGGCCACTACGCGCACCATGGCGACGCCATGATCGTGATCTCCGGCTGCGACAAGACCGGGGCTGCTGCGCTGATGCCGCTGGCGCGGACCAACGCGTTCGGGCTCGTGCTCTATCCCGGCACCAGCTCGCCGGGGCGGGTGTCGTTCGGGGCGTGGGCCGCCAAGGGCAACAATCTGACCATCATGGATTACGCGGAGGCGCGCGCGGCCAACGATTCCGGCCGCATCTCGTCGGAAGAGCTGATCGAGATCGAGCGCAACGTGATGCCCGGCAGCGGCACCTGCGGCGCGATGTTCACCGCCAATACGATGAGCACGATTGCGGAAGCGATCGGCATGATGCTGCCGCGCGGCGCCTCGCATCCGGCCGACTACCACGCCGGCAGCGATATCCATGCCGACGTCCGCGCGCAGGCCCGTGCCTCGGTCGACGCGCTGTACCGGCTGATCGAGGCCGGCATCCGGCCGCGCGACATCATGACTGAGCGCGCGTTCGAGAATGCGATCACCACCGTCTACGCGATGGGCGGTTCGACCAACATGTATCTGCACTTGCTCGCGGTCGCGCGCGAGGCCCAGGTTCCGGTCGGCATCGAGCGCATCCAGGCGGTCGGCGAGCGGGTGCCGCTGCTGGCCGACCTGCAGCCGCATGGACCCTTTGCAATGGGAAGCCTGCATGCGATCGGCGGCGTGCCCATCGTGATGAAGGAGTTGCTGCGTAACGGCCTGCTGCATGGCGACGTCATGACGGTGACCGGCAAGACGCTGGCGGAAAATCTCGCTGATGTGCCGACGCTGGAGCAGATCGGTCCGCAGAAGATCGTTTCGCCGGTGGCTAGTCCCGTCGCGCCGCCGAACAACCACATCAGCGTGCTGAAGGGCAATCTCGCGCCGGAAAGCTGCCTGCTCAAGCTGTCGGGCAAGGCGCTCGACAACGGACAATTTCGCGGCACGGCGCGGGTGTTCGAATCCGAGGCCGCCACGATGGCTGCGATCCGCGCCGGCGAGATCGTGGCCGGCAATGTGATCGTGGTGCGCAATGTCGGTCCGGTCGGCGGACCGGGCATGCCCGAAATGGTGATGCTGACCATCCAGTTGCAGGGGCAAGGCCTCGGTGAGGATGTCGCGCTCATTACCGACGGGCGCTTCTCCGGCGTCTCGCATGGCATCCTGATCGGCCATGTCTCGCCGGAAGCGGCGCGTGGCGGGCCGATCGCGGCGGTCCGCGACGGCGATATCATCGTGATCGATCCCGGCGCGCGCACCGTCACCCTCGACGTGCCGCCCGAGGAGATCGCCCGGCGGATGGCCGACTGGAAAGCGCCTGACGCGGGGCGGGTGCGGCGCGGCTCGGTGCACGACAAATACATCCGGCTGGTGTCGTCGGCGCATTATGGCTGCGTGCTTTGAGCGGACTTGTGTCGGCAGAACCATGACCCATCCGCTCGACCGCCCGATCTGGAACGCATTGATGACCCGGCAGCAGGCGCTGGCGGAAGGTGGCGCCGTGGCGCGCCGCTTCCCGCTGACGATCGCGCCGTTCGCGGACATGGTCGACATGTCGCCCGGAAGTTTTGCCGCCCTTGGCGCGCTGATGTCCGGATCGGAAATCGCCGTGCTGTTTACGTCAGACGCGGTGACCGCGCCGGATCAATTCAAGACGCTGCTCGCCGATACTGGTGAGCAGATGATCGGCACTCCCAGGGAAAGCTCACTTCCGGGCGTCGAGATCGTCACGCTCGGCGTAGCCGACGTGCCCGAGATGATCGCGCTGGTCGAGTTGACAAAACCCGGCCCCTTCAGCACGCGAACGCATGAACTTGGAACGTTCCTCGGCATCAGGGTCGATGGCCAGCTCGTCGCGATGACCGGCGAGCGCATGAAGCCCGGCAATTACACCGAGATGACGGCGGTCTGCGTGCACCCGGATCACCGCGGCCGTGGCTATGCGCAAGCGCTGCTCGGCGCCGTCGCTCGCGGAATCGTTGATCGAGGCGAGATTCCGTTCCTGCATGTGTTTACCAGCAACACCTCAGCGATCGCGCTCTATCAAAGGCAGGGCATGGAGATCCGTCGTCGCCTGCATGTGACGGTGTTGCAGAAAAAGGCGTGACCGTTCAATCAGGCGATCGTGAGCTTTTGTTTGAGCTCGTCGAACGTATGGAAGAAATGCGTCGGCCCGGATGCCTGCAGCGCGACGGGCAGGGCGTAGCCCCAGGCGACCGCGCCTGCATCCATCCCGGCGGCCCTGGCGGCTTCGATATCGCGGAGTTCGTCGCCAATGCAGAGGACTTCGGAAGGACTCGTTCCGAGCTGCCGCGCAACGCGCTTGAATTTGTGATGCTTGCCGAAGAGCGAGGCGCCGCAGTCGAAGCGCGAGATCAGCGCCGCGGAAGGACCCAGGACCTGGCGTACCGATGCTTCGCTGTCGGAGCTGACGATTGCGGTGTGGATGCTGATGCTCCGCAGGTCGGCCAGCAATTGCGGGACGCCGTCGAACAGCGATATCTGGTTTGCGGCCGCAAACTTGCGCCGCCGCATGTCGCGCGAGATGGCCGGCAGCTTCCACATCGGCATGTTGAGGCGGGCGATGATTTCGCGGGCCGACCGTCCGCGCAATCCCTCCAGTTCCTCGGCGCTGACGGGCGCGAGATCAAACTTCTCGATCAGGTCCTGAAAAACGGTTCGAAACCAGGGAAGCGAGTCGGCGAGCGTGCCGTCGAAATCGAAAATGGCAAGGCGATAGCGGGGCATGTCGGCTTCGCGATCCCGCCTTTACTTCGCGCCGCCGAAATAATCCGGCTTGCCCGTGGTCCAGGTCTCACCCCAGAGCTGACCGCCGCCGTCGACCGTCAGTGTTTCGCCGGTGACGAATTTGCCGGATGGGGCGGCGAGGTAGACGCTGGCTTCCGCGATGTCCCACGGCGAGCCCGCGCGCATCATCGGGTTCGAGCGAGGATAGGCGGCGCGGGCTTCCGGCGTGTAGACGTTCCAGCCCTCGGTCTCGATCGCGCCGGGCGCCACGCAATTGACGCGGATGTTCAGCGGCGCCCATTCGACCGCAACGGCGCGAGAAAGCCCGATCACGCCGGCTCGCGCCGCGATTGAATGCGCGATGCCGTAGAGGCCATGTGTGGTGACGACCACGATGTTGACGATGCTGCCCGGATGCTTGCGGTCGCGCCAGCGCTGGGCGGCGGCCTGCATCATGTACCAGGTGCCGTTGAGGTTGGTGTTGATGACCGTGTTCCAGCCCTTCACGGAAAAGTCGATCGCGGCTTGCGGGAACTGCCCGCCGGCGCTGTTGACGAGAATATCGAGGCGGCCGTGGGCGGACCAGACGGCGTCGAACAGGGCGTTGACCGCATCGGGCTCCCTGATGTCGGCGAGATGCGCCGAGGCTCTCAGGCCGCGACCGTCCATTTCGGCGACAAGCGCATCGAGCTTGCCTTGATCGCGCCCGGCCACTGCGACATGCGCGCCGAGCCGCGCAAACAGCCAGACGATCGCCCGCCCGATGCCGCCGGCGCCGCCGGACACAAGCACGACCTGGTTTTTCAGCGCATCGGCCGCGAACACGGTCGGGTGAACCGCGAGCTCCGCGTCGGTCATGCCGAGTTTCTCAGCTGTTGCACGATCCGTCATTGGCGATGCCGACCCTTGTTATGCGCGGCAACGTTCGTACATTACCGGCGCAACAACAACCACGAAAAGAACGAGTTTCAATGTCCGATCTTTCCGCCTTCCCAATTACAAAACGCTGGCCCGCCAAACATCCGGACCGCCTTCAGCTTTATTCGCTCCCGACACCGAACGGCGTCAAGATCTCGATCATGCTCGAAGAGATCGGGCTGCCTTACGAAGTGCATCTCGTCGACTTTGGCAAGGACGACCAGAAAACGCCGGAATTCCTCTCTCTGAATCCGAACGGAAAAATCCCGGCAATCCTCGATCCCGACGGCCCCGGCGGCAAGCCGCTCGGCCTGTTCGAGTCAGGCGCGATCCTGCAATACCTCGCGGAGAAGACCGGCAAGCTGCTGCCGGCGGACGCCGCGCGCCGTTGGCAGACCATTCAGTGGGTGCACTTCCAGATGGGCGGGATCGGGCCGATGTTCGGCCAGGTCGGCTTCTTCCATAAATTCGCCGGCAAGGAGTTTCCCGACAAGCGGCCGCTCGAGCGTTATGTCGCGGAGTCCAAGCGCCTGCTCGACGTGCTTGAGACCCATCTGGGCGGCCGGCAGTGGGTGATGGACGATGAATATACCATCGCCGATATTTCGATGCTCGGCTGGGTGCGCAACCTGATCGGTTTCTATGGTGCGCGCGAACTCGTCGCGTTCGATAGTTTTAAACACGTGCCGGCATGGCTGGAGCGTGGTCTCGCGCGGCCTGCCGTGGAGCGCGGCCTGAACATTCCAAAGCGGCCGTAAGCAACTGGATGTTTCGCAACGCGCTTGCCAAAAGCGGGCGGTTAACACCGCTCGACAGCCTTCGAGTGAAATGCCTTTCACGCGGGCCGATGGCCGGTCGAAGTCAATCTCTCGGCGACAAGGCCATCCATCAGTTGCTTCAGCGCCATGTCGTAGTCGGAAAAGTTGCCGCCTGCAGCGATGGCGATAGCCGCCCGGTCGAAAGCCGCAGAGAGGATATCGGCCACCGCGATGAGCGAGATTTCAGGCGAGGGGCGCATCGCCGCTTCCAGACCATTCAACAAAGTTCGGCGGCCATGTTTGGCATCGATGGCGTCCACGGTTTCGAAACCCAGAACGGCGGGCGCCTCGATTAGGATCAGACGTGTTCGTCCCTCCTTCTGCATCGCGCGCAAGTACGCTGAAGCTCCTGTATGGAGCATGTGCATCGGAGCGTCTGCAGGCGAAGCAGCGTCCTCGATCTCGGCGGCAACAGCGGCGGACTCAGCCTCGACCAGGGCGAGATAGAGTGCCCTTTTGTCCTCGAAGTGATGGTAGAGCGCACCCCGGGTCACTCCCGCTTGCTTGGCAATCTCGGGCGTTCCGGTTGCCGCATATCCCCTTGCGATAAAAAGTGTTTTGGCCGCTTCAAGCACTCTCCCACGAGTGGTCGCGCTGCGGTCGATGTTGCTCCTGCGTCCTTTTGTCATTTGCATGCATGCAGCCTGTATGTTTATGTTTGCATACAGACTGTATGTTTTTTAGCCGCGGAGAACAAGGATGCAGATCACGAGCTATTATCCGGTACTGATGGTCGACAATGTCGCCGCGACCTCGGCATTTTATCGAAGCCACTTTGGTTTCGAGCCGGCGTTCGAGGCGGACTGGTACGTCCATCTGCAATCGAAAGTGCAAGAGAACGTTGCCCTGGCGATCCTGGCAGGCGATCACGACACGATCCCCGCAAAAGCGCGCGGCTCTGCGCGCGGTGTTCTGATCAATTTTGAAGTTCAAGACGTCGATGAGGTCTATGGCAGGCTTCGTGCAGCCGGGCTGCCTATCCTGCTTCCGCTCCGCGATGAGCCCTTTGGTCAGCGGCACTTCATCACTGAAGATCCCAACGGCGTATTGATCGATGTGATCACGCCGATTCCACCATCAGCCGAGTACCTGGAGTCTTACGCCAAGAACTGATCCTGATGGCGGCGATTCTGGTTCGGCAAACCGCTACACTCCCCGTTTGAGCAATTCATATACAACCGGGTTGTCGGCGCATGCCCCAAAGCCGCATTCCAAAAGCGTCGTCACCACGTTCGCCGCCGTCAGGGCGATCACGAGCCATACGGCGGCCTGCGCGAACAGGCCGCCGGTCGGCGGCAATACCCCGCCATCATCTTTGAACTGCCGGTCGAACAGCAGCACCGCCGCGAGCAGCACGATGGCGGCGATGAAGCCGATCAGGGCCCAAGTGTAATAATGATAGCCGAGCAAGGCCGAACCGTAGCCCGCGTCTCCCGGCATGATGTGCAGCAGCACCTGCCGCGTCGAGGCCACAGCGCCGGCAACCGCTGCCAATAGCGACAACGCGTAGTGGCTGGGGCGCGGCCCGAAGCGGATGTTCAGGATCGGGCCGATCGCCAGCATCGCGAACAGGATGCGTTGCAGCAAGCACAGCGGGCAGGGCAGTTCGTGCAGCAGCAGTTGCGCCGCGAACGCCGCCGCCAGTACCAGCGCGACGGCGTAGAGGCTGAGCGCATTCAGGGTGATGGCGCGGGTCTGGGTCATGCGCGGTTCAGAACGACAGTTTCAGCGTATCGGTCGCATGGTGCAGATAGGTCGCGACGCAGGCGATCATCGTCGCGGCGTACAGGCCGAGCGCAAGCGCGCGTGAACCGCGCCAGGCAACCAGCATTGCGACGCTTGCTGCCAGAAACAAAAGGGTGAATTCCATGCGGGGCCTCACCTGTGGGTGACACGTCAGTCTATGATGGATTCGCTGATCTGCATTGTATAAAAACCTGCGGACGCTCCGCCAGGAGCGAATGGCGCCAATCCGGAATGTATTGAAATGCCCATCACCATCTACGGCATCAAGAATTGCGACACGATGAAGAAGGCCCGCACTTGGCTCGACAGCCACGGCGTCGGGTACGATTTTCACGACTACAAGACTGCGGGCATCGCCAAGGACAAGCTCATGCAATGGTCCGATGAACTCGGTTGGGAAACCCTGCTCAACCGCGCCGGCACGACCTTCCGCAAGTTGCCGGATAGCGACAAAGAAGGGCTGAACGAGCGCAAGGCGCTGGCGCTGATGCTGGCGCAGCCCTCGATGATCAAGCGGCCCGTGCTGGATCTCGGCGGCAAATTGCTGGTCGGGTTCAAGCCGGATATTTACGCCAAGGAAGTGGCGTCGAAGGGCAAGCGCAAGGCCTAGATTCCTGGTTTGACGCGTTTTCATTACGCGAACCGGTGCTCACCCCAGATCAAGTCCGACGGGATGCTTCGTTCGAAAAGGCGTTAGTCGAGCTCGACCACTGCGTCGGACAGTTGTCGGCTCGGCTGATGAGGCACAAAGTCGCGATCGATGATTGCCCGGACCAGGATGACAGGAACGGCTTTTGGCCTCAGTCCCATCAGATTGTTGATCTTGAAGCCGCCCTCAATGCTGATGCTCTTGTAGGAGCCGACGATCTGTTCGACGGCATCGCCACGACCGAACGGCATCAGGAGCCGCTCATAGGACACGTCCTTGTCGTCGGCATCCTGCACGGTTGAAATCGAATAGGCCGGCCGCCTGTGCTTCAGGCAAGCGCGATACAGGGCAATTACGCGGGCATACCGTTCAGGCCCGAGGGCGTCGTCGAGGTAGCGATTGATGCGCTCAGCCGGGCTGAGATGGTCGCTGCCATAAGTGGCGCTTAATCTGGCGCCTGCCTGGGTAATCAGGAAGCGCGCGCCGTCGCCGTCGCCTTCGACGTCATATCCCATCATGTCGGACTGTTCGTCGCCGACGCGGTCCGGACAAAAATCATCGATAAGGGGAAGAGGCTGCTGTTTGCTTGCGGCACGCAGCCACGCATTCAGGAGCTCGCGCTGCTTGATCGACCTCACAACCGAAGGATCGGCACTTTCGAATTCCATTGCCCTAGCCGAATTCGAGCACGTCGCCAGACGGAATGCGGCCGGGCGCGCGATGGAAAAGATCGCGGTCGATGATGGTGCGAAGCTTGGGCACCGGCAGCTTGTCGCTTCCGCGCATCAGATTCCTGATCTCGAAACCGCCATCCTCGCTGATGGTCTTTAGCGATGCGATGATGTGGGTGACGTTGCCGTCGTCGGAGAACGGCAGCAGCAGCCGCTCATAGGCAACGATTCGCCCGTAGATGTCGTCGATATTGGCGATGGTGTAGGCGGGGAGGCGGCGGGCGATGCTTTCGTAATAGACCGGGATCACGATCGGTGCGAGCCTTGCGCCAAGATACTCGTCCAGATAGCGGCCCTTGCCGGTGTGGCCATAGGCGCTCGACATCCGCGTGCCATCGCTCTGGATTATCAGGCGCGGCGGCTGAGCGCCGCTATCGACATCCAAGAAAACAAGGTCGGGGAGTTCATCCTCCATCCGCGCCGGTTGAAATTCGTCCATGCGCGGCAAGGCCTGATCGCGGGCAAAAAGCCGCAGCCAGGTATTCAGCAAATCGCGCTGCTTGATCGATTTGACGATTGATGGGTCGGCGCTTGCAAAATCCACGGCCGCGATCCCTGCCTGACTAAATCGCGAGATGATCTGCCCCGGGCGGTAATATTCTATGAAACGGCCCGATTGCAGCAAAACACCGTTAACGCTGGCTTTCCGGTGCGCGGGTACGGCGGAAAAACGCTCTGGCACCCTGCCATTCGCGCGAGCCGTGCAATTCGACTAAGGGCGAATTTGGAACCGGCACTAATGCTTTGGTCTGGCCAAGCTTTCCGCCTTGCCTAATCCGTGCCGTTGACGGCATATTCCGCCCGGAGGCGGCAGGTCCGGGACGGTTTCCAAGGCGTCCGGGAGAACCTGCCCGACAAGGGAAAAATTGGCCGCGCGCGAGGGGACTTCGCAGCGGGCTGATGGGGGAAGTTTGTTTGGCCGATGAGATCATTCTCGAAACCCACGGATTGACCAAGGAATTCGCGGGTTTCTTCGCTGTTCGCGACGTTGCTCTCAAGGTGCGTCGCGGCAGTATTCATGCGTTGATCGGGCCGAACGGCGCCGGCAAGACGACATGCTTCAACCTCCTGACCAAGTTTCTGAAGCCCTCGGCGGGCCAGATTCTGTACAAGGGGCAGGACATCACTGCGATGGCGCCGGCCGACGTGGCCCGCCTCGGGCTGGTGCGTTCGTTCCAGATTTCGGCGGTGTTTCCGCACCTCACGGCGCTGGAGAACGTTCGGGTCGCGCTGCAGCGCCAGCACGGCAGTTCATTCGATTTCTGGCGCTCCAAGAGCGTGCTCGATCGCTTCAACGGCCGCGCCCATGAACTGTTGAATGATGTGGGCTTGAGCGAGTTCGCCAACACGCCGGCGGTCGAGATGCCCTATGGGCGCAAGCGCGCGCTCGAAATCGCAACTACGCTGGCGCTCGATCCGGAGATGATGTTGCTCGACGAACCGATGGCCGGCATGGGCCACGAGGACATCGACAAGATCGCGGCGTTGATCAAGAGCATCTCGGCGAAACATACGATCCTGATGGTCGAACATAATCTCTCCGTGGTGGCGAACCTTTCCGATATCATCACGGTACTGACGCGCGGTCAGGTGCTGGCGGAAGGCAATTATGCCGATCTGTCCAAGGACGAGCGCGTCAAGGAAGCCTATCTGGGGGCCGGTCATGGCTGAAGTAAAGATGGCGGAAGCCCCTACAAAGACGACCGGCACGCCGGTTCTCTCGGTTCAGAACCTGGAGGCCTGGTACGGCGAGTCCCACATCCTTCACGGCATCAATTTCAACGTGAATGCCGGGGAGGTGGTGACGCTGCTCGGACGCAACGGTGCCGGCAAAACCACCACGCTGAAATCGGTGATGGGAATCATCGGCAAGCGCACCGGTTCGATCCGCTTCAACGACCAGGACATTACCCGCGCCGCATCCGACAAGATCGCACGGATGGGCGTTGCCTTTTGCCCGGAGGAGCGCGGCATTTTCGCAAGCCTCGACGTGCGGGAAAACCTGTTGCTGCCGCCGATCGTGCGCCCCGGCGGCCTGTCGCTCGATCAGATCTTCGAGCTGTTTCCCAACCTGAAGGAGCGCCTCAACAGCCAGGGCACCAAGCTTTCGGGCGGCGAGCAGCAGATGCTCGCGATCGCCCGGATCCTGCGTACCGGTGCGCGGTTCCTGATGCTGGACGAGCCGACCGAGGGCCTGGCACCCGTTATCATCCAGCAGATCGGTCACACCATCGCGCGGCTGAAGTCGGAAGGTTTCACCATTCTGCTGGTCGAGCAGAATTTCCGCTTCGCCGCGACGGTGGCGGATCGCTACTACATCGTCGAGCACGGCAAGGTCATCGACGGGTTCGCGAATTCGGAATTGCAGGCCAATATGGACAAGCTCCACACTTATCTTGGCGTCTGATCGGTTTAGTTCGGCAAGCAAAATTCAGGGAGAAAATATGAAACAGAAAATTTCGGCACTTCTTTTCGGCACCGCGCTGACCCTCGCCGCAAGCGGCGCGCTGGCTCAGGACAAGAACATCAAGATCGGCGTCCTCACCGATAATTCCGGTCTTTATTCCGACCTCGGCGGCGCCGGCTCCACGCTCGCCGCGCAGATGGCGATCGAGGATTCCGGACTTGCCGCCAAGGGCTGGAAGATCGATGTGATTTCGGCCGACCACCAGAACAAGCCCGACATCGCCACGACTATCGCGCGCCAATGGATCGACGTCGAGAAGGTCGACATCTTCATGGACGTGCTGAACTCCGGCGTTGCGCTGGCGGTCAACAACCTGGTGAAGGAAAAGAACGCCATCATGATCAATACCGGCGCGGCGACGTCGGACCTCACCAATGCCCAGTGCTCGCCGAACACTATCCACTGGGTTTACGACACTTACATGCTGGCGAACAGCACGGGCCAGGCCCTGGTGAAATCGGGGGGCGACACCTGGTACTTCCTGACCGCGGACTACGCGTTCGGCCACGCGCTGGAGCGCGATACCGCCGCGGTCGTGGTCAAATCGGGAGGCAAGGTTATCGGCAACGTCAGGCATCCCCTGAACTCGTCGGACTTCTCCTCGTTCCTGCTGCAGGCGCAGGCTTCCAAGGCCAAGATCGTCGGCATGGCCAATGCCGGCGGCGACACCACCAACACCATCAAGCAGGCGTCGGAATTCGGCATCGTCGCCGGCGGCCAGAAGCTGGCCGGTCTTCTGCTCTTCATTACCGACGTTCATTCGCTCGGTCTGAAGGTTGCCCAGGGCCTGAACTTCACCGAAACCTTCTACTGGGATCTCAACGACGACACCCGCGCGTTTTCCAAGCGCTTCTCCGAGCGCATGAAGAACAAGGCGATGCCGTCCATGGTGCAGGCCGGCGTCTATTCGGGCTTGATCCACTATTTCAAGACGGTCGATGCGATGGGCGGCAATCCGCATGACGGCATCAAGGTCGTCGAGAAAATGAAGGCGTCGCCGACTGACGACCCGCTGTTCGGCAAGGGCACCATCCGCGCCGACGGCCGCAAGCTTCATCCGGCATACCTGTTTGAGGTCAAGAAGCCGGCCGAATCCAAGGGGCCGTGGGACTATTACAAGTTGATCGGGACCACCCCGGGCGACCAGGCTTTCCGGCCGCTTTCGGAAAGCGCCTGTCCGCTGGTAAAGAAGTAAGACGATTGCCCGCCGGCACCGTGCCGGCGGGCTTCCCTTCACGCGAATCCGCGTCACACGAAATCGAGTGCGAAACCGATGCAAGCTCTCTACGCGCAGCTTTTGGTGGGATTGATCAACGGCTCGTTCTACGCGCTGCTCAGTCTGGGGCTGGCCGTGATCTTCGGCATGCTCAACATCATCAATTTCGCCCATGGCGCGCTCTATATGATGGGGGCGTTCTGCGCCTATTTCCTGCTCAACCTGGCGGGCATCGGATACTGGCCGGCGCTGATCATCGCGCCGATCGTGGTCGGCATCTTCGGCATGATCCTGGAACGGACCATGCTGCAGTGGCTTTCAGGCCTCGACCATCTCTACGGACTGCTGCTGACGTTCGGCATCGCGTTGATCGTGCAGGGCGTGTTCCAGAATTATTTCGGCTCCTCGGGGCTTCCCTATGCGATCCCCGATGAACTGAAGGGCGGCATGAACCTCGGCTTCATGTTCCTGCCGATTTACCGCGGCTGGGTGGTCGTGTTCTCGCTCATCGTTTGCCTCGCCACCTGGTACCTGATCGAAAAGACGCGGCTTGGCGCCAATCTGCGCGCCGCGACCGAAAACCCGACGCTGGTGCGCGCGTTCGGCATCAACGTGCCCAGGATGATCACGCTGACCTACGGGCTCGGCGTCGGCCTTGCGGCGCTGGCCGGCGTCTTGTCCGCCCCGATCAACCAGGTCCGGCCGCTGATGGGCGCCGACCTGATCATCGTCGTGTTCGCGGTGGTGGTGATCGGCGGCATGGGCTCCATCATGGGATCGATCATCACCGGCTTTTCGCTCGGCGTGATCGAAGGACTGACCAAATATTTCTATCCCGAAGCTTCAAACACCGTGGTTTTCGTCCTGATGGTGCTGGTGTTGCTGGTGAAGCCAACGGGTCTGACCGGACGGGCGGCCTGATATGAGCGCATTGACTGACGATACACTGCCGGTGTCACCGCGTGCCGTGCGCGACGAGATGATCGTATTCGTCCTGATGGCAGCGCTGCTTGCGATCGTGCCGCTGACCGGGATCTATCCGTTCTTTGTGATGCAGGCGCTGTGCTTTGCGCTGCTGGCCTGCGCGTTCAACCTCCTGATCGGCTATGGCGGGCTGTTGTCGTTCGGCCACGCGATGTTTCTGGGCACGGCCGGTTACTTCACCGCGCATGCGCTGAAGGTCTGGGGGCTGTCGCCGGAGCTTGGAATTCTGGTCGGCACCGTAGGTGCCGCCGGGCTTGGCGTCATTACCGGCGTCGTCGCCATTCGCCGTCAGGGCATCTACTTCTCGATGATCACGCTGGCACTGTCGCAGCTTCTGTATTTCATCTACCTGCAAACGCCGTTCACCCATGGTGAGGACGGCATCCAGGGCATCCCGCAGGGCTATCTGTTCGGTATCTTCAATCTCGCCAAGCCGACGGTGCTCTATTACGTCATCCTCGTCGGGTTCCTCGGCGGTTTCCTCTTGATCTATCGCACCATCAACTCGCCGTTCGGCGAGGTCTTGAAGGCGATCCGCGAAAACGAACCGCGCGCGATATCGCTGGGCTACAAGACCGATCACTACAAACTGCTGGCCTTCATCCTTTCCGGAACGATCGCCGGTTTCGCAGGCTCGCTAAAGGTGTTCGTGGCGCAGAACGCCTCGCTCACTGACGTGCACTGGACGATGTCGGGCGAAATCGTGCTGATGACGCTGGTCGGCGGCCTCGGAACCGTATTCGGTCCCGTGGTCGGCGCCTTCGTGATCATCGCCATGCAGCAATATCTGGCCGGTTTCGGCCAGTGGGTGACGGTGATCCAGGGCGTCATCTTCGTCGCCTGCGTGCTGACTTTCCGCCGCGGCGTGATTGGCGAGATCGCGCATTTCTTCCGCCGTTCGCTGTAATTTGCCCGTTTGGGCGCTTTTTTACGGCCTACAAAGCGGTGGATGACCACTATTCCGGGGGCCGTCATCGCGCGCTTTGCCTTTGAATGGTCTATGACAGTTTTGTGACAGGCTGCCTCGGGCAGCCGTTCCAGAACGATGGATAAGACCGATGTTGCGCTGGTTTCGCTATTTCCTGCCCAAGGAAGAGCGGTTTTTCGACCTCTTTGCCCGCCATTCCCAGACCGTCGTGCAGGGGGCGCTGGCCCTGCAGGACATGCTGCGCGGCGGCGACGAGACGCCGGTGTTCTGCCAGCGCGTCAATCAGTTCGAAAACGATGCCGACAATATCACCCGCGAGGTGCTGACCGCGGTCCGGCGCACCTTCATCACCCCGTTCGACCGCGGCGATATCAAAAACCTGATCACCTCGATGGACGATGCCATCGACCAGATGCAGCAGACCGCCAAGGCCGTCATTCTGTTCGAGGTCCGCGCCTTCGAGCCGCCGATGCGCGAAATCGGAACGCTGATTGTCGAGTGCGCCAATCTGGTCGGGCGCGCATTGCCGCTGATGCAATCGATCGGCGACAACGTCGCGATGCTGACCGCGATCACCGAGGAGATCGGCAAGCTGGAGGGTCGCATCGACGACCTCCACGATATCGGGCTGAAGGAGCTGTTTCTCAAGCATCGCGACGCCAACACCATGGATTTCATCGTGGGCGCCGAGATCTACAAGCATCTTGAAAAGGTTTCAGACCGCTTCGACGACGTCGCCAATGAGATCAACAGCATCGTAATCGAACAGGTATGAGCATGATCCGGAAAAGTGTGCCGCGGTTTTCCCTCGCGACAAACGCGGAACGCGTTTGCGCGGAGATCATGCTCAAACAATTAATCTAGGGCAGGGCCAACAAGTGGATGCTTCGCTTGGTCTTCCAATTCTGATCGCATTGATTGCGGTCGCGCTGCTGTTCGACTTCCTCAATGGATTGCATGACGCCGCCAATTCTATCGCCACGATCGTGTCGACACGGGTATTGCGGCCGCAATATGCGGTGTTTTGGGCCGCCTTCTTTAACTTCATCGCCTTTCTGGTGTTCGGTCTTCACGTCGCCAACACCATCGGCACCGGCATCATCGAGCCCAGCATCGTCGATGCGACGGTGATCTTTGCCGCGCTTGTCGGCGCCATCGTCTGGAACCTGATCACCTGGGGGCTTGGCATTCCCTCGTCCAGTTCGCACGCGCTGATCGGCGGCTTGCTCGGCGGCGGGATCGCCAAGGCAGGCCTGTCCGCGGCGGTCTGGAGCGGACTCTCCAAGACGCTGCTGGCAATCGTGCTGTCGCCGCTGGTCGGCTTCCTGCTGGCGCTGGTGCTGGTGGCGATCGTGTCCTGGCTCTCGGTGCGCTCGACGCCATTTGCGGTCGACCGCGCCTTCCGCATCCTGCAATTCGTCTCGGCCTCGCTGTATTCGCTCGGCCATGGCGGCAACGACGCGCAGAAGACCATGGGCATCATCGCGGTGCTGCTCTATTCGCAGGGCCATCTCGGTACTGAATTTTCGATCCCGTTCTGGGTGGTGATATCGTGCCAGGCGGCGATGGGACTCGGAACGCTGATGGGCGGCTGGCGGATCGTCCGCACCATGGGCCTGCGGATCACCAAATTGACGCCGATGCAGGGCTTTTGCGCGGAAACCGGCGGGGCCGCGACCCTGTTCATGGCGACCTGGCTCGGGGTTCCCGTTTCCACCACCCACACCATCACCGGCGCCATCGTTGGCGTCGGCGCGGCGCGCCGGGTCTCGGCGGTGCGTTGGAACGTGGCCAGTTCGATCGTCTACGCTTGGGTCATCACCATCCCGGCCTCGGGAATCGTGGCGGCGCTGACCTATTGGGCGGTGGTGCTGCTGCGCTAGAGCCCTCTCCGTTCCGATTGAATCGGAACGGGGCTCTAGATTCTTGTTCTGACGCGTTTTCTTGACGCGAACCGGTGTCCACTTCGCTGGAAAACGCTTTAATCAGGTGACCAGCTTCAGGCCGACAATCCCGGCTACAATCAACCCGATGCTGGCCAGGCGGGCCGCAGTCGCAGGCTCACCGAACAAGGCGATGCCGAGGATGGCCGTGCCAACGGCGCCGATTCCGGTCCAGACGGCATAGGCCGTTCCGATCGGCAGCGTTTTCAGCGCCAGTCCAAGCAGGAGGATGCTTCCGGCCATGGCTGCCAGCGTCAGGGCCGACGGTACTAGCCGCGTAAAGCCTTCGGTGTATTTGAGACCGATGGCCCAGCCGATTTCGAGGAGACCCGCGGTGAACAACACAGCCCAAGCCATGACAAACCCTCCAGATAGAGCAGGGTCGTCCCCGCGGATGATGGTGATGGGAAGGTCGTCCTTCCCTGCTGGATATGGGGGTTGTATCCACGGTCGACAATTGCCAAATCGCCCTTGATTGCGCCCGTTTTCCCTGCCAAACGCTCGATTCATGTCTGACATTGCCGTTTCAGCCGAATCGCCGTCCCGCTCGCCGCTTGCAGATGAAGTGGCGCGGCGGCGGACCTTTGCCATCATTTCCCACCCCGACGCCGGCAAGACCACGCTAACCGAAAAGCTGCTGCTGTTCGGCGGCGCCATCAATCTCGCAGGGCAGGTCAAGGCCAAGGGCGAACGCCGCAACACCCGATCCGACTGGATGAAGATCGAGCGCGAGCGCGGCATCTCGGTCGTGACCTCGGTGATGACCTTCGAGTTCGATGGCCTCGTCTTCAACCTCCTTGATACGCCGGGCCATGAAGACTTTTCGGAAGACACCTACCGCACGCTGACGGCGGTCGATTCCGCGGTCATGGTGATCGACGCCGCCAAGGGCATCGAGGCGCGGACGCGTAAACTGTTCGAGGTGTGTCGCCTACGCGACATCCCGATCATCACCTTCATCAACAAGATGGACCGCGAAAGCCGCGACACCTTCGAACTGCTCGATGAAATCGAGAAGACGCTGGCGCTCGACACCACGCCGATGACCTGGCCGGTTGGCCGCGGCCGTGACTTCCTCGGCACCTACGACATCGCCACCGGCGGCGTACGCCTGCTCGAAGGCGGTGGCGCCAAGACCGGCGCCGCGCAGCAGATCGACATCGCCGATCTCGCCGGCCGGAGCGCCAATCTCGACGTCGCCGAGGTCAAGGACGAACTCGCGCTGGTCTCGGAAGCCTGCAAGCCGTTCGAGCTCGACGCGTTCCGCGAGGGCCATCTGACGCCGGTTTATTTCGGCAGCGCGCTGCGCAATTTCGGCGTCGGCGATTTGCTGGAGGGTCTCGGGCGCTTTGCACCGGCGCCGCGCGCGCAGGAAAGCAACCTGCGCAAGGTCGAGGCAGCCGAGCCGCGCATGAGCGCCTTCGTGTTCAAGATCCAGGCCAACATGGATCCGAACCACCGCGACCGCATCGCGTTCGCGCGGCTGTGCTCCGGCAAGCTCAGCCGCGGCATGAAGGCCAAGCTGGTGCGCACCGGCAAGAACATGTCGCTGTCCTCGCCGCAATTCTTCTTTGCCCAGGACCGCTCGGTGGCGGATGAAGCCTTTGCCGGCGACGTCGTCGGCATTCCCAATCACGGCACGCTGCGGATCGGCGACACGCTCACCGAAGGCGAAGATCTCACGTTCGTCGGCGTGCCGAGCTTTGCACCGGAAATTGTCCGCCGCGTGCGCCTGACCGACGCAATGAAGGCCAAAAAGCTGAAGGAGGCGCTGCAGCAGATGTCGGAGGAGGGCGTCGTCCAGGTGTTCCGCCCGCGCGACGGCGCGCCGGCGCTGGTCGGCGTGGTCGGTCCGCTGCAGCTCGACGTGCTCAAAGCGCGGCTCGATGCGGAATATTCGTTGCCGGTCGAATTCGAAGTCTCGGAATTCCAGCTGGCGCGCTGGATCTCCTCCGACGACCGCAAGAAGCTCGACGCGTTCATCTCGGCCAATGGATCGGGTGTTGCCGATGACGTCGACGGTGACCCGGTGTTCCTCGCCAAGAACGAGTTCTATCTGGGCTATACCAAGGAACGCGCCGAGGGCATCGTGTTTTCCCACATCAAGGATGTGAAGAAGAAGGGGTGAGCGGCTGGTAGCCCCTCTCGCTCATTGTCGTCCCCCGGCTTGACCGGGGGCCCCGTACGCCGCGGCCTCTCGGTTAATCAACAATCGCCTCTGGAATACTGGGTCACCCGCTGTGGCGGGTGACGACAGATGTGGTCGCCGTTACAGCACCGCACGCCGGCGAACAGGCGCTGATTGCGGAACTGTCGGGCATGAATGCGGGGCAGTGAACGCGCAGGGATGTGAACGCTATCAGGCTTGATCCCGACCAATGTGGGCACCAAGTTCACCAGAACTGCGATCGAGGCTTCTTCCATGCTCCGGCTTATCGCGATCTGCCTGATCGGTATCACCATCGGCATTAACGCCGCCGCCGCCCAGTCGCGGCGTCAGATCGACGCCACGCCGTTTTCGCACGCGCCCTGCAGCGTGCTCGACGGCCAGCCTTGCACGCCGTCATTCTGCAGCGTGTTCAACGATGGCCCCTGCATTCCCGAGATCGATTATCCCTACGGCCAGAACCTGCAACTGACGATCGAAAGCGTTCCGCCAAAGGACCAGGCGGCGAAATACCGGAAGCCGGACCACGACCTCGATAGCATCGGCGACCTGTTTGCGGCGCTGCGATCCTGCTGGACGCCGCCGCCGGCCGATAGCGCGCGCGAGGGCATGCAGATGTCGGTGCGCTTCAGTTTCAAGCGGTCGGGCGAGATCATTGCCGCGCCCCGGCTGACCTTCTCCACCGCCGGTGTCCCGGCGGATACACGCTCCACCTATCTGAAGGCGATCAATGCCTCGCTCGAGGCCTGCAAACCGCTGAAATTCACCGATGGGCTCGGTAGCGCGCTGGCGGGGAGGCCGATCGCGATCCGCTATGTCGATAACCGCGATCTGAAGAAGCAAGCAGTGAAGCCGTGAGGCGGATGGCGGCGTAGCGCATTGCGCTCCAAGCCCCATCAATGATAGGCGAGGGTAACGAAGGGGCGCGGGGAGAGGGGACATCATGGGACTGCTGGTGATGATCCTGGGGCTGGTCCTGTTTCTCGGCGTCCACACGCTGACCACGCAGCGCGAATTGCGCGCACAGGTCATCGGCTCAATGGGCGAGGGCGGCTACAAGATCGGCTATACGCTGGCCTCGGTCGCGGGTCTGGCGCTGATCATCTGGGGCTTCGCCAACTATCGCGCTACGGGCTGGATCAACGTCTGGAACCCGCCGACGGCGTTCAAGCACATCACCGTGGCCCTGATGCTGCCCGCGATCATTCTGGTGGTCGCGTCCTACATCCGCGGCCGGATCTACACGACGCTGAAGCATCCGATGCTGACCGGCGTCAAGCTGTGGGCGGCCGCACATCTGCTCGCCAATGGCGATCTCGGCTCGATCATCCTGTTCGGCTCGTTCCTGGCGTGGGCGGTGTTCGACCGCATCTCGCTGAAACGCCGTGCAGACGCCGGCGGTCCGCCGATACCGGTCGGCGGTCCCGGCAATGACCTGATCGCGATCGCGGTCGGGGTCATCGCCTATCTGGCGCTGGCATTTGCCTTCCATCCGGTCGTGATCGGCGTGCCCGTGGTTGGAGTCTAGCAAGGCAAGAGTTGAGCCATGGACTGGTCGCAACATCCTATTCCGGCGATGCGGCTCGAGACGCGCTTTGGCGATCGCGTGGTGCCGGCGTTTAGTGAACGGCCGGGCTCCGTCTGGGCGATGATTGCCGAGGCTGCAGAGCGAAATCCGGATGGCGAGGCGTTGGTCTGCGGTGATCGCCGGATGAGTTGGCGCGACGTCGCCTCTCAATCGGCACGGATTGCGGCCGGGTTTCAGCGGCTCGGATTGCAGCGCGGCGATCGTATCGCCGTGCTGCTCGGCAATCGCGTCGAGTTCGTGCTGACGATGTTCGCCGCCGCCCATGCCGGCCTTGTGACGGTGTTGCTGTCGATCCGCCAGCAAAAGCCTGAGATCGCCTATGTGTTGATCGATTCCGGCGCAAAACTTCTGATCCACGAAGCGACACTGGCCGAGCGCGTGCCGGATGCGCGCGATGTGCCTGACCTCCTGCATCGGGTTTCCGTCGATGACGGCAGCACCTCGCAATTCTGCGATCTGCTGGATCACGCAGCCTCGGCAACCCCTGCCGAAGTCGGCGAAGAAGACACCGCTATGATCCTCTACACGTCGGGCACCACGGGCAAGCCAAAGGGCGCGATGCTCGCGCATTGCAACATCATCCATTCGTCGATGGTGTTCGTGTCCTGCCTGCAGTTATCAGCGGCGGACCGCTCGATCGCCGCGGTGCCGCTCGGACATGTCACGGGCGTGGTCGCCAACATAACGACCATGGCGCGCTGCGCGGGCACGCTGATCGTGATGCCGGAGTTCAAGGCCGCGGAATATCTGAAGCTGGCGGCGCGAGAGCGCGTCACCTACACCGTGATGGTGCCAGCGATGTACAATCTGTGCCTGTTGCAGACGGATTTCGACAGCTACGATCTGTCAAGCTGGCGGATCGGCGGCTTTGGCGGGGCGCCGATGCCGATTGCGACCATCGAACGGCTGGCCGCCAGGATTCCGGGCCTGAAGCTGGCAAATTGCTATGGCGCCACCGAGACGACGTCGCCGTCGACTATGATGCCCGGCGAATTGACCGCGCGGTACATCGACAGCGTCGGCTTGCCGTGTCCCGGCGCGCAGATCATCGTCGTCGATCCCGACGGCCACGAGCTGCCGCGCGGCGAGATCGGTGAAATCTGGATCCACGGCGGCTCGGTCATCAAGGGCTACTGGAACAATCCAAAAGCAACGGATGAAAGTTTTACCGCCGGCTTCTGGCATTCCGGCGATCTCGGCTCGATCGATGAGGCAAACTTCGTGCGCGTGTTCGATCGCCAGAAGGACATGATCAACCGCGGCGGCCTGAAGATCTATTCCGCCGAGGTCGAGTCTGTCCTGTCAGGCCATCCCGACGTGCTCGAAAGCGCGATCATCGCCAAACCGTGCCCCGTGCTCGGCGAGCGCGTCCACGCCGTGGTCGTGGTCAAAGGCGGTGCCAGCGTTGAGACCTTGCGTGCGTGGTGTGCCGAGCGGCTGTCGGATTACAAGGTGCCGGAAACCATCGATCTGACCGCCGATCCGCTGCCGCGCAACGCCAACGGCAAGGTACTCAAGCGGCAGTTGCGCGAACCGCGTGCGGCGATTTAGAGCGTTCGCACTTGATCCGGGAGTGCCGGTTCGCGCAACGCGCCAAACAGGAATCTAGAGCTTCGGCGCGCTGCCTTTTGGCATCGCATTGCGTTCGTTCTGTTCCGCGGCAAGCGCATCATTGTCGATCGCCGCCGCGCTGATCACGCGTTTGACGTCTAGCAGCGAGAACTGCGCGATTCCGACCCGGTCTGGCGCCGTGCCGGGGATCAGCTGCACGCTCAGCACGCCGTCGCAATTGGCGCCCTTGGCTTCACTGAGCATCGCGGCCAGCGCTTTCTCCTTTGCCTGCGCACGCTTGACGACAGCCACGCAGCTGCCGCGGATGGTTTCGCCGTTGAGCTTGAGCGCGGCCTTGGGATCGAGCGGCTTGCCGATAGCCTCGACCGCGGTTGCTTCCTTGTACTTCGTGCCGACCGATACGATCGAACCGGCGCGATAGATGTAATAAAGATGCTGATCGCCGACGATGGTGGGTACGCCGTATTTGCCCATCACCTCCTTGACCATGTCGGCCTTCGCCGGCTGCTGGTCCTTCGCAAAGGTGAGGTTGCGGGCAAGGAAATAAATGCGATTTCCGCTCGCCGGCGACGAGAAGCTGCTCGACAGTATCTCACCGTTCTGGCCCGGCCCGGGGGCAAGGCTGAAAGTCAGCGCCGAGGTGAAGCTGATCGCGGTGCTGCCGAACTTCTGCTGCTGGACGTCGGTCGTGGTGTTGGAGCGTCCCTTGAAGAACGAATCTAGCGTGGCACGCGTGGAATCAGCGGTGGAATCCGCCGAGATACCCAGAATGTCCGGGCGCAGCTTGCCGGAAAATGCCGACTCCGGCGTCTTCGCCTTGATGTCGTAGGCTTGGGTCGCGGCGGGCAGGGCGGCGGCCCCGATGGCAAGCGTGACGACCAGGGCGCGGCAAACCATGAAGCACCTGCAAAATCAGACGAATAACCGACAAAAATCGAGCGGATTACGCCAAGCTTTGAACCGCGAAGTCAATATTCTCGAATGCCCACCGGCATTCCCGGACGCTCGCGGCGTGGGACAACTCGCTTCCGGCCGGCCCCTCCAGCGTTAACGCTTTGATCCGGCTCGCTTTGCCTTGCCACCGCCATATCGTTAGGGTATCGCCGCCGCCATGCGAGGATCGGGCGCAGGGCGCCGCCGCGCCTCCAGCGGCTCAGCGGGGATGGGATAGCCTTAAGTGTCTGAATTATTTAATGAAGTCGACGAGGACGTCCGTCGCGATCAGCTCAAGAAGCTGTGGGACCAATACTCCATCTACATCATTGCCGGAGCGCTGCTGATTATCGCCTCCGTGGGTGGCTGGCGTGGCTACCAATATCTGGAAGCCCAGAAGGCGGTTGAGGCCGGTGCGGCCTTCGACAAGGCGGCAGAGCTATCGGAAGCCAACAAGCACGCAGAGGCCGAGGCGGCGTTTGCCGCGCTGGCGGCGAAGGCGCCGGCGGGATACCGCGTGCTGGCACGCCTGCGGACGGCCGCCGAGGTCGCAAGCCGCGACCAGCAGGCCGCTGCCAAGATGTTCGACGAAATTGCCGCCGACCGCAGCGTCGGCGTGGCGGAACAGGATCTGGCCCGAATTCGCGCCGCCCAGTTGCTGCTGGAGAGCACCTCCTATCCCGACATGAAGTCTCGCCTGGAGGCGGCAGCCGGACCGGCTGCTACCTTTCGCCATACTGCACGCGAATTGCTGGCGCTGTCGGCCTGGCGCGCCAACGACGCGACAGCGACCCGACAATGGCTGGACGTGATTGCCAATGACGGCGGCACGCCACCGAGCCTGCGCTCGCGCGCCGAAGCGCTGCAGGCGTTGCTTCCGCCTGTCGCAAAGAGTTGAGCCGGCCAACGAGATAAACGAGAACCGAGCATGCGCCGCCCGCACCGTCTGATCGCAGCCACCGTCCTCATCGCGTTTTCCAGCGCGCTGGCGGGCTGTAGCAGCCTGGGCAATTTCGATCCGACCGACATGCTCGACTTCCTCGACACCAAGAAGAAGCTGCCAGGTGAACGCAAGCCGGTTTTCCCCGACGGTGTGCCCGGCCTTGAGCAGGGCGTGCCGAAGGATCTCTACAAGGGCGCGCGCCAGCAGCAGATCGACGATCCGAATGCCCAGGCAGCGGTCGCACCGGCGCCGCAGGAGCCGAAATCGAAGGGATCCGCGAAATCCAGAGGCAGGCAGGCGCCAGCCCCCGTTGCAGCGGCGCCCGCGGCTGAGCCCGCCGCCGCAGAGCCCGATGCCGCGCCCGAGGAAGAGGGCGGCACCAACGCAGCGCCGCCGGCGCCGAAGCCGAAGAAGATCGTGCGCAAGCGCACCACCGCGCCGCCGCCCGACCAGCCGGCGGCTCAATCGGCGGCGCCCGCGCAGTCCACCCAACAATCCGCCGCGCCGTTCCCGGCTCCGATGCCGAGCGGCAGCTTCACGCGTTAATTGCATAGCGATTTCGCGCGAAGTGGGCGCCGGTTCGCGTAAAGCAAACGCGCCAAACCAAAATCAGAGCGCGGTTCCGCCAGAACCGTGCTCTATCGTTTCGTTCGATTGACACGTCCTTCAAAAAGGGTGTTTGGATTTATTTATGCCCTTTACGATTGCCATCATCGGCCGGCCCAATGTCGGAAAGTCGACGCTGTTCAACCGGCTGGTCGGGCAGAAGCTCGCGCTGGTCGACGACGAACCCGGCGTCACCCGGGACCGCCGCGAGGGCAATGGGCGCCTGGGCGATCTCGAATTCACCGTGATCGACACCGCCGGCCTCGACGAAGGCGCCAGGGGCTCGCTCACCGCGCGGATGCAGGAGCAGACCGAAACCGCGATTGCGCTTGCCGACGCGCTGATGTTCGTGATCGACGCGCGGGCCGGACTTACGCCGAACGACCGTGCCTTTGCCGATTTCGCCCGCCGCGCCAACAAGCCGGTGGTGCTGGTCGCCAACAAGAGCGAAGGCAGGCACGGCGAAGTCGGCGCGATGGAATCCTACGCGCTGGGCCTCGGCGATCCCGTGCAGATCTCGGCCGAACATGGCGAGGGCCTCAGCGATCTCTACGACGCACTGCGCGTGCTGATGCCGGATCCCACCGAGGAGGGTGAGGAATTTGACGATGACGACATCATCGTATCAGACGAGGATTTCGCCAAGCGTCCGATCCGCGTCGCGATCGTCGGTCGTCCCAACGCCGGTAAATCGACGCTGATCAATCGTCTGCTCGGCGAGGAGCGGCTGCTGACCAGCGCCGAGGCCGGCACCACCCGCGATTCCATTTCGGTCGAGGTGACCTGGCAGGGGCGCGACTTCCGCGTGTTCGATACCGCCGGCTTGCGGCGGCGGGCGCGGATCGATGAGAAGCTGGAGAAGCTATCGGTGGCGGACGCGCTGCGCGCGGTGCGCTTTGCCGAAGTGGTTGTCATGATGATGGATGCGCAGAACCGGTTCGAGGAACAGGATTTGCGGATCGCCGATCTGATCGAGCGCGAGGGACGCGCGGTCGTGCTTGCCGTCAATAAGTGGGATTTGATGGAGAAGAAAGGCAGCCTCGTTTCGGGGCTGCGCACCGATGTCGATCATTTGCTGCCGCAGATGAAGGGCGCGCCGGTCGTGGCGGTGTCTGGCCTGATGGGTGAGGGCATCGATCGGCTGATGACCGCGATCGAGCAAGCCTATGCGGTCTGGAACAAGCGCGTGCCGACGGCAGCCCTCAATCGCTGGTTCGAACAGGCGGTCGATGCCAATCCGCCGCCCTCGGTGTCGGGCCGCCGGCTGAAGTTGAACTACATCACGCAAGCCAAGGCGCGGCCTCCGAGTTTCATCCTGTTCTGCTCGCGCGCCGACGCGGTGCCGACATCTTACTTGCGCTATCTCACCAACAGCATGCGTGAGGCCTTTGATCTGCCGGGAACGCCGATCCGCATCATGCTGCGCGAGAAGGCCAATCCGTTCGCCCACAAGCGCAAACGGCCATCGTGAACGAGGTGGCCTCGGAACGCGCGACCGGGATGCCGCCGGTGCGCAGCGGCGCCGCCATCTTCATTTTCGTTACCATCCTGCTCGACATGTTCGCGCTCGGCCTGATCCTGCCGATCTTGCCCAAGCTGGTCGAAAGCTTCGTCGACAACGATACCGCGACCGCCGCGCGGGTCTTCGGATTGTTCGGCACCGCCTGGGCGGTGATGCAGTTCATCTTCTCGCCGATCCTCGGCGCCTTGTCCGACCGGTTCGGCCGCCGGCCGGTGGTGCTGCTGTCCAATTTCGGACTGGCGCTGGACTATGTGCTGATGGCGCTGGCGCCGTCGCTGCTGTGGCTGTTCATCGGCCGCGTGATCTCGGGCATCACTTCGGCCAGTATCTCGACGGCCTTTGCCTACATCGCCGACGTGACGCCGCCGGAACGACGCGCTGCCGTGTTCGGCAAGATCGGTGCGGCGTTCGGCGCCGGATTTATTCTCGGCCCGGCCGTCGGTGGCCTGCTCGGTGACATGGATCCGCGGCTGCCGTTCTGGGTTGCGGCGGGCCTGAGTTTTGCCAATACGCTTTACGGCTGGCTGATCTTGCCGGAGTCGTTGCCGCCGGAACGGCGCGCGCCGTTCCAATGGAAGAGCGCCAATCCGCTCGGTGCGCTGCATCTGTTGCGCTCCAACCGGATTCTCGCAGGCCTTTCGCTGGCGAATTTCTTTAGCCAGGTCGCGCATGTCGTGCTGCCCTCGACCTACGTGCTCTACGCGACCTATCGCTATGGTTGGGACACCAAGACCGTCGGGCTGACGCTGGCGCTGGTCGGTGTCTGCGCCATGGTGGTGCAGGGCGCGGGCGTCGGGCCGATCGTTGGGCGCCTTGGCGAACGCCGCGCGCTGCTGCTCGGGCTCGGCTGCGGTGCGCTAGGTTTCCTGATCTATGGCACGGCGCCGACCGGTCCGCTGTTCTGGGCCGGCATTCCCGTGATGGCGTTGTGGGGCATTGCCGGCGCGGCGATCCAGTCGCTCACCACGCAACTGGTCGCGCCCGATCAGCAGGGCCAGTTGCAGGGCGCCACCAACAGCGTCAACAGCGTTGCCCAGATGGTGGGACCGTTTTTGTTCACGCTGATCTTTGCCTATTTCATCAGCGAGTCTGCGCCGGTGAAAATGCCGGGCGCGCCGTTCCTGCTGGCCGCGGCGCTATTGGCGCTGGCGCTGTTGGTTGCGTGGCGGACGCTGGCCGAACGGCCGAAGAGCTAGGCGATCGTAGGGTGGGCAAAGCGAAGCGTGCCCACCATCTCACGTTAAATGGGATACATGGTGGGCACGGCGCTTTCGCGCCTTTGCCCACCCTACCACTTATTACTTCTTCACCAGCGGACAGTCGCTGGCCTCGAGCGGCTTGGCGGCGTCTTCCGGGGCGATCGTGGCGATCTGCTTGTAATAGTCCCACGGACCCTTCGACTCTTCCGGCTTCTTCACTTCGAACAGATAGGCCGGAATGAGACGGCGGCCGTCGGCGCGCAGCGGGCCCTTGCCGAACAGGGGATCGTCGGTCGGCAGTTCCTTCATCTTGGCGATCACCTTGGCGCCGTCATGCGGATTGCCGCCGAGCGCTTCCATCGCCTTGAGATAATGCAGCACCATGGCGTAGTTGCCGGCTTGCGTCATCGACGGCATGGCATTTTTGCTCGCCAGTGCGGCAAACCGCTTCGAGAAGGCGCGGGTGTGGTCGTTCAGGTCCCAGTAAAAGGATTCCGTGAAGGTCAGGCCTTGCGCCGTCTTCAATCCCAGCGAATGCACGTCGTTGATGAACAGCAGCAGCGCTGCCAGCTTCTGGCCACCGGCGACGATGCCGAACTCGGAAGCCTGCTTGATCGCGTTGGTGGTGTCGCCGCCGGCGTTGGCGAGGCCGACGACCTTGGCCTTGGATGCCTGTGCCTGCAGCAGGAACGAGGAGAAATCCGAGGTGTTGATCGGATGCTTGACGCCGCCGAGCACCTTGCCGCCATTGGCGGTGACAACAGCGGAAGTATCGCGCTCCAGTGCGTGGCCGAAGGCGTAATCGGCGGTCAGGAAGAACCAGGTGTCGCCGCCGGATTTGGTGAGTGCCTTACCGGTGCCGTTGGCGAGCATGTAAGTGTCGTAGGTGAAGGAGATCGTGTTCGGCGTACAGGCCTTGCCGGTGAGATCGGCTGTCGCGGCGCCCGAATTGAGCAGCGCGATGTTCTTCTCCTTGACGAGGTTGCTGACGGCGAGAGCCACGCCGGAGTTCGGCGTATCGGCGATCGCATCGACCTTGTCGTTGTCGATCCACTGCCTGGCGATGTTGACGCCGACGTCGGGCTTGTTCTGATGATCGCCGCTGACGACGTCGATCTTCCAGCCTTTCTTGAGCAGGCCGGAATCCTCGATCGCCATCTTGACCGCGACCACCGAATTGGGGCCGCCGATATCGGCGTAAAGGCTCGACATGTCGTTCAGCACGCCGATCTTGACGGCCTTGTCCTGGGCGTAGGCGGGCGCAGCCAAGCTGACGCCGGCAACGGCAAGCAGCGCGGCGAGCCGCCGCGCGGTGAATGCAGTCATGTATTTCCTCCATCTATGGTCGCCGGGTGGCCTTCTTTGGGAGGTCCACGCCCGGCATATGACTGAGATGGTGGTAGTGGTTCCGGAAGCTCCCGGCAATCCACCTATCGTAGCGCGTCCGATGTCAGCTTGAATTTCTGGATGCGCTTTCCGGTGTCGACTTCGGCGGTATAGACGTTGCCCTTGGAATCCACGGCCATGGCGTGAATCCAGTGGAACTGTCCGGCATTGCGGCCGCTGCGTCCAAAACTCCCGACCACGGTACCGTCGTCGCGCTTCAGCACCCGGATTTCGTTGTTTTCGCCGTCGGCGCTCAACAAATAGGTCTGTTTCGGATCAGGCCAAACCGCGATGTCCCACACCGCGCCATTGCCGAGTGTGTTCTTCTCGAAGAACCATTCCTTTACGAAAGTTCCATCCTTCTTGAACACCTGGATGCGGTTGTTGATGCGGTCGCAGACATAGACCATCCCGTCATTGGTGAGCTTTACGCAATGCACGGGATTGGCGAATTGCTGGGCAACCGGCGCCTTGGGATCATAGGGCGGCTGCTTGTCGTCGTTCGGCGGCTTGCCATAAGCGCCCCAGTGCCGCTTGTAGGCGCCTGACGTGGCATCGAACACGATGACGCGGCGGTTGCCGTAGCCGTCGGCGATGTAGATCTCGTTGGCATCCTTATCGACCGCGGTCTCGGCAGGTTTGCCGAGTTGCGTGGTGTCGTTGGACCCCTTGCTCGGCGCGATCTTGCCGATCTGCATCACGAACTTGCCGTCGAGGGTGAATTTGAGAACCGCGTTGTCATTGTCGGCATTGCCGCCGACCCAGACAAAACCCTTCTCGTCGACTTCGATGCCATGTTCGCGGCCGACCCATTCATAGCCTTCGCCCGCACCGCCCCATGAGCGCAGCAGATTACCCTCGGCGTCGAACTCCAGCACAGGCGGCGCCGAGACACAGCACTTTGAACGCGGCGGCGTCAGCGCTGCGCCTTTCTCGTCGTCGGTCAGCGAGCGCCGACGATGGATGACCCAGATGTGATCCTTGGAATCGACGGCGATGCCGCCGACCTGGCCGAGGATCCAGTTGTTCGGCAGCGGCTTTGGCCAGGAGGCATCGACCGCGAAGGTCGGAACATCGCCGGCGAGCGCAGGAAGCGGCGTCGCTGTGATGCCAATCAGTGTCGCGGCGGTCAGGCCTGCAAGAATCGTTTTGCTGAGATGTTGGACGGCAGGTATCGAGCGCGCGCGATGATGCATCGGCATGATGCTTCCTCCCTTGATCTTCTTGGCGGGTTGCTCCCGCTTGGGCGGGCAGTCAATCGCGGGGCAGGGGAGGAGTCAACGGTACGAACAGTCATTGCGAGCCACCGGGTCGCGCGAACGCGCGCCCGATGACAGGCTCCGCGAAGCAATCCATCTATCCGAACAAAGAAAGAATGGATTGCTTCGCTTCGCGCGCAATGACGCGGTGAAGACTTAGGACGGCGCGCGAAAGCTCATCAGCGTCCGGGTTTTGTAATCGTAGAGCTTGCCGGTTTCGTTCCAGTCGGGCGCGCACATCGGCACGATGAATTCCGCGACCTGTTCCGGTGTATCGAGCGTCGCCGGGTCTTCGCCGGGGAATACGATAGCGCGCATCTTTGTACGGACCGGGCCGGGGCTGAACAGATTGACGCGAAGATTGGTGCTCGCGGTCTCCTGTGCCCAGGCGCGCGCCAAGGCTTCGAGGGCGGCCTTCGATGCGGCATACGGGCCGACATAGGCGCTGGCCTTGTTGGCGGCGCCTGATGTTACGAACACGGCGCGGCCGGCGTCGGACTGCCTCAGCAGGGGTTCCATGCATCGGATCAATTGAAAATTCGCGGTCACGTTGACCGCCATCACATCGTTCCAAGGCTTCAGCTCGATATGACCGAGCGGCGAAGAGGGACCGGCGACGCCGGCATTGCCGACGAGAATGTCGATCTTGCCGTGACGCTCGTGCAGCGCCGCGCCAAGCCGGGCGATGCCGTCGGAGTCGGTGAGATTCAGCGGCACCAGCGTGGCGCTGCCGCCGTCTTTCCGGATCTCGTCGTCGAGCTCTTCCAGCCCGCCCTGCGTGCGCGCCACCGCCACGACATGCGCGCCGGCCTTTGCGAGCGCGCGCGCAGTGGCATAGCCGATGCCGCGCGAGGCGCCGGTGACGAGAGCGATACGGGAGGCGAGGATTTGGGGCATAGAAGAAGCTCTAGCAAAAACGTCGTCCCGGCGAAGGCCGGGACCCATACGCCGTGACGGTTACGTGGCGATTGGTGATTGTATCAAATGGCGTTCGAAAAACGAAGGCCGGTGGCTATGGGTCCCGGCCCCGGAGCGCAATTGCGCCCTAGGCCGGGACGACAAAGTCAGCTCGCCTCCGCCAGCAGCGACAACTGCCGGGGCGACGGCTCGGTTTCGCTCTGGTCGGTGAGGTGGGTCGGATAGGCGCCCGTGAAGCAGTGGTCCGAGAATTTCGGATTGGCGGGGTCGCGGCCGGGTTCGCCCATCGCGCGGTACATGCCGTCGATCGACAGGAACGCCAGTGAATCGGCGCCGATGATCTCGCGCATCTCCTCGAGGGTATGCGTGGCGGCAAGGAGTCCGCCGCGATCCGGCAGGTCGATGCCGTAATAGTCGGGGTAGAGGATCGGCGGCGAGGCGAGGCGGAAATGCACTTCGCGCGCGCCGGCGTCGCGCATCATGCGCACGATCTTCTTCGAGGTGGTGCCGCGAACCAGCGAGTCGTCGATCAGGATGATGCGCTTGCCTTCGATCGCGGCGCGGTTGGCCGAATGCTTCATGCGCACGCCGAGTTCGCGCACGCTCTGGGTCGGCTGAATGAAGGTGCGGCCGACATAGTGGTTACGGATGATGCCGAGCTCGAACGGCACGCCCGAATGCTGGGCGTAACCGATCGCGGCCGGCACGCCGGAATCCGGCACCGGCACCACGACGTCGACCTCGACACGGCTCTCGCGCGCGAGCTGCGCGCCGAAGGCTTTTCGAACTTCATAGACCGAACGGCCACCGACGATGGAATCCGGCCGCGAGAAATAGATGTATTCGAAGATGCAGGGCCGCGGCGGTTTTGGCGGAAACGGCTTGTGGCTGTGCGCGCCCTTGTCGTCGAACACGACGATTTCGCCGGGTTCGACGTCGCGGACATATTTGGCGCCGATCATGTCCAGCGCGCAAGTCTCCGAGGTGAGGATCGGGTGACCGTCGAGGTCGCCGAGTACCAGGGGACGGATGCCGAGCGGATCGCGCGCGCCGATCAGCTTCTTGTTGGTCAAGGCCGTCAACGAATAGGCGCCCTCGATCGTGCGCAATGCCTCGATGAAACGGTCGATGAAGCGGGTGCGCTTCGACTGCGCGACCAAATGCAGGATCACTTCGGTGTCGGTGGTCGACTGCATCATGGCGCCGTGGAGTACGAGTTCGCGGCGCAGCGTCAGGCCGTTGGTGAGGTTGCCGTTGTGGCCGACCGCGAAACCACCGGCATTGAGCTCGGCGAACAGCGGCTGCACGTTGCGCAGGATGGTGGCGCCTGTCGTGGCATAGCGGACATGGCCGACGGCGGCATTGCCGGGCAGGCGCTCGATCACTTCGCGCCGGGAGAACGTATCGCCGACGAGGCCGAGCCGGCGTTCACTGTGGAAGCGGCTGCCGTCGAAGGAGACGATGCCGGCGGCTTCCTGGCCGCGGTGTTGAAGGGCATGTAGTCCGAGTGCGGTGATGGCGGCGGCCTCGGGGTGGCCGAAGATGCCGAACACGCCGCATTCCTCGCGTAGCGTGTCGCCTTCGAGATCGTCCTGCAAATCGATCGGACCGGAGTTTCGGTCAAGTTGCTCGGCGGGATCGGAAGGGTTTTGCATCGCGTCCATCGCCTCTCTTTTGGCCAAGAGTTACTTGCTCGCAGGTTTCTCGATCAGCTTTTTAAGGCCGTCGCGGGCAGGTTTGCTGTAGCCATCGCCGGACGCCGGGGCTGCCGGCTCGGCGTCAGTTGAATCGTCGTCGGGTTTATTCTTCTTGAATCTCTTTAAGATGGTGTTCTCAGGGTCGTCAGGCAAGAGCGCCATTAACCAATCTCCGGTTCCCTGCAGCACCATCCGGGACTTCGCCCCGGTGATCCAGTCGGGCCGCTGCTTGTCCGGAACCAGCCAGCTGAAGAACAGGAAGGCGACGACCACGATCAGGAGGCCGCGGGCCAGACCGAACAGGAAGCCGAGGGTGCGATCCAGCGCGCCGATTCGGGAATCCAGGATCATGTCCGAAATCCGCACGGTAATGATCGACACTACGACCAAGGTCGCGATGAAGGTGCCGGCTACCACCACCACGGCCGCCACCGTGTCGTTATTGAAATAAGTTTTGGCGGTCGGCAGCAGCTTTGAGAAAGCATACAGCGTGACCAGGGCCGCGGCGCCCCAGGCCGCGATCGATAGAATCTCGCGCATGAAGCCGCGCACCATGGCGAGCAGCCCCGAAATCAGCATCACACCAAGCAGGACGAGATCGAGTATCGTTATCGGCATCGGCTGGTCAGGTCCGCTCGTAAATGCTCAAAGTCTTCGAATCGGCGTGTCGGTGCCGTTCTAGGTGACGGTCATATGGCGTGGCCCGCAAGGCCGGATATCACGCCATCCCACGCGCCTTTCGCGCGCGTTGTATAGCGGCGAGGGGGCGTAAGGTCACGCCGCTTTAGCCGTTCTCGCGACGGAATCGCGCCGGTGTGGCATTTTTCTCCGCTGGGCCCTCGCGATTGGCCTCCCGGTTACCCTCTCGATTGGCTCTGGGCGTGCCTCGCGCGGCAATTTCAGCGACCAGGCTGGTCAATCCACCGACGCTGTTCAGCACCAGGCCCGCGTCGCCGCCGGCCTCGCCACGCGCCGATTCGGGCAGTATCGCGCGGCCAAAGCCGAGTTTTGCCGCCTCCTTCAGCCGCGCCGAGGTTTGCGCCACCGGCCGGACCGCGCCGGACAGGGAAATCTCGCCGAAATAGACTGCATCCGTCGGCAGCGGCGCGTTGACCAGCGACGACACCAGCGCGGCGGCGGCCGCGACGTCGGCCGCGGGCTCCTGAATCCGCAACCCGCCGGCCACGTTCAGATAGACGTCGTAGCCGGACAGTTTGACCCCGCAATGGGCCTCCAGCACTGCCAGCACCATCGAGAGCCGGCTCGGGTCCCAGCCGACCACGGCGCGCCGGGGCGTGCCGAGGGTGGTCGGCGCCACCAGCGCCTGCAATTCCACCAGCACCGGACGGGTGCCCTCGATGCCGGCGAACACAGCGGTGCCGGGACTGCCGAGGTCGCGCTCCGACAGGAACAATTCGGACGGGTTCGAGACCTCGCGCAGGCCGAGGCCCGTCATCTCGAACACGCCGATTTCATCGGTCGGGCCGAAGCGGTTTTTCGCTGCGCGCAGGATCCGGAACTGCTGCGAGCCTTCGCCCTCGAATGACAGCACTGCATCGACCATGTGCTCGACCACGCGGGGGCCGGCGATCTGGCCGTCCTTGGTCACGTGCCCGACCAGGATGATGGTGGCCCCGGATTTCTTGGCAAACCTGATCAGCGCCTGCGCGGAGGCGCGGACCTGGGTGACCGTTCCGGGAGCTGATTCCACCGTATCGGTCCACATGGTCTGGATCGAATCGATCACGATCAGGCGCGGCACCGCGCCCTCGGACAGCGTCGAGACGATATCTTCGACGGAGGTCTCGGCCGCGAGCTGCACCGGCGCGTCGGCAAGGCCGAGTCGTTCCGCGCGCAGCCGCACCTGGGCGACGGCTTCTTCGCCTGAAATGTAGACTGCGCGGTGCCCCGCACGCGCCATCATGCTGGTGGCCTGCGTCAGCAGCGTCGACTTGCCGATGCCGGGATCGCCACCGACCAGCAGCACCGAGCCGCGGACGAAGCCGCCACCGGTGACGCGATCGAGTTCGACCATGCCGGAGGAGAGCCGGGGAGCGTCCTGACTTTTGCCGGTCAGCGATTCCAGCGCAAACGTCCGGCCCCGGCGTTTGGAGCGGATCGAGACCGGCATCGAGGTCGCGCCTGATGTGTCCTCCTCGGACAGCGTGTTCCACTCGCCGCAGGCCTCGCACTTGCCCTGCCAGCGATTAAACGCCGCGCCGCAGTTCTGGCAGACAAAGGAGAGGGTGGATTTGGCCATGAAGTCCCGGTGAGGCGCTTGTTCTTATTTTGTTCTATAGCGGTTCCAGAGCCAAGTCAAAGGCTGGGAGGGCCCAAGCCGAAATCAAAACAGCTCTGCAATCGTGGACGCCGTCTTGATGCCGGTGCCTGAAATCAACAGCACCGTGTTTTCGCGCTCCTTGATGACGCCTCGCGCCGTAAGCTTTGCGAACGCCGCCGCGACGCTGGCCGATGTCGGCTCGACGAACAGGCCAAGCCGCGCCAGCCGCCTCAGGGCTGTAACGATCTCGTCCTCGGAAACCGCGACCGATTCGCCACCGCTGTCTTTCAAGGCGTGGATCATTTCCTTGAGCCGCAGCGGATGCGCGATCGCGGTGCCTTCGGCGATCGTCTTGTGGACGGCGCGTTCGACCGGCGTGTCGACGCCGGCCTGGAAGCTCGCGTCGAGCGGCGAACAGTTCAGCGGCTGCGCGGCAAACAGTCTTGGAAGTTTGCTTATCTGGCCGGCGGCGAGCAATTCGGAGAACCCGATATGGCAGCCGAGCAGGTTGCTGCCCGCGCCGACCGGGATGATGATGTTGTCGGGCACCGCGAAATTGAAATCTTCCCATATCTCATAGGCGACCGACTTGGTCCCCTGCAGGAAGAACGGCTGCCAGTTGTGGCTGGAGTAGAAGATCTCGCTGGACTGGCGGATCGCCTCGCGCTGGGACTCTTCGCGCGGCCCTTCGACCAGCTGCACCTCGGCGCCATAGGCGCGAACCTGCGCGACCTTGGCGGGCGACGTATAGGCGGGCGCGAGTATCTTCACCCGCATGCCGCCGGCCGCGCCATAGGCCGCAACCGACGCCCCGCCATTGCCGGAGGAGTCTTCGAGCACCGCATCGATGCCGAGCTGCCGCACATAGGACAGCATCACCGTGGTGCCGCGGTCCTTGAAGCTGCAGGTCGGGTTGAACCATTCCAGCTTGAAGAACGGCCGGAAGTCGTCCCATTCCTTTTGCACCAGCGGCGTGCAGCCCTCGCCGAGCGAAATCGGTTTTGCAATTTCCACCGGCAGCGAGGCTCGGTAGCGCCATAGCGATCGCGTGCCGCGATCGATGTCTTCACGGCCGATGCCGGGCTGCGGATTGATCAGCAGCGGCTTCTGCCCGTCGGCGCACCAGCGCGGAACATCCAGCGGATAACGGTCGCCGCTGCGCGGTTCGACGTAGAAGGAGTCGTTTGGATTTGGTTTAATTTTGGGGCATTTGGACCTATTTCAATCGCTGCTTCAGAATGTGAACGGCGGTCGAGGCGGCAAGCCAGAGCTGCAGCCTGTAGCGATCATCTCCGCTTAGCCCGTCTTTCGAAAGTGTATCAAGTGCCCCGTAGGAAACTCGGACCCGATAGGTACCTGGCGGAACCTCGAAGCGCTTTGCGTCCGGGAAGTAGTCAGTGCAACCGGCGATTACGATCCGTCCAGAAGCCACGTCCAAGCCGGCTTCAACCACGTGATCCCATTCAGAGAAGTCATCCTCCGGCGCATGCTCGAGAATATCCACTGTGACCGGGACATCCATGTTTCGTACCGTGCCGATGCCAACCGTCCCCGGGGCCAGCGCCAGCAATCGGTCAGTTGCCTCTTCATTCCAGGCCTGAGAAAGGTCGCCTTTTGCCGCCTCATCCTGGATGTAGAATTGGAAGTAGTCGGCGAATAGAACAAGCTCGAATGACTTCATGAACTACCTTGCCCGACGGTTGGGTCCAATGAGCGCGGCGTCATAGCATGAATTGGCTTGGCATGAATCAGGTCGCCTCGTAATCCCGCGTCCATATTCCAACCGGTTGCTCGAGGCCGCGAACGGTCCGGGCCGGCTTTTTGACCAGATGCAAAAAGTCGTCACTCGAACTGCCGGTTTCTGCCCGCGCCCGCTGTACCAGTTCGTCGCTGGCCACCAGTGCGCAGCCGTATTCGCGGGTTAGTGCTTCAAGGCGGCTTGCGGCGTTCACCGCCGTGCCGATCACGGCGAATTCGAGCCGGTTCAGGCCGATATCGCCGAGCACGACCTGACCGAAGTGCAATCCGACGCTGAGCTGGATCGGCGGCTCGTTGCGGGTTTTTCGTTCGCGGTTGAGTTCGGCGATCGACCCGATCATGGCCTGCGCGCAGCGCAGCGCATTGCCGGCGTCGGAATCGCTGGTGAAGGGCGTGCCGAACGTCGCCATCAATCCGTCGCCGAGATATTTGTCCAGCGTTCCCAAGTGCCGAAAAACTTCCCGTTCCATCCGCTCGTGGAACTGGCGCAGCGTTCCGATTACTTCCATCGGGCTGCGGCCGTCCGCATAGGCGGTGAAATCAACGATGTCAGCGAACAGCACCGCGACATTCTGCGTCCGCACTTGTTTGAGCGGATCGTCGTTCTTGGACAGCTGTTCGACGACATTGGGGGAAAAATAACGCGCCAAATTGGTGCGTTCGCGCTCGATGCCGGCGTGGCTGATCAAGAGGGCGTTCGAGCGTCGCGCCGCCAGCGCCAGCGTCATGGCGACGATCAGGAAGACGGTGATCTGCTGGAACCGCGCCCCAAACCCGATCGACGAAGGATCGATGATGTCGAACAGCCTGACGTCGGAGCCGACAGCGGCCCGCACCCGTTCCGACAGCGCAGCGTGGGTTTGCGGTTGCAGGTAAACCCAGCCGACGCCGATCGCCCACAGCGCCGAGGTCCAGAACCCCATCGCCACAACGGTGCGCCATGAATAGGCCAGCGTCGCGGTGCCCAGGAAAACAAAGAAGTAAATGAAGCTGTCGAACCTGTACTGCATCGCGAGTGGCCAATCGACCGTGCTCCAGGGATTGGGTACGACTGTCAGGAAAGTCATCAGCAGCAGGTCACAAAATATCAGAATAAGCTCCGGCCACGACCGCTCGGCCTTGCCGACCTTGAGCTGGGCCCAGCCGATCAGGGCGAACAGGCCCAGCATCAGGACGTAATAGAGAACTTCCCACTCGGGATTGATGATCGGCAGGGTTGCGGCCGTCACCGCCAGCGCGACCCAACGGGCGCGAACGGCGAGCAGCAAACCCTCGCGCTTGCTGTCGGTAAGCGCGGCCTCCGCGAATTTCAGGGTGTCTTGTCGGGCGTCGCCCCGTTTGGCCGGCTCGTTCCCGGGATCGTTGATATCAACTACGTCAGCTATTGCGCTCAAGACATCGCCCTCAAGGCCGAATTGATCGGATCATGCGTTATGCCATGGTAGCGGGCATTGTTGGCGTCAGCATGATCTCATCCGGCGGCGTTTTTCAACGGTACGCGATGTCCCTGGGGCGTCCTAGCTTTTGAAAAATTCAAGGGCGACGTGCTCGACGTGCGACCACGAATGCGCCAGGTGGACGGCGCCGGCATCGCGCAGCCTGAGATCATGGCCATCGCGAATATGACTGGCCGTGCACAGCCCGACGACGGTCATGCCAGCAGCAACCGCCGCCCTGATCCCGCTGGCGCTGTCCTCGATCATAAGACATTCCTCCGGACCCACGCCCAATTTGCCTGCAGCGAACAGAAAGATGTCCGGATGCGGCTTTCCTCTCGCGACCATATCGGCGCTGAAAACATGACTGCCGAACTCCGCTTCCAGCGCCAACACCGAAAGGCATAGCTGCAGCCGATCCAACGAACTGGACGATGAGATGCACCGGGGCAGATGGGAAAAACGCCTGATGAAATCCGACGCTCCACTCACTTCCTTTAAATCCGTCCGGAACCGCTCGAAGGTGGCAAGCTTGAGCTGGTCGGAGAAATCCGCAGGTAGCGGTTTTCCGATTGCCGCTTCGATCTCAGCCACGGCTTCATCCCATCTCCGGCCGGAATAGCGCGCAAGCGCCTGGTCGAGCGTCGTTGAATGACCGAGGCCGGTGACGGTTTCCGCCAGAACGGTATTGGCGATTGCCTCGCTGTCAGCGATGACGCCGTCGAAGTCGAAAATCAATGCACCCACGATTATCAATTCCAGGAAGAGATAGAGGTTCACACATTAGCACGCGGTCCCGCATGAAATGGACTGAGGTGACCGAATGCAGTCCAACAATTTCTGTTGCGGTGTGTATCACCGGAGGCTCGGGCAGAGGGGCTGCGTCTATCGCTTGGCGGCACCGCTCCCGGCCTTGCAGCGCAGATATGGCTTGCCGTCGATCTTGATGGTGCCGTTTGGGCCGGGGGCGAGCTTGACGGTCGCTTTCCGTGGCTCGACGCCCTTGTTGAAATAATCCCAGAATTCAAAACAGGTGACCGAGAGATTGATGCCGTCTCCGAGCACGGTCTTGCGGTCGATCCGGCAGTGATTTTCATACTGGTCGACCATCGGCGCGGGCTTGCCGCCGATCGGCTTGCTCATGTCGATGAGCGTCTTGCTGTCGGGGCCTTCCTTGTTGCGGCAATCCTTCGCCGTCCTGGCCCAGAGCCCGTCAAAACTCTCCGCGACTTGCGACGCCGGCGTCGCGGCTTCCGACGCAGGCGTGACGACGGTGAAAGCGAGCGCGATGCCCGCCATGGTGATGACAATTCGCATGGGACCTGTTCCTGAGACGATGATGCCTGAGATCGCAATCCCAGGCATCGCCGCTTCCGGATGTTTTGGAGGATTATTTGACCGAGACGAACGGCACCGCGGAGCCGGGCACCATGGTGGTCGGCAGCACGCCGTTCCAGCGCTCGGCCTGCACCAGGGTGACGAGGTTCGGGTTGGTGCCGAGCGCCTTGGCGCGGGCTTCGATCGCGGCGGCTTCGGCTTCGCCGGTCAGTTTGATGTTGGTGGCGCGGGCTTCGCCGTTCAGCCGCAGTGCGTCGGCGGAGGCCTGGGCTTCGGCGCGGACGGCGTTGGCCTTGGCGTTGGCTTGCGTGACCGTGATCTGCGCCTGAACCTTCTCGCGCTCGGCGTTCTGCTGCAGCTTCTGCACCTCGACTTCGGCCAGCATGCGCTGCTCGATCGAATGCAGATAGGTCGAGCTGAACTCGATGTTCTCGAGCTGCACGCTCTCGACGATGATCATCGGATCATCCTTGAGCGAAGCGGTAATGGCGTCCCGGATCGCGTTGTTGAGGGCGCCGCGCTCCTGAATGGCTTTCACCGCGGTATAGCGGCCGAACACGATCTTGACCTGCTGGTTGACCGCAGGGCTGACCACCTGATTGACCGCCGCCTGCAGCCGGCCGAATTTGGCGTAGAGATCCGTTACCTTTTCCGGCGATGCCCGCAACGTGACGCTGATCTTGAGATCGGCGGGCTGCTGGTCGTAGGAATAGGAATTCATCTTGTCCCAGGAGAAGGTAGTGGTCTTGACGCTGACCTTCTCGACGCTGTCGATCAGCGGGATCTTGAAACCGAGGCCCGGCTGTGCGGTGCCGATGACCGCGCCATAGCGCAGCAGCACGCCGCGCTCGGTCTGATCGACGGTGTACCAGCTTCCGGCTGCAATCAGGCCGATGGCGATGACGGCAACGACGGCGCCGATAATGCCCCTGTTCATTTCTAAATCTCCTGTGGCTGAACATGAGTGTTCACGCCAAGCAACGTCTAAGGCCTCATCCGGAATTGGATGTGATGCACGTCACTTCGTCTCCTGGACCGAAGGGTTGGTTCAGATCGGAAAGGAGGATTTGGCAGGCGAGGGCCGACACAGTCGGGCCAGCCCGGCGGCCGAAAGCTCAGCCGTTGGCCCCGGTCGCGTACGACCCGGAGCGCATGGCTCCAAGGCCGTTGATTGAACCATGCGATCCTGCGTCTCGGGCGCAGCCGGCGGGCGGTATGGACTAGCGACGTCCTGCTCGTTTGAGTTCGGCGACCTGACGCTTCTCCCCGGCCAGCTTCCCCCCGGCGAGCAGGCCGCTGCAAAGCCAGCGGGCTTCTCGTTCTACCATGCCTAAAAACTGTCTGGTGTCCTTGCACTCCGCGTAGGTTTTGTAGGTGAGTGTGTCCGTGCACGTTGGCGAGTAAGTTCCAAATATCCCCGCCGAATAGCTGCATCCAACCCAGGGGGCGTTGCCGGATTTGAAGCTTGTTTCGCAACCACCGTTGCAACTGCTGCTGGCTCTCTCAAGCTTGGCAATCTTCCCTAATACTGAATCCGGCGCAGCCGATGGCGTGCGAGCGGTTAGCGTATGAGCGGTTGGCGATGTCCGGCGAGATGCACCTGCTGCCTGCCTCGGCAGCTGCGTCGGCTTTGGCCTTGCCTGCTTCGGCGCTTCGACTGTGATGGTAGGAAGCGGGGTGGCGGAGCCTGCTGCGGTTTGCGACATCGCCGTACCGTTCAGGCCGCACAACAACGCAGTTGACAGGATAGCGACAGCTGAGGGCGCGACAAGGCCTGACGACATTCTCATGACATGTCCTTCCAAATCCGGGACGGAGATCGTCCCGACATGTGCACGGTATCATACATTCCGAATTGCGCTACCGAGGGTTGAAGAAATATCTGCCGATGACTCGGCCAGGAGAACGCCGACCGCTCACTTGAAGCCGTTGCGATGTCTGCTTTTTGGGCACTTACGTCATTTCGCTACGACGCGGAATTTGGTCCGCGATTAGCGCATGGCGGACCCGACAAGCCGTCCGCTCGGTGATTTAAGGGTTCACGGCCCAGGCGAGCTATTCCACAACGCATTCCAGAACATGGAAAGGCCGGCCACCAGCATGATGCCGTCCATCAGCAGGCGAAACATCTGGGGCTGCAGGTGCAGCACGAAGCGCTTGGCGATGAAGGCGCCGAACATCAGCGAGGAGCCTGCAACCAGGCCTTTCAGCGCAACATCTGATGTCAGCGCGCCGAAGCGTTCGAAGGTAACCGATTTGCTCAAGTAGAGTCCGAGCGAGCTTGCGGCTTCGGTGGCGAGAAACGCGCCCTTGTTCAGCCCGTAAAACAGAAACAGCGGCACGCTGAGCGGGCCGGTCGACACCACGATGCCGGTGAGATAGCCGATAACGGCGCCACCGACGGCGAGATGCCAGAGCCGCGCTTTAAGCTGGTGGCGGTCAAGCCAATGCCGCACCGGCACCATCGCGATCAGAAACAGCCCGATCGCGATATCGACGGCGTGGGACGGCAAAGCCAGCAGCGTCCGGGCGCCGAGTGCCGCAGCCGGAATGCCGGTGACCGAATAAGCGAGGCAGGCGCGCCAGTCGACCTCACGCCACCATGCCAGGATACGTGACAGGTTGGCCATCACGGCCGCCACCGCCATGATCGGCACGGCTTCCTTCGGCCCGTACTGATAGATCAGCACCGGCATCAGCATGATCGACGAGCCGGTGCCGACGATGCCGCTGATGGTGCCGGCGAGAAGCCCGACCGTGAGGACGAAGAGGAAACCCAAGGCTTGCTCCCAAGACTTAATCCGAAGACTTGCTCCGCGACTCGATCCGGCGGGAGGGGAACGCTAGCAACATTCGCAGCGCCGCGGCAACGCACTCCGATCACGTTTGACGGCGTCTTGCCGGAAGGCATCGGCGCGCTTGCTGCTGACATAATGCTGGCAGCAGGTAGCGGTTATGAACTTCGCGCCAGATCATTCGGAAGGGAACAGATCGTGCCAATCAAGGGAAGCTGCCATTGCGGCCAGACGCAATTCGAGGTGAACGAGCTGCCGGCCGACGTGACCCGCTGCACCTGTTCGTTCTGCTCGAAGCGCGGCGGACTATGGGCCTATTACACGCCCGCGCAATTTCGTCTGATCTCGCCGCCGGAAAATGTTGCCACTTACCAGTGGGGCAGCCGCACCATCAAACATCATTTCTGCGCCAATTGCGGCTGCGGGACGTATGGGGAATCGCCCGATTGGTCGACCGGCAAGCCGGACTTCGAAAATCCCAAGGTCGCCGTCAATGCGCGGCTGTTCAACGACGTCGATCTCGACGCCGTGCCGGTGACGGTCATCGACGGCAAGAACCTCTGGTGAGCGACGACGACCTCTGGAAGCGCGGCCGGGCTATGCCGCGTAAAGCTCGATCAGGGCATCGAATCCCTTGAGCTGGAAGGTCTTCGAATGACTGTCCTGCAAATCCGGTAGGGCGCGCTGATAGACCTCCTGCGTCACGAGTATCTGGTCGGCTTCGGCGACCGACTGCGCGCGCGAGGCGGTGTTGACGACGGTGCCGATGGCGGTGAGGTCGCGGTGTGACCGGCCGAACTCGCCAAAACTGAGTTCGCCTGCGTGAATGCCGATACCGATCCCGAGGTCGCCGGCGTTCAGGCCGAGCGCGGCTGCAAGACCGTCGCGCCGTTCGCGCCAGTTGTTCTGGATATCGCGCGCCGCGAGCAGGGCATTGCGGACATGGTCGTCGCGCCGCAACGGAAAATTGAAGACGGCCATGACGGCGTCGCCGATCGTCTTGTTGAGGAGCCCCTCATGCCGCCAGATCGCGTCGGCGCATTCATCGTAGAAGGCATCGAGCAGGCCCGACACGGCCTCCGGTGATTTCGACTGGGACAGGCTGGTATAGCCGCGCAGATCGGCAAACATCACGGTCGCGTCGATGGTGATCTTGCGGGCTCGCATCACCTTCGTGAACATCAGCTCGCAGATCGTGCAGGTGTTGGGGTTCATTCGGCTCGGGCGAACGCCAAATGCCCGGAACGGCACCGAGATGACCCCGCGGAGCGGCACGGGCATGTGCATCTGCTCCCAGCAGCCCTTGCAGAAACGCGAATGTTGCAGCGCCGCCATCGTTCACCATGCGTCGCGGGAGTGGCAGGTTTGTTGATGCTACAGTTGCCGGCGGGTGCCAGCAAGGCAGCATGCGGGTTCCTCCCGGCTGGCGGTCGCGGGCAAAGCTGCTAGGATTGCTCCAAATCCAAAAAAACGGAGGATCGCCATGGACGCCGGTACGCCGAAACACCCAGAGACCGCAGACGCGCATTCGCATCTCGTCCGCCCGGCCGACATGGAGTGGCAGAAAACCCGTTTCCCCGGTTGCGAAGCCAAGACGCTGCTGTTCGATCGCAAGACCGGCCTGATGACCGCGCTGATGAAGTTTGCGCCCGGCGCGGTGCTGCCCGACCATGAGCACGTCAACATCGAGCAGACCTACGTGCTCGAAGGCAGCCTGGTCGACAAGGAGGGGCCGGCGCAGGGCATCGTATGCAAGGCCGGCGAATACATCTGGCGCGAGCAGGGCAGCCGTCACGTCGCCTGGTGCCCCGAGGGCGGGCTGATGCTCGCGATCTTCCAGGTCCCGAACAAGTTCTTCGAGGCCGACGGCCGCGTCGTCGACGCCGCAGGCGAGGACTGGGATCAGATCTGGGGGCACACGAAGAAGGGCTGATTACCGGGCAGGGAGCCGCCCACACCGCCGACTCAGGATCCGGCGGCGCGAAATCATTTCATCTGTTGCAGCAGCTTGCGTGCATCGGCCAACATGGCCTGAATCTGCTTGCGCTCGGCAGTGGCGGCCTTTGTGAAGAGGCCGTGCTTGCGCGCGTTCTGGTTTCCCATTGGCGCGCCGGATTCCGGTGCACCGCCGTGCATGCGGCAGCGCCTTTTGCCGCGCACTGCCGGCGAGCGGCATGATCCGCCGGAACGGATTTTTGCCCCGCAACGCGGGCTCGCCAGCATTGGGCGGGTGTTGGGGGAGCGATTGCTCACGCCTACGATCGGCGTTTGGCGTTGAGTCAATCGTGCTCCCGTGTTCGACGATGGGGCGTCGAGCCCTTCACGGACGCTGGACTCTTGTCCGAAACGATCACGCTCGCATGCTGCGTGACGTTGCCGACAATCGCTTTGCCACCATTCCCGACCGACAAGTTCTGCACGGTGATGGCAGGCTCGCCCTTGTTGCGATAGCGGGTGAGCGCCTCGATCTGGGCGGGGAACGTGCGGGCCAGCCTGCCCAATGCGCGCACGGCGCTGTCTTGCTGGACGACGTCATCCGCGCCTGCGAGGCGATAGGCACTTCGCATCGCCAGCACATGGACGGACACCATCTGCGCTACCAGCATGGCTTCGATGGAATCCCTCGGCTTGATACTTTCCATCATTGAAATCATGAAGGCGAGCTTGGCCGGGTCGGGCTGCCGCCCGTTTACGCTGGCTTTCAGCAGTTGTTGCAGGATGCCATGCATCGCGTCGCGATCGGCGACCCCCAACGCGTCTGCCATCAGCCGTTCGGCAAATGCGGGATCGGGATGGTCGATGGACACTCCGCTTGTCGAGATTATTAGCCGTGGGGCTGCGGCAGACTTGGGTTGACAGGATGCGGGCATTGCCTGGGGCTTGTTGAGTTCTGGAGGTGTGTCCACGTCGATGTCTCCTCGAGCATGCGCATTAGAAGCGCGCGGTCTGGCAATGCCCGGGCGGTCGTCCGCCGCGCGAGCCGGTGCAACTTCAATTGTCGAAAGGATTTTTTGCCTGCAATCGCGCAGAACAGCCCTGACTGTATAGGCCAAAGGCATTTTGCAGGATGGGGATGATGGATGTGTGCCGGTGATTTGCCCGACGTGTCAAAAGGTTTTTGCGAGCTCGCTCGGAGCCTAAAGCGGCGGCCGCTGCTTTCTTTGCATGGGGTTGTTTTCGATATTCTAGTTGGGAGCGGGAACCGCGCCGCTCGTTGGGTTTCGCCGCGACGACCGTGAAGGCGGCCTTTACCATGGCGCAGGTTAGCGGTTCCCGGCAGCCGGATTAAGACTTTGCTCAGGACTGATTGGCTACCGTACAACCCTAAATTGCCGGTGTGCCAGGGGACTATGTCGCTTTTCAATGCTTCCGATCGGATATCGCCCGACGTTGATCGGCTGGCGATGGTAGTCCGTCTCACGCCGCTGCTGTACGTCGCGACGCTGTTCGTCTCGGCGCTGCTCTTGTTCTCGATCCAGCCGATGTTCGCCAAGATGGTGCTGCCGAAACTCGGCGGCGCGCCAGCGGTGTGGTCGGTGGCGATGGTGTTTTTCCAGACCGTGCTGCTCAGCGGCTATGCCTACGCGCATCTGCTGAACCGTGTGCTTGCGCCGCGTTGGGCTGCAATGTTCCACCTTGCGCTGCTCGGCGCAACCGCGACGATGCTGCCGATCGCGATCGTGCCTGGATGGGGTGTTCCGCCATCGGATGGGACGGCGCTCTGGCTGTTCGGCCTGTTCGCGGTCTCGATCGGCCTGCCGTTCTTTACGCTGTCGGCCAGCGCGCCGCTGCTGCAAAGCTGGTTCGCAGGCAGCGGGCACAGCCGGGCCGGCAATCCCTACGTTCTCTACGCCGCGTCCAACCTTGGTTCGTTCGCGGCACTGTTCGCCTATCCCGTCGTCATCGAACCGTTTCTCACGTTGAAGACGCAGGCGGCGGCGTGGTCGATAGGCTTTGCGCTGCTCGCCATGCTTCTGAGCCTGGTCGCGGTATTGACGTCGCGCGCGAAGCATGTCGCCGCAAAGGCCGAGGTTTCCGACGATATCCGCGCCAGTATCGGCGAACGGATGCGGTGGATCGCTCTCGCCGCGGTACCATCGGGGCTCGTCATCGCGGTCACTGCATTTCTGACGACCGATATCGCCGCCGCACCATTCCTGTGGGTGGTGCCGCTTGCGATCTATCTGCTGACTTTCGTCGCCGTGTTCCGCGAGCGGCCGTGGATCGCCCACGCCAATGTGGTGCGTTTCGTCCCGTTCGCGGTGGCGCCGCTCGCGGTCAGCCTGATTGGCGGTGAGAAGGTGTTCTGGCTGACGACCATCGCCCTCAACCTCGTCGTCTTCGCGCTGCTGACGCTGATGTGCCACGGCGAACTTTACGCGTGGCGGCCGAGCCCGCGGCGGTTGACGGAGTTCTATCTCTGCACGTCCCTTGGCGGGGTGATCGGTGGCGCCTTTGCCGGGCTCGTGGCGCCGCAGATATTCAATGGCAATTACGAATATCCGATCCTGATCGCGCTCGCGCTGTTGTGCGCGCCTGGCATTTTTACCGGAGGCTTCCGCAAGGCGCTGACCGGAGCGTTGCCATGGCTTGCGATCAGCGCAGCGCTGGCGCTGGTCTGGTACGTCACGCGCTATCAGCCGCCGGCGACATTGGAACTGGCTTTCCAGGTCCTGCTGGCGCTGCTGGCCGCGGCGATGCTGTTTCAGCGGCAACGGCCGATGCGCTTCGTCGGGCTCGTGATCCTGAGTTTTGCGGTAACTGCCCTGTGGCGGCCCGGCATTGCGCCGATCGAAACCGCGCGCAGTTTCTTCGGCGTCCATAAGGTCGCGGAGATCAACGGCGGCAGTGCCCGCTTGCTCTACCACGGCACCACCATTCATGGCGCGCAGCGGTTGCGCAACGATGATGGCACGCCGGTCACCGGCCCGCTCTTGCCTCAGACCTATTACTATCCGGGCGGTCCGTACGCACAAGCCATCGGCGCCGCCCGTGCCGCGCGGGGCAGCCTCGACCATGTGGCCGTCGTGGGCCTCGGTACCGGCACGCTGGCCTGTCATCGCAAGGGTAGGGAGCGCTGGACCTTCTTCGAGATCGACCCCGAAGTGATCCGGATCGCGCGCGATCCGCGTCGTTTCGAGTTCCTGTCGAAATGCGCCCCCGATGCGCCTATTGTCGCCGGCGACGCGCGCCTGACACTGGAGGCATCAACCGACCGCTATGATCTGATCGTGCTCGATGCGTTCTCGTCGGATGCAATTCCGGTGCATCTGCTGACGCGCGAAGCGGTTGCGGGTTATCTTTCAAAGCTCACACCGCATGGTGTGATCGTGGTGCACATCTCCAACCGGTACTTCGATCTTGCGCCTGTTGTGGGTAACGTCGCGCAATCGCTTGGGCTGGTCGCCTACCTGCGGGAAGACACCAGCGCCGGCGATCTGCTGACGACGTTGAAGGGCAATGCCCGCCTCGTGGTGGTCGCGCGCGATCCGGCCGATGTCGGCAGCATTGCCAAAAGCTGGACGCCGTTGCAGCCGGACCGGTCGAGCGCGCTGTGGACCGACGATTACTCCAATATGCCGCGTGTTCAGGCGTCGCAATGGCGCGAGGAAGGTGACGAGTTCGACGAAATGATTGGCGCCCGGCAGGCGAAACATCCAGCCGATGAAGGCCGGGATGCCGCCGAGATGCTCGAGCGCGCGCCCGAACGCGGCGATGCCGACGGCATCGAGATCGGGATCGCTGCTGACATAAACGATGCGCTGGCGCTCGAGGCTTGGACGCGCGGGTGCTACCTCGATTGTCAGCCCGTCGGCGGCGCGCCGCATCAGCCAGGCCCACGCCTTGGCGTCGCGACCGGAGTCCGGAAAATGCAGCGTCGCGGTGCGCGCGATATAGGGACGGCGCCGAAAGCGCCAGTCGCGGACCTCGGCACGATAACGCTTCCAGTCTTCCGGCATGGCGAGTGCGATGTGGGCGCGGTTGTACCAGGCGGCGAAAATGCCGTCGAACACCAGAAACATGATCGGCAGCGACCAGGCCGCGCTTGAAGCCACCAGGATCGCGAGCGCCGCCATCACCAATGCCGATGTCAGCTGCATCGGATTGGCAATCGATGCGTAGGGGCCACTGGTCACAACGCGTTTCGGCGGATCGTAGGGGATCGGCGTTCCCCGGCCGACCAACGCGAATTCATGCGCGGCGGCCCAGCCGATCAGCAGCGAGGGCAGTCCGATCAGGAGCGCCACGATCCATCGCCACGGCGTGGCCTGCGCCAGCGCGTCAATGTAGTCGCGCCCCTCCCACGCCAGCACACACGCCGGGAGCACGAGCAGCATGTAGCCGCCCCAACCGAGCGCATGGAAACAGGTCCGCAACACGGGAAAGCGGTCGGCTTCCGTCAAGCGGGCAAGCATCAGCGCCGGAAGAAGCGCGAAGATGACCGCGACGATTTCGCCAATCAGCCAGTTGTCACCGAGCACCACCAGAGGCTTGAGAAGCGGCATGGATATGATGTCGGCGGCGACCAGACCGGCGATCACAAGTGGCATAGGCAATTTGCGTGAGGCCAGCACCGCGATCGGTCCCCACCAGATCGCCCACCCGATCCAGAGATCGACCGGCAGACCGAGGACGGATGCGGCATCCGGTTGAAACCGCCACCAGCCCGCTTGCTGGGCGAACCAATTGAGCAACAGAAGCGCCGGCAATTGCCAGAGGCCGCCCAGCATCGCGGCGGTCGCCTGCCGCGGCGAGCATCGGACCAACACCAGCATCAGCATGGCCGCGAGGGTTGGCCCGATGAGGAGGGCGGTTCTCGCCAGCGCGACGAATCCGGAGCTGTCAGCCACGGCGGCGTTCCCCGTAGAGCCAGCCGATCGCGACCGATGAGGCCAGCAAGGCCGGTACGGCGAGGATCATCGGCGCGAGCCACGGGCCCGACAAGGTGCCGATGGCGCAGCCGGCCACCGTCAATCGCTTGGCCAGCCGCGAGATCAAGGCGGGAGGGTCAGGCGCGAAGGCCAATGCAATGCCGAGCAGCGCCGGAAAGAGGATCGTCAGCGCCATCCGCTCAAGCGGCCAGACATGCTGATAGATCAGCAGTGAAGTGCCGGCACACGCCACGACCACGAATGAGAGGCCCTGCGCCCAGCGATCGCGCCACTGCGGCCGCAGCGGTGTCGATCCATAGGGATAATCCGGACCGGCCTCGGCAGGCGGCATGGCAATGACCTCCGGCGAGAGCCTAGCCGCAAAGCCCTAATGAAGTTTAGGAAACTTGGCTTCAAATGGAAGCAATGCGGCGTTGGCCGTCTACTTCAGCACGATCCACGCCGGCGCGTGATCGCTGGCGCCTTCTTCGCCGCGGATCTTGCGATCGACACCGGCTTTCATCAAGCGCGGCGCGAGCACGGGGCTCAGCAGGAGATGATCGAGCCGCAGCCCGGCGTCGCGTGGCCAGCGGTTGCGCTTGTAGTCCCAGAACGTGAACATCTGACTTGACGGGTGCAGGGTGCGGATCGCGTCGGTCCAGCCTTGCGCCGTCAGCGTCTTGAACGCGGCGCGGCTTTTCGGCTGGATCAGCGCGTCCTTGTCCCAGGATTTGGTCGGATAGATATCCAGTTCGGTCGGCGCGACGTTGTAGTCGCCGGCCAGCACCACGGGGATATCCTGCTTGATGAATTTGGCGGCATGCGAGCGCAACCGTTTGAACCAGTCGAGCTTGTAGTCGAATTTTGGCCCGGGCTGCGGATTGCCGTTCGGCAGATAGAGACTGGTGACGAGGATGCCGTTGACGGCGGCTTCGATGTAGCGCGCCTCGTTATCTCCGGCGTTGCCGGGCAGGGCGGAGCGCGTCAGCACCGGCTCGGCGTTGCGCGCCAGGATGGCGACGCCGTTCCAGGTCTTCTGGCCGCGCCACACCGCGCCGTAGCCGGCCTTCTCGATTGCAGCAGCCGGAAAATCGGCGTCGGTCGATTTCAACTCCTGCAACGCCAAGACATCCGGTCTTGCCGAACGCAGCCAGCGCAGCAGATTGGGCAGGCGGCGATTGACGTTGTTGATGTTGAAGGTCGCGATCTTCATGCCTGACTGGAATTGTCAGGTCGGCAGTGGAGGCGGGGCCTGAGCTGGTGCAGCGGCGGGGTCAGCGGTCGCGGGCACTGGTTCGATTGCCGGTGGCGTTGACGCCGTTACCGACGACGGCTCGGCCTTTGCGTCGCCGCCCTTGTAAATCCGCGCGTAGCGCTTGCCGAGGCTGGTCAGCACTTCATAGCCGATGGTGCCGAAATGGTGGGCGAGTTCATCGACCGTGATGCCTTCGCCGATCAGCGTCACCATGTGGCCACGTCGCACCGCGTTCTTTTCCAGGTCGGTGACATCGACCGCCATCAAGTCCATCGAGACGCGACCCGCGATCGGGCAGCGCTTGCCGGCGACCACCACCTCGGCGCCACGGCTGCCATCATTCGAACTGGCGGCGCGGAAATATCCGTCGGCATAGCCTGCGGAGACGATCGCGACCCGCGTCGGCCGCCGCGCGGTCCAGGTGCCGCCATAACCGACGGTTTCGCCCTTTTCCAGATTGCGGATCTGCACGATGCGCGCCTTCAATTCGACGACCGGCTGCATCGGATTGTCGGCTTCCGGTGTCGGGTTGATGCCGTAGACGGCGGCGCCCGGCCGCACCAATTCGAACTGGAATTGCGGCCCCAGGAAAACGCCGGACGAATTCGCCAGCGACGCCGGCACGCCTGCGAACAGGCTCGCGATTTCGCGGAAGGTCGTAAGCTGCTTGGCGTTGAGCGGGTTGTTGAGGAGTTCGGCGGAGGCGAGGTGGCTCATCACAAGCGTGATGCCGTGATCGCCGGCATTGATGCGCGGAATGATACCTTGCGCCTCGGTCACGGTCAGGCCGAGCCGGTTCATGCCGGTGTCGATGTGAATGGCGGCCCCCCCGGACCAGCCGGAGCGGCGGCAGAACACGTCCCACTCGGCGAGTTCGTTGAGATCGCCGATCACGGGCTTGCAATCGAGCTTGGCGTAGGCGTCGCCGGTGTTCTGGAAGAAGCCGTCGAGCGTATAAATCGTTACGGTGGGCAGAGCCGCGCGGAGCACGCGCGCTTCATCGAGGGTTGCGACGAAGAAGGTCTTGCAACCGGCGTTGGCCAGCGCGCGGCCGACCTGTTCGGCGCCGCAGCCATAGGCGTCCGCTTTCACCACGCCGGCGCATTCGGCCGGCACGGCGGTCTTTTCGAGCTTGCGCCAGTTGGCGACGATGGCGTCGAGATCGACGGTCAGCACGCCGGTGGTGCTCGCCAGCGCGGCGGCCTGGTTCGCCTCGGGCGAGAGCAGGGTGCTGGTCGGGATGGATTTGGGGTCGGATGCGATGTTCATGCCGCATTTTACGCGGGCGAACGCCATGGTTCAACCGCGCAGAAGGCAGGACTGGGGCACGATCGGTCCTGATTGATCAGAACCCGATCGCGATCCAGATTCTTGTTTTGACGTGTTTTCTCGACGCGAACCTGGCACCACCCCGGATCAAGTCCGACGCTTCGCTAAAAACCGCGCTATGGCGCGCGGTAGGGTAGATTATCCCCTTCGGCGAAATCGCTGAACCGCGTGAACTGCCCCTCGAATTGCAGTTGGACCGTACCCGTCGGTCCGTGGCGCTGCTTGGCGATGATGACCTCGGCCTTGCCGTGGGCGAGCTCCATGTCGAGCTTCCATTTCTCGTGCTCGGGCGTACCGATCTTGGGTTCCTTGTTCTGCAAATAGTATTCTTCGCGGTACACGAAAATCACCACGTCGGCGTCCTGTTCGATCGAGCCGGATTCGCGCAAGTCCGCCAATTGCGGGTGCTTGTCGTCGCGGCTTTCGACCTGGCGCGACAGCTGCGACAGCGCGATCACGGGGATATTGAGCTCCTTGGCGAGCGCTTTCAGGCTGGTGGTGATCTCGGTGACTTCCTGCACGCGATTGTCGTTGCCGCGCTTGCCGGAGCCCTGTAGCAGCTGGATGTAGTCGACCACGATGATGTCGAGGCCCTTCTGCCGCTTCAGCCGCCGCGCCCGCGCCGTCAATTGCGAGATCGAAAGGCCGCCCGTTTCGTCGACGAACAGCGGCAAGTGCTCGAGCTTGATGGTGTAGTCACGGATCCTGTCGAATTCGTCCTGCTTGATCCCGCCGCGGCGGATCATGCTGGACGCAATGCCGGTTTGCTCGGCCAGAATACGCGTAGCGAGCTGCTCGGCGGACATTTCGCAGGAGAAGAAGCCGACAACGCCGCCATTGACCGACTTCATGGTGCCGTCGGCTTGAACTTCCGCCTGATGCGCCTCGGCGATGTTATAGGCGATATTGGTGGCAAGCGCGGTCTTGCCCATGCCGGGACGTCCGGCGACGATGATCAAGTCGGACCGCTGCAGGCCGCCCATCTTGGAGTCGAGATCGCGCAGGCCAGTTGAAATGCCGGACAATTTTCCGTCGCGCTGATAGGCGTTGGCCGCCATGTCGAGCGCGGTCTTCATCGCCTGCGCGAAACGCTGGAAGCCGCCGTCGTAACGGCCGGACTCCGCCAGCTCGTAGAGCTGGCGTTCGGCGTCCTCGATCTGCGCGCGCGGGGCGAAATCCACCGGCGCGTCGAACGCGACGTTGACCATGTCCTCGCCGATCCGGATCAGATCGCGGCGCAACGCCATGTCATAGATCGTCCGGCCGTAATCCTGCGCGTTGATAATGGTGGTGGCCTCGGCCGCGACACGGGCGAGGTACTGGCCAACCGTCATGCCGCCAATGTCGGTCTCGGCGGGCAGGAAGGTTTTCAAGGTGACGGGCGTCGCCACCTTGCCCATCCGGATCAGGCTGCCGGCGGTCTCGTAAATCGCCTGGTGGATCGGTTCGAAGAAATGCTTCGGCTCGAGGAAGTCCGAAACCCGGTAGAACGCGTCGTTGTTGACCAGGATCGCGCCCAGCAGACTCTGTTCGGCTTCGATATTGTGCGGCGCACTCCGATAGGCCGGAGTTCCCGCGTCGGGGGCAAGCTTCAGAATGTTCGAATCAGTCAGCGCCATGCTCGGAATTGTTCTTCGGATTTGGGACGGTATTTGCGATGCCGGATTTGGGGTGGCGATAAAGCGCTCCCCTCGTGCCGAGCGGAAGTAGCTACATGCCTTATGCCCGATTCACACAAGCGAGATGTGAATCCCCGTCGACTGTCGCGGCATTGCACTTGACGGATTTTGGCCAAAGCCGCGCGGCGGCCGGGCGGTGCCGCCGAATTCACGAAAATGTTTGGAAAGCTGTTAGGGCCAGCTGAACCTTGTCGCCAGTTGGACAGACCTAATCAGGCTGCGGAGGTCATCCGGGCCCCGATGTTAGCGATTGATCAAGCCAGGATGAGAAAAATCAACGCGATCAGGGCCGAGCCGATGCCGGTCGCGATCAAGGCGTAATCGACGATGAGATCGGCGCGAGGGACGAGCGAGGTTGAGTAGGTTTTCTGGGCCATTCAGTAGTTTTACGGCAATCAGCCGGCGAACTCTGTGAACCAGATCACATCCGCGGGGCTTTCTGGCCGGCATCCTGGTCGGGGAATTCGGGAACGGATTTTAGGCTTTCGGGTTGGTTAAGAGCAGGGATCAAGGACAAGACGATGGGTCAACAGCTCGGTACATGGCGATCAGGAGGCGACCAGCGCGCTTGGTTGTCGATGCTGATCGACACCATGGAACTCGTCTCGCGCCCGGAATCGCGTGCCGTGCCCTGCGATATCAACGTATTGGATGCTCTGCGCGCGCAACTCGCTCGCCCGGCAACTGCCGGAATAGCCTACGGCTCGGACTACAGCTTCCGAAACTAAGACATTCAGCTCAAAACCGGCCTACTCGCCCGCGACTTGCAGCCGCGGCGGCTTGCCCGTTTCGATCCCGCGCAGCCGCGCCTCTTCACGCGCGATGTAGTCGCGCGTCATCGGCACCACGCCCTGGCGTTTGGTGAGCTGGATCTGGAAATTCATCAGGTTCTGCTTGCGGAACGACATCTCCGACGCGGCCAGGTAGAATTCCCACATTCGGGCGAAGCGCTCGTCGTAAAGCCGAACGGCTTCTTCGCGCCGCGCCATGAAGCGCTCGCGCCAGGCTTTCAGCGTCTCCGCATAATGTAGCCGAAGGATTTCGATATCACAGACCAGAAGCCCGGCGCTCTCGATCGCCGGCATCACTTCGGACATCGCGGGGATGTAGCCACCCGGGAAAATATACTTGGTGATCCAGGGGCTGGTCACGTCGGGGCCGGTAGAGCGGCCGATCGAGTGCAGCACCATGATCCCGTCGTCGCTGAGTAACTCGGCGCATCGCTTGAAGAAGGTTTCATAAAACCCGACGCCGACATGCTCGAACATCCCGACCGACACGATCCGGTCGAAAGGACCGGGAATGTCGCGGTAGTCGCTGAGCAGGAATTTCGCCTGATGGCCCAGCTTTTTCTCCCCGGCGCGGGCATTTGCGACCTGCAATTGCTCGGTCGAGAGCGTAATGCCGGTAACATCGGCGCCAGTCATCTCGGCCAGATAGAGCCCAAGCCCGCCCCAGCCCGAGCCGATGTCGAGCACGCGCTCTCCGCGCCCGATTCTGAGCTTGGCGGCGAGGTGGCGCTTCTTGGCCAACTGGGCATCATCGAGTGTGGCATCCGGCGTCTCGAAATAGGCGCAGCTATATTGCTTGTCGGCGTCCAGGAAGAGCGAATAGAGCCGCCCGTCGAGATCATAATGATGTGCGACATTGTTTCGTGACCGGCCGCGCCAGTTGAACTGACTGATGTGCCGGGCGAGATAGCGCATCCACCATTGCAGCCGAGCCCATTGCGGCACCATGGCCGGCTGATCGAGCAGGATCGACAGCGCGTCTGCGATCGAGCCGTTTTCGACCACGAACGTGCCGTCCATATAGGCTTCGCCCAGCGCCAGTTCGGGATTGAGGAGGATCCGCCGCTCGGTGCGCGGGCTCAGGAACCTGGCCGATACCGGCCGCCCGGTGCCGTCGCCGCAGGTAAATGTGGTCCCGCTCGCGGCCGTGAATGTCATCGTGCCGCGGCGGATGAACTGCCCCAGGAAATAACGCAACAAACGATCCATCAAAGCACCAATGGAACGACCGGCCCGTTACAACCGACGCACGATGGGAACGAAGGTTCCTATGCGCGTCAACCAGATCATAATCGTGATCAGCCCGACGGGCTAGGGCGTTGTAGTCAAAGCGGATATTCCCAAATGTGGAGATCACGCAGTTGCGTCACAAGTGAGCTTCCATTCGTAGGATAATCGGCTAAAAGGTGGTCCGCCGCCGGCCGTGTTGTGCGACGCCGGAAGCGATTCCAATTGGAGAAGCAGGGAATGTTGAGCCGAGCGCTCAGTCTGGCGACGGTGATGCTTCTGGTTGGCTGTCTCACGGCGCGGGCTGAAAACCTGGAGGCCGGCAAGACCCCTTCCCAGATCTTCGCGGGTACCTGCAACGCCTGCCACAAGAGCCCTCGCGGCCTTTTGAAGAACGTTTCGGCGTCGTCGCTGCCCGGCTTCCTGCGCCAGCACTACACCACCAGCAGCGAGATGGCCGGGGTGCTGGCCTCGTTCCTGATATCGAACGGCGCGGCCGACGTACGATTTCAGAGCAAGGATCAGCCGAAGACCGATGCGGCAAAGGGCGCCAAGCAAGAGGCTGCCAGGCCGGATCAGCTCGACCGATTCGGCCGCCGGCAACATCCCGCCGCGACGCAAGAAGCGTCCAGGCCCGACGCCGACGGGCTCACGCCGCAAGGCCCCGGACGCGACGGCAAGCGACGGCCGGGCCAGCCGTCCGATGCCGCCAGGCCCGCCGATGGCCAGACGCCGCAGGCCGCGACCGACAGCAAAACGGGCGCCAAGCAGAAGCTCGGCAAGCGCGGCAAGCCTGCCGAAGAGCCGCCGAAACCGGACGAGGCGGCCAAGGAAGAAGCCAAGCGCGAAACCGCCAAGGTGGATGCCGGCGAAAAGCCTGAAGCCGCCAAGCCGGCGGGCGAGGGCATCTCTGACTCGGGCAAGGCTGACTCGAGCAAGTCTGAAACAGGCAAACCTGAAACGGGCAAATCTGAAGCAGGCAAATCTGAAGCAGGAAAGCCTGAATCAGCCAAGTCCGAGACCGCCAAGGTCGATGCGCCCAAAGAAACCGGCGGCAGCGAACCAACGCCGCTGCGGCCTGATCCAGTCCCGCCGGTCACGCCCGCGCCGGCGGCCGCCGCACCGACCCCCAGCGGTACATCAGAACCAGCCGCGATCCCGCCGAGAGAGCCAGCCGCCATTCCGAGCCTGTCGGCGCCCGCCGCAGCGCCTGCGCCGGCCGCTCCGCCCGAGGTGACGGCAGCTGCGCCGCCTCCACCGGCGGTTGCGCCGGCAGGGCCGCCCGCACCGCCCATTTCCCAATAGTCCGCGCGATCGCCAATTTTCGCCGTCGAACTTGCTTGGCCGCAGCTAGAGTATTACTCTAGAGTAACCATCTAGCGGGCAATGAGAGGTTGGCGTGGTGACGACGGCACGGGAGGATCTGCTGGCGGCGGGATTGGCGGTGTTCGACCGCGACGGCTTAGAAGGCGCAACCGTGGCCGCCATTCGAACCCGGGCGCGCGCGTCCAACGGCAGCTTCTTCCATTTCTTTGGATCGAAGAAGGAACTGGCCGGCACGCTGTTCCTGGAAATCCTCGGCCGCTATCACGCTGCGGTGCTCGCTGCGATCGACGAATCCTGCGGCGCCAGGCAAGGCGTGGCGCGCTTGATCCATGCGCATCTCGATTGGGTCGTGAACAACCGGCGTGAGGCGCGCTATCTGTTCGAGATTTCGCGCAGCGAATGGACCGAAGAAATCCGCGGCGCGCAGCGCGCGCAGAATTCGCGTCTTGCCGAGGCGGTCGAACGCTGGCGCGCGCCCCTGATCGCGCGCGGCGAATTGCTGCCGATGATGGCGACCTTGTTCTTCAGCCAGATCATCGGACCTGCGCAGATCTTCTGTCGCGCCTGGTTGTCGGGCCGCGACCGCGCCGATCCCAGGGACCAGACCGACATCCTGATCGCCTGCGCCACCCGTGCGGTGGTCGCATCTGATGCAAGCAATCCGAGCGGAGAAACGGCATGATTGCGGAAACCGACCCCGACTTCGCGCCGATCGCGACCCGCATCCGCGACAATGTCGGCCGTCAGGGCTTTATGACCCATATCGGCGCGGAGCTGTCCGAACTGACGCGCGGTTCGTGCACGCTCGCGGTCGACCGCCGGCCGGAGCTGTTGCAGCAGCACGGCCTGTTCCATGGCGGCGTCACCGCCTTTCTGGTCGACAATGCGACCACCATTGCGGCTGCGACCTCACGCGGCCAGGCGGCGCTCACGGCTGAATATAAATTGAATCTGTTGTCTCCGGCAGTGGGCGAGCGCCTGATCTGCCGGGCGCGGGTGATCAAGCCGGGACGTCAGGTCGCGGTGGTCGCGGCCGATGTCTATTGCCTCACCGGCGGCGTCGAAAAGCACACCGCAACGGCGCTGGCCTCGATCGCGATGCTCGATGAGAAAGCGGCGGCACGAATCCCAAGCCCGGCCTGATCGGCCGCATGAAAGTGAAGCATTATCAATCGACATTCCAACTGAAGGGCCCATCGAAGGGGGCTGGATTGAAAGTGCAGTTGGAACAGATACTGGGCCTCCAGCGGTCCTGAAAATGCGAAGGCCCGCCACGGCAAATGGCAGGCCCGATCGCAAAGTCGATTTCAGCACCACCGATAATGCCACCGACCTGCCCGAGCAGCAAGCCCGTCGATTAGTTCGACTCTACGCGCTGACATTCGAGAGTGCCGTCGCTATCGCGGCCTTGGCTTTCGCGGGATGCCCGCGATGACGCAGATGCCTCACCAGATCATCACCCGTGCGATCGGCGGGACCGTCTACGTGGTTACCCTCAGGGACCCGTCCGGCGAAGGTGCTAGCCACACCGTCGGCTATGAGAACCGTGGCGGTGCTCAGCGCTGGTTGTCGAAACATCGCTATTCCGACGTCTCACAAGCTGATGCTGGAGCGCTCACGCTGGCCGATTTCTTGGGCTGCGAGGTGCGGCCATGAATGCTCCGACTCCATTCAGCGCAGCCGAGCGGGCGATCACAAATGTAGCGCGCACAGTAGCTATCGCGCCGCGCGACCGGCGCCTCGCCGCGCTCCGGGAGGCCGCGCGCGACCTAAAACATTTCGTGGCCGACGGTTGGATCAATCCGGCGGTTGCGACGGATCGAATATTCGAAGTTGCCGGTTCGCATAATCTTGTTGGCGAGCCTGGCAGCGACGACGAAGCCGAGATCATGAAAATTGCCCAGTTGGCAACCTTCCGGGATGAAATTTTGCCGGAATCCGCCGCAAGCGTCGACCAGTCCGCCGCACCGCTTTCCTTGATTTGCCCAGCGGCATGGCGCGGCGTTCCGCTTGAGGAAATGCGCTGGTTGGCGACCAACCGGATCCCGGCAGCGGACGCGACAATCCTTTCAGCTGACGGCGGCAGCGGCAAAACCACCGCTGCGCTGCAGTTGGCCGTAGCGGTAGAGCGGGATCTCGGCGATTGGCTCGGCACCACTTGCATGAGTGGACCGGTTATCTTTTTCAGCGGCGAGGAGCCCGAGCAGGAAATGAGGCGCCGTCTCGATCGCGTCGCCAGAAGGCGCGGGCTTGATCCGGCCGAAATCGAAAACTTGCATTTCCACTTCGCTGACCCTGACGGCTGCCTGCTCGGCATGTCCCGGCCGAATGGTCCGATTGTGCCAACGCCCCTGTTTGAGGCTTTGCGCGCAGCTGCAATCGAGATCCGACCGGCGCTGATCGTGATCGACAGCATAGCTGCGACATTCGGCGGCAACCAGAACGATCGCGTGCACGCCCGAACCTTTGTCGGCATGTTCCGCCGGCTGGCGCGCCAAGCCGATTGTGCCGTGCTGCTACTTGACCATCCTTCGTTGTCCGGCATGACGAACGGCACCGGCCGCGGCGGCAGCATGGATTGGCAGAACGCGACCAGGGCGCGCCTACACCTCGAAACCGTAGAGGGCGAGGACGGCAAGGCCGGTCGCGTGCTGGAGGTGAAAAAGCTGAACTACGGCCCCGCCGGCGAAAAGGTGAGGCTGCAGTGGGAGGAGGGCTGCTTCGTGCTGGAGGGCACCGCCAGCGCGCCGCGTCAGGGTGCGGCGTTCAGCATCGCCGACCAAGCGTATCTCGCCTGCCTCGATCGCCTGACGCTCCAAGGCCGTGAGGTACGCGAGCATCCTGGCCGTGGCTACGCCCCCAAGGTGTTCGCAGACATGCCGGAGGCGAATGGTATGACCGCCCGCGGCTTCAAGGCAGCGCAGGAGCGGCTGTTCAGCGCCGGTCTGATCCACAACGTCACCGAGGGCCCGGCCTCAAAGCGTACCAAGCGCATCGCCCGCAAGGATCAACACACCGCAATTGCGGTATCTGAGGCTGGCGAATGAGCCTTCGATCGCCCTTCTATCCCGGATTTTGGGCCTTCGATCGCCCTTCTATCCGGTATGCGATCGGCCTTCGATCGGCTTCGATCGGCCTTCGATCACCCTTCCTTCTATCCCCCTATAACCCTAGGGGCGATCGAAGCGCCCGCCGCGGCCTTGAGGGCCGCTGGCGCTGCGGTCGGCCCCGAACACCAGTAGTCCTTCAGAACCGGATCGTAACCGGATCAAACGATGCGCTCGGGTACGACTTGACCGTAGACCCATCTTTGGATGCAGGGCCGTCGGGTGTGGACGGGGAAGTCTTCGTCGCCCCCGCGGGCAGGCGCACATGCCCAATGCTGAACCAACCGCCGCTAACTGTGTCGAGCTGCGAAAAGCTGAGTTCGCTGTTCAAGCTGGTCATCGTTCGTCTCCCTGTTTCCACTGAGCTCGGTCGTAGCGGATCAGCGTCCGGGTTGACCGTGACGGACGTCACAGAGGGCCCGGTGTCACAGGTGACACCCAAAGGGGGGGGCCTCGCGGTCCTGCGCAGCCATTACCCACTTCCACCACAGTCGGGGTCACCCGGATTTTTTATCCTCCCGGGGAAGTCTGCAATCATCAAATCAAAGGGACGCAAAGAGTAAGAAACCCCATGTTTACGGGCGTTTCTCACCGTTTTTAATCAAAGGGAAAGGTCAAAAATCGATGACGAAATCAAAGGGAATCGGAAAAGGCGGGGCTCGGCCGGGTGCAGGCAGGCGCCCGCGAGTGGCAACGGTCGATTGGAACGCGGTGGGGCGCGCTTACTTCACCGGCAGTGCACCTCTTGATGAGATTCTTTCCTCGTTCGATCTAAGCCATGGCGACTTGTTGGCATTCGCCGCGACGAATCATTGGATGATACAGCGGCCGACAAAGCCGCACCCGGATGACCTCGGCAATCTGGCCAGCGCCCTAGCTATGGAAATGTTTTCAGTCGACGGCGTGGCCAATCGGGCGCCCCGGTTTGTCGCGGCGATGACGGCGCTCGGTGCCCGCGATGTCGACATTGCCGAAGCTCTCCAAATTGGACTGCCGGCGCTGAGAGCCGAATTCGGCCGTGAGCTAAGCCGAAAATAACGCCCTGTCATGAGCACCCAATGAACAGATTATTTGAAGCCTTCGAGTCCACGGGGCCGATCGGGACCATCCACACGGCGGCGCCGAAACCGTTAGCCTTTGCTCCTGGTGTGTTTCGGTTGTCGCTCTCGGGAGTGGTGGGGGCGGCCGAGTCAATATCGTTGGCGAAGGTGCAACATCAATTAGCCCGCGTCGATTTTACTCATCTGCACATCGAACTAAACTCGAGCGGTGGCGATTCCCGCGAAGGCTTTGCAATTTACGATCACTTGAGGAGTTTGCCGGTACCCATTTCCGTCCGCGTTACCAGTCAATGTTTTTCGGCTGGCCTGGATATTTTGGTAGCGGGGTCTTACCGCTTTGCCACCGCGCAAGCTGTGTTCTTGGTCCACCCGACCTCACGAACCAATAGCGACTTGCCCGACCGTGTGACTACGCACAATCTCACGGAAGCGGCGGCAGAGCTCGCGCGTACAGACGCCCGCGTCGTTGACCTTCTAAGCAATCGGACCGGAACCGGCAGGGATTATTTCGAAAAAGAGATTCGAAACGAGGAGCCGATGACAGCTGCGGAAGCGTTCCGGTGCGGCTTAGTCCACGAGATCCAGGATCTGACATCGAAGGTGGACCCGCAATGGCCGGACCTTATTCGCACTCAGAAATTCGGCACGATCCTGATCGATCGTAAGCTGTTTGCGCCCAGCTTTCTGAGCGCGTGCCGAACGTCGGCGACGCTGTATGACTGGGATGCGCTTGGATGACGCATTCGGCCGCGAAAAACAGCACCGCCCGCGTCCGAGCTCACCGCCAGCGCGTGAAGGCGGGCTTAGTTCGCGTCGTGATCGAGCTCGATGAAGACCAAGCCGAGGCACTGGCTCGAGCGCGCATCATTCAAGAGTGGGCCACACCGGCCGAAAACTCGGCCGCCGTGGCGGCGCTTATCAGGCAGAAGCTCAGCGATTTACTGAAACCATGAAACGCGTTCCCCGGGGCTTTTGCGGGGTTAGTAGATTTCGTCATCACATCTCGAAATCAGGCCGCGTCATGAATCTGGTGGCAACATTACAGGCAATGATCCCCAACGGCGCACCTCCGCGCTCCGAAGTGGCCGCGATAATAGCCCGCGTCCTGAAAGCGCCCGGCCTGGTCGAGGCGGAACGCGCCTTTGCCGATATTGCCGCAGCACGGCTACCGCTATCGAAACGGCGATCTGAGATCTTCGAGAGACTGCACGTCAAATCGCCGATGCGAACACTCTTCAAGCCGGAGCAGGATCAGCTCGAGGCGGAACAAGCTCATATTGATCGACAGGCCGCTGATCTGGACGCTCGCGCCACCGAACTCCGCCGGGAGATCGATAGCCTGATGCCAGGTTATGCGCAGGCGGTTGCCGCTGCGCTCGCTGCCTTCCGACGTCAGGCCGCGGAAAATCTCTTGGATTCCATCGGCGCTATCGAAGAGGCGATCAAGGACATCGCCGCGACGGCCAAGGCGTTATCGTCGGTCGGGATAAGCGTGCCGTCTGCCGCCTCGCTACCATACGCCACCGCGTACAAAAATTTGGCAGAAAAAATACTGACGGAGAACGTCCGCAATGGCTGAGCGACTTTACACAATTCGCGGTAAGTCCATGACGGCAGCGCAAGTCGCTGAAATCGATAATCCGACGGAAGAGGAGAAGCGAGCGTTTGCCAAGCAGGCGGGTCTGCCAGACAGCGCCCTACAGCAGATTGAAGCGATGGCTGAGGCGTTGGGACCTCTCGTGAAAAAGTACGTCACGGACAGCATTGCGCCCTTGGCAGACCGAATTTGTCAGTTGGAAACTCGCCCACCTGTCGAGTGGGAGGTGTTCGACGAAACGAAAGAATACCGCTCTGGCGTTTTCGTAACGCACAACGGCGGAATGTGGATCTCGCGCTCAACGTCAAAAGGAGTAAGGCCCGGCTCCGCGGGGCAGGACTGTTGGCGCCTTTGCGTGAAATCGGGTGGGGCGAAATAATTTCGGGGTCGCTGAATGCCGAGAACATTGATCGAGTGTCGCGCCCTAATTCACCGCCAGATTCAAGAGCTGCAGAATGCCGGAAGATCGGGAAAAATCCTTGGCGTGAGTTTTTTGCTCTGTGAGGACGAGAAAACGGTGATGGTTTACGTCGACCTCGACGACGAGAATGATGCCATCGCGATTTGGTTCGATCTGAAACCGGGCGAGATTTTCGGCCCTCAGCGATATCGCCGTGATTTTTTCAAACGGCTAACGGTGGTGAGCTGACTCAAATGACTGCCGCAACATTCGGCATGATCAGCGCGGTCCCGCGAAGCCAGCCAAAGCCCGTGTCCGACCTGCGCAAAAGGAGGTGGGGCCACCGAGCCATAGCGCGGACAGCGGCGGCCCCCCTGCTGCAGCCCGTCCCAAGGGGCGTCCGGAAACGGACCAGCGACACTGAACCAATGATGACGCTTCGTCAGGGTTTCGGTGCAAGCGGAAATTTAATGTTGAAAGAGCGGGTCATGAATGCTGAGCCAGAAATTTACAGAGTTGGCGCAGCTCCGCGCCGGGTGCCAAAGCCGTTGCCGGTCTTTCCGAACCCGACGCCGCGGCCTGACGGTTCGCTGCCTCCGCTTGTCCTGAATTTTGTCTCCGAGGTTTCGAACGGGACCGACCTGGCGTTGGGGAGGATCCCCCAACGCGACGCTGCCGGCTATGTGCATGCCGTCCGAACCGCAGGCCCCGAAGCATCATTTGCAACGTCAACTGCGCTGGTGGCGATCCCGACGGGGCGTTAGCGATTGCGACCGCTCTTTTGCAGCACCGCTTCGCCGTTCACTGCCGGATTGTTGGTCGTTGTTCCAGCTCGGCCGCGCTCGTGGCCATGGCCGCCGATCGTCGCTCAATAGCTGCATCTGGATCGGTGCTGTTGCACCGCGCGATGCGTCTCTGCACGTCCGAACAATGGACGAATCTGAAAGCCCTGCCGCAGCTTGCACACGAAGAGATGAATGACCGGCTCAACGACATAGACGATGCGCAGGTTGCCTTGCTCGTGCTGCGCCTGGGTATCTCAGAAGATGCCGCGCGGTCTTGGTTACTCGAAGACAGAAAATTGACGCCACAAGAAGCGCTGGAGCGCGGCTTTGTGCATGAAATTGATGGAGATTCGTGATGGTCGAGTTTGTGGCGGAATCCATCTTCAATTGCAATATAAGTTCGTTCAGCGATCCGCATTGGGCGAATGTGGTTCTGTTGATGGGCTACGAAGACGTTAACGGCTACCAGGGATCACCCGGCCTTGATGACGAAAGCATTGCGCAACACGGCACGGCCAACGCCATCTTCTCGGCCCAAGTTTCGACGCTCAATCCAACTTTAGAGCGGGGTCATTAGATCCGCACACCGGGCCGCTCATTTACACGCATAGCCCGGATTGGAATCTATCGAGCGCCAACTCCGACCAGTTCACCGTCGAGTGTTCGGCCTACCTCAATTCTGTCGGCAACTTCACCCTGATTGGGGAAACGTCGGGCGGCGGCAACAAGCTTGGATGGTTCAAACGACCTCTGCGGGCCATTTCCAGTTTGAGTTTTCGACCACGGGCGCGGTCTTCGATGTCGTGGTGGGTGCAGACGCTTCACTGACAGCCGACGTCTGGTACCAGTTCGCCGCCGATAAGGACGCCACTGGAAAGGTCCGCGCCTATGTAAACGGCGTGATGATCGCCAGTGCTACGCCGGTGAACAGCGCGTTTCATGATCCCGGCAGCTATCTGTCGATCGGCAGCAACGGCCTGCTTCTGAATAAAATGAACGGCTACTTGGATGAAGTCCGCATCACCAAGGGCGTAGCGAGATACGCCAGTGACAGCGGATACACGCCAGCCAGCGGCGCTTTCCCGAGGTTCTGATTATCACGCCTGCAATCTAATCATGATGGAGTCTCAAATGTTGCTTACTGGCGCAGGACGTCATCGGATTCCCGGCGGCGGTGGGGGGGCGGCATCACTTGGGACGGGACCTATAACCGCAACTGAGCGTGAAGCACAGCGCTTAGGGCGGCGGGCCAATTTTATTGGGAGGTGGCCCTTACCACGGTTGGCGGCGGTGGTACTGACAGCGGCCTCGGCATTGCTCAGTCAGTTGCCACCTATACGAACATGATCGGCCTTAATAACCTCACTAAAACGTGCGGCGTATATACGACCTCCGGTGACATATGGGGAGGCGGTGGTTATCAAGACACATTCTCGGGCGGCGCGTGGACGGCCGGCGCCGTGGCTTGTTTCGCGATTGACATCAGCGCGAACAAGTTTTGGATCAGAAAAAACAACGGCGCATGGAATGCTAGCTTCGCAGGCGATCCCGCATCCGGCACGGGCAGCGTCGCCATTCAGAGCGCCTCATGGGCACCCATAGTTGCCATGTCAACGGGCACCACGGACGCCGTAACTGCCAATTTTGGCGCGACGGCCTTCGCATTTTCAGCACCCTCAGGCTTCGGAAACTGGACGTGAGCGATGTGCAACAGACCCAGACCCCGATCCATCCGCATTCAACGGTCCCGACGGCGGCTCCGGCCACAAAGGACATTTAGTTGTTTGTCCGTCCGCGCTTCGCTACGGCGATCTGTTCTAGTTTTTGCGTCAAACCATCGCGCATGCTTGCCGCGTCTTCTGGAGCCATAACGTATGCCTTCTGGTCGCCATCGTCATAAATGTAGCGGATCACCACCACCGTGTGGTGCGAGTCCAGCCCAACAGCGATCTTTGAAGGGCGCTCCTGAACCACGGGCGGATGAGGGCCTTCTTCCTGTTGTGCTAATCGATCCCGATACGGAGCTGATAGTCGGAACAGCCCGAGAAGTTCGAATTCAGAAAGCGTGATTTCTTTCCCTGAGTCGGTACTGAAGAAATACCGTCCATCGTCCAGTCGCTTTAGCCGCATTTTCCCTCCCGAATGTGTTTAGGCATGCTCGACTTTGGCGGCCGCTTTGCCCACGTCATCCGAAAGCTTCAGAAGTAGGCCGGCGGCAATTGCGCGATCGGCGTTTCCTGGTCGCGAAATCAGCAGAGCCGAAGTCGCCTTCGTTAGGCTGAGCGCCGTCATGTGTAAGGGATCGACCATGCCCGAGTTACTCGGACCTATGGCGAAGACCGGGGATTTGACCTCGGTCACGGCAAGCAAGGAGCCTATTGGGCGGTGGCCACCGTGATTATGCTGAGAGGACCATTTGAACCGCGGTCTCCAGTGATCAAGCCCGACAGCTTCCTCAAGATCCAGCAGATTGGGACGTGATTTGCCGATCACGTCAGAGGCCCATCCGTAGTCACCATTCCCGATGTTGGGGCCAAAAACAGTCTTATGCGACGCGCAACGCGACCGTAGCGCGTTAATTTCAGTATCGGTAGGCGGCTCGACCTTTGACCTAGGAGCGTACTTTTTCATTTGTTCGCCGGCCTCTACGGCTCGAAATTCAAAACTCACCAGATAGCGCAATGCGACTTCGCCGGAATTTTGGGAGAGAAATGCCGCGATCACGGTTAGCTCGTGAAGAGTACGCCAGCGGCTCAGCGCACCGTCAGGATATCCACATTTCATCAAGCAGAGGCATTCGCTCGCAACTAGAAGGGCTCGAGCATGAATGTGAATAAGCGCCTCACATCGAAAATCCTTCTCAGCTGCTATCTTCGGCCGCTCCGCTTCGTTAAAGTCGCTGCCGGTTTCGGCCGCCACGAGATACAGCGTCTCAAGTAGATTAAATGCTCTCCGCCAGCGTTGCAGGTTCCGTTTCTCGAAGCCCCTAATATCGCGACGAATTTCGCGGAGACTTGACGGCATCCGACGCTTTAGATCGCGGAGTTGAACAGCCGCCGCTTTGTTGATGAAATCCGCGGCAATGCGAGGGCCTTCGGTTTCCATTTGGTCAACCGAAAGGGTGCCATCGGCGAGGAGCTGCTGAAAAATTTGGGTGAGGGCTTCGTCGCTTTCCATGCCACAATTTTGGCAGGGATCAGGCCGGTTTGGAAGCCGCAGCCAGGGGGATCAGGCGAGATAGACCAAGCCATCGTCCCGGACATACGAGTCAGAAGTTTTGCTGCGGATTCCTGATTAACCTTCTGCAAATTTGCAGAAGGTTCGAGATCAACACGCGCCCCGCCCCAAAGGGGCTTGACAGCACTTCCGGCTGTCACGGCGGCGACCACGGTTCGCAAGCGATTCCATCCCTGTCTCGATCGAGGTGCTTCCAGTAGCCGGGATGTCCCCATCTCGCGGGCGCCAAACCCACCAAGCGGGCGAACTCGCAGTTGGGCCAAGCCACGATATGCCTCAGCGTCATGGTTACCGGCCATGGACTTGAATACAGGCCCCAACCTGCGGCAAGAGCAACGAACGTGACGAACACTGCTGCCAAGATCCAACCAAGCTTAATCGACCGATCCTGGCCTGCCGATACTGCACGAAAACGGGCCTGCAAGTCGCGCACTCGCTTTTCAGGACCTGGGCCGGGACGAAGGGGGTTGGGGGCTGGAAGGTGAGACATTGATCTGGCTTGGCTTCCTGCAAATCAGCGAGTGACGCTATTTACCCTTCGCCTTCAGCTCCAGCTCTTCTTGCCCCGGCTGCTGTGCTCGTTTTCTGTAACGCCGCTGCAATCGAGCATAAACAGCTTGGCGTGTTCGGTTCAGTTCAACAGCTATCTCGGCGGCTTCCTTTCCGACATCGAGGAGCTCATCAAGCCTCTGCTCCTCTTCAGAGCTCCAACGCCGTATCGCTGGACTCGGAGCTGTCATTTTGTTCGCTTTGGGCTGGACTTTTGGGGGCGGTGGCGCTGCAGCCTCGCGCTCCAGCCGCTCGGCCTTGAGACGCTCTCGGTTTTTTGAGAACGCCTTTTGCGCGATCTCGTGCTCGGTGATTGCCTTTTCGGCATCGACTTGGCGGAATGCCTTACGCGCTTCGCGCTCGGCTTTGCTGATCGGCTTCTGTGGTTCAACTTTGCCCGGTGTCTTCGTCACTATCTTAGCCCTCAGCCAAGAATGTCGACCAGCCGGAGTTTTCCGCAACCAGAGTGGGCGCGCAAGCGATAAACGCGCGAAAGCCTCTTGCTGGGCTGGTAAGCGGGGTCACTTAGATCTAGCTGGCCAGTCTTCCGAATTGGCCGCGATCCAGTCGGCGGCCTCCTTCTTTGTCGCGAAGTCTCCAACGTGGGAATCGGGTCCGTTTCCGGTCACCACGACAACAGTCCAAGTGCCGGTCTTTCGCCGCTTTGGTTGAAACTCGGGCTTTAAGCTGTCCATTTTCGAGCCCTTCCGGCACCACGATTGAACTGACCCAAACCGAGAACTACGGGAATTCCTAAACGCGGATTCTGAGGGTGGACAGCACCCCAGATGAGGTACTCCGAAGAGCGCGTGAATGCGCCGCAGTTAGAGTA
>NZ_JAFCLS010000129.1 GCF_018131075.1 Bradyrhizobium sp. JYMT SZCCT0428 | reverse complement strand
GAAGCATCGTTTGCCCGCAAGCTATCTCTACCGACAATTCGTCATCAATGGCGGATTGATTTCATACGGCCCCAGTATAGCCGATTTGTATCGTCGTGCAGGCGGCTACGTCGATAAGGTTCTCAGAGGCACCAAGCCTTCTGATCTGCCGGTTGAGCAACCGACCAAATTCGAACTGGTGATCAATATAAAAACGGCCAAAGCCCTCGGCCTTACTGTTCCGCTCGCGTTGCTCGCCAGCGCCGACGAAGTGATCGAATAGCCAAGCTGTTTGCTGCAGCGCATGAGTCTGCTTGTGGGCACTCAACTGACATCCCAGCACGCCTTCCGGATGTCTACTTTCGGGGGAGATCGGAAGTCCCGTTTCGAGCCTGCTAGGGCAGCTTTTGACCCATTTCCGACGTGGGAGGATAATTCCAGATTAACAAGATGCGGCCGAAAGCCTATTTGTATGGCTCGATCCAATGCAGTGGTCAGAACGCCGGGATAGAATGAGGCGACGGGAATTCATATTGCTGACGAGCGGCGTGGCCATCGGCTCCATCTCAGGGGCTTATGGACAACAAACAGCGAAGCCTCCGGTTGTCGGTTTCCTTGTCGCTGGAACGCAAGCTTCTCATGGGGCGTGGGTGGCGGCATTCGTGGAACGACTGGCCAAGGTTGGCTGGACGGATGGGCGCAATGTCAAGATCGAGTATCGCTGGGGAGCAGGAGATGTTCGGCAAATCACCGAATTCGCTGCCGAATTCGTGCGGCTAAAGGTTGATGTGATCGTTACGTCGGCATACGGCGTTGTGGCCGCAAAGCAGGCAACGTCAAGCATTCCAATTGTATTCGCCGCCTACGGTGATGCGGTCGCCAACGGAATCGTCGCGAGCTTGGCCCGGCCTGGCGGGAATGTTACAGGACTTTCCATCCAGCCCGGTGAACTCAGCAGCAAACGTCTTGAATTGATGAGAGACATCATCCCGAATGTCCGCCGTTTCGCTGCACTGGTTAACACCAATTACTCGGGTGTTACGCAAGAGGTGATTGGCATTCGAGCGGCAGCCGCCCGGCTGAATGTAGAAGCCAACATACTCGAAATCCAAACGGCCGACGATATTGACGCAGCAATGGCGACACTGACGGGCGAAACTGACGCGCTGTACGTGTATAGTGAACCCCTTACAAATGCCAATAAGGCCAAGATCATCAAAGTGGCTACCGCCGCACGGATTCCAACTATCTTTGGTTTTAGAGAATTCGTGGACGCGGGCGGTCTGATTTCGTACGGAGCGAACTTCATCGACCTTTTTGCGCGGGCTGCTGAGTTTACCGACAAGATTTTGCGTGGAGCAACGCCAGCTGACATGCCCATTCAGCAACCAGTAAAGTTTGACCTCATCATCAATCTCAAATCAGCCAAGGCGCTCGGCTTGAATATCTCGGAGACTTTTCTTACCCGCGCCGATGAAGTGATCGAATGAGGATGGCGGCTTCTGTTACTGGCCTTTTTGAGACATGCCTGCCTAACCTGATGTCCGCTCATCGGAGATCGGAAGTCGCCGTGGTCCGTCAAAACGACTCGAATGACCCACAACGGACGTCGCATCTAGTGAGAATGGGCGCTCGAGTGTGGGCGCTTTGTGATACATTGCCCGGTGGTCACACGTGCTAGGATTTGGCAATTCCACAAGGCGTGGTCCTTACGGGGGCGTATGCAAAGGCGCGAGTTCATCACCCTTCTGGGCGGCACGCTCGCCTTGCCGCTCGCCGCGCGCGCGCAGCAGCCCCAGCGGATGCGGCGGATCGGCGTGCTGATGGCATATGCCGAGAGTGACCGGGAAGGACAGGCCTGGGTGGCGGCGTTCGGGGAGGGACTCCAGAAGCTCGGGTGGACGGAGGGCCGCAACATCCGGATCGACACTCGCTGGGCAGCGGCTGACGTGGAGGCGATGCAACGATTCGCGAAGGAACTCGTCGCGCTGCAGCCCGACCTCATTCTTACGCAAAACACACCCACCACTGCTGCGATGCTGCAACAAACGCGCACCATCCCCGTCATTTTCGCAAACGTTGCCGATCCGGTCGGCAGCCGCTTTGTCACGAACTTTGCGCGACCGGGCGGCAACGTCACCGGTTTTGTTCTTTTCGAGCCGACGATGGCTGGCAAGTGGCTGAACCTGCTCAAGGAGATCGCGCCGAGCGTCAATAGGGCCGCCTTCCTGTTCAATCCGGCAACAGCCCCCTATGCCGATTACCTTGGCTCATTCGAGGCCAGCGCCCGGTCCCTCGCAGTAGAGGCGATCGCTGCACCTGTTCACAGCCCGTCCGAGTTCGAAGCCGTCTTTAGCGCACTGGCGCGCGACCCAAACGGCGGTCTGGTCGCGATGGCGGATATTTTCCTGTCCAACCATCGCGTGGAGATTACAACGCTGGCCAGGCGCTACCGTATTCCCGCGGTCTATCCTTTCCATCAGTTCACGGAAGTTGGCGGCCTGCTGTCCTACGGAAATGACCCGCCCGATAATTTTCGGCGCGCGGCGACCTATACCGATCGCGTCCTCAAGGGCGAGAAGCCGGGCGATCTGCCGGTGCAGGCGCCGACAAAGTACGAACTGAGGATAAATCTGAAGACCGCCAAGACGCTCGGCCTCGAAATGCCTTTGCATCTCCAGCAGCGCGCCGACGAGGTGATCGAATAGCTCGACGCTGCGCGTTTTTGTTGCGATGCACGCCGCCACTAACACTCCCAACCTGCTATACTTAGCAGCCGTGACCCTTGGCCTTGGGGGTAGCCCCATGAGACGCCGCGAGTTGATCACGCTGGTTATCGGTTCAGCAGCCGCATGGTCGTTTGTAGCGCGCGCGCAAGAAGCAACCAAAGCTTACCGCATCGGCTTTGTGGGGTTGCCATCGGCCGGAAGTCTGCCCGAACGCGCCGAGGCGTTCCGCGCTGGCCTCCGTGACCTCGGTTATCAGGAGGGCCGGAATATTGTCATTGAGTATCGGTGGGCCGAAGGACGGTACGAACGTCTGCCCGCCCTTTTCGCGGAATTGGTCCGGCTAAACGTCGACGTGATCGTTACCCATGGAACGCCGGGAGCCTTGGCTGCAAAACAAGTCACCAACACGACTCCTATCGTCGTGGCGGTGATTGCTGATCCGGAGGCGTCAGGTGTGGTGGCAAGCCTCGCTAGGCCGGGCGGGAACGTGACCGGATTGACCTATTTCACTCCAGAACTCTCTGCCAAGCGGCTCGAACTGCTTAAGGAGACCGTGCCCGACCTGACCGACGTTGGTGTCCTGCTCAACCCGGTAAATCCTGCAAACGCGCCGATTGTACCAGCAGTGAGGCGCACCGCGGAGCTGCTCAAACTGAAGCTTCACCAGTTCGGCTTGCGCGGAGCCGACGAGATCGAAGCGGCATTTGCCGAGATGGCATCAAAGCGCATTGGCGCGCTCGTGGTCATCGACGATGCGACATTGATCGGCAACGCTAAAGCCTTGGCGCAAATCGCGTTGCGGCAGCGTCTGCCTTCGATTGGCTGGTCGGATTACGCCGTGGCCGGGGGCCTGTTGTCTTATGGGATCAACTTTACCGACATGTTCCGGCGCGCCGCGACCTTTGTGGACAAGATTCTGAAAGGTGCGAAGCCGAACGACTTGCCCATCGAACGGGTGGCCAGATTCGAGACGATTGTCAACCTTAAGACAGCCAAAGCCCTCGGCATCGAGGTGTCGACATCACTCCTGCTGCGCGCCGGGGAGGTAATCGAATGAAAAGACGCTTCACGTTGCTGCACCCGCTCACGAAGCCGAAGGCGTGATCCAGGGGCAGGGTGACGGCTTCCCGATCGACCAGAGCCGCGTTGCATGCCTGCGATACTTGCGGCGCGAGCGGCAAGGACGCGCATGTCCGCGTCCGCTTCAACAGGAGAGAGCCATGACCGATCGCAAACTGAGTGACAAGCAAGCCGGAAACGATCAGATCGGCGACATTGAATTGGCCGCTGTGGTTGGCGGCAGGACTGAAGTTACCAAAGCGCAGTACGAGAAAATACTGCACGATCGGATGAACCCGCCCTGGTGGCAAAGGTTGTTCTCATACCGCCGCCGGAAAGAGGCCGCCAACCGGGGCGGCCTCAACGAATCCCGATGGATCGTGCCAATCCGCGCAACACGGCCAGCGCGGACTGGGTATAGTGCCCATGGTTCAGTTCTTTATCGATCAACCAAAGAACGATCAGGGCAGTAACTGCGCTTCCAAAAAACTTCATAAAGAGACAACGGCGGCGGGTCGCAAAGTTGCATAGCGATAGACGCTTCCAAGCTGGCTCATCGACCTGACTCTGGGTCGATCGAGCGCCGTTAGGAGGCGGCGGTGGGTCGAAATTATCCCCGCGATAACGAGGCAAGCGGCGGCCATAAATTTTCGCATGTCTTTTGTACTGAAAACCGGCAGACATCGTCGACGATTGCCACCGAACCGCCCGCTACCTCGGCGAAACCAGTGCCAAATCATCGGGCGGCGAACAGACGCGAAGAACCCGCTTGTATATATTCACAACCGACGAGCATGGCCTTGCAGGGCGAATGTTTAATGCCACAGTTCGATGACCAATGACTGGTACGAAAAGCTTCGCTGCCCAAAGTGCAGCAAGACTGGCATGGCAACGCTGTCTCAAGAAGAGGGGCATTTGCCGATTGCTGAAGTCATTCCGGATGGCTTCAAGTTAGTTTTTACCAACAGAGGCCCCGACTTCTATTGTACGACGTGCAACGTCGCCGCGTATCCATAGCCGCCTCGGCCCTGATCCACGAAGCACGCTCATAAACCGCGAATGGCACAAACTGCACATGATCCAATCGACCCGCCGCGCTAAAGTCTGGCGATGAGTCGCTACACTTTTTTCCATTCGGCATATCTTTGTTGTGGCTCACCGCCCTGGTGACCGGCTGCATCTATATGCTGGTCGTTTAGGACCTCGATCAGTAGAGGGCGCGGAGGTTGAAGGATCGCAGGCTGACAGGCGCCCAATTTGCTGGCCTGCAAGC
>NZ_JAFCLS010000128.1 GCF_018131075.1 Bradyrhizobium sp. JYMT SZCCT0428 | reverse complement strand
GCAAAACACGAGGCGATAGATAAGACGCGGTCGTCGGATGCATACGTAAAAAATGGAAAAAGCGCCGATGCAGACGCAATAGGTTTTCAACAGCCGCCGAGCCCGGGCCTCGAGGTGTTTGCGATCCTTCTGGCCCTCCTTTCGTGCGGAATCGGCGCAGCAATGCTCACCCTTTGCGCCCAGCACGAAGGCGTGCCATAGCCTCAATTTTTCCAAAATTTGAACAATCGGCTCAGTCAGCAATTCGAGGATGATCGCATTTCGATTAGTTGATTAGGTATTGATATGGGACCGACAAACACCCCAGACCGGTTGATAGACGAGGCTCTGTCCATACTCAGCAGCGCTATGGCCAAGTCGAAAGCTATGGCGCCCCCGAAATCGTCTGCGGTTGGTCAGGCCTGGTCGCCGACGGCGGACATCGCTACCGTCGCTGACCACGAGCAATCCGAGACGCCGCCTGCCGTGGGGCAGCTTGTTGTCGAGCAAGTCTCAGAAAGGCTGTCTTCGATAAAGCCACTGGTTCAAAGGGAAACGCCATCCCTGATTGATCAAACGCTGTCCATGGTCGAACAATCGGTGAATCAACGCGTTGCAAACCAACTAGGCGTTCCAGTCCCGCCGGTTCAAGAACAGCAAAGTGCTTCCCTAATTAGCCGGACGATGTCAATGGTGGCTGTCGTGATCTCCAAGTCCGCCGTGTCGGATGAACTACCTTCGTTGCAGCCTCCCGTTGAGAATCACGCCTACGATAATGTGCGAACCAAGCCACTGGCACAGGGAGAGCAACGGGCGATTTCGCAATGGATGGTCACGGGTGACACACCTCCTGGACCCGAACTTATTAAAGCGGTGTCCCCGTCTTTGTTTCAGGAAACTGCTAATGCAGGTGAATCGATCCCACCTTCGCAAGAGTCGATCGCGAAAAACCTCACACCGGCACAGCGTTTAGATATAGACCGAGCCGACATGCGAAAGCGGGTAGAGAGCTTCAAAGCGAACCAAAAGCGTTTTCAACGAGAGCGGGAGGAATATTGCAACGCCACAATGGAAAAAGTCCGCACCCAACTCCGTGAAACACTGACTGATAGCAGCCGGTAATCAAGACGGTCATATGCCCGTGATTGAACGGCTCTACTCCTTCAGAAAGCCAAACCTTGCTGGATCAGCGGAGTGTGCCCAACAAAATTGACAGCAATCAATCAAAGAAAACCCACCGTCGTTTCCGCTGTGAGTTGTACGAGCCTTTAGGCAGCGCGGACGTTGATAGTGCCTTCAGCCAACTTTGTCAGCTTCTGGTCGCAGGTCTTCTCTTCATCTAGGGTCTGCTGAAGAAGGGCGGCACAGTCATTGCGACCAAGTCGCTTTGCCCATGCAACGAGAGTTCCATAGCGTGTGATTTCGTAGTGTTCGGCGGCCTGTGCAGCATTGATGAGCGCAGCGTCGAGAACTTCCTTATTTTCGACTTCGCCCATGGTTTCGTTGGCTTCCTTGATGATCCCATCAATCGCGGGGCAAGTCACACCCTTCTGCTGGGCGTTGTGCATCTTGAAAACCTGTTCAAGGCGCTGAACGTGACCACGGGTTTGTTCGAGGTGGTCCAGCAAACCCTGCTTAAGTTCCTTATTCGTGGCTTTCTCTGCCATTGTGGGCAAAGCCTTTATGAGTTGCTGTTCAGCGTAGTAAACGTCCTGAAGCTGGTGAACGAACAGGTCGTCAAACGTCTTAATGTCCTTAGAAAAAAGGCCCATGGAACTCTCCGTGTGGGGAATACGCCCGAGGGCGATATGCGAGATAACAAGTTGGTGAGCTAAGCGTTCCTAATGGATGGCAATGAGCTCGTCGCCGGGGTCTCGTGGGCCATCAGGCAAGCCAGGTCGCCAATGACGGGCTGCTAGCGACTACGAAAGAGCGATGCCGTTTTCGCCAGAATATGTCATCCCCCGATCCGCGTCGGGTAGATTTCCTCGGCTTCTCCGGTCTCGCAATACACTTCCTCGCGAATGACCTTTTCGGTGATCTCGGAAAGGTAAGCCAACAAGGCGACATTCAGCTTCTGAAATTCTGGCCATAATACCTGCTCCATAAAACTCTTTGGTGCCTTGATCACAATGCTTTGACGGTTCATCCGCCGATGGCGGAATGGTCGCAGGCTGTAACGTCGGCATAATGCGATGAACAGCTGCCGCGACCGTACATCGGGAATTGAGAACTTTAGCTCGTGGACTTTTCATGAATTGCTGTTCGTCCAAGCCGCGCTCGGATGCGTTCTGCAGCTGCGCCCGCAGCAGCTTTCTCTCCGGTCGCTGCCGAACCCGCGAACAAAAACTTCAATCTTGCGAAGCTTGTCGCGAAGGATGCGCTCGGCATAATTTTTTCGTGTATACTGTGGAGTGGTCGGGTGGAGAGAAGCCGATCCCCTTTTTATGATCGCTGATTGGCGGCAAAAGATCGTCATGCAGCTGCCAACCTTTATAACCACCCCCGCTCGCCGAATACAGAAAGATCAACTCCAGGCGGAGCATACCACTCCTCGGAGCCATACGGGCACCGAGCTTCAGCGCGATCTCCTTGTTGCCGTACCGCAGCGGCATCCTGCTTGAGTTTTCCGACACGGAAGCGGTATCTGAGCTAACTTCTTTTGCTTCAAGACCCCTTCGGCAGCGGGGCATCGGATGCAGCCGATCCTGCCGCCCTACTGGAGGTTTTACGATTAAGCTTGCGTCGTTTTTTGCCTCGATTCGTATCAATCCACGCGAATATCGCGGCCGAATTGATCCTCGCATCATCGGGAATGATGAGACCTTTCCTCTGCGCCAGCGTTTTGGCATACAACAATTGTGCTGGACTTACCGTCGAACTTACCGACTGCTGCACCGCCGGACGTTCTAAGGAATTTACGGCAGATCGATATCGTCGTCTTGCAGCCGGGCGGTGGTTTGATGTCCTTTTGCCGGAACAGACTGTCAGCAAAGCGCTTCATTGCAGGCCTCGGTGGATACGTTACTGTGCCGTTGCCCCCTGCGCTGCCAAGAAAAGAAGGTCCCACCGCGGTCGCACCCTCCTTCAGCTTGCGGATAATGCGCCTCAGCGACATCGCATACTTCTCAATTGCGCCGACCATCTCCTGTTTGCCTAGAACAACGTCGTCGAGCAGGCATTCAAGCTGCGCCGTCACACCCGGATCGACTAGCGCCGGATCGGCTTGTTTGAGAACGCCGAACAACGACAGGCCGGTCTCAGTCGGCACAATATTCTTTCCTTGGGCAATCAGGAACCCTGCTTCTTCAGCCCAACGATGATCTCGGCCCGGGTCGCAGGCGTGCCATACCCTTGGCTTCCTTCAGGCGATCCCGCAGGACCTCGTCATCAACAAACGCTAGGCATTCTGCATAGCCAATCAGAGTGCCTTCGTTGTAACGCGGGGGCGACCGCATCTCCTTGTTCTCAATTTTTGGATCTTGCAGTTGCGCGGTCTCGCCGTTGCGCACCGGCGGCAGCAATTGCGCCTCATCGCCCTTTTCGTCGGCGGGCTGCCACTCCGGTAATGCTGCTCGCCAGCCGAGATCAATGGGCAGGCGACCGGCTGCGCGGAATTCGAAGCCACGCACATCGAGAGTTGCGGTTGTCTTCCCGGTAACGGAAGTCGGGCATCAGGGCGGCCATATGTGCCCGCGCGATGACGTCAAAGTATCTCTTCTCGTCAGACGACAGACGAGGTCAGCCGACCATTTGAATTAGTCTGATAACTATCAAGAAACTAATATTCCTAAGTAGCTTGAAACGAACCTCGTCTAGCTTGCGTCCAAAAAGAGGAGGTAAGTTATGCCGCCGTTAGTTCGCGCTATTTTTTTCATTGCCTGCGCTTGCGCGGGGTCCGCAGTTGCAGAGACTCAGTTTGAAGTTAACTCAGAACCCTTTCACTTGGTGCAATAATGGTGGGACCAAAGAAGCCCCTTCGCATCCCCGAGCAGTCGTCTAGAACCATTCAACGAGCAGACGTTGCGCCGACTAGTGGGTACGCAATGGTCGTCGACGGCCACTTTAAGACCCAATTTTCGGAACCGACTGAAGCTAAAGTCGCAGCGACACAACTACTCGCCAATTTTCCCATGCTGAAAATTGAAATATACAACGCCGCGGCCAAAACGCGAACCTTAGTAAGTTAGGGGCTGTTTCAACGGAGCGGTTTATGACTGACCGTATAAAGATCATTTGCTCGAACTGTCGTCGGCCTTTCTCTGAACGAGCGCAGCGATTGCGGCCGGGCTATCAGACCCAATGCCCACACTGCATGAGATTGATCACGTTTGACAGCGGCTCAGAAGACCCAAACATCAGGCGACCTTTGAAGGCAGCGCGCGACTTCCGGATGGCAGCGGAACAAGCGGCCGTTCTTGCACGAATGGCGAAAGCGCCGAAAAGAGAGACGACGTTCTGAAGTTGACGAAGTAGCCGCCCCACGAACTCCAAATCGAGGAACTTATCGGAAAAGCCCGCTTGGCGGCGCGACATCCACCGCAAGCACCGCCGCCAACCTCCGCGCTTCCGCAAATCCGATGGTGGTGCTCGTTAACAAGTTGTAACTATGTTGTTGTGTCCTGACGAAGGGGTCTAGTGGGCAGTTGTGTGGAGTAACGCGCAATGGGACACCTATCGCCCCACGCTCCAGTTTCCAGTTCGTCGCGCCGCCGTCTCGCTCGTTGGCTGGTCGGCTCGCCTCTGAGTGTCATCGAGCGGGACCTGATCTTAGAAACCCTCGCTCATACTCATGGCAATAGAACCGTGTCGGCGCGCCTGCTTGGCGTCTCAGTGCGCTCGCTTCGGAACAAGATTTCCGAGTATTCAGCAGACGGTTTCCATGTCCCTCGTCACGAAAGCCGCGCGGGCCGGAGCGCGGAAGCGATAGTCCCGACAAATACGCATCCGAAAGATAAAATTGCGGCGATGCCGGTTGCGCTCGCTAGCATGCGCCGGGTCGCCGCGTCGGACTGCGAGTCATAGCTCGTTCGGATTCGGTGATGCCGCGTTGCATTCAGGCAACACCTTTTGGAAAAACTTGATAAGCCTGAGTTTGCGCCATTGTGCGGTCATGTCTTGATCCGAAAAATCAGCCCGTCGCGAGCTTGGCTGTGCAGCATGGCTCAGGCGGGGCCTTTGGAGGCGACGGGATCATGAACCCGAGGCGATTTACGACAGTGGCGCCGGCGTTCTGCGGATCGCTTATTCTCGCAAGTGTCATCGTCGGCTGGCTGGCTGGCTTCGGTTCGGACGGCGCCGAGAACACGGGCGCAGGGCCAATCGAGAACGGGGCAGGCTCTCTCGCCGCCAACGCCAGGCTCGCAGATGAACCACAGGCAATTATGGCCAACGCCGCTGTCGCTAACCCCGCTGGCGCCGAACCCGTGACGGGGACGGCCAACGTCGCGACGGCAGCCTCCGCTAAGGCGGAATCGATCATCCTGGCCGCGTTGCCCGATCCGTCACAGACGCTGCCCGAAACACCGGTGCCGGTGACGCAGGATTTTCGGTATCTCATCTA
>NZ_JAFCLS010000127.1 GCF_018131075.1 Bradyrhizobium sp. JYMT SZCCT0428 | reverse complement strand
CGGCGGATCAAAGCCGGCCGCCCCTGGCGACGTAGCCGAACTATCCATCGCAAACAGCCGACTTTTGCAACAAAATCTGCCACAAGCGGACTCATGCACCGCAGCAAAGACCGGCTTTATTCGATCACTTCGTCGACGATAGAGTATACCCTTGGCGGTACCCCGATGCGCTTGCGCCGAAACACACCCGTGGAGCATCTGGTCGAAGCGGCACCCGTCCCGCCAGGTTCGGATGTTCCGTGACCTGTTTCTGGATCGCCGAGCTTTTGGATTTCAAGGCCGAGAGCGACGATGTCGGTTCGGAGCGGAGTTGGCTCGGATGTCCTGTCAGATCGAGCGGGCTTTCCGGTTTGTTGAGGTCCTCAAAAACGCCGCCGCTGATCCATCAAACCGAAGCTCGATTGATCCGCCGCTATTCCGGCTATCTAGGTCGGGGTCGAACTCATGCTGCCAAAGCTCATTGAGCATCGTTTCATGAATTGTATTTTTTACACGCTGAGCTTCTTCTGCATTTCCTGATGCCGTGAAGTTAGCGATAGCAGAAATGAACCTGTTGATTTCGCCAAATGGCAGCAATCGAGCGTACTGCAACTCGATTTCGGTTCCGACCTGTGGATCAGCGGGGCCGTGGTGATGGCTCGCAAAAATCTGCAGGTTTCCAACGCTATATTCGTTATAGAAAATCTCGTAGCGACGACCGTACTCCGGTTCCTCGCGGCCTGTGAGTTCAGCGTCAGATCGTTCTTGCAACCGCCATGGCTCGTTTGGCTCGAACCTGTGGTTTAGAGCGTCGGCAAACATCTCGAAATCGGAGAAGAACCGTCGATCCTCGTCGGTGATTCGTAGCTCGATGCCGTTTCGTAACGAAGACGGTGTATGATTGGGCGTGATGGGCTTGCCATTTAGCAGCTTACCTAGAAATTTCCGCTTAGGGCCACGCCCGACCGTTCTCCAGATGTAGCTGGTGAAGCCCAAATTTACCAGAACCAGCAATATCAGAACTTCGTACATGTTCGCCCCCTAGTCGCTGTTGACGGCGCTTGAGCGATAGCTGACCCGAGGAAAAAACTGCAACCCCAACCCGGTTAGCACTTTTGTGGTCGTTCACGTGGTACACTTTTTCAAGGCGTGTCCAACGCGAGTGCTGATTATTGCACGGGAGTACGCACGACGGTAACCTTGCCACTGCAATGCTTGCGATAATGGATTCTTGTACCGCTAAGGAGAGTAACAAGCCAGTTCGGAAAGTGATTTGATTGAAACTCAACACCACATTTGCAGCCATTATGGCGGCCCTTGCTGTGTGCCCGACCGGAGCCGTGGCCGGAGTCTATTCGTGTGAAATTAAGGAATGGGTGCGGGTAAATGACGAGGGACTTGTTCGGCCCGCGCCGAGTGCGTCTTTTAAACGCCAAGTATCGATAGACAAAGAAACCGGCAATGCCGTCGGCGATGCGTTGTCGGCTGCAAATCGATGGGAAGTTGCTCAAAAGGGTTCGCAAGAAAGCGTGTTCGTGACCGTTGGCTACGTTGGGTCGCGGCTCCTTTATGAAGTTGCAGTCTACGAATTCAAAATAGGACGCGAGAAGCCCTGATCATTGCCGTTCGGTCGCATCGCGGGCTTTTTTCAGCCCTCAGTGGAATCTGCCGATGATGTTTAGCATGTCGTTGGATGTGTAGGTGCCGCGTGATCGTCAGAAGCAAGGTCGGCAGCGCGGATACCCTCGCGTATCGAGCGACACGCCAAGCTTCGCGGCTTTCACACCCGTCGCACCTGGTGTTCACTTCAACGCCTGCTCTCCCTTTGAGTATCGCCGTTCTCGGAGGCATTTGGGCATTTCTCGCGCTCGGGCCCTTGAGTGGTTTCGTCCTCGTGTGGCCGGGCTTCATTGGCTGGGGTGCTTCTTCCACAGCGGCACCAACAACAATGCACTCGTTAAGACGATCGTCGGCAATGCCTATGGTGCGCTGGTCGCATGTGTCGCTCTGTTGATCATCGTCAACGTCCCGGTCCCTGGCTTGGAGCGGTCTGGCCAGCGATCGTCGTCGGCGTCACTGTTTTCTTCCTGGTCATCGTCGCCTCGATCGATCTGCTGTCCGTGGTACCGGCCAACGTCTACGGTTACGCTGCGCTTGTGGCGTACTCGCTGCACCAGCCATCCGCCGCGCCGGCCACCGGCCCATAGCAGAACCTGATCTCGCCCTCGTTCGCCAACCCGCTGGTCTTGCTCATTGTCTCGATGGTGATCGGGAGCCCTGTTCGGCTATGCCTCGGACCAGCTCGCGAAGGTGCTGCCCACAAAACAGCCGACCACGGCGGCGCACGCATAACCGAAGCACCGCGTTTGTGCCCGGTCCCAATTCCGTCATCGACTCGGTCCCAAGGTCGATGGATAACCGAACGCGGCGTCCGGTCGATTTCCGATACATGGCTAGCGCCCGCAAAGCGCCCCCTAATTGATATCGCAATGTCCGCGATCGCAGCGCCAACTATGTCCTGTATGTTCGGCAATGCCGCGAAGGGAATTGCCGGAGTTCAGAAAGACGGCAAACTAAAGGCCGCCACTATAGATGGATCTTTCTCCGTAGCCGCTCCTAATTGTTTTTGACAGGTTTAGCCACTCACGCCGGCATCAAGCGCCTTAGTTCTTTCTGGGCAGCGGTTCGTTCGCTACTTCCTCTGCCAGTAGCTTTAGAAGCTTCTCCTGCCGCGCGTCAGCTTTCGCTGCCGCCGCTTCCGATGCAGCCACGAGACTGCGATAGAGCTTAAGGTTTTGCTGGCGAATGAAAAATTGATGTTCCATAGCTACCTCCTCTGAGGGCATGGACCGAAGCGCATCGTGCGCTTGAGAATGGAGAATGGGAAGTGTCGCGCACGTATTGTCTGCCGGAACGATCGAAGACGACGACAAGCTGGGGCAAGCCGTCACCAACATCGCACTGACATCGCGCAAGCGGTTAGTTTGGGCGGCAAGCAGTCATTAAGACGGGCACAAGCCAGGATACCGTCTGGCTTGCCTACGCTTACGGCGTTGTAAATACGGTCAGCCTTTACGTCGAGCACGGACAAGAGACTTTTCATGCCATTCACGTCGAAGCGAGCAGTTCGTTTCCATTAGCGTTGCGGATCTCTTTGTTAGCCGCCGCTCTGCTAGCCGCTCTGGTTTGGATTTTGCGCCTGTTGGCCAGGCGTCTAATTCGGGTTCTGGCCGGACTTAGCGGACTAATCGCCCTGTCGATTCTGCTGACCAGACTTGTTGGGATCATTCTGTTTGTCATCCCGTCTCCTTAATGGTCGGGAACATATGACAACCGAGCATTCGGAGGTTCGTTCCGGCAAATCAAAAAGAAAGCCGTTCAATTGCCGCGCGGGCCGCGCAGTCAAGTCGCCGAGCCTCAGAATGTGCTCAGGTGCGCTCCCACCGCAATTGCTTCAGTTGAATTAGTGCAACCGGAACACGCCGTCGATAGCGTGCAGCTCAGCAGGCTTGATGAGTTTCGAGTGCACAACGGTAACTGCGAACAGGGGTCCTTCGAGTGATTTTTCCCAGAACGCGAGGAAATCCTTCAACGCCGGGAAATCCGGAAACATATCGTAGTCCTGCCAGACGTAAGCTTGCAGCAGCCAGCGCCGATCGGGACGGCGATAAACGATTTCCGCTGTTGTCAGTCCGTAGCCTAAGACCTGCTTCCTGAAATCCTTGGAAACCGCATCTTGCTCGACCATGCCAACCTCCAGCCCAACTGAAGAGTAATGCGTGATTCTCAATTCGCCAAAAAGGGAAACGTTCAATAGGTCATAGCAATCAACACGCTAGCAGCATGTTACTTCACTTGCTAGCAGCCGCTCCTCCTCCAGAAACTCAAGCCGCAGTCAAACATCGTGGGCCGAAGCCCTTGCGCCCCAGGGTCACAGGCTTATGTGAAGAGCGGCTAGCACTCGCTCATTGCGACTGCCAATCCAGAAATAATCACAAAAGCCATAATAATCACAAAAGCCATGGAGGATCGCATGAAGTTCCGTCCGCTCCACGATCGCGTCGTGGTCAAACGCATCGATGCCGAAGACAAAACCGCAGGCGGCATCCTCATTCCGGACAGTGCCAAGGAAAAGCCCTCGCAGGGCGAGATCATCGCCGTTGGTCCGGGCGGCCGTGACGAAGCCGGCAAGCTGATCCCGATCGACCTCAAGGTGGGTGACCGCGTGTTGTTCGGCAAGTGGTCGGGCACCGAGGTCAAGCTCGATGGTCAGGAACTTCTGATCATGAAGGAAAGCGACATCATGGGCGTTCTCACCGACGTTCCCGCCGCCAAGAAGAAGGCCGCTTAAGCGCTTTAGCCCGTTCCCTCATCCTGAGGAGCCGGCGCAGCCAGCATCTCGAAGGAAGAGGTCTGCAATCCAAATCTCATCCCCCAGGAATCCGCCCAGTCGCGCGCACCTTGGGATCTGGGAATACGGAGATCATTATGTCAGCCAAGGAAGTCAAATTCGGCGTTGATGCCCGCGACAGGATGCTGCGCGGTGTCGAAATTCTCAACAACGCGGTGAAGGTCACCCTCGGCCCCAAGGGCCGCAACGTCGTGCTCGACAAGTCGTTCGGCGCTCCCCGCATCACCAAGGACGGCGTCACCGTCGCCAAGGAAATCGAACTCGAAGACAAGTTCGAGAACATGGGCGCACAAATGGTGCGCGAAGTAGCCTCCAAGGCGGCCGATGCGGCCGGCGACGGAACCACCACTGCGACCGTGCTGGCGGCAGCTATCGTCCGCGAAGGCGCCAAGTCGGTTGCTGCCGGCATGAACCCGATGGATCTGAAGCGCGGTATCGACCTGGCGGTGGACGCCGTGGTCGCCGACCTCGTCAAGAACTCCAAGAAGGTCACCTCGAACGAGGAAATCGCCCAGGTCGGCACCATCTCCTCCAACGGCGACGTGGAAATCGGCAAGTTTCTTGCCGACGCCATGAAGAAGGTCGGCAATGAGGGCGTCATTACGGTTGAGGAAGCCAAGTCGCTCGAGACCGAACTCGAGGTCGTCGAAGGCATGCAGTTCGACCGCGGCTACATCTCGCCCTACTTCATCACCAACGCCGACAAGATGCGCGTTGAAATGGATGATGTCTATATTCTCGTCTACGAGAAGAAGCTCTCCAGCCTGAACGAACTGCTTCCGCTTCTGGAAGCTATCGTGCAGACCGGCAAGCCGCTGGTCATCGTCGCGGAAGACGTCGAAGGCGAAGCGCTCGCCACCCTCGTCGTCAACCGTCTGCGCGGTGGTCTGAAGGTCGCGGCCGTCAAGGCGCCGGGCTTCGGCGATCGCCGCAAGGCCATGCTGCAGGACATCGCGGTACTGACCGGCGGTCAGGCGATCTCGGAAGATCTTGGCATCAAGCTTGAGAACGTCACGCTCGCCATGCTCGGTCGCGCCAAGAAAGTGATGATTGACAAGGAGAACACCACCATCGTTAACGGCGCTGGCAAGAAGGCCGACATCGAAGCCCGCGTTCAACAGATCAAGGCGCAGATCGAGGAAACCACCTCGGACTACGACCGTGAGAAGCTGCAGGAGCGTCTGGCCAAGCTCGC
>NZ_JAFCLS010000126.1 GCF_018131075.1 Bradyrhizobium sp. JYMT SZCCT0428 | reverse complement strand
AGCGCTTCAGCGCGACCAGGGCTTTACCGTGCAGCAGGCCAATGTCGGCGTGCATCTTCTGCCTTGAAAAGGTGGTGGTGGCCCGGGTGGCGCGTGCCCGCGCAATGTGATGAAGGGCCTCCTCGGGGCGGCCGACCTGCAGCAGGAAGTCTGCCCGGTTGATAAAGTTGTAGACATCACCCGATTGCAGCCTCGCCGCCTGTTCGAGATCGGCCTGGCTCTCGGCGATTTTGCCACGTCGGACCAAGGCCGCAGCGCGGTTGCGCAGCGCGCCGGCGCGATCCGAATTGGTGTTCGCCAGAGCGAGCGCGCGGGTCGCGTCCTTGATCGCGAGATCGAATTGGCCAAACCCGCTGCGTATCGTGCTCCGGTTCAACCAAGCGTCGACGAGGGATGGATTGTCTTCAAGCGACCTATCGCAGCTCGCGAGCGCATTCCGATAGTCGTGCACTAGGATGTAGTGGTAGCAACGCGTGTAGTGGGCGGCGGCGCGCTCGCCCATCGGTATGCCGCGCGTGTTGATGATCGCCATGCAGGCGCCGAGCGCTGCCTCACCGTCTTTGTTGCGGCATGCCTCCCACAGCGTCGACCTCTCGCTAGGAGCCGCGGCAATCGCGTTAAGGGTGGGCAGCGAAAGCACGAGCGGCAGCAGGAAAATCATGCCGCGGGCCTGCAGCAACACGCGCCGATGCGCGATCTGCCGGAGTGCGATCATGGAGTGGTCCTGCCGAGGGCTGCACTCGCTTCTGGGGCGGGCCGGCTGACGGCAGCCATCGGCCGGTCGAAAACCCGCGATGCCCAGCTACACATCACGATCATGAATATCCCGATGGCGCAGAAAATCGTTCCGATGAAGCTCAGAATGATTGGCATCAACCAGAGTGACAGCAGGCTTCTGATCATGGCCGCGTCAGGTACTGCCGGGTCATAGACCACCGAAACAACCTCGCCGGTCCGGTAGGCTGGCGGATAGGTTCGAAGGCCGGACTGAAACTGGTGAGTTCCGCCGTCTGCTGTCTCGAAACGCACAATCGGCGAGAATACGTACCCCTTATCGTCGCTATCGCGCATGCGCACCATCTCGACGACCACGCCCTCCACTTCGAGGGTGCGCGCAAGCCAGCTCTTCGTACTCCAGATGGACCAAGCGGCTGCGACAAACAGCAGCAGGCCAATCGGTATCAGCACGAACTTGCCAAGCCGGTTCAGAAAAGTCGTCGGGTCTTCCATCGACTGGTCCTGCGGCAGGTGGGGGGCGAACGTTTAACTGTATCTGTCTGAAGGGACGCCGAAAGGTTCAATGCGCAGCCCGAGTAGCTCGGAGTGGATTTACCTCTTCCAAGTATCCGCGAGTCGCGTGGTTAGCCATCAACGCGCGATCGTGGCTGACCCCTGGAACCGCGCGCCACGGCCGGATGGCGGTGGCCATTCCATTTCGGAGGTGTTGCTTCGAAAATCGGCAGGATCCTAGTTGCCTCAACAGGCTCGGTCTCCTCGACAAAGTCACGTCGGGCCGCTTGGTGTTCTCGCTGCATGCTACAAGCGGGCCCGAAACCGGGCATTTTGAACCGCATCGGCTTGCTGCCGTAACGGCGCCGGCGCGGTATCGCCTTGCAATATGTTAGATTCTGGCACCACTTGGTGTACGCTCTCACCGTCCATGGCATGGAGACTCGATATGCTGCGACGAGTTTTCATCGCAGGAGTAGCGGCCACTGGTGCTTTGTCGTCATTTTCGCTGCGCACAAATGCGCAACAGCCGGCGGCGAGCCGCACCCGCATTGGCGTGCTGATCTACGGCTCGCTAGAGCGCAGTCAGGCCAGTCAAGCCTTAGGCCGAAAGACGGTTGTTGTTTGGGCCACAGCTTGCACGAGTTTTTGCCTGCCGCACTGAAATGGAAATGATCTCAGCGCTCGGCAGCACCCGCTTCCGTAATATTACAAAAAAACATTCAACCAACGTTCACGATAATCCGTCTATCAGCGCGCGGGGGGTAACGCTATCGGTTTAGGATGGACACCCATGTCGATAACACGGGACGAGTTCGATCCTCTTGGTATTGTCGTAGACTGGCTTGATACCTGCCGGCTGGGCGATCTCAGCGCCTTGGTCGACATGTACGATGAGCGGGCGGCGCTTGAATGCGACTGCGATGGCGTGACTCTGATCGGTCGCCAGTCGATTGCGGCGTATTGGGCACCCAAATTGGCGCTGGCGTTGGCAACTGCGTTCTCGATGGGCGAAATATCGCTCACTGCCCACGGCGTCTGCCTCGATTATCGCAATTATGAAGGCGATCCAGTGCGGTTGCTTTTCTGTTTCACGCCCTCGGGCAAGATATTGCACACCGAGTGTGGCCCGCTCGGTCAACGTCGTTGCGCGGCCTGAGCCGAAAACTCAACGATCGTGAACAGGTGCAACATCTTCCAAAGGAAAAAGCCCCGACGATTGCCGGGGCTTCGAAAGCACAGAGGGACAGGGGTCGAAGAACAGCTAAATCGCTTCCCACCGCTCAACCGGAAGCGTGCCTTTGTAATTCGACATCATATCGGTCGGATTGATTGACCCAGCGACGCTTGCTTGGGAAGGCGTGAGCACAGTGTGCGACCAGGCAAATGCGACCATGACAGCAATCGCGAGGGCTCCGATTGAAAGACCAGTTTGCGCATCGTTGGCTCCTTGGTTGGAGAATTCGATGCAGCAAGGATGCACGCATCGTGTTTCAGGAGTTTGCCATCGCAGGCCAAGAATGGTGTCGTCGCAGGATTTTTCGGTTTCGTCGGGGAGCCGTAGGAAGAAACGTCTTCACGCATTCGCGAGGCGTCGTCGTCGCCTTACCGGGCTTGTAATTGCGTAATCGAAAAGCCGTCCCCGACGCGTGATAAAAGGCCCGTCACCAGAACTCCATCGAATTTGTCAACGAAGGAGCCATCGATGCGCAAGCTAGTATGTTCAGTCCGAGCCCTCGCTACTTCGGGATTATCCAATAGGGCGGCACTGACGCATTGTGCGTCAGCTTGCGATCCCGATCGAACTGCTGGAAATAAACGTCACGCGCGTTTTTTCTCAAATCCGGCACTGGTTGCCGAGGCAAAGAGTTTGGTTGAAAGCCGGAATGAAGCGCGGTGAGCGACTAGCTGTCTTGCTCAATTCAGACCGACGATTGATAAGTTCAAGAGAGACGCAAATCCGACCCAGGCAGCGTACGGCACGAAGATTACGGAGGAGAGGCGGTCCAAATTCCACTGGCGCACGATAAACGCCAGGATCACCACGAATAGCGCTAGGATGATCGCGAGAGCGACTCCAGGCAGATGTGCGAAAAAGAAAATTGGCGACCAGAGGAAATTGAGCACCATCTGTACCAACCACAACAGCATCGCCATTTCTTTGCGATGCCGTTCCCATGTCCGCCACCCGGGGATCGCGACGAGGAGGTAGATTGCCGCCCAGACCGGTGCGAAGATCCAGTTCGGCGGATTGAACCAGGGCTTATTGAGCCCGGCGTACCAACTGCCGGGCACGTTCAAATATCCGATCAGAAAGCCGCCCCCGATCACGAAAGCAACGAAAACGGTAAGGCGCATCATGGATGTCATCATTCGCTTTCGGCATGCGGCGCAGCGCGCATCCTGTGAAACATCACGTCACGGCGTCTCCAACAGGCCGTCCGCCACGACGTAACCGTAGTAGGCGCAACATGCGGCAAGTGCTGGCCCGAAGGCACATCCGTGACGGTCAGTTCGCCTGATCGGTGAGGTCGTGTGAAGCAACCTAACATAAGTTCAGACTCATCGGTCTTATCGGCCTCTCGTCCTAGTATGTCGCACGGACGATTAATTCGATCAGGCCAAGTCATAGAACAGATAAAAGCCGATTGCCGGCCACAGTTTCTGTGCGGGCTTGTTGCCGTCAACGGCAGCCCGAAGCAGTTCCCCCGTCATCGACTGTGTAAGGCTTCACTCCGGCGCATTGCAGGTAAGAAACGTTGTCCGATGCCTGATGGATCACCAGCGCGCGTTCGCTAATAAAAGATTCATGCCGACGTGATCCGGCCCGCACCAGACGTCGTTACATGTCAGATGCAACAAGCGGTGGGTCGGTTTTTCTCAGTTCAGGAATACGGCCTGCCCGCAATCCCCAACATGAATGGAGTACCAAGATGAATTCTCGCCTGCTGTTTTCCGTTGCGACACTCTCGCTCGCCGTTGCAATTGGATCGGCGACACTCTCTCAAGCCAAGGACAAGACGGTGATGGTCGGCGGTGCTGCGATGTATCCGTCGAAAAACATCTTTGCGAATGCAGTCAATTCGAAGGATCACACCACGCTCGTCGCGGCCGTCAAGGCCGCTGGACTGGTGGATACCCTGTCGAGCACGGGCCCTTTCACCGTGTTTGCGCCCACCAACGCAGCGTTCGCCAAATTGCCCAAGGGCACGGTGGATACGCTCGTGAAACCGGAAAGCAAAGCGGCGCTCACGAAGATCCTTACCTACCACGTGGTACCGGGCAAGGTGAACGCGGCGCAATTGTCAGACGGACAGAAGCTGACGACGGTCGAGGGCGAACAACTTACCGTTAAGAAATCCGGCAGCGCGGTCATGATCGTGGACGCGAAGGGTGGCTCCGCCACCGTCACGATTGCCGACGTCAACCAGTCGAACGGCGTGATCCACGTGGTCAACAACGTTTTGATGCCTGCAAGCTAGTCCAAGCTTCGCTAATGCCGCACCGGTACGACAGTTTCGGTGCGGCTTCGCTAAGGCTTTTGCAGCCCTTCCTGCGTCGGCGCGTGAAGGCATCCTAGCTCCCAGGAAGTCAACTGAATGAATTCCGGTCGGCGGCGATAGCTTTCGAAGCGGCTCTGGTCCAGTTCCGCAGTGTCGCCTGATTGGTCAAGTCGTACGTCATGTAGGTGAAGAAGCCGAACAGCGCGCCGCATAACATCGCTTGCGCAAGGCTTCCGGACTTCAGAGCCGGCAGGATGGCGAAGATCACGAGCCCGATGGGTAAATCACATAGAAGGCGACCGCGGCGGGGAGATTGACATCCGCGCGCATAATGTCGCCGAGCGTCGGACGATAGAGGCGGCTTGCCATCGTTCCAAGCCACGCCATGTGCGCAAAGCACGAAGACTGCCAGTGTTGCAAAATAGGCCGTGAAGTAAGTCATCATCGAGCGCTCATGTGGTAATCGACAGGGCGGGCATCGGCCGATGCCTTACCCGTCTAACGACGGGAAACGCGACTTGGATCATCGACCGACTTTGGACCGGGCGCTTGCGTGTTCCTTGCGCAATGGCATGTCAACGTGCAGACTGGGAACGGCGGTTACATCTTCAACCCGAACGGCAACCTCATCGCAGCCGCGAAGCTTACTGTCGATGGCCGAACTGGCGATGTTACGGGAGCGGCCTTCAATCTGGAACTTATGCGGATCATAGCCATCGGACTAAGGACCCCGTAGTTCACCGGATAAGTTCACTTTTGAACATTATTTTGGAACGAATGAGTTCAGCCTCACTTACCCCGCCGGAGGATTGTAAGGCAGCACCAAGGGGGATAGTGAAGTGGATGGCGTAGTTACGATTCTGGTCGTCGAGGACGACCAGGTTATTAGGGATTTAGTGGAAGAAGCTCTTTCAGACGGTGGTTTTGAATCGGCC
>NZ_JAFCLS010000125.1 GCF_018131075.1 Bradyrhizobium sp. JYMT SZCCT0428 | reverse complement strand
CGTTCTCGGTCGCCAATCCGATTGTTGCCGGTGCACTCAACCGGATCAGTCAGGACGTGGACATGGTAACCTTGCGCATCAACTACCGTTTCGGCGGTTACGGGGCACCGGTCGCTGCGCGGTACTGATCAAGGGCTTGTCTTCAGCAAGCCTTGGCCCCGGCACCGTGCCGGGGCGTTTTTTGTTAATTTCGAATAGGTGCTGCCGCTGCCTGGCGAGGCCCACAAAAGGCCGTCAACGGCGGTTGACCCAGATCAACGCGCCGCACGCATCAACCCTGCGTCCTACCCGGATAACCCATCTGCTGTCGGTCGTCGGCAGCCCATGTCCCGGTGAGGAGGATATTATGCCCCAGGTTCTAATCATCGTTAGTTGGCTTGGCGTTGCGAACGGCGCCGTTATTGCGACACAGGAATTTAACAGCCCAGAACGGTGCGACGCGGCGCGGCAGGCATTAATAGAGTACGCGAAGGCCCGAAGCTCCGACGAGACGCTTAGGACGGTTTGCCTCCCCAAGTGAAAAAGCGGGAGGTTGCCGCTGTACAACTGGTTGGCGGCTCATTCCTGCCTGGTAATAACCACCCCGACAAAGTTGATCAGTGCTGCTTACCATTTGATTTGTATCACCGCAGCCTGGATCGGCGTGGGGTTGGCTGACGGCAAGACTCCAAAAGCGGAATGCTCGCCGGAGGACATCGTCATGCCTATGTGTCGGTCGCCTCGGACCCCTGATGCACTGCTTCAAGCGGGCAGGCCTCCCGCCAACGACAACCACCCGCCGGCAAGAATTGGTATCGGATCTTCTCGCAAGACAAATCGAACCGTCAAGGCCGGCTGGCAGGCAATTCTGATCCTGTGCGTCGCCACACTACTGCTACTTTGAACGATTGATTGGCCATGTTTGTAGCGTCCGCACCTCGTGCATTTGGCCCGAAGCTGACGAAATGACCAATGAGGCTCCTGACTTTCCTCATTGTTTGCTATGCGGCTGCCTGGCCAAGACGGACGGTCTGTTGAGGGTTAATACACCGCCGAGCAGTCTGAATTTCTGCCTCGGTCGCGCTCCTGCTGCGAGCCCACGCCTCGGCAGCAGGCACGCCTGTACTTTGCGACATAGTACCTGATTAGCGCGCAGGAAGAGCGGCGGATCGGCTCTGCTTGACGAGCAGCGGCAGTGGGCATCGAGATCGTAACGCCTTCATTCATGAAGCGGTGCGAAAGACCATGACCTTTCGGTAGCTCTATCGATCCCATTGTTCCGCACACGAACACGCCAGCGGCCAAAAGCGTGTTCTTGGTTCCGGTTTCTTTCATAGCGACCTCCATGGCTTTAGCTAGCCATGCCCGCCAAGTCTTCGTGCCGTTGACCTAGATCGATAGACGCAATCACCGGCTCGGCCAATCGCTCCAAACGCTATCCGACCATCCAAAACAGAACCAAAGCATGTAGCCGGCCAAGGCGTGGTCGGCCTCTGTGGCTCTGCTTACTGGCCGGGATCTCTCATCTCGAGAGTAACAAGCCTTGCCAAGAGTGTTGCCGGGTAAAGTTGACCAACGACGCTCTCGATGTTGCATAGACTACGCGCCAACGGATGCACTGGAATGATGTCGCCGTAACCTGTTGAGGTCAGCGTAACAAAGCTCATATAGAAGACCGCGCTCGCGAGTGATTGATCATCGTCAAATGTTATTCCCTTGATCGCCCCCGGATCCGACAGGCCGACGAAAGCAAAGAGCGTTGCAAAGGCTACTGCGATCAGCAGGTACAGAAGGATCGCTCCGATAATTCTGTGATATGTTACACGGCCACCCCTGAATACGGCCTGAGTGACCACGATCCCTAGAGTGCAGGCGATGATCAACCATGCGCCAGCCAGTATGTGAAGGTGGAAGGGAACGGGGTAATAGAGCCGCAGGAAAAATACGGCGATATTGGCGACAAGCGCAACCGACATCAAAACGAGCGCTGTGGGATTGTTGGAAATGATCACCATGCTTCCGATGATCGCGAGTGACAGGCCGACAGCAAACAGATGAAAGGTGGTAATACCAACTGCCTGCAGTGGCGCGAAGACGAATATCAGCAGTATGAGCACTCCAGTCAGCACCGTCAGCAGCCAGTCACTCCGTTCGTTGCGCAACTGACGCAAGTCGCCAACAGGATCCAGAATCATCCTTCGCTGCCCCATCGCGCGGCTCCGATCTCGCCAGTGCCCATTGCGCATGCAATCCCTGTTCGCCTTATTGATCTAGATCAACGAGCGCAAGCAGCCGTTGCTCCACCGAGCCGGTGGGCATACCGTACACGTGATTTCTCCGTGGGGCTTAGAATGCATGTGATCGTTTGGGCAACCTTGACAATTGTCGTGTCTTCCACGTCCTCAATAGCCCAACCGGTCTTCTTGGCAGGGCGTTACGTGCTGCCAATCACCCAGCACGATTTGTACGTATCCGCTCCAGGGCCTCTAGGAACGACTGTAGCCGTCAATTTCCGATTCAAGCCAATTGAAAGCTGTACCGATACGCTGGACAGCGTCCTGGAGTACCAGTTGCCACCAGGGTACAGCGATACGCCAATCAACGAGGTAAAGGCGACTTGCAACAAATCGATTCAGTGCAGCGGAATCGAGTTCAAGTGCGTTGGCGCCGCGCGGCCATACCCAATGTCATTTCGACACGTGCCGTTGCGGGAAATCAAAGCGAGTGGCGGATCGTTTTCCGGAACGTATCGGTACGTTTCATCGTCGATCGCGCGTCCACGTGCGGCACGTCTAAGGCGCGCGTCAGTAGGGAATTTTGAGATCGTCGAAGAATCTGCAGACAAGAAGAGCAAGACGGTCCGATTTCGGATCGAAAAGTAACCTGCTTCCAGTATGTACCCACTCACGACGAGCAAGAAGCCCGCCGCTCCGCAGGGAACGGTTGCGACCGGTCCCGAGCGTGTCGCACCCGACCAGGGATGGTCGGTACTGAACCGACAGCGTCGTTATGGCGCGCCCACCACCCTGCGTCTTGAACCTTGGTAGGATCGGCGCAGCAGCGCGAAGAGGCTGCCGCCCGTCGCTGCGCCCAGAAGGTAGACGACAGCGACCAAAACCGCGAGCGGTACGCGAGCATCGAAGCCAAACACCGACATTGTGATGATCTCGAAATTCTGCAGCGCGAAAATGATCGTCGCTGCGGCGAACAGAATAATGACGCCGAGGTAGATCCAGCGCATGAGCACCTCCTTCGTCGAGAAACCGCTCTGGATAAGGTACGAGCCCACGACAGGATTGCGGCTGCCGTCACCAGATGGTGGTGTTGCCAAACCAGCCGAATTGCGGCTGCCTCGCGACGAGGAGCGAGCGGGGCGGCGCGTGCCGCTTCACGATTTTGCGTGGCCGTTGCTGCCTCAGTTCTCGCTTTCCAGGGTCGGACGGTTGTATGCGCTTCGCATCGGATGGCTGCATCAACGCAAATGCCTCGCGTTCCCGCTCCTTTAAAGAAACGTCGGTGACCGGCGCAGGACTGGCGATGCCGTGTTCCGCTATCGCAGCCTGTGCGGGAACGATCGTCGGAAGGCTGGTGTCGAAGACGATGCGCTCGGGCCATTTTCGGTCGGAATGAATGCGGATAACGGGCGCGTCGACGTGTGAACTCTGCATGACTGGCAGTCTGGTCAGGCATGCGTCCAGAATGAACACCAGAGTGAGCAATACTCCGCCGACATAAAGGAAATATCGCGCCAGGGGCATAAGCTACTCCGCCGCGGCGCCGCGCCCGCTTCGAGGCCGATTCGGGTACGGTCGTGTGTTGGCAAGAGCCGCCTTCACCTCGGCGTCGAGCAATCCGCGACGTAACGAGGTGCTGTTGCGGCAGGAAAGGTCCGATCAGCGCCGGCCAACGCGATCCACCGGGCCGCCGCGGTTGGTGGGTGTCCCGACACGGCCGACGCCAGGCGTCGCCACCGCACGCGCGACCGGCCGCGGGCGCAGCACGACGCCGGCCCTTACGGTGCAGCCTGCTGGATAGTCGACGTATTGGCAGTATATGACGGCGCTGGCCGGTTTTGTCGTTGCAGCCATGAGGCCGGCAATCAGCAATGCCGACAAGGTGATCGAGAGTTTCATGGTGTTCTCCCTGAGTCTGAGGCACCAGCTTCGATGCAGCCCTCTCACGGGGCAGCCAGTGCCGCTGCAAGACTGACCACGGTCCCTTCGGCCGGCTTGATATAGATCAAGTGTGCGAATGTTGTGTGTGGCGGCTACTTGGGGCCATCCTCGCTTCTCGCGCGCTCCCGCATCGCCGCTCGCCAGCAAGCTCATGCGCAATACCTCAAAGATCACCGCCGTCGACCAGCCGAACAACAGGACGCCGTTCATGGGTCATGGCCCAAGCATGGACCAATGTTTGACCGGCGTCACGTCGCCGTAGCCGAGTGTCGTGCAGTTTACAAAAGCGAAGTACAAGAGATCTGCGCCTTCCGGCCCGACGATGCCGAGTGCGGCAAGACTTGATCGAATGCCCGCGAGATCAGGGTCAATGGTATCCTGCGGACCCACGGAGGGATTGGAAATCCGGCGTTGGTGCGGCAGCGTCGGCACCAAATGCGGCGCTTTCTGATAGTGGTTCGCCGAGACGTTTCGGCAGTGGATCAGCCGCCTGACTGGAACACAGCGTCGCCAGCACTAATGCTGTGGTTGATGACGCAGCCGGAAAGGGCGACACGCATAGCGATAGGCGTCGGACCGCAGGCAACCAGAACCGCATGCCAACCAGGCAAGCGGGAAGCTTACTAAAGAAGTCCAAGAGCTGCTTGCGCCGCAACTGCCGGGTGATAACGACCTTGCCCGCAATATCCACGCCGTGAACTTGGAATACGTTCTTGGCGAGATCAACGCCGATGGTGCTAACATACATGTGGACGACCCCCTCAGGGCGTTGTTCAACGATCACCCCTTTGGCACATCCGATGCCGGGAGCGGGCGTCGTCCACCACATCATTCGCGTCGTTTGGCCGACCACGGCTGTGCCACGGGCGTGTATTTGGTTTGAGCGTTGGGCATCTGATCGGTTTTTCATCTCGCGACACGACGGGGCAGTTTCAGAAATTAGCATGCCTTACGCCGAAATTTCTTCGCCGGGATGTCCGTAACGTACTACCTGTTGACCGGCAAGACCGATCTTGATCGTCTTCGCGATGATGGATGGCCATACGCCGGCAGCTGCGGGATCATCACCGTCACAGGCCCGTGGCGTTCTCAACCGATTTCAAGCGCCCTACTCGCAATCCGGCGCATCTTGACATGCAACTGGAAGCCCATCGCATCGAGTACTCTAAGAATTGTCGTGAAGTTCGGCTTTTGTGGATCGCGTGCAAACGCACGATGAATGCTTGTCCTCGCAATCCCAGATTTCTCCGCAAGGTGCGAAATATTGTAAAGGTGGGTGGCCGCGCCAATGGCATGACAGATTTCGGGAACATCCGATTTCTTGAACGCTTCATTTATGAGATCGGCAGCCGCGCGTCGCGAAGCCGGCTGTGGGCGAGTTGCGAACCCGACCGATTTTTTGGGCATGGATCCCTCCAACAAAATAGGCCGGCATTTCTGCCGGCCTACTGTACTGGAGATTATGCAATGGGGCGAGATCAGTACCGCGCAGCGACCGGTGCCCCGTAGCCGCCGAAGCGGTAGTTGACGCGCAAGGTTACCATGTCCACGTCCTGACTGATCCGGTTGAGTGCACCGGCAACAATCGGATTGGCGACCGAGAACG
>NZ_JAFCLS010000124.1 GCF_018131075.1 Bradyrhizobium sp. JYMT SZCCT0428 | reverse complement strand
CCGGCCCTCTCCACGGCCGAGATGTGGACGAATACGTCATTGCCCCCGCCGTCCGGCTGAATAAAACCAAAACCCTTAGTCGCGTTGAACCACTTCACCGTACCTGTCGCCACGTCCGCTCTCCCAATGCTAAACAATGCTGCCAGCCTAGGTCGGCGGCCGGTATGGGGCAAGAAAAACCCGCCGGTAACTGCCCCCGGCGGGTTTCCTACGCAATTCTCGCGGGGGGCTTTGAGGGTCTGTTCCGCGATTGCATTCATGATGATCGTAGATGGTTAAACAATCGCAAAGGCGTTGATTTCGCGAGGGCGCGCCATTGGTTCCAGATCGAGCGATCAGGAAACCCGTATCGAGATGCGCACCGGCCGGTGGGTGTTGGAGCAACAGACAGGTGACCAACTGGATCAATTCCGGCGGCCATGCGCCGCGTCTTAACACCGAGAATGACAACCGCAGAACTTCGGGCAGCCGCCATTGCAACCGGTGGCGCGGAATCCCGAGCTAAATCGAGCTGACTTTGCGGGTCGAACATGTTAGCCGTTGGCCCATCATGCAGGCTTTCGCCAGACAAATAATCGATGCTTGGAATCGCCGATCTTTCCTAGCAAAGCTGTTTAGCTTCGCGTCAATTGGCGTCGTCAACGTCTTGGTGGACGTCAGCGCCTTTACATTTTTTGTCCAAGTTGTTCATCTCCAACTGATCCCATCAAACATACTTGCGTGGATCGTCGCCGTGACTGGCTCCTACATGATGAATAGCAAGATCACATTCGGTCACGAGACCGGTGGCCTTCTCAGCGTAGGACGATATTTGCGGTTTGCTGCTTCAGGAATACTAGGAGTAGTCATTGCGACTACGGTTTTGGTAGTTCTCTCGCGTTATACCACCATCCCGATCGCGAAACTTGCGTCGATTGCCAGTGCGTTCTCGATGAACTTTTGCATGTCCCATTTCTTTGTTTTCCGCGCTCAACCGGCAGCGCGGGCTCGTGCGCCCTTGGGTACGGATCGCGCTGGCTGAATGGTGCTTAAAGAAAAAATGAGTGACAACGACGCTCCTGAGGCTGGACCTGACTCCCACGTCGATTTCAACGCACCGGCCGTCCTTCGCAAGTGGCCTTCGCTTAACAACCAGCGGCGCACCGAGGGCACCGGCCCGTACATGCTGCTCGACGGCACCCTGGACGAATGCATCATGGATTTCATGGCCAAGCCTGAATCAACCCGGCATTTGTATGAAATCCAGACAGCACCACAGCCTCCCTTGGTCACCGAGACCCTGTTGGCCGAGCACGTCGCTGAACTCGCGCGGCTTCGCGAGTTTCTTTGATGCTCCGAAATCCCTTTATTCCCGAACTCTGATCTAATAGCGACTTGCCCAGCCACTCGGTTTCGCGACAGGCCCCGACTGCTTGCGTGCTCGCCGTGATTGCTGGAAGATGCCTCATGGGGCCTTCACATGAACAAATCCCGTGGTGGCTTGATAAGTATATGCCATGGCCGCGGACCTCAGCGGCGGGCAAACGCGAAGTCGCCACGCAAATTTCTTTGGCCAGGGCGTTGCACCGAGGCAGACTTCGCAGAATATCGCCGCCAGCGCGCCTGGACGGCCTGGAAATACGCCATGTATGACGCGGGCTTCGCCCTGCCAACGCAATCAACCAGTGGACAGGCGCGCTGTTTCTGTGGCGCCGCGATCGATATGGCGGTAACCGACCGTCACGCCCAGGATGCGCATATGGATTCGCAGCACGCATGAAGTTCAGCACTGACCGCCCCTATTCCGATCCGGAAGCCGCCGCGCGCAAGCTGCTGAAGATCGCCAACGCGACCGAGCCGGTAGACGGAAAGATTTACATCGAGAAGATAAACGCGCCGATGCTGTACCTGGAGCGCGCCAGCCCGGCCGAATACAAGGCCGGCCTTGATCTAGCTATCGCGCGCGGATGGCTGTTGCTGCACGAAAGCGGCACTTTCGTAAAGTTCACGCCGGCCGGTGCGGACGTATTCGGCTAGGAACCAATTCGTCCTGCCGCGATTGACTGGGCGGCCGGGATGACGCCCGGTGGGCCGCGCCTTGCCACGGAAGGCTGTCATGGTTGAATCCTCGCTACCCCGCTTCCTTGTTAGGCAAGACGGCAGCGGCACAAATTGGATGGTGTGGGACCGACTATTAAAGCGACCAGCCAAGCTTAAGGGTGAGGAGCTTGTGAAGCTGGCATTCTCGGCCGCTGAAGCCCTCAGGGATTCTCTGAACGCTGGTCCACCGACCCATGGCTGACCGTCAGCATTGGCCGCCGTATACGTTCCAAAGCGTTCTTCACGGGCGACCACTTCGCCACCCTGATGCACTAGCACGCTCGGAGCGTTGCGAGCTTCACCCCGGGTTTGCCGCACCCGTCGCCGTCCCGTGGCCGGGAGCTTTGACGATTACCTCATGACCCTGCCGGAGCGCCAAGGAAGCTGCGGCAACCGCGGCCTCGAACGCCGATTCCTTGGTTTGATAGACATTCTCTGCCTTGCCGTCATGGCTCACTCGCCACTCCCCCGCGTCGCCAACGATTTCGTAAGACGCCAATCCCATTGTCAGCTCCTAATGTGTTCCGGACTTTTGCCATTTCTCAAGGTCGATCTTGGCTCCGTCGTTGCGCTGCTCTTTCTCCGGGTTGCCCTTCCAGGGCTTGTCCGTCTGTGCATGCGAGCCTTGATCGGTGCGTTGGCGAGGGTCGTCTTTCGGGGTTTCTTTGCTCATGGTTCCTCCTGCTAATTTAATCGCTTAGCCGGCATCCCGTTCCAGTGTGGGGAACGAATCAACAGCGTTTCGCTTGAATCCCGGTTCTGTTGTGTGGAGTTGCTTTATGCGTACGTCCAATTGGACGCCGTCGATTGTGCCCGACGATCAGGATCAGACCATCTATCTGGTCGCCAATGACTTCGGCAAAATTGGCCGCGCCTGGGTCGAGGCCGACTATGAGACGACAGATCTTGAAACGGTCATCCAGGACCTGCTCACCGGCCAATACAGCAACCCTATCCGGGTCATCGCATTCAACACCGCCGAACGCTGGTCAGAAGACGTTTCAGAAGATGTCGCTAACGAGCTGCGCCGACGCTGCGATTTGCAGATGCGCGATCTCCCCTCTGCTCTCTCTGATTTTGTTGAACGCCATGAGGGAGGGGATCGGCACCAGTTGACGCTCCGACTGGTCTAACTTGCCTGTTCCCTGAGGGCGGCTTTCTCGCGTCTAATCGGTGCTGCCCCGGGATGGTTGCGAAAGGATTCAGTTCGGCCGCAAGCAGACTGGGGGCTGAGGGCGCAGAAAATAAGACCTCACACCATGGATCAAGCAGCGCTACTCCAACTGGTGCCCGTCGGCGAAGAAAACGCCATATCCGCCCGTTCGATCTGGGAAATAGAAGGGGTGTGGACGCCGGCGTCGATCAAGACAAAATTACACCAACTCGCCAATGAAGGGCTAATCCAACGAAGGTTCGTCCTCGTGGGCCAGAATCGGACAACGCTATACTACAGGATAGGGCCGAGGCGGCTCTCCTGATCTACTTGAACCTCGTCTTGATCGCCTGCCAGAACGATAGGCCTTCCCGGTGTTGATGCTCAACGGTTGGCGCCGGCTGAGTGGCGCTGACCGGGCCGGAAGCTGGAGGGGTATCGATCAAACCTGCTTCCAATCGCGCATGCATCTCCAGGTCCAGCCTCTCGGCTTCCCGGCGATCATGCTTTCCAACCGGAGTGAGAGTTGCCTTCTGAGCCATGCTTACCTCCCTCGCCCCTAAGCCAACGGGTCCAGATTGGGCTCGTTCCATGGCGCGCAGCGAAAAAAGAAAGCTTACCGTTCCGGCGGCCGAACTGGGGCGAAGTGATAAACTATGAGAAGGGTGTAAGCTGAGAAACTGGGCTAGAAGCAAAGATTTCGGTGAAGGGAACGGCAATGGCCAAAGGCTACTGGGTGGTGTTCGCAGACGTTACCGATCCGGAAGGCTACAAGGAATATGTCGCAGCCAACGGTCCGGCACTCGCCAAATACGGGGCGCGCTTTCTAGCGCGTGGTGGCCAGGTCGAACCGAAAGAGGGACAGCCAAAATCGCGCGTGGTCGTCGTTGAATTTCCCAGCTATCGCGCTGCGCTCGATTGCTATCACTCGCCTGAATACGCAATGAAGCTACGGCAGGGACGATCTATCTGGGATATGGCGATCACGGAGGGGTACGAAGGGTCTCAGCCGCACCACGGCGACCTCGGTGGGGGTTAGGCCGAACCCGCCAGCGCCGGGCCGCTAATGTTGACGGCGCAGGCAATGAATTTTAGGCTAGCGCTCATCCACAATCTTGCTGATATCCGGCTGCTCAAGGCCATTCGAGCGCTGGCATTCGCACGGCATTCCGGCGCCGCACTCGCAGCCCTTGTCGCGGTCCCATGCCTTGTCGGGGTGGTTCTCGCACACCCAGCCTAGACCGCGGCAGATGGGGCAATCGGGATCGATCATGCTTCACCAACTGGTGCGCCTCTGACGCACGAATTCCGCACGGTCTAGCGCTGGCCTTGAAAAGCAACGGCCCCAGCCTAGGGGACCATGCTGGGGCCGTCGATTGAAACACGCCCTGGCGGCAGTGCGTGTCAACCCAAAGCTAATCCTGCGAGGGCGCAACGCAAATTAATTCGATTCCGTGACGCAAAATGGAAAGTGGTGCTTGTGTTACGTTGTGCACCGAACCTGTGCCAATTTTTTTCCAAAACGACTCCCCCCTGTCGGATCGGGGCCTATCTGTTCGTCATCATGGTAACGCGCACTCGAAAAGAAGCCGCCCGGCGCCCGTCCGGGGTTCATTGAATTTTGCCGCCCCACGAGGCCGATAGGCCGCCTTCCGGGCCCGGCTGGTGCCACGAAATCAAGAGGGCGGGATGCGTTCAAGTCCGCAAGAGGCCCATTAAACCGGCCGTGAAGGTGGTTGCGCGCTTGCCTCGCAACCGGCTCGCTGCGTCTAAAGTGCGGCCACAAGTGCAAGCCAAACGCTCATCAAAATGCAGGTCGCTATAGCGGTATAGGGCAGGACCATACGCAAACGCAATCCTCCCTTGGGCAATGGAAATTCAGCCATGGAGAACGGTCCTCCCCCGGCCGGACGGCGTAATATTGCTCCTGTTTCGAACGCCGTCCGGTTACTTCCAAATCAATCTATCGGTATCATCAGCGCTTGGACTTCTTCTTGGCCTTTTTCGTCTTCTTCTTGGGCATCACTTTCTTGACAGCTTTCTTTGCTTTCTTAGCCATCGACTTCGCGGCCTTTACTACCTGTTTGGTAACGGATTTCTTAGCCTTCTTAGCCACAATATTCTCCTTCAGCGTTTAGAGTTTTTCGACGTCTTCTTCGATTTCTTAGTGGCCGATTTCTTACCAGCCTTCACCTTCTTGCCGGCTCTCTTCGCACCAGATTTCGCTTTGGACTTGCTTTTGCTTTTGGCGACCTTTGATGCGCGGGACAACTTTTTTGACTTCTTCACGACCTTTGTTATGGCTTTTACCGGAGCGGTTTTTGCTGTCGCTTTCCTTACACGTTTGACCACGGCCTCGGCCGCTGTGTGAGCCAACACGGTGGCTCCGCTGACCACCAATTCGCCAACGATCTCGCCTATATCCTTCTTGGGCTCTTCCGCAGTCTGTTCGCTCGGTTTCTTCTCGGTGTCCATCACCTAAGCCCTCCAGAGTGTGCAGCAGCAGCGTAACTGATTCTCTCCGCCACAATGGGACTATGCGGTAGGGTAGCAGGGAACCCGATGACTCCAAGAGCGGCGGACAGGGGGCCGCCGATCCCGCGCCTGGTCTCGGTGGCCCCCCACCGCTCTGCGCCTGTACGTCCGACGCGCAAAGCACTCATCACTTCGATTTACTCCGCTTCATTGCGAGGATTTCACGCCGGATCGCCCACGCCTTTCGCCAGTATTCTGATTGCA
>NZ_JAFCLS010000123.1 GCF_018131075.1 Bradyrhizobium sp. JYMT SZCCT0428 | reverse complement strand
CCGCGCAAGCGAGCGTCACTCCGGCAGAAGCCGAAACTCTGGTGAAGTGGATTCTATCACTGCAATAACCGCGCGCGTTTCTCGACGACTTTTCTGCGTGGAGAACTACTAGGGGCGGAAATCCATGCTGCGCAAGATAATGCCCGGTGGGGTGCCCTCAAATTCCCCGGCTTGAAATTTTCTCGACGCGCATCGTTGCGGCCACGCAAGCGCAGAAACTGTTCTTCGCGCTGATCGGCCTCACCCTCGAGCCGCGCTCCAAATCGTCCATCGCCGATACTGACCGCACAAGCGACCTCCTTCGTGCCATTCATCATGGAAAACAGCATCACGCCCCGGTCTTGCGCAACCGATGACCTTGCCCGTTTGTAACGTCATCTGATCGCTCCTCACCCGTTTGGTTTTAGCGACTTGGAACAGCACTGAAGGTCACGCTGCTGGAGCGTCACAGGCTGTTCTGCGTTGGCCGCCTGTTGAACGGCGGCCAACAACTCTCTGTGAGCCACTCTCACTTCCCCAGGAGCGGCGCGGTGTTTGTCGGGACTTCGCTCATCTCGCAGTTACGCTTTCCCGATGCATGAACATCCTGCACCATACTGCACGGGATATCTCGGTGACATCGAGTTCCCACCGACCCTGCTCCAAAGGATTTTAGTGCGTGATACGAAGTGTTCCTTGACGGTCGCTGGTTCAAGAACTTGTTCGTTTGGCGTTCTCAGCCGCCGAGACATTGAGAGATGCCCTAACTGCGGCCGGATAGTCGGGTGCAGCCTTTCGCCCACACCAAAGCGCACGCGCTCTGACCAAAATTTAGAACGACGCCCGGCGAGCGGAATGTCGCTTCATAGATATCAAGGCGCACCTTGCATGTGCCTGCGGAACCAAAGCCGGCCAATGGCACTTTGCACTAGACGGCTTACGCCTGGACGCGAAGTTTGATCATACCCCGCGCGAGCGGGATCAAACGAGGCCCGAACGAGGGCGCGGCGCGGACGATCGCATTCCGCCCCGCGCGTCCAGAGAACGCGTGAACCACTTTGCTTCCTACCGATTACGTCTGAACGTATACCGAAGCTCCAAATTTGAGTTAAGCATGCCGCGAGGAATTTCCGTTATGGATCAGATCAAAAAGCCCGGTATTATCTTGTCGATAGCGCTGCTTGGGCTTGATGCGGCAGCACGATACTTGGTGGCTGGTCGCAAACCGATATTGGCAAGGGGAAGCGCGAAATCGGCTCCTTCGCGCGCGAGCGTCGAACTGCAAACCGGCCATGCCGGCGGGCGCGGCCAGAATGCCAACTCTCCAGCTGAAGTGCCCGCACAGGGCTGGAAGGAAATACTCTGGCGAACTTATCAGCAGATCAACGAAGACCGGCTACTTGCCATTGCAGCGGGAGTGGTCTTTTACGCGCTGCTCGCTCTCTTTCCCGGTATTACAGCGTTGGTATCGTCCTATGCGCTTTTCGCGGACGCAGCGACGGTCAATGCTCACCTCGAAATGCTCTCGGGCATGTTGCCGCCTGGCACCTTTTCTGTAGTGCAAGATCAGGTTGGGCGAGTGCTGGCGAAGGGCGAAGTGACGCTGGGGGCTGCTTTTCTGTTCAGCTTCGCGCTGGCCCTGTGGAGCGCCAACGGCGGCACGAAAGCTATCATTGACGCACTCAACGTCGTCTATGACGAAAAGGAAGAACGCGGGTTCTTCAAGCTGAACGCGGTGTCGCTAGCTTTCACCTTGGGTGGGTTGGTAGGAATTTTGGCGGCCATTGGGCTCGTGATCGCGGCTCCGATTGTGTTGGCAAGCTTCGGCCTGGGCAGTGTCTCTGAATTGCTTTTGAAATATGCTCGGTGGCCCGCGCTAGCCGTTTTGATCCTGCTTGGGCTTGCTGTGCTTTACCGCTATGGGCCGAGCCGTAAAACCCCCAAGTGGAAGTGGATCTCGGTCGGAAGCGCGGTTGCAACCGTGACTTGGCTAATCGGATCCGGACTGCTGTCATATTATTTGAGCAACTACGGCAATTACGATGCAACGTATGGCTCGCTAGGCGCGGCTATCGGCCTGCTGATCTGGATGTGGATGTCGACGATCGTCATTTTGCTTGGCGCAGAATTGAATTCTGAAATTGAGCACCAAGCAGGGAAGAACCCTACCAATAGCGATCAAGATAGAGCGCCGACGTCCACCCTCAAGGAACGGTCGGCCTGAAAATCTAATCGGCGGCCCCGAGAAGCTCAATCAGCGCGGCCGGCACATCCCGGAGCGATAGCGCGCCCTTCCAGCGAATGAACGGCACCGGACGCCGATTTGCGAGGACGAAGGCATGATGCCCGGCCCACGTACCACCGACTATGATGCTCTCTGACCGCGCGCAAATAGGTATCAAGCAAGGAGATCAAGCCCACCTGCGGGCGGCGGCCTCGACCCGCCGCCGCTTTCTTTGAGAGATCGAGTTGAACAGAGCCGACCGCGAAGCGAGAGTGCAACGAGCCAAGATGTTGGGCCGGGTCGCCTATGGTTTAGTGCGCACCGGAGCGATCGTGGGTTTTATAGAAGTCAAGCGCGGAGGTTTTTTGTTCGCGAATGCGGCGCGGCTTCTTGGCAATCAATCTCTACCTCGCCGCCAATGTCGTTCCGCACAATGAAGAGTTCTCCGAGCTCTGCGTCCACGCCGGTCGGAAAGGGCTCGATGTTCACTGGAACATGCCGGCTCTTTCAAGGTCGGGCTTTATGAGCCCGGCGATTGGGAGCGCAAGTTCATCTGCTGAAAACCACAGCGATCCGACGGTCTCTGCGCCAAACGATGGCACATCGTCGTTCGATATCTTCACCAAAAACGCGCAGCGTGAACTCGTTGGGAATTTTATCGTTGAACGACGCCACGTCGAGCGCTGCTCCAAACGCGCTAAGGCTGAGGATTGCACAATCGATTGTCGATTGACCAAAGCAAATCAGGCCCAGCTTCGGGCCGCGTGATCCGTTTTGGCTCGTATTGTCTGCCATGACGTCCATCATTGCGCTCGAAGAATTGGAATAATCCAATAGCATGGGCGTCAGAACGTCTCCTCCCTGATTACGCGGTAAGGTTGATTTGTTGGCTTAACGCGCTCCACTTTAGGGCGGTTCATGATCGAGCCCTTGCGAGCAGGTTTGCACACCGGCGAGATAGAGTTGCGTGGTCGGGATATTGGTGGAATTGCCGTACATGCTGCCGCTCGCGTGATGGCTCGCTGCGAGCCGAACGAAGTGTTGGTCTCAAGGGTTGTCACTGACCTTGTTGCCGGTGCGGGTTTGAAATTCTCAGAACGGGGCTCGCACGACTTGAAAGGTCTCGCGGGCCGTTGGGACCCTTATGCAGCAAGCACATAGGAACGTCTTCTGCTCGTGGCACCTTTGAGACATGCCCACCCATCCAGAATGTCCGTTCACTGGGGGAGACCGGAAGTCGCGTGGTCCGGCCAAACCGACGCGGATGACCCAAAGCGGACATTGACCTGACGCCTTATGGGCGTTGCATTTCGGCGTTCAGTCAACCAGAGCGACGCGCTATGTTGAAGGTCATTTTTGTGGCGTTTGCTATTGTTGGAACCGTCGTATCTGCGCGCGCCCAAGTCCTCGTGCCCGACGACCTCGCTCGACGCGCCATCGAACGGCGTGCGGTGGAAGCGGTAAACTGGGGCATGGCAGCCGTGAACTACGACCTGATGTTGCAGGAGGCGCTAAAAAACACAGCAGGCAAGCTAAATCAGGTCGTCTACTGGGGCCGTCCCCTCGACTGGCACAACCAAACGCTCACGCCTAATCCAGATGCTATCTATCTGATGGCGTTCTTCAACACCAAGGATGTCGGACTTCCTTTGGGACCGCGGATCAGGTCGATCCAGTCCAACGCCTCGTCTCGGCGGCGGCGACGTGGGGCGGCAATCCGAAGAAGGACGCCATCTATCTCAACTTCACGCCGCCCAAAAACGATGGCAAGTCCGTCTACAAGTTGAACGTAAAAGACGTTTCGGTCGATGGATTCTGGTCGATTAGCCTCTACAACTCCGAAGGCTACTTCCAGAAGAACGACCTCAACGCTTACTCGCTGAACAATATCACCTCGAAGAAGAACTCCGACGGTTCTGCCACCATCCAGTTTGGCGGGTGCGATGGGAAAATCCCGAACTGTCTGCCAATCATGCCGGGCTGGAACTACACGGCACGCCTTTATCGCCCGCGATAAATTCTAAGCGGCAAATGGAAATTTCCGGAGCCCCAACTCGCAAACTAAGTCTGCGTCGCCGCGTCCGTCAGGGCACCTTTGAGACATGCTTGACTATTCTGAGAATGTCCGTTCACCGGTGTAGACCGGAAGTGCCGTGGTCCACCAACGCGAATGACCCACAGCAGACATCAGGTCGTTGATAGGGGTTCTGCTTCAAGGTCAGGAATTCCTCAAATTTCCGATTTGGAGGCTGTCTTCTATACCCAAAAAAGGCGAGCGCCGAACCTTCTCAAGCAGTGCCGCCTAAGTTCGCTGCGTGGCATTATTGTGAGGGCTTGTGCGAGTGCTCCACCATGTAGTCGGCGATCCTTTTGCCCATGTCCACGCCGACGTCGAGCGAGTTGCGGAAATGGATTCCGCCCCAGACTCGCACATTGCACTGCTCGTCCGCCAATTGCTTAATGCTGGCAAACTGACGCTTCTTGGTCGGATCGTCGAGGTCTGTTGCCGTCACCGGTACGCTTTGCGCGGACGGAACAACCAACTCCAGCACGCGCGCCGACACTCCGGCGACGATCGCTGCCTGTGACGGGTATTCCGGGTGCATCGGCGTTGCATTCGACGGCGTCCATCCGGCATCGCGCTCGGTAGCCTCGTTGCCATCCATATCGCCGTTGCGTATCGCCGTAACCGGTCGCCAGAAGTTATAAGTGAACTTCGCATCCCAGTCGTTGATGAAGGTGTTCGCCATGGCCATGTTGAGCAATGCGAAGAGCCGGGCATTCTCCGCGAGTCCCAATCCCTTGCCCGCCGAGATCTGGCGTGCCGCTTCCTGCCAAGCGGGGCTGATATTCGCTTGTGTCCAGAACTTCACGATGTCGGATTGCTCCGCTGTTCGCGTGGTATTTCGGACGCCACCTAAACTCTTCGTTTCGTTGTAATCGCGAGCATAAATCGCACTTGTCAATTGCGGGGGCGGGCCTGGGCGGAATTGGTCGGCGCTCTTAAGCACCCAAGGCTTCGCTTGGGCATATTGGGCCATTATTGGCGGCGTCGTAGGTATCCATACTCCCGGCGTGGCAACGGGCCGGTAAGTGTCGGGGGCACTGGTGCCGTCCGCCGCGCGATCGGCCTGGACGAGCGCAGCCACCTTTTCGCCAAGCGCTATGCCCGAGGTCTTCCCTGCACCATCCGGGATCGCCTTGGTCGAGGTGGTGAAAGCCTCCTCAATTAAGGCTTTCTGACCGGGATAAAGTTGGAGCAGGATCTGCCGGGCCGCCGACGCGGCTGCGGCTTCGGCGGACGCATCGCGCGTCAAATCTCCTGTGGCAATATAGCGGGCATATCGACCCTGCACTGAGTTGACCGCATCGGACATCGCAACATGGACCATCGCCATGCTGCGGGTCCACGGATTGCCGGCAATGTTCGCCGCCTTGAGGACCCCGATCGCTGTCTGATTCCAGTCTGTGATGGTGTCGGCATTCGAAGTGCACGTCGCGAAAGACATCAGAAAGCCGATTGCTACGGCTGTGTATTTCATGTCGCTCCCCGTCCGCTGTAACTCCAGTGCTCAGTTGGATAATGAGTTGGAGCTTACCCTAGTTTGCTAACGAGCGGGAGAAAAAGAAAAGTGGCCTGCTAAGTCTGCTGTGGGCCCATCGCCTCATTTTGCGACGAGCGCAGCAACTTGGTCGCTTTCAGAGTGAAGCGAAGCCGAGACATTCAGCGAGCCGCGCTGCCTTAATCGCATTTATGACTACAAGCTGCCGGGCGCGGTCATCCGCAGCCTACCTTCGAGACGAACCATGTAGCCCAACGCAATCAATCGGGCATTATGTTCAGCTGGGATAGCGGGCGGGGAGCTACGTACAGAGGGCGTTACCGAACGTGAGAAGAGAAACAAACTCTTCACGGGTGAGCTTTTCGTGGGTGAGCTGTGTCGTTTCTAAGGTCATGACCCGGAGCCTGACTACTTTCGGCACTCCCGTCTGGTCAATTCTAACCAAGCAGTGAAATAAAGGCCGCCTCAGTTGGCGTCTTATGAAACCGAGCGCGCATTTCGCCTTCTGGCACTTTTCGGACCTGCTGTGATGGCCCGAGGATGTCTACTCCTTGAGGGTCGTACGGACATTCCTGTCACAAGGGGCAACTTTCCTTGCCAGCAATCAACCCTGGCGCTTGCCGTCCTCCACACTCACTGAATTTCAACTCCGCTGCGCAACATTGACTTCGCGAATCGCCAGATAAAGGCTGATCGTACCTACAATGACGGGAAGTAGTCCCGTGAGCACCCAGGCCCAAGACGAGCCAGCGCCGATCGCGCTAGCAGCAATGCAAAATCCAAAGGCAATGATACCTACC
>NZ_JAFCLS010000122.1 GCF_018131075.1 Bradyrhizobium sp. JYMT SZCCT0428 | reverse complement strand
ACATCGAGCCATTCATCGAGCGCCACGATGGCAAAGTTCGCCGGGACAGCAATGCTGCCGCCCGTCAGCAGTGGTGTGAAGACCGTTACTTTGAGCCCATGGGAGTAATGAGGGGACGACACGCTCAGGCAGCGGTCCCCAGGCGTGAGGCCGAACCAGGCCTGAAGCCGTGCGGCCGCCGCCAGCATATTGCCATGGCTGAACGGAATGAGCTTTGGCTGCGCGGTGGTGCCCGACGTCTGCAGGATGAAGGCAGGCGAGCCCGGATCAGGCTCAGCGTCGATCGCAGGGGAGTCGGAGGCCTGCACGGCGATATCTAGTCCAAGCTGACCGTGTCCGATCGGAGCGGCTTCGATCACGGCAATCCTTCTCCGCTCAGCCGCCTGACGCGCTTCAGAGGCATTGCCTTGCGGCGCGAGAAGCGCGTCCAAGCGCAGCATGTCGAGACGTTGATCGAATTCCGCCTCGGACAATCGCGGATCGAGAGGAACCGCGATGCTGCAGCAGGCCACCGCCACGATGGCGAGAACCGCCTCCGCGCCGTTCGGCATGAGTACCCCGATCCGGGCGTTGCAATCGAATCCAGCCAGACGAAGCTGCCGGCGGATATTGTCCAACTGGCGTTGAAGATCGCTGTACGTTAGCGGCGCAAACTTGGTGGAGACGATCGCAGGCTGGTCTGGGGACCGGCTGGCAGTCCGACCGATGACATGGCCCAGCACGCACTCTCGGGCGCACGAGGCGATTTCCCCGCCAGCAACTCCTTCTCGGCGCTTTAAATCGTGATGAACGTCCGGCGCGACCGGCGTTAGACCGTCCATTGGCTGCTCCTTCAGCGCTAATTAACTTAGCGGGAAAAAGTGGCAATGGCGAAGGGGACGTACCCCAAAATTTCCAAGCTGCGCAAGACGGGGCCGCGATGAAAAGGCCCGATCGGCCAAAGGGTTCCAGCGGGGATGGCGGGTGCACCGGTCAGGGTCCGTGCGCAATGCCCGGGCTCGGGATCCGTTCTCAGCGGCGTCCAACGGATGAAACGGCGAAAACAGATTACGCGTATTATCAAATGCCTACGCTCGTCGAGCAGCGAATGACATGAACAGCCTGGATGCTATTTCCGTCGGCGTCGCGTTCCCTTAGTCACTCGGTTTTGGCCCGTTTTGAGGCCACCCAGCCGTTTCGCATTTCGGGCAACATGGTGCCGGTATCTCTGAATTATTTTATCAGTTGATGTGCCGACTATTAGACTAACCGCGGCTTCGGAAGCCGCAATTATCTTTTCGCTGACCATTAATTTAGCTTCGCGCCGGCCAGACCTGCCGCCGCGCATCAGCTTCATGGTTCGCAACGCGATTACGCGATTTGCTTCGACTGCCAACATCATAAATTTGAACATCCGCCCGACCTCTACATATCTGTCCGTAAAGATGAAGGGGCTGCTCGTATAAATGGCCTTGGGAAGACTTCATCGTTTCATACTAAGTTGCACCATTTCATTCGAGTACTTGCGGAACATTGCGATCCGCTCTTTTGTGAGCTCTTCGATGACGCGGAGTAATTGAAAGGGCGACCTAATCGACGCAAGCCTCGGTCCGAATTCAAGCGCAAATTGCATGTTGGCTTGTGCCATTTCCAACAGCTTTGCTTGATACGCCCGCGCTGTTGCCGTGGCTGACGACAGATCAAACCCCTTCCTTAAATCCGGCTCGCTCACGGTCTTCTTTAGGGAGTCCTGCAATTCCATCGCCGGACTCTCAATTATGGCTGCCTGGTGTTTCGGATCGTTAGGACCCTTGGGAGACGATTTAATAGGGTCGGCCGCAACCGAGCGAACGCGGCCGGGTTTTGGGCTTCTAATAACAGCCGAATTGGCTCGTTGAGCCTTGGCGGCTATTTTCAGTCTGCGGGCGGGCTTTGACGCCGTTGTTGATTTGCGTTTAGTCATTTGAGCACTCCAAAGACGATTTGAGACATTCACTGAAAAGCCAACATGCTGGGCAATTGAACGTTCCCGAATATGCTGGCGCGGCCCGCTTCCAAATAGTCTGAACCGATCGGGGCCTAGTATTTGCCGCCCTGAATTACCGTAAACTGGGGACGCCGACGCGAGGTTGGCGCCACGGGGGTCGAAAAGGCAACCGCGTCATCCAAGAGATCAGCGACCGCTATCCAATAATAACCTACACCGCTGAACATCACGGCAGGGGCAGCCCAGAGCAGCATCATCGGCATTATGTCCTCCTACTGAGCAAACACACCGTGGGATTTTGTTGTTCCCAATCCCGCCGAAGATCGCCAACTCTGTGCACGCTTCCTTGCTTGCGTGGACTCCTACCAAAGCCAAATCGATCAGGCGTTCTTCAAGTGCTGGGCGGCTCACAAGGCGGGCGCCGCATCTCACTCCGGGGCTTTGCGGTTGCTGTATTGCCAGCCCGACTTATCCGACGTCGGATCGCGCGCGACGGTGCACGTCATGGTTTGAATGCAATTAGCGCACTCAAAGGTTCGGCTGTCATCGCTCTTTGACGCCGGGCTGATCATGGTCAGCATCATTCGTTTGGAACATAGCGGACAGCGGGGCCGCTCAATTGGGATCAGCGACGGTTCAGGACGGGCATGAGGTTGGGGCAAGTGATGTGCATCCCTTTTTTGGTCGGGCGGGAGCGCAGCACACTCTCAGTCACCGATGGAAGCCGAAAGCCGAGCGGTGATCGGGATAATCTGGCATGTCCGGGAGCCGACATAGTGGTCAATATTGACCACCTCGCGGAAAAGTTAATGAAATCAAATCAGTCCGCTTATAGGAACGATCCGCTGCCCCGACATGCATCCGCATGTGATCTTCCCCGAGACGCATGAGGCTATCCCAAGCCGACCCGGCCCGAGGGCCGTGGCGTTTCTCAATCACTCTGCCAGTCCGTCCCTTTCCAGACTTAGTTTTACGAAAATTGCAACCTATCGGCGGGCGCTGAGTTGCAGCTTGTTCCCGGTGTTTAGGGGTAAGCGTCATGAGTTCTACCAATCATGAAATGGCAAACGCTCTTGTGATCCATCGGCCGTCGAGTAGCGAACGACAAGTACGCGGTGGCATCATTATTGCAGCGTATATTATCACCGTCGCCGCTGTCATGACCGGTTGGTTGTACGTGCTCAGTAAGGCGCTGATGTTTGGCATTTGGAGGTTTGCAGAATTAGCCGCTTACGTCGCGTTCGATTAGGGAGTGCTAAGTTATGGAGGCCATTGCAATTCTTGTCGCGATCTTCACGATGGGCTTTGCTGCTGGCTTTTTTGTGCGAGCAGAGCTTTCTCGTCGTCGCCGCTATAAGTCTTCAGCCCGCTTCGGCAGGGCGCGGTCGTAGCGGATTCCCTTTCCATGGGTTTTGCGCTTGCAGGCGCGTTGGCCAGCGGCTACCAGGCCATGGCGGCGCGACCCGTCGGATTCGAGCTGCTCTTGGATGGCGTGGCGCCGAAGACGTTTGCCGCGGTTCCGTTCCTTGTTTTTGCCGCCCCCTTCATCATCATGCGCAATACGCTGCGCTCCGCCAAGATCGAGCGCCGCTTATGATGGCAACCGTGCTCGCGGGCTTCTGGAGCCTGATGAATGGCACGTTCTTCCTGATGACGCTGCGGGCCGCAGGTCTGGTCGCATGAGGGCGAGGTTGCCAACGCGACTAGCTCCAACATTAAAGGAAATGCAGCCCTAAATGCCCCTCGGCACTAGCGCCACGGTAATTTTTGCCTGCCCGAAGTGCGGCTTGGTGTACCGCGCCGTGCAAGAGCGGCGCTCGCCCAGTAGATTGGGAAGTTTTCAATGCGGGAATTGCGGTGCCGAGATTTATCGATGATCCGGCTATTATGACTATCTGCACTGAGCCAGGTTAAACCACACGACCCGTCGGGAGATGGAAAATTTAATTGACCTATTCCAAACACCCCCGCGACCCCAACCATCTCGCCAAATCGATCATAGACATCGCGACGGGGGAGAGCCTGACCGTGACCCAAGAGGAGCACATGCGAGCGCTGATCGTGAAACGGTCGATGACATTTTTGACGCCATCCCGCGGGCGCGTGCGGCGAGATATTGATCTCCCGCAACCTGAGCGGGCACGCAAGGAGGAATTGAAGGACCGCTTCGCGCGCTTCGCTAAGTCAGAGGAGGCGGGGCGCCCTTCACCCCGTTGGGAAGGGAAGTGACCACCCTCTCCAGATTGGATTGCTCTTCGCTCAGGCGCCTTTGGACAAACTGGCGCTCAAGCTCTGTCAAACTGGTCTGCAATAGGTTGCGATAGCGTTGAATATTGCTGCGATGCGTATGCAAGCGAGCCAGCTGTTGATCAATCATTTGTCGTCCCTTGACGAGGGGTCCATTCCGTCTCACCGCAACAACGCCGGCCAGAGCGGAGTATATTCGCTCTGGCGGCATCGGCATTTCCCCGGCCGGGTCTTTAAATCCCGGCGGGCTAAGCCTGCCGCACGTCTGTGACGCTTTGATTACAATGGGGGTGGTGACTCTGAGCTAGGGCTGGCGGAGCTATCTCAAGCTGGGCCCGGCACCGATGCCGCGTTGCGCGAGATCGGGGTAATAAAATCCCTGTGCAGGCAGGTTGGTCTTTTGGCACCATCGAACAGCACGGTGACGCCCGTATTGCTTCGAAAAACCTCGACAACGATCCCAGTCTTGCCGGCCAGCGATCGCAATCGAGCGGCTCCGAGTTCACTGATCTTGAAGCGAGCGCCGACGACCAGTCTATTGAATTCTTGCACGTCACTCACAATTTTGCCCCACGATAAAAACACCACGTAGAATGAAAATTCAAACTCCTCTCCCGGCCCAGCGTTCCAACCGGCCGGCTAGTTTACGAAACGGCTGCGGGAGTACTCCAAAGTAGCTAGGAACGATTCAACCAAGTTGCACGGTCGCCGCTGGCGCATTTTTCGGCGCTGCGGCTGGAATGGGCGGCCCCAGCACAGCCAGCCCCTGCTGGGGCCGCTTTTTTCGCGAAGCCACTGGTTGACGGCCACGATGTTGAGCTGTGGCATGGCACCGAGAGGATTGCCATCTTCCGCCATCTCAACAGCTAGGTCCGTAGTTTTCCGAGTATGAACGGGGTTTGTGAGCAAGGGTCGATTAACGGCCGTGCCGTAACGACCGAATGACCGACAACTCCAATTATCCGATCTCAATGGAAGAGATACTGCGCCGCGTCCGAGAGCAGTACGCCGACGAGGAGACAAAAGATAAGGCGTTCTGCACGGATCAAGCCTTCCCAATTGTTGAGGAGGAGTATCCCTACGGCCTGTGCGAGGTCATCGAAAAACTGCGCAAGAAATCTCTCAATTGAAGGCCGCCTTCAGTTGGCTTTCGCCAGCGCGCGGGCCTCGCTTCCCCCCGGACTGCTTGCCGTCATTCGCCTTCAAGTAAACGGTCAACGAGCGCTAACAAAACGCGATGAGAGGTCGTGCCGTCATTCGCCAGGAATTCGTTGATCGTCATTCTCCAATTGGTCTTGAGCGGCAATTCACATTCATATTTGACATGGAGTGACCCGTCGTCATCTTGCTCCAAAAACCACGCTTCATCTCGATTACTCGATTTGAACATGTAGAATAGCCGTGACCTTGCCATCCCGGTTCCCGGCGCAATATGACGGCCCAGCGTACTGGAGGTGCGCTCGGGCCAGCCGACCGGCAAGGCGGATTGCCAACGGCCTGCTAAATTACCGCACCTCGGGCTGATCTTTCCGAACTAGTTCGGAGTAACTCAGTTGGCGGCCTCTTTCATTGATCACGCCTCCCCCGCGCGAAAGCCGTCGGCTTGGCAATCTGCCTGGGGCGCGATCTGCACCGCGTGACCGTCGAAGTTAGGGCGTAAGGTTAAAGCGGCCGATCCGCCGCGGCCCATCCCATAGTTCGACCGGCCCGTCTGCAACAATAGCGTTCGCGCGCTCGATCGCCTCGGCTTCATCGGCGCAGTAAAGCTCGATCGAGCTGACGACACTACCCTCGAACGTCAGGATGAATGCCAAGTATCGTTTCATGCTGGAATGATCAGGCGGGCCAAACGATCGTCGCGATCAAATATGCTATCCCGCCGCAAACGATGAGCAGGCCAACAATCAAGAGCGTTCGATCGCTCAATTCCCCTTCGCCTTCAGGAATACGACGTTAATGGCCTTTGCCCGGCTGCGAACCGATGCCGGTGTCCGCTTCATCCGTTCCGCGATCGTTACTGAGGTGCGGCCTTCCGCGGCGAGCTTGCGAAGGCGATTGTCGTCTTCAGGCGTCCACGGCTGAATAATGCGCTTCTTCATTTTCCCTTCGCCTTCAGCCCAGCTCTTCTTGCCCCGGCTGCTTTGCTCGTTTTCTGTAACGCCGTTGCAATCGAGCATAAACAGCTTGGCGTGTTCGGTTCAGTGCAACAGCTATCTCGACGGCTTCCTTTCCGGCATCGAGGAGCTCATCAAGCTTCTGCTCCTCTTCGGAGGTCCAACGCCGTGTCGCTGGGCTCGGAGCTGTCATTTTGTTCGCTTGGGTAAGCGGGGTCACTTAGATCTAGCTGGCCAGTCTTCCGAATTGGCCGCGATCCAGTCGGCGGCCTCCTTCTTTGT
>NZ_JAFCLS010000121.1 GCF_018131075.1 Bradyrhizobium sp. JYMT SZCCT0428 | reverse complement strand
GTTGGGTTTGCGTTTAAGACCACGACGGGTGGATCGCGACACCCGCCGAACGCAACCCGGTCAGCAAACAGTTCTTAGAGAGGCAGGATCGATCCAATGTCCTTGGCGTTGGGTGGATGTCCTCAAGAACGCTGCCATACTGTCGATCCTGTTTGCTGCATGTTACGACACCGAGTTTTGGCACCCCCGATTTCTTCTGATGGACAATATTGAAGACAAGGGAATGGAGCCCGTACGGACGCACAACTTCCAGCGTCTTCTCATCGCCGAGGCCCAGAAGGTGAGGGTCCCGTTCCAAGTGATTTTTACGACCTCGATGCCGGATGACTCGCTTGAGGGTAGCGGTCTAACCGTTGGCCCATGATATAGCCGGCAGAGCAAAACCCTTGCACACATCGTCACCAAGGAGGCGGACGCCAATCCGTAGCCGGTATGGCCGCCCTGGAACGCTTGACGCCGGATATTGCCTGCCTGTCACCGGATCAGGCGTCCCGATTCGGCGACTGCCGCGCCGGACACTCCATGTCTCGTCTCTGAGCCGAAACTCACGGTCGTTGGCGACAACGCGAGGGAACGAATCCAGCGCCGCCCGCAGAGAGTGCCGCATAGAGCACCTCATCGCAATCAAGGTGGTACGCCCGGCGGAGAAAGCCGACGAGTAGCATCGTTTCCCGCATCGAAAAGATGAAGGCCGGTCGGAGACGATATCTACACAGCTCCTGCGAAGCAGGCTGTTGCGCAAGACGGTCCCGAAATGCCGGGAACAAGTGGCAATCGATCTTGTTAAACCGCTGGCGGCTGCAGCCGCTTTGCAGCAAAGCGAGCAAGTGCCGAGTTACCAGACGGTCTCAGCGAAATCTCGCCACGTCGGGACGTTGTCGAACATCCAATCGTGCGCGAACAAAACTTCAATGGAGCTCGGTTGCATGAATGATGAGAGCGGGGGAATGCTGACGGTCGGTCGCAATTGCTGGCGTATCGAGCGCGCCGAGCGTCTGGCGCTGATTGTCGACGCAGCCGATTACTTTCGCCATGTCAAAAGCGCAATGCTCAAAGCTCGGCACAGTATCATGTTGATAGGGTGGGACTTTGATACGCGGATCAAAATCGAGCCGGAGAAGCAGACCTTGGAAGGACCGAACGCGCTTGGAGAATTTCTATCGTGGCTCCCGAAGCATCGGGAACACTTGAATGTCTACGTGCTCAAGTGGGATTTGGGGATGATACAAGCCTTGGGACGGGGCATGACGCCATTGTTCATTGTGGACTGGATCACCGACAAGCGGCTGCACCTGAGATTGGATCATGCTCATCCCGTCGGTTCCGCTCACCACCAGAAAATCGTCGTTATCGACGATACGCTGGCGTTCTGCGGGGGAATCGATATGACCACCGATCGCTGGGACACCCCTGAACACCTCGACGACAATCTGCTGCGGACGAAACCGAGCGGACGGGCATACGGTCCTTGGCATGATGCGACCACCGCCGTTGATGGCGATGCCGCCCGTGCGATCGCAGACCTGGCGCGGGAGCGCTGGCTGCGCGGTACCGGAAAAGTGCTCCCGGCGGTCTCGCGGAAGTCGGACCTATGGCCTGACAATTTGGTACCCACCATGGAGCATGTTGAGGTGGCCATCGCCCGCACCATCCCGGCGTTGGACGACCATCGGGCGGTCAGGGAAATCGAGTCACTCTACTTCGACGCGATCGGGCGAGCGGAACGCACCGTCTACATAGAAACGCAGTATCTGGCGTCGCGCAAAATCGCCGAAGCGATGGTCCGCAGGCTGCAGGAACCATTTGGTCCCGAGATAGTACTGGTGCTTCCGAAGACGACGGAAGGATGGCTTGAACACAAGGCTATGGATGGCGCACGACACAGGCTGCTTCGCGAACTGTGGAAGGCTGACCGACACAAGCGGTTTGGCGTCTACTACCCGGTAACGGCGGGAGGCAAACCGATTTACGTGCATGCCAAGATCCTGACCATAGACGACAAGCTGCTTCGGGTAGGGTCGTCCAATTTAAACAATCGTTCCATGAGCTTTGATACAGAGTGCGATCTGGCCGTGGAAGCGGCAGGCACTTCCGCGAATCAGATGAAACTGCGCGATACGATCGTGGCAGTTCGTGACAATTTTCTTTGCGAGCATTTGGGCGTCGAGCCGCGAAGGCTTGCTGCCGCACTGAATGCCGGGTCCGGGTCGGTTTTGAAGGCAATCGATGCCTTGCATAGTCCGGGCAGAACACTAGTGCCGTTCGAACGGGCAACGATCGAGGATGACGAAAGTTTGCTTGCCGAGAATGACTTGCTCGACCCCGAGATAATGCCGGCGGGTTTCAACTGGCGGCTCGGGGAGAAGATTGCAGGCATCCCGTCAATGTTTCGCCTGGTTAAACCATCACGTCAGCATTGAGTGCGTCGGCCCGCTGGCGTGCATGGGAGCTGCGCCAATCCTTGTTGATGGTAAGACGATTACCGCATCTATGGGCTCGATGCCTATCAGGGGTAAGACAACGGTCGCCATGCGAGCGTAGGAACAATCACCATTGAGCTCAAATCAAGAATAGAAGTGCGCTGCTGGCGCGTCGCGATGCTGCTACTCTGGAAATGACGGACGCACTGCAGGCGGCAGGAGTTGAAAGCCTTACGGCAGCCCGGCTGGCGGCAGCTCAGCGTAAGGAGCACGTACGACGCTCCAACGACATCGGGAAGGAGTTAGCCAGCCTCGCCCGGAAACAGATCCAAGGAGCTTGCGCCTGGGTTGGACGCCCTTTAGGGGCTATCTGAGCGAACTGCGGGGCCAGCTTAGAGTTGATATGAAGAACTACGAACTCACAGAAATTCCGGCTGAGAGCGAGTTAGCGCGCGATATTCAGGAGAACCTCAACGATGGTGCGCAGCTAGAGGCGGAGATCAAGACGGCCGAAGCGGAGCTCGCCGGCCCGGCGGATGTGCTACTTCAAGTGCCCAGCCTGGCAGTGCATCGAACACCCGCTGGGCGTAGCCGGCGAAGCCGTACTCTCCGGCCTTCATCTTGGCGTAAAGCTCGGGGCCCCTCGCGCTAGCGATGCCGAACCAAGAGGTTGCGTACCCGTTTTCCTTCAGAATTGTGCCGATAGTGCCTTTGTCAATCGGGATGATTGTGTCGTAGCCCGGAAACCCCGTTGCCAATTCGCCCACTACGCCTGTACCCACCGAGTGATGGTTGCGTCCTGTGATGATAGCCGCCCGCGTCGGCGAGCAGAGCGCAGTGGAATGAAAATTGGTATAGCGCAGCCTCTGCGCAGCGATACGGTCGAGCGCCGGTGTAGGGACCACGCCGCCAAATGTACCCGGCGCACCGAAGCCGGCATCGTCGGTCATGATCAGCAGCACATTGGGTGCACCCTTCGGCGGCACAACGCGCGGAGCCCACCACGCCATCGACTCCGAAGCCTTCTCCTTGATCACTCCGCCGAATTTCGGATCGGGCGGCGGAAGTTGTTCGCCAGTGATCGTGGTGGTGGCACTGGGCGAACCTGGGACACCTGTGACCTGCTGAGCTAATGCCGAAACGCTAAGGGCGAGAACACTCGCGCCCACAAGCATGCTGCGACTGATTCTCATGGCGGAAAACTCCCATTGAGAGCTGTGCCTTGGCAAAAACGGTCTCGCAATCTCATAAGAATGGTCGCGTTGAGCGAGCACACCTTGATGTAGGTCAAGGTTGGAAAGTGGGGACGTTTTCACGGGAGAGGGAAATTTATGGGGTCCAGCGGTGGGATGTCCGAAGTGGGTCATTCGCGTCGGTTTGGCCAGACCACGGCGACTTCCGGTCTACCCCGGTGAACGGACATTCTCAGGATAGGCAGGCATGTCTCAAAGGTGCCAACAACGGATATGAACGATCACCTTGTCCGCCCGAACAAGTAACGAGGGCGGCACGGTGAGGCCGAGCGCTCTTGCAGCCTTCAAGTTGATCACTAGCTCAACTTTGGTCGGCTGCTCTACCCGCTACACGAGGTCTTGGTTGATGCCCTTGGGTACGGGGCGACCGGCTTTGATCCGCCGGCCCCCGAAAGTCGCTGGGGCCGTTGCTTTTGGAACTTCGCAACTCGCCAAGAGTCGATTCAACGCTCTCGGATTTATGCCCCCTAAAGCCCCTACCGGGAGAAAACCCTAATTGGGTTGGCGGCCCAGCGCACCTCCAGTACGCTGGGGCCGTTTCTTTCTTTCGGGATTAGGCCATTCACAGATTCAAAACAGGTCGCTAATTTGGAACGAATGTTCCCGGGGTGAATTCATTGGAGCGGGTGACATCGCTCAATGGCATCCGTTGTTATGGCGGCCTCAGCTCTCCCCAGTGCTGGGGTCGTTTCTTTGGCTCAGCGGGTCGCGAGTTCCAAGTTCTGCTACTGTCATCGGATGGGAATCAGTTATCCGGTCGACCGCTCTCTGCCGCGCTCAACGAGACGCTACAACTTCCGTTTTATGACACGCAGGCAATGGAACGACTGTCGCCCCCCGAACCAAAAGAGGCCGCCAACTGAGTACTCCGAACTAGTTCGGAAAGACCGGCCGAGCTGGATGGGAAGCGTGGCAGCTTCGTCGCTTTGACGAGGAGTCATTGCCAAGAAGGCCCGACGTCAGAGCCCCCTCCTCTGAAGCCCTCGCGCTCGTTAAAGAGGCTATTCGCAACCGTCTGCTTTGCGCAGATAAAACGTTTACAGCGGTAGCCCGATACATTGCGAGTGCCTGGCTCGCCGCGTGCCGCCAACGAGCGCCTTTCAGCTTTGGTCGTCGTACTTGGGCTGCCTCAGCGGATAGTACGAGGTTTCTCGTCAATTTAGGCAGTGTTGCAGAGACTCGTCAGGACGAAATCATACAACTAAAATACGAGGTGCGGCGGTAAGACACCCAACTGGTTTCAACAGGGAGGGATTGATCATGGCCTCGCAGACCAAGACGCAACCGAATTCCCGCTTCAATCGGCGGTGGTTCCTGGCAGGAGCCGCCGGCGGCGCAATGCTTCCGGTAGCAGCGCACGCAGCCGGGCCGAAGAAAAAACGCGGGATTTACGCTGACCCGCAAAATACTCCGAAAAAAGACTTAGAAGATAAGGTGGCTGATTTCTCGTACCAGAATGATGGCCTCGCACAATTGATCGTCGACATGTGGACAGGTGCCCACCCCAATCTGATCACGCCTGCAACGAACCCGGCGCAGTACCAAGCGCGGTCGGTTGCGGCAAAAGCAGTTCTCGCGGCTCGGGGCATTTATTTGGAGCAACCGATCTTGATCACGGAAGACGAGTACGAAGAGGGTTTCAATTTGTTAGACGCAGGCCTAACGGCAACGAACGGAGTCGTTTTTGTGTTGCCGAGAAATACACGTGCGACGACTTTTGGTGGGCCGCCTCTGCTTGAGACGGCTAAGATGCTGATGGCCATCACGCCGAACGGAATCTAGCGGTATTGCAATCCGTCAATACACGGGCGTTCACTCGGAAGTGGAGGTTTCGAATGGCACGGCTGGTCACGGAGTGGGTCAACGTCAGGGGCGATGTTTCGATCATCGCTCGCGAGTCGGGAGAGGTTTGGTTTCATGCCCCGGTAGGCACGGAAGAAAACGTAGATCCATTCGCGACACCGATGACAGGTGTGGGCTCGGCGGGCAGCACGGTCGGGCTGCTCGACGGCGCGATAAATCTGGGATTTGCCGGAATCGAAAAGCGCCTTGCGCGCCCTGAACCGACAATCGCCGGCTATATTGTTGCTTTGGCGGGCGCCTATCACACTTCTGTCGACACGCCTCGAAATCTCCGGCGCGCCGCCGGGCGCTTCATCGAGCTGGGGAGGCCCGAAGTCGCGGCCTACTTGGAAGAGCGTGCGCGCGAGGAGACCGGTCACGACAGGCTCGCGCTCAAGGATCTGCGTGCGCTGGGTGTGCCCGGCGAGCGATTCGTCGATAGCTTTATGCCGGAGGGCATCAAGCCGCTCTGCAAACGCTTCGATGATCTCTGCGTCCAAGACTATCCGATGGGCTGCATCGGCTATTCGTACTGCCTAGAACGCATCGCTGCGCTCAAGCAGGAGTCCGATATCGAGAAGGTGCGGGCGATGTGTCCGGCTGACGTGGATGCGACCCGCTTCCTCAGAAGTCACAGCTCCCTCGGAAGCGAAGCCGCTCACGTCAAAGAAACGATCGAGTTCGTTGCCTCCCTTCCCGCGAATGACCGTATCAAGGTCGTTCAGGAGACGTATGAATCAGCAGTGATCCTGGCGGAGGGATATAATTACGAGCTTCTCAAATCCGAAGCTGAGATGCTTGAGGAGCTTGAGCGGGCGCTCGGAGAGGCGCTCCCGTATCGCCACACCTCATATCCTTTGCACGGTGAAAAGCGCGGCGCTAGGCCCGCAGCATGAGCGGAATAGCGCGATAGTCATCGCAGTTTGGCATGGCGTGAGGCGCGAGAAACGACGCGCCGATTCTCCCATAGGGTAGCACGGTTGCGATTCAAAACGATGAGGGCCGCGTGACTGCTCGCGATTCGGCCGTTGCCATGGGTAGCTGGGTAGGGCACCCAGCGCTGGTGTCGTTGCGCCAAGCTTCAGTTGTGCTTCGACGCCGGGGAAAGCCAAATATCGGCGGTCAAAGAACGCTCATATGATATCGTTGTGAGGAAGATAATATTCTGCGCGGGAGAACGCTTTCCTAGTAAGCAAAGGCACCAGATGGTGGGTCTGAAGCCAAACTCTTTCTTGATGAACTACGGCAGTGGGCAAGGGCCTCTGCAATGACGAGGACAACAACCACCGACATAGCCGAGTGGCTGGGAGGACACGGTCTAGGCCAGTACGCCAAAACCTTCGCAGAAAACAATATCGACTACTCCGTCCTTCCGGATTTGACGGAAAATGATCTTGAAAAACTCGGAGTATCTTCTCTAGGTCACCGCAAGAAGCTGCTTAGGGCCATTCAAGCATTGACGCCCGCGCGCCAGCCCACC
>NZ_JAFCLS010000120.1 GCF_018131075.1 Bradyrhizobium sp. JYMT SZCCT0428 | reverse complement strand
GACGTATTCCTGATGGGTGCTGGAGCGGACTTCATTACCGGTGGTGGCGGCGTAGACTATGCTTGGGGTGGCGGCGGTCCGATACCTTCACAATCAATGATACGACCTCGGAGGTCATGGTGATCCAAGACTTCAACACCGGCGGCGTCAACGATGTCCTAAATTTCTCTGGCACGTCCCTTCATTCGTTTGCCGATGTGCAAGCGGCTTCTTTCTACGCTGCGGGCATCAACACGACGATCATCACCGATGCCGCCGGCAACGCTGCCTGGCTGATTGATAAAGGCCCGGGTGATCTTGACGCCAGCATGTTCAGGTTTGGGTGAAGCTCAAGTCTGAGGACAGCTTGCGGCTGCGGATAATTAGTGAGAGAGTCTGACGGTTTCGCCGGGGGTATTATTAATGGCCGTTGTTAGCGATTATACTGCGATTCTATCGGGCAATTCTTGGTGGGGGAATTCGGCTTCAGGGGCCTCGCTTGCTGGACGTCCTGCCTTTGTCAGCTATTCGTTCGATGCAGCAATTTCGGCCGCAGAACTAACTTCTTCCGATACTCAAGCTTACAAAAATAGCTTTCGACCGTTCACAATTGACGAACAACAGACCGCGCGAGAAGCTTTACAGAAATGGGCAGACGCTAGCGGATTGGTGTTTCTCGAAGTTCCAGCCGGCCTTGGGGATATCACGTTTGGCTCCTATCAGTTCTCTGCGGATCCTGCTCACGCCGGTTTCAGAGGAGTCGGATACTATCCGAACGTCTCGATCTTGTACGACTTCGATCAAGAAAGAGGAGGCGACATACAGATAAACTACGGCTCGGTTGCCATCGGTTTGATGCTGCACGAGATCGGTCATGCCCTAGGATTTAAGCATCCGTTTGACGGCGATCCGACGTTGGCGCCCGCGTTGGATGATAAATCTCAGACCGTCATGAGCTATACTGGTAGTGCGCCCAGTCAGCTTGGACCTCTTGACCTTCAGGCCGTGCAGTATCTTTACAACGTCCCGGGAACTGATGGTTCGCAGGATTCCGCGTGGCGGTGGACGGGATCCTACACACTGATCCAGGTTGGAACCGCGGGCAACGATACCTTTCGTGGCTTTAGAACCGCTGACGTGATCTCGGGAAATGCCGGCGACGACGTCTCAATTTTGGGCGCGGGGAATGACTTGATGTTCGGCGGTCTGGGGGCCGACAGCATCCATGGCGATGCCGGTAACGACGTGGTCTCCGGGGATGGCGGCAACGACACGCTTTACGGGGACGCGGGCGGCGACGCTATCTTTGGCGGTGCGGGATCCGATTCTAGTTATGGCGGTGACGATACTGACTTGATCAACGTAGGCATCGGAAACGATCTGGCGTATGGCGGGAGCGGTGACGATACTCTCATCGGTGGAGCTGGAAACGACAGTCTTATTGGTGACGCTGGCCTCGATTTCTTTAATTTTTCCGCACCTCGATCTGCTTACAGTATTTCGCTTTTTGGCGGTGGTGGCGGCACTGTTGTAATCGTGGACGGGCTGGACGGTAGAGACTCAGTCTATGGTGGAGAATATTTGAATTTTGCTGACGGCACCTACGTCGTGTCTGGCCTGGTGGCCAACACTCTCCTGTTATCGGTGGACCCGTTTGGCCCCGCCACAAATGATTTGCTATATGGCGGAGCTAATAACGACACGCTGGCTGGCGGGAGCGGTGCGGACGTATTGGTGGGGCTCGCGGGCAATGACACCGGTTATGGCGGAGTCGGGAACGACTATTTCTACGGCGGCGATGGCAATGACGTGTATTCCGGGAGCAGCGGGGTCGACGTCTTGGTGGCCGGGAACGGTAACGACGTGGCCTATGGAGGTGACGATCAGGACTATCTCTACGGCGGCGCTGGCAACGACGTGCTGGCGGGAGAAGGCGGCGTCGATGTCCTTCTCGGCGAAGCCGGTGATGATTTTATGTACGGTGGAGATGGCGGCGACTATTTCTACGGCGACATCGGCAACGACGCGGGCTACGGCGGTGGTGGCAACAACATCTTCGTAATGCAATCGGGCAACGACATCGCCACCGGGGATGACGGTCAGGACTATTTTTACATGGGGGATGGCAACGACGCCATGTACGGCGGAGCTGGCGTCGATGTCCTTCTCGGTGAATCGGGAAATGACACGTTTGATGGTGGTGCCGGCACCGACTATCTGTTCCTGGGAAGTGGCGGCATTGATCGGGTGCTATTCAATGCCGACTCGAGTGTTGATGTAATCAACGATTTTGAAGTGACCAGCGATAGTATTGCCCTGCAAGGAACGATGCTTACAACCTTCGACGATGTACTGGCAGCCACCACTGACTACGGCACGTTTTCGATCGTCACCATGGATGCCAATACAGCTATCTGGCTGATCGGCGTCAATAAATCGCAGCTCGTAGCTTCGGATTTTACATTTACGTAGTTTTGACCCATGGTTTCGTGGTTCAGAAAGGCCGCCGGTTGCGGCGGCCTTTCGTCCTTGAAAATCCATGTTAGAAGCGGCCGGCGCGGCACGACAATGCGCGACGGTCGATGCTTTAAAACGGAATAGGCTCCGGCCAATCGAGCATTCGCTCCCAACCGCCAGGCTCGTAAAGCGCGACCTTGAACGAGCCGGCATTGTTCCAGTGAACATCGAGCACCTTCCGGCCCGCATCCGTGGACGCAGAGCTCGGAGAAATCTTCATTGCTCGGAACGACATTGGCGGCGAGATAAAGCTTGATTGCCGAGAAGCCGTGGCCGCATTCGCGAATGAAGAACCTTCCGCTATAAAAACTCACGATCATTCCGGTGCGCACTAAGCGATAAGCGACCCGGCCCAGGACCTTGGCTCGCTGCAGTCTCGCTTCTGCGAAGTCGTGAGCAGTATCTCGGAATCCTGAGAACCATCAGTTCCCGGGACGTTGTGAAGATACTGCACGGCCTGAAGGTCAAGAGGTCCAAGCTAACTAGGCGCACTACCTGTATAGCTCATGACCGTCTGAGATTTATCATCCAACGCGGGCGCCATCGTCAGCGATAGCGTTGCCCTGCAAGGAACGATGCTTACAAGCTTCGACGATCTACTTTCGCAGCTCGTGTTTGTTGTCGCTCGATGGACGTCAACACTGCGGTGACGATCGAAAACGAGCCGTAGATTTGGCTGATTGGCGTCAATAAATCGCAACTCGTCGCTTCGGATTTTACATTTGTCGATAGCCGAGCAATTGAAATGAAAGGGGCCGCCAACTAAGGCGGCCTCCCATTGCGTCATGATCTTGGTAAGGAGATGACGTCAATCAAACGGAATTGGCTTCGGCCAATCGAGCAGCGTTCGCTCCTAACCGGCAGGCTCATAGGTAATGAGCCTGAAATTCCTCGCGCGGTCCCATCGGATCTCAAAGACCTTGCGGTCGTCGGCGCGAATTTGAATTGCTGAGTCTCGTTTGGCTGGGCGTGCGGTCGAAACGGAACGATCATATCCGCCGTCAAGCCGTCCTCGTCGAGCCTGTACAGGTGCTTTTCTTCGCCCTCGCAAGTGAGCATCCTGCTCGTGAGAGTGGCAACCGCTTCAGACGAGTCACATTCGGCTGAGAAGGAAAAAATTCTTAACAGGTCCTTGAGCGCGCTGGCGAGCGGCGACCCGATCCGCCCGTTCAGAGGGCAATGGGCGCGAGGGTTCGCGGAGGCGATCAACCGACCCTTTTCAGAAGTTCAGGCTGCTGCGGCGACGGCACTTCCCTGACCGTACTGTTGAAACCGACCACAAGTCGATCCGCTGGCTTTCCCGATCAGCTCACGAAACTGAAATTTCCGGCCGTCAACGTCGCCGCGGTGGCTCCATTCAGCCAAACCGCGGTATCGCTGTCCACCTGCACAACGAAGTAAGCACGTTCTGGTACGAGTGAGGCAACAAGTCGGAAGGACGTGAAGCCCGAGCCGGTCAGCAACACACTGTCCGTGGTGGCATTCCAATCTTGAACCACCTGAACACTCGGAACGTCGTTGACCACAAACGTGTTGCTACCGCCTCCGCCGAAATAGTAATTCACGCCTTGACCGCCGTCGAAGTAATCGTTTCCGGCGCCGCCGAGCAGGACGTCGACACCATCGCCGGCATACATAATATCGTTGCCGCCTCCGCCATATTGGTAATCGTTCCCGCCCAATCCAAACATCATGTCATTGCCGTCGTTACCCTGTTAGATGACGCGCCCTTGCGCCGCGATTAGGACGTCGTTGCCTGTTCCGCCGTAGGCTTGCGAACCATCGCCTTCGAAGAGGTAAGTGTAGTCGTCGCCGGCATCGCCCTCGTCAGCAATTTCAATGCCGCTACCCCGACCAGCGTATCGTTGCAGCGCCGCCCGTGACCCAGTTCAGGCTCCATCCGCCCTTTGACGGGCGGAAGAGCATCCCTCTTGCACCGCTTTTTAAGAACGGGAGCCGCAGTGGGCTTGTGTTTGTCGTGGCCAGTCGCATCGGCAGCGGCAGCTGGACGCCTCGACAGCGGCCCTCATAGCGGTCGGTGAAATCCTGCAAGAGGCAATGGAATGTCGCGCCTCTGTAGGTCCCAGCGCCGGCGCACCTCGTGCGCGACACATAATGCAACTCCCCGCAACGGAACTGCGAATTAAAGCGTCCGCAGAATATTTTGTTCCCGAGCCGGAAAAGGTCCTTCCCATACGAAACGTCGGTTCACTAGGCTGTTTTTGAAAGTCGGTTCCGAGAACTTGTCGCCCGGGCGCCGCTTGATAAGGTATCCAGCAAAGGAGTTTCGACATGACAAGGATCGCCGCAATTACTCTTTTTCCGTTCTACTTGCGTCGACTTCGTTATTGAGTGCCCAAGGGTCCAGTGGGAGCGCTAGTTCGAGTGGCAGCGCAAGTTCCGGCAGCAGCGCGAGCTCTAGCGGAAGTAAGAACGGAAGTGCTGCTAGTCCCGCCACTGCTCCGACCGTGCTTTGGCGGCCTCATTCATTCCAATACATTTTTTGCGGGCCGCAGTTCAATGCGGCTGGTCTCTTGCGAATCGCTAACCTACGATCGAGAAGTTCGCGGGCGTCAGTGTTCCGGCGGTAGCGCCGTTTAGCCAGACCGCAGTATCGGTGTCCACCTGAACAACGAAGTAGGCACCGTTCTGGTAGGAATGCGACAGCACATCTGCGAACGATGTAAAACCCGACGCGCTGAACTGGACAGTATCGAGGCCGGGGGTCCAGTCCTGAATGACCTGAACACTCGGAACGCCGTTGACAACGAACGTGTCGTTGCCGACGCCGGTGCCCGGGCCCCCGCCATTACCTCCGAAGTAATAGTTCACGCCCTGGCCACCGTCGAAATAGTCGTTGCTGGCGCCGCCGATTAAGACATCGACACCGTCGCCACCGAACATCTGGTCGTTGCCGGTGCCGCCATAGAAGTAGTCGTTGAATTGAGAGCCGAACATAGTGTCGTTGCCGTCGTCGCCTTGCTCGATCACCCAACCTTTAGTGGCGATCAAGACATCGTTGCTGGCCCCGCCATAGGCCTGCGAACCGTCGCCATTGGCAAGGTAAATCCAGTCGTCGCCGTCATCGCCTTCCAGCAGGTCAGAACCGCCATCACCGATCAGCGTGTCGTTGCCGGCTCCTCCATAGGTGCTGTCCGATCCCGCGCCGCCGTACGTAAGGTCGTTGCCGCCTCCACCAAACAGCCAATCGTTTCCGCCATTACCGATGAGAATGTCATTTCCGCCGAGACCGTACAGCTGATCGGTCAATGCTCCACCGTTCAGGGTTTTACCGGGTGCGGCGCTTGTTGGGATGCCGCCCGAGCCGATGCCGTTCAAAAGCGCCGAGGCCGTGACCACCCCGTCCAAAAATCGGAAATTCTCGATGTTGCTGTCCTGGTCCTGACCGTCGGGACTGCCGCCGCGCGTATCGAGCAGCGTGAATGTGCTAGTATTCGCATTCCATGTGATGAGATAGTTGGCCCACGCGCCCGAATAAACGGCGGTGTCGTTGCCGGTGCCGCCGTCTATGATGTCGTTGCCACCCCCGCCGGTTATCGTGTCATCCCCGACCAAGCCGGAAAGCTGGTTGCCGACACCGTTTCCGTCAATGGCGTCATTGCCGCCACCGCCGATGCCGTTCTCGATGATGACGCCATACGCAATCGAGATGTTGTACGTCATCATATCGCAACTGGAAAAAGCGCCCGGCGCGAGATTGAGGATGCAGGAATAACTCCAGCCGGAAAGGTCAAGCGTGTCGGTGCCAGCAGAGTCGTAGATGCAGAGAACCGGATGCAAATTCTGTCGAAAATCGAAGAGCCAGACATCCGAATTGGAATTGAAGCCATAGACGGTATTTCCGGTTCGCGTCGTCGTCTCCGCGCCATACATGGCCTGAATGACCAAAACGTCGTCCAGCATCGGCGTCTCGGCATAATAAGTGCGGCCGTCGTCGGCGACCCAGTCGGCACCGGTGTTGTTTGCGGTGAAGTACGACATAATTGTATACATCTGCGAATCCTGCGCGTAGAGCGCGTCATTCGCGTAGGTTGGCGATCCGCCGTTGTAATTGCCGGGATGATCCAGTCCCAGGGCATGACCGGTCTCGTGAATGAAGGTGCCCCAGCCCCAGTTGCCCACGGTGGGCGACATCAGGTTGTTGGTCCCCGAACTCGCGCCGTATTGCGAGTTAAACCAGAGCGAGCCGCCGCTTTGCGCGATGCTCGGATAGTAGGCTTGAGCATAGCCGATGTTAGTGGTCGTGTTCATGTACTTGACGTTGGCGGTCGCGCCGTTCGCAGCCAACGCAAAATCCGGACCGATCAGATCATCCCACAGCCTGATGGTAAAGGTTGCCGCGGCCTGTTGCGCGCTTGTGACCGGGGTGAAGCCGTTTCGCTCGGCATAGGGAAACCAGCTGGCGCTGGACGGGAAACCGTAGGTCAGATTGAGACCGGACCATACAGATCCGCTGTCCAGTTGATCGATGATTTGCGAATTTGTCCAGATCGCCTTGGCCATGCGTCACAATCCTGGGGTTCGTTACACTATACCGGCTTTTCCCCTACCTGATCGTTTATAAAAGCTCAAAAATCGCCGGGGATTTCGGTTTCTGCCTTAGCGGAACCGCGTGAAGCATCATCGCTCAAGGCCGTTGCCAACCGTCTAGAACTTCCCGCTTTCCCCGTTAGCGACATCGGCCGCTCGTGTCGGCCTCAGGCACGACGCCTGACTAAAAATTGACCTTGCGCCCAAGTTTTATCCGATCCCGAGTTCGCTCTTGGCGTTTGGGTTGCCGGGTGGGCGGTGGTAGCGACGGGAGCTGGC